>NZ_JAUSQX010000001.1 GCF_030811535.1 Trueperella bonasi | reverse complement strand
GTGTGGTCCACGGTTGAAAGCCAAGGCGTGATAGCACCAAATCTCGAGTTGGATCAGCCGGTGACATTCCGATCGGGTTTTCCATCCGGTACATATCCGGCTTGGGCAGGTATACGGGTGCTTCGCCCGCTACTGCGGCAACGTCCCATACGTGGTCGGCGTGCCCGTGGGTGAGCAGGACAGCGCCAAGAGCGAGGTTCCGATCGGCCAGAGCTTGTTTTATCCAGTCATGAGATCCGGCGCCGGTATCGACGACGAGTGCCTGGCGCGCCTCGTCGTCGGCAAGAACGTAGGTGTTGGCTTCAAGATAAGTTTCGCTGTAGCGCAAGAAAATCATAGCTCCACGCTACCTGAAAACACTCGCGTAGACTTTGGCCTGTTGGCAATTTCGAACAACAACCAAAATAACCGCATAAGCGCGTAGAATACCCGTGACAACGTGTACGGTGCCATACCCCGTCTACTGAGGAGAAACTCATGACCGAGCCCACAAACAAATCTGACCAGCCCAAGATTCCACCTCATGTGGACGATGCGAATAGGGCCGATGCGGATATCGAAACTCACAACGTGGTGGGCACGGAACAACACGAGCCGAAAGGCGCCGCTCAACCACAGGAATCGGCAAATTCCACGAAGGTGGAAGAATCCGTGACTCCGGTGCCGACTCCCCCGCTAGCCAAGCGCCCATCTCCGGCACGCGTGGCCGCACCACTTCCCGATATTGACGACGCCGCCGCGGCGGAAGCGGCCAAATGGGGTCGCGTTGACGCCGAGGGTAACGTGTGGCTGCGGGCTTCCGGTTTAGAATCGGAACGAATCGTCGGTCAATACGCCGTTGACGGCACCGAAAAAGACGCCCTCGGCCTCTATGTACGCCGATACCTCGATCTTGAAAACCAGGTGAGCCTGCTCGAAGCGCGCATCCCGCATATCGGACCCGATGAAATCAGCGCATCTTTGAAGTCACTGCAGGACCAGCTCAAGGAACCAGCGGTGGTTGGAGACGTTGAGGCGCTACGCCACCGGGTGGACGCGCTCGAAGGTACAGTGGACCAGCGGCGTGCCGAAGTCAAGGCCGAACGCGAAGCCGCAAAGGAGCGCGCGCTTGCGGAAAGAACGGCGATTGTCGAGGCGGCAGAGGCAGTCGCGGCACAGGATCCGCAAAAGACCCACTGGAAGAATTCACGTCAGGTACTTTCTGATCTTCTTGACCAGTGGAAGCATGCGCAGCGAAACTCGGCCCGTATTGATCGGCCTGTGGAAGAACAGCTATGGAAGAGGTTTTCTTCCGCACGAACAACCTTCGATCGGCATAGGCGCCAATTCTTCTCGCAGAAGGACGCCGAACGTAAAGAAGTCACGGCACGTAAAGAAGATATTATTGCTCGGGCTGAGGCGATCCAAGATTCGACAGATTGGGGCCCTACTTCTGGGCAATTCCGTGATCTCATGAACGAGTGGAAGCGCGCCGGGAGGACGAACAAGCGCGACGATGATGCACTGTGGGAGCGGTTTTCCGCCGCACAGAATCGTTTCTACGAGGCTCGTAACGCTTATAACAGCCAGCTTGACGAGGAATTTACCAAGAATCGCGACCTGAAGTTAGAGCTGCTTGTTGAAGCGGAGAAACTGCTGCCCGTCACAAATGTTGAATTCGCGAAACAACAGATCCGTGCGATTGGGGACAAGTGGGATGCGATCGGTCGTGTTCCGCGCGCTGATATCCAGCGTACTGAAGGCCGGTTGCGCGATATCGAAAACCAAATTCGTAGTGCTGAAGAGCAGCAGTGGGCTAAGTCTGATCCAGAAAAGGATGAGCGCTCAGCTGGAATGGCCGAGCAGCTGCAAAAGCTGATCGATGAGCTCGAAGGGGAAATCGCACAAGCCCAGGCTGCTGGTAACGATAAGAAACTAAAAGAATTGGAAACCGCTCTGGAAGCACGCAAAGCTTGGCTTGCCGCAGTCCAAGAGTCCTGACTCCATAGCGGCCTAGACCAGAAAGTGCACGCCTATCCACAGCTGTGGCTAACCATGCCGCGGTCTAAGACTTCAATGATTCCCTAGGAGTCATGGGGCTTTACGTATTTGAACCGGATAGTGTTTCCGATTGGCACGGCGGATATAGCTGTGTAAAAGACGGGCTTATGGTCGAGCTTGGAACAGTCGGTTTCGTCGGAGTTGACCTGTGCCGCTCCCCCGCCGAACGAGGCAGTGTGCTGGCCATCAAGTATTCCGAGAAAATTCTCGATCGCGAAGCCGCGCTGTGGATTCACACGGGACTACACACGCTGCCGCTCGCCCGCAAGATTTCAGTTGCGCGCAGCGTTTGTGCCGACGACGTCGTAGTTCGTGGTGGCCAGAAACTTACGAATATTGAGCGCACGGCGATCGACCTGCTCATAGACGGCGAAGAACACGGGATCGAATACCTGTGTGCGCTGATTCGCGCAGGTAGCAATGTCGCGGCTGTTGAACGTCTGGCGCGCCAACGATCGCTAGCTGGAATCGTTCGCGTCAGAAAAATTCTTAGGCAGTTGCCTCGGAATCTTGGCACACCGAATTCTTTTCCGAGCCGGTAATTCTATAGGCATCATAAACTCCCTCAATCTTGCGAATTTCGCGTAAGACCTGCTGGAGATGGCGCGGATCAGCCATTTCGAATGTGAAGTTTAACCGAGCCACCCGCTCGTTGGAGGTGTTCATCGAACCGGTCAGCATATTGATATCGTGCTCGGCCAGTGCGCGTGTGATGTCGGCAAGCAAACCTTTGCGATCAAGCCCTTCGATCTGTATTTGAACAAGGAAGACGTTGCTATCGGCATCCTCAGCCCAGTCAATTTCAATGAAACGATCCGGCTCGCGCCGCAAGGAACGCATGTTTCTGCAATCGCTGCGGTGGACTGAAATACCCCTACCCCGGGTAACGAAACCGACTATTTCGTCTGGTGGCACCGGCGTACAGCACTTTGCAAGTTTAACTAAAACGTCGGTTTGCGCCATTTCCGAAACTATGACAGCCGAAGACGTAGCACCGATTTGTTGGTGCTGAATTCGGGTTGGGGTAACCGCTTCTGCCATCGTTTCTTCGACGCCGGCACGCCCACCTTGACTAGAAATCAGGCGGCGCACAACGGTTTCAGCAGAAATTGTTCCCTCGCCAATTGCCGAATATAGTTCGGTCACATCGGATCGGGAAAAATCCTGAGCGACTGCCTTCAGTGTCTCATGTGACATGAGCCGCTGAACCGGTTCATTCTTTCGCTTGATTGCTTTCGCAAGTTTTTCCTTGCCGAGTTCAATAGCTTCCTCGCGGCGGGATTTAGTAAACCAGGCACGGATCTTGGAACGGGCTCGCGCTGTTGCAACAAATTCTTGCCACCCTTGAGAGGGGCCCGCGTCTTCGGCCTTGGTGGTGATGATCTCGACCGTGTCACCCGATTCGAGCTGGTGGTCCAGTGTGACAAGCCTGTCATTGACCTTAGCGCCGACCGTTCGATGGCCGATCTCAGTGTGGACCGCGTAGGCGAAATCGACCGGTGTTGCGCCTTTGGCAAGCTCCAAAACTTCGCCCATTGGCGTGAAAACATAAACTTGTGAGCCTGACATCTCGTAGCGCAGCGAGTCGAGGAATTCTTTCGGATCGGCAGTTTCACGTTGCCAGTCCACAAGTTGGCGAAGCCACTCTAATTGGGTGTCTGCCTGCGCGCTATCATCAATTTTTGCCGAACTCGGATTTTCTTTATACCGCCAGTGAGCCGCGACACCAAATTCGGCCCGCTTATGCATGTCATAGGTACGGATCTGAATTTCCACAGTCTTTGAGCCTGGGCCAAGTACAGTCGTGTGAATCGACTGATACAAATTGAACTTCGGTGAGGCGATATAGTCCTTGATGCGCCCTTGCACCGGCACGTAGAGTGAATTAGCGATCCCGAGGGCCGTATAGCAGTCTTGAATTTCTCCGACGAGTACGCGCACACCGATCAGGTCGTAAATATCCTCGAAATCACGGCCTCGCAAGATCATTTTCTGGTAGATCGAATAATAGTGTTTCGGGCGTCCAGAAATGGTGCACTTGATCTTCGCTTTGGATAGCTCTTTTTCAAGCTCGGCCTTCATTTGGTCAATGTAGCGTTCGCGTTCTGGACTCCGCTCCTGCACCATTCGTTCAATTTCGGAGTAAACAGCCGGATACAGCTCTTTGAACGATCGGTCTTCTAGCTCCCATTTAATCGAATTCATTCCCAACCGATGAGCTAACGGGGCATAGATTTCGAGCGTTTCACGTGCCTTCTTTTGGGCCGATGCGGGAGGGACATATTTCCAAGTTCGTGCGTTATGGAGCCTATCTCCGAGCTTGATAAGGAGGACCCGGATGTCCTGGGCCATCGCAATGACCATTTTGCGCACAGTTTCCGCTTGGGCAGCTTCCCCGTATTCCACCTTGTCAAGTTTCGTCACTCCGTTGACGAGTAGTGCTACTGTCTTGCCATAGTCGCGTTCAAGCTGAGCGAGTGAGTAACTCGTATCTTCCACGGTATCGTGTAAAAGAGCGGCAACAAGGGTGTCTTCATCCATTCCAAGTTCGGCGAGGATCGTTGCCACAGCTACAGGGTGGGTGATGTAAGGCTCACCCGATTTTCGCATTTGCCCCTCGTGCGCCGTCTCAGCGGTGAAATACGCTCGCGTGATGCGTTCCTTATCGAGCTTGCGGGCACCGATTGCGCGCATGAGCGGCTCAAGGAGCGCAGGCGTGTCGTTTCTGCGTCCAAGCCACGAAAGCCTCGAGCGAATTCGTGGTTCTTGTTCTCGAACCGGATGAGTATCCATGAAGGGATTATACGCTAAGCTGGCGCCGAGTCACGCCAGCAGCCTCCCTAGTAGGTAATGACAGACTCCACCGCGTAGTCGTAACGCTCAGCCAGATATTCACGCCCGCCCAGCTCCGATAGCTCTAAGAGCACGCACAGCGCGGCTGGCTCACCGCCCGCCTGCTCGATCAGATGGAAGGCCGCACCGGCCGTACCTCCGGTAGCAAGGACATCGTCAATCACGAGAACCCGCATGCCATCTTCCACCGTGAAGGGCTGTAGTTCCATGCGCGCCGATCCGTATTCCAGATCGTAGTTAACACCGACGACGGGGCCCGGTAGACGGCCGGCTTTGCGAACTGTCAGCATGCCAACTCCCAGTGCGTGGGCGAGCGGGGCGCCGAGGATGAAACCACGTGATTCTAGCCCTGCAACGGCGTCGCACTTATCTCGATACCGATCAGCCAGAATTTCAATCAAAGATGAGAAGGCAGTTCCATCGGCGATGAGTGGAGTAATATCGCGAAATAGTACGCCGCGCGCCGGAAAGTCATTAACTTCTCGAACGTGTGATTTGACAAGTTCGACGGTGTCCTGCGGAAACAAGGTATCACCCTTCATCGCTTTTTCCTCTTTTTCTTCTGCCGTTTAGGTTGAGATGACTGGCCACGGTGGCCACCTGCTACACGTTCACTCGCCATGGTACCGGATAGCTCACCTTCATTCGATTCGGTTTCAGCTGTTGGATCATCCTTGGTTCTACGGGCCAAAACTTCTTGCGTATGCGCGCGAATATTTGGGTTTCTTTCAGCGAGAGCGACAGCGAGTGGCGCTGCGACAAAAATAGAAGAAATGGCAGACAGCAACATCCCGACGAACATGACGAGCGATAGATCCCGGAGCGTATCGGCCCCAAGGATCCACACGCCGATCACGAGTACTGCAATAACCGGCAAGAGCCCTGTAACAGAAGTATTGAGTGAGCGAATGAGGGTCTGGTTGATTGCGAGATTAGCTTCCTCGGCGTAAGTTAGCTCGTATTGTTCCGTGAGCTCAGTAGTGTTTTCGCGCACCTTGTCAAACACGACGACGGTATCGTAGAGCGAATAACCCATGATCGTGAGAAGGCCGATGACGGTTGCCGGTGAGATTTCAAGCCCGAGGATCCAATAAACGCCGAGAGTGACGACGAAGTCATGGAAGAGCGCTCCGATGGCACCGACTGCAATCGTCCAAGATCTAAAGTACGCAATCAGAATCACCGAGATTGCGACCATAAAGATGATCATCGCTCGCAGGGCCTGGGCAAGGATGTCCTGCCCCCACGACGGCCCGATAAATGTTGAGGTCACGTCACTGACTTCCACGTCATAAGCCTGGGCTAATGCTTCACGCACCTGCTGTGTAGCTTGATCGTCCAATTCCTGTGTCTGGACGCGGACCGAGTTCTGTCCTACGTTTGAAACGCGCGGTACAGAATTAGAAACTTCAGCGACGACGTCGTAGGCGGGCTTATGCTCTAACGTCTGCGTTCCAGAGATCGTGAACTGGGAACCGCCCCGAAACTCAATACCGAGATTCGGCTCACGAATGATAAACGCTGCAATAGAGACGATAACGAGTAGGATCGCCACCGAAAAACCAATCTTGCGCCGCCCAACAATGTCTAGCGAACGCTTTCCGGTGTAGAGGTCATTACCAATCGAATACATAGACATTACGCCTCCTCCCCCTGCACTAAACGCTCAGCGTCGCGAGCTTTTCGTCGTTCGCGCGCACGCTTCTTCGCCAGTGATTCGCCCGGTTCAAGATTCGAACGGTGGAATCCCGGCGCACCAGCGTCAGTAAACCGCGAATCCGGCAACTCGTAGTCGTGAATCTCAACCCCTTCGGAGGTGACCATCGCTTTGGCCTTCGTCGCTTGAGGCTTGGTGCGACTTGGAATGCTTCGGCCGCGGTAACGCGGTGTGGCTTCAAGTTTGATTCGGTCCATTCCAGAGCCACGTTTGCCCTGCCCAAAGAAGGCAGTCTTGGAAAGAAGCGTCATAAGCGGATAGGTAAACATTGTGACAATGAACAGATCGAGCAAGGTGGTGACTCCGAGCGTGAAGGCGAAACCACGCACTGATCCCACAGTCAGGAAGTAGAGTACGACTGCCGCCACAAGGTTAACGAAGTCCGAAATAATAATCGTACGTTTAGCTCGGTGCCAGCCGTATTGAACAGCAGATGGAATCGATCGGCCGTCCCGGATCTCATCTCGGATACGTTCGAAGTAGACGATGAATGAATCGGCCGTCACCCCAATTGAGATGATAATTCCGAGCACGCCTGCCATAGATAGGCGATACCCCATAGTCCACGATAAGAGCGAGATGATGAGATAAGACGTGCCGGTTGACAGCAGAATGGAACCCACCGCGATAAGCCCAAGACCGTGGTATTGCCAGATCAGGTAGGCGATTATTAACACTAGGCCACCAAGACCAGCAATCAGCCCCGAAGTCAGTTGTTCCGAACCCAAGGTTGCCGAGATCTGTTCTTCGGATTGGACCTCAAATTGTAGCGGCAAAGAACCAAATTTGAGCTGATTTGCAAGTGAGGAGGCTTCATCCGCGTCAAAGTTACCTGTAATTTGAGCTTCGCCGCCAGTGATTGGGAATTGGACGGTCGCGAATGAGATGACTCTTCCATCTAGCACCGCTGCAAACGCATTTTGTGGATACTGTAAACCGGCAAGCCTGCTTGTCACGTCAGCGAAAATCTTCCCACCCTCGTCATCGAAGGACATGTTAACAGCCCATCCACCGGTGGGTACACCCTGAGAATTCACTGCGGGAGAAGAAGATGCCGTATTCAGATTGGTGCCGTCCAGCTCGGCAGGGCCAAGAAGGTGTTTTGACTTGTTTTCTGGATCGCAGGCAACGATAGCCGTGTTCGGGTTGTCTGTTTCGGCGGCCGATCGAGAATCCGGAACCCTGCAATCGAGTGTGTACGCCTCGTAGAGTAGCTGTTCGGTTATCCACGCCTGATCAGAGGCATGTGCTGGCTCTTGAACGGGCTCGGTTGCCAGCTGGCCATCACCATCAACATCGGCAAGCTTGCGGATTGCCGCGTCAACTTCTTCGGCTGTCATCGTGGCCGGGTCAAGATTTTCGCCGTCAGCACCAAGCGCGTTCACAACGGCAGCGGCATCAAGCGGCGCCGGACCGAGCGCCGTCAACGAGGGCCGCATCCGCAAGACGGCCGAGGTGCGCACCAAATCGAGTGTTTCCTGGCTCGGCTGGCCGGGTAGGGCCACGATGATATTCGATCCGCCTTGGGCTGTGATCTCCGCTTCTGCGACGCCGGTGGCATCCACACGTTGACGAATAATATTAATTGCTTCACGGATGTCTTGGCTGGTTACATCTGAACCGTCGGTGGTGACCGGCGTCAAAATAATTTGCGTTCCACCCTCTAAATCCAACGCTAAATCAGGCGTGAAACGCGAATTTCCTGTCGTCACAGATCCGGCAATCAGCGAGCCGACAAGCGCCAGCAAGAGAATGGCAAGAACAAGTAAACGCCGAAGTGGTCTTGGGCCATCGTCCTCGTCCTGATAAGGCAGCGACACTGCGAGTCCTTAGGGGTCTAGGTGTTATTTGTTTTCTGTAGACTTATCGTCTTCGTCGTCGAATGGCGATGTGTTCGCTATCCGGCCGGGCGCTGATTCTGCCTGCGAATCTGTGATTTGCCCGTCGTTGGTGAGATCGCCGGGCTGGTCGGTGAAATCATTTTGATCGCCATTCCCCAGTGGGATATCCATTTGGGCAACAATAGCGGTGCGCAGCCAGACGGATTCTTCCCCTGAGGGCGATTCAAGAGTGACGGCATCGCCGTCAATATCTACGATTCGGCCAAGAAAACCCGCTTGGGTAACGACGTTATTGCCGACGACGAGCGCTTCGTTGCGTTGATCGATTTGGGCTTGCTGTGCCTTGCGTGCGCCTCGGTTCATAAACCAAAACAGCAGCACCATTACGACGATCAAAATAATTAGTTCCACTTTTGATCAGCCTCTCTTTCTTAGCACGTTAACTCGTTGAGTCTACTCACAAAGATGGAGGGTCTAAAGAAAATGCGGGGTGGAGCCAGTCACGAAAACAGGGTTGCTTCCGGTGGTGCGAGCCCAAGGTGCTTCCAGGCGAGGTCAGTTGCTATGCGGCCGCGTGGAGTGCGAACGATAAAACCCTCGCGCACCAAATACGGCTCGGCAACAGCTTCCACGGTTTCCTTTTCCTCGCCAACCGAAACTGCCAGGGTGCTCAGCCCAACGGGCCCGCCATTAAACCGGGTACATAGAGCATCCAAAATCTCCCGGTCAAGGCGATCAAGACCCTTCTTATCAACCTCGAACACTTCAAGTGCGGCCCGCGCCGCACCAAGATCCAAAATTCCGCTACCGCGCACCTGTGCCCAGTCCTGCACCCGCCGCAAAAGCCGATTGGCGATTCGGGGTGTCCCACGTGAACGCGAAGCGATTTCCATCGCTGCATCGGCGGTCAGCTCCGCTTCTATTTTGATCGCATTACGCTCCACAATCGTTGCGAGCTCGGGCACCGAATAAAAATCCAGTTGAGCGGTGTATCCGAACCGATCGCGAAGCGGTGCGGGGAGCATTCCGGCACGAGTAGTTGCGCCAACGACTGTAAATGGAGGAAGCGGAAGAGGAATCGAGGTGGCGCCAGGCCCTTTTCCGACCATGACGTCCACACGAAAATCTTCCATCGCCAAATACAGCATCTCCTCGGCAGTACGGGCTAGACGATGAATCTCATCAATGAAGAGCACGTCACCTTCCTGAAGCGAGGACAGCACGGCCGCAAGATCCCCCGCATGCTGTATGGCAGGCCCAGATGTTAAGCGTAATGCACCGTTCATTTCAGCGGCAATAATCATTGCCAGTGTTGTCTTGCCCAGTCCGGGTGGGCCGGCCAATAGGACGTGATCGGCGGGAGCATCTCGGCGAACGGCAGCTTCCAACACCAGTGACAGCTGCTCGCGCACCACTTCTTGCCCGACGAATTCGGCCAAGACTTTGGGGCGCAATGCGGCTTCTTGTGCCCGCTCGATATCACCCGCGTCCGAGTTCGTATATTCGTTCATGGCTACCTACGCTGACCAAGTATTTGCAAAGCCCCACGCAGGAGCTGAGCAACCGTCCCAGCGGGAATTTGCTCTTGCGCTTGAGAAAGCGCCAAGGACGCGTCAGTTTCCTTCCAGCCCATATTGACCAGCGCGTCGATCACATCCGAATTCTGATCGGCCGGCGAATGCGCCGGAACTCCGGAGCCGACGGCGGACCCGAGTTTGCCCTCAAGCTCAAGGACCATGCGCTGCGCGGTTTTCTTCCCTATGCCCGGAACTTTCACTAGGGCTGCCTCATCCTTTGTTGCTATCGCATTCCTCAAATCATTTGGAGGTAGCGCCGCCAGTATCTGCAGTGCCGAACGCGGCCCAATTCCCGATACCGTCTTCAACACCTCAAAAGCCTCTCGGGCGTCGTCGCCAGAAAACCCAAAGAGCGTCTGCTCATTTTCTCTCGAGACCACCATTGACACGTGCACGAAGGCTTCTTCCCCCAGCCGCAGGTCCGCGAGCGTGTCAGGGGTCGCTAAAACCAGATAGCCGACGCCCCCGGCCTCTATCACGGCGTCATGGGCGGTAATTCGGATAACCTGCCCTCGCAACGATGCGATCATGATACCTCCGATTCGAACACGTGTTTGATTGTAATTGTTTGCGCCGAAACGCGCCCATAGGCACGCCTACTGGCGTTTCGGTTCAACAGCGCCGTGTCTGCGAGAAAGGCGTTCGGCGTTCGCCCACATCCGTTGGGCCGGGGTCAGATCCTCACCTTCGGCACGTGGGAGCATGCCCGCACCACCGTGCTGGGAACGATCCGCATCATCCTTATGCACGGCCCCGCCACGCCAGGCATGGCAAATCGCTATGGCCAGCGCGTCAGCCGCGTCCCTTGGCCGCGGAGGTTCAGCCAATTGCAAAATGCGTTGCACCATCATCTGCACTTGCGCCTTTTCGGCGCGTCCGCTGCCGGTCACAGCTGCCTTAACTTCTGATGGCGTATGCATCCCCAGTGGGAGTCCGGACTTGGCCGCCGCAAGCATCACGATGCCAACAACCTGAGCAGTGCCAGTAACTGACCGGACGTTTTCTTGGGCGAATACTCGCTCAACCGCAAGGACGTCCGGTTTGTAGAATGTGATCGCGTGTTCGATCTCATTCCAAATCATTAATAGGCGATAGTGTGGGGCTAGCTCTGGTTTGGTGCGTGCAACCTCGACATCGACCATCGAAATTTTCCGGCCACCACCGGAGTCAATGATCCCGATTCCGCAGCGTGTCAATCCGGGGTCGACACCCATGATTCGCACTAGGCGTCTTCCTCCAACTGTGCCGCGACCTCAGGCGATAGATCCACGTTAGAGAACACATTTTGAATATCATCGACGTCTTCGAGTGCATCTAACAGATCGAAAACCTTGCGTGCTGTTGGTGCATCAACCTGAACCTTAACTGAAGGCACGAATTGAACTTCGGCCGAATTATAATCGACGTCAGCTGCCTGAAGTGCCTTTCGAACCTCAACGACGTCGTTCGGTTCGGAAATAATCTCAAAAACCTCACCCTCGTCGTTGATCGCTTCTGCACCGGCATCAAGAACAGCCAAAAGGAGATCGTCCTCGTCGTTACCTTCTTTGTCCACTTCCACAATGCCCTTGCGATTGAACATGTAGGAGACGGATCCGGGCTCTGCAAGAGTCCCTCCATTACGGGTCAAACCGACACGCACATCAGTTGCTGCACGGTTTCGATTATCGGTAAGTGCTTCCATCAAGATGGCCACTCCACCAGGCCCGTAGCCCTCGTACATGATCGACTCGTAGTTGACCCCTCCACCGTCTTCACCCGATCCACGTTTGACGGCACGGGTGATATTGTCATTGGGAACGGAATTTTTCTTTGCCTTTTGAATGGCGTCAAAGAGAGTCGGGTTACCGTCGGGATCACCGCCACCAGTTCTTGCAGCCACTTCGATATTCTTCACCAGCCGAGCAAACAGTTTGCCTCGCTTGGCATCGTTTGCCGCCTTCTTGTGCTTGGTGGTTGCCCATTTAGAATGTCCCGCCACTAAAACTCCCTTCATAACGTCTGCGGATATTGTACCGCCATTGCTGGCCTATTCCTCAATGCGCGTCAGTACTTCGCCATCCCAGCCTTGCCACCATCGCTTGGCCATCTGTGAAAGGCCCGATGGAAAAACATTTGTCCCTGACTGCTCCGCGGCTGCCAAATCTTCCAAGTCCCACCACGCCATATCATCGAGCAGATCTTTTTCTTGCTCGGTCAACTGCGCGTGTACTCGCGAATCAATGAGTGCCTGTTCGTCCTCGTCGATCACCAGCAGGTAAAATAACTCATCTTGTTTGCGCGTCTTGCGCAGGAAGTAGAATGTTGAGCGACGGTCCAATACCGGGCCAACCAGACGTTTGGGTGCCACGACGAGGCCGGTTTCCTCACCGAGTTCGCGTGCAGCCGCCTGCCGCTGGTTCTCCCCCGCCTCAACTCCCCCACCGGGGGTAAACCACCAGCGATGCGCAGGATCATCGACGTCGTGGCCCAAAATTAGCAATATGTGGCCGCGCTGATTAAAAACGATGCAACGCCCGGCTTCCCGATGTGGAAAGCCATCGATGTCGAGCGGCCACTCCGTGTTTGTATCCATATTTAATACAGTGAAAAGACTGATCGCAGCTGACCAATAAACGCGAGGTGGTCATTTGCGTTGGCAAGGTATTTCGCTGAGCCGAGTGTCCTTACTCGTTCGTGGCGCGTGCGTTCGTGGGCCAGTTGAACCAGCTCTCGTTGGAAGCTTTTCATCGCTCTGCGGCCAATCCCTGAAGGAGCTCCCTGCGAGCGTGTTGAGCGTTCAGCCCAGTTGATCGCATTCTCGCGTTCTCGCAAAGACAGCACCATTGAGGCTTCGTGCGCAGCGATCCACCCGGAATTAACGTAAGGAATCAATCCGTTTCGCACCGCCGCTACCTCGTGCTTTCGGCTATACAAAACCATCGCGATGATGAGGATCGCAAAGGGTACGTTGTTGACGAATTTGTATTCGTCGTAGCTCATCCAATACAGGCCATCATTGTTCAAGAAATGGAAGAACATCGACCCGAACATCGCGGGGATTAGCCAACCGAGGACTGCCGCGCGGGAACGTGAATACACGGCAAAGCCAATGAAAAAGCCGAAGAATGCCGTATAAGCATCGTGGCTGAGTGGTCCGTCAATATATCGGAGTTTAAACAACAAATTGATTTGGTCATAATACGCGGTGAAATAAAGAATGTTCTCCGTAAACGCAAAGCCACCGCCAATAATTGCGCCAAACACGATGCCATCGACGGGGCCGTTAAAGTATTTCCGGAACGCGAAAAGCATCACGATAATTCCAAGGCCTTTCACAAATTCTTCAACGACGGGTGCACCGATGGAAGTGGTAAAGCGCATGATGTCATGTTCCGAAGCGTCCCGCCCGAGCACGGCCGGTGCAAGCTCAGCTTGCCACCACGTGTTACCACCGAGTGCAAGCACTACCGCAACGCCTCCACCCCACAAAAGAGCAAAGAGATAAAGCCATTTCGGCTCAGGTTCGAACCGGTCGATGTAGTACACGAAGACGAAAGTGACGGCCAGCGGAATCGCTGCGAGCAGTGCAGATGCGAAGAAACCGCTGGCGCCTGCTGCTTCCAACAGCATCGGAAGGACGTTGAGGAATGCCAGAACACCAACGACGATGCCAGTCGTTACTGCTAAATAAAATGAGGAGCTGTGTGGACGGGCTGGTTTCCACATCGGCTTAGCCATCGGTTTTCCTATCATCGAGGTTGACCATCAGTGGTTCAGGAGCATGTCCGTGGAGCCGCATCGTGCGAATCAATGCTGATCGGCGTACCCGTTTAGCTTGTGAAACATGATTGTTGTGAAATCTGCGCGTCATTTGCACGGCCGTTCGAGCCGCGTGCAAGCGTGACAGCTCCGGAGTATCAGAGTCCAGTTCATCGACGCTGTGGCGCAAACTGCGTGAGAGCTCTGATTCGATTAGTTGACGATCGGGACGATCGCCAGCCGTTCCGGACAGTAAGTTGCCTTCGCTGTCTTCTATCGTGATGCTTTCCCATCCGTCGTTAACGATTGGATGTGCCGAGACTTCTAAAGCTTCCTTTGCAATATCAGCAAGAACGACAGCGCTTGCCACATCGAGAACTCCGGATCTGGAAACTTCTAAAGTTGCCTGTGCCCGTTCAACCAAAGCTCGTTCTAGCGCAATGCGGGACTTCGTGACGTTCTTGTGGATTCGGTCAAGAGAGCGGGCCTTCAAAGTGGCCACGACGCCAGCCAGAACGAGTGCTATTCCTGCGATCAGGAGGAGAATCTGCCACCAAGTCATTCTTCATCCACCTCAATACGGGAGGTTCGGATGGCCGTTTCGTAGACAGAAAGGATCTGCGACGCCACAGTTCCCCAGTCAAATCTCCACGCTTCCTGCGATCCGGCCTGTGCGATCTGCTTTCGCAGGTTTGGATCTGCCAAGGCTTCATTCACGACCCGCGCGAGATCCTCTGGATCTTCATTGCGGAAATGAGCTCCATATTGACCATCACCAAGCACCGCCTTAAACGCGGGAATATCAGATGCCACCACGAACGCTCCGGCGCTCATAGCTTCAACAAGGATAATTCCGAATGATTCCCCTCCCGTATTAGGTGCAAGATATACGTCTGCGCTGCCAAGGAGCAGCGCCTTTTCCCGATCTGAAATACCACCGAGAAACTCTACCGCTTGGGCATGTTCGCCAAACAGGTTTCGCGCATCCGCGGTATCTCCCCGACCGGCGACGAGGAGCCGAACCCCAGGGAACTGTTCGCGAATCGCCGGGAATGCTTCAGCGACGACGGGAAGACCTTTCCGTGGTTCGTCTATGCGCCCAAGAAAGGCAAGCGTTGGAGCGTGCGAGCTACCGATGAAGCGGTCATCTCGGGCGTCAATCTGCATATCGGCTACAAACACTCCGTTTGGAATAATCCACGCGTCTCCCCCAAGGTGCTGAACCGCCGTGCGCCGTGCCTCCTCAGACACGGCAATTCGAGCCTGTATCTTGTCCAAAATTGGCACGATAAACGGAGATGCGAGGCTAAGCATCCGCGAGCGATCCATGGCGGTGTGGAACGTCGAAACAACCGGGGTTCTGGCACTCATCAAAGCGAGCATCGAGACCGAGGGGGTAAATGGTTCGTGCACATGCAAGACGTCAAATTCACCTTCGGCTAACCATTTGCGTACTTCTCGATTAACTTTGGGTCCAAAGGATAGGCGTGCTACGGAGCCGTTATATCGAATGGGGATGGCTGCCCCAACCGGATGAACAAATTCTTCTTCCGGAGTATTTTCGGCGGGTGCGATCACGGAAACGACGTGGCCTCTGCCGATGAGTTCTTGAGCCAGATCACGGCAGTGGTACTGTACTCCGCCCGGCACATCCCACGAATATCCGCAGGCTATTCCAATTCTCATTCGTCGTCCTTCGGGGTAGAGCGACGTGCTCGTTCGAGCCGCTCTGGATCAAGATCTTCCACGAACACTTTTTGTAGCATATGCCAATCAGTCAGGTGCGTGGTGAGAAGGGGCAGGATTTGATCAAGCCACTGTTGAATCATCCGGCGAATATCAGCGTCTTTTTCCCGGGCGCTTGCCTGGGAAGTCATCCCGGAAAAAATTGGTGTACCGAAAATAGCTGCCACTCCGTTACGGGTGCCGGCACGACGCGCACGATCATCGTCGTCTATACGTTCGTTGACAATCGTAACCGGATACATCGGTTCACCTGTGCGTTGGGCTAAAAGCGCCGCACCAACCGCCACCCGTACGGGCGAGCCCGCCAACGTCACTTCAACCCCAGACGCTGAAAGGTCGCGATCGCATAGTAGAGGGACGAAGGCGTTACCAGAGCGCATATTGGATGTCAGAGAATTGATCGCTCCTGAATTCTTGCCTGTCTGATAGATCGTCAACCCCAAGCTACGGCGAAAATCGAGGAAAAGATCTGCTAGCTCTGGAGGTTCCAGCTTCTCCGCAATCGAGTACGTCGGGGCTAGGTGTTCACTAGCCCAGGCCCCTGCCATGTCCCAATTACCCATGTGCAAAAGTGCACCGGAAGCGGATTTACCACGGCCGAAATGTTCGCGAATACCTTGATCGTTCACCACCCGCACGCGGGCCGTGATCTGCTCTTCCGTAAGGGCGGGTAATCGAAATGCCTCATAGTAGTAGTCCATATAGGAACGCATACCTTGCGCGGATCGCTTTCGCTGAGCCCACGAGGAGCCCAGTGGTGTAATGCGCTGATAATTTTTGCGTAGCTGCACAGCACCCGCCATGTTCGACCATCCGACCACCGTGCCCACGGCACGAAAAATGGCACGACCAAGGGCTTCTGGCAGTACTTTGACCAGCCACATTGCAAGCCGGAATCCGGTTACGATGTTCACGTCTCAGATGCGCCTTTCATCTGCTTATAGACGTGAAACATCCGTTGGATCACCGTGATGAGCGCAAGAGCGGCCAAAATCCATAAGCCGATTCCCATCACCCAGTGACTTGCTCCAAAGATGATTGCCAAGATTAAAATGAGCGCGAAGATGAGCCGGTCAGCTCGCTCAGCGATCCCCACTGCAGCGGTACAGCCCACGCTTTCCGCCCGAGCGCGCACGTACGGAACAATTGATCCGATTACAAGAGCTGCGAGTGCACCGGTGACGACGGCAAATTTAGCCGCCTCATCGGCGTGGAAGTAGCCCCACAGCGCAAGCCCAACGAAGATCGCCGAGTCAGAGAATCTGTCCATCGTCGAATCGAGAAATGCACCCCAGGCTGATGTCGTTCCCGTCATGCGTGCCATCTGCCCGTCGAGATTATCGAAAATGACGAGAATTCCAGTGAGTACGGTGCCGACGACGAGCATGTTATTCGGGAAAAAATACAGGGCGGACAAGCTCGAAAGGATGCCTCCAACCACTGTCACAGTATTGGCACTGATGCCCAGTTTGACGAATAGACGCGCAATAGGGCCAAAAAGTAGTTCGCCAAGTGGGCGCCCGCTTCGAGACAGCATGAAAACCTCACTGATTTACGTGGGAATCAATGTCGGCAACTATCCTATCGATGGCTTCGCTGATAGGAATACCGTTATCTTGCGAGCCATCGCGCATTCGAAAGCTCACGGCTTCAGCTTCGACATCTTCGCCGCCGGCAATGAGTGTGAAGGGAATCTTGTCCTTTGAAGCGTTGCGGATCTTCTTACCGAATCGATCATCAGAGGTATCAACTTCGACTCGTACCCCGCGTGCTCGCAGCTTATTGGCTACCCCGTGCAGGTAATCGTTGAAGGCGTCAGCAACCGGTATGCAACGTACCTGAACGGGTGCCAGCCATGCTGGGAACTGGCCTCCATAGTGCTCGGTGAGCACGCCGAAGAAACGTTCAATCGAACCGAAGAGGGCCCGGTGAATCATCACTGGGCGCTGTCGGGAACCATCGGGCGCCGTGTATTCGAGTTCGAAGCGCTCGGGCAGGTTGAAGTCGAGCTGAATCGTCGACATTTGCCACGTACGCCCAAGAGCATCTTTGGCCTGCACGGAAACTTTCGGACCGTAAAAAGCAGCGCCTTCCGGGTCGGGGACCAGCTCTAAACCAGAGGCGGTACACACTTCTTCCAAAATTCGAGTAGCTTCCTCCCAAGTTTCGTCGTCTCCAACGTACTTATTCGGATCCTTCGTGGAAAGCTCCAAGTAGAAGTCTTCCAGACCATAATCCTGAAGCAGTGAAAGAACGAAGTCGAGCAAGGTGGTTAGCTCTTCCTTCATCTGCTCGCGCGTGCAGTAAATGTGAGCGTCGTCTTGAGTAAAACCGCGCGCCCTTGTCAAACCGTGCACGACGCCGGAGGCCTCGTTGCGGTATACCGTTCCGAATTCAAATAGCCGCAGAGGCAGTTCGCGGTAGGATCTGCCGCGAGAGCGGAAAATCAAATTGTGCATCGGGCAGTTCATCGGCTTGAGGTAGTAGTCTTGGCCCTGCCTGGTAATGTGACCGTCTGCGTCTTTTACCTCATCCATGTGCATGGGCGGATACATGCCGTCCGCATAAAAATCGAGATGCCCCGAAATCTCAAAAAGTTGAGCCTTTGTAATGTGCGGAGTGTTCACGAAGGAATAGCCCGCCTCTAAATGTCGTTTGCGCGAATACTCCTCCATGATCATTCGCACTATTCCACCCTTGGGATGGAATACTGGCAGGCCGGAGCCAATTTCGTCCGGGAACGAGAATAGGTCAAGTTCGCTACCGAGTTTACGGTGGTCGCGCCTTTGAGCTTCCTCTATCCGCGTCTTGTAAGCGGTCAGCTCTTCCTTAGTCGGCCAGGCCGTGCCATAGATTCGTTGTAGGGAGTCGTTGGCCTGGTCACCGCGCCAGTAGGCCGCTGACGACCTGGTCAGCGCAAATCCGTTACCGATCAGTTTCGTGGACGGCAGATGCGGGCCGCGGCATAGATCGGTCCACACAACCTCACCCTTTCGGTTCACGTTGTCGTACATGGTGAGCTCTTCGCCACCCACTTCGATCGAGGCTCCTTCGGCAGCCTGATCGTTATCCGCATCCGAACCGCCCTTCATATCGACAAGTTCGAGTTTGTATGGCTGATCCTTAAGTTCCACCTGTGCGTCGTCGTCGGAAATCACCCGCCGAACGAACCGCTGGCCTTCCTTAACGATGCGCCGCATATCCTTTTCGAGGTCTTTCAAAAGCTCGGGCGTGACCGGGGCAATATTGCCAAAATCGTAGTAGAAGCCATCGGTGATGAACGGACCTATCCCAAGGTTGACATCGGGAAATTTGTTCTGAACTGCCTGTGCCAGCACGTGTGTAGCCGAATGACGCAAAATATCGAGGCCGTCTTGTTCATTGATCGAAACCCCTTCGACCTGTGACCCTTCCGCCAAGGTTGTCAGATCAATCTCCAGATCGATCAGCTCACCGTTAACACGCAATGCGACAATGTCACGATCTGCTTTGAAATAATCGATGCCGCTAACGGGATCGTCAATCTTTTGCGACTGCCCGTCAATTATGAGGTTCGGCACGTGGGCTCCTTCCAGATAAACGCACGCACAGGGTACGCACGTGCTCAATCATACCCGCGTCAGCTACGCACACTTGGCCTAGCCCGTGTGAAGCCCCGCATACAAAGATAGGATTCATCCATGAGTTTGAGCGTGTTTGATCTATTCAAAATTGGAATCGGCCCATCTTCTTCGCACACGGTCGGTCCAATGATCGCAGCGGGTATCTTTGCTGCCAAACTTCCGGCATGCATAACCCGGGTGACATGCACACTCTACGGCTCACTCGGCGCCACCGGAATCGGCCACGGCACGGATCGGGCTGTGATTTTAGGGTTGATGGGTGAACATCCAGCCACGGTAGATCCGCTGGCCGTGAGCCAAGCGGTTGACCACGTACATTCCTCCAAACAACTTACCCTTGCCACCGGCGAAGGCCCACTCACAATTACCTTCGATCCCGCCACCGATATCCCGCTGGTGGGACGCACTGAATTACCCGGCCATCCAAATGGCATGACGTTCACTGCGTGGCAAGATACCCAGCAAATATTAACCGAAACGTACTATTCAATCGGCGGCGGATTCGTCGTAAGCGCCGCTGATGCGAATGACGAAGTTGCCCCCACCCGTGATTTGCCCCATCCGTTCGCAACCGCGGCCGAACTCCTGGCAAACTGCGAAGCTGAATCGAAGTCAATTGCCGAGGTTGCGATGGCAAACGAATTGGCAATGCGAAGTGAAACTGAAATCAACCACGGCCTCGACTCCATTTGGGAAGTCATGCAAGAGTGTGTTCGCAACGGTTATCGCCGCGAAGGAATTCTGCCGGGAGGACTCCAGGTTGTGCGCCGAGCGCCCGGGATGTACGCCTCCCTGCTCGCCGATGACTCGGGAACGCCCGATCCGCTACGTGCGATGGACTGGATTACCCTTTACGCGCTCGCCGTCAACGAAGAGAACGCGGCGGGCGGCCGGGTTGTCACCGCACCCACGAACGGTGCGGCCGGTATCATTCCGGCGGTCATGCATTACTGCCGGGATTTCGTGCCACGCTTCGACGCCCACGCGGCACGGACATTTCTACTCACAGCCGGCGCGATCGGCATGATATTTAAGACGATGGCGTCGATTTCCGGAGCCGAAGTCGGTTGCCAAGGAGAAGTGGGATCCGCCTGCGCAATGGCGGCTGCGGGCCTTTGTGCGGTTCTTGGTGGAAATCCAGCGCAGGTTGAAAACGCCGCCGAGATAGCGATGGAACACAATCTGGGGCTCACATGCGATCCGATTGGCGGGCTCGTACAAATTCCGTGTATTGAACGCAATGCCATTGCAGCAATTAAAGCTGTCGCAGCGGCCCGCACAGCAATGCGAGGTGATGGCTCGCACGTCGTTTCCCTCGACGACGTGATCATCACGATGCGAGAAACCGGAAAAGATATGCAGGCAAAATACAAGGAAACCGCACTTGGTGGGCTGGCCGTTCACGTGGGCGTTAACGTCATTGAATGCTAGTCAATCCCTCGTGCTGCCGCCCATCGCGAAAGTTCTTTCCGATTCGAGAGCTGAAGTTTTCGCAAACATGCCGACACGTGCGTCTCAATCGTCTTGATCGATATAAATAGCTCGGAAGCGGCTTCCTTATAGGTGTATCCACGGGCAATCAAACGCATGACTTCCTGCTCGCGCGCAGACAGCCGATCAAGTTCCTCATCCCGCTCAGCTACAGACGATGCACTTGTGCCAAAGGCGTCCAGCACGAACCCGGCAAGCTTCGGAGAAAACGCCGCATCGCCACCGTTTACCCTGTGAAGAGCTTCGATCAATCCTTCGCTATTGATCGACTTAGTGACGTAGCCGCGCGCTCCCGCACGAATAACCGAGACGACGTCGTCGGCAGCATCGGATACTGAAAGCGCAAGAAATCTGGGTTTGGGGCCCGAGCTGGCGAGAGTGCGCCGGATTACTTCTGCTCCCCCGCCTCCATCGCCACCGGGTAAATGAACGTCTAGGAGCACCACGTCGGCAAGAACGGTTGAGATGACGTCGCTTGCTTCCGTAACGCTGGCTGCTTCTGCGACGACGGCGATCCCATCGTGGCCATCAAGTTGAGCAATAATGCCTGAACGGACCAGGTCGTGATCGTCAACCACAATTACTTTCATGACTCCTCCTTGATCGACAATCTCAGGTGCACTTCCGTTCCACCGGTTTCAAGCGGAGTGCGAATCGTTGCTGTTCCACCGGCGCGTTCCATTCGACCGTATATCGAATGTCTAATTCCAGCACGATCGGAGGTGATAGCACCAAGATCGAAGCCCGTGCCGCGGTCGCGAATCCACACTTCGCAGTTATCGCCAAGCTCGCAGTAGACCGAAATAGGCCCGCCGCCATGTTTGCATGCGTTGGTCATGGCCTCGCCGCTTGCTTCGATCAGAGCATGGCCATCCGGGCTCATCTCACCCTCCCCGGTGACGACAACGTCAATTTCCTGGCCGTATGCCGCTTCGATGGCGCGAGCCTTTGCGGTCAGGGCGGCTGCCAATGATGTTTCTGGTTCTGTTCGGTCCGTATATAGATAGTCACGCAATTCTTGCTCCTGCTGGCGTGCCAAAAGTCGGACATCTTCGGGGCTATCGGCCCTCGCGCGAATCAGCGCCAATGTTTGGAGCACGGAGTCGTGCAGGTGAGCAGCCATGTCAGCACGAGTCTCTTCCCTAATCCGTTGCGCATCAATCTCCCGAACGAGTACGGCTGAGCGGATCTGCGCGGGATATAGGACGAATGCGGCGGCAAACAGGACGGCTATGCCCGTGAGAATTCCTGCCGTAAGCGCTGAAAAATGACCAAGACTGGAGACAAAAATGACAGCCCCTAACGTGGCGATCGCAAGCCCGAACATGAGGGCCGGCGTCGACCATCGCCCATCCCGGTAGGTCCATGAAATGCCAGCACCCACAAGGACCATCGCGCAGGGCCAGACCAAGCTTAAAACGCCACCACCGGAGGTGGCGCCCGCACCTATCACAGCGATTGCAAATAGCACCAACAGCATTGCAACAGTCAACTTCGAAGAATCAAACCGGCGATGCGTCAGCGGCTTGGCGATGCGCTGATTTTCTGGAGCGACCCCGTCGTCAAACTTCTGTAGCGTAAGCGCAAGTGCGACGTAGATTGCGGGCACCACGAACGTCCAACTCAAGAGAACGAAGCCGATGCGCCACATCCACGCCTCTGCGCCAAGATGTACTGAAAGACCGCGGCAAACTCCTGCGAAAACTTTTGGTTCACGCCGGGCCAGAACCGGCCTCTCATGTGCCCACGGTGCTCGAAGATCAGAATAGGTGTTCACACCGTAAGGTTCTCACTACTCGCCGATTTCTGGAAGCCGATTGTGCGAAAATCAGGGGATTTCCATCTCTAATCAGGGGTAAATCAGGGGTGTTCAGGGTCGAGGATGCCGCTTATTTCACCAAGACTAAATACATGAACATTTACGACTCGATGAGATCTGCGCCCCTTCGGCGAACACCAGACAAACTACTAGGTGGAGTGTGCGCGGGGCTGGCACACCGCTGGGGCATCGCACCTGCCTTAGTGCGACTGCTTGCGGTACTATTATTTTTCGTAGCCGGTCTTGGGCTTCTCCTCTACGGCCTTGCCTGGTTATTCATACCGGCATACGAAACCGAGGACGTTCTAGCCGAGCGGGCTTTGCGCGATCCCGACGCGGGTGTCGCTACAGCCATCGCGATGACCCTCATAGGTTTTATCAGCGTGGTTGGCGCAGGGCTAACCTACTTTGACCGTATGACCACCTACTGGTGGGATAGCCTCGTTCTCATCGTCATGATCGGAATCGGGCTCACAGCCCTCTTTCTTATTGGCCGATGGGCTCTTCGAAGGCGGAATGCCAACGCGAATGACCGAACCGAGGTTAATGCGACAGCTGCCGATACAAATGCCACTCCGTCCGAGCCCGTAAGGCCACGCCCGAAGAAACAGCGTGTGAGCACTCCTGCAATTTCGGGGCGTAGCGCCAGATTCGTTGTCGCACTTGCCATTGCCGGAGCAGCTCTCCCCCTCATCTTCGAAGATGGAGTGCTTTCTCGAATCCTGATGTCGCTTTCGCTTGGGCTGGCGCTCCTTGCGCTTGGCGTATTTATCGCCGGTGTCAGAGGACTTCGTGCAACATGGCTCACTGCATTAACTTGGCTCGTCGGCATTCCCGCTTCCCTGGCGCTCGCGGTAAGCCTTGTTCTTCCCGCGCGTTTCCTAACGGCCGAGGATCTACAGCTATGGAGCCTTAGCGGCACGGAAAGCCAACCTTCCTTGCTCTATTACGCATCCAATCACCGGCCGTCATCGAGCTTTGCAGAGGTACTACCACAGAAAGTAGATACCTTTATTCTGGCCACGGGAAGTTCGAACACACCAGAAGACGTGCCCGTCATCTACCGCATCAAGCGCTCCCCTGACAGTTTTGGACACGCCAGCGTTTCCCTTGTCAATATCCGGTCGTGGATGGTGATTCAAGACGGTACACCCACACTAACGCGGCCTGCCGAGCCTGACGATCCGGTTTTTGGCGACGGATTCATGTATGCCGGGCAAACCTTCTATATGGAACCTGGCGAGACACTCGAGCTACACACGCCTGCGGCGCTAGAACAGCCACAGGAGGCACAGATTGTTGAGATCGACTTCTATTACGGGGAATTCGATGTATTCGGCCAAGCCCCAAACAACATGACGACCGAGCAATGGCTCTCAAGCTCGCCTAACGCAACAGAAGACGGTGCGTCCGAAGGGGAAGACGGCGGTAGTTCTCGGGCGATACCCGAAATCGATTCGACACATCCCACATCAGACACTTCAACCACTCCATCGAATTAAGGACTCTAAATGCGTGTAACAACGAGTGCTTTAGGCACAATTGGAATCATTATTGCAATAGCCGGAATCATTCGAGCAACCGGCACCCACGTCGACGTGCGAGTGCTAATCGTGATCTCGCTTCTCACGCTGTCGCTTCTACTGGCAGCAAGCGCTTTTGCTCCGCCACTACGCCGCAGCGAGGGCCGCGATGAGGGCGAGCAACACCACGAATACAAAGAAGTCCGCGTCTAAGAGCACATCCGTAGGGGTTGGACCTCCGGAAGCCGGTCCACGCGGGCGTCACACGAGTCTGACCAACGAAAAGCCCCCGGCAAATGTCGGGGGCTTCTTGTGGGCGATACTGGACTCGAACCAGTGACCTCTTCCGTGTCGGGGAAGCGCGCTAACCAACTGCGCCAATCGCCCTGGGCGAGGTGGGTACGGGATTCGAACCCGTGTATACGGCTTTGCAGGCCGCTGCCTCGCCTCTCGGCCAACCCACCAGGTGGTTGAAGTAGTAACACTACCACTTGGCCATCGAGCGGACGACGGGATTCGAACCCGCGACCCCCACCTTGGCAAGGTGGTGCTCTACCAGCTGAGCTACGTCCGCAATATTCAACTTAAAGTCGAATCAACTTCAACCTTTCGTTGAGTGCTTCACTAATATAGCCAGTCTGTCTCGATGTTGTCTAATCAGTAAATCATGAGGTGTACCACCGTGTGCCCCATTTGCGCCCGGCGCCTTATCTCGACTATTGTCGGATCACAGTCCGGGCGCGTTTAAGCGTTGACATTAAGCGCAAATGGATATTGAGGGCGATTAGCGTAGTGGTAGCGCGCTTCCTTCACACGGAAGAGGTCACTGGTTCGATCCCAGTATCGCCCACCAACTCCCCTCTTGCCACGAAATAACCATCTCTTAACTTTGGGTTCAGCTCCTCTTATATTAGGCGGTTGATCTGCATGTTTAGCGTTGAGTGCATGGTTAAAAAAATCATGAGCGTGGTAGCAACGCTGACGACAACCGGTGCTCTCATGTTTGCTGGCACCGCCGTCGCCGCTCCGCTATCCGACGCACCTTCAAATACCGGTCCGTACACTAACGAAACGATTCACACTCAGGTAAATACTGCCGAGGGCGCTCGTGGGTCCCTCGCGGTCCTTCCCGATACACAGTTCTATTCGCGCTACGTCGCCGAAGGCGATATGTTTGCCGCTTGCTACGGCGAAAATGTGCCCGATCCTTTTGCTTCCCAAACGACGTGGATTGCCGATAACACCGATAAATTCAACATCGCAATGACACAGCATGTTGGAGATGTGGTTGACCGCTCCAACAGGGAAGGCGAATGGGAAACCGCCTCAGCTGCAATAAAGAATCTCGAAGATGCGCAATTACCTTACGCGATCATTCCTGGCAACCACGATTCTGAAGGCTGGCAGACCTGGCCGGCAGTTGGCGTATGGGATTCATACTTGAGGCATTTCCCGATTGAGCGTCAGGCCCAGTCGCCGTCATTCACGGGCGCAGGTTCTCCATCGGGCGCTGCCAATTATCACGAATTCAACATTGGCGGGTTCGCCAGCTCGGAGCCACGCTGGAGGTCGACGACGTCGGTTTCGCTGATGACGCTGGCTTCGCTGACAAGTCAAGGGCAGCTGACAATTCACGGGCAGGTGGCAAGCTGCCCAGCCGCAAGCGAAGGCAACCGGCTCGTCCAGCTCCCGCACTGTCCCGCCGAGATCTGTTCAGATTAGGCCTTGGGCGCATAGAGAACGCAAAAGAGCCTCGCAAGGTGGAGCCGCAAGCTACGTTTGAGGGCGTACGCCTTGGCGCGTCAGCTCGCGAGGTCTACCTTGCCGCAATTGCTGATCCTCTCTTGCCGTCGGTTGAAATCGCCGGCTCGTGTACGGCATGCGAGGTATGCGTTCATTGAAATGGTCCGGGTTTTCTTCCTAGGTGTTTACCCTGTTTTCTATTGTTGCTGTTTTTTCTCGTTGCTGCCAGTATTCCGTTTCGACCTCGTGTGGCGTGCGGTAGTTGAGTGCTTGGTGGAGACGCTTGGTGTTCCACCAGTGCACCCACTCGAATGTAGCGATCTCGACTTCGAGAACATCGGCCCATCGTCGGGTATGAATGATCTCGTTCTTGTATGAGCCGTTGACGTTCTCAGCCAGCGCATTGTCATAACTGTCACCCACACTGCCAGTGGATTCAACAATTCCAGCATCCACGAGATGCTGATGATAGGTCAAAGATACATATTGAGACCCGTGATCTGAATGATGAACCAGGCCTGTGGTTGAGCGAGCGTTCCAGATTGCTTGCTTGACCGCTTGGAGCGGTAATGCCTCGGTTTTCATGGAATCTGACAGCGCCCAGCCAACAATCTTCCTGCTAAAAGCGTCGATTACGAACGCCGCATACACGAAACCCGCAGTGGTTCTCACGTAGGTGATATCAGCGACCCACAATCGATTCGGAGCACTAGCTGTAAACTCGCGTTGAACCAAGTCTGGGCGAGTATCGATGTCCTTACTCTTGACTGTGGTGACAGGATTTTTACCTTTCCGTTTACCTGCCACTGCCGCCAATTTCATGATCCGCCGCGTTTGCTCACGACCAATGTCAACTCCTTGACGTTTCAAGGCACGCCACATCTTCCGCACCCCATACACCCCGTAATTCTCAGCATGAATCTGGCCAACGAGCTCGACCAGCTCGCGATCCCTGACCTGGCGAGCTGACGGGGCACGTTTCTTCGCATCCCGGTATCCACGGGAGGTGATAAAGCCTCCTTCACGGTGATTCTTCAACGTCTGACAAATGAACTCAACACTGAAACGATCGCGATACTCATCGATAAATGCGATCATTTCCGACGTTTGGGGTCGAGTTCGGACGCGAAAAAAGCCGATGCAGCCTTCAACAACTCATTCGTGTCACGCAACTCTTGAACTTCACGACGCAGTCTGGCATTTTCGGCAGCCAGATCTTCGGGCAGGCGTTGAGGAACTTCTCCTTCACGTCGAGCTGCCTGGGTCCATTGCCGGGCAGTATGCCACGAGACCCCGAGTTTTGGTGCAACTGCTTGGCATGCTGCCTGCATCGAAAGCCCCTCAGCAAGGATCCGATCCTCAACAAGACGAACCACACGATCCTTCGCTTCCTGATCAAACTTCTTCGCCATATTCCAGATTTTCCCATCTACTCAAACGGAAGAAAACCTAGACCATTTCACATCTGTGCCCAGAAAACACGTTAATTTTCGACGGCGAGGCGCTGGTTTTTGAGCCGAGTCAGTGTTCTGAATGCGGGCTATGCGAGGCGAAATGCCCTGAAGACGTGCTAGCTCTAGGACATCGCCGCACGGGTCGAGAGTTTCGGGTTCTTACTAGTGTGAAGGCGCACCGCTGTGAAAAATGCTCAAGACCTCTTGGGCCGCGTGAGTCAGCAGTGTGCCATACCTGTTCGACGCTAAGCACGCTCACGAGCGGTATTTGGGATGTTTATGAGGAGAAATTGTGAGTGCCAAGAGCAATGAAACCATTGAGATCATGGCTGGCACAGCGCGAGATCGCGCCCGAATGTGGCAGTTGTGCGGTGAAATTTTGGAACGGCCAACGCAGGAATTTGTGGATCGCTTGCGAAGCGACTCACTCGCACCCCAAGTGCGGGAGACCACCGCCTGGCTGGGTGATGAATTTGAAGCGAAGGATGTGATCGGTGCGCTGAGCGCGTTTGCGCGCCGCTCGGATCGCTTTAGTGCCGAACACGATCTCAAAGAACTGGGCGCTGAATGGGAAAAATGGATTCACGATCCCGAAATCTCGGACTTCGTAGCTCAAAGCGTTATCCAGGCTCGAACGCCAGCAGGGGCATTTGCAGTTTAAGTTCAATTAAACCCGGTGTTCAGTTTCACGCCGTGCGTGCCAACAGCGAAACTTGAGGTTAATAACGCCGGCAGTTCACAAACTTTTTGCTTAAACATGAGAGTCTAGTGCTATGGAAATTTGGCCAGGAAAACCCTACCCACTAGGTGCTACGTTTGATGGCACGGGAACCAATTTTGCAATCTTCTCCTCGGTGGCAGACAAGATTGAGCTCTGCCTCATTGACGATGATATGAATGAACAGCGCATCGATATGCGTGAAGTGGATGCCTACGTGTGGCACTGTTATATTCCGGGTATTCGCCCCGGGCAGCGCTACGGTTTTCGCGTGCATGGCCCCTATGAACCCCACAACGGTCACCGCTGTGATCCCTCAAAGATTCTGCTTGATCCGTATGCGAAAGCAATCGAGGGCCAGGTTGACAACCACCAGGCGAACTTTTCTTATGATTTCTACGATAATTCGAAGCGCTCGGAACTCGATTCGCTTGGGCACACGATGCTGTCGATCGTTGTGAACCCGTTCTTCGATTGGGGGCACGATCGGCCTCCGAAGCACGATTATCACAACTCGATTATTTACGAAGCCCATTTGAAGGGTATGACCCAGCTTCATCCGGACATCCCCGACGAGATGCGCGGCACCTATATGGGTATGGCACATCCTGCGATGGTGAACTACCTGAAGGAACTGGGGATCACGGCGCTCGAGCTCATGCCCGTCCACCAGTTTGTTAATGACACCTCGCTGATCGAAAAGGGCCTGTCCAATTACTGGGGATACAACACGATTGGTTTCTTCGCACCGCAAAACACGTTCTCTTCCTCTGGTGAGCGCGGATCGCAGGTCGAGGAGTTCAAAGCGATGGTCAAGGCGTACCACGAAGCCGATATCGAGATTATTCTTGACGTGGTTTACAACCACACGGCCGAAGGCAACCACATGGGCCCCACCCTGTCATTCCGCGGTATTGATAACGCGGCCTACTACCGGCTTGTGGAGGACGACAAGGCGCATTACTTTGACACCACGGGAACTGGGAACTCGCTCAATATGTCTTCCCCACACAGCTTGCAGCTCATTATGGATTCGCTGCGCTACTGGGTTGTGGACATGCACGTGGACGGTTTCCGCTTCGACCTCGCCTCCACGCTCGCACGTGAATTGCATGAAGTCGATAAGCTGTCATCGTTTTTTGACATCATCCAGCAAGATCCAATCATTTCGCAGGTCAAGCTTATTGCGGAGCCATGGGACGTTGGTGAAGGCGGCTATAACGTAGGCGAATTTCCGCCCTTGTGGACGGAGTGGAATGGCAACTATCGAGATACGATGCGAGACTTCTGGCGCGGCGAGCCTTCGACCCTGTCTGAATTCGCTTCTCGACTCACGGGCTCTTCAGACCTGTATGAAAACTCCGGCCGGCGCCCGTTCGCCTCAATCAATTTCATCACGGCACACGACGGCTTTACGATGCGCGACCTCGTTTCTTACAATGAGAAACACAATGAGGCCAATGGCGAAGATGGAGCCGACGGCTCAAACAATAACAAGTCGTGGAACCATGGCGTAGAAGGGCCTACCGACGATCCCGAGATTCGCGCTCTGCGCATTCGGCAAATTAAGAACTTTTTCACCACATTGCTCACTTCGCAGGGTGTTCCCATGATCTCGCACGGTGACGAAATCGGCCGTACCCAAAACGGGAATAACAATGTTTACGCCCAAGATAATGAGCTTGCCTGGATGGACTGGGACGTTGATGAACATCAGATCGAAATCCACAGTTTCGTTCAGTCGCTCATTGAAATGCGTCAAGACCACCCGGTCTTCCGTCGTCGTCGATTCTTCAAGGGCGACGCCGGCCGCGGCGGTGAATCTGAACGCGGCGATATCGTCTGGTTCCTCAACAACGGCGAGGAAATGGCTGATGAAGATTGGGATACGTGGTTTGCCCGTTCGGTGATGGTCTACCTCAACGGGGACCGTATCGCTGAACCGGACGCCCGTGGAAACGCCGTCGTTGATGACGATTTCCTGCTTGCGTACTCAGCCTCTGAGGAGAACCTCGACTTCGTTGTGCCCGCTACCAATGAGGGCGCGGAATGGGAAGTAGTGTTAACCACGACGGCGGATGACGCGGCCAACGAAACCTACAAGGCTGGTGATGTATTCCCGGTGAAATCGCGTTCTGTGACGATTCTTATCAGCCGCAGACCCGACACCAAGAATGCAAGTGAAACGGACGGCACTGTGACCAGCTTGCTGAGCTCTACACGCACCGACAAGGCGCCCTCGGTAGGCACAGTCGCCGAGGACACGATTCGTATGACAACAAAACAAGGATTCCCACAGTAGGAGATTTATGACTACCGAAGTACGCCGGCACTCGCATGTCCCTCCGGCGCAGCGGCGCCAGCCTGTCACAAGTTATCGGATTCAACTGAGCCCGGATTTTGATTTCGCAGACGTTGAACGGATCATCCCATATCTTTCGGCGCTGGGAATTACCGACATCTTTTTCTCTCCGATCTTGCAGGCGGCGCCCGGATCAAACCACGGCTACGACGTCGTCGATCACGAACAGATTTCTGTTGACCTAGGCGGCATCGACGGCTTCAGGCGCGTGTCAGAAGCGATTCACGACGCCGGAATGCACATCATCGTTGACATCGTTCCCAATCACATGGCGGTGCCAACACCGCTTTACCATAACCGCGCGCTGTGGTCCCTGTTGCGCGACGGCGAGGACTCCCGCTATCTCAGCTGGTTCGACATCGAACTTTCCGATGCCGGAGATGGGCTGCTCATGCCCGTGCTCGGCGAACGTATTGGTCAGGCGCTAGCCGATGCGACGATCACCCTTGACGAGATGGTTGTTCCTGGCTTCGAGCACGATGGAAAGACGAAGGTGGTCCGCTACTACGATCACGTCTTCCCTATCCGGCGCGGAACTGAGAACCTGCCATTGGCTGAGCTACTCGACGCCCAATTCTATCGCCTAGCACACTGGCGCGTAGCAAACGAAGAGCTGAATTACCGGCGCTTCTTCGACGTCGATACGCTTGCGGCGATTCGCGTGGAAAACCCGGAAGTTTTCCGCGAGTCCCACAAGCTTCTTCTTGACCTCATGGAAGAGGGGCACATCGATGCTTTCCGGATCGACCATCCAGATGGCCTTGCTGACCCGCGCGAGTATTTCCGCAATCTGGCCGAAGCAACCGGTGGCGCATGGACAGTGGCAGAAAAGATTTTGGAAGGCGAAGAAACACTTCCCTCCGATTGGCCGTGCGCCGGCACTACGGGTTACGACACGCTCATGCGGCTCCAAGGACTGTTCACAGACCCGACTGGACTACCTGAACTGACGCAATTTTACGGCGAACTTTCAGGGTCAACCGATTCGGTAACCTCCATCGAAATCAAATCCAAGCGGCAAATAGTGGACACCTCGCTCTATGCCGAGGTCGAGCGGCTGTCAACGATTCTGGCAAATATTTGCCATGCCGATGTTCGCCTGCGCGACCATACGCACAGGTCGATTCAAGAGGTGATCGTCGAGCTCGTCGTCCATATGGACAGGTATCGTGCCTACGTCGTTCCGGGCGAAAAACCGAGTTCTGAAGATGAACGGGTCCTGCGTTCAGCCGCTGAACGGGCAGGCCGTAATCTCGATGAGGACCGCCAAGACACCCTTGCGGTCGTCATCGATCTTCTTCTTGGTAACGAGGTCGGATCGGCGGGTCGCACTCACGAAGCGGCCCGAAATGAAGCCATCATTCGGTTCCAGCAGGTGTGTGGCGCCGTCATGGCCAAGGGGGTCGAAGATACCACTTTCTATCGCTATACGGTTTTGACCTCCGCAAACGAAGTGGGTGCTGGGCCGCACTACTTCACCACCTCACCCGACGATTTCCATGATTTCCAATCCCGTTTGTCGCTGACCTGGCCGGTGACGATGACAACACTATCGACGCACGACACCAAACGTTGTGAGGATGTACGTGCGCGGATCGCCCCGATCGCGCAATATACGGATGAGTGGCTCGAGATGCTTGTCAAGGCGCGCGATATCGTTTCCAGTGATCGGCCATCGGGGCTTGATGGCCAGTCTGAGAATCTTCTTTGGCAAACTCTGCTAGGAACGTGGACGCCGGAGGGCCCAATATCACTTGAGCGGCTGGAAGCTTATCTTCTGAAAGCTTCGCGCGAGCAAAAATCGTGGACGACGTGGACGGAACAAAACGAAGAAGCTGAACGTGGCCTGGTCGAATACGCCAAGGCAATCCTCGAATCCGAAGCGGCAGATTTGTTACAGGCTTTTGCCGAACGCAGCTCGGCGGCTGCTCGCACCCATATCCTTGCTCAAAAGGCAATTCAGATGACGTGCATCGGCGTTCCGGATATCTATAACGGTGAAGAGATCACTCAAACCTCGTTGGTCGATCCCGATAACCGGAGAGCCGTTGACTACGAGGGACTCGAGCAGATGCTCACCAAACTGGACCGAGACGGGCTACCTTCCTCCCCAAGTTTGGACACTGAAAAGTTGTGGGTCACATCGCGTCTTGCGCGGCTGCGCCGCGACAATCCTGGCATTGCTTCGGCCGATTGCGGCTATGAGCCTTTGCCCGTGTCAACTGGCCGTGCATTGGCGTTCGCACGCACTCTCAATGATCAACCGGTGCTCGTCACTGCCGCGATGCGCAACCTTCCCGATCACAGCGGTGATTACACAATCGTTTTGCCAGATGGGCATTGGCGCAATGTGTTGACCGACACCACTATCGAGGGCGGGAATCAGCCGCTGGCCGATGTTCTTGGGCGTTTCCCAGCTGCTGTACTTGAGAGGGTTCATGACTAACGTAAAGATTTGGGCTCCGAAAGCTCAGAAGGCGACGCTCGTTCTTGCTCGCACCGAGGAGGAAGTGGAACTCGCCAAAATTGGGAACCACTTCGTTTTGGATCAGCCGCTGTCTGTGGGTACGCAGTACTATGTGCGCCTTGACGGCGGAATGCGGCTTCCCGATCCACGTTCCATGTGCCAACCCGACGGTCCACACGGGCCAAGTGAGATAGTCGATCCATCGACATTCGAGTGGACGGATGATGATTGGCGAGGGGAAAACCTGCACGGCAAGGTGTTCTACGAGATGCACGTGGGAACTTTCACGCCACGGGGAACGTTTCGGTCTGCGATCGAACGGCTGGGCTATTTGAAGGATCTTGGAGTAGACGTTATTCAGCTCCTACCGATTGCCCCGATGCCTGGCGAACGTGGTTGGGGTTACGACGGGGTGTCTATCTTTGCCCTCCATCACCCGTATGGACGGCCCGAGGATCTCGTCGCACTAATTGACGCAATTCATGGGCATGGCATGTCCGCCTGCCTCGACGTCGTGTACAACCACTTCGGCCCGGACGGCAACTACTTGGCTCAATTTGGGCCCTATTTTTCAAGCTGGCATCACACTCCTTGGGGTGAGGCTCTTAACTTGGACGGCGAGGATAGCGAATCTGTTCGGCGTTACTTGATTGATAACGCCAAGCAGTGGATGCGCGACTACCATTTCGACGCGCTCCGGCTCGACGCCGTACACCACCTTCTTGACAATTCTGATCGGCATTTCTTGGCCCAGCTTTCAGAGGAGATCGCCGAACTGGGAACCGAACTCGGGCGAACGCTCACTCTCACCGCCGAATCGGAAGATAATGACGCCGCCATGGTCACGCCGGTGAAAGATGGTGGCTATGGAATGGACATGCAGTGGGCAGACGATATCCATCATGCTTTACACGTATGGCTGACCGGAGAAACGAACGCCTACTATGCGGACTACGCTGACGATGCGGTCATGCCTCAAGCTTTTGAGCACGGATTTGTGCGAGTTGGTCAAGAGCTCACATTCGAATCGGCTCCACGAGGAAAGCCGATTCCTGAGGGAATGTCCGGGCATCACTTCATGGCCTTTGATGAAAATCATGACCAAGTGGGAAATAGGATGATATCCGACCGCCCCTCCCTGAAACTGGAAATCGGCGAGCTCGCAATATCGCGAGCATTGATTTTGCTATCCCATTACACTCCCATGCTCTTCATGGGCGAAGAATTTGCAACACGCACACCTTTCCACTACTTCACCGATCACGGCGAAGAACTGGGCCCCCTCATCAAGGAAGGTAGGCTTGCAGAGTTTGCAAATTGGGATATGACCACCATTTACGGTGACATTCCCGCAACGATGCTGGATCCCCAAGACGAGCAGACTTTCATTTCATCCAAGCTCAACTGGGAAGAAGTTGATGCTGTCAAACACCGCCGAATGCTTGGATTCGTTAAAGATCTGATTCGCATACGTAAATCTGATCCCGATATAGCTAGCGGCGATCGTTCACAAACCTCGTTTGTGCTCGATGGCGATTCCGGCTGGATGACTCGGGGCAGCACCGTCGTCGTATTCTCCCGCTCCAGTCAGCCCGTGAATGTTCCGGCGCCCGTAGCGGGAAAGAAGCAGATACTTAGCTGGGAGCCGCCCACGCTGACCGATGACGGGCACGTACGGTTCGTCGGACCTTCCGTCGCAGTATTTCGTTAGGAATTACGCCAAAAGTCCGGCGCGTCACCGCCACAGGCTGAGTCTATGTCGTTAGAGTCGAAGGGTGACCAATAATCTCCCGCCTGCGGACTTCGTAACTGCCCTTGAATCTCTCAAGGGATTGGAGTTTCGGCCCGAAATTCACGTGGGTCAGATCCCGGGCCCAACTCGGATCGCGCCGTGGGCAGTGGCGCTTCAGGCCGAGGTGAAAGATCGGAACGATTCGGATGAACTGCGTGGCTCGGCCAAATTTGTGGTCCTTCACGATCCCGATACGCAACCGGCATGGAACGGCACGTTTAGGATTGTCATCCATGCGCAAGCTCCAGTCGATTCCGTCATGGGTGATGATCCGCTCTTGGGTGAGGTGGCGTGGTCGTGGTTGCAGGATGGTTTTGATGGAGCTGGCGCTTCTTATCACAGTCTGAACGGGACCGTCACCCGTGTTTTCAATGAAACATTCGGCGGCTTATATCTGAATTCTTCGCGCGTTGACCTCGAAGTGCGCGCTTCGTGGTCTCCGCAAACTCCCTATCTGACCGAGCACTTGCGTGCGTGGGCGGATTTTATCGCTTCGTTGTCAGGGCTGGGGCCGTGGAGCGATCAGGTTAGCAGCCTTGCGCGTAAGGTGGATAAAGTTTGAGTAACGACACCCCCACTCGTCCACTTGATGTTCCACGTGAGGGCATCCCCGAGGTGGTCAACGAGAAGATCGACGACGCCGTCGCGCGCCTTGCATCCGGTTCAGGGCCGATAGCTGTCGACACTGAACGCGCGATGGGAATTCGCTACTCTAACCGCGCTTACCTCATTCAGGTTCGCCGGGAAGGTACCGGAACAATTCTGATTGATCCGATTGGCATCGAGGACCGCCTTGGCGGCTTACGTGAAGTGCTTAAAGAGGAGTGGATACTGCACGCTGCCGATCAGGATCTTCCATGCTTACACGAATTGGGGCTGTATCCTACGAAAGTTTTTGACACCGAGCTTGCCGCGCTGATGTTGGGCTTCGAAAAGGTCTCCCTCCAAGCAATTACGGAGGAAGTCACCGGCTGGACCTTAGCGAAGGAGCATTCGAATTCGGATTGGTCCCAGCGCCCGCTTCCTCCCCCGCTGTTAGCCTATGCCGCACTCGACGTTGAATTATTGCATGAACTCAGAGAGGAATTAACCGACCAGCTTGTAGAAGCCGGCCGCTTTGAGTGGTTCGAACAGGAATGCGAAGAAGTTCGGTTACGCAAACCAAGACTTCCGTCGAAGCAGCCGTGGCGGCGTGCATCACGGCAAGCCGGGCTTCGTGATCGGCGCGCCCTTGCGATGTTGCGGGAATTGTGGGGCGCGCGTGACAATTTGGCGCGCAAGCGCGACCTCGCACCTGGGAAAGTCTTGCCTAACAAGGTATTGGCAGAGCTGGCTGGCCGCAAACCGCGTTCACGTTCGGACGTCGTGAACTCATCGCTGTTGCGTTCGCGCCAAAGGCGCGGCGATGTTGACACCTGGTGGGAGGCGATTGAGATTGCTTGGAACCTTGATGAACGGGCGCTTCCCGAACGCCGTTATACCGAGTCAAAGGATCCCTATCCGCCCGTTAATAGGTGGGAACGCCACGATCGCGACGCTGCCGCGCGTTGGGAGAGCCTTCGTTCGACAGTCCTTGAGCTCGCCGATGAGCTCGGGCTTCGCCAGGACGTGCTGATGAAGCCGGCGGTTCAGAAAATGGCCGCGTGGACGGGGTGGACGAGTGAGGAAGATCTGGCAGCTATTTTCCTGGCTGAGGGTGCTCGCCCGTGGCAGATTGAACAAGTCACCGGCCCCATCCATGTGAATGCGCGGCAAGCGGGCCTGATCTAATCGACATCAACGGGTGTCTAATCGACCTCTGCGGAGGATTTAATCTTTGAACGCACACTCCGCGTGGCGTCAATTACAGCCGCGATATCCATGTTCTGGTACGCCAAAATATCTTTGCGCGCCGCATGGTGGATAAACTCTTTGGCTATTCCGAGATTGTGTACGGGCAGGTAGTGCCCCGCATCGGTAAGTGCGAGCCGTAGCTCGTCGCCCACTCCCCCGTCGATCAATCCGTCTTCGAGTACGACGGCTCCGCTCGCATTGGATATGAGGTTGACGAGATCTTCGTTGATGGGCAAAACCCACCGTGGATCGATCACAATAATTGACTCGTCGTCCATGTGTTTCGCGGCTTCAACCATCGTGTGTGCCATAGGTCCGATCGCGACAAGCACGATCGGCGCCACGCCGTCAACCTGGTGTTCGTAGATAACATCGAGCGATCCAATTTTTCTGAACGTGGGAAGCTCTTTGGGGATTGAGCCTTTCGGGTATCGCACGAGTGTAGGTGCCGGTGTTTTGATCGCTTCGCGAAGAAGTTCGCGCATGGTTGCCTCATCGCGGGGCACTGCCACTTTCAAATTTGGGATCATTGCGGCCAATGAGAGGTCCCACATGCCGTTGTGGGATGCGCCGTCGTCGCCGGTAATACCCGCGCGGTCAAGGCATATAGTGACCGGCTCGTTATGGAGTGCAATGTCCATCAGGAGCTGGTCGAAGCCACGGTTCATGAAGGTCGCATACAGGGCGACAACCGGGCTGTAGCCCGCGTGAGCAAGGCCGGCGGCCATCGTGAGCGCGTGCTGTTCGGCAATGCCAACATCAATCACGCGTTTGGGAAATTCTTTGAGCATTGGTTTGAGTCCCACCGGTTCGAGCATGGCCGCGGTGATGGCGACGACGGTGGGATCTTTGCGTGCGATTCGCACAATTTCCTCGGCGAAAATGGATGTCCAGCCGAAACGGGATGGTTCGACGGGAAGGCCAGTTTCCGGATGAATGCGCCCAACCGCATGGAACCGGTCTGCCTTATTCGTTTCGGCTGGCTTGTATCCTCGGCCCTTTTCGGTAATGGTGTGCACCACGACCGGCCCGCCATAGTCACGCGCCATCGTCAGAGCTTCTTCTAGGCTCTTGATGTCGTGGCCATCGATCGGACCCATGTATTTAAGGCCGAGCGAGTCGAAAATACCGGCGTCGAAGAGGACTTCTTTCATGCCCTTCTTTATCCCTCGGAGAGCATCGTAGGTGAGCTGGCCTGGAACGCCTGAGCTTTGTAGCGTGCGTTTACCCCAGTCCAAAAAGTGGTCATAATCGCGATTGACGCGGACGGCGTCCAGCTTACGAACCGGGTCTAGCCTGCGAACGAATCCTCCGACGGTGGGGGCGTATGATCTTCCGTTGTCATTGAGCACGATCACGATGGGACGATCGGGATCTTCGGCGATGTTGTTGAGGGCTTCCCAGGCCATGCCACCGGTCATAGCGCCGTCGCCGATGATAGCGACAGCGCGGTTGTCGCGGCCTGCCAGTTGCAAGCCACGAGCGATGCCATCAGCCCAGGATAAGGCGGTAGAAGCGTGCGAGTTTTCAACGATGTCGTGAGCTGATTCCGCGCGGGAGGGATAGCCGGATAGCCCCTCTTCTTGGCGCAGTTTCGTAAAGTCCTTGCGGCCGGTAAGGATTTTGTGGACGTAGGCCTGGTGACCGGTATCCCACACCAGTGGATCAGCCGGAGAATCGAATACTCTGTGCAGGGCGATAGTGAGCTCAACTACCCCGAGATTTGGCCCGAGGTGCCCACCGGTTTTCGCAACGTTAGTAACGAGAAATCTGCGGATTTCCTCCGCTAGCTTCTCTAACTGCTTGGGTTTGAGTTTGCGAAGATCAGCGGGGCTGTTAATCGAATCGAGAATCACGTTGCCTCCAAAACTATATCTGCGCATACACTACCATCCCTTCACGGACCGCTGACATGCACGCGAGCCCACTGAAGCGGTCGCTTCGGGCGGTCAGGCTTGATCCCTGCGCGCCTCGCTTCAGTGGGCCCGACATTCAGCGTACGGTGCGTAGCGGTGGCTGCGCGCAGGAACGTAAACGGAGAGTTCCAAGCGCTGCCACCGCGAAGCTACCAGGCGGAGTACAGCCCGACCGCTTCAGTGGGCCCACACGCTACTTAACGCTACTTAGCCAAGTTGCGAAGCACGTACTGCAGGATGCCACCGTTGCGGAAGTAATCGGCCTCGCCCGGAGTGTCAATACGCACGCGAGCGTCAAATTCGACGGTGGTGCGATCCTGTTTCGTGGCGGTCACTTTCACAGTCTTGGGCGTGCGGCCTTCGTTAAGTACGCTCACGCCGCTGATGTCGAAGGTTTCGCTACCGTCCAAGCCGAGTGAGTCCGCGTCTTCTCCCTCGGGGAATTGCAACGGCAATACGCCCATTCCGATGAGGTTAGATCTGTGGATGCGCTCGAATGAAGTAGTGATTACGGCTTTGACGCCAAGTAGCGCCGTTCCCTTAGCGGCCCAATCCCGCGAGGAACCCGATCCGTATTCGGAACCGGCAAGCACGACGAGCGGGATGCCCGCCTCCTGATAGGCCTGCGAAGCGTCGTAAATGGAATCCTGCTCACCGGTGAGGAAATTCTTCGTGTATCCACCTTCAACACCGTCAAGGAGCTGATTGCGTAGGCGGATATTGGCGAAGGTGCCCCGGATCATCACTTCGTGGTTTCCCCGGCGCGAACCGTAGGAGTTAAAGTCTCGCCGATCGATGCCATGCGAGGAGAGGTACTGGCCCGCCGGGGAATCCCACTTGATCGCACCTGCAGGTGAAATATGATCCGTGGTGACTGAATCGCCGAGTTTGGCTAGCACCCGCGCCCCCGAAATGTCTTCGACGGGTTCGAGTTCCATGGTCATGGCTTCAAAGTATGGGGGCTTGCGCACGTAGGTTGACTCCTCGTCCCATTCGAAGGTGGATCCTTCGGGTGTTTCGAGGCTTTGCCAGTGTTCGTCGCCCCTGAATACATCCGCGTAGGAAGTTTCAAACATGTCGCGGTTCACCGATTCATCGATGGTTTCTTGCACTTCCGCGGCGTCGGGCCAGATATCGGAAAGATAGACGTCCTCGCCGTCGTGATCTGTGCCAAGTGGTTCGGATGCGAAGTCGAAATCCATGGTGCCAGCAAGTGCATAGGCGATGACGAGCGGCGGGGAGGCAAGATAGTTCATCTTGACGTCGGGGTTGATCCGCCCTTCAAAGTTACGGTTTCCTGATAGGACTGACACAACTGCTAGGTCCTCATCATGAACGACCTGAGAGACCTCTTCTGGTAATGGGCCGGAATTGCCGATACAGGTGGTGCACCCGTAGCCAACCAGGTGGAATCCGAGCGCTTCCAGATCTGGCCATAGACCCGCTTTCTCGTAATAGTCGGTAACAACCTGCGAGCCTGGCGCCATCGACGTCTTAACCCAAGGTTTGGGTTTCAGTCCCTTCGCATTGGCGTTTCGGGCGAGTATAGCTGCGGCCATCATCACGGAAGGATTGGATGTGTTCGTACACGATGTGATCGAGGCAATGGCCACCGATCCGTGGTCGAGTTCGGTTTGCGTGCCATCGGCAAGTGTGACTGCGCTTGGCTTGTGAACTCGGTTTGGTACCTGTTCGATCGACGGCGCGGGATGTTCGTCATCGCTTCCGGGAGCAACTGGATCTGAAGCGGGGAATGTTGCTTCGAGCGAAGAGTCGATTTTATCGTCGTCATCTTCGGAAACGTAGGCGGGAAGGACTTCGCGGAATTTCTCCTTTGACTCACTGAGCACGATGCGATCCTGCGGCCGTTTGGGGCCGGCGATCGATGGGACCACCGTCGATAGGTCCAGCTCGAGGTATTCGGAGTATTCGACTTCCGCAGATGGATCGTGCCATAGCCCTTGCTCTTTGGAGTATGCCTCCACGAGCGCTATTTGTTCTTCGGAACGGCCGGTAAGGCGCAGATAGTCGAGCGTGACATCGTCGATCGGGAAGATGGCTGCGGTCGAGCCAAACTCTGGAGACATATTCCCGATGGTTGCGCGGTTTGCAAGCGGTACGGCTCCGACTCCTTCGCCATAGAATTCGACGAATTTGCCGACCACCCCGTGTTCGCGAAGCATTTGGGTAATTGTGAGTACGACGTCGGTGGCGGTAGATCCGGCCGGGATTTCGCCGGTGAGCTTGAAGCCCACAACACGCGGGATCAGCATGGAAACTGGCTGACCGAGCATGGCGGCCTCAGCTTCAATACCGCCCACTCCCCAGCCAAGGACCCCGAGCCCATTGACCATTGTAGTGTGCGAGTCCGTACCCACACAGGTGTCTGGATAAGCTTGCAGGACGCCGTCGTTTTCCTGGGCCATCGTCACGCGCGCCAAGTATTCAATATTCACTTGGTGGACGATGCCGGTGCCCGGTGGCACCACCTTGAAGTTGTCAAAAGCTGTTTGTCCCCAGCGCAGGAACTGGTAGCGTTCCCGGTTGCGATCGTATTCGATTTCCACGTTGCGCCGGAAGGCGTTCTGGGTGCCAAAGACGTCGATTTGGACCGAGTGATCAATCACAAGCTCAGCCGGGTTGAGCGGGTTGATCAGATCTGGGTTGCCGCCAAGATCCGTGACTGCCTCGCGCATGGTGGCAAGGTCTACCACGCACGGCACCCCGGTAAAGTCCTGCATCACCACGCGTGCGGGCGTGAATTGGATTTCATGCTCGGGATCCGCGCTCGCATCCCAATTGGCAAGCGCCTGGATCTGCTCGGCAGTAACATTCGCGCCGTCCTCGGTACGAAGAAGGTTTTCGGCGAGGATTTTGAGCGAGAACGGTAGTTTTTCTGTTCCCGGGACTGCGTCTAGACGGTAGATCTCATATTCTTTGCCGTCAACTTCTAAAGTGGACTTGGCCTTGAAACTATCAATGCTCATAGCTCTCCTTAAACGCTTGCCAGTTGAGCCCATAAAACTATCTTGACATCAAACTATCAAGATCGTGCCGCTGCGTCCATTAGATTTCGACCATTTAGCTCAAGGCTGTCACTATTTCGACGTGATGCGTGTTCGGGAAAATATCGATTGCGTCCATGCTCTCAACTTTTCTACCACTTGCCACCAATTGTGCCACGTCTCTTGCCATCGCCGCGGGATCACACGACACCAAGACGATTTTACGCGCGGAGAGCCGGCCGAGGTTTTCTGCGAGTCCACGGCCAAGTCCGGCGCGTGGCGGATCGGCAATGACGACGTCGGCGCCCTCAATTTCGCGTACAATCCCATGGTCGATCTTTGCCACATTGGCGTGCGCCCACGGGGTGTGCCGAAGATTGTAGCGGGCGTCGGCCACCGCGCTTTGCGACCCTTCAAAGGCATCTACTCTTCCGTTCTTTCCCACTTTTTGCGCGAGGGGCAAAGTGAACAGGCCCGCCCCGGAGAATAGCTCTGCCACATATTCCCCCGATAGTACTTGCGCACCGGCCAGCACGGATGTCAAAAGAGTACTCGGGGCCCGAAAGTGGACTTGCCAAAATCCTTTCGCATTCATGCGATAGTCATAGATGTCATCTTCTGTGCTTGCGCGTTCCCAAATGTGCTCAGTTGCCTTGAGCCCGGGCGCGGACCACACGACATCGCCAGCGACGACGACGTTGTCGCCCGACGCTGGTGCAACAGCCTTGAGCCGGGTACCCGGTTTAATGTACGAATCCCACGCCGAAGCCCACAGTTTGAGCTCTGCTAGATCTGGCAGAGCGAGCGGCATTTCTTCTATTGCCACGAGCTCATGGGATTTCTCCCGAAACATGCCAACCCCGGACTCTAGTTTCGTCACCTCGTATCGCGTGCGGGTCCCCCAGCCTTTGCCGCTGTCGATTGCGCGCACCTCCACGCCCAAGTGCTCGATAGTTCGGAAAAGTTCCTCACCACCAATGCGCCGCACCGTATTTCGAATTACTTGGGTTTTCAGCGCTAGCTGGCCCTGGGTAGTGACGTGCCCAAAGTCCGCTGCGCCGGTGTAGCCGGCAGCACCCACGGGCCACGGGTGGTCAACTCGAAACTCGCTAGGTTCGATCACGCCAGTGACGAGGGCGGTAGAATATTTCGACTTTCGAGAAGTAAACACGGCCTCCACAATTTCACCCGGCAACGCCCCGCGTACGAAAATAACTTGACCTTCATAACGGGCAACACCAACGCCACCATGCCCGATATCCTCAATCGTCAACTTCATGAGTCCTCCTCTCCCAGGCGGTATGGCACCTCGGCAATAATTACATTGGGTTCGCGACGCAGGTCGGATACCACTCTTGGCGTTGAATGCCGAAGAGTGAACTGCTGTGCCCAGGTAACTGAGATGACACGCGGAATGAATATGGCGATCAAATCATTCGGACTATTTTCACGCCGTGCCCGGACGTACTCGATTAACGGTCCGCGTAATGCGCCCCTCGGTTCACCCAGAATCGTCAATTCAACCGGCACAAGGGAATCCGCCCATGCCTGCCGGATTTTCTTTGTCTGTACAGGATCAATATCGATCACGACGCCGGTCAGTGATGACAGCCTCATCGCGCGGGCCCACGTAACAGCCTGGATCGTTGCTTCGTCTACTCGCTCAATGAGAACCAATCCGTGGACGCGCGTCGGTAGGTGGCGCCCAGCGGGAGTTGCTTCCAGCCGCAACTGTTCGGTGATTTTGCTCTGACCGCGCGAATGTGCAACAAGGAACGCTGCGGGGACGCACAGAGCAACAAGTCCGGCTGAAGCCCAGGCGGGTTGGGTCAGCACGACAGCGATAACAACCGTCAGCGCAAATACTGCGTAACCGAGGAAAAGCCACGCGTTTAAACGTGCTGTGCGCCGTTCGGCAGAATTTACCGAATCATTCAGGATCGATCTTGATCGAAGGATCATGGCCGTGGAGGTAACAACAAGCGCTGTATAAACCGTCATCACAAAAACTGCGGAAATCGAGCGTGCAGAATCAAGAATAATCGTTACCACCGCGGCCATCGTAGCGATCAGTGCAATAATCAAGCGCCTTGGCCCGATGGCATCAGCAGCAGCGAGCCTACGCGGCAGTAGGCCATCCAGTGAAAGTTCACGCAACAGTTGTGGCAGCTGACTGTACGATGCGTAAACCACGCCCAACCCAAGCACAACATAGAAAATGGCGAGGACCGCTTGGCCCGCGTGGCCGAAGAACGCGAATGCGATAGAAAGGGATGGGATGGCCACTCGCCTGGTTGGCATGTGCAATAGCACAACAAAATACAAACTCACGCCAATAATGAAGAACATTGCCAGGCCCACGTACAATAATGCGCGCGGGTGAACACGCCGTTGATCGTTTGGTGCCATGACCCGTTCTGAGATCAAAGAAATCACCGCGCCCACGAGCGCGCCCCCAATAGCTGCCTCAAAGTAGGCCTGTGTGACGTCGGGAGCCAGTTCTGTTGCAAGCGCATCCTCGCGGGCAAGTCGAATATTTTCAAAGTCGATTGCACCAATCGCTTCTTGCGCCAATCCGAAGGTAAGAATCACCACGAGTGCAAGACTGGCAATAATCGACACTCCCGTTATCCAACTTTGGCGCCATTTTCCAAGGCCGGTGAGCACAGGTATCGCCATCACGATAATGAAAATCGGATCCAACCACGCGTTCCACGCAATATCCACAACAGCGTTAACCGATCCAACTGCAAGCTCAACCCCCAAAATAACAAGGAGGGCATACCCAAGAATTCGAGCAGCAGCCACAAACAATCCAGCCCAATGCGCAATATGGCGCTGTGCAAGCTGGTGGGATAGCCGGCGTGGGACACATTGAAAAAGCCGATGTGAAACCAAAATGGCTGCCACGAACGTAGCAAGCGCGACGCCCAAGGCGATAAAACCACCGGTGGAACGCTGCGAATAGGACATGGCCCGCAAGACGATCTGCGGGCTAATCACGATTGCTAGTGACACCGTTGAGAACGCGGAGGCCCGCGAGCGAACCTCCTGCACAGTTGTGGGCCTTAAGTTAAGCACAGTGAAAGGTTACGCTTTATTTAGAATTCCGGTAACCTCTATCCCGTGCACTTCGTCATTATGGGTTGCGGACGCGTCGGCGCAGAGCTCGCGATGAGAATCGAAGATCGTGGGCATTCGGTTTCCGTTATCGATCAAAACTCTCGCGCATTCGCTCGTTTGCCGCAGGAGTTTTCCGGCCAACAGGTAACTGGTATCGGCTTCGATCGCGGCATACTCGAACACGCAGGAATAGCGGAAGCCGCGGGTTTTGCAGCCGTCTCTTCAGGCGACAATTCAAACATTATCGCTGCTCGCGTTGTTCGTGAAACGTTCGGCCTTAACAACGTCGTGGCTCGGATCTACGATTCCACGCGTGCCAAAGTTTATTCGAAACTCGGAATTGGCGTCGTCGCTCCCGTGACCTGGACTTCGAATCGGGTACTTCATCAGTTGATCGCGTTCGGGCCGCACGTAGAACACATCGATAACGCGACCCAAACAGCTCTGTTTTACGTAGATCTTGACAGCTCTTGGTTCGGACAAACCGTTGCGGATATCGAACGCCACACCGGCGCACGAGTTGCGTATCTAACGCGCGAGCTCGAGCTCGTGCTACCGCAGCAAAACACCGTTATCCAAGACGACGATGAACTTCGTTTACTTTCGCACGCCTCAAAGATCCACGCGATCCAGCGGATACTCAACCATCGGCTAGGAGATGATGAGTGGTGAAGATCCTTATCGTAGGAGCAGGTTCAGTGGGCCGCCTGGTCGCCAACGACATGACCCAAGCCGGACACGAGGTAACGATTGTTGAGATCAAGCCCGAATCGTTGAGAGCAGCCACGGTACCGGGCGCCAGCTGGATGCTCGGCGATGCCAGCGATCTTTCAACGCTTGAATCTGCCGGTGCAGGCCTAACAGATGCCCTCGTCGTGACAACGGGTGACGATAAGGCGAACCTCGTGATATCGCTTCTTGCAAAAACCGAGTTCGGCGTACCCCGAATTATTGCGCGAGTTTCAAACGAATCTAACGCCTGGCTCTTTGACGAGGCCTGGGGCGTCGATGTGGCGGTATCAACCCCTCGGATGATGGCTGACATCGTAGAAGAAGCACTCTCTCCGGGCCGGCTCATGCGCCGCATGCGATTCCAGTCCGGCGCCAGCCTGTATCAAGGCACTGTGACTGCCCGTTCCCTGATGACCGAACGGCCGGTGGGGCAGGTGAGCCTACCTGCGGATATCGTGATTGCAAGTGTTATTCGTGATGGTGTACCGCTTTCCCCCTCCCCCGACATGTCCGTCGAGGGCGGTGATCAGCTGCTTTTCGTCGTCGGCCCACATGCCGAGGTTGACGAAATATCTCAGCTATTTCGCTAAAGCTTGCGATGGTTCCTTTTGCTCGATATCCGGCAGCCCGCGAACCATCATCCACGTAAACCATGCGACTAGGGCAAATAGAGGCACCCCCATAAAAAGTCGGGCGATTCCAAGTGCTTCTGTCGCATCCGCAAAGTAGAGCGGCGCTTGAACAAGCAAACGCACGGCAAACATCCCCACCCATAACCATGTGATCTGAGTGTATCGACGCCGAGTAATAATTTTTGCGGGATCGCTTCGATCCGAGTGCCAAGAGGTGGCGTCCCCGCGCAAAAATCCAATCATCACCCCCATGATTGGCCAGCGCAGCGCTAAGGAAATCAGCAGGCCGAGCAAATACGCCGCGTTCGTCACAAGGCCCCACACGAAGAAGTTCGAGGCCTCTCCGCTCCGCCAGGCGATAACTGCTGAAAGGGCAATTGCGAGCAGCCCACCCAGAGCTGGAAGAACCGATATGCGTTGGACAGCACGGACGAGAATGAAAACGGCTGTGGTCCCAACTGAGACGACCAATGCGAGATTCAATTCCGCCGTCACGGTGTAAAGAATGAGGAAAACGATCGTCGGCAAAACCGATTCGACAATCCCACGGATCCCCCCAACTGCCTCGACGATATCGAAATCGTCTTCGATCACTGCTCGCAGGCCCGCCGAGGTTAGTTCCTCGCCCGCATGTTCTTTATTCATCGGCTTCCTTGATCACAAAGCTGGGGTTAAACATCGTCGGAACTCCTCGAAAACTCGTCAGAGCGCCCGTCACGTGCAATTTTGAACCTATATCAATGCATTCAAGTGTAGAGCGAGAAAGGAAATGAACCGTGATTGTCTCCTGATCGACCTCGAGCCGAAGCCGAACTTGCGGGCGCAGTGCACCCGGATAGGTGATAGCCCGAACGGTACCTGTTAGCGCAGTTCGCCTACTCATCGCCCTGATTTTTGATCTGCTGCGGGATCTCAAGTGGTAAGAGCTCTCTAGGTGGATGAGGTGTCTGGCCGCGATGAACGACGACGTCTTTAATGATGTCGTACATTTCCTTTGCTGCCTCGTCGTCCGATCCGGCTCTACCATAAATCGTGGCTCGTAAAAGCCAACGTGGCCCATCGATGCCAATGAAGCGATAGGGGGCAACATTCTTCGAATTCGCCACGGGCATGTTGGCACGTAACTCGGTTCCGAACTCTCCCTGTGCCTCTTGGGAGGAGCCGCCCTGCTTGGCAATTGAGGTTTGCATATCTCGGCGGACCTCATCCCAAATGTCTCGGGATCGTGGTGAGGAAAATACTTGAAGCTGTAGAGCCGAATTGTTCTTCGAAAAAACGATGCCCAAAACTTGGCGTCGCTTCCGATCTAAGGAAAACTGTAAAGAGGCACCGGGCACCAACGGGATCCAGAGCGAACCGGCATCGAGACGTTGCCCTAGATCTTCAACGTCGCCGGAATCCCACGGGCCTTCTAACCGAGCTTTCTCCTCTTCAGGTGTAGGCTGTTCGGCTGCGGGTTCGGCGTCTTTTTTCTTTCGGAAAAACCATGCCATGGTAAACCCCTAGGACGCGCAGTCCGCGCACACGGGCATTCCGCCCTCCTCATAGGCAAGCTGCGAACGGTGGTGGACGAGAAAACACTGTGAGCACGTGAACTCATCATCCTGCGCGGGGACAACCGCTACGGAAAGCTCGACATTTGATAGGTCGGCCCCCGGAAGTTCGAAGCCTTCAGCCGCTTCAACCTCGTCTTCATCGACCGAACTCGATTGATGGTCATTACTGCGAGCTTTCAGTTGGGTGAGTGAATCTTCCTTCAGCTCTTCGTCTTGCTTGCGCGGCGCATCATAATCTGTTGCCATTTATATTCCTCATCCGGTGAATGTTCAAGGTCTTTTTACCAAAGCTAGAAGGATTTGACAACATAAGATACCAATTGTGGATTTAGTGAGATAATCGCATTGAAATCCAACACACCAAGCGCTAATACCCAAATGGCTGTGCGGAAGTGGCAATCTTGGGGAAGAACCGTAGGAGGAAATACATGATTGAGCTCGATCTGCTGGGGCTTTCGGACGGGCAAAAGCTCAGTCTGAATGATTCCGAAGGCAATCGCTACGTTTTGCCGATCACTGACGAGCTCCGCGCAGCCTTGCGTACCGATGTACAGCGCGACGACGACTCCGAGCCACGTCCGATCACTCCACGAGAAATTCAGGCACATTTCCGTTCTGGACTAACCGTAGCCGAAGTTTCCGAAATTTCGTCTTTACCACCAAGCCAGCTCACGGGTTTGGCCTCCCCAATCTTCGCCGAACGCGAATACACCTCTCAGCTCGCGCGTGCCTATCGACTCGGGCACGACGTCGGGGGTATGACTCTCGAGGAGCTGGTGATCTCGCGGCTTATTTCTCGCGATATTGATCCATCTAGCGTGACGTGGGATGCCTACCGCGATCAGGGCGAACCGTGGATGCTCGTCGCACGCTATTCGAGCGGGGGCCGGGAGTACACTGCGCTGTGGAAGGTCAACACCAAAGCGCAAACCGTGCAGGCCCATAACGATGAGGCAACCTGGTTGACGGAGAATCAGATTCCCGCTCCCACCAGTCCGTGGCGGAAACCAAACACGCCCGCTATTTCAGCCAGCTCCGAGCAGACGCCTTCTGAGAAGATCTCTGCAATCGATGCTGAGCCCGCATCGTCTGGAACACCCGTGGATATTGACACGATGCTTGCTTCCTTAAATTCCAAGCGCGGGGCCTCACAACCAATGCCTACCGAAGCTGATTTCGACGGCGCACACCCAGCTCATTCGGAGCCCGAAGCGGCCGTCGATGCCACGGTTTTGAAGCTGCCTGATCGCGAAGCGGCGAAACCGGTCGAAGACAACGCATCCGAAGAATCTGAAGGTAGCGACGTGCTACCCGGCCAGCAGGAATTGCCGGGTGTCACTGCAGCGGCTGAAGAGAAGTCGCGCGAAGCTGGGAACAGTGGCACAGCAAAGAAGAAACGGCGCCGGGAACGCCCCGCTATGCCTTCGTGGGATGAAATCGTTTTCGGCTATTCAAAGGATAGCTAGAGCACATCGACGAATAGCGGGATGTGCATCTCCTCTTGCGTTAAGGATCCATGCACGCCGATCAGACCGATCGCGCCAGGACTTTGAAATTTCGAATCCACAATGGCAAGCGTTCCTTTCGCGAATGCGAAAACGTCACCGATCACATTGCTGGCAAAGTCCGTGACCGGGCCAAACAGCCCCTCGGCAACCGCTTGTGATTTAGTTAGAATCCACGCGTCATCTTCGAAAAACTCTTGCCACCTGTTTGCAACATCTTCTGGACGGGAAGTATATACCTGTACCGCTCGTGATTCGCCGGCTACCACGTCAACATCACGCGTCAGCTCATCAAAACTCCGGATATCAATACGTTCCGAAACGTCAATCATCCCGTGATCCGCCGTGAGCACCACGAGTGTGTCTGAAGGTAGTGAGCGAACGAGCCTCCCAAATTCCTCGTCGAAGTGTTCTAGTTCTACGATCCATTGTTCTGAGGTCCACCCGTATCTGTGGCCGGTGGCATCGATCCTGTCCCAGTACAGATAGACGAGATCGGCCTCGGCGCGCAATTCGCGCACTGTGGCGTCGACCCGTTCGGTGAGATTTTCGGCGACGACGGTGCGCCCGCCACGTAAGCCGGTTTGCGTCAACCCCGAACTGACGTATTTCGCGGGCTGAACCTTGACTAGCTCCCCGCCTACCGTCTCAAATAGCGTGGATTGTGTTTGCCATGTTTCAGGGTTTACCCGCGGGGAGTTCCACGAGATCAAGCTGAAAACATCCCGGGTGCCCGGAACTTTTAAGGAATAACCGGCCACCGCGGTCTGACCGGGCATGAGGCCGGTACCCAAGGATGTGATTCCGGCCGCCGTCGTAGATGGAACAACCGTCGTAATAAAATTCTGGTTTCCAAAGGTACGAATGTTGGGCGCATGCCCAAAGCGTTGGCTGAGCTGATGGTAGCCGAGCCCATCAGCAAGAACGACGCACGCGCGTTTGGCAGCCGGAAAATCGAAAGTTGCTTCGCGCTTTGCTGTTTCAGCTTGAGAAGCTATACCCGTCAAGGAACCTTTACCAATTGCGGCTAGCGCACTCGTCATCACGCTCGAGAGGTTCTTGACCTTGGGGCGTATCGCGCCGTCCAGATTCACAAATCCCCCAATATAGTGGAAAGCGTTTCGATAAAGCTTACCCCTTCACGGAAATAGGCAGAATCCGTGTGCCGATCGAGGAAGATCTGCAAGTCCTCGTTCGTCGCAATGCCAAGATAACCATGGTCATTAGTGCAGGTTGGATCCTCGCACGCTCCGGGTTGAAAATCTTGATTGAAGGATGTGCCCCACCGTAAGCGCAGCAAAATTGAATTGAGTTCACCCACCCGTTCACCTTGGAATTCGCGGCGGCGCACCACATGGTGTTCTTTAATATCTTCCAACCGGACGGATTGGGCTGTCGTGACATATTCGCCTCGCGTGTCCATCTCATAATTCGTATCAGAAAAGATCAGCAACAACCTCCGCTCGGTGACCGCGAAGCAGACGATCCGGTCATAAACCGAGTCGGCATCGAAAACGGTTTCTGGCCGCACATAAAACGCACGAATCGTTTCCTTGCCGATCGTCTGAGCAATATCTGTCAAAACCGGTGATTCCGCCAAAACTAGCGATGCTAGTGCAGTATTTAGCTCCACTCGAACGTCAATCATTTGCCCATTGTCTCAAAGGCGGAGTGATAGTACGAAAGCAGGCGGCTAAAATCACCGCAACACGGGCCTGCGCCTACGCAAAATCGATATCGAGCGCGTCGATAATGGTCGAATGGCCCAAACCGATGAGCACATTGTAGATATCGACGTCTCTAAGGAGATGCGCAGTTCCTTCCTCGAATATTCCTATTCGGTGATCTACGCACGGGCCCTGCCCGATGCCCGCGACGGGCTCAAGCCCGTTCAGCGTCGCATCCTCTTTCAAATGGACCGAATGGGCTTGCGCCCGGATAAAGGACACGTGAAATCCTCGCGCGTCGTTGGCGATGTCATGGGCAGACTTCACCCGCACGGTGACACCGCAATTTACGATGCGATGGTTCGCCTCGCACAGCCCTTCACGATGCGCATGCCTCTGGTTGACGGCCACGGTAATTTTGGCTCTCTCGACGATGGGCCAGCCGCACCACGCTATACGGAAGTTCGGATGGCACCGGGCGCGCTTGCAATGACGTCCTCACTAGATGAGGACGTGGTTGACATGGTGGCCAATTACGACAACACCTACATGCAGCCCGAAGTGTTACCCGCAGCGATTCCGAATCTACTCGTCAATGGTTCTTCGGGAATCGCCGTTGGAATGGCAACGAACATGGCTCCGCACAACCTTGTTGAAGTGGTGGCAGGGGCCCGGTTCCTCCTCGATACTCCCGATGCCAGCCTCGATGAACTTATGCGCTACATTCCAGGGCCGGACCTGCCCGAGGGTGGAAAAATCATTGGGCTCGATGGTGTACGCCAGGCATATGAAACGGGCCGTGGTATTTTCCGCACGCGGGCAACCGCTCATATCGAAAATATCTCGCCGCGCCGCAAGGGCATTATTTTCACTGAGCTTCCCTATCTTGTTGGCCCTGAAAAAGTGATCGATAAGATCAAAGAGGGCGTCCAGTCAAAGAAACTTCAAGGTATTGCTGCCGTCCAAAACCTTACTGATCGTAACCATGGCACACGACTCGTGATCGAAGTAAAAAATTCCTTTAACCCGGATGCTGTGCTTGCCGATCTATACAAGTACACTCCGTTAGAAGAGTCCTTTGGGATCAACAATGTGGCACTCGTTGACGGCCAACCACGCACACTCGGCCTGAAAGATCTGTTGCGCGTGTTCCTCGACCACCGGATCGACGTTACTCGCCGCCGCACTCAGTTCCGCCTTGATCGAGCAAAGGAGCGGTTGCACCTTGTTGAGGGTCTGCTCATCGCCATCCTCGATATCGACGAAGTAATCGCCGTTATTCGCTCCTCGGACGACTCAGCGATCGCGAAAGATCGCCTGATGAAAGTTTTTGATCTCAGCGAGTTGCAGGCTGAATACATCCTCGAACTGAGATTGCGTAGGCTAACGAAATTTAGTCAGATTGAACTGGAATCCGAAAAGAATGAGCTGGTTGAAACAATCGCCGACCTGACGGAGATTCTCGGTTCGCAGACGCGGCTTTTCGCGCTCATTTCGGAAGAGCTCGCTCAGGTATCACGCCAATTCGGTACGCCACGGCGGACGGTGTTGCTTGAGGCGGACTCCCGTAGCACGCCGTCACCTCGCGGTTCCCTGAAAATCGAAGACGACCCGGCCTGGGTAGTTTTATCTGGAGACGGGCTTATTGCAAGAATCGTTACAGAAGCAGAACCTTCACGAAGCGGCCCGCGCGCCGCGCATGACGCGATCGTGTCCAAAGTCTTCACCTCCAATCTTTCGCAGATCGGGGTAGTCACCTCCGACGGATCCGTTCAGCGCCTTGACGTCGTCGACATTCCAGCGATTCCGGCCACCGAGGGAGCGCCAAGCCTGACTGGCGGTGCTCCCGTCGCTGAAATTTTACTCATGCCCAAGGATGCGCGTGTCGTTGCTCTGATTTCACTTGCGGAAGACGCACCCGTACTCGGCGTTGCAACGGCACAAGGAAAAATCAAGCGGGTCAAACCTGATATTCCCGAACGCGGCGCAATCGAGATCATTAAACTTTCCAACGACGATGAGGTTATTGGCGCTCGACCGGCACTGGATACCGACCAGATTGTGCTCATCACCTCAAACGCCCAACTGTTGCGCTTCGCCGCGAAAGACGTTCGGCCACAGGGCCGAGCCGGCCAAGGAGTAGCGGGCATTCGACTTCCAGAGGGCGAAAAGGTTGTTGCATTCGGCGTCGTTCCTGATAACGACCTTGCGGCTCACGGCGTTGTCACAGTCGCTGGGGCGGCTAACTCGCTACCGGGCACCACGGCGGGTTCGGCGAAGGTCACTCCCCTCGATCGCTTTCCTGCCAAAGGCCGGGCTACCGGCGGTGTACGTGCTCACCGCTTTCTCCGTGGCGAAGACACGCTTCAGCTCGCCTGGGTTGGCGAATTACCACCGCGGGCAATGGGCCAAGGCGGAAAGTCCGTTGAGTTACCCGAGGTTGACGAACGGCGCGACGCCTCCGGCCAGCCACTTGCCGCCGTCGTTATTGCAATCGGCTAAACACGGGTCGCAACGATGTACGTTTCTGCGACCCGTTCGAAATCGAAGTGTTCGAAAACTGCTACGAGCTCGGCGTTTTCGCCGTCTTCGTCGATAACCACATCTAAGCCGATATAGTTCAGACCATCAGCCCTGAAGCGGTCCATCGCCGCGACCATCAGGGATGAGGCCACATTTTTGCCCCGCCACTGCGGCAGGACCACGATTTCTTCGACGTACCCTTCCTCGTATACAGCAGCATCCAACCCGCTAATTTGAGAAGAAAAGCGAGAGGCAAGAAGGTATCCGGCAAGTTTCGGGCGATCGCCAAACAGGTCCAGAGCCACAAAGCACCAATCTTCTTCCATACCTGAGATGCGATCTTTCCAGGCCTGAGCATCCAATTTTGACCACGATTGTGAGCCTGCCAAAATCTTGTTGTGGGCCTTTCGCGTATCCTTCATCCAATCATCGGAAAATTTGATGATCTGAATGTATTGCGAAGTATCAACACCGGCCATGGGAAGATCTAAACTCCGGCGCATCTGAACAAACTGTGACACGGTTGTGAAATTAAATTCGTTAGCAAGACCAATCAGGTCCGCCTGCGAGCTTTCAACATACATGTGCACATCAGCGCTCAAAAGTCCGAGTTCGTCTGCAACTTCACGGGACGTCAGTAACTGCCGCTGGAGCAGATCCTTGCCAACTCCCCTATCACGCCACTGGGGCGCTACCCCACCAGAAACGGTGATCGGTGCCGCCCCGGCGTTACCTTTCGGAGTACGTGCGAGACCAAAGGCGACCAGATAGTCACCCACCCAGGCTCCCTGTGCACGCCAGACGTGTGAGTCGTGAAAATATGACTCAACCTCAAGCCCCGAAGTACGGATCGATGCCGAATCCGCCTCTTCAATGCGCAAGATCAAATCATGGATCGCTTGCGCATCGGTTGCATGCAGTTTCTGCCACTGCCACGTTTGATCGTTCATCAAATATCAATCGTATAGAGAATCTGCGAATCCGCCTCAAAGAAACCATATTTCTTGAGGAAGTTAGTCTCTAGCGCCCCTTCGGAAACGATCGGCACGCTCAACCTAGTAAATCCCCGATCTAGCGCACGATCAATGTGCGACAAAATGAGATCTGTACCGTTACCTTGATTGCGAAACCCGCGATCGATTCCGTAAAACGTCACGTAGAGGCTATCACCTTCAGCTACCGAAGCTGATAGCAGGTATCCAACAATATTCGTACCATCGGTAAGGATCGACGATGTCTTCAGGTTCGATCCCGCGAGCCTCGATCGCCATTGTTCAGTGCTGAGCGGTTGGCGGCGTTCCATCACCATCGATACCCGATTGTGGAGCCGGCGAACCTCTTCGCTGTGACTATCTTCAAAGACTTCCAAGAACATTCCACGGGCAGCCAATCTTTGCGTTGCGTGCATCGCTAGCTCGCGGTGACTTTCAGCAAGCTCCAAGTCCATGAAAGTCCACCGCCACTGCGGTGAAAATCCGCCGGCTGCAAGAAGCCGACGTCGGCCCAAATTATCGCTGCGTACGCGCGAACGAATCGAGGCTGGCAGGTCATGATCAGCCTGCAAGATTAGCTGGCGTGCTCGGCCATCCTGCCATTCAAGTAGCGCTCGCCCGATACCTCGCCCACGCCATTGCGGCCGTGTTAGTCCGAGCACGTCGGCATGAACCTCAGTGAGCGGATTGCTGTTGAGATTCACTAGCCCAATCGCTTGAAGGGTACCGGCCGGATCCCAGCCGCCGAGTGCATCAGTAGATTCACCCGCGGTGCCGTCTAAAAGGGCGCCGATCGAACGGAGTATCCGAAATTCGTCAATCGCGCGAGCATCAGATGATTCATCGAGAAGATCACGGACCTCATCCAGATCAGCCTGGCGGAGATTACGCCAAGACAGCCCCAGGTGCGGGCTTGGAAGCCGAAGCTGGGCGGGAGCAGATAGCCGCTGTGCAAGCGTGCGTCCCGTGAATCTTCCCTCGTGCATAAGTGACAGTCTACCTAATCTAGGACCAAGGTCGGTTTAGGCATCAATTTGTTCACGTGAAATATCGCCGGCGCCATCGATGATAAAGCTCTTTCTCGGTGCGACCTCCGAGCCCATCAATAGCTCGAAAGTTTCCTCCGCGAAACGGAGCGCTTGTTCGTCTTCGAGGCAGATCCGCCGAAGCGTTCGCCGGCTTGGATCCATCGTGGTTTCGGCAAGTTGATCGGCATCCATTTCGCCCAGTCCCTTGTAGCGTTGGATCGGCTCCTTGAACGTGCGGCCCTGCCGCTCAAGCCGGTGGAGAATTTGGCGCAGCTCGCCGTCAGAATACGAGTACAAATATTCGCCTTTCTTTCTTCCTTTCGCGGCAACCTCGACCCTGTGGAGCGGTGGAACAGCCGCGTACACACGGCCGGCTTCAACGAGCGGGCGCATGTACCTGAAGAAGAGCGTCAGCAATAGGGTGCGAATGTGAGCTCCGTCCACGTCCGCATCCGTCATGAAGATCACCTTCCCATAGCGGGCCGCGTCAGGATCGAAAGTGCGCCCAGATCCTGCTCCGACGACTTGGATTATTGAGGAAACCTCTTGATTTTTCAAAATATCTGACGGTGAAGCCTTTTGCACATTCAAAATCTTCCCGCGAATCGGAAGCAGGGCTTGAAACTCTGAATCTCGAGCAAGTTTCGCCGTTCCAAGCGCCGAATCGCCCTCGACGATAAAGAGTTCAGTTTTTTCGATATCTTCCGACCTGCAATCGGCTAGCTTAGCGGGCAAACTTGATGTTTCGAGCGCATTTTTCCGCCGCGATATCTCCTTTTGCGTTCGCGCTGCCACCCGGGCGCGCATCTCGGCGACAATTTTTTCCAGGACACGCAAATTTTCGGTGCGCGCATCGCGTTTGGATGACGAGAGTTCCTTCGTGAGCCCCTCGTCAACAATCTTGGACACAATGGTGCGCACGGGCGCTGTTCCGAGCACCTCTTTGGTCTGGCCCTCAAATTGCGGTTCGGGAACGCGAACGGCAATGACGGCTGTCAACCCGGCTAAAATATCTTCTTTATCGATACGTGGATCACGGGCAGTTACCTTAAGTTGACGTGAGCGAGAGTCAATTTGAGCGCGCACGGCCTTGACGAGTCCCGCCTCAAAACCCGCTAGGTGGGTGCCACCTTTCGGTGTGGCAATGATGTTGACGAATGACTCTTCGCACGTGTCATAACCGTTACCCCAACGCAGGGCGACGTCAACCTCGCAGATTCGTTCAACTTCGCGAGGTGTGAGGTGCCCAGACTTTTTATCCAGCTCCTGAACCGTTTCGGTAAACGTTCCCGAGCCGGTGATATGCATCGTGCGCGTCACTGGCGGGTCCGAAGCCAGGTGGTCCACAAAGTCGACCACACCGCCGTCGTACTTAAAAACTTCGACAGTGGAACCTTCCTGTTCAGGTGTACCCTCGGCGGTTGAAAGTCCCCGTTCGTCACGAATGGATATCTCTAACCCGGGAACTAAAAAAGCCTTTTCCCTCGCGCGTTCGATGAGGTGGTCAAAGTTAAACTCGGTATCGATCGGGAATATTTCCGGATCGGCCCAGTAACGGACAGTAGTTCCGGTATTCTTCTTTGCGACCTTGCCGGTTACCCTCAGCTCAGATTGCGTGGTGAAGGGCGTAAACGGGTTATCTGGTTTGGGGCTTTTTCCGTCTTTAAAGGTACCCGGTTCACCACGATGGAACGACATTTCCCAAATTTTCCCATCGCGACGCACGGCTACATCTAGACGTTGAGAAAGCGCATTGACAACCGAGGCGCCAACGCCGTGAAGTCCGCCGGCTGATCCGTACATGGCGCTGTCAAATTTTCCTCCTGCGTGGAGCTTGGTATAAACCACTTCCACGCCGGAGGCGCCGGTGCCTGGCACCTCGTCTACGGGAATGCCCCGGCCGTCATCGCTCACTTCGACCGAGCCATCAGAAAACAGGGTGATCTCGATTTTGCTCGCATGACCTTCGGTGGCCTCGTCGACTGAATTATCGATGATCTCCCACAAACAGTGCATCAACCCCCGAGAATCGGTTGAACCGATATACATTCCAGGGCGTTTGCGCACCGCTTCGAGACCCTCGAGAACCGAAAGGTGGCGGGCGGTGTATTCTTGTCGTTTATTAGCTGGCACAGCATGATCTTAGTCTGTAAATCGCGCCAGATTGGTGAGGCTCGGGCGCGCTCGCACCGAGTGCTTCAGCGCGCGAAACTACCGCAAAGACAAAAGACTAGGCGATACGATCCGTTTCATCGACGATGGAGATTGCCACCTTCTCTAAAGCGGGCATGTGCTTTCGCGCATGGTGAGCACAGAACAAGAGTTCGCCCGATGACAATTCAACCCGGACGTACGCCTGTGCGTTGCAGGCGTCGCAGCGATCGGCGGCTGTCAGTGACGGAGTTTCAATTAATGCATTCACACTACGATCAAAGCATGAAAGCTCGGTATTATTCCGTTCATCTCATCAAGGTTCGCCCCGGGCAAAACTCCCGATGTGAGAAGATGTCCACGTGAACTTAAGCGAGTATGCCGTCATCGATATTGAAACTACGGGCTTGGACCGCAGCACCGACCGCGTCATTGAGATTGCCGTCATACGTCTGGATTTCGAGCTTCGGGAATTAGCGCGTTGGCACACGCTTGTCGATCCCGGCCGGCCTTCCGGAGCAGTTGAGATTCATGGAATAACGGATGACTTGCTGCGATCAGCTCCCCGATTTAGTGAGATAGCCGCGGAATTAACTGAACAGCTTCGTGGCCGGCGAATCGTTGCCCACAATGCAAAATTTGATCGCGAATTCCTCAATGGAGAGCTGGCTCGCGCCGGATTTTTAGAGCGTATCGATAAAGAATCGTGCGTGTGCACGATGGACCAGTCGCGCATTTACCTCGAGCCAGGCTCGCATTCCTTACGTGGGCTGGCTAGTCGGCTAGGCATCAAAACTGAGCGTGCACACCGCAGCATCAGCGACGCCGAGACCTGCGTTCGGCTCTTACGCATTTTCGCTGAGCAAGAGGCTCGCGGTGAACGTTACGTCGATCGAGCTGTCAATCGCGACGACGCCGTGGTGCTACCCGCGCAGTGGAAGCGTGCCCTCTCGCGGGGCACGATCGCCAAGAAAGCTGCAGACGGATCGGTTTACTCCAGGTAGTCGCGCAAGACCTGCGAGCGCGACGGGTGGCGTAATTTTGACATCGTTTTTGATTCGATCTGCCGAATTCGTTCGCGCGTGACGCCATAAACCTTGCCGATCTCATCTAGAGTCTTCGGCTGGCCATCCGTCAGCCCGAAACGCATGGACACAACGCCCGCTTCACGTTCTGACAGCGTGTCGAGAACTTGGTGAAGTTGCTCTTGAAGCAGGGTAAATCCAACGGCATCGGCCGGTACGACCGCCTCCGAATCCTCGATCAGATCACCAAATTCGGAATCACCATCTTCACCAAGAGGCGTATGCAAGGAGATTGGTTCTCGGCCATACTTTTGGACCTCAATGACTTTTTCTTCCGTCATATCGAGTTCGCGTGCCAGTTCCTCGGTGGTTGGTTCACGGCCAAGATCTTGGAGCATTTGGCGCTGGACACGGGCCAGTTTATTGATCACTTCAACCATGTGAACAGGGATTCGGATCGTTCGTGCCTGGTCGGCCATTGCGCGAGTGATGGCCTGGCGAATCCACCACGTTGCGTAGGTGGAAAACTTAAATCCCTTGGCATAGTCAAACTTTTCCACGGCTCGAACTAGGCCAAGATTGCCTTCTTGAATAAGGTCAAGGAACAGCATTCCACGGCCGGTGTAACGCTTGGCAAGTGAAACTACGAGGCGCAGGTTCGCTTCAAGAAGGTGGTTCTTAGCATTGCGCCCATCGCGTGAAATTATTTCTAGCTCACGGCGGTGCTTCGGTTCGTCAATCTCGGTCGTGTCCAGAAGGTGTTGGGCGTACAGGCCTGCTTCGATACGCTGGGCCAGTTCGACCTCTTCTGCTGCATTGAGTAAGGGCACTTTGCCGATTTGCTTGAGGTAGTCCTTGACCGGATCCGCAGTTGCACCAGCCACGTGTACGCGCTGGGCTGGTTCGTCTGTGTCATCAGAATCTTTGACGACGAAGGCTCCCTTTGAATCCTTATTGGAAGCAGTGACTATGACGGATTTTTCTTCGTCCTCATCTTCTTCCTCGTCCTCTTCCGCTTCGTCAGCACTTGCTTCTGAGTCTTCGTCTAGCTCTTCTTCGTCGTCGAGGTCATCCTCGTCTAAGTCATCGTCGAGGTCTTCATCCAGTTCGAGGTCTTCATCATCAAGATCGTCTGGTTCATCGGGGGTCTCAAGATCGTCATCCTCGTCGTTTTCCACGATCTCCGGCGCCGAAACATCCGCATTATCGGATACTTCCTCAGAGCTCGCGGCACTATTCGAACTTTGAAGCTCGAGAACTAACGAGACCAAGTCCTGTTTGCGCAAGCCGGAAATCTTGTCAGCACCAAGATTCTTCGCCCGATCACGAAGCTCAGCAACCTTGAACTTGTTCAATTCAGCCGCGGTCAGTTCGCCGTTCTCAGCCTCCGGCTTCGCCTGTGCCTTTTGCTCCTTCGCTTTTGCCGGTTTTTCCTGTGCTTTCTTTGGCTTAGCCAAAGCCTGGCTAACTTGCGCTTGAAGCGCTTGTTCAATTTCCTCTACGAGCGTGGCTTTCACTGCGCGCGAGTTGAGCTGTAGTCCAAGAGTTTTCGCGAGCTCACGTAGCTCAGGAACTTTCATCCGAGGTAGTTCGTTGGCATCAACCTTTACCTGTGAAGCGGATGAGGATGAGGTAGAGGTTTTCTTTTTTGATGCGGCCACGTGCAACCTTTCGAAACGCCAGTGAGTACAACTTGTTAATATAGCGGATTTTCATCGAAAACCCGCATTGATCCACTAGGGCAAACGGTTTTGTGAGATTTTTATTCCCGGCAGCTTTGTGCCGTGCCCTCACGAACAACGAGAACGGAGCAGGGACTTTCGACGAGCAGCCGCTGAATTTGAGAGCCAAGTAGTAGCTTTCCGTTGGTGGGCCGTTGCGCTAGCGATACGACGACGATCGACGCCTCAACGTGCGTGGCAACTTCGGCAAGAGATGCACCAAGATCTTGGCTAGCAAGTCGTACTTCCGTTGAGTATGCAATGTCCTCTCGGTCCAGACGGTCACTGAGCGCATCAATTTCAGCATCAACGCTTTCTTGATCGAATTCGGAGACGGGGCGGTTCAAGAGCGCCACCAAGGGCATGGATTCGCGCCGAGCGATCTGTATCGCAACCCTCAACGCCTCGTCTTTCGCATCGTCAAGCACTGGCACAACAACTGTCATATGGTCCCCTAACGTAGGAAGGCACGATAAGAGGATACTCACAAACTCGGAATTGACTCCCGAATTAACCGTAGGCCGAAATCACGACGCGCTGACCTGCTCAATCACCTTCCCGCCCCACAGGATCATCGATCGGTGAGGGCAATCTCACGCTCAGTGCGTGATGCACCAGTTGGGCAAGTGAGTAGTTCGGATCTGACAGGCTGGCAACTGCCGCGTTTTTCCCGGCGCCCTCGATGTCATTGGCCCACCAGCGCAGGTAAGCTGCGACGGCGAAGGCGGCCGGATCGCAATCATCGGAATATCGGGCAATGTACTCGACTAGATGAGTCACACTTGTCAGGTTGTGGTCCGTATCCGCCGTCGCATTCCCGAGGAGAGCACTGATTTGGTGTTTTTTGACCTTGAGCACATCGGTCACATTGGAATTGACTGCGGCGAGAATCACTCGATCCCGGTGCAGAATGCTATCCAAGCCGGCGTTAAGCAAACCGATAATTTCTGGCGTCGGCGCAGCCTGTTCGCAGGGCTTACCCTCTTGTATAAGCCGCAAAGCCTCACGCCAAACATTGCCACATTTGCGCCGTTGGCTCGTCCTTATTCGTTCTTTGCGAGCAGCTAAAACCGCAGCTTCACGATCACTCCATTCGGCCCGCGGATCAATGTATTCGGGCTCGTCTTCAAGTGGCGCTGATCCATGAAATACGAGTTCGGTAACGCCAGGCGATTCGTTGAGCTCGTCGAAGGGCCGAACGATCTTTTTCGAAACAAGATCAGCAAATGGTATCCACGTGGCCTCTCGGATGTCGAGGCAACCAACCCAATGCGTGTAATCGGTCAGTGAAACGGTGACGTAGCCATCGTCATCAGGTGGCACATTGTCATCCAGATACCGTTGTGCAGCTAGGCCTGCCGTATCGAGAATGTCGATTGATTCTTGATCGCCGATCATGGTTTCCAAATCTGAGCCGTACCATGCAAGTGCGAGATCACGAACATCAAAGGTGTCAATAAAGTCGAGGACGACGTCGATAAACCCGGGCGGAATCTGCCCTTCGAGTTCCAGACGGACGATCGGGCCGCTCTGGTGGGCGAATCCTCTGCGCAAACTCATGATGACTACCGAATCCATCGGCCGAAAACCGATGAGATGTGGGATCACGGCAAGTGTTTCATGCGGTGTGGTTAAACGTATCTTTTCCATGGCTCAATTCAACGTCAAACACGTAATGAGCGTTTTTCCAAAGTGTCCAAATGTGGATTGAGCAGGAGGTTGAGCCCATGTGGTCAACTTTTCGAACTACGGTAAGCTCGATGCATGCAGCATTTGCGATCCGCAGTGTCACAACGAATAACCGAAGCTCTAGACACCTCTGGCCCCTTCATTGACGACCCGGCCGCACTGGAGATATGGACGGAGTTCTTGGCGCCGGCGCGCCAGCTTGTAAAGGCCGGTAAGCGAACCCGCGCTCTCTTACTTGCAGCCGGATTCGAAGCCTTTGGCGGCCCAGGCGAACCAGTACATGCGGGAGCGGCTCTCGAGCTTTATCAGCTCTCTGCACTAACCCACGATGACATCATTGATGAAAGCGATACTCGCCGGGGTGTCCCAGCTACCCATCGCAGCTTCGCCACTACTCACCGTGGCGTGCAACTAGCTGGTGATCCGCATAGGTTTGGCAAGAAAGCGGGAATTCTCTTAGGTGATTTCCTCCTTTCGCTTGGCGCTTTGGAATTTTCCAAAGCTGAGCATCGCGATCGGGCCTCATTCGATCGGGCCAGCACCTTATATCACGCGATGACTGCCGAAACGGCATTTGGGCAATATCTTGATTTCCGGGCCGAACTCACCGAGCTCAACAACGATCAGCACAGTGCGATCAATGATTCGCTCCTTGTGCTTCGGCACAAATCTGCCCGTTATTCGGTTGAACTACCGTTACTTATTGGCGGGGCTCTGGCGGGAGCAAACGACGACGATCTGGCGCTGCTTACCGAAGTCGGGCGCCCACTGGGCATTGCCTTCCAGCTACGAGACGACGAGCTCGGAATCTTTGGTCACCCGCAGAGCACGGGCAAGCCCGCCGGGGGCGATATTGCAGAAGGCAAACGCACGGTATTGCTCGCCTTGGCGCGAGGGATGGCAGATTCCGCGAACCGTGCCACCATCGACGACGCGCTCGGCCGTGATCTTGCAGACATAAACGTGGAAGAGATTCAACGGATTATTGAGGAGTCGGGGGCACTTGAGGCCCACGAGGAAATGATTGCCTCCTACGAATCCCGCGCGCACGAGGCCGCTGCTCAGCTTCCACGTTCCCCAATTTTGCTCTCAGTTATGGCTTCTTTGGAGGATCGCCAACACTGACACCTTGAGCAGGCGCTCAAAATACACCATTGTTTTGGATTCTGACTGGCAACACGCCACTAAGTTCGCTATTGTCACACTTGACACATTGAGAACTTTTACAACGTGATGCACATTTGTCACATTTGTAAATCCAGCAACACTCGGAGGATCCATGGCCACATGGCTCAAGCGTTCGGGGGCCACATTGGCCGCTGCGACTGCGGCTTCTATTTTCGTTCCCACGGCAAGCGCTGCACAAACCACGCAACACGCAAATCCGAAAACACCCGTTTTCACTTCACAGCTCATGAATTACCAGGTCAAAGCTGGTGACACGCTGAGCTCGATAGCCATCCGAACAGGCACAACGGTTGACGCCCTTGCACGCGAGAACAATTTGCGCAATCCCAACCTGATTTTTCCCGGCCAAAAGCTAAGAATTCCTTCACCAGTCCAAGCCTCCATGGCCAAGAAACCCGCACAGGCACCGGTCACGACGCCTACGCAAGCTGCTCCAACGACGTCGTCGACTACCTATACCGTTAAGGCTGGTGACACGCTCGGTAAGATTGCCCGCCAACACAACACCACCGTTGCCAAACTCGCTAGTGACAACAAGATCGCAAATCCAAACCTTATCCACGTCGGTCAAAAGCTAACGATCGGAACGGCACAGGCAGACACACCAGCACAGGCAGCCAAACCAGCGAAGCCTGCCCAATCCGCGCCGGCGGCAGCACCTAAGCAAGCTGCTCCTACGACGTCGTCGACTACCTATACCGTTAAGGCTGGTGACACGCTCGGTAAGATTGCCCGCCAACACAACACCACCGTTGCCAAACTCGCTAGCGACAACAAGATCTCTAACCCCAACCGTATTCGGGTTGGCCAAAGACTTTCGATTGGCGCAGCAGCAACGTCCGCTGCGCAGTCCCCCAGCGTTACCTCGACCAAGCCACAGCTGGTCAAAAACAATTTCCCGGGCTACACCTATCCCGACGAGACGGTAGCCGCAGCAAACGAAAACAAACACGCCCTCCTTAACGCGGGCATTCCTTCACGGGCACAGACCCAACAGAGCATTATTCAAGTGGCGAACCAGATGGGTGTCGATCCAAAGCTGGCACTGGCTCACGCATACGTAGAATCCGGATTCGATGCAACCGCAGTATCCCCCGCCAATGCGATCGGTACGATGCAGGTCATCCCATCATCTGGCGTGTGGGCATCACAGCTGGTCGGCCGGGACCTCAACCTGCTCGATCCCTACGACAACATCGTCGCCGGAGTCGCGATCATCCGCCAACTCCAAGCTTCTGCGTCAAGCTTTGACGAAGGTATCGCCGGCTACTATCAGGGCCTTGCCGGTGTACGAAAGTATGGAATGCGCTCCGATACAGTCACTTACGTGGCCAAAGTGAAGTCGGCCATGAACCGATTCTAAACATCGACACGCGAAGCCGGTCAGTCCACCATGGATTGGCCGGCTTTGCACGCTATTGTAGAAGGCGTGAAAGCACCTGATCCGCTCCTAGGTAACCAGCTCGATGGCAGATATGCGATATCCGCGCGAATTGCCCGCGGTGGTATGGCCACCGTCTATCGAGCAACCGATGAGCGCTTGCAACGCGAAGTTGCTCTGAAGGTCATCCACCCCCACCTGGCCGAACAGCCGGACTTCGTAGAACGGTTCATTTCAGAAGCCCGCTCTGCGGCGAGTTTGACCAATCCACATATTGTTTCCGTGCACGATCAGGGCGTTGCAAACACCCCCACCGGTGATAGCCCTTATTTGGTCATGGAACTCATGGCGGGGCCGGACCTGCGCTCTGAACTGAACACGCACGGCTCGTTCCCACTCGGGGTGAGCCTCGAGCTCGTCCGCCAATTGCTTACCGGACTCGCAGCCGCGCACGAAGCCGGAATCATTCACCGAGATATCAAACCAGAAAACGTGCTCCTGACCGCGCCGCTGGATCCCACTGCGCTCGAACCAAAGTTCCAAGCCAAACTCACAGACTTCGGCTTGGCTCGTGCCGCCTCTGATGCAACCACCACGCAAACGAATACGATGCTGGGCACTGTTGGATATGTTGCCCCCGAATTCGTCTCAGAAGGCTCGACAGGCCAAACGTCAGACATCTACTCCGTTGGCATTATGCTCTACGAATTAATCACGGGCGCCTTACCTTTCCAAGCGGACTCCTCCCTCTCAGTTGCGTATAAACACGTGAATGAAACCATGCCGCGCCTCACGGATCTTGCCGACTGGATCCCTCCGGCTCTCGATTCACTCATAGGTCTCTTAACTGCGAAAAACCCGTCCAAGCGCCCGAAAAATGCCTCGGCAGCACTTGACGCACTCATCGATATCGTTGAATCACTACCAGATGAGGTGCTAATCCGCCGCATCCCGGTTTTTCCTGTCGTCGGCGACGAGCCGGCCACCGATGCGCAGCCAGCCATTGTTAAACCTGGCCAGACGGCCGCAATCCCGGTCGCACCAACTCGCGAACTTGCCAGCTCACGCGCACAGGCTTCCCGCTCGCGGGGCAGTCGGCGCAACACCGAGGTCGCAGACCACCCGCCGCCTCGCCGTCGTGTTTGGCCAATACTGCTGGCGTTACTGCTCGCGCTCATTGGCGCGGGCGCCTACGGCACTTGGTGGTACTTTTCCGAGGGCCCCGGCTTACGTGTAGAAGTGCCCGTGGTCACGGGTCTACCTGCCGACGACGCCGAAGCCGCACTCAACAACCTAGCCTTCACCGTGGAGCGCACACAGGAGTATTCCGACGAAATCGGCGAAGGTCTCGTGATCGGCACCGACCCGGATGCGGGCGCGCGCGTCCACCCTTCCGAACCGATAACCCTCCTAGTTTCTATGGGAGTTGAACACGTCGAAGTCATCGACGTCGTCGGCGAAAGTAGCGAGGACGCCACACAGGCGCTTAGCGAAGCACGCCTGGGGGCAACCGTTGAGGAGACCTATTCAGAAACCGTGCCCGCCGGGATCGTGATCGCACAGCAACCCGAAGCCGGCGCCTCCGTGCCGCACAGCACCGAAGTGGCGCTGACCGTATCTCTTGGTCGCGAACCCATTTCCGTACCCGACCTCACGGGTGTGGACGAGGCAACGGCGATTGAGCGGCTTGGCGAATACGAACTTGAAGCTACAACCACCGAAGCGCACTCTGAGACAACGCCAGAAGGCCACGTCATGGACCAATCGCCGCAGGCTGGCGAGACTCTCTATCGTGGCGACACGGTCACGCTAACCATTTCGCTCGGGCCCGAACCCATCGAGGTGCCTGACGTTTTTGGCCTCCAAGAAGGCGAAGCCACCGAAATCCTTGAAGAGGCCGGTTTCGTCGTCTCCTACGACCGCTTCCTCGGTGGGTATTTCGGGACGGTGCGCGCGCAAAGCCCCGAGGCAGGGCAGTTACTCAAACCCGGATCGACAGTGACGATCACGATCGTTTAAGCCGAAAAATCTTCGCTCAAAATTTCTGATACGAGGAAGGCCAGCTCAAGAGACTGCTGGTGATTCAACCGCGGATCCACGAGAGTCTCATATCGATCACCGAGGGCTTCCTCGACGATCTCTTCAGAACCGCCAAGTACCTCTGTCACGTCATCACCGGTGAGTTCAATGTGCAAACCACCGGGCACCGTACCAAGTTCGCGGTGTACCTGGAAAAAGCCGCGTACCTCGTCTAAAACGTCGTCGAGACGGCGAGTTTTGAATTTACCAACCGAGATCGTGTTGCCGTGCATCGGATCAGACATCCAGGTCACTGGGCGGCCATCTTGGCGAACCGTTTCGATGATATTCGGCAAGAGCTCTTCCACCCTCTGAGCACCAAGGCGGGTGATCAGCGTGAGGCGGCCTTCCTCCCCTTCGGGATTGAGCTTGTCGATCAACGCCAGGATGTCATCTTTTGTCACGCTCGGCCCAAGTTTCACACCGATCGGATTCTTCACGTGCGAAAGCATCTCCACATGTGCGCCATCGGCATCGCGGGTGCGCTCACCGATCCACAAGAAGTGTGCACCCGTGTTGTAGGGCTGGCCTGTACGCGAATCAATCCGCGTCATCGCATCTTCGTAATCTAATAGCAGGGCTTCGTGCGAAGAGTAGAAGTCTACGGTGCGCAAGGATTCGGAGTAGGCACCCGCAGCCTTCATAAACTGCATTGCCCGATCAATCTCCGATGCGAGCTTGTTGTACCGGCGATATGCAGGGTTTGACGAAAAGCCTTTATTCCACTCGTGCACCTTGGCGATGTCCGCAAAACCACCGTTTGTGAACGCGCGAATCAGATTCAGTGTGGCGGCCGAATGCTGGTATGCCTCCACTAGCCTGTGTGGATCTGGAATCCTCATGGCTTCGGTGAATTCGTGGCCGTTGACGGCGTCGCCCATGTATGAGGGAAGATCCACGCCGTCGCGGGTTTCCATTGGGTATGAACGGGGCTTTGCGTACTGGCCGGCCATTCGCCCGATCTTAACAACGGGCAAGGACCCCGAATAGGTAAGCACCACGGCCATTTGGAGGATTGTGCGAATCTTCGCCCGGATCCGATCCGCTGTGGCATCCGCGAAGGATTCCGCGCAGTCTCCCCCTTGGAGCACGAAGGCTTCTCCTCGCGAAGCTTGTGCTATTTGGCACTTGAGGGAATCGGCTTCACCCGCGAAAATTAGCGGTGGAAGCGTGCGCAGATACTCAACTGTGGTCTGGAGAAAATCGGCATCGGGATATTGCGGCTGATGTTTGGCCGGCAGGTTCTTCCACGCGGAAATCTCGTCCAGGATTGTTTCATCTGCGTCTTTAAACATAGGTCGATTGTAGGCGGTATTCGGCCCCATGCCATATTCTCGTCCAAACGCTGGGCGGCTTGGCAATAGCGGGTGGGAGCACCCGCCTGGAGGCGCTCCCACCCGGTTTTAAATTACTCGGCCTGAGGTTGCGGCTCCCACGGCTGCCCGATGTCGTCCATGACCTCTTTGAACCAGTCCTGATCGACGTCGAAGGCCTTGTGGCCAGCAATTCGTTCAAACTCGATGGTTCGCAACTCATCCCCGCGGTCCTCGTCGTGGCCAACGACTCCGGAAACCCCATCCTTCGCCGATTGGACGGCGAAGTCGGTCATTTGGCGAATGAGTTCAAGGTCGGTCTCATTCGACTTTGCTGACCGCGAGAAATAGCCGGATTTTTGCACCATGACCTTTTCGGCGCCGATAATCTTCGAGAACTTGTTGGCAAACCACTCGCCCGGGTTAATCGTGTCGAGCTTGACGTGGCCGAATGCGTCACGCTCAACCTCGCCGCCCGCCTCGAGGATCTCCTCAATAATTTCGGCAACGCCGGCGCCTTCGGATAGGAAGATATTGACGTTACCCTGCTCATCCATGATGCGGCGCAGACGCGATGCCTCAACATCCAGATCGAAGGTGATTTCTGGCAGGTAAAGTGCGTGGACGTCCCAACGTTCCTTGGTTAAGCCGGCCGACGGTACCCACTCTTGTTCGTTTAGCCACTCGCGGTAGTACTGGGTAGCTTGCGCCGCGAGGTATCCGCAGTTGCGGCCCATGATTTCGTGAATGATGAGCATGCGCGGATTAGCCCGGTGCTCGCCAATAATGTTTTGCGCGTAAAGCGAGGCCTGTTCGGCTGCCGTGTAGGCGCCCAGTGACTGACGGATGGGAACGATGTCGTTATCGATCGTCTTGGGAAGCCCAACCACGGTTAGTTCGTAACCGTTGTCGTGCAGGTACTTGGCCAGATCGGCGGCGGTCGTGTTCGTGTCATCGCCGCCAATCGTGTGCAGGACGTCGACCCCATCAGCCTTAAGCTGTTCGGCAGCAACTTCTAGAGCATTTTGGCCAGGCTTGACCAGGCCACGTTCGATGAGGTTTTGCGAGTTCGTGAGTTTCACGCGCGAATTGCCAATCGGCGAGCCACCAAATCGCGTGAGAATATGAGCGTTTTCGCGAGCCTCGGCGTCGAACACGATGGAATTTCCGGTCAGTAGACCGTGGTATCCGTGTTGGTAGCCGATGATTTCGGCGTCGGGAACTTCTTTTGTATAACGTTCGATGAGGTCGCCTACCGCCGTCGACAGACAGGGGGCGAATCCTCCAGCAGTGAGTAAAGCAACACGGCGAATTGTCATTCGTATCTTCCTTCGATGAGTGGCGCGTCATCGCGCTCTTCGTTGACTACGCCTCTTAGCTTACCGTTTCTTGACGTTTCCCACCTAGAGTAAATCGCCGAATTGAACCGGAGCGGATGCGCGATAGGCTGGGTGGTATGCGCGATAAGGATTCCGGGGCGGATTGGGACGCCGAATGGATTGAGCTGGAAAGGAAGCTGGCGGCTGAGCAGGGCTTTCGTACCTGGACGCCAGCTGCCGAAGAAGATGAGCCATTCGACCCCGCCGATCTGCCCGATGTCGAGCCGGTCTCCCCCGCCTCGCAACCCGATGTTGCTCGCCTGCTTTTCTTGACCACGGCCGCCGTGATCGTTGTGTTTATCCTCGGCTGGTTAAACGTGATCATTCTTCACAGCAGGTTGTGGATGGTACTTGGAACAATAGGTTTTGTTTCGGCTGCCGCCGGTGTTTACGCGAGCGCGCCGTGGAGCCATCGGCCGGGCGACGACGGCACGCGGGTTTAGTGTCGGAGGCGCGGCTTAGGCTGTGGGCATGAGAGGTTTGACTGGCACGAAGTTCAATAACACCGCGAAAGTGGGAGAAAGCGTTGATCTGACACCTGCGAGGATGCACCGGGAAGGGAGCGCCGCGCCAACCGAAGAGCAACTGACTTTCGATGTGCTTGGTCCATCGCTGTTTGACGTAACGTTCGTCGTCGTCGATTTAGAAACCACCGGAGGCAAACCGGGGCTGAACGCAATCACTGAGTTCGGCGCGGTTAAAGTGCGTGGCGGTGACGTCATTGATGAATTCACAACGTTGGTTAACCCCGGGGTGGTTATTCCGCCGCAGATCACCGTGCTGACGGGGATCACGAATTCGATGGTTGCTTTGGCTCCCGACATTTCAGAAGTAATGCCAAATTTCCTTCGATTCATTGGTGACGATCCAGATCTTGTGCTGGTCGCACACAACGCGAATTTTGACATCGGGCATTTGCGTGGTGCGTGCGCCGAGTTGGGTCTTGAGTTTCCCAAGCGCAAGATTGTGGACACGGTGCGGCTTGCTCGCAAAACCTTTACGCGCGATGAAACGCCGAACTATAAGCTAGCAACTCTTGCCAGATTGTGTGGTGCAGAAGTTCAGCCGACCCATCGGGCTCTTGATGACGCCCGTGCAACGGTTGATGTGCTACACGCTATTCTTAGCCGGCTGGGCGGGATTGGCGTGACTCACCTGGCGGATTTGATGACGGCCACGGATGCGGTGCCCCAACACCGCAGGGCTAAGGCGCACCTTGCAGATGGGCTTCCCCGTGGCGCCGGGGTCTACAAGTTTATCGGCCCGGGTGGTGAAGTGCTCTACGTCGGAACGTCCGTCAATGTTTATAAGCGGGTGCGCCAGTACTTTACCGCCGCTGAAAAACGCAAACGCATTGCCGAGATGGTCGATCTCGCCGTCGCCCTGGAGGCCCTACCGACAGCAACCACCCTGGAAGCTAGCGTGGTAGAAGTGCGGCTGATTGACGAACTTGATCCGCCCTACAATCGCCGTTCCCGGCGCACGCAAACGCGGCCGTGGATCATGCTCACTGATGAGCCTCATCCCCGGCTTAAAGTTGCGCGAAAGATTAAGCGTTCGGATATGGATCGCGCACTCGGACCATTTACTTCCAACCGTCAAGCGCGTAATGCCGTTGAATTGCTCGAGTCCGTTTCGGGGCTTCGCTCGTGTTCGCAACGACTGGCCAAGGAACCTGATGGGCACGCTGCGTGCCACTTGTTTGAGCTTGGCAGTTGTTCTGCGCCGTGTTTGACGGGCGCCGCGCAAGGGACAGAACTATCGCAAGTCAAACACGCGTTGGCTGGGCGCGTGCGAGCCATTGCAGAATCCAGCCTGGCAAAAATTAAAGCCCTTGCGAAAACTCAGCGCTACGAGCAGGCCGCTGGCGAACGTGACCGCCTGTATTGCCTCGTTGGCGGCGCAAAAAACTTTGAAGAATTCTTTTCACTAGTTGGCAACCAGCGAATCATCGCAGCGAATTTGGTGGGCCAGCGCTGGGAGGTGGCCATATTTGATTACGGGGTTTTGCGCGTGAGTGCCACTACCCGCGATGGCGAGGCACCCGAGGAGCTCGCCAATTTTCTCGATCTCACACACGAGGTTCTTGAAGAGCCCGAATTCGCCAGCCAGCACGTTAGCCATGATGAAGTGCGAATAGTGTCGCAATGGATGTTTCGCGATAGCGTGCGCATACTAAAAGCAACACAGCCCGAGCTACTTGTACGATCGCTGCATGGCGGCTATTCGATTTGCCTTCCCAAGCGATAAGATGGGGTAAATCTTCCATCAGTCAGGAGTTCAAATGATTACCGCCATCGTCATGGTTGACGCCGAAGTCGATAAGATTCCCGAAGTGGCAGATGCTATTGCTGGCGTCAAAAGCGTTCATCGAGTGTATTCGGTTACGGGCGACGTCGATCTCATTGCGATTGTCACCGTTCCTGAACACGAAGATCTTGCAACCGTGATTCCAGATCACATCGCAAAAGTTGAAGGCGTTAAAGAAATCAAAACGTATTTGGCGTTCCAAGAGTTCTCGCGCGCCGATCTCGAGGCAGCCTTCGACATCGGGCTGGACTAGATTCGAGAATATTTTTGCCTGACCCTGCGGCTACAGACATGCATCTGTACCTCGCATGATCCGCAGATTAGCGAGATTCGCGGTTTGAAAGCTCGATCCAACGATCCAAAAGCTTCGCCGCGCCGCCGGAATCGATCGTGTGCTCCGCAATTTTCAAAGCGTTTTGCATTCGCTCAACGAACGTGCCGTCTTCGGGCCGAACCCCCTCGAGCTTGCCGTCTGCAGCTATTGCACCCGCAGCGTTGAGGTTAACCGAATCGCGCACCGGTCCCGGCTCGCCGTCGATCACCCTGCGTGCTACCTTCGCATTATAAGGCGCTTCCTGGCCACGCAGATCATCGATACTAGCTTGGGGTAACCCAAGATCGGCCGTCGCATCCAGCTCGTAAAAGTCAATCTGGCCGTTGCGTACTTCCCACACTTCGTTCATACAAACGGTCGATAGTTCGTCTAGCCCGTTCGTGCCCCTGAAGACAAGCGCGCGATTATCACGCCTGGCAAGCACTCCGGCAACGATCGGTGCATGACGTTTATTCGATACGCCAATTGCGCCGGCTTCGGGTTTGGCGGGGTTGGTAAGCGGACCAAGAACATTGAAGGCGGTAGCCACACCGAGTTCACGCCGGGCAGTTGCCGCATATTTCATTGATGGATGGAACAGATTTGCGAAAAGGAATGTTATTCCAATTTCGTGAAAAATCTTCTCCACCGAATCAACCGGAAGATTGAGATCTACGCCCAGAGCCTCCAAACAGTCAGCCGATCCCGATTTGGATGAGGAGGCACGGTTACCGTGCTTGACAACTTTGATGCCAGAGGCGGCGATAATGATCGAGGCCGTCGTCGAAATGTTGACCGTACGTAGCCGATCGCCACCCGTTCCCACGATGTCGAGGGAGTCGGTCGTGAGATTAACGGGCGAAGCATGCGACTGCATTGAATCGGCCAAGCCGAGTAGCTCCTCCGTCGTCTCCCCTTTAGTGGCTAGCGCTGTAAGGAAGCCCGCAAGGGAAACGGGAGAGGTTGCGCCGGACATCACCCGATCCATCGCCCATGCCGTCTCTTCAGCGGAAAGGTCGATGCGGTTGATAACTTTCGTGGTCATTTCCGGCCACGTGTAGGTAGACATTAGGCGTTTGTTTTCTCGGTCAGGACCTCAGCCACAGCAGCTGAGAGAGTGCGAGGATCGATCGGATGTTCAAGAATTGCATTGGGCCTCGCCACTCGCGCCAGCCATTCATCTTGCGGGCGGCCCGTCAAAATGACGTAGGGCATGTCCGGGTCCAGTTCGTCTCGAACCATTTTTCCAAGGCCAATACCGCCAAGTTTTGCTGCCTCACCGTCGAGTATCAGCATGTCGAAATGATTTTCCTCGATCTTGAGATACGCACCTTCCCACGTGGCTGCCTCAGTCCAATTAATGCGCGGAAGTCCTTTTGCAACCCTGCGGCCCACAGCCTGCATAACCTCGTTGCGCGTGTCACGATTATCCGAATAGACCAGCAGCTCGAAAGGTTTTTCAACGGCGCTGTTCGATGTTGGCTCCTGAGCCTCGTTAACCATAGTGTCCTCCACGTTACCTGTTAGGTCTTTTCCAATAGTACCGACCTGCGTGGCAAAACCTGAATTGAGTCTTATACCGCGCCAGTTACGCTATCCGCGCAGTTTAGACACTCCGGCTCGAACACGCCCGCAATATTGAGATAATTGAAAATGCAAACAATTGCGATCAGAGCGATCGCAAAGTATGGAGGCTGACATGACATACGTTTTACCCGAACTTGATTACGATTACGGCGCACTTGAGCCGCATATTTCTGGCAAGATCATGGAGCTGCATCACAGCAAGCACCACAACACTTACGTTCAGGGAGCGAACACCGCTCTAGAAAACCTTCAAAAAGCTCGCGAAGAAGGCGATTTTTCCAAGATTAACCAGTTCTCGAAGGATCTGGCCTTCAATGTTGGCGGACACACCAACCACACCGTGTTTTGGAAGAATCTCTCTCCAAACGGCGGCGGCGAACCCGAGGGCGAGCTACTTGCCGCGATCGAGGATGCTTTCGGTTCATTCGATAAGTTCAAAGCTCACTTTACCGCTGCAGCTACGGGCATTCAGGGCTCCGGCTGGGCGGTACTTGCCTACGACCAAATTGCAGGCAAGCTGACGATCTACCAGCTTTTCGACCAGCAGTCGAACGTTCCAGTGGGTTCGATTCCAGTGCTTATGCTCGACATGTGGGAGCACGCATTCTACCTTGACTATCTCAACGTCAAGGCTGATTACGTTAAGGCTGCGTGGAACCTCTTCAACTGGGAAGATGTCGCAAAGCGTCTCGAGGCTGCGAAGCAAGCCAATTCTCTTGTGGCTAGCTAACAACTAGCTATCGAAAGAGCCAGGCGGAGGCCCTCCGCCTGGCTCAATGCTTTGCTGAATCTAGTTGGCAGGCACTTGATCGATAACATCGATAACTACAGCATAGGCGGGAGCAACGTTCTCGCCCTCACCGCCGTCGTTGGCAGGAACTTCAACTAGCACGCGAGATCCAACGGGAACACCCTCGAGAGCGTCGAAGAAACTTCCCCCACCGATCTTGAGCTGTTGTGGGCCGTGTTGGCCGTAGGTGATTTCCTGCATGGAGTTATCCCACAGCGACATCGAGTACTGGTGGTAAAGTGTAGTTCCCTCACCGCCAAGGGGATCGCCACTGCCGCGTGCAATCACGGTTACTACGGGTTCACCTTCGGGTTCTTCGGCATCGTCACGGACAGAAATTTCGATCGGCTCGCCCAGTTCACCGTCAATCTCAATCGGAAGGTCATCTGGCTCAACTTGGATCGTAGCGGCCGCGTCCCCAGCCTGATTCACGCCAAAGGCGGTAACTACCTCAACATAGAAGGCAATCGTGTCGGTTCCACCGATCCCGGCTGCCGGCTGCCCGCCTTCCCCATATCCGTATTCGGGCGGCACAGAAATGATCACTTTAGTGCCGGCTTTGAGCCCGGTCAGTCCCTCGGTCCAGCCCCGGATCACGCCTTGGAGCGAAAACGACGACGGTTCGCCACGTTTGAACGACGAGTCAAACGGTACATTGCTTCCCCATACTTGCCCAACGTAGTGGGCAACCACGACGTCCTGCGATTCGATCTCGCGTCCGCTCCCCTCCTCGAGGACCTCTACTTGCAAACCTTCTACCGGATTTGGCCCTGGGAATGCGAGGGTCGGATTCTCCCCCGAAGTGTCGAGTTCAGGCATGTCGGTGCCGTATTCAATCACTTTCTCCGTGGCAGTTGGGCTCGGTTCGGCATTCGGTTCAGGGTCCTCATCAGAGCTGCATGCAACAAGTGAAAAGATCAGCGCTAAGGCAGGCAAAACAGCGAGTTTCCTGGTCAAAATTTTTCTCCTCAAACAAACGTATTCCGCACCTTCGCGGTGAGGAATACACTGCGAAATCAGTGGAAGGACTCTCCGCAGGCACAGGTGCCTACCGCCTGCGGATTATCAATCGTAAATCCCTGGCGTTCGATCGAGTCGGCGAAATCTATAGTTGCGCCATCAAGGTATGGGGCTGATTTCGCATCCACGAGAACCTCAACCCCGTCAAAGTCGCGCACGTAGTCGTCGTCAAATAGGCGCTCATCGAAATAAAGTTGGTACATCAGGCCGGAGCAGCCACCGGGCTGGACTGCGATCCGTAGGCGCAGATCGTCACGGCCTTCCTGTTCGAGAAGGGATTTAACCTTGTTGGCGGCAACCTCGGTCAGGTTCACGCCATGGGTTTGCGGTGTGGTGTCGAGCGTATCGCTCATACTTACCTCCTAGTGGATAACTGGTAATAGGTTATCGCTTTGACCGGCCGGTCTCCATATTTGCCGCGCCACGGTTAGCTTGTGGCGCAACATATCAACGAATTCGGGACTCATTTTGTTCCCGGGTATTTCAGTAATCCCAGCCCCAGGTGGTTGCTATTCGGGAAATCGACTCATCCAACAGCCCGGGAATCCTTGCGATCGCGGCGATTTCCTCGGGTTCTTCTGCGAAAGCACGCTCGGGCCTTAATTCGTAACTTCCGTGCAGCCCTAGCCGTGGGAGCTCACCTTTTCGCATTCCAGCGCTGTCGGTGAGAAGTACCACTGGTATGCCGAACTGTTCGGCATGCCGGGTTGCGGCGTGCAGTCCACTGGGCAGGTCCATGCCCATCGCCGCGCACACGTAGACGATAAGATCGGCGTCGTTGGGTATTGAGTGCCCGACAAGGTGGTCGCCGATCAGTAGTTGGCGCGCACCTAAAAGTCCGAGCATGAAGCCAAGTCCGCCGCCCGGACCAGCCGAGGGTGCTCGCGCGTCGGCACCGTCATCCCCAAGTAGCGATCGTCTCGGTGAATTCTGCGAAGCTTGGTTGAGTTCGTGGACCCATCCGCCGATGTGCCGTTCGAAGTTTTGTGCCGTTCGCCCGTCCATTCCTGCCTGATCCCACATTCGTGCCATCCCGTTGACCCCAAGTAAGGGCATGCCCGCTGGATAGGTGAGCGTGATCGATAGCATTCCTAGCGCATCTTGTGCTTTGGCCAGCTCGGCGCTGAGGGCACGCGGTTTTTCACACACGTCGATCGGTGTTCCTGCCAGTTCGCCCAGCATTCCCAAACCAAGGTCACTGCGTGTGATCAGTTGCGGCAGATGGATGTGAAACCGCTTAGTGCCTTGACGTTTTACGTCGAGGATGTCCCGGCCTAGGAAATCGGTGGGGCCGATCGGCTCGCCGTCACCGGCCCAGGTCATCGCGTCAGCTAGATCGATAAAGGCCCCGCCTTCCCACGTCCATCGGATGCGGCGTGGTAGATCGGCGTCGCTACTTGTCGGCTTGGCTTGCGGGTGGCGCAGCCGCACGACGTCGTCAAGGCCAGTTCCGAGGTGGGCAATGGTTTCCCCTTCGGACGTAGCAACTTCGACGACGTCGTCGGCCGGCCGCGCCGCGCGCCACCGGCTGGCAACCCGTTTTGTGACGTCGCGCGGCCCCATGCCCGGCAGCGCGGAACACACCAGCGCGACTTTCATTATTCGCCTAGGCGCGTGAGCAAAAGTGCTTCAGCGACGATCGCGTTGCGCCAGTCTCCCAGGTGTAAAGATTCGTTTTCTGAGTGCGCGCGGGTGTCGGGATCTTCGATGCCCGTCACAAGGATTTGGGCTTGTGGGAAGACTTCCGATAGGTCGGCGATGAAGGGAATCGATCCACCTACACCAATGTCCACGGAGGGTGTGCCCCATGCTTGTTCGAGGGCCCATTGCATGAGTTTGAAGCTTTCGGTGGGCTCGCCAGCTTCGAATGAAGGCCCGCGCTCATCAATTGTGACATCCACCTGTGCGCCGAAGGGTGCATTGGCCTTGAGATGAGCAACCAGCTTGTCCGCCGCATCTCCGGCGTCTTGACCGGGAGCAACTCGCAGGGAAAGAACGAATGTCGTGGATGGGATGAGGGTGTTGGAAACAAGCTCGACGGGCGTGACGTCCATGGCCGTCACAGAGATTGCCGGTTTGGTCCACATTCGCGAGGTAATCGACCCCTGCCCAGCAAGTTCAACACCTTCGAGCACCCCGGCGTCTTTGCGGAACTGCTCTTCCGAATAGTCGACGACGGTGTCGTCGCGGGATAGAAGTCCTTCCACAGCCACGTTGCCGCGCTCGTCATGCAAGGTTGCAATCAGACGTGAGGCAAGTGTGACGGAATCAAGGACAGGACCACCGTACATTCCAGAGTGCAGCGCGTGATCGAGCCCGCTTACCGTCACGGTCACTTGGGTAACGCCTCGTAGCGAGGTTGTCAGCGCGGGCGAACCGACCTGCCAGTTGCTTGAATCGGCGACGACGATCACGTCGGCTTCAAGTTCGGCCTTGTGTGCCTGAAGGAAGTCGACGAAGGTGGGCGAGCCGATCTCTTCTTCACCCTCGATGAATAGGGTGATTCCGACACCGGGGCGCGCGGCGGCGATTGCGGCCAGGTGGGCAATCACGCCTGCCTTATCGTCAGCGGTGCCGCGCCCAAAGAGGCGGCCATCACGTTCGACGGCTTCGAAGGGTGCGGAATCCCACAGGTCTGAATCTCCGGGAGGCTGAACATCGTGGTGAGCGTAGAGCATGACCGTTGGCTTACCGGGTGCGGGCTGCCGAGTTGCCAGCACGGCGGGGCGACCCTTTTTTCCGTCCGGAGTAGTCAGTTCGATGATCTGGGTGTCCAGGCCGAGTGCCTCAGCTCGCTGAGCGATCCAGCGCGCGGATTCTTGCAGGTGCGCCTGATCGAAGGAATCGGCCGAAACTGAGGGTATCGAAACGAGGTCAATGAGATCTTGGGTGGACTGTTCCATGTGGTCGTCCACGAATGTCGTTACGTCTTGATAAGTCATACCTGTAGCCTAGCGCCGGGTGGCACGGTTAACCCGAAATGACTCGGGTTTTGTGGCGTGAAACAACTACACTGGGATGCGCATTGCCGTTAAGTTAAAAGGAATAGCGTGTTCGGATCGAAGAAGAAGCCGGAAGAATCTGCGCCAGCGGAAAATCAGCAGGCCAAACCTAAGACTCCCAAAGGGTATACCCCATCCAAGGGTGCACCCACTCCGCGTAGGCGCGATGTCGAAGCAGCGCGGCGCCGGCCCCTAGTCTCAGATGCAAAGTCGATGACACGCGAGGAAAAGCGGCAACTCAAAGCCGAACAGCGTGCGCGTTCTAACGAGCTTTATCAAAAGCAACAGGAGGCCATGCGCACGGGTAACCAGAGGGAAATGCCCGTTCAGCATCGGGGGCCAGAGCGCGCTTTTGCCCGCGATTACGTGGATGCGAAAGGGCCAGTTTCGGCGTTCTTCATGCCCGTTGCACTTTTGATTTTGCCGCTCATGCTATTGCAGCCGCGCTGGCCCGAGGTCATTATTCCGATCATTTGGGTGATGTACGCGGTTTTCTTCCTCATGGCTCTCGTTGCGTTCATCACGGGTAAGCAGGCGAAGGATCTGGTTGCCTATCGCTTTGGTGAGGCGCCCAAGGGGCTCATGTTGCAAATGGTTGGGCGCGCGTTTTATTTGCGGCGTTGGCGCCTGCCTTCCGCGCAGGTCGAAAGAGGCGAATATCCCGAGGGTGGTAGCCGGACAGATTTGAAGGAAGCCCGCCGTGCCAAGCGCGCAGCCAAAAAGGCCGAAAAGTAGCGGTTACTGATCGAGTTACTCGCGCGATTCTTCTAACTGGCGGGCGGCTACAGCGGCGGGCCTTGACCATACGAGCCACACCATCGCTACCATCGCGCCGAGGGTGGGTAAGTAAAAGTAGGTCGCTCCCCCGTTAGACCACGGGTTTTCCCGAGAGAACAGGTCGGGTGCAATAAGCCCAACGATCACACCAAAAAGGTTGATGATCCACGCCGCGAATGCAACCATTCGCATGCGCCTGCCGTTGTGAACGATACCAACGCATCCGAGAGTCCACGCGGCAGCGGCCAGCACCGACGTCACACCAACGCCGTAATTGCCGGAAGTGAAGGCGTCAGTTGCGTCGACAACCGCCCGCCACGTGATGACGAGCGCGCCGATGCATAAAGCAGCAATGAGCGCTAACGGCCATCCACGCGCACGAGAGCGGGTGTCGCTCAATGTGGTTTCGCTCACTGACAACTCCTTCCGACGTTCAAGAGTCTAAACGTTACCACGCCACGCTAGTATTAGTTCCCGGCCTACTGTGCGGAATCGCTCCTTAACTGGTAGCGGCTCTATACTGTGCACATGACTGAAATTAATAGCACAGAATTTACTCAAGACCTCAGCCGTAACCTCGCAGTTTTTGCGCGGAAAGACGACGATTCCTATTCCATTGACACCCTCGTGACTGATTCGGAGTTCGTCAAGGGCGTTGAATCGGCGCTTGCTACGCTCGATGCGCCCAAAACAGGCGTTGTTCGCCTGGTAAATCCCGCCGATCCGAAGTTTGCCGTATTCGCAGTGTTGCGTGATGAGAAAACGACGACGCGGGCCGCCGTTGGCGATCTTGCGCGTGCCGCTGCCGGAGTTGGCGAAGTCGTGCTCGCAAGTGAGGTAGACGACGTCGCCGAGGCCGCCGAAGGTGCGTTGACCGGCGCCTATGTGTTTGCCGAGTACAAGGAGCCGAAGAAGGCACCGCTTGGCACGCTAATTTTGGCATCTGACGACGAGCAGGCGTTGAATCGAGGCCAGGTGATCGCGGAGCAAATTAATCGCACTCGTGATCTTGTGAACCTTGCACCTAACGATTTGGTTCCAGAAACTCTTGCGCAGATCGCTGAGGACGAGGCGTCTGCTGCTGGGCTTGACGTCAAGGTGTATCGGGAAAAAGAACTTGAGGAGATCGGCGCTTACGGCCATCTGCAGGTTGGCCGTGGCTCTGCCAATGGCCCGCGCTTGGTCCGCATCGAGTGGAATCCCGAAGGCGCCGAAGGTGAGACGATCGCGCTTGTCGGTAAGGGCATTACGTTCGATACCGGCGGTTACTCGCTCAAGCCGTCGAATGCGATGACGGAGATGAAGACCGACATGGCGGGCGCCGCAACCGTGCTCAACACTTTGATCGCCGCCGCTCGCCTGGGCCTCAAGAAGAAGGTTGTTGGTTGGCTGTGCTTGGCAGAGAACATGGTGTCAGGTAAGGCTGGGCATCCGGACGATGTGATCGTCTACCGCAACGGCACCTCGGTGGAAATCAACAACACTGACGCCGAAGGCCGGCTCGTCCTGGCTGACGGCTTGCTGTTGGCGTGCGAAGAAAAGCCGGAGAAGGTTATCGATATCGCCACTCTTACCGGCGCGCAGATGGTTGCACTCGGTGAGCGTACAACCGGCGTGATGGGCACTTGCGAGTACGCCAAGGAGATTGCTGGTATTGCGAAGAAGGTGGGTGAGGATGCGTGGCACATGCCGTTGCCGCAGCACCTGCGCGAATCTTTGGATTCCGACGTCGCCGATCTGCAAAACTCCGGTAGCCGCTTCGGTGGAATGCTGACCGCCGGCCTGTTTTTGAAGGAATTTGTGGACGCGCCGAACTGGGTGCACTTGGACATCGCCGGGCCGTCGTTCAACCGTTCAAAGCCTTACGGCGCCACGCCTAAGGGAGCAACGGGCGTTATGTTACGCACGATGCTTGGCGCGCTTGAAGCCACGAATTAAAAGCGCGCTGGCTGGCATCGGCCGTGCCTAGCGGGTCTGCGAACCCGGATTCCTCGCTGACCATTCCCGCATGGCGCGAGGATAGCCGGTAGCGGCCACGTCAAACAGCGAGATCCCCAGCTCTTGGGCCACGTTTTGTGCGTCTGAGAAGCTGGGGACTTTGCGTCTGGTCCACTCCCCGTCGATCGCTACCAACACGATGGCGCTCGGCGCGCGCGAGGTTTCTCGCTCGTAGTAGGCGGCCACGCCTTCGCGTGTGCTTGCAAATTCGCGCAAATGACTAAGCGTGATTGTTCGCGCGCGCCGCTGCGAAAGCGGGCCACCTTTATTTTTCCGAGAGAATAAACCCATTTCCAAAGTGTATCGTTCACGGCCTTGATATTTCAGCCATTGGACGAGTTGGCAGACAGCCGTGAAAATTGGGGGCCAAAGTGGAATACTTACACTTGTAGGGAACTGGAACGTCCAGCACATCGAAATCTCGAGGGAGAGGTAAGTGACTGATTCACAGGAATACGACGTAGTCGTTCTCGGTGCGGGCTCTGGCGGGTATGCGGCAGCACTCCGTTCGGCACAGATCGGAATGAAGGTTGCGCTCATTGAGGGCGATAAGTTGGGCGGCACGTGTTTGCATCGCGGTTGTATCCCAACGAAGGCCCTCCTGCATGCCGCCGAGGTTGCAGATGAGATGCGCGATTCGGAAAAGATTGGCATTCTGGGCTCGTTTGAGGGCGTCGATATGGGCGCGCTGAACAGCTACAAAGACGGGGTCGTTGCTCAGATGCACAAGGGGCTATCGGGCCTGATTGCATCGCGGAAGATCGATGTTTATGAAGGTTACGGGCGCCTTGTTGCGCAAGATACCGTCGAGGTCAATGGCCAGCAGGTCAAGGGTAAGAACATTGTGCTTGCTACGGGTTCGTATTCGAAGACGATCGGCCAGAAGATCACCGATCGCGTGATCACCTCCGAAAAAGCACTCCAGCTGGATAAGGTGCCGGGTTCGGTGATCGTTCTTGGTGGTGGCGTGATTGGGTGCGAGTTTGCTTCCGTGTGGAAGTCGCTTGGCGCCGAGGTCACCATCATCGAAGGCATGAAGAATCTTGTGCCGAATGAGGATCTGGACGTGTCGAAGATGCTTGAGCGTCAGTTCCGGCGCCGAAAGATCAATTTCAAGACGAACATGATGTTTGACCGGGTTGAGGAAGATGACGACGGCGTGCACGTCTTCACCCAAGACGGCAAACAGTACGATGCCGAATACTTGCTGATCGCTATTGGCCGAGGTGCTGCGACGGCAAATCTAGGTTACGAAGAGCAAGGCATCAAGATCGATCGCGAATTCGTGATTACCAACGAGCGCCTCCATACCGGTGTTGGAAACATTTACGCGGTTGGCGACATCGTTCCGGGGGTCCAGCTTGCGCATCGTGGCTACTTGCAGGGCACATTCGTGGCCGAAGAAATTGCCGGTATGAACCCGCGGGAAATCGACGAGGATCTGATTCCTAAGGTGACGTTCTCGAATCCGGAGATTGCCTCGGTTGGCCTGAGCCAGCAGAAGGCTGAAGAAAAGTTCGGTAAGGATAACGTTGAAACAGCAATGTTTAACCTTGCGGGCAATGGAAAATCGCAGATGCTTGGCGCACAGGGCTTCGTTAAGCTCGTGCGTGAAAAGGACGGACCGATCGTTGGCTTCCACGCCATTGGTGCTCGCATGGGCGAGCAGGTTGGTGAGGGTATGCTCATGGTTGCTTGGGAATCGGTGCCGGAAGACTTCGCGAATCTGGTCCATGCCCATCCGACGCAAAACGAGGCCGTTGGCGAGGCGATCCTTGCACTTGCTGGCACGCCGCTTCATAACAACTAAGGAGACGTTGAGTTATGTCTGAACCCATTAAAATGCCCGCACTGGGCGAATCCGTTGAAGAGGGCACCGTCACCACGTGGCTGAAAGAAGTTGGCGACGAAGTCGAGATCGACGAGCCCATCCTCGAAGTGTCAACTGACAAGGTTGACACCGAAGTTCCCTCCCCCGCTTCCGGCGTACTCGAATCGATCGAGGTTGGCGAAGATGAGACCGTTGAAGTCGGTGCGATTCTTGGTTACATCGGAGACGGCTCGAATGCCGGTGGATCTGGCGACTCACTGGCAGATCAGGAAGCAGAGCCCGAGGCCGAACCCGCAGCTCAGCCCGAAGCGTCCGAGCAGGAGAGCACGCCTGCAAGTCGCGGCGGTAGCGGCGTCGAAGTGAAGATGCCCGCGCTTGGTGAATCGGTAGATGAAGGTACCGTGACCACCTGGCTGAAGGAAGTCGGCGACGAGGTTGAGGAAGATGAACCAATTCTTGAAGTGTCAACTGACAAGGTTGATACCGAGGTTCCCGCCCCCGCTGCTGGCGTGATTTCCGAAATTAAGGTCGGCGAGGATGAGACCGTTGCCGTTGGCACCGTTCTCGCCATCATCGGCGGCGAAGCACCGGCGAGCGAACCGGCAGAAGAGCCAAAGGCTGAAGAACCCGCGGCTCCTGCGCCACAGGCTGAAGAGCCGAAGGCTGAGCCTGCGCCAGCTAAACCCGCTCAGGAGCAGGCAGCTCCCGAAGCACCGAAGTCAGCAGCTCCGGAGGGCGGCAAGTCTGCTTACGTGACCCCGATTATTCGTAAGCTTGCAAAGGATCTTGGTGTTGACCTTGATTCAGTTGAGGGCTCGGGCGTCGGTGGGCGAATCCGCCGCCAAGATGTTGAGGCCGCAGCTGAGGCTGCAAAGCAGGCGCAGGCCGCACCTGCTCAGCCGGCAGCGCAGGCTCCAGCAGCTCCTGCTTCGCAGGGTACGGCGAAGGCGCAGATTGCCGAGAAGGCGAAGGAAGTTGCTTCGCTGCGCGGTACCCGTCAGAAGATGACGGGTGTTCGCCGTGCGATCGCCAAGCACATGGTGGAATCGCTCGAGACATCGGCTCAGCTGACCACGTTTATGGAGGTGGATGTCACCCGGATTTGGAACTTGCGTGCGAAGGCGAAGGCAGGATTTGCTGCACGCGAAGGCGTAAACCTCACGTTCTTGCCGTTCTTCGTCCAGGCCGCAACCGAGGCGCTCAAGGCCCACCCGATCATCAATTCCTCCGTTGAAGACAACGAGATCGTCTACCACGATGTTGAAAACATCGGCATCGCGGTAGATACCGATCGCGGCCTGTTCGTTCCGGTGATTAAGAATGCTGGCGATCTGAACATCGCGGGTATTTCGAAGGCAATCGTTGATCTGGCGGCACGTACGCGTGACGGCAAGATCAAGCCCGATGAGCTTGGTGGTTCGACGTTCACGATCACGAACACCGGTTCTGCCGGTGCGATCGCTGATACGCCGATCATTAACCAGCCAAACGTGGCCATTCTTGGCACGGGCATGATCTACAAGGCACCGGGTGTGATCAAGGATCAGGACGGCAACGATGTGATTGCTATTCGCAACAAGTGCATCCTGTCGATCTCGTACGATCACCGGATCGTCGACGGCGCAGATGCCTCGCGTTACTTGCGCGATGTGAAGATCCGCCTCGAAGAGGGTGACTTCCCAGACGTGCTCTAGAAGAACAGAGCTCTAACGTAAGCGCTGCAGCGGCCCCTAGATTTCCATCTAGGGGCCGCTGCAGCGCTTACGGCACAGGGCACGGCAGAATATCGAGCAAAAGTCCGTCACGCATGTGCCATCGGCGGCAAATCGGGGTAGCCGAATTGTTGCTCTCACTGGTCGAGACGTGCGCTCCAACCTGTACCGACCGTACTTCAAGCACGGGCCCGTGGCGGTCGATCAGCTCGGCACTATGAACCTGAGTAACAATCGTGTCCACACTCGCACCCTCCGTCTCGAGCCACGTCCACAGTTCCTCATCGGCTCGCCGCGCGGGTGAATCCGGAACTGTCAAAGCTGCAAGTTCTTCCCACGTCCCGCTCGTCATCGCCGCATTGCGCGAATCCACGCGCGTTTGAGCGTAGGCGAGCCAATCCGTCGTCGTTTGGGCAAGCCCGAAACCGGCACCAATGAGTGTGGCAAACAAGGCACACACAGCTAACCATCGAGAAAGTTCGCGCACGTACATGCCCCTAGCTCACCACACGGCTCGCTCTACCGTGATCTTTATCCACAGCGCTAACTCGGCTAGACACGCTCGAGCGGACTAAGATTGGCATGTTGCACAAGAGAATGGATGACATTGAGTAGTTTTAGCTCGGCGTTTTCGGGATACCGCGAATTGCCTCAGTTGGTGGGCTATCCCTACCTCGTCATTTCCTTCTTCGGGCGCCTGCCAACCGCAATGATCATCATCGGAGTGCTCACACTCATCGTTGCATCGACCGGCTCGGTGGCAGTAGCCGCCTACTGTTCGGCAGGATTCGCAATCGCCAACGGTATCGGCAACGTGTTGATCGGCAGGCTGACAGATCGTTTTGGCCAGCGCACGCCGTTGCTGCTCATCGCGCCGCTCAATGTTTTCTTCATTCTTTTACTTGTCTGGCTGGCACCACGCCAACCAGCTACCGCATCACTTGTGGCCAACGCCGCAGCCGTTGGTATCACCACGTGCCCGATCGGCCCGCTAGCCCGTGTGCGCTGGTATCCCATAGCTTCGCGCAAGCAGCTTCCAGCAGCGATGTCGTGGGAGACTGTTAATGACGAACTGGTTTTCGTGCTCGGCCCCGCAGCCGTTGGCATTATCGCCGCGGCCCTCTCCCCCGCTGCTCCTATGATTCTTGCGGCCATCATTGTTGGCACGTGCGTGATTCCCTTCGCGCTCTCCAAGCACGCACGCGGCCCGTCAATCAACGACGACGGCTCGCCCAGCCCGTCGTTTGGCACGATTCTTCGCCATACTCGTACCCCATTACTTTCCATGGTGTTCATGGGAATGTTCTTTGGCGCGATGCAAACCACCGTCACTGCCTTCGCGGAAAGCAACGGCCTAGAGGGCCTAGGCGGGTTGATTTACGCATTCATGGGATTGGGCGCTGCGATCACGGCTCTGATCGCCGTCGCGTTGCCCGCTCGGTTCACGTTCGTAGCGCGTATTTTTGTTGGTGGGCTCGGGCTGCTCATTGGTGCAGCGGCTTGTTCGCTGGCGACGTCCGGCATCACGCTGGCCGCCCTGGTGTTTTTCGCCGGTATTTTCATTGGCCCAATTGGCGTGTCGATCTTTACACTTGCGGGTAAGTGGGCGCCCAAGGGTGGCGACGGCGTGGCAAACACGGCTATCGTCTCTGCGAACGTGTTGGGCGTTGCTGCTGCCAGTGCACTGATCGGGAACATTCTCGAATCGAATATTGACTTCGGATTCTTTGCCGCCGCGCTGTGCGGGCTGGGAATCGCCGTCGTTGCTGCCACAGCGGGCCGAGCCGATCAGCGGGCATTCGCCGCGCGCTAGGCGCATTCTTTGAGCTAGTAACCTTCATCTACTAAACTCGAGCGTGGATGAACTAGACGAGGAAGTGCGATGGCCAGGGACAAGAAGAACAAGCCCAAGAAAAAGCGGTGGTATAGCTATCTCGGCGATGCCTATCGGGTGTCTAAGGAAACGTATTCGTGGGCGCCGTGGGCGATTCTTTGTGCCTTCCTACTTGGTATCGCGATTGGTGTTATCGGTGGCGCCACCACGAAACAGTGGATCATTTGGGTTCTTATTGGCCTGATGATGGGTATCACGCTAGCGTTAATCGTGCTTGTTCAGCTGGTCAAACGTGCCTCGTTTGCGCAGATCGATGGGATGCCCGGCGCCGTGGGTGCGGTGCTGTCGAATATTAAGCGCGGCTGGGTGATCGAACAGGAGCCGGTACGTTTTAATGCACGCACACAGGATATGGTGTATCGGGCAATTGGGCGCCCGGGGATCGTGCTGATCACCGAAGGTCCCACCGGGCGGGTGAACCGGCTTCTTAACGACGAGCGGAAGGCGATTAAGCGTGTTGCGCCGTCGGCACCGATCCAGGTTGTGAAGGCTGGAAACGACGACGATCAGATTCCGCTGATGAAGCTCGAAAAACACATTAAACGCTTGCCGAAGGTTATGAGCCATGACGAGGTCGCGGCGGTTTCGGCTCGCATGAAAGCGATTCCAACAAACGCCCTGCCGATCCCGAAGGGTATCGATCCGTTCAACGCCCGCCCTGATCGCAGGGCTATGCGCGGGCGCTAACGGACTCGCCGGGGCTCAAGCAAGGTCGACATGGTGTCCGTTCTCTTGTAACTGAGCGATGTAGTCGTCTGGCAGTCTGGAGTCCGCAACAATCACATCGAATTCTTTGAGGTCTCCGACCTTGAACAGTGCTGATCGCTCTAGCTTGGAAGCGTCAATCGCGAGAATACTAAAGCGTGATGATGCGAGCATGGCACGCTTGACGCGGGAGATGGACTGCGAGGGGTGGTAGTGGTGATGGAGATCCACGGCCGTCGCTGACATCACGCACACGTCCGCACGCACAGATGCAATCGTTGATTCCGTGATCAAACCGGAATAGGCATCAGCCCAGGTTTCGTACGTGCCGCCAGTGAGAATGAGCTCGGTATCCCGTTGAGCGCGGACCTCTTTGGCGATGAACTCCGCATTCGTAATGACGGTTATCGGCTGCATATTTTCTAAATGCGTAAGAAGTGACAAATTGGTTGTCGAATCGTCGAGGCAAACTGATAACCCAGGCCGCAGATATTGGACGACGCCGGCAGCGAGCGTATCTTTGACCTCCTCGTTGCTTGAAATTCGGATGGCGGCGGCGGACTCTACGAGTGAAGAGTCCGCCGCTCGTATCATTCCCCTGCGCCGTGTGACTAAGCTTGCAGCTTCCAGTTCGGCCACGTCCCGATAAATCGTCATCGATGAGACGTCCAGCTCTCGTGCAAGCTCCTCAACTGTGTTTTCACCGTATTTAACGAGGGTTGCCACAATTTGTTGACGTCTATCCGCAGGGGAAACCACTGTGCCTCCTAAGGTCGCGGAAGAACAGCTTGAGCTATTTCTTCCTTCACATCTTCTATCCCACCTGCAAGGATTCTATCGATAGCAAAAAACAGTGGTACCTGTTCCTCGGTGATTTCGAGTTGCTTCACCAGCTCCTTTGCGTAACGTGCAGCAGGAACACCTTCAACAGTTTGTTCCATTCGCTCCATTTCTGCAAGCGCATCATCTGGCGCTTCACCTCGTCCAAGGCGCAACCCGTACACCTTATTGCGGCCAGATAGCCCGGTTACTTCAAGGTCGCCAACGCCCGCGAGTCCGAAGGCAGTTTCGGGTTTGGCACCCATTGCCTGCCCGAGCACGGACATTTCTTTAACCGCTTGGGTAAACGTTGCAGCCTTGAGGTTGTGGTGCGGATTTCCTGATGCTTCTTCCAAACCGTCAGCAATACCTAGCGATATTGCGTATACGTTTTTCATTGGTGCACAGATTTCGACACCCGCTTCATCGTCGGTTACTTCAATTCGGTAGTGCTCGGTTGAGGCCTGCTGGGCGTACTTTTGCGCCACGGAAAGATCTCGACACCCGAAAATGGTGGCCGTTGGCTCGCCATTTGCGCATTCGTTTGCCTTAACAGGACCAGCCACCGCGACGATGTGCGGCAATGACTTACCTGCGTTGCTAGCAATCCTGCGCAGCGTGGTGGGCAAAAGTTCGATCGTACCTTCGGAATCAGGATTGAACCCCTTCGAAGTTAACCACACAGACTCTGCCGCAGACATACCATTGAGCGCCATTTCGGTTATCTTGGGTACGCCCACGGATGCGACCGCGAGAATCACCACGTGTGCACCTTCGAGTGCCTTTTCAAGATCAGCGCTACGATACGTGGTCACCTGCGGGGAGATGATCGCACCTGTGCGCGGATGTGGCTCGCCAGCATCGATCGCGTCAATAAGGTGGTCGTCGAGCCATGTGCCCCATAAGTGCACATCCCAGCCCGCTTTGACGAGCGGATTACAAATCGCGGACCCCATAGCTCCGGCTCCGAGTACGGTTACTTTCGTCATCTTAAGATCACACTTCTTCCTTGGGTGATTGTGGACGGGTCGAGGGATAACGTGAACTGAGCTCGTGTAGTTCCCCGAATATCTCTTTGAGCTGCGGATAGAGTTTGCACTGTATCGCGGCAACCTCTCGGTACTGTTCGTGAAGTTCCATATTGGGCTCGATGGTTTCACCCAGTTGTGCCATCTCGTTTGCTGCGGTGGCGACGTCGTTGGATCCGAAGGCACCTGTGTGTGCCATAGCCAAGACTGCGGCACCCAAGGCGGAGACCTCGTCTTGTAGCGCGATGGTTATCGGAAGACCAGTTGCATCTGCCATAATTTGGCGCCATAGCGGTGAACGGGTTCCACCACCCATTCCACGTAGCCCTTGGAGTTTTACACCAGTTCCAGCTTCGAGTGAGTCGAGGTTGTGCCTCATTTCAAAACCGATGGATTCTAGAATCGAACGGTACATGTGAGCTCGGGAGTGAGTCCCGCGCCACCCAACGACTGCGCCGCGCGCCAAAGCATCCCAGTGTGGGGATTGAACAGCGTTCCAATACGGCAGTGTGATTAGACCCTCTGAACCGGGCGGAATCTGCGCAGCATCGTGTTCAAGGGCTGGATCTGGTTCGCCTAAAAGCTTCGGATCACCGAGTGATTCACGGAACCATCCGGCTAGGTAAGATCCTGAAGATTGTAAAACCTCGTACACATAGTTTCCGGGAATTCCGGAAACGTGGGTTCGGAAAACGGGGTCGAATTTGTAATGTGGTGATTCGACTCCGGCATTGACTGCTGTGCCGAGGTTCAAGTAACCGATTTCAGGGGTGACGGCTGCGGCACCAATACCTGCAGCTTGCCCATCGCCCAAGCCTGCAACGATCGGAATTCCCCTCTTGAGGCCCCATTCGTCGGCAAGTTCGTCTTTGAGTGGTGCGATCTCTTCGGTGGGTGGTACAAGATCTGCCATCTGTTCTCTACGCACGCCTGCGATCTCGAGAAGCTCATCTGCGTAATCGCGTTCGGTAATGTTGAGTAAGCCGAGCGAATCTGCAGCTGCTTCGGAGGATGCCCAACGACCGGTGAGATTGTATGTAATATACGCAAGAACATCGACGATCTTGTGTGCCTTTTCAAATGATTCGGGCTCGTTTTCTTTCACCCAAGCCATCTTGTAGATACCCGGCGTGACGCCTGCGGGTTTGCCAGAAAGTTCGTGCACATGGGCGTTTCCATATTTTGAGATTTGGTCAGCAGCGCGGGAATCCAGCCAGAGAATTCCATTGCGGATCGATTTACCGTTTTCATCAAAGGGTGCAAAGGTCTCTCGCTGGTGCGTTAGTCCAAAGGCAGCAATTCGTTTACGTTCTTGGGAGCTAAGTTTGGAGATGACCTCCGAAATCGTGTCTCGAGATGTTTCCCACCACGCTTCAGGCGTGTGCTCATAAAAGTCCATCGCCGGGGTATGGAGTTGAATGTTGCGTTTTGCAATGTGGCCGATATTGCCAGAAGTGTCAACGACAATTGCCTTCGTTGACGTCGTAGATGAGTCCAGCGCGATGACGAGCGGACCGTCGTGATTTAAAGTGGTCATTTTCCTCATTCCTCATTGAATTGGACACCCAAGGCGGGTATTAACAAATGTAACAGGAATATTGAGGATTTACACTCAAATATAGTTAATTATGTGCTTTGGTCTTAACCATCATCAGGATCGAACTCGATATGCATCCAGGATTTGAGCTGGTAACCCTCGTCTAGCGAGCCGTCGAACACGACGACGCCCGTGTTGACCAGTGGCACGAAGTCCGCTTTGTCCACCATCACTCCTCCACGCATGCCAACCCAATACGAGATCACCGCACCGTGCGCAAAAACCACCGCGCAACTGGCACCTTCTTGCTCGGCTGCGCGTACGGCGTCGTCGAAACGCTCAAGCACGCTCGCTCCGGTCACTTCGGTGCCGGGCATCGGGACGTCCATCTCGCCGCGCGCCCAACCAAAAATTACCTCAGAATAGGCGCGGTAATCCTCTTCCTCCGTACAACCCTCAAAATCGCCGGCCTCGATTTCGCGGAAACCCTCGTGAACGTTGACGTCCAAACCGAGGCGCGTGGCGAGCGGGGTGGCGGTTTGCTGTGTGCGCGTGAGGTTGGAGGCCCAGATGGTTCCCGGCTCATACTCGAGTAGTTGGGCGACGACGTCGTTCGCTTGCGTCCAGCCCTCTTCCGTAAGTACCGCGCCGGGATGCACCGTATCGATGGTGTGGGAGGCGTTTTTGTAAGTTTGCCCGTGGCGGACAAGAACGAGTCGCACAGTTACTCCTTGCTCGGGGATTGATCATCCCAGTCGTCGTTATTCCAGGCTTCTTCCCATTCGCGTTGCTCGCGATCGAAATCGTCTTCTTGGGCAGCCTGCCATTCCTCTTCCTCGATATCAGCTTCCACGTTGCGAACGGCAGCCGCCAGATACGCATTTTTCGCCGCAAGTTCGCTGGTGTAGGGGCCCATTCTTACCGAGGCATCGAAAGGTGGCTCACTGGATTCGGCCACCTCGCCCGTTTTCATGTTGTACCAATACATTTCTTCCTTCTTCTGCAGCCGTGGCCCGCCCTGCTCGACCGCTACTAGACGGCAGGAGCACTCTTGCTAAGCTTATCGCTATGCAAGCAGATCGCGCTCCACTCGGAAATTTACAGCAAGGCACAGTTTCGCCCAGGTTGGCCGTTCCGGATCACATCGAACGCCCGGAATACATGTTTCACGACGGGCCCGAGGTGGTGACCGCTTCCGAGGTGAAGTCTCCGGAAACTATCGAGAAAATTCGCCGAGCGGGAACAATCGCGGCCGATGCGCTCTACCTCGCGGGGGCGGCCATCAAACCTGGAATCACCACTGACGAACTGGACCGGATCGCCCACGACTACATTGTGGCTCAAGGGGCCTACCCCTCGTGCCTTGGTTATATGGGCTTTCCGAAATCTATTTGCACGTCGATTAACGAGGTGATTTGCCACGGGATTCCGGACGACCGGCCGCTCGAAGAGGGCGATATCGTGAACATCGACGTCACGGCCTATATCGACGGCGTGCACGGCGACACCAATGCAATGTTCTACGTGGGCGAAGTCGATGAGGAATCGAAACTCCTGTGTGAACGCACCTATACCGCGATGATGCGCGGCATTAAAGCGGTAAAACCGGGTCGGGAAATCAACGTGATCGGCCGGGTAATTGAAAGCTATGCCAAGCGTTTCAACTATGGCGTGGTTGAGGATTTCACCGGGCACGGAGTGGGCGAAGCATTCCATTCGGGGCTGATCATCCCGCATTTTGATGCGGCGCCACGATATAACGAGCTGATCGAGCCGGGCATGGTGTTCACGATTGAGCCTATGCTTACGCTCGGCGAGATCGATTGGTGGCAGTGGGACGACGATTGGACCGTGCTCACCAAGGATCGCGGCCGCACAGCGCAATTTGAGCATACGATCGTCGTGACCGACGACGGCGCGGAGATCCTTACGCTTCCCTCCAAGGGGCAGACGACGCCGGCAATCCCGCAAAGCTAAAGGTGGCACAGTGAAAAGGCAGGCACAGTGAAAAAGAAATATCGCAAAGTGGCGATCGGAGTGGACGTCGGTGGCTCTGGCATCAAGGGCGCACCGGTTGATCTCAAGACTGGGCAATTCCTTGACGAGCGCTATCGCGTGCCAACCCCGGAAGACGCGGAGCCAAAAGAGATTGCGAAGATCATTCGGAAGATCGTTGACCATTTCGATCTTCCCGAAGAGGTGCCGGTGGGCGTGTCGTTCCCGGCGCCGATTGTGCGCGGGCAGGTGCCGTTCATGGCGAACCTATCCAAAGAGTGGGAGGGCCAGTTCCCGGCGCGCATCATTTCGCGGCAGCTCAAACGCCCGGTAACCGTGATGAACGACGCCGACGCCGCCGGTTATGCCGAAGTGTATTACGGCGCTGCGAATGGGCAAAAGGGCACGATCATTATGCTGACGCTGGGCACGGGGATTGGCTCGGCCCTCGTATCCGATGGCGTACTTGTTCCGAATTCTGAGCTCGGCCACCTGCTGTTGGATAACGGTATGGAAGCCGAGCATTTTGCGGCGTCGTCGGTATTTGAACGCGAGGGACTGAGCTTTGAAGAGTGGGCGCAGCGGCTGCAAAAGGTGTTTAGCCACATCGACATGCTGTTCTCCCCCGATCTATTCATTGTGGGCGGCGGGGTGTCGAAGAAGCACAAGAAATTCTTGCCGTTGATTGATACGAATGCGCCGATCGTGCCAGCAGATCTGCTCAATTCGGCGGGGATCGTGGGCTCGGCGCTGTATGCCAAGCAGATGCTGGCCTAGGCCCCATAAGCCAAACGCGAGGACCTTTACCCATGTGCGAGGGGAAATAACCCTCGTGTTTGACCAAAACTCCTCGCGTCTGGGCGAATCGAAAGGCCCGCCTGGCAAGTGTGCCAAGCGGGCCGGTGCAGTTGGCCTATACGCCGGGTTCTGTGCCGCAAACGCGGTGGCGACCATCCATCTAGGCCCATCGTTACCGGTGGGCTCAAGCAACCAACCCGCGCGCGAGCGGGATCTCTTGGCGCGCTGCTCGGTTTTGCTCCCGGTGGGGTTTACCGTGCCGGCCCAGTCACCTGGCCCGCGGTGAGCTCTTACCTCACCCTTTCACCCTTACCGGCATGTGCCGGCGGTTTGCTTTCTGTGGCACTGGCCTGCGGATCACTCCGAGTGGGCGTTACCCACCACCGTTTCCCTGTGGAGCCCGGACGTTCCTCGTGCTGCCACGCGGCCGCCCGGCCAACTGCAAGATACGATTGTACCTGCACCCGCCCAGCCTCGTGAAAGGATATTTATGCTCATTTTGTTGCCGCCTTCGGCAGGGAAAACGACGCCGGAATCCGGGCCCGAGCTCGACCTCGCCTCGCTTACCGGTTCGGAGCATAGCGGCTTGCGCGAGCAAATTATCGCCGAGTTGCAAGAGGTTTCGGCAAGCGCAGATGCGCTGAAGATTCTTAAGGTGGGCACGTCGATTGAGCCGGAGATCCGCGCACAGATTGATTTTTATGAGCAACCGTGTGCTCCGGCCTTTGAGGTTTATACCGGCGTGCTGTTTGAGGCGGCGCGTTTTGGTGAGCTTGATGAGGCGGCTGCGGCGAGGGCTGATCGGGCGGTACGGATTTTTTCGGGCGTATTTGGGTATACGGGGCCTTCCGATCTGATTCCGAACTACCGGCTGTCGATGAACACGAAACTGCCGAGGCTCGGCAATGTGGGTAGCACTTGGAAGAAGGAGCTGGAGGGCGTTCCCGGCGGAGAGAACGAGCTCGTGGTGGATTGCCGGTCCTCGGAATACCAGGTGTGGATGCCGGCGTCGTCGGCAGATCACGTGACCGTGGGCGCGGCGCGGATCAAGGCCGGAAAACGTTCCGTGGTTTCGCACTCTGCCAAGTACTATCGCGGTCTGCTTGCCGGCGCTCTTGTGCGCGAGCCGAATCCGCCCCGCGACGCCGGAGAACTGCTGGAATTCGCGGAAGTGCTGATCGACTCCGGTGAGGTTACCGGCGTCGAACTCGATCCGAGTGAGGGGCGCAAACCGGCGCGGCTGACACTCGTGGAAGATCTTGGCTAAAGCGCTCCGAGAGCTTGCCGTGCACAGATCCGACAGAACTCAGGCATCGAGGAGTACAACGATGCACTGGTAGTCGTCGGAAATGTGGATCTCTTCGGGATCGGCGTTCTTGATGTAGTTCACCTCGATGGGTGAAAGCTGGACGCCTCCGGACGTTTCACCGTTCCGGTGGAGTGCGATGACGGAAAGGCCGCCGCGCCCGAGAGCACGCTCGTATTCCTTCTTGAGCGTTGGCGCGAGCGGCTCATAAAGCGCGTCGCGCTGGGCACGAATATCGCCGGCTTCGCGCTCGATCTCCTCGATCGCTGCCTCGAGATCCGAGCGTCCGGTTACAATTTTCTCGTTGAGGAGCTTTTGCTCTGCCTCAAGGCCGGCCACTTCTTCTTCCCAGCGTTCGACCTCTTCAAGGTTCTCGAATTCTTCTTCAAAAACGCCGTCCAGCATTTGCTGGTTCGTTTCAATTTCACTTTGCAGGGTCATCAGTTCACGCGAGTCCATGCCTGTGCCAGCGTTGAGCCGTGTCTGCTTTTCCTTAATAGTCTGCGAAATCTCATCGGCCCGTTCGGAGGTTTCCTCCAATGCTTTATTGGCTTTTTCGAGCGCGGTTTTGGCGTTCGTAAGCTCGAAGGCTTTGGCGGCAACCAAATTCATGTATTCGCCCACTTCGGCCCGCAGCGGATGCTGTTCGTTGTCCGCGCGCAGACGGGCAAGCTGGGCGTCAAATTCGGCAACATCGAGCAGTTGCAGTTGATCCTCACGAGGTGCGCGTGCCATTTGGTCCCCCCCCCTAAATTCGTTCGACCCACGGATCGGTAATGACCGTGGAAATATAAGTTTCAAGGCCGAGGTCACCGGCGACGGCGTCGCGCAGCTTTGGCAGTACCGGCCACTCAGACGCAAAATGCGTTGCGCCGATGAGCGCGCAGCCGCCCGCCCACAGGTGGTCGGTTGCCGGGTGGTGGCGCAGGTCTGCCGTGATATAGACGTCTGCACCCGACGCATTTGCGGCGGCGAGGAAAGAATCGCCGGATCCCGGTGAGACGGCAACGGTTTTGACTATTTTGTTGGGGTCTCCCCCGATCGTGATGCCGGCCGGCGTTTCGGGAAGCATAGCCTTCAAACGTTCGGCGACCTCGCGCACCGTCATCGTGAATTCAAGTTCACCGACGCGGCCAAGACCAAGCCTAGGATCGTCGTCGTTCGGCGCGATCGGACGGGTGTTGGTGAGGCCGAGCAATTCAGCAAGTGCCACTGCCGAACCGTTGGCTGCCGAATCGGCGTTGGTGTGAGCTGCGAAGAGCGCTACTCCCCCGCGAATGAGCTTGTGGATCCACGCGCCTTTAGGTGTGTCCGCAGCAACGGTGGACGTGCCGCGTAAATATAACGGATGGTGTGTAATGAGCATCTGTGCACCGCGCTCAAGCGCTTCATCGACCACCGCTTCGCATGGATCAACCGCGAAACCAACCTTGGTAACCTCATCGGCTGGATCACCGGCCACGAGCCCTACCCGGTCCCAATCCTCGGCAAGGGAAGGCGGAAAATGTTCATTCAAAACGCGGACGACGTCGGCAACAGTGCTCATAGGCCAAGCCTACCGGAGCTGTGGGCGCTTGCGCGATTAGGCTTGAGTGTATGAATGGTTTACTGGTGGCGCTTGGTGGTGCGCTCGGTGCAAGCGTGCGCTTCGTGTTGGTTGCGGGATCAAATAATCCGCCGGCTGTTACTTTCCTGATCAATATTGCGGGCGCTTTTCTGTTGGGAATAATTGCGGCGACAACCGCGGGGCGGGTACGGCTGTTCGTTGGCACCGGCGTGCTCGGCGGCTTCACCACCTACAGCGCGTTTGCCGTGGACGCGCTGTCGCTGATGTCGGATTCTATTTTGACCGGGCTCGCCTACGCGGTGTTGACCGTCGTTGTGGGAATCGTAGCCGCCGCCTTTGGCCTGCATTTGGTCAGGACTATTGGTGGTGAGCGATGATGATGGATGTTATTGCTGTTGCAATCGGTGGCGGAATTGGCGCCGCTGCGCGCTATGGCGTTGACCGGGCAACCCCCAAGCCGTGGGGCACGATGGTTGTGAACGTGCTCGGGTCTTTCGCGCTCGGGGTAATTGTGGCGATCTTTCATTCCGGCGGCTCGGCCGAAGAGCCGCTTATCTACCATGCTTTGGGTGCGGGCTTTTGCGGTGGATTCACAACGTTTTCAACTGCCTCGCTCGATGCGATGAAGATTGGACGAACTGATGAGGCTTTGAATGGCGGAACCTACTCGCTTGCGATGCTCGCCGGATGTTTGCTCAGCGCTGCGGTTGGGATGGCGATCGGGACTGTGCTTTCTCGCTAAGGCCCGAACACCTAGCCTAGTTTCTGACTGGTTTGTCCGAAGGCATCAGGATTAGCGTGAATTTCTCCTGCAAAATCCCGGGATTTTCATGCGAGCGTCGATGTGAGGGCCTAATTGTCATAGTTTTTTCACGCCTTGCCTGATACACCAACGCAAAACTGGGAGATTTTACGGAATTGAGGGATTCTCGAGGGTGAGAGCAAAAGAGTGGACCCTACCGGACTCGAACCGATGACACACGCGGTGTAAACGCGTTGCTCTACCAACTGAGCTAAGGGTCCGCGGAATATCATAACCGCGAAATGCTCAGATGGAAAATTTACGGAGTGTAATGGGCGCTGGACCACACTCAGCAAGCACCCAAAGCACCTAGCCGAGGGTAGCCGTTAGCTCATGACCTGAAAGGCCGTCCATCCAATTGGCAGAAAACGGGTGGTGGTTACCACGAGGCCAGCAGTGCTCGCTGCCTCATTAACATCTTCCATGGGGACGGCGAACTCCTGGCGCGGATCTGGAACCATCAGCCAAATATAGGCCTCGTCATCCGAGAATCCCGCCCGGCAGTCCACGAGGAAATCAGCGAGATCATCGGTATCGCCATCGTCGCTCCGCCACCACGCAATCGCCCCATCGGCGGCGCCTCGGTAATCCTCGTCTTCGAGCTGCTCGCCCGTGATTTGTTCTATCTGCGAGCGCAGTTCCATATCGACGTCGTCGTCGTAACCAAACTCCTGTATCAGTTGGCCAGTTTCGAAGCCGAAATCTTTACCCGTTTGCCGGGACACATCCGCCACCTTTCGCGTGATCATATAGCAGCCGGTTTTGGCTACTTTCACGATAATACGTAACTTCGCGGTACGGCGCGAGATGCCGGGGCTTAAGCGGCCTAAATTACGCTTCGTGAGAGTTATCCCATCTCGCTTGCTAAATACCAGTGGGGTCTTAGGGCCTAAACCGGTAATCTAGATACCATCGCGTGATGTGCAACCATCGCGCAGACGAACTTACAGAGGAGTAATCGTGAGTCAACAGCCAATTAGGCCGCTTATCAACGGCTTGCTTAGCCAGGTTCCTGACATCAACCCGGAAGAAACCGAGGAATGGATTGAATCGATTGAAGGTCTCATCGAAAGCCAGGGTGCTCCACGCACTCGTTATCTTCTTCAGGCGATGCAAAATCATGCTCGGCGGCGCGGGATTACGATCCCGCCGAATATCGTCACGCCCTATGTGAACACAATCGGCATCGACGATGAGCCCTACTATCCGGGCGATGAGAATCTCGAGAAAGAGATTCGCCGGTGGACCCGCTGGAATGCAGCGGTGATGGTGACTCGTCAGCAGGATCCGGATATTGCGGTGGGCGGTCATATTTCTTCGTATGCCGCGCAGGCCACGTTGTACGAGGTTGGTTTCAATCATTTCTTTCGGGGCAAGAATGCGCCGGGCGGTGGCGATCAAGTGCTGTTCCAGGGGCACTCCTCCCCCGGTAACTATGCGCGTGCTTTCCTTGAGGGTCGCTTGACCGAGGCAGATCTTGATTCATTCCGTCAGCAGGCTTCGCGCCGCTCGGGTGGGCGTGGTCTGCCCTCGTATCCGCATCCGCGTCAGATGCCTGATTTTTGGGAGTTCCCGACGGTTTCGCTTGGTCTTGGCCCAATTTCGGCGATCTACCAGGCGTGGTACAACCGCTACCTGCACGAGCGTGGTTTGAAGGATACCTCGCAACAGCGCGTGTGGGCGTTTATTGGCGACGGCGAGATGGACGAGGTTGAGTCGCGCGGCGTTTTGCATCTTGCGGCCGGCCAGAATCTGGACAACCTGACGTTCGTGATCAACGCGAACCTGCAGCGTTTGGATGGTCCGGTTCGCGGTAACGGCAAGATCATTCAAGAGCTGGAGGCCTCGTTCAAGGGTGCCGGCTGGAATGTGATCAAGGTCGTGTGGGGCCGCGAATGGGATGAGCTGTTACAGGCCGATAAGGATCGCGCTCTTGTGAACCTGATGAACGAGACGGTCGATGGTGATTACCAGACGTTCAAGGCTAACGACGGCGCATACGTGCGCGAGCACTTCTTCGGCCGCGATCCGCGCACCAAGGCGATGGTTGCCGATTGGTCGGATGAGAAGATTTGGAGCCTGAAGCGTGGTGGCCACGATTACCGCAAGGTGTATGCGGCTTACAAGGCTGCAACCGAGCACAAGGGCCAGCCCACTGTGATTATTGCCCACACGATTAAGGGTTATGCGCTTGGTTCAAATTTTGCCGGCCGCAATTCAACCCATCAGATGAAGAAACTGAATTCGGATGATTTGAAGCTGCTCCGCGATACGCTCGAGTTGGACATTTCTGATGACCAGCTTGAAGATCCGTATGAGGCTCCTTACTTTAAGCCGTCGCCGAAGAATCCGGCGCTTGAGTACATGCACGAGCAGCGGCGTAAGCTCGGCGGTTACCTGCCCGAGCGACGCGTCGTTGAGCAGGGCGTGGCCTTGCCGGCTGAGAAGAATTGGGATGTGCTTAAGGGTGGCTCCGGCAAGCAGAAGGTCGCGACCACGATGGCGTTCGTGCGCCTGCTCAAGGATCTGTTGCGCGATAAGGACTTTGGCTACCGCATTGTGCCGATTATTCCTGATGAGGCGCGTACCTTTGGTCTTGATTCGATTTTCCCGACGGCCAAGATTTTCAATGTTCACGGCCAGAATTACACGGCGGTGGATTCGGATCTTCTCCTGAACTACAAGGAGTCGGAGAAGGGCCAGATCATGCACACGGGTATTACCGAGGCGGGTTCGAACGCTGCGTTCACCGCCGTCGGAACTTCGTATGCGACGCACGGTTTGCCGATGGTTCCGGTCTACATTTTCTACTCGATGTTCGGATTCCAGCGTACGGGCGATCAGTTCTGGCATGCGGGTGATCAGTTAGCGCGTGGGTTCATTATGGGCGCGACGGCGGGGCGCACCACGCTGACGGGTGAAGGCCTACAGCACATGGACGGTCACAGCCACGTGCTTGCCTCGACGAACCCGGCGATTGTGCAGTACGATCCGGCCTATGCGTACGAACTTCGCCATATTATCCGCGATGGCATTGTGCGGATGTACGGCGATGGTTCGGATGGGCGTGACCAGAACGTCATGTACTACATCACGATCTACAACGAGCCGATCCACCAGCCGGCCGAGCCGGAGAACGTGGATGTGGATGGCATCTTGAAGGGCATCTACCGAGTAGAGCATCCGGAGGGTGATGGCCCGACGGTTCAGCTGTTTGCTTCCGGTGTTGGTGTGCCGTGGGCACGCGAGGCTCGCGAGATGTTGCGTGATGACTGGGGCGTTTCCGCTGGCGTGTGGTCGGTGACCTCGTGGCATGAGCTACGTAAGGACGGGCTCGAGGTTGACGAGTTCAACTACCTCAACCCGGATAAGGAGCCGCGTAAGACTTACTTGACGCAGAAGCTCGAAGGTGAAGCCGGCCCTGTGATTGCGACTTCGGACTTTGAAAAGCAGGTCCAGGACGCGATCCGCCCATGGGTTCCGACCGACTACTACGTGCTCGGTGCCAATGGCTGGGGTATCGCGGATACGCGCGCTTCCGCACGCCGCTACTTCAGGATCGATTCCGCGTCGATGGTTGTGCGTGCCTTGCAGGCTTTGGCTGATCGCGGTGAGATCGACCGTTCGAAGGTTGGCGAGGCGATTGCGAAGTATGGCCTTCTGGATCGCGAACAGGGCGAGGATGGCGTTGCCAATCCGAATGAGCCTGCCGTGTAGCGACTGCGAGCCAGTTGGCTGACTAGTGCAAATGGGGGTGCCTGCGGGCACCCCCATTTTTATGCCCGGCGGCGGGCCGTTGTAAAATTACAGGCCCATGTACTCCTCAGCGAGACGCGCACCTGCACGTTTCAGAGCCTTAGCCAGCTCTTCGACGTCGGCCTTCACCGCATCTTGGCCGGTGTAGGTGACTTCCTTAATGATCGCCGGCGCGGTGGGATTGTCGAGTGCAGCCATGATGCCCGCATGATAAGGATCAGCTAAGTATGGCGTCTTTGAAAGCCGAATAGTCGCGACGGTTGGCATAAGTGGTGAGCTCCGGTTCGTCGTATTTCCCGGGTACCTCATTGGGGTTGGGCATAATGCCGTTCTCGTGCTCGGCAAATCCAAGACCGTCGAAACGGTGCCACGCGTAGTACACCCACGCAGTCGGCTCAATTTCTTCGGTGACGGGCTTGCCGAATTCGCCGTCGTTGACGATGTCGATACCCGCATCGAACTGGCGCGAAACCACGCCGTCGATGTGTTCTTGGAGATGCTCGTCGAACTCCGCTCGGCCCATCTCTCCCTTTTGCAGGGCGATGTTGTCCTTGATGAGTTCTGCAGGGCGCGGCAGAGAGCCGACGTGTGTGGTTTAAATTGTGTTCGCCATGCGTGGGTTCCTTTGAACGACGACGGTTGCCGCGGTTCAGTATAATGCCCGCGCAAACGGCGAGCTAACGGAAGTCACCGGAATCTCGCATTTGTCTTGGACTGTGTCGAGGCATGAGGTTTCACGATATCCAATAGCTCACTCGCTAAAATAACAATTCAGCAACACATTCAACATATTAGAAATACTGAAGAATAACGACACCAGCGTTGAACATACTACGCCCCCGCGTCTGAACCATGAGACAAAAAATTTTCAGCCACCCAGTAAAGAGTTGTTCCGTCATATTTCCACATGTCGAGCGCGGAACCCGACGGCGGCTCAACGCCTGCCTGCTCGAATACAGCGTTACGGAGACTTGTTGGAGTCCACTCGTTCTCGGGTTCCCATTCCCAATATAATGGCTTGTTGGTGTTTTGCTTCCAAGTAAATTTGTTTCGTTCCGGCTTGGTTTCAAGCCATTTTTTCACTTTCTCGGACATCTCAGGCTTAAGCCGCACGGAGAGGTCCAACTCAATTGATGCCCCCAGCGGAATCAGCTCATTGTCGCTAATGATTTGGACAGATTTAGCTCTGCGTTTTCGGTCATCAATCTCTCGCCGCGCATTCCCGACCGATTCTGAGCCGGTAGCGCGAAGCCGGTGCCTTTCTGGGTCCACCACAGGATATAGCCTGCGGAAAGCCGCAACAAGAGGTTGATGCGCGTTTGTTCTCTCAAACATTTGAGGGCTAGGCAGGCTGTTGGTTCCAGGTTCGGCGAACGCTTCGAAAATGGTGTATTCATGACATTCAATAACGATATCTGGTGCCACATCAGCGAGCCACATTGCGGTTGTCAAAACTTGTGCCGGAAACGTTTCGGCGACAAGAATAATGCGCGGAAGTTTGAACAGTTCTTCCGTCCATTCCTCTTCAACGTGATCCTCGAGTTCTTTGAGAGCTTCATCAGGACTGGTCGTGTTGGATTGACTTTCGTCTGAAAATCGAGTTTTGTTCTGCCAATCCGCATGCGCTTCTGCGAGCTTTTCCTTTGTAAAGGTCGACGTCATCGCTGCATAATTAAGCCCTTGCAATAGTACTTTCTTGTCTTGACTGCGCTTTAGCTCAATAACGACGAGTTCCCCGCTCGTCGAAATAGCGAGGATGTCAAGACGGTCTTGAGCTCTCTCCTCTTCAGATTCCCATTTGTTGTATTGAGTGGTAACAATTTTAAGGGAGTCGTCGATAACCTCGATATTAGCTATGATCCATTGCTCGAGATGCTGTGGTTCGGTAAGTCCGTGCGTCATCATGGACGATGGCTTAAGAGGCATAGCGCTTCTCCCTTGAACGTGGATAAGCTTAACCATGAATCTAATTCAACAGAACTCAAGGTATAAACTCAAGACGCTTAACAAGGGAATTTTTCATCATGGATGAACCGGTGCTTACCGCGTCAGATTTCAAAAAGGCTTGACCAAAGATGACGTTCTAACCCACGCGAACGAACTTGCCGCCCACTTCGAAAATTACGACCCCAGTCCCGACAACGAACTGAATCCCAAAGCCGTTCTTCTCCTCAATAACGCATTTTGCGTCTGATCCGCCATGGAACGTCAGCTCATCGAGGCCGTTCGAAGGGCACGCGGAAGTGGAAACTCGTGGGCATAACTGGATCCTCCATAGACAGAATCCGGGAAGATACGACGGACCTGCGCTTTAGACCTCGGCAACATACAGTCGCTCCGCCTGAGCTAGTGCTTCCTTACGGAAGTATGGATTCTGAATCGCGCGCTTCACAACGAGGTCGACATTGCGACGCGTTATAGTCATATGCTCATCTCGGACTGATACATAGTCCGCGAAAATATCATTACGGTTTGGGAAAAATCGACGAGAAAGTCAAAGTCACTGGACTCGTTATGCGCGCCCGTCAAAGCTGACCCAAAGACGCTCAGCTCCATGACGCCGTCTTTCGCGCAGCATCGGCGATTGCCACGCGGTCAAGGTCGGCTAAAAGAGTCATATCGAAATGATAGCTGGACCCTTAAGCCCAGATTCACAGGCTCACATTCAATATCGTCGTCCGCGCGCGATTACGCAACGAAATCACTATCTTGGTGGCCCACTTTCCCTTGTTCTTAACTTGCCAGCAAAACGAAGGCACGAAGCCCGTCGGGTTCAACATCACGAACCTCCGTAAAGCCAACCGATTCGTAAAACGCTCGCTGGCCAGGTTCGGCATCGGTGAGTAGCACAGTTTGACGGACGTTGAATGGTTCAAGCGCTTGATGAAGCAACTCGCGGCCAACACCCCTGCGCTGATATTCCGGATCCACGAGAATGTCCTGGAGGTAGGCAATGGTAGCTCGGTCAGAGATGACGCGCGCCAAACCAACGAGTTGTTCATCATCCCACGCGGTGACCACACGTGTCGAGTTCTCGAGGCCACTCATCAACGAAGGAAGGTCGTTAGTGTATGCGCTCCAACCAACTGAATTGTACAGATTGCGCACATCGTCACCGGCTGGAACCACATTAGCATAGCTAATACTCATGTCGCGATCCTAGTTGATTTATCAAGTAAACAACCAGCGGACATTTGAGGGATCTCTCGGGCCCTTTTCTCCGATTTTTCCTAAGATCGGTCCGGAATCGTCCCGCAAATGTCACGTACACACCCACCTAGGCGTAGACTAGGCGAGCTACACGTGTGACGGAGGGTTTAGTTGACTATTTTACGGCTGGGCTGGCACTTCCTTAAACGGAAGAAAGCCGCATTGGGCGGGATTATCATCCTTCAAACCCTCCAAGTCCTCCTTAGTCTCGTTCTTCCGGCAATCAACGCCCAGATTATTGACGACGGCGTGCTCCCCGAAAACACCCAGGTGATATGGCGGCTTGGCGCCATGATGCTTGCTATCGCAATCGTGCAGATCTTCGCGATGGTTGGCGCAATTTACCTCGGCTCGAAAACGGCCATGGAATTTGGCCGAGAGCTACGTGCCCGCACATTCCGCCAGGTCCAATCCTTTTCAACCTCCGATCAGCGCCAGTTCGGCGCCCCAACGCTCATCACTCGCACAACCAACGACGTCACTCAGGTTCAGACCGTCACCCTCTTAACCTTCACGATCATGGTCACGGCGCCGCTCATGGGTTTCGGGGGCGTTTTCATGGCGATCCAGCAAAATGCCCAGTTATCGCTACTGCTCGTCATCGTGGTGCCCGTGCTTGCCGCCCTCATTTTGTTGGTTATGCGGGCGCTCCTCCCCCGCTATCAAATGCAACAAAAGCGCATCGACCGCATCAACACCCTTCTGCGTGAACAGTTAACTGGCGTTCGAGTGATCCGCGCGTTCGTCCGCCAGCGCGCAGCTCGCGAAAAATTCGATGTGGCGAACAAAAAGCTCCGGAGGGTGTGGCTTGAGATCGGCCTTTTGTGGGCGTTTATGATGCCGGCGGCGAATCTGATTATTGGCGCGGCATCTGCTGGTGTGGTCTGGTTTGCTGGCCACCTGATCGTCGGTGGCGCGATGGAAGTCGGAGCGCTCACCGCCTATATCACCTACCTGATGATGATCATGATGGCAGTGATTATGGCGGGCATGATGGTCATGTTCCTTCCGCGCGGCGAGGTTTCCGCTAAGCGCTTGCAGGAGATTTACGACGTCGATCCCTCGATTTCCGCGCCAACTTCGCCTATACCGCTGCCCGCCGGTCCCATCGACTTCGAGTTGGATCGCGCATGTTTGCAGTATCCGGGTGCCGAAGAGCCGGTTCTCAGCGATATTGACATGCGTTTCGAGCCGGGAAAGGTTACGGCTCTGATCGGATCGACCGGCGCAGGCAAGTCTTCCGTTGTTCGGCTACTCCCCCGGCTGATTGACGCATCGGGCGGGCAGGTTCGTGCCGGTGGCATTCCCGTCACCGAGCTGGATCCCAAAGAACTGCGTTCACGGATCGCGCTTGTTCCTCAGCGCGCCTTCCTCTTTTCCGGAACGATAGCCTCGAATGTTTCGGGTTCACCCAAGCCGAATGCACCGATAGATCCCGAGCGCGTCAAGCGAGCTCTGCAAGCCGCACAGGCATGGAACTTCGTCGAGAAGCTCGAGAACGGCATCGATTCTGACGTGGAGGCGGGGGGCAAGAACTTCTCCGGTGGCCAGCGTCAGCGGCTAACGATCGCCCGGGCAATTTACCGCTGCTTGCCTGACGCCACCGGCCACCGCCAGGCCGACCTGCTGATCTTTGACGACTCCTTCTCCGCCTTGGATTACGTCACCGACGCGCGGCTGCGCGTGGGTTTGCGCGCCTTCGTCGGCGATATTGCGATATTCATCGTGGCCCAGCGTATTTCCACGATTCAGCAGGCGGACGAGATCCATGTGCTCGACGCCGGCCGGATCGTTGGCCGTGGCCGCCACGAGGATCTTCTCCACACTTGCGTGACCTATCAGGAGATCGTGGCTTCGCAGGTGAGTGTGGAGGAGGCACGATGAGCCGGATGAACCAAAGCCAAGCCGCCACTGAGGCACGTGATGCCCGCGCTGCCCTTCGCCAGTTATGGAACCGGCTTTCCGAGGATCGCCTACGCGTCTTTCTTGCTCTGTTCCTCATGCTGGTCTCGGCGGTTGGCGCGGCGCTTGGCCCGAAGTTCTTGGGCGATGCGACGAACGTGATTGTGGATGGCATACGCGCCGACGGCGCTGACTTCGGCGATCTGGCACGGGTGCTTGGCGTGGTGATCGGCTTGTATGCAATTGCGGCGATCACAAATTTTGTGGCTGGAATTTTTATCCGCCAGCTGGTCCAAAATCTGGGTTACCGCCTGCGCCGCTCAGCACAAAACAAGATCGACCAACTGGCTCTATCTTGGCTGGATCGCCAACCGCGCGGCGATATCCTTTCGCGCGTTACTAACGACATCGATAATGTTACTCAAACGCTGATGCAGGCCTTTAATCAAGTGGTTATCTCGGTGTACACCGTGATCGGCACGGTAGCGCTGATGGTCTGGATCTCGCCCTCACTTTCGCTTGCCACCCTGGCCGTCACCCCGCTCGGGATCGCGGCCGTCGTCGTGATTTTACGTAAGTCGCGCCCGCAGTTTCGCACGCAGTGGGCGAAAACTGGCGAGGTTTCCTCAATCGTGGAAGAGTCATTTACGGGCCTGGATGTTGTCACGGCCTACGGCCTGGAGGAGGATTTCGAGGAGATTTTCGACGAGGCCAATCACGAGCTTTTTGTGGCGGGCTATAAGGGTCAGTTCATTTCGCAGCTTTCGCAGCCGACCATGGGTTTTGTCTCCAATCTCGGGTTCGTGATTGTGGCTGTGATGGGCGGCCTGCAGGTGATTAACGGGCAGCTCACGATTGGCGGCATGCAGGCATTCATTCAGTATTCGCGCCAGCTGAACCAGCCGGTTTCCACGCTTGCCTCGATGGCGAGTTTGCTGCAGTCTTCGGCGGCGTCTGCCGAGCGGATCTTCGAGTTTTTGGATGCGCCTGAAATGGCCCCGGATGCGAGCGCGAACTATGAGAACCTGATTTCGGAAACTGACCGCAGCGGCACGATCACGTTCGAAAACGTCGAGTTCGCCTACGAAGAAGGCATCCCGGTGATTAACGGGTTGAACTTAAACGTGCGGCGCGGGGATCAGATCGCGATTGTCGGGCCAACCGGCGCCGGTAAAACCACCCTGGTCAATCTACTCATGCGTTTCTATGAGATCGACGGCGGGCGCATCGCCCTCGATGGCGTTTCCACTCGCGATTTTTCCAAGGATTCACTGCGTTCGCAGATCGGCATGGTTTTGCAGGACACGTGGTTGTTCGAGGGCACGATCGAGGAAAACATTGCGCTTGGCAAAGAGGGAGCGACCTTTGACGAGGTGGTCGCGGCAGCAAAAGCGACGGGCGTCGATCGGCTGATCCGTCAGCTTCCCGATGGTTATCACACGATGATCGACGACGAGGGCGGCAATATCTCTGCCGGCGGCAAGCAGCTGCTGACGATCGCACGAGCATATCTATCGGATCCGGCCGTGCTGATTTTGGATGAGGCGACGTCGTCGGTTGATACACGCACCGAAATGTTGGTGCAGCGCGCGATGGGTGAGTTGCGCGAGGGCCGCACGTCGTTCGTGATCGCACACCGGCTCTCCACGATTCGTGACGCCGATCTGATCATCGTGATGGTCGATGGCGACGTCGTGGAACAAGGCACGCATGAGACTCTGCTTGCCCACCGGGGTGCCTACCATGACCTGTATCAGTCGCAGTTCAGCAATCTTTAATCCGCAAACGTGAGGGGTTTTGGTGACCTGCGAGGGGGCGTAGGTTCAGGTGGTCATTGCATCGTTTAGTTGCTGGGCAAGAGTCCTCGCAGGTGGCGCTAACCTTTGGCGCTCACCTTACGAGTTGGACAGATTGCCAAGGATGTCGAGCAGCTCGGCGGGGGTGGCCGCAGTTTTCCATGCGAGCGCCACCTCGTCGGGCCAAGTATCGCCCCAGGTCACGAGGATCGTCCGTACGCCATATTGCTGTGCGCCTTCGATATCGTAGATGCGGTCGCCCACCATCACGACGTCGTCGCGCCACTGAACGCCAGAGCTCGGCTCACCTGCACTCGGTTCACCTACGCTCGGCTCGCCCGCGCCTTCGCCCAGGTGCCCGGCCTGCGCCAGCTGATCCAAAGCCGTTGCCACGACGGCCGCTTTACCCAGGTGCACTTCCTCCGGGTGGCAGCCGCACAGCGTATCAAAGTAGTCGGTGAGCCCAAGGTTGCCGACCACCTCTTCGGCGAGTGCCTGCAGTTTCGACGTCGCAAGCCCAACCGCAAGCCCACGTTCACGAACGGCGGCCAAAAGCTCTTCCATTCCGTCGAAGGCAGGCGTCATGTGGTGAACTTGTGCATAGGCCGCCCGGTAGTGATCGATGTAGCTTTCAATCTCCGCCTCGGCTACGCCCATGTGGGCAAAACTCTCATTCAGCGGCGGGCCCACGTATCGCCGGTAGGCGGCGTCGGGCTGATCCACGCCGGCCAGCTCGCGCATGGTCTGCGAAATCATGCTTGTGATGATCGGGCCGGAATTGGCCAGCGTGCCGTCCAAATCAAAAAGAACTGCTTTAAGCATTACACATCAAACATCGAGATATCGCCCGCACCGACTCTCTCGATCATCGCCTCTCCGCTCGATAGGTCGATCACGGTGGTCGGGCCATCAACGCCAACAGGCCCGTCAACAACCACGTCCAGCGCGTTACCGAGCCGTTCGTTCACAACCCAGCCTTCCGACATCGGCTCCTCTTCGCCCGGCAAGATCAGCGTGGACGACATGAGCGGCTCGCCCAGTTCGCCCACGATCGCCTGGGTGATATTGTGCTCGGGAATCCGCGCTCCCACGGTGGCTTTCTTCGGGTTGAGCATCATGCGCGGCACTTCCTTAGTGCCTTTCATAATGAACGTGTAGGGCCCGGGCGTGAGCGATTTGATCAGCCGGAAGAACGCATTATTCACAATGACCAGCGATCCCAGCTGCGCAAAATCGTGGCACAGCAACGTGAAATGGTGCTTCTCCCCCACTTGGCGGATGGTTCGGATCCTCTCCAAGCCGTCTTTGTTTGCAAGCGTGCACGCGATCGCGTATCCGGAATCGGTGGGAAGTGCGATCACTTCGCCCGCGCGCAGGCGGTCCACCACTTTTCGCACGAGCCGCGTTTGCGGATTGTCCGGGTGGATTTCAACGAAGGTTGCCATTAATTTGCCTCGTCCGTGGTGGCGATTGCCAGGGAGAGGTCATCGATGACGTCCTCCGGCGCGCCGGCTTCCTTGAGGATCTCCACGTATCCGCGGGCCTCGTCAATCTTTTTCGCTTCGAGCGCCGCGTTCGCAAGCTCCTCGCCCACTGCGACAATCTGCGTCTCGGGTTGCCAGCGGCCAAGCCCGAGCTGAATTGCCGCTTCGTGTTGCCCTGTTTCTCGCAGCAGCTTCACCCCTTCTGCAAGCGCGAGCCCCGTTTCGTCGCGATCCGCCGCGGTCTCAAGGAAACGCCGCGCCGATTCGGCGTCGTTGGTTCCCGAAAGGCGGGCGAGCTGGACGAGCGGATACCACGCCCGCGAATCCGAACCGATCTCCTCGGCGAGCGCATACAGCACCAACTCGGGGTCGGTGGCAGGCTCGTCGGTATCCGGGGTCACCCTCTCACCGGTGAGCGGGTCGGCCGGATTACGATCGGTTTCGGCATTCTTGATAATCGAGGCGAGCTCCTCAAACGCCGCGATATCATTCGGATCGTCCGAAAGCGTGTCGCGCAGTTGAACAGCTCGCTGGATGTGCGGGGTGTCCTCGCCGTGGTGAGACGCATCGAACAGTTGCCGCATGAGTTCTATAAATGCCATAACCTGATCCTAACCGATTCAGTTTTCCTGCATGGCTTGGAAACCTATTCTAGGAGTGAAATGGCCGACCGCCACGATCTTGCACTTGCCCGCGCCCGCGTGCTTCTTGCCCAGATTGCGCCCGAAATTCCGGAAAAAGAGATCGTTCCGCAGGCGCACTTGGTTGACGATCTCGGGCTTGATGCGGTGTCGATTTGGGCGCTAGCTGCGGGTTTGGAGAAAATGGCGAAGGTAGAGATCAACGACGCCGATATCACGGCTTCCACCACAGTGGCCAGTTTGTTGGAGCATGCGCTTTCTGATGTGCCGCTGGAATTTCTGGAATCGACTGGTGGCGAGGCCGACACGCCAGCTGAGGCGAAAGGTACGAACGGGCACGCCACCGATGCGGGCATGGCGCAGGGCGAAGCAAGTGCGGCGCAGGGCGAACCGGGCGCGGAGGAGCCGGAGGATTTGCAATCCGCGCTGGAGGATTTAGCGGACCTGTTTAAGTCTTGACGTTGCCCTTTGGCCCGGCAGATTTAACCCACGCGGTGTAGCCAGCGCACGGGAGCCCCCGCGCCGGCGTAGCGGAACGCTTCAAGTTCGTCGTCCCAGGCTTGGCCTAACGCCACGTCGAGCAGGCGCCGAAGTTCTTGGGCATCCCCGTTCGAATCTTCGATCGCCGCGCGGATCCGATTCTCGGGTACGACGACGTTGCCGAGCTGGTCGGTTTGCGCGTAGAAAATTCCGAGCCCGGGGGTGCATGACCAGCGGCCGCCGTCGGTGGTGCTGGTGGGTTCTTCCGTGACTTCGAAGCGCAAGTGTTCCCAGCCGCCGAGCGCGGATGCGATCTGCGCGCCGGTGCCGGCCTCGCCTGTCCAAGAAATTTCGCCGCGGTTCATGGTGGGTGCGGCTGGTTGCTTCGTCCACTCAAAATGGGCGGGATAGCCAAGCACGCTTGTTACCGCCCATTCAACGTGTGGTTGAACGGCCGGTGTTACCGAATGAATAAATATGACGCCTCGTGTGGCTTTGTTGTTCACCGTGACCTCCTATTGGGTGAAATTCCCCGTAACACCCGGGAAGGTCCGATATCTCAAGAATGCCACACGGGCGGGCGAAAGTCACGCCATGGGGACCTCGTGATTGAAAATAGCGGGAACCGTGGGCGCAATAAACGTGTATCCGTGTTCGAGAAGCTTTTGCGGCATGACCCGCTGGGAGGCAAGCACAGCTTCATCCGCGAAGTCTTGAAGCGCCAGGCGCATCGCAAATTCGGGGGCGCGCAGGAAAGCGGGCCGGTTGACGTGCTCGGCCAGTGCGCGGTGCCAGATTTTATTCGGCACCGGGTCCGGGCTGGTCATGTTGACCGGGCCTTCGATGCTATCCGTCAGCAGAATATAAAGCAGCGCACGCACGTAATCATCGCGCGCGATCGTGGCCATCCAGTTCGTGCCATCCCCCAATTGTGTGCCGAACCCAATGCGGTACAGGTGTTGCAGGATGCCGAGCATTCCGCCGCTTGCGCCCATTACGAGCCCGGTGCGTGCGGTGACGGTTCTGATGCCGGCATCGGCCGCCCGATTGGCCTCGCCTTCCCACGCTTCGCAAAGTTCGCCGAGGAAGCCTCCGCCATTGGGGCTGTCTTCCGTGAGCACGGTATCTCCGTTATCTGGCCCGTAGTAGCCGATCGCCGAGCCGCTGATGAACACGTGGGGCCGGTCGTCGCGGGCGATGAGCGCGTCGGTGATTGTGCGGACGGAGTCGATCCGCGAATCCCACAGGATCTGCTTGTAGGAATCCGTCCAGGGCTTGCTGAACAGGCCCGCGCCGTTCAGGCAGATCACGGCGTGAGCGCCGTCAAGGGCGGCCTCGTCGATTTGGCCGCGAGCCGGGTCCCACAGGAAGTTCTCCACCCAGGCGACCGGCTCGGCGTCGTCGCTGCGTACGAGCCGCCGCACGTCGTAACCTGCCGACACTGACGCTTCGATCAGGCGCGTGCCAATGAATCCGGATGCGCCGGCGAGCAGGAGGATCGGTTTCATGCTTGTTTTTCCCTGAGTTGGCGGAAGGCTTCTTTTTTAAGTGAACGTTCGAGGCGGTCGATGTAGAGGTAGCCATCGAGGTGGTCAACTTCGTGTTGGACGAGCTGGCCCCAAATGCCGTCACCTTCCACGACGACGGGCTTGCCATCGAGGTCAGTTCCTTCGGCGCGTGCGTAAACCGCGCGTTTGCAGGGAAACCACAGGTCGGGAACGGAGAGGCAGCCCTCGTCGTCGTTTTGAAATTCATCCGTGGACATATCGGTGATCACGGGGTTGAGGATGTAGCCCATGTTGCCCTCGATATTCCACGAGAAAGCGCGCAAGGAGACCCCGATTTGGTTGGCGGCAAGGCCGGCGCGGCCGGGTTCGTCGACGGTGTCAAGAAGATCTTGGACCAGTTGGCGCACGCCGGGCGTGATTTCTTTGATCGGATCGCAGGGTGTGCGCAGGACGGGGTCGCCGATTATGCGGATGTCTCGTTTAGCCATGGGCCTATTGTTTCACTCGATGGGCGTGTGGCCAAAGCCGGTTGGCTGTGGGGTGGTTGCCCTTATTCCGCAAACGCGAGGGGTTCTGCCCATCTGGCTCTAGCCCGCACTGCTCTCACACTGTGCTCGTCTGGGACCTCATCCCAAACGCGAGGGGTCCTACCCACCTGCGAGGGGAACTACCCCTCGCGTTTAGGCACAACTCCTCGCATCTGTGGGCGGCCCGGACAAAAGCCTTCGCATCTGTGAGTGGTTTGCCCCAGCACTTTGGCATTCGGGCAAGTTGGACTGTGACTAGTCACGAATGATTTCAGCAACCTGCTTGTGCGCTTTGACCGCCTCCGGAATCGGCAGAATCGGATACACGTGGTTCATTTTCTCGCCCACGCGCCAAACCTTCGCTACTGAATAAGCTCTTCGTGCTTTCGACGCGTCTCCTCAAAGAGCTCGGGCCCCACTAGCTGTTCGGCAAGCTCGACGACTTCGCGGTAGGCGTCGGCGTCGTCGGTGGAGCCTCCCATGCCGCCGTCGTCGGTACTCAACGTCCACGAGAATACTTCGCCGTCCGCGTTTGTGGCCCCGTTGTCTTCGAGTTTCATGACTGCCTGGCAGAGCTCGGCGCGTTGTTCGGGCGTGATGTCAATAAATTCTGCTTTTGTTAAGTGATTTTCGTATAGTGAGCCGTCAACGGTGTAGTGAAAATTCAAGTAATCCAGAATGTCGATGCTCACTGCCCAATGAAAGTAGGTGTCTACGGGTTCTGGCGCGCCTCAAGGAAGAGGAGGCCCGTGCAGGTTTTGCCGCTAACATCGGGGGCATCGGACTCAGCTGACGGTTCGGATGCTTCTGATGTTTCAGCGGTTTCGGCCGTTCCCGTTTCCTTAGTAGCCTCCGACGATCCTGACGTTTCGGTAGTTTCTGCGGAATCTGACGAGCATGCGGACGGGCCAAAAGCTAAAGCGGCGGCGGTGGTGAGTGCGAAAATCTTTTTCATACCCTGATCCCAACGTGAGTGTCTGTGGCGCCGGCGCTAATTTCCTTCTTGTTCAATTAAAGTTTCGTGCTGTTTACGCACGTCGTCGAACATGTCCTGGCCGATGAGTTGTACCGCCAGTTTCTCGGCGTACCAGTAATCGCTGCTTTCGTCAGTCGAGCCTTTGAACTGGCGGCCGCCGGCGGTGAGATCCCACCAAAAGGGCTGCCCGCCATCTTTCTTCATGTCGGGTTCTTCAAGGTTCGTGATCGCTTCGCACAGTGCGGCGTGCTCGTCGGCCGAGATTTTAATGCCTTTTTCTTCGACCAGCGGGTCTGCTACCCCGAAGTACTCTGTGGAATAGGTGAAATCGAGCGTGTGATCGGCGTTCACGGTGGCAGACCACGCGTAGTAGTAATCCGGGTGCACCGACCCTGCGCCCCAGCCGAATTTACCCACGCACGTTTCGCTACCCGCGGCTTGCTGCGTGGGGCTGGTGTGCGTCGGTGCTGTACCAGTTGGTCCCGTGCCCGTCGGTTCGGTGCCCGTCGGTGCGGTACCACTCGGCGACGGCGAGGTTTCGGCGTGATCTACGCATCCGGCCAAGGTCAAAGCTCCGGTCAAGGCCAAGGTAGCGACGACGGGGGTGAGAGTTTTCTTCATAAGCTCAGATTACCGAACGCGGTCAGCTAAACGCCTTGGAAATGCGTACCTTGAAAATCGGCGAGTTTTTCTTGCGAAGAGCGCTAGGGCTAGTGGCTCCCGCGGTTGGACTCGAACCAACAACCCTTCGATTAACAGTCGAATGCTCTGCCATTGAGCTACGCGGGATTGCGACTTGATCACTTTAGCAAACAGATCTGCAAAAGCGAATTTTGCGGGCCGGTTTTTCGGGCAGTGTGGGTGGTTCCACAGGTGGCTTGTCGGGTGGCTTGCGCTAGTCGAGCCCGACGCTCTCGCGTAGCTGGTTTTCGAGGGTGTCGAGGGCTTCGCGGTCGGCGTCGGTGATGTTGGCGTCGACGATGATTTGGGTGAACAGGGTTTCGTCCGCATTGCGGCGGACTTGCCCGCGGGCGATAGCGCCGGAGGGTAGCTCTTCGACTTGGCGGTGGACGATGGAGCGTTCGATGCGTTCGTGGATCATGGTGATGGCGGTGGGGTCGGCTTCGCGTGGGATGGTGAAGCTCATGGGTTCGTGGCGGGGGTCGACGAAGGTGAGGGTGAGCGTGTCCGTGTCGTCGTTCCAGGTGGCGGCTTCGAAGTCGGCCCAGGTGTAGGTTTGCCGCTCCCCCGTTTCTGGTACGACGGCGAAGTGCCCTTCCCAGCCTGCGAGCCAGGTGCCTTCGGGTTCGGCTGGTGTGGCTGCAATGGGCATCTTGCCGTTTTCGTTGGAGAGGTGGGTGGGTAGTTTTTTACGTCCGAACATGTGTGATCTTTTCTATTGCTGGGGGTGTTGCTGGGGGCTGGCTGTCGTCGTTTGAGGTGAGGTTTTGGGCGGCGAAGAATCCGAGGATGGCGAGGAGGATGCCGAAAACGAGGCCGCCGGCCATGATGCGGCGTTGTGAGCGTTTGATTTGTTCGCGTTCTTCGGGGGTGAAGTGGTCCATTTTGCTCGGCTTGCTGGGATGATCGCGAGTTTCTGGATCTTCTTCGGTGGCCATGGGTGGCGCCTTTCATTGCGTTAACAAACGCGTTTATTTTATCTGATCCGACGCCGGGTGGTTAGTTAGTACGTGGACAGCTGGAACGTGGATGGCTGGCGCGTACCTAGCTAACGGTTGGTGGTGAGTACGGCTTCTGCTTCAACGGCGGTTAGTGGCGGGCCGAAGGTGGTGGTGTAGGCGTTTCCGGGCACGGTGTACCAGTTTGGGCTGCCGCCGATTTTGATGGTGACGTGCCAGCGGATGTGTACGGAGGGCGCGTAGATGCCCGGTTGCGAGTATTGACCGCGGGCTTCGCCGTGTGGGTATGGGCCGCCGGGTGTGAACGTGGTGAAGGCCGTGCCGTTGCCGAGATCCCACGTGTAGGAGGTGGGTGTAAGCTGCACTTCGACGGGCGTATTTAGCAGGTTGAGGGTGGCCGAGTATGGGCGGGCGCTTGAGGATAGGTAGACGTCTTTGTTGATCAAAACGTCGCCGGACATCGGTTCGAAGGTGAGAGTGCCCGCGTTGATGATGGTCTGCGAGTTATCGCGAATATAGGTGCCGAGCTCTGCCGGGGTTGGGGCCGCTGGTGCCGCTGCCTCATCAGGCGAAGACCGATCGCCGAAACAATGCGCAATCAGAGCATCGGATGGAGTGAAAACCCGATGGTTACCGTAAAGCCCACCCGCGCGCTCATTGAAATACAGATCGCAAATGTCTTGGCTGGGCGTTCGGGTGGAAAGCGCTGGTGGATACGCGACTGGTGCGAGCGGCGCTGGGCGGATGTTGCTCGTAGACGGCGCACGAGATCCGCCGCTATTGACTTGCGGAGCCGGTGCACGTGATCGCTCCGCACCTCTATGTTCAGCTCCAACTGTCACCGAGGCTCCGCTAACAGAGGTTTCCCAGCTGGTATTCATTTCATCGTCATGCTGGCTGATAGCCAGAATGATCGTCATGAGGACCGAAACTATCAAAGGTCTTCAACTCCGAAGACCTCGGGCACCAAGATATCAAATGATCGTACTTTAAGCTCACCATCTACTTCCTTGAGTCCTATAACCACAGTGTGCTGTCCAGCATCCGTTCGAACTTCTTCTTCGGGCCCGTAGTACACAATTTCGTCACGATCTACCAGGAAATCCACTCGGAAATCTAAGCCTCCTGTGGAAAGGAAAGTCGCTTCCTCAACAACTCCTAAATTGAAGTCAGACCAAGCGCCCGCTTCGTTCGCGACAACCGCAGAATCCACAACCGTCTGGCAGTACTCACACTCCGGGTGCGCGTACTTCTCCCATTCCGTGGTGTCGCCAGTGGCTTTCACATACGGGTAAAGATCAAGATAGTAACGTGCAAGCTCGTAGGCATTGTCGATGTCGATGGCGGTGAGTTCGGGTTCCTCAGGCTTGGGCACGTTTTCGGGCCGCGGAGGGATCGTGTAGTCGTCGGTCGGCTCATTCAATCCCGAATCGTCCGGCACATTCGAGGAACTCGCGCTCGGCTCGGGATCCGAACCACTATTACACGAAACGAGCAGGCCAACGCACAGCGCAAGCGCCAAGAAGCTTGGCACGGCGATGACAATCCGGCGGAGTTTCGGAAATCGACGGGTATCCATGCCTAGATCCTAGGCCGAAACGCAACCCCGTCGTCGTCGTTTTCCACAGGCGAAGTAGACTAGACGCATGGCGCACGATATCAACGATTATTTCCCCAGCTCGCAAGCGCCAAATCTACGCGTCAAGAACGTCGAAGTCCCACCGGCGAGTGCCGCGCTCCCCGACCCGGCCGACCTCGAAGCCGCTCTCCAACCCGCCCTCGCCGCTCTCCAACACAGGCGTATTGCGGCACTAACGGGTGCCGGTCTGTCAACGGATTCGGGACTGCCGGATTACCGCTCCCCCGGTTCGCGCGAGCGCAAACCGATGACGATCCAGCAGTTCATGGCCGAAGAACGCTGGCGCAGGCACTATTGGGCGCGCAATCACGTGGGTTGGCGCGGGCCGAGCAGGGCCGAGCCGAATGCGGGCCACCGGGCGCTGGCGTTCATGGAGGAGCTTGGCGTGGTCAGTGGCGTGATTACGCAGAATGTGGATCGGTTGCATAGCCGCGCGGGGTCTACCACGGTGGATTTACATGGGCGCTTTGATGAGGTCGTGTGTACGAGTTGCGGCGAGGTCAGCCCGCGGGAGGCGCTTCACGGGCGGCTCGAGGCGCTGAATCCGAACTGGATGCCCGATTTTGAGGGCGGGGATGCGATTGCTCCCGACGCCGATGCCACCGTTGCCAACACCCAAGATTTCCGCGTGGCTGACTGCGAGCGTTGTGGCGGGATTTTGCGGACAAACGTGGTGTTCTTCGGAGGTTCCGTGCGGCCGGAGGACTTAGTGGCGGCAACGGAATTGATCGACGACGCCGAAGCGCTGCTCGTCGCCGGATCCTCGTTACCGGTTGGTTCGGCTTTGCGGCTCGTGCGCCGCGCACATAAGTGGCAGATCCCGATCGTAATTATCAACCGTGGGGCCACGAAAGGCGACGAGCTCGCGAACGTGAAGGTACACGCGGGAACCTCGGAGGCACTGACGTGGTTGGCGACTCACCTATAGAAAACCGACTAGATCTAGAGGCGCATTACTCCCGGAGTTTCGGATGCAAGAGTAAATTTAATCTCCAGCGCGTTCATGATTTTCGTGATGGTGGCAAATGACGGATTACCACCCCTAGATAAGGTCTTGTAGAGAGATTCACGGTTAAGCCCAGTTTCTTTCGCGAGCTGGCTCATCCCACGTGCTCGCGCAATATCGCGCAGTACAACTTGGATCGTTTTGGGATCACCGTCTTCGAGAGCTATTGCTAGGTAGTCATTTACCGCCTCTTCACTGTCCAAGTATTTACTTGCATCGAATTTAGAAAACGTTACGTCACTCATTCTCTTTCCTTGCACAACTCCTTAGCCAGTTCACGGGCAACTCGAATGTCCTTACTTTGGCTACTCTTATCTCCTCCAGCGAGCAGAAAAACGGTAACAGTCCCCACTTATGTGAAATAAATCCGGTAACCGGGACGGAAATCAAATCTCAGTTCACTATTTTGCCGCCAAGCGGTTTAATATCTCCGATCATTCTCCCATGGCTTCGCACCTCGCTAGAGCATACGAAATACGACGCTGGGCATGCTTATCCTTCAACTTGTCCAGCCACGCATCGAACAAACAACTGGTGAGAATTTCCACGAACATAAGTGGAGCCCTTCGGCTACAGCAGTCAATAGTGTGGCTAGGTACAATGACACGGGCTCGAACGCACCCCTTAGACGAATCTCTTCGGTATCTTGTTGACAGGGTTCGAGACGGCGTGCTGGTCAAGGCTTCCGGCGCGATCAAGGATTTCGATCAGGCGGTATCGCTCGTCGAAGCGGGTGCGTCGGCTCTCGGAACCAGTGCAGGAATTGATTTGATTCGTGGGGCACCAAGTTCTGAATCCTACTAGCAGGCATTTTGGGATCATGACGCCCAAAGGAGGACTCATGGTCCCGAAATACTAAGTGATCTCGCGTCAAATTCTGCAACGAATACGCGACGGCGAGTAACCGGTGGGCGGCGTTTTGCCCAATGAGCCTCTGATCTACCTGGAGCAGACAACCTTTTGCTCTCTGGCGAAATCGGGAATGGTCGCGTGTGTGGCTGAATTCTGAACGCGTAGATGCGTCAGCGAATCTTGTGCGTTAGTTTCGCTAGGCGTTCACCGCTCTACGAGATACCGGCCGCGCTAATCTGTCACGAAATCCGCCAAACACCGAAACCGTGTTAGATTAGCGGCCCGTATTCTCACATTGCGCAGGTCAGAGGCTGTTTCGGCAATCACCAAGCCCGGTTACTTGCAGAATTCTTCGGCCCACAGCTCCTGTAGCGGCGGTATTCGGCCAAGCATGTCGTCCTCGAGGAGGTACCACATCACGCCGTGCTCGGGCTTGGGGAATTCGTTGCGCGTCTCGATGATCTGCGTGGGCGTGACGATCAGGTCAATCGCCGTGTCGTAGGGCCGCACCTGCACCGGAACGTCAACAACTTGGCAGTCGTGCCCTACGGCCACCACGGTTGAATTCACGTCCACAAGGCCCTTGGTGTAGAACATGGCCCATTCGAGATCGAAGTAGCCGTGCCCTTTACCGAATCGGATTCCCGACGGCGTGATCGCAGACGCCCCCGATACCAGCACAGGGATTCGCTCAATTTCCGCAGCCAGCTGTCCGAGGGTGCGATGTTGCCAGAACCGCTGTACTCCATCCAGCGTTGAGGCAAGTATTTCTTGGCCCTCGGGCACCCATTCGGGGCGCAGTAGGAAGAAGCCGCGCGAGATTGAGTAGTTGGTCATGATCATCGTTTTGCCGTCGCGGATCAGCAGTTCGCGCAGGTGTTCGAGGTTGTTGTCTGGCGTGATGAAAACGACGTCGGCGCTCTTGTACACATCCGTTTCGGCGAAGCGGCGGGCACATTCGTCGGAGCCTTCGTAGTCGGCAATAAATTCGGCGAAATCCCAGGAGAATCGTGAATCGGGGCGTGCTACTTTGCGTAGTTTTTCCCAGATCATGACGCGGGCTTCAGCGGCTTCCATATCAGTTCCTTTCGTCGGCGTGGTTGGCGGGTAGATCGGCGTAGCTGGCGGATTGGTCGGCGTCGTCGTGCCTGTCCCGGTGGTCTTTGACGAACACGCCCACTTGGAACCCGTAGACGAAGAACAATGAAATGAGCGAGCCAATAATTAATACGGTGAAGAATGTTTGTGAATACACGGCGCTTCCTCCTAGGAAATGTTTTCGATTTCGGTGGCGAGCTTGGAGAAGTTGTAGCGCTTCTTGCTCGCGGCAGCGCTGATCAGGGTGATGAGTGTGGCGGCCCCGAATGCGGTTGCGAACGAGGGTAGGGATTGACCGGCGAGGAACATGGGCAGGCCGGCCACGATTCCTACGACGCACGCAGTGAACGCACCCCACGCTGGGATTCGCGCCGAGTACAGGCCCGCTATGACGGGCACAACGGCGGCACACGCCAGTAGGTCTGCGAGCAAGAGTAGGAACAAGATCGACGGCGCCTGATAGGCGATCACCATTCCTAGCAGTCCGAAGATTACAACACCCACTCGTCCGGCGCTCACCGCTTGCTTTGCCGTGATGGAAGGCTTGATGGTGCGAACGACGTCAAAGGAGAAAATCGATGAAAAGCCGGCCAGAGCGTCGCCGCCGGTGGACGACGCCGCGAGCACCACAACCACCGCGAACAGTGCTGCGATCCAGCTGGGGGTGTTTTCGAAGATGACCATGCCCGACACGATGGACGTGTGGGGAACGGTGGTGTCAAGGCCGATGGCGGCGAAGCCGAGGAAGGCGGCGACGATCGTCATGGGGAAGACCATCACGGCTGCGGCTCCCAGTGAACGGTTGATCACTTTCTGGTTTTTCGCCGTGTAAATGCGTTGCCACAGCGACTGGTTGAGCAGCTCCGCGGAGGTGACCGCAAAGATGATCATGATAGCGAATTGGGTGGAGGCGTCCCAGCCGATGTTGAGGAATTCTGGCTTGTTTTCGAGTACGCCTTGGTAGATCGGTCCCGGGCCGCCGAGGTCGGTGAGGATGTAGGCGGCGGGCAGGATGATCAGCGGTGTGATGAGCAGTGACTGCAGGCCGTTGGTGACGATTGCCGCTTTCACGCCGCCGGCGCCGGCGAAGTACAGGGTGGGAATGCCGATAGCAAGCACGGAAACGATCATCGGCACCCCGCCCATGTGTTTAAACACGAGCGCCGCGCCGATCAGGTTCGACACCAGGAGCACGAACATGTAGATCACGGTGACGATTGTGGTGAGCAGCTGCATCGGGGTGTTGTAGCGAACCTTGGTGTATTCGGCGATGGTGTGGCCTTCGGGAATGCGGTCACGGATTTTTCGTGAGACCGGGATAAAGACGAGGTAGGCGATCGTGAGCGCGAGTGCGTAGCCAATCATCGCTGACATTCCGGAAGTGTAGGCGGCCTCGGCTGGTGAGAAGATCAGCCCGGTGCCGACGGCGTATGCGATCCACGTGGCCGTCATGAGCGACATGGTGACGTTGCGGCCTCCGGTGAAGAAGTGTTCGTGGCTTTTCATCTGGCGTTTGCCGATGTACGTTCCGATAACGGCCACTCCCCCGCCAACGAGGATGCCTAAGGTGAGTATGAGCCAGCCAAACGGCGTCATGTTTTCCGTCCTTTTCGAGTGCGGTTGCTGACCCCTCGATTTTAAGAGCGAAATTTTCAGGAAAGACCGCTTGACCGGCAGCTGAGGCGATAGTCACCAGAGACGTCTAATAGGGTGAACACTTAGATTCACATGTGATTTCGGGCATTGGGTGACGTCGCTGTAGCATAAGGGGCTAGAATTGAGTCTCAACATGTGGACGCTTTTCTGCGAGAAGTGTCCGCCTATTGAGATTGCATCCTTGGAACTTTACGGCGGTGTGACGCCGGGCTCGGCTGGAACCTACGGTAACGAGATCAACGACGACGGCGCCCGTCCACCTTCCACGCCCGACCAACGTCAGCGATCCAGGCCAGTTACACACTTATTTCCACAGTCCCCGACAAGGGAATCATGCTTGCGATATCGGCGAGTGAGAATCTCCTAAAAGCTCAGGATTCTTCGCCATTTCCAAACAGAGGTTATTCAGTTCATCTTCCGGTATTTCTTTAACTAGAGCTTCGAGTTGTCCATGGTCTTCAAGACCGACTATCCGAACAGATTGAACCCTATGAAATTGTTCATCAGCGTAAGCGGTCGCCGCCGCACCCGCAATCAATCTGGCCATCGCCTCTTGAGCTGACATAACTTGCACTCGATTGGTCGATACCTCCGAGGAAGGAGTTTTAATTGCTTCTATGCTCTCGACGTTATTTCGCTTTTTTGACCTAACTGCCGAAACTTCTTTACCTTCTGACTTATTGCGGGCCGAGCCCGTCCATTCCACCACTCCGTAACGTACGGCGCCGCCTTGGTGGCAACATAGACTCCGAGCCCGACAACAGCTCCAGCAACGATGGCTTCTAATTGACCATCATCCTCAGCTTCGCGCCGACGCACAGATGTGACAAAGGTGTTTTCGTACGAGTAATCATCATATTCCCCAAGAGGTTCATATTCCCCAAGAGGTTCATCGACCTGCATGAAGCGCGCGTGGCCAAAAGTACTCCTTCCTCTCCATGGAGGCTTTAGCTCAATCCACCTTCTTCCCTTTGACCTGGACTGCCGATGTTCTCGTCCCACTCATAGTATCCGTAAAGCCGGTCCATAAGATCAGACCACCTAGTGCTCAGTGCCAATTGATAAACATAGTTTTAAATCTAGATTCGGCGGCAGTAACTTTCGCAATCAAAGTGCTTGTTATTCGACTCCGGAGGGTGTTTCCCACATAGCTGTGTCGCCACTGGCCTTGACCATGCCTAAAACATTAAAGAATTTTGTGCTTCGGAGGTAATATTACGAGGTTCTAATAAATTCAGTTTCCACGAAACTGTCGACCAAACCTACAGTTACCCCTTCCGACTCTCCTGTCTTCGAGAAGAATAAAAAATGCGCTTCATTTTCTCGGCCGTGTCAGCGTCGAAGTATTGGTCGTGGTGAGCTGGATAAACGGGCCTCTCCTTGCAGAACAACTGCGAGTGATTAATGTCTTCGATCGTTCTTTCAAAAAGGTGAAGTTTAGATTCGTAAGTGAAGGCTTTCTTCTGAGGCTGCAAGGAGCTGATGACAGCAGGAACCCAGTCGAACTTCGATTCTTCGATGAGGTGATAATCGATAGCGCGTCCTACTACTGCAGCGATCCAGTCTGCAAATTGTATTGAACCTGATATTCCAGAGTCCAAGTGCATTGGAGCTTCGATGATTCGTTTCATTTCATCGGCTGTCTGACTCCTGCTGTACACGTGCCCGTATATTCTGTGAGCTCGCATTTTTCGCTCTTTTTCGTTAATTTGGTCGATGATAACGAGCATGTTCTGATCTTGCGACTCAGCATAACGCGCCAACCTGTTTAAGCTCTCTTCCATCGCTCCTTTTTCTCGGGCGTCGGTATCCAAACGCGTCTGTTTTGGCGTCCCTCTCTCTTTTTCATCCGCATAGTAGAAAATGTGGCCTCCGTACCCTAGGAGGTTGTGAATTAAGGAATTAAAAATACGGATACGTTCAGGATTCTTCCGATCAGTATGTTTATGAAAATAATTCGCTCCCTTCATCTCCCACGTGGATTCAGAACCTGGCTTCTTAACCTCTGCTTCCGCAATCTCACGCGAGAACAGTTGTCTCTTTTTGGTTGTAAATAAAGCGCCAAACTCCCTCGCTTTGCCGTCAGGGATTACAAACCCGGCGTAACCGAATGCAGGGCTCGTATTGAATCTGTCATGTTCCTTTGAGACAAATGCTCCAGGCTCACCGATCTCGTCCAAGTATGCGATCAGCAAGTGAGCTCCTTCTCAGCGTCTTTTTAGGCAACCACCGGAAATGCGTAGGGACCCGACGATGTCAGGTCCCTCGAATTGGCGCTCTGGCATCCTATTTCAATGCCTGCTTCCGAGAAGAGCCTATGGCATATCCCCGCGAAGATCAATCGTTTATCCACAGCTCGGAACAGTTTCGAAATGAGCTAAACCAGCAAAAGTGCCCCCAACAGGACTTGAACCTGTGACCAAGGAATTATGAGTTCCCTGCTCTAACCGTCTGAGCTATGGGGGCTGACTGCAACAGTGTACCAGCGCATCTCACCGAGGATGAAAACCTGCCGGCGGGGCCATGCTCCCAAACGGGTTCGAGCGCCGGAATTCACACACCTGGCACAGCGCACCCTCACTCGCGGGATGCCGTGCCCCACACTTTTCACACGTCGCGCTCTCCAACACGAACAGTTGCCGCTCGGGCTCGTCCAACAAGTCCGCCAGCCGCATCTCCCCCTGCACCCACAGCCCCTCCATCGGACACAACTGCACGCACTTCTGTTCGCCCCGGCATAGTTCCGAGGTCTGCCACAGCACGGAGCCCGTCTCGTGATGCAACAAGGTCAAGGCACCATGAGGGCACGCCTGCACGCACACCCCACACGCCGTACACGCACTCACGCCCAGCCTTACGCCACCAAGTTTCGAATCGAGGCCCTCTCCCCTTCGCACCAGCCCCTTCGCGGTCAGTACTTCGAGGGCCGCCAACGTCCGCGCCGTGTCATCACCCTTGAGCGAATACGGCGGCTTATCCCGCAGCCCGAGCCCCATAATCACGCGCCTTGGCACCGGAATCTGCCCCACCGTAAGCGCCTCGGGGCCGCGGAAGATGCCCGGCTTGAGCGCCCCGGCGTCGTAGATTAACCGCGGGGTGAGCGACTCCCACTCCGCCAGCTGCTCCCCCACCGCATCCGGGTTCTCCCCACACGGCAACACGCCAACCTTCTGCACACCCAACGCCAACATCTGCGCCGGAAAACCCACCGGCGCATCTTTCAGGCACCCATTCCACACCACGGCCTGCCGCCCGCGCCCAAGCCGCGGCACCTCCGTATGCTCGCAGGCAAGCACCACCTCTTTTGGGAGGTCGTGCGCAAACAGCCAGCGCAACAGTGAGGAAACGTGGTCAGCCATCGGCACCGTCTCCAGTTGGCACGGCTCCCTCAGGCACCTCTCCCGCTGGCTCAGCACCCACCATGCCCACAACCTCGTCCAACGCATCCAGCGCCCGGCGCGTCAACACCACCACGCCCCGATACATCTGCGTGCGCGCGTGGGCATCCAACAAGGTCAGCAGGTCATCGGCATAGCGATCTACATGTTCGGCCCGGAACGCCCGCACTTCGGCGGCCACCCCCGGCTCATCGGCCAGCTTCGCCACTAGATGCCCCAAGAACCCCAACTGCACGGCGAAATGATCGCGCGGATAGCCCTCCGTCTTTTGCGGCCGATACCCGCGCTCCTCATACTTTCGGTTCAAGGCCTGCACCAGCGGCAAATGATTCTCGCCCGTATACTCCGATTCGGCCATCATCAACGCCCCCGCCGGGCCGAACATCCGATTGAAATCCTCGTTCAACATGATCGCCATCTCGTCGGCGCGCGCAATCTGTTCAATCGCCGCCAACGAGTCTTCATCACGTACCGGCCACGTCCCCGCCATCTGCGGATCGGTAAACCGGCGGGTAATCTCCGGATTTGGCGCCTCCACAAAAAACCGCGCGAGCGAAAACAGCGCCGTCGCCACCTGCACCGCACGCATCTTGACCTCCGGCACCGAATCCTGCCACGGCGTCGTACCCATACTGCCTCCCGCTCTCGCTTACCTACCTAGAGGTTACCCCTTATACAACGTAGGATAAACGTATGGAATTTTTTGGAATCTCCGGCGGTGAGTTCCTGATCATCCTCATCGTCGCCACCATCGTGCTCGGCCCCGAGGCCATCACTGGAGCGTTGCGCGGATTCCGAAAACTCGTCGACGCCGCCAAAGGCTTTTCCGCCCGCGTCCGCGAAGAAACAAGCGCCGATTTCCAAGCAAGCGGTTTGGGCGACGTCGATCTATCGGCTTTCGACATGCGCGGGCTAGACCCCCGGCAAATGATCCGCGAAGCCGTGCAAGAAGAAATGGAAGCCTGGGCCAAACAAACCGGCGCCACCCCGCCCAAGAAGCCGCCCGAGCGCCGCACGCCCAACCAGCGCTAAAATAAACTATCAACCACCACCTCGGCCCGTCCGGGAAAGGAACCACAATGATTAAACCGTGGCACATCATCGTGCTGATCGTCGTGATCATCATCGTCTTCGGCTCGGCCAAACTGCCCGAGATCACCCGATCGATCGGCCAATCCGCCAAAATCATGAAGAAAGAGCTGCGCGAACTTCAAGACGACGATCCCAAGCAGCTGCCGCCCTCGCAGGTGGGGCAAACTGGGCAGGTTGGTAATCCGCAGCAGGTGCACGGCATGAATCAGCAGCTCGGCGACCAGGGCGGTACGGCTCAAGGCGGTACTGGCCAGGCTGGTACTGGGCAGGGCGGCACAGCTCAGGGCAACGCTGACCAAACCGACGGGCAACAATCAGCCCAGTGAGCCGGCGCAAGCGCAACAATCCCGAAGGAGTCATGCCCATTCGCGAACACCTTCGCGAACTACGCAAACGCCTCCTGCTCGCCCTAGCCGGAATCGGAATTGGCGCAATCGGCGGATGGTACCTCTATGACCCGGCCATGGAGTTCATCACCCGACCCCTCTCCAACATCACCGACCAAGCCGCCATCCTCAACTTCGACACAATCGGCGCCGCCTTCGACCTCAAATTCCGCGTAGCCCTCTGGCTCGGCACCATCATCTCCAGCCCCTGGTGGGTGCTACAACTCTTTGCCTTCATCTCCCCCGTGCTCAAACGCCGCGAACGCTGGCACATCATCGGCTTCGGGTTCGTTGGCGTGGTGTTGTTTGCGGCCGGCGTGGTTTCCGGCATGCGGATGGCTCCGATCGCGGTGGAAATTCTGACGTCCTTTAATCCCGAGAATTCGGCGAGCTTTATTCGCGCGACGACGTACGTCACCTTCTACATGCGGCTCGTCATGGCGTTTGGGGTTTCGTTTTTACTGCCCGAAGTGTTGGTGGTGCTGAACTTCCTAGGCGTCATGTCGTACAAGACGATGCTCAAGCACTGGCGCTGGTTCGTTGTGCTAGCGTTCGTGTTTGCCGCAATCGCGAATCCGCTGCCATCGCCCTGGCCGATGACCATCCAAGCCTTCGTACTCATCGGGCTGTATTTGATCGCCGTACTGATCTCTTATGTGAACGAACGCTTGCGCAACCGGCGGCAGGCCCGCGAGGAGGCTAAGCTGGATCATGAACTCGAACGCCTAGAAAAGGCGGCGGAGGCAGCTCAAATCGAGTCAGCGGGCGCTGGGACTCAGGCTAACGTAACGCCAGAAGGTCACGCGGACTCTAACACTCGTGCCGAACCTGCTAGCGAGACTGAAAATAACCCACAGGAGGAACAATGACCGACGAAGCTAAGAAGATGGAAATCATGGGCGAATGGTTGGACGCCGTGGCCGAAGAGCTAGGGCTCGACGCCAGCTCATACAAGGCGAACCGCCACGAACTGCTCGACCTCACCGCGAAAATCGCCCACGGCCCCTCCCGGCCCGGCGCTCCTATGACCTTGTTCCTCATCGGACTGGCTGCCAAGGACAGCGCGGACGTGTCCGACATGGTCGCCAAGGTCGCGAACCTCGTGGAGCGTTACGGGAAGTAGCGCAGCAGATCCGGGCGACGGCGTCGCCGATCAGGTATCCGTTTCATCGAATAGCCGCCTCTGATTCTCAAGCTCCACCAGGCGCTCGAACAGCTTGGTCTGCTCCTCGGAATCCGGGGCGGCCCTTTGCACCCTGCCGCGCACCTCACCAATTTGGCGCGTGATCCCCTGCTTGATCAGCGACATCATGATCCCACGTACATACGGCCACTGGCGATCCGCGCTCACCTCCGGCAGCGGCTCCACCGCCAGCTGCGTGATCGCCTGCGCTACCACACCATCTGCCTGCTCGAGCACGCGCTCCACATACCAGCTGGTGGCTTTAGCCTCCAGATCCTCAGTGTGGCCAGCCGACTTCAATTCCTCGAGCCGCTGCTCGTACAGCACAACTCCCCCGGCCGCCCGAATCGCATCGTGTACCGCCTGATGGGTAGGCACGCTGAAACTTTGACCGGGTAAATCTTGAGCATTCGCCGCTCGAGCCAACCCGGGCAGCTGCAGCATGACCTCCAGCGCCTGCCGCTCGACGCGCGCGATCGGATCCTTGATCGAAGCGCGCGGTGGTAGCGCATTCGTGGGCTGCGGATCCTCGACGGGCGTGCCATCCGCCCACTGAATCTGCGGCGGCACGCGCTTTGCTTGGGCGACGGTCTGGTAGACGATCCGCTCATCCATGCCCAGCCAACCGGCCAACTCGCGGGCGTATTCGGCGCGCAATACCCGATCGCGGATGCTCGCAATCACCGGGGCCGCCGCACGCAGCCCGGCTGCGCGCCCCTCGGCCGTATGCAGCGGCGCACCCTCAAGGATCGACTTGATGACGAACGCAAAGAGCGGCTGGCGCCCGTCGACCATCTTTCGCACCTCGTCGTCACCGAAGGCCAGCCGCACGTCGCACGGATCGAGCCCGCCCGGGGCGATCGCCACGAAGGTTTGGGCGGCAAAGCTTTGGTCTTCCTGGAAAGCGCGTAGGGCTGCCTTCTTGCCGGCCTCATCGCCGTCGAAGGTGAAAATCACTTCCCCGCCAAAGGCCTTACCGTCCGAGAAAATCACGCCCGCCGCCGGATTCGCCGAATCGCCGAGAAGACGCCGCACAATCTTCACGTGCTCCTCGCCAAAAGCCGTGCCGCACGTGGCCACCGCGTGCGGCACCCCGGCCAGGTGTGCGGCCATCACATCCGTATAGCCCTCCACCACCACGATCCTTCGATCCTGGGCAATGCTGCGCTTGGCTAAATCCAGCCCGTAGAGCACCTGCGACTTCTTATAAATCATCGTCTCGGGCGTATTCAAGTATTTCGGGCCATCGCCGTCGCCGATCATGCGAGCGCCAAAGCCGATCGTGTCCCCCGTAATCGAACGGATCGGCCACATCACCCTGCCGCGGAACCGGTCGTAAACCCCGCGCGAACCCTGCGAGACCAGCCCCGACGCCGCGATCTCCTTTTCCGTGAATCCCTTACGGCGCAGCTCTTTGAGGACGGCGTCCCACGAATCCGGCGAGTATCCCACGCCAAAATGTGCGATCGCATCGGCGTCAAAGCCGCGCTCGGCCAGCAACGCCCGGGCCTCGGCCGCCTCCGGGGTGGCCAACTGCTTGACGTAAAACTCTTCGGCGATCTTATGCGCGTCCACGAGCCGCGAGCGCGTCACATCCCTCGGGCCGCGATCCACTTGCCGGGCCCCTTCCTCGTACTGGAGCGTGACGCCCGTCTTTTCCGCCAGTAATTCCACGGCTTCCACGAACGAAATATGTTCGATATTCATGATGAACGAAATCGCGTCTCCGCCTTCGCCGCAGCCAAAACAGTGGTAGCGGCCCACGTGCGTGCGCACGTTGAACGACGGCGTCTTCTCATCGTGGAACGGGCATAGGCCCTTCATCGAACCCACCCCGGCCGGCTTGAGCGTAACGTATTGACTCACAACATCCTCGATGCGCGCACGATCGCGCACCTCGTCAATACTCTGCTTCTTTATCAGGCCGGCCACGCCCTTATATTAGCGCCCGGCTCGGCCCAGTGCCGAAGCATTCCACGCTCAGTGCCGCAGCATTCCACAGTAGCGGGCATGCCACAGCCGGGCCGACTGGTCGGTTAGCGATGCGATCTGGTCGACGACGACGCGCAGTCGGGCGTCGTCGTCGCCAGCCTGTTTCCACATCTCAATGAAGTGGCGTTCGAGGCGATCGAGTGGTGCCTCGCTGATCGCGTCCACGAGATCCATGATGAGCGTGCGCTCCTCGTAATACATCGGTTCGGTTTCGCGCGGCGCCATGACGAAGTGAACGGCCAAGCCCTTAAGGAACGTAATTTCAGCGAGCGTATCTGGCGGGATCATGACGCTTGCATGATAGCGGATCATTGGCTCACCGCCGCTGGCCTCGAGGCTTGCCGTGCAGATCACCGAGACGAAACGGCCGATCAGATCGGAAGTAAGATCCTTGAGTTGGGCGAGGTCGCGCAAAGTGCCGTTATAGTCTGCTGGCCAGGATTTCATGGCAAACAGCCGCTCGGCGGCAGCCGCGAGATCATCGGCCGAAACCACACTGCCATACCAGCCGAGCGTCGACTCAATCACCGCTTCCAGCTTGGCCTCGCGATTCGTGTGGAATTGGTTCGGCACCAGATAGCTGCGGACAATTGCATCCTCGATGTCGTGGATCGAATAGCCGATGTCATCGGAGAGGTCCATGATCTGCGCTTCGGCCGACTGGCCGGTGCCCGTGACGCCCTCGCGTGCCCATTCAAACGCCGGGCGATCCGACTCATAAAAACCAAACTTGCGGGACTTCCTGCCCGATGGTCCCTCGCCACTACCCCACGGATACTTAACCGTGGCATCCACCATCGCTCGCGTCAGATTCAAGCCGGCCGGGCGGCCGTCGTCGTGAAATCGCTTCGGCTCAAGCCGAGTAAGAATACGTAAGGTCTGAGCGTTACCCTCAAAACCGCCGATGCTGGCCGCGATCGAATCGAGCGCGCGCTCGCCATTGTGGCCAAACGGCGGATGGCCAATATCGTGAGCAAGGCAAGCACCCTCCACGAGGTCTTGATCAGCGCCCAGCATTTTTGCAAGCGAACGGCCAACCTGCGCCACCTCAAGCGAATGGGTGAGCCGCGTGCGAATGAAATCGTTGGACTCCGGGCCAAGCACCTGGGTCTTGGCACCCAGGCGGCGCAGGGCCGAGGAATGAAGGATCCGCGCCCGATCACGCTCAAAATCCGTGCGCGAAGGATTCTTCTTGTTCTCCGGCGACCACCGTGCAGTATCAAAGCTCGAATAGTTCACGAATTAACCTTACCCGGATCTCATGGCACAATAGCTATGTGGAAAATGTGGGTGTGGACAACGTGTCACAATCGACTCCCTTGGCCAGCGCGCCACAATTCGAAAACGCCTGGATTGACCGGCACATCTGGTATCACGCCACACCCGAAGAAGTTCCCACCACCGAAGCGGCCGTGGAACTGATTTCCCACCTGGCCCGCCACGACATCGACGTGACGACCATGCCCGGCCTGTCAGCCGATGATGATCCTGACTATGTGGCCGCCGTGATGGAACGCGCAGGCAGACGCGGAATCGTTGTTCTACCCGATGTAAGCGCGGGAATGTTTGCTGTACGCGGGGCTGCGGGATTCGGTGCCGATGAGCGATTTGGCATCCTCTCACAATGGTTCGAAAAGGGCGCCCGCGGGGTGGACCTGGGCACCGAAGAGGTGAGCGATGGCGATGCGGATGGCGGCGGGCGGATAGCCGATCGAGGCGGGAGTGCGGATGGTGAGCTGGCAGTTGGCGGCGAGAGTGCGGATAGCGGCGGGCACGTTCATGCGGGATGGGATGTTCGCGAACTGCAAGCCTGGGTGAAATTCACCGATGATGATGCCGTCCTTTCCATCAACTTTCGCGGCCCGAGCTTCGATGCCGTTGCCGACCACGCTCTCGATGACTACTTCGATGTGGTGCGATTTGAGGTTGCCTCAGCTCCCCAGCTTGACGCGGCCAACTATAGCCAGCAGGCGCTGGCCTCGTTCCAGATGTTTCGGGCGGGTGGAACGCTTCCGTCGTGGAATGCCACGTGGGAAGTCTTAGATAGGATTCCGGGGCGGCTGAGCCGGTCTGCCCTGTTGCTCGCCACCTGTTATATGCCCGGGATGATTCACTTTGAAAAAGATGTGCAGTTGCAAAGCCCTTCGACCCGGCACGCGCTGCGGTTCCGGGAATCCCTTGGCATGTATAAGGCGAATATTCTGATTGATACGGCGAAGGTTGATGACGGCTTCGTGTTTCTCGCCAACGACCACGTGACCATGCTGCTCAATTTTGGGCCCCACCCCTATGAGATCCCGAACGATGGGCGCGTGTTAGTGTCGTCGATGATCGCTTTGCCGGAAAACGGGCCGAATCTTGTAGTTCCGCCCGGCGAGGCGGCCTGGATCTGGCGCTGATTTCCCGTTGATACTCGGACCACCGATCATTTGTGCTGAATCTGAGCGTTTTGATCAACGAAACAGCCGAAAAACAGCAAAAACTCAGCAGAAATGCGCGGGGTGCTGAGTAGCCCGGCCGGTCGGCCACCGAAAAATCCGGGTCAACCGCCGGAAATGCCGAGTTCGGCCTCGTGGATCTTAGCTCGCTGGGCCTCGTTGAGCTCGTGGGAGTCCAGCCAGAACTCGGGCAGATGCGGCCGCTTCTCTCCGCCGGCCCGCCCGCGCTTACCTTCGGCCGCTTCGGGATAATCTTGGGGCAGATCTAAGCGGCCAAGCTGCCGGCGCAGATCGTCGAGCGAATCGACTAACCCGAGATCCCGGCGCGCTTCGCCACCTACCGAGAATCCGCGCAAATACCAGCCAACGTGCTTGCGCATCTCCCGCATCGCACGGCCCTCATCGGCAAAATGTTCCACCGACAATTCCGCGTGGCGGACAATCACGTCCGCCACCTCGCCTAAAGAAGGCCGATAGCGAGCTGACCTGCCGTGGGCGGCGGCCACCAGATCATAAAACAGCCACGGGCGGCCCTGGCACCCGCGCCCAACCACCACGCCAACGGCCCCGGTCTCTTCGACCATCGCTAGCGCGTCCTCGGCCTCGAACACATCCCCGTTGCCAAACACCGGCAGATCGGTCATCGCGCGAAGCTCAGCAATCGCTTCCCAGCGGGCCTGGCCCGAATAATGCTGTGCCATCGTGCGGGCATGTAGGGCCAGCGCGGCAATCCCCGCGTCCTCGCACATCCGCGCAACATCGCGGAAGGTCTCGTGATCATCGTCGATCCCGATGCGGAACTTCGCGGTCACGGGCACGGCTCCCCCGGACTCGGCCTCCGCTGCTTTCACCGCGGCCTCAACGATCTCCGCAAACAAATCATGCTTCCACGGCAGCGCCGATCCCCCGCCTTTGCGGGTTACCTTTGGAACCGGGCAGCCAAAATTCAGATCAATATGATCAGCCCAACCATTACCAACCAACAGCCGCACGGATTCCGCAATCGCCGCCGGCGCCACGCCATACAGCTGGATCGACCGAACGGGATCTCCCATATCCGGCTCGATCATCCTCATGGTTTCCGGCGTACGCTCGATCAATGCACGCGAGGTAATCATCTCGCACACGTACAGTCCAGCAGGCGCATAGCTCCCCGGTCTGAAAGAGGGTATTTCTGAAAAGCCCTGATCAACCTGCGAAGCGTTGCGCCCATCTAGGCCAGTTTGCCTCAGCGCGCCAACGCCCAAATCAGCCAACGCCTGCTCACCGAATTCGCGGCACAGCTGACGAAACGGCGGGTTGGTCACGCCGGCCATTGGCGCAAGCATCACCGGCGTGCCAAGTGCTAAGTTGCCGATCCGCACAGCCAGCGGCCAATTTTCAGAGCCGTCACCTCGCGGCCCGGCCACCACCCCGGGCCCGGCTTCAAGCTCAGTCAGCCCGGCCACACGCCCAACCAGCCCAGCCACCCGCTCGGGCGCCCGTGGAAAGTTACTCATTTCGCCAACACCCGCTTCGCCGGAGCAACGGGAGCCAGCCACGTGGCAATCGCCGTCGTCATGGGAATCGCAAGCACCAGCCCAATCGACGCCACGAGCGTCCGCACAATCTCCTCGGCAATCTGCCCCACCGTCATCAAATCCAAAAACCCGCGATCCACCAGGGCTGCGCTCATCAACAGCGGCAGCGAGGTCCCAACATAGGCGAAGGCCAGCGTGTACACGGTCGAGGCAATATGGTCGCGCCCGATCACCATGCCCTGGCTAAAAACCCTGCGCCGGCTCGCCGCCGGATTCGCTGAATGCAGTTCCCACACTGTCGAGACCTGCGTGATCGTCACGTCATTGAGCGCACCAAGCCCGGCGAGCACAATCCCGGTGAGCAAAATATCGCTCATCTTCAAATACCCAAGCTCGCCATACAGCGCGATCGCATCGCCCGAAAGCGTGCCGGTCAGGTTATTGGCTTCCACCGCCCAGGCCGCCAGCACGCCGGTGATAATCAGCCCGCCAAACGTTCCGAGCACGGCCGTCGTCGTTCGAATCGACACGCCGTGCGCAAGATAGATCGAAGCGAACATCATCGCCGAGGCGCCCACGATCACCACGAGTAGCGGCTCCTTGCCCACCATGAGCGCCGGCAGCATAAACGCTCCAACGACGGCGAGCGAGGCGGCCAGGCCGGCAAGCGCGGCAAGCCCTTTCACGCGGGCCACGAGCAGCACGACGAACACGTACAGCACGAGCAACACAGCAAGCGGAAAATCACGCACGAAATCCACGAAAATATAGGGCGTGCCCGTGTCTAGTGCGGTCGGGTTAAACATGGCCGTGATGCGATCGCCCACGTCCAACCCGTTGTCCACGATGTCGAAGGGCACGTGCACGGGCACTTCCACCCCGTCCACGTCCATCAGCACGCGAGTCTGGCCCAGTTCGTCCATCTCCGCCACCGAGGTCACCTCGCCGACGGCCATCTCAACGCCCGGAGCCGTCAACTGGACGGAGCCAACCGGCGTCTCCCCGCGCGGCCACAGCATCGCCAGCCCAACGATCGTCAACACCGCTATCGGCACCACGATCGCCGCCAAAATCAGCTGGACCCGCCGCCGATCCTTCGGGGCAAGATCGAGCCGGCCCGAATGCGAATGCGCATGCGAGCCGGCCCCAACTGGTTGTTCACTCACTAGCAGCCCACGAGCTTACCGGCCAGGTAGGTCTTCACCTCATCGACCGGGATGCGCACCTGCTCCATCGTGTCCCGATCACGGATGGTCACGGCGTTATCGTCCAGCGAATCGAAATCCACGGTGATACAGAACGGCGTTCCGATCTCGTCCTGGCGGCGGTAACGTCGGCCGACCGCACCGGCGTCGTCGAAATCAACGTTCCAGTGCCGGCGCAGCTCGGCCGCGAGCTCCTTGGCAAGCGGCGAAAGCTTTTCTGAGCGAGACAGCGGCAGCACGGCGGCCTTGACCGGCGCGAGTCGCGGATCGAGCTTGAGCAAAACGCGCTTATCCACACCACCCTTGGTGTTCGGCGCTTCGTCCTCGGCGTAGGCCTCAACGAGGAAGGCCATGAGAGAGCGGGTCAGCCCGGCGGACGGCTCAATCACGTATGGAATGTAGCGTTCGCCGGTTTGCTGGTCGAAGTATTCGAGCTTCTTACCCGAGGCCTCCGAGTGGTTGGTCAAATCAAAATCGGTGCGGTTGGCGATGCCCTCAAGCTCGCCCCACTCGTTGTTCTGGAAGCCGAAACGGTACTCGATGTCCACCGTGCGCTTGGCGTAGTGCGAAAGCTTTTCCTTCGGGTGTTCGTACAGGCGCAGGTTCTCGGGGTCGATACCAAGATCTGTGTACCAGGATAGACGCTCGTCGATCCAGCGCTGGTGCCATTCCTCGTCGGTTCCCGGTGGCACGAAGAACTGGATTTCCATCTGTTCGAACTCGCGGGTGCGGAAAATGAAATTACCCGGCGTGATCTCGTTGCGGAAGGACTTGCCGGTCTGGCCGATGCCGAACGGCGGTTTCATCCGCGCGGAGGTCATGACGTTTGCGAAGTTCACGAAAATACCCTGCGCGGTTTCCGGGCGCAGGTAGTGCAGCCCGGCTTCGTCGTCGACGGGCCCCAAGAACGTCTTGAGCAGGCCGGAAAACGCGCGCGGCTCGGTCCACTGGCCGCGAGTGCCACAGTTCGGGCACGGCACGTCGGCCATTGCGACGTCGTCTTCAGCGACGTCGTTCTTCTGCGCATACATCTCCTTCAGCTCATCCTCACGCAGGCGCTTATGGCAGCTGAGGCATTCGACGAGCGGATCGGAAAAGGTTTCCACATGCCCGGAAACTTCCCAGACTTGGCGCGGGAGGATAATCGAGGAGTCCAGGCCGACGATGTCGTCGCGGCCCTGGACGTTGCGTTTCCACCACTGGCGTTTAATGTTTTCTTTAAGTTCGACGCCGAGTGGTCCGTAATCCCATGCGGAACGCGAACCGCCATAGATTTCGCCCGACTGGTATACGAAGCCGCGGCGCTTGGCGAGGTTGATCACTTGATCGAGACGCGAAGGTGCCGGTTTGGCCACTGTTTCGCTCCTTTCTTTTCCACATCTGGATGATGCGGACGAACTTGCCGCGACTGGCTGCCGCAGCATGCACCGGAAACCCGGTGGCCATAAGGTCGCAACTATTCTAGGCGGGATCGGCTCAACCGCCCTAATAGGAGCGTGTGGAACATGCCACCACCCCCGTATCTAGTTGACAATGGCTCTCAGTTACTAAAGACTGCATAAATGAATACAAAGAAGATTTTAGGGCTGTTTTTTGCCGGCGCACTCGCGCTTAGCGCGTGTTCTGACGCCACCGAAGAAACCGATGGGGCGCCTACCAGCGGCTCCGATGAAACCACCGCGACCGAGACGATCAGTGTAACGACGTCGTTCTACCCGCTCACGTTCCTAGTTGAAGAAATCGGCGGCGAGAATGTTGAAATCACCGATTTGACTCCGCCGGGTGCCGACGCGCACGGCGTTGAACTTTCACCGCGCGAAGTTGCCGATCTGGAAAATTCCGACCTGGTGCTGTACATCGAAAAGCTTTCCCCAGCGATCGATAGCGCAATCGAAGCTTCCGAGAAGGAAGCTGTGAACATTGGCGAGTACGTGAATCTGCTCCCCTACGAAGAGCTTGGTGGCGATCCGCATCACCACCACGACCACGAGGGCGATGACCACGCCCACGAACACGACGATCACGACCACGACGGCGATGACCACGCCCACGAACACGACGATCACGACCACGACGGCGATGACCACGCCCACGAACACGACGATCACGACCATGGTCACGACCACGATCACGGCACCCACGATCCGCACTTCTGGACAGATCCGAACCGTATGATCCTCGCGGCCGATCAGGTGGCTACCGAGCTGATCGCGCTCGATCCGGATAACGAGGAGACCTACACGGCAAACCTCGATGCGGTGAAAGAACGCCTCCAGGCCATTGCCGATGAGCTCGATTCATTCAACGGTCTGCAGTGCCGTACCGATACCTTCTTGGTCTCACACAAGGCATTTGCTTACCTCGCACTCGAAGGTGGCCTCAATGAAATCGGCATCGCAGGATTCGATCCAGAGATTGAGCCCTCCCCAGCACGAGTACGCGAAGTGGCTGAACTCGCGGAAGAACACGATCTCGATACCGTATTCGCAACCTCCGACGGCGAAGTCAAGACCGCCACAGCGATTGGCGACGAGGCGGACCTCGCCGTCGAAATTCTGGATCCAGCCGCAACCCAACGTAATCCGGACATGGACTACATTGAGGTGATGGAACAGAATCTGGAAGTCCTGCGTAAGTCGATGGGCTGCTAACACGCGGTGGGCACAGCAATCAGTGCCAGCGGCGTCCACGTCGAACTGGGTTCAGCGCACATCCTGCTTGGGATTAACTTTGAACTTCAGGCCGGGCGCACGCTAGCAATCGTTGGCTCGAATGGCTCCGGCAAGTCCACACTTTTGCGTGCGCTTGTCGGGGCTATTCCCATGAGCGCTGGGCGCATTGAACTATTCGGCAAGAATCTGGCGTCTCGGCGTAGCGTTGAGTGGGGCCGAATCGGCTATGCGCCGCAGCGGGTCACAGCGACGTCGGGGGTCCCGGCAACCGCGCTCGAAGCCGTTACCGGCGGGCTGGTTTACGGAAACCGGCTGCGCCCACCACGCGGCGCCAAAGAAAAGGCGTTGGTAGCGCTCGCCAAAGTTGGCCTCGACCACCGAGCACACGAATCCGTGCAAACCTTCTCCGGTGGGCAACAGCAACGCATCCTCACGGCACGCGCCCTCGTTCGCGACCCTGACATGATCGTTTTGGATGAACCCTTCGCGGGCGTCGACGCCGATTCTCGGCAGGCCATCTTAGAGGTTCTGCGCGGGCAGCAAGCCGAGGGTAAGACCCTGGTTCTTGTATTGCACGAAGTGCATGAATACCTCGAACTTATCGACGAAGCGCTCATCCTCGACGCCGGGCGGGTACGCGAACACACCACGGAGATCGCCGACCTGCGCGGCTCCGGCTATCACGCTGGCGCGAGCGAAGCACCGCACTTCCGCTCGCCCTACCTGGAAGGACCCCTATGATCATCGCCGAGATGCTCCAGTCAACACTGATGCAACGAGCGCTGATCGTCGCCTTCCTCGTAGGCCTGTCCGCACCCGTCGTCGGAACCTACCTCGTCCAACGCCGATTGACCTTGCTCGGCGACGGTATTGGGCATGTCGCGCTAACCGGCGTCGCTCTAGGCTGGCTTGCCGCCTCCGCTGCGGGCGTTGCCGACCGAGACGCCTGGGCAGTACCAGGCGCGATCGTCGTCTCAGTTCTCGGGGCTCTCCTGATCGAATGGATGCGCACGCACGGGCACGCATCTGGCGACGTCGCACTCGCAATCTTGTTCTACGGCGGCATCGCCGGCGGCGTGTTACTGATCGGGATCGCCGGCGGAACGACGTCGAACCTCAACGCCTACCTGTTCGGGTCAATCTCCACAGTCACGCGCATGGATACAATCTTGACCGTCGTTCTAGCCGCGTTCATACTGGCAATCGGTCTTGGGCTGCGGCCCGCGCTTTTCGCCCTGTCCTATGACGAGGAATTTGCGCGCGCATCCGGACTGCCAACCCAACTACTCTCGGTACTCATATCGGTCACGGCCGCGCTCACGGTAGCAGTCGCCATGCGGATCGTTGGGGCTTTGCTCGTGTCTGCGCTCATGATCGTGCCAGTAGCAATCGCCCAGACCGTAACCCGCTCGTTTAAAACCACGATGCACGCGGCGATGGTCATCGGCGTCGTGACTGCACTTACTGGGCTGACGATCACGTACATCAAACCGTGGTCGCCGGGTGCGACAATCGTCGTGCTCATGGTGACGATCTACGGGCTGGTGGCTCTGCTCAGGCCACTCCTGTTGCGCCTAACGAGCCGGCCACGCCACTATCACCCCCATCCCAACGGCGGCTCGTCCACGGTAGACTCAAGGCATTCAGATTTCTGAGCCTCATCGGCCAAAGATTGGACGTGACCACGCGTGAGAATGACCCGCCAACGCAGCGCAATTAGCGAACTGCTGCGTGAAACCGACGAATTTTTGCCAGCCCAACGCATTCACGAACTCCTCGTCGAACGCGGCGAAAGCGTAGGGCTCGCAACCGTTTATCGCAATCTTCAAGCAATGGCCGAACACGGCAGCATCGACGTGCTCAGGCAGGAGAATTCAGACGTTCAGCTGTTTCGGTATTGCGAACACGACGGGCACCACCATCACTTAATATGCAGATCTTGTGGGAAAACCGTTGAGATAACCATCGATGAACTCGAGTCCGTCACAGAGGAAGTCGCTAAACAACACTCCTTCACACAAGTATCCCACGATCTGGAAATCTACGGACTTTGTGAGGAATGCGCGCCGGCTAGTGCCTAGGAAAAATACAGGGTGTCGCGTACAGTAGCGATGTGGCTAACGTGATCGACCCAATCATGGACTTCATCAACAACGGACCAGTCGTGTTCGTTTACCTGTTCCTGTTCTTTGGCGCTTTTACGCGTGCGCAGACGACGTACTGGATCGGCCGTTACATGGGCAAATTCATCATGACTCGCGGGCGGCCGGATGGCGGCTGGCGCTTGCGCTTGTATAAGCGGATTCACGCGCCTTCAACCGAACATGCGATCGAAGTGTTGCAACGGCGAGGCTGGCCCCTGATCCCCCTGTCGTTCTTGACCGTTGGCTTTCAGACCTTAGTACAGCTGAGCGCGGGCCTGATCCGCATGCGTTGGCCGCGCTACACTCCCGCTATGATTCCTGGCGCCCTGGCTTGGGCGCTCATTTATACGACGATCGGATGGGCGGTGTGGTCTGCTGCGATTGGCGCGGTTGCTGGCTCGCCTATCGTTGTCGTCGGTGCGATTGCGCTGCTAGTGGTGTTTTTCGTGTGGCGTGCTCGGCGCGGAAATCGTGCGGTAATCGCGGCGATCTCGAAGGATGACGGGGCCGGGGATAGTACGGGCTCGCAGAGTGAAGATATGAGCGGCGGCGAAACTACAAAGCCTGGGGATATTGAAGAGGCTGGCGAAGCTGTAACGCTTGGCGGAGATAGCGGCCGTGATAGCGACGAGACTCACCCGCAGGTTGCTATCGATGCCATTCGTGACGCACGATAATGCCATGGAAGATTTCCCTGTCAGATTGCCGATTAAGCTTGGCCAGTTAGTCAAGCTCGTGAATTTTGCTGAGAGTGGCGCGCATGCCCGTGACCTCATCGAGGCTGGCGAGGTGTCCGTAAATGGTGAGGTTGAGACTCGCCGTGCCCACAAGCTCGAGGCCGGCGATGTAGTGAGCGTGGGCGGGTACTCAATCCGCGTCGTCGCTCAAACCCGCTAGCACCCAGCACGCGGCTGCACTTCCTAGCGGCAAGGCGCCTGTTTCCAAACCGGGCAGGAATCACTCATAAGGAGGACGTTAAACGTTCCCCGCATAAGTGATTGGTGCCCCCTTTGCGGAAGGCGGCCAAGCGGAGCACCAAACGGGTCACAACACCCCTCGATGGGTGCTCCCTATGCCGATTGGTGCTCCTAGAAGCAAACAGGCGTTGGTACTCGCAGCAACAGGAACGGGCCCTGACGGCAGAAGGACACGCCATCAGGGCCCGCTAGCGCGTGGGCCGTTACCGAATCACGCAGTCCCGCCCGAGCAGCACCCTGAGGTCGGTGTACAAGCTGGGCTCGGGTGCAACCGAGTACTCGTCGGCGAGCTGCACGACGGTCGTCTTATTCCCATTCTTCACATGCACTCGCACGGCGGATTGGCCTGGATAACGCCCGAGCACCTCGGCAAGCCTGTCAAGCCTGGCCGAATCACACATACGCTCATCTATCTGCAAATCCACGGGCAGATCCATATCAAGATCACCCGGCGGCGGCACGAACATCGACTTCGCATAGAGCGAGAGCGGCTTATCTTCCTGAATGGAAACTGTCGCATCCACCACGACCACGCTGTCAGGAATCAGCATCGACGATACCTGCTGATACGTGTTCGGGAAGAACAAGATTTCAATCGGACCGGTACGATCTTCCAACGTGACCGCCGCCCACGCCTTTCCTCCATTCTTCGTGATTCTCGTCTGAACGGAGGTAATCAGCCCGGCAATCCGCACAGGCTTGCCGTTGGTAACCGCTTCCTCATCGTGAAGGTCAACAACAGTGGTATCAGCAACTCGCTTAAGGAAATTCTCGATTCCCGAAAGCGGATGATCCGACACATACAAGCCCAACATTTCCCGCTCAAAATTCAGCTTTTCCTGTTTATCCCACTCCGGAATATCCGGCACGGAGACCTCAAAGCCTTGCCCCTCAGCCTCATCGCCACCCAAAGCGGCAAACAAATCGAACTGGCCCGCGGCCTCATTGCGTTTGACTGGAGTCACCGAATCAATCGCCTCATCAACGATCGTCACCAAGGCACGCCGGCTCTCACCCAGGCTGTCAAAACCGCCCGCCTTAATCAGACATTCGATCGAGCGCTTATTGCACGCTGACAGCGGGATCTTGTCCAAGAAATCCTGGAAGGAAGTAAAGCGCCCCTTCTCTTCACGCGCCTTAATAATTCCTTCCACGACGTTCGTTCCCACGTTCCTCACGGCCCGCAACCCGACGCGAATCTCGTCGCCAACAGCCGCATAATCTGGCGCCGAATCGTTCACGTCTGGTACAAGAACCCGAATTCCCATCCTGCGGCATTCAGCCAAATAGGTGGCAACTTTCGTCTTATCCGACATCTTCGACGTCAGCAAAGCCGCCATAAACTCGGCCGGGAAATGCGCCTTCAAATACGCGGTTTGATAGGAAACCAGAGCGTAGGCCTCCGAATGCGATTTATTAAACGCGTAGCTCGAGAACGGTAAGAGTACGTCCCAGAGTGTCTTGATTGCTTCCTTCGAATACCCATTTTTTTCCATGCCGTCAGAAAAGCTCTGGAACTGCTCCTGCAGCACGGCAGACTGCTTTTTACCCATGGCCTTACGCAAAATATCGGCTTGGCCAAGGCTAAAGCCCGCAAGTTGCTGCGCGATACGCATCACTTGCTCCTGGAACACGATCAAACCGTGAGTCGATCCCAGAATCGGCTCCAGCGCCTCTTCGAGCTCAGGATGAATCGGAGTCTTTTCCTGCAAGCCATTCTTACGTAACGCATAATTCGTGTGCGAATTCGCGCCCATCGGGCCTGGGCGATACAGGGCAGAAACAGCCGAAATATCGGCAAAGGTATCCATCTTCATTTGCCGCAGCAAGGTTCGCATACCCTCGCCATCGAGCTGGAAAATTCCTAGCGTTTCACCGCGCGCGAGCAGCTCGTACGTCTTCTTGTCATCCAGCGCGAGGGTGTCGACGTCCGGCGCTTCCTTACCGTTTTCCCGAATATTCTTCAGCGCGCCCTCAATAACCGTCAGATTCGACAGCCCGAGGAAGTCCATTTTGATCAGGCCCAGATCCTCGCATTCGGGATACTCAAACTGAGTCAGGATCAGATCGTCCTTCTTATTCTTCATCAGCGGAATGACGTCCGTCAGCGGTTTGGAAGACATAATCACAGCACAGGCATGAACGCCCGTTTGGCGCGTCATTCCCTCGAGCCCGCAAGCAAGCTCATAAACCTTCTTCGCATCCGGATCACCCTCGATCATCTCCCGGATCTCAACTGCTTCCGCATAGCGCGGATGTTCCTTATTGAACAGATCCTTCACAGGAATATCGTTAGCCATCACAGCGGGCGGCATCGCCTTCGTCAAGCGCTCACCCATCTCATACGGATAGCCAAGCACACGGGCCGCATCTTTCAACGACTGCTTGGACTTGATCGTACCAAAAGTCACTACCTGAGCGACCTTGTCATGCCCATACTTATTTTCGACGTATTCAATCACCTCATCGCGGCGCGAATCGTCAAAGTCAATATCAAGATCGGGCATCGAAATACGTTCTGGATTCAAGAACCTCTCGAACAGCAACTCGTGCTTGATCGGATCAAGCTGGGTGATCTCCAGAGCATAGGCAACCATCGAACCGGCACCCGATCCACGGCCCGGCCCCACCCGAATCCCCTGCGAGCGCGCCCAACGAATATAATCCGAGACCACCAAGAAGTAGCCGGGGAATCCCATCTGCACGATCACGTCAACCTCGTAGTCCGCGCGCTCACGCACATCGGTAGGAATCTCCGAACCGTACCTGCGATGCAAACCGGCGTTGACCTCGCGCACAAACCACGAATCTTCGCTCTCCCCCTCAGGTACGGGGAATTCGGGCATGTAATTCGCATCCTCATCAAAACTGACATTGCAGCGTTCGGCCACCTCCAGCGTGTTCTCACACGCGCCATCGACATGCCCGAACGTGTTCCACATGTCCTCGGCCGTGCGCAAATAGTAGCTCGAACCATCGAAGCGGAAGCGGTTCGGATCATTCAAAGTCGTGCCAGAATTCAGCGCCAACATCGCTTCTTGAACCGTGTGCTGATCCTCGGTCACATAGTGCGAATCGTTCGTCGCAAGGAGCGGCGCATCAAGTTTTTTCGCAATCGAAAGCAAATCATCGCGAACCCTACGCTCGATTTCGATCCCGTGATCCATCAGCTCGAAATAGAAATTCTCCTTGCCGAAAATATCTTGAAACTCCCCGGCAGCCTTCAGCGCCTCCTCGTACTGGCCTAGGCGCAAGCGCACCTGAATCTCCCCCGACGGGCACCCGGCCGTCCCGATCAGGCCCTCGTGATACGTCTCCAGCAGCTCACGATCAATTCGCGCATAGTTGCCGATCGTCCGATCAATCGACGCAATCGAAGCCATCCGGAACAAGTTGTGCATGCCCGTATTATTTTCGGCCAACAACGTGAAATGCGTGTAAGTGCCGCGGTTGGAGACGTCGTCGGAACGCTGGGCTTCCGTACCCCAAAACACGCGCGTCTTATCGTGGCGCGAGGTTCCCGGCGTCATATACGCCTCAAGCCCAATAATTGGCTTGATACCAACCTTGTTGGCAGCTTTGTACAGCTCGTACGCACCGTGTAAATTACCGTGATCCGTAATCGCGACGGCGGGCTGGCCAAGCGCCGCAACCTCGGCTACCAGCTTGTCAATTTTTGCCGCGCCATCGAGAAGCGAGTAGTCGGTGTGAACGTGAAGATGCACAAAATTCTTAGCCATGCACCCAGTCTATTGACCGCCTCCGACACTTTTTGATCCCGCCCTGTGATCTATGCACACCGGCAGATGGACCGCCCAAAACTAGCGCCCCTCGGCGCGTCGCAAAATCAAATGCATATCCTGGTGCCAAATATTTTCATCGAGATACCACTCCCCCGTGGTCACCTCATACCCGAGCCGCTCATAAAAGCCGATCGCGTTATCCTGGCCAGAAAGCTCGAGGCGAACCACACCGTCGTCGTCAGCGGCATGCTCGCGCGCCAGCTCGTGGATCTTTTCCATCACAGCCCGCCCCAGGCCGATGCCCCGCGCCCACTCATGCACGGCCACCCGGCCAACCTTCGCCTGCCCGGGCCCGCCGATCATCAGCCGCGCAGTACCGGCGTCCTTCCCATCCACGGTTGCAAGAACATGCAAAGTCGTCTCGGAAAAGTCCAGATCATCAACCTCGGATTGGTGGCTCACCTTCTGCTCTTCAACAAACACCTTCACCCGGATCGCAAAAATCCGCTCAAGCTCCTGCCGGCTCACAATCTGCCACACGCGCGCCACTAGTACATGCCCTCTCGCACCATGGCCAGCGCCCGCGCCAAATCCTGCGGATACCCCGACTCCACCTCGAGCCACTTCCCCGTTCGTGGATGCGCAAATCCAAGCCCGCAAGCATGCAACCACTGCCGCTCCAAACCAAGCGCTTCCGCCTGCACCGGATCAGCCCCATACATCACATCACCCACGCACGGATGCTTAATCGCCGCCATATGCACCCGAATCTGGTGGGTGCGCCCGGTCTCCAAATCGACCTCCACCAGCGAGGCCCCCGCCATCGATTCAATCACGTCGTAATGCGTCACTGCGTGCTTACCATCCGCGCGTACGCCCATTTTCCACTGGTGGCGCATATCCCGGCCAATCGGAGCCTCAATCGTGCCCGACATCGGATCCGGATGCCCCTGCACCAGCGCATGATACGTCTTCTTCACCGTGCGATCCCGAAACGCCCGCTTGAGCACCGAATACGCCAGCTCGCTCTTAGCAACGGCCATCGCCCCACTCGTGCCCACATCCAACCGGTGCACGATCCCCTGGCGCTCCTGCGGGCCCGACGTCGTGAGCGTCACCCCCGCCGCCAGCAAGGCGCCCAGCACGTTCGGCCCCTCAAAATTGTGCGAAGCATGCGCGGCCACACCCACTGGCTTATCCACCACGATCAGGTCCGCATCTTCGTACAGGACTCCCATGCCTTCCACGGGAGTTTCGACGACGGCGGGCTCGGCGGCCGGCAAACGTACCTCCAGCACCCCACCCGCAGCCACGCGGGTTGAATTCTTCGGAATCTTACCATCGAGCAGCACTTCCCCGGCGTCTATCAACTCCGCGCACTTCGCACGCGACAGGCCCGTCATCGTGGCGAGCGTGGCATCCACCCGCCCACCCGCAAGGCCATCCGGCACGAGATACGTGTTCACTCCTCGTCTACCTCAACGGGATCGAGTTCGGTATCGGTATCTTCGGTGGCACCATCCTCTGCGCCGGCCACAGCCGCAGGCTTAGCTTCAACGCCGCCGGTGGCGTCGTCGTCGGCAAAAACTTCTACCAAAAACAGTGCCAACAGCCCAACAACCAGGGCGATATCGGCAACATTACCGATGAACCAGCCGTTGTAATTAATGAAGTCAACAACGTAACCGCCCGGGAAACCCGGTTCACGCACCAGCCTGTCGATCAGATTGCCAACGGCACCGCCCCACACGATTCCCAAAATGATTCGTCCAGTCAGCCCAAAACGCCCCATAAAAAACGGCAACGCAACGGACACAACCGCCGAAATTAGGGTGAAAACCCAGGTGGCAGAGCTACCAAAAGAAAACGCGGCACCCGAATTGAAAGCGAGTTCAAAAGATAGAAAATCTCCGAAAACCGAAATAGTCCGGCCACCCGACAGCGCGTCAAGCGCCCACTGCTTCGACGCTTGATCCACCACGATGACAATCAGGCCAAGCGCAAGTGGCAAAGCGAGTTTCTTCATAGCGGACACGAAAGGAGGGCGCTCACCGTGCCCTTCTTTCGACAAGAATCCTACTGCTGGTTTTGCGATTCGACGTTCTGGAGCAGCGACTCAAGGTAGCTACGCAGACGCGTACGGTAATCGCGTTCGAACTCACGCAATTCAGAAATCTTCCGCTCAAGCAACGAACGCTCTTCTTCGAGCTTCGTGAGCGTGCGGTTGTGGGTTTCCTCGGCTTCGGTAATGATGCGCACAGATTCGGCATTTGCCTCGCTGATAATGCGCTCACCCTCCGCACGGCCATTAGCCACGTGCTCATCGTGCAAACGCTGTGCAAGCGAGAGCATCGCCGTGGCGTTTTGAGCCTGATCCTGCTCGCTATCGCTAACTGGCGCGAATGTCGCGGTGGAAGCCGCCTCCGTCGGAGCATGCTCATCCGCCTGTGGCTGCGCATGGCCCAACTGGTTCTCAAGCTCGGTCACGCGAGCCTGCGCAGCCTGAAGCTGAGCTTCGAGTTCCTGTTTCTCCTTCGTCAAGGCGGCAATGGTTTCAGCCACCTCATCGAGGAAGAAATCAACTTGATCCTTATCAAATCCGTCTTCAGCACGCTTGGCGTCGTTGAAGCGCATATTGATGACATCATGCTCGGTAAGCTGAGCCATATCCTTCACCTCATATTTCACTATTACGGCAAGCGTGACCTGCGGCTTAGCTTGCGTTCCCCGGTTAGCCTACTTCAGCGAAGCGGCATCCGCCTACTTAATAACGCATCTAACACGTCGTTCGATCGTCTAATTTATCACAAACGCACGGTCCGAACGCGCTCGCACTATCATTTGCTAGCCGATTATAGGTAAATCGATATCCGTTGTATCACTTGGACACCGATGAACAACACGATAAACCCCAAGTCTAAGCTGATACCACCAAGGTTCAGCGGCGGAATGTATTTACCGAGGAAGCGTAGCGGCGGATTTGTCAGCTTGTATACAAGGTTCGCGAGCACGAGCAACGCGCCCGTCGGATACCAATCGCGCGCCAAGATTTGAACGAAATCTAGGATCACCCGGGCGAGTAGGACGAGCGTGTATAGCTGGCACGTCCAAAATAATATGGTGCCGAATATCGACATTGAGTATGCCAGGCCTTACTTGAAGTAGTGCTGGGATTCCGAGCCGTGGGTCTCGATCTTGACGCTCTTGGGGGTGAGGAGGAACACGTCGTCTGAGATATGGCTGAAGACGCCTTCGAGTCCGTAGGTCAGCCCGAGCGCAAAATCGATGATGCGATTGCGTTGGGCGTCCGGCGCCTCGGAAAGGTTGAGAACGATCGGCAGTCCGTTGCGGTATTCGCGCGCAAATGTTTCCGTCTCATTGAAAGACGCTACCCACACCGTAACGATACGAGCAACCTCGGGAGCCGAAGTTACGGGCTGGAGGCTGGCCACCTCGGCGTCGTCGTAATACTCTTCACCGTCGTAATCACCGGCGTCGTCATCACCGTATTCTTCTTCGTAGTCGTCGTACTCGTCGGCATAAGGTGTTGCTTTGGCAGCGAGCCTGTCAAAAAAGCCCATCGGTGATCCCTTCCTATTCGGCTTCCTCCAAACTATTAGAGAATCGGGACGAAACGGCGATGATACTCGGTGTGTCGTTCACCCAATGTGGACCAGCCCGACGAAGCGGCCCGTTTTTCTGCCCTCGTGAGTGGCCCGGCGGTGGGAATAGTGTGCGGGTGATGCGTACGTGCACACGGGTGATCTGTGGATATTCGTGACGCCGCACGCCTGAAGTTGCCGTTCGAGTCCGCCTGCGATGTCGAGCCCGGGTGTTCCCCACCGAGTTGTTACGGCCGTACCCGGCCAGCGAGAGTCAAACTGCGTGGCTAGCTCTTCGCCTACTTCGTAGCACCTTCCGGCTATGGACGGGCCAAGGAAAGCGACGACGTCGACCGTGCCGAGCGCATCCAGTACGGCATGCGCGATACCAAGATCGAAGCCCGCTCGTCCCACGTGTACGGCCGCGCCGCGCTTACCGTCGTCGGTCACCACGATGAGTGGCACGCAGTCGGCAACCATGACAGCCGCCGCTTGCCCGGTTTCGACGACGACGGCGTCCGCCTCACCCACGCTCAGATAACCGAGCTCTCCTCGGCTTGCCTCACTTGCTCGAGCGATGGTCTTGCCATGGACCTGTGACATCCAGGTGAGTTCTACCCCTATTTCGCGCTGGAGCAGGCCGCGGTTTGCGCTCACCGCGCCAGGGTCATCCCCCACGTGAAAACCGAGATTGAAAGAGGCATGATCACCGGTTGATGCGCCGCCTACGTTCGAGGTGAAGCCAACTTTCACGCCGCGTGGTAGGAGGCTCGGATCGATCCAGTCAACAAGCCCGCTCGTTCTCGGTGTGTTTGTGGTGCCTTCGTCCATGGTGCTATTGTGCCAAAATTCAGCTCATTGGCCACTCGTTTTGTTTGTTCTCAGGCTTTCGCCGATCTGTTGTGGCGGCGGTAAACGTCCCCGCGCAGATCCGTCACTCCCGCGGAGGTCGATAAGTCGCCCGGGGATCGATAAGCCACTGAAAATCCGGGAATTCGTGGCTTACCGATCCCCATCGGCGAGATGGACCCCCGGGACGGCCCCGCACTGCGGGACGGCCCCGCACTGCGTGGGCAGCACTCCCAAAGATTTAGAGAGTTCTTTTTCTCCCGGACATCCAATCAAGTGGCCAAAAATCCGTGAAAATAACCTGCCAAAAACCGTAATAAGGGTGCGAGCGTCGATCGTAAGGCTCAGTAGCAAGGTTTTTTCACGGATTTGAGCTTCTCTACCGAAACGGCGATAGAACACATGGGACACAAGGGTAAATAACGCACCCATCTGACTAAGAAACCCAATGTTCCCCGGCGAAGTGCCGGGGAACATTGGGTTCAGAGAGAGGATAGAAGGAAAAGTTTTTATTCGGCGCCTTTATTCACCGTCGAGCAGTTTACTCGTCGCCGAAGAGGAAAGGCGGAATATCGAGGTCGGGCCTGCGGCTCTTTTCTTCTTGCACCTTGGGAACCTCAAGCGAACGCTCTTCGTTACCCCCGCTAACCTTTGGGCGGTGGGCAGATTCTGCCGGCTGTGCCTCCTGGGGCTCAACAACGGGATTTTCCACCGGAGCAGCCGGCTCCGGTGCCGCTTCCGCCCGCGTGGCCTGCGCAGCCACGGGTACCGAAAGCTTGTCAGGCTCCTGGCCGCTCATCAGGTAGTCCTTCGACTCGTCAAAGCCCGCAGCGATGACGGTCACGCGGACCTCATCACCAAGCGATTCATCAATGATCAGACCGATAATGATGTTGGCATTCGGATCGACAGCTTCCTTGACCAGCTGGGACGCTTCAGCATACTCGGTAAGAGTGAAATCGGTGGAGGCCGTAAATGCGAGCAACACGCCATGCGCGCCGTCAACGCGAGCCTCAAGCAGAGGCGAAGAAATAGCATTCTCGGTTGCGCGAAGCGCACGATCCGGCCCGTTCGCCGAACCGATCCCCATGATCGCCGTGCCGGCATCCTTCATGATCGTGTTGACGTCCGCGAAATCGACATTCACTTCGCCCGGCATCGTGATCAGATCGGAAATCCCCTTCACACCGTTATGCAAAACCTCGTCAGCCAGCCGGTAGGCCTCAATGATCGACAGGTCTTCTTCGGTCACATCAAGCAGGCGGTCATTCGGAATCACGATCAACGTGTCAACCGCTTCACGCAAAGCAGCGATGCCTTCATTCGCGTTGCGATTGCGCTGCAAGCCTTCAAAGGAGAACGGGCGCGTAACAACACCAACGGTCAGCGCTCCCAATTCACGGGCCGCATTGGCGATCACGGGAGCGGCACCCGTACCGGTTCCGCCACCCTCACCGGCAGTCACGAACACCATGTCCGCACCCTCGAGAGTGGACTGAACGACGTCAATATTCTCCTCGGCCGCCCGGCGGCCAACAGTCGGATCCGCACCGGCTCCAAGACCATTAGAAACGTCTCGGCCGATGTCGATCTTCGTCTCCGCCTCGGACTTGGCAAGCGACTGGCTATCGGTGTTCACCGCAATAAATTCGACGCCTGCAAGGCCGTCTTGGATCATGCGGTCAACAGCATTCACGCCGCCTCCGCCAACGCCAACGACCTTAATATTCGCCGAGTTGTTCAACGCGTACATAAGCTATTCCTTCCAAACTTCAAGTTGAACTTGAAGTATTTTGGCTCCAACCTCGCGAGAAAGGTACGGTTGCGCGCGCCGATTTTCAACGACATCGCCGGTGTGTTGCCCAATTGCAGCAAAGTCTGCGCTTTATCTGCTGACCGGAGCTTCCGGGATCGACACATCGTAGTGGCTGGCCGGCTGGTTCACAAGCGCGTCAAGCACCTGAGACTTAAAATCGTTGCGATCCAGCCCGCCCCAAAAAACACTGCGCCCATCGGTAAAGTTGATCGTCACTAAATCACCGTTTGCAATGGAAATTTCGGATACCAAAGCGCGCGTGGATGCAGACAGCGTTCCAAGTACGGCAAGCGCATCCGCAACCGCAGCTGCCGAATCCAACTCCGCACCGATATCGCCGATTCGCGGCAGCGTACTTGCCAGATCCGGCGGAATATCTAGATAATCCCCACTCTCGGTGACCGCTACGCATCCCTCATCTGCAGACATGCACGCAACGGGAACGGCCTCGGTAATTGCCACGGAAAGGCCGTCTGGGAAATGCCGATCCACACTCGCGGTAGCGATCTCGGGAATCTCACTCACGATCTCGTTTTCCAACGTGCGCTCGTCTAATAAAAGAACCGAATCACCATCGCGCCGCGCCACGACTTCTTCCACCTGAGCGCGATTAACAATCGAAGGCTCTGAATATCCCGTAATATCCGCCGCATCGAATTCGTAGCGCGTAAGCGGGGAACCGAGCAGCAGCCAGGCCACAAAAGCACCGGCGGCAAGAATACCTGCAACAATGCCAAGGCGCTTGAGCCGGATCTTCTTTTCTTCTCTGCGCCGCTCCTGCCGCCGCGCATCGAGACTGATCGAATTCCCGCCATCCTGGTAGTCATTTCGCTCTAACACGTGTGCCCTGGTCTGGGCCCACAGCATTCCCGCTCGCTTACCCAGCTCGAGCTCGCTAATTTTCGCCAAAGCCTTCGACCGGCTTTGTACCGCGCCCTCACGAAGCTCCTCGGGTGTGCCCTCGGCGAGATCCTCTGGTTTCGCGTCATCGGTCTCGCCGGCCTCAACGCGCGCGCCGTCGTCGTTATCGGGGCGCTCCAGAGCAACTTCCTGCGCCAGATCTTCCGGGTCCTCGTACCACTCGGCATCCTCGACGTCCTCCCAGTCGTGCCACACTTCTGGCGCGGGCGCGGTTGGAATATGGTCTTCCATCGTGGGCCGCCGTTTGGCAGGCAACTCTCCCCCGCCCTCGCGCGGCACTGGCGACTGGGTGGTCAAGCGGCTTGGTTTACGAGGCTGGCGAGGCGCCCTCATAGGGCTCCTAAAACGACGTCGGCCATCTCGGTGATGTCTCCCGCGCCCATCGTGATCACCAGGTCACCGGGCTTGGAAAGTTCAGCGATCCGCCGCGCGGCATCGTGCCGATCCGCAACCAGCTCCGCCTTGGGCAAAAGCTCAGTAATCGCATCCGATTCACGACCATCTTCTGGCACTTCTCGCGCGGGGAACACGTTCGTTACGACGACGGAATCCGCCAACGCCAACGCATCCGCGAACTCTTTTGCAAAGTTTTCGGTGCGCGAATACAGGTGTGGCTGAAACAGGACCCGCACGCCACCTGCCGTCACCTCGCGTGCAGTTTCGAGGGTGGCCCGCACCTCGGTTGGGTGATGGGCATAGTCGTCGACGACGGTGCGCCCCGCCTTTTCGCCTCGGCGCTCAAATCTGCGCCCCGTGCCACGAAAATTCGTCAACGCGTCGGCCATGTCTTGCGCATCTTCGCCAAGTTCAATGCCCACCAAAAGCGCACCCGTAGCATTCAAAACATTGTGTGCACCCGGAACTGCCAGCCGTAGCTTGATCGGTTTGCCACGGAATTGGAGGGCTGCTCCCCCATCCACGTCGGTAATCTTCGCGTGGTGTTCCAAGCCTTCACCCCGGCCGTACGTCCACGTGCGCATCCCAGCTGCCCGTGCGCGCTTCGCCAAGTCAAAAGCACCTGGACTATCGGCGCAACAGATCAACAATCCGCCGAACTCGATCCTGCGGGCGAACTGTGCAAAAGCCTCGTGAAACGCTTCTTCCGAACCGAAGTGGTCCAAGTGATCGGGTTCGATATTCGTCACGAGAGCCACGCGCGGCGAGTAATTCAAGAAGGAGCCATCGGATTCATCAGCTTCAGCAATGAACATTGAGCCTTCGCCCATATGCCCGCCCGACATCCCGCCGGCAAGCTGACCACCGATGGCCCGGGATGGATCACGCCCAAGCGCGTCGAATGCGACGGCGAGCATGCCCGACGTCGTCGTTTTACCGTGCGCGCCTGCCACCGCAATAAAATCCTTACCGGCCGCAGCTATCGCCAGCGCCTGAGAACGGTGGATAATCTCTTGGCCGCGTTCTTTGGCGACCGCGAACTCTGGATTATCGGCCTTGATCGCGGTTGAAACCACGACGACGGCACCTGGCGGAACATTGGCGGCGTCATGCCCGATCGCAATCTTCCCGCCGGCCTTCCGCAAGCGCTCAACATTCGCAGATTCACCGCGGTCCGAGCCGCTCACCTCGTGCCCGGCCTCCAATAACAGCTGGCCCACCACGGACATCCCGGCGCCACCAGCGCCAATCAGATGGTATTTCATCGCACGGCCTCGGCAAGATGGAGCGCAATCTCCGACAACCTGCTAGCCGCATTAAGCGGCGAAACACCCGTTGAACGCTGGGACATTTTTTGTAGCGTATCTGCCTCAAATAGGGGAATAATACGATCTCGGACTGCTCGCACATCAAGCTTCTTGTTGTCTATCATGATCGCACCTCCCGCGTTCACCACGTCCTTCGCGTTGAGCGCCTGCTCACCATTGCCTATCGGAAGCGGAACAAACACCGCAGGCAGCCCGAGCGCAGAAAGCTCAGCCACCATTCCGGCTCCCGCCCGCGAAACCGCCAGATCGGCAGCCGCATAAGCGTTTTCCATATCGTCCACATAGTCGATCACAACGTAACCCGAATCGGGGGCCTTGGCTCGCACAGGTGCATCTTTTCCGCGCCCGGTCACGTGAATTGTTTGGATACCCACACTTCGAATGTCACCGGCCGCTGCAGCAAACACGTCATTCAGGTGTTTTGCTCCCGAAGAACCGCCCGTTACCAACAAGATCGGTTCCTCCGCATTAAGCCCAAAGCGCGCAGCCGCCTCATAACGTGCAGCTTTCCGCCCACCCGGGCGGGCGGCCAACTCCTCAATCTCCGGCTTGAGTGGTAAGCCCACGCACACCGTGATGCCCTTTCTCGCGCGAAGCGGAGTTGACGGGAAGGTCAACGCCACCGTGGCCGCAAAGCGTGCCCCCACTTTATTCGCTATGCCGGGCCGAGCATTACCTTCGTGCACCACCACCGGGATCTTTCGCTTCCGAGCAGCCAGATACACGGGTGTTGACACGTATCCGCCAAAGCCGACCACCACGTCAGCCCGGTGCCGATCCAAAATTGCGCCGGCCGCCGTCGTCGCGCCCCGAATCCTCATGGGAAGCCGCGCAATATCAAGCGACATAGACCTTGGAAGCGGCACTCGCTCGATAGTTTCCAGCTGGAACCCAGCATCGGGAACCAGGCTCGCCTCCAAACCAGAGTCCGTGCCCACCGCCACGAGGTGACTGTCCGGGCTCGCTTCTCGGATAGCATTCGCGGTAGCAAGCAGCGGGTTTACATGCCCGGCTGTTCCACCACCAGCAAGAACGATATTCGGCATTATCCGTTTCTCCTCACAAGCGTTCGTGCTCCGTGAGCTAGTCTACTGGGAACTCGGAAGCTCTCCTTCACCCCCGGCACGCTCAGGGCACTTCCGGTCACGATGCCAACCATGCCAAGCGTGGCAATCATCGAGCTACCTCCATAGGAAATAAATGGTAGCGGCACGCCGAAAACGGGGAGCAAGCCCGCCACCACGAGCATGTTGGCAAAAGCCTGCCCGCACAGCCACATCGCCGCACCACCCGTGACCAGCTGCCCGTACCTATTCGGATGATTGAACGCGATCTGTTTCAGGCCCCAACCTAGCGCCAAGAACAACGCGATCACGGCTAACACGCCCAATAGGCCGAGTTCTTCACCCACCACGGCAAAAATAAAATCGGTATGCGCCTCTTTCAGGTCCCACCATTTTTCTTTGCCAGCACCAATACCGACGCCGGTCACTCCACCCGATCCGAAAGCGAACTGCGCAAATTCAATCTGCGTGGGCGAATGGATGTCGGGAAGGCTCACGAGGTCTCCAAAAAAATCCCCCACTCGCCGCAAGCGCGAGGGGCGAGCCACCACTAAAATACCGCCTAAAAATCCGCCGATCAGAATCGGAAACACAAGATGTTTACCCCTCACCCCTGCAATCCAGAACATGCCCAGGGCGATCATGGCAAATATCAGCGCCGTTCCCAGGTCACCACCGAGGGCGACCACCCCGATTGCCGCCGCAAATCCGAGCGTGGGAATGACCAGCATTTGCGGAGTTCGGATCTCTTTTAAGGTAAGGCAGCTGAGCATATAGGCCAGCCAGACGACCATTGCGAGTTTCAAAAACTCTGATGGCTGGATCGCGATCGGGCCAATATCAAGCCAGTTATTGTTTCCGCCAACACCTTCGCCGCCCTGAAGGAGCACGCCGATTTGCAGTAGCACGCCCAGGCCGAGCGCTCCGTGTGCGAGCGAAGAATTGAAGATTCGCGCGGGCAGTACCGCAAGAATAATCCCAAAAACGATACCGATGATTGCTGAAATAACCTGCCGAATTGCGACGGAAAACAGTGCCTGGTCCGGGTTTGCATCCACCACCCTGATCGAAGCGGGAGCGGTGGCAGAAAACACCATCACAAGGCCGATAGCCACCAGCGCCGCCGTACTGAGCAGCACGACCATCAGACCCTGATGAACGGCATCGCGCCGCATTCGGCCATTTTCAGTCAGCGGTTTGGCATCAATAGCTGCCATGTTCACCCCCGAGGTCTCGCACGGCGTTCGCAAACTGTTCGCCGCGATCGGCGTAAGACGCGAACTGGTCCATCGACGCGCTTGCGGGCGCGAGCAGCACGGTATCGCCCGAATGTGCAAAAGCTTGGGCCTGCGCCACCGCTTCGCGCATGGGCTTGTCCGCAGCGGGATCGACGTAGTGAACGGGCACTGCCGCGTCTGCAAGCGCGTTTCGCCACGGCTCCTGATCCACACCAATCACGACGACGGCGCGCAGGTGCGGCGCTACTTTCGCCACGAGTTCGGTGAAGCTTGCGCCCTTGGCTTGCCCGCCCACGATCCACACCACGTTTTCCAGCACGCGAATCGCTGACTGTGCAGCATGAGCGTTAGTGGCTTTGGAATCGTCGATGTATCGCACGCCGTCAATGTTTGCCACCAATTCCAACCGGTGGCGCCCACCCGAAAAGGCTCGCAGCCCGGCAGCAATGTGTTCCGGTGCTACCTCGATTGATCGTGCCAAGGCTACTGCTGCTAGGGCATCTTTCAGGATGTGGAACGGCAAAACGCCGTTATCCGCCGCCAGGTGAGCCAGATCCGAAAGCTCGAAAAGTGCTTCGGCCTGCGCGGGATCGGCCACAAAAGCGCGGTCCACGATCACGTCTTCAACCAGGCCGATCTGCCCCGGCAACGGGGTATCTATCGCGATGCCGACGTTGTAGGCGCCTTCGAGCTTCGGGGCATCGAGCACCATGGATTCAACTGCTTGCTCACCAACAGGGTAAATCCTGGGGCCGTGCACGTTTGCATAGATGCTCGCCTTCGAATCGCGGTAGTGTTCCCGATTTCCATGCCATTCCAAATGGTCGTCGGCGAAATTGAGGCAGATAGCTGCGGCCGGAGCCATCGATTCCGTGGCTGCGAGTTGAAAGGAGGAAAGTTCGAAGGCAAATGCTTGTGGTGCGTCATCATCGGTTGCGCTAACTGCCGCTACCGCTGGCGTGCCCACATTCCCAACGGCTACGCCGCGTAATCCGGCGTGCTGGAGGATGGAGGCAAGCATGGAGACCGTCGTCGTTTTCCCATTCGTACCGGTCACCGCCAGCCACGGCGCGAAGCTGCCGTCCGCGTGCGCGGCACGAAGGCGCCAGGCAAGTTCAATTTCTGACCACACTTTCACGCCGGCGTCACGCAGCCGCCCCCACTCGGTGCCCACCATGGCAAACGCCGGGGATATCACCACAACATCGGGATTCCAGGCAAGTAGCTCATCAAGAAGAGCATCCGGATCCTCGTTTGCACCGCCGTCAAGATCGGCGAACGCTTCGCGGGCCGTGGCGTTAGCATCCCAGGCAGATAGCTGCGCGCTCACCCGCGTCGAAAGCGTTTCGAGGGCTGCCCGGCCCGAGACGCCGAGCCCCAAAACGGCGATCCGCAAGCCGTCCAAGTCGCGGGCACCGGGAATCATCATTGCTGCGCCAACCATTCCGCGTAAAACAGGCCCATACCAACGGCTGCGAGCAATGCCTCGATCAGCCAGAAACGCACCACGATCGTTACTTCTTTCCAGCCCTTAAGCTCGAAGTGATGATGCAGCGGCGCCATCTTGAATACGCGTTTACCGGTTGTTTTAAACGAGCCCACTTGAATGACGTTCGACATCACAATGATCACGAACAGGCCGCCAATCAAAACAGCGAGGAACTGGGTTTGGGTCAGGATTGACACGCCCGCGAATGCGCCGCCAAGTGCCAGTGAGCCCGTATCCCCCATAAAGATCGCGGCAGGTGAGGTATTGTGCCACAGGAAACCGAGGCAGGCGCCCACAATTGCCGCGCACACGATCGCAAGATCTCGCGGATCACGCACGTCGTAACACCCGGGCGCAGGATTGACCACCGACAGGCAGGATTGATAGGACTGCCAAATAGTCAACACCGTATAGGCGCCGAACGCGATCGAGGCCGCACCCGCGGCCAAACCATCAAGCCCATCCGTCAAATTCACAGCATTCGACCACGCGGTGATCAGGAAGTTTGCCCAGATCACAAATAACACCACGCCAATAGCCGTGCCTGCAAACGCGAGGTTCATCTCCGTATCGCGTACAAAAGATATGCGCATCGAGGCCGGCGTACGATTCAGGTCATTCTTAAACTGGAGAGATGCCACCGCGAACGCAACGCCAACCACGCCCTGCCCAAGGATTTTCCCCATCGGGGTCAGGCCCAAGGAGCGTTCATTTCGGATCTTTGAGTAGTCGTCAAGAAAACCGATCAGGCCCATGCCCACCATCAGGCATAGCAGGAGAACGCCGGAGGCATTCGGAAGTCGCTGGGTGGCGAGATTGGCCAGTGTATACCCGATAACAGTCGCGCCAATGATCACGATCCCGCCCATCGTGGGCGTACCGCGCTTGACTAAGTGGGTGGTTGGCCCGTCCTCACGAATGTATTGGCCGTAAGATCGCCGCTTCAAAAATCTCACCAGAAGCGGCGTGCCGAACAGCGAAATGATGAGCGACGTTGCCAGCGCTATGAGAATTGCAAGCATTTAGCTATCCTCTCCCAGCAACGCTTCTACAACGCGCCACACGCCAGAACCATTAGAACCTTTGAACAAGACTACGTCACCGGGCTGGAAAATCGGGGAAAGCACAGCCAGTGCAGTGTCCGCATCGGTTTCATGCACGTCAATACCGTGCGATTTCGCCGCCTCTACCAGCGCCTGCAGATGTTCACCGACCGCGATCACGATATCAACGTCCGATTTATGCGCGTAATCACCAATCGCTGCGTGTTCGGCGTCCGATGCTTCACCGAGTTCGAGCATCGCGCCAATCACGGCAATCTTACGGCGGTCACGCCCCAAGCTCTCAAGAGCATCGAGGCCTGCCCGCATCGAATCAGGATTAGCGTTATAGGAATCGTCAATGATCAGAACGCCATTGCGTTCACTCACCGCCATTCGGTGCGGGCTTACGGGCCCGCTATTTGCCAGCACCTGAGCGATCTGTTCCGGGCCGATCCCGAAACTTGCGGCCACGGCCGCCGCCGCAAGCGCATTCGCCACGTGGTGTTCGCCAACAAGCCCAAGCGTCACTTCTGCTCTACCGCGAGAGGTAACCAACGTGAACTTCGGATGGCCGCTATCATCAAGGCGAACATCTTCAGCATGTGGACCGGGAAGCCCCTGCACCCCAAAAAAGTAGACGTCCGCTTCCGTTAAGTTCGCCATGGCGCGCACGCGTTCGTCGTTTCCGTTCAGGATCACGACGCCGCCTTGTTTCGTTCCGATCACCAGTTCGGCTTTCGCCTTCGCAATATTCTCGATTCCGCCGAACTCGCCCAAGTGTGCCCGTGCCACCGATAGCACCACCGAAATATCCGGCGGGGCAATCGAGGTCAAATACTCGATATTTCCAATCCTGTCCGCACCCATCTCCAACACGAGCGTGGCGGTGTCCGCGCCCGCTCGCAATACCGTAAGGGGCAAGCCAAGCTCGTTGTTCAACGATCCGGGTGGAGCAATGATCGGGCCACGGATGGCGAGCATGGAGGCCAGCAGGTCCTTCGTCGTCGTTTTACCAACCGAACCGGTCACGGCCACGACTTTCAAAGAAGGATTGGCCTGGCGTGCACGGCGCAATGATTCCCGGGCGAGCGAGCCAAGCGCAAGGAGTGGATCATCAACTGAAATGATGCGATCCACCGGAGCCCCCGAGTCCAAGGCAACCTTCGCGTTGGCCGTCAGAACACCTACCGCGCCAGCTTTAAACGCGGCACCCGCAAGGCTCGAACCGTCCACCCGTTCACCTGCAATGGCAACGAAAAGCTCGCCTCCGCGAATCTGCCGGGTATCTGAAACGACGCCCGTGACCATCTCATCACCGGCGCCATCAAGCGTACCTTTAACGTCCATCGCCGCTTGCGAAAGGCTTATCGGGATCATGTTTCTTCCGCCATTCCTAGAGCTTCGCGAGCCACCATCCGATCGTCGATCTCGATAGCTTCGCCTGCAACGTCCTGGATTGTCTCATGGCCTCGCCCCGCAACAAGCACAACGTCCTCCTCATGTGCGTCACGGATCGCAGTGCGGATCGCCTCCGCGCGATCTGCGATTTCCTGCCAAGAAAAACCCTCGGGGATGCCCGCGATCACTTCCCGCCTGATCTGGGCAGGATCTTCCGAGTGCGGATCGTCGTCGGTGACGATCAAATGATCGGCGTGGTCCGCAACTGCGCGCGCCATCATCGGGCGCTTACCACGATCGCGATCTCCAGCCGAGCCCGTCACCACGATGAGCCTGCCTGGCCGAACGCACTTCACCGCGAGCATTGCCTTTTCCAAGGCGTCAGTATTGTGGGCAAAGTCAACCACCACATACGGGCGTTCGCTCACGACTTCCATCCGGCCCGGAATCACCGGCGAAACCCCACCCTGGGCAATCGCCTCCGCCAACACGTCCGGATCCACACCGGATTCAATCACCATCACCAGCGCAAGCGCAGCGTTAGCAACATTGAAATGACCGGGAAGATCCGTATGCGTTGTCAGCACCCCACGCGACCCTTCCACCGTAAACTGCTGATCGTCGTAACTGACCGTCCAATCAGCCGCGCGCCCACTGAGCGAAAGCGAAACAATCGCCCCCGGCCGCCTCTCGGCCGCCTCCTCGTAAAGCCGCGCCCCGGCGTCGTCATCAACAATCACCACGCCACGCACCGAACGCTGCGGATCAAACAGACTGGCTTTGGCGTTGAAGTACTCGTTGAGAGTTTCGTGGTAATCCAAGTGATCCTGGGTGAGATTTGTGAAGCCAACGACGTCGAAGCGCAGCGGATCCGTACGCTTTTGATCGAGCGCGTGCGAGGAAACCTCCATCACCAGATCGCTCCCGCTGCGCTCGACGAGCACCCCGAGCATTCCTTGCAAGTCCACCGGTTGGGGTGTGGTCAGCGCAGCCGGCACCGCCTCGCCCCCTATTGTGACGCTCACGGTGCCGATCAGGCCGGTCCTTCGCCCAAGCTGACGCAAGAGGTAGTCAATCATGTACACCGTGGAGGTTTTACCATTCGTGCCCGTCACACCAAACGTGGTCAACTGTGCCGCCGGATTGCCGTAGACGTGCGAAGCCACCTGCCCCGCAACCGCCGCGGGATCCTCGACGACGAGCAACGGCACACTAACAGGCGCCTCCGCGCCAAGCATCTCATTATTTATCAGCTCGGCGCCCTGCGCGTCCGTCAGAATCGCTGCCGCACCAGCCGCAATAGCCGAGCACGCGAAACTTGCCGCGTGTACCGTTCGGCCTCGGCTCGCAATAAAAAGATCCCCGGGCTGAATCGTCCGGTTATCGGCGCTCACCCCGGTCACAATGCCATCAGGCAAGTTCGCACAGCCAAGCTCGCTCGCAATATCGGCCAAACTAACCCGCACCTTGTTTTCAGGACGCACCGGGAACCCCCTCAATAAGTTCGGTCTCCGACCACGGTAGACGCACGAGCGGCTCGGTAGACGGCGGAATCTTCTGTTGACGCATCGCAAACTCGGCCGTCTGCGCAAACACCACCGCCGCAGTATCACCACCGTATCCGGCGCCACCGGCGTTATACACAATCGAAGCGAACACAATCTGCGGATCCTCCGCAGGAATTGCACCAACGAACGTTCCCGCACGCTTCGTCAGCGCACCCGAAGCATCCGGCACCTGAGCCGTTCCCGTCTTGCCGGCCACGTTATAACCGTCAACCCGGGCACGCCAACCCGTCGAATACGGGTCGGTCACCGCTTGCATCATCTCCATCATCTCATCGGCCGTTTCAGCTGTGAGCACCTGGCGCGACTCGCCCACCGTCGTCGGCGTAAACTCACCGTCAAGCGACTCAACGCCGTCAACGATGTGGAGCGGAATATACACGCCGTCATTCGCAACCACAGACATCATCTGAGCCAGCTGAAGTGTTGTGGCACTCCATGCCTGGCCAAACATCGTCGTGTAGCGCCCTCGCGGCCCCCAGCTCTCAACCGGATGCAAAGTACCCGACTGCTCACCCGGAAGCTCAATTCCAGTCTTTTGTCCAATCCCAAAATCTTGAAGATACTGATAGCGCGTTTCATCCGGTACCAGATCGCCAATCTGGACAAGCCCGGTATTGTACGACTTCGCAAGCGTTCCCGCCACCGTCAAATTCTCTGCTGGGTGCGGATCATTATCGCGAATCACCTCACCGTTGGGCATTTTCATCGGAGTTGACACGTGAAACAGGTCAAGTGGCTCGACAGCACCCTCATTCAACGCGGTCGCATAAGTAATCACTTTGCCAGTCGAACCCGGCTCCACAATCGCTGAGACTGCGCGCGAATTCCAGTGCCGCGGATCCGTGGCCGAAAGGTTGGCGGGATCAGGAGAATTAGAATCAGCAAGAGCCAGAACGCGCCCGCTACCCACCTCAATCACGATCGCCGTACCCCACTCGGCGCCACTACCCGAAACAACACCATCGAGCGCGTCCTGCGTGGCCCTTTGCAAATCTCGATCGATGGTCAAATGCACGTCCCCACCATCAACAGCGGGAGTTTCATGCCGCTGCGAATTCGGAAACACCGTGCCACTAGGCCCCACTTCAAACTGAACCAAACCCGGCGTGCCAGCAAGCACCTGCTCAAAACTTTGCTCAATACCAGACCGGCCGGTCGGCGTCGTCGAATCCTCCGTCTCGCCCAAATAACCCAAAACCGTACCCGCGGCGTTCCCATTCGGGTACTGGCGCTGCATAAACCGCTCCGGATAAATTCCCCGGATTCCGAGACTGTTAATCTCCCGCCACTCATCGGGCGAAATATCAGAAACCACAAGCTGCCACTGGCTCTTCTTCGGCCCGCCCATGAGCAGACCGCCCAACTCAGCCTGATCGATCCCCACAAGAGGCGCAAGCTCGCGTGCGGCCGCCGCCGCACCGGCACCATCAATCTTGCCGTCCTCATCGCGGCTCACGTAATCAACAATCTCGGTCTGATCAACACGCACGTTATACCGCTCAAGGGACGTTGCCAGCACAGCGCCGTTGGCATCGTAGATATCACCGCGCTTAGCTTCAATCGGATATGAGCGCGATCTGAACTCGCGCGCCGTTTCCGACAGCGTGTCAGCCTGCACCACCTGCAAATAAACAAGCCGAACAGACAGCAAAATAGCGGCGAAGAGAATGAGCACCGCCACCGAATTCAACCGCCGCCGAGTGGTGTGCCGAGCCCGCGCATCTGAACCTTTTCCAGAGCCAAGACCGCGGCGGAGGCTGCTACGAAGAGCATCCCCCACCTGCTGGTCCTGCGACTTGGCCATGCACCAATCCCCTACTTCTTCGCCGGGGCGGTGATCACCCCGGTTTCAAGATCAATGTGCAAAGCAGCTTCGGCCGGAACCAGCCCCAGCGAGCTCGCACGTTTACGTAATTCATGAGGAGTGGACACCCCGATCGCCTCCTTTTCCAAGGTGGCTTCCCGAGCTGTCACTTCATTCAGTTCAACATTAATGTTTTTCACGTCGTATGCGCCCTGAATCATGAGCGTGTTGAGGTGAAACGCGACGCTAATCGAACCTACGAACAATGCCAAACAAACGAAAACGGTGCCGAAGAAACCGCGTGCCGGCGCGGGTGTGGGCACAACTTCCAATCCCGGCATCTCGATGACGGGGCGTGTGCTGGGCGCCGCAAATGCGCGCTGGGTATTGAGTGCTGTGCTCATCGGTTACCTCGGTTCGGGATGGATAGGTGTTTCGGTGTAGGTGCGACTCGTTCAACGCCGCGAAGTCTGACGGATGCACTGCGTGGATTCTCCGCGATTTCTTCTTCACTGGCTTTGACAACTCCGCGATGTAGCTGGCGAAGATAGGGTTTGTGGGAATCGAGCTCGACGGGCAGACCGGCCGGCGTCGTCGATGCGCTACCTTTGGCAAACGTTTCCTTGACGATGCGATCCTCCAAAGACTGATACGACTCCACCGCGAGGCGCCCACCCACACGCAGCGCCTCGATTGCTCGCGGGATTGCTAACTCGAGGATCTCGAGCTCCTCGTTCACGGCAATGCGCAGAGCTTGGAAGGTGCGCTTGGCCGGGTTTCCGCCAGTGCGGCGAGCAGCTGCTGGTATCGCCTCGCGCACAATCTCCACCAGTTCGCCGGTGCGCTCCAACGGCTTGGTTTCCCGACGCCGGATGATCGCCTCTGCAATGCGCGCGGCAAACTTTTCCTCGCCGTAGACCCGTAAAATGCGTGAAAGCTCAGAATGGGAGGCCGTAGCAAGAATTTCTTTTGCGCTGCGGCCCGCTTCGGGATTCATCCGCATATCCAGCGGCGCATCCTGAGCGTAAGAAAAACCGCGATCCGCCTCGTCGAGCTGGAGTGAGGACACGCCTAGGTCCATGAGGATCGCGTCAACCTTCCCGTCGCGCCCGTGTTCGGCGGCAACCAGATCGACGTCGTCATAAGTGCTATGAACCGCCACGAACCGGCTGCCGAACGGCTCAAGGCGCTCGGAAGCGAGGCGAATGGCCGAAGGGTCGCGGTCAATGCCGACGACGCGCAACTGCGGGAACTCGCGCAAAAATGCCTCGGTGTGGCCGCCCAGGCCGAGCGTGCAGTCAATCATCACCGCATCGCCGGCGAGCGAGGGCGCGAGGAGGTCAAGGAGGGTACGCGTAAGGACCGGCTGGTGAAGCTCGTTGTTATCAGCTGTGCGCACCGATCCTCCTTCTGCTCGAGATCGATTGGTCCCCCACCGCCGGCCTGAAGTTGGGGAATTACCTCAGGACACCGGTGGAAGGCCGACCGACCTCGGGGCTAAAACACTCCCGGGATGAGCTCGTCTTCCCTATCCGCAAACTCAGATTCGTTCTCGTTCAAGAACGAATTCCACTCGTTGAGATCCCAAACCTCCACGTGTGAACCAGAGCCAATAACCGCAACCTCACGTTCAAGACCGGCATAGTCACGCAACGCCACCGGAATGGTGATGCGGCCCTGCTTGTCTGGAATCTGATCGTTGGCACCCGAGAGAAACACGCGCTTATAGGTGCGTGCTTCCTTGGATGTCATCGGTGCTTGATTCAAACGCTCCAGCATGTTTTCGAACTCCGACATGGGAAAGATGTACAGGCAGTGTTCCTGCCCGCGCGTCATAACGAGCCCGCCTTGGAGCTGGTCTCGATATTTCGCAGGGAGGATGAGGCGCCCTTTGTCGTCAAGCCGTGGTTCGTACGTACCTAGGAACACAATCCACCCCCTTTTCCCACTTGCACCCCACTTTACTCCACTTTGCTCCAACTACAAGAGGAAACACGCTTTAGTTTTGGAATATTTCGCGGAAAATCAACAAAAAATCTGGTGGAGGGATTTTTCACTTTGGCAGCCAAAATTTGGGCTGTGGGAAGTTTTTGGGGCTGGGTGCGGCTCGGGTTAGGAAGGGTCCATCACAATCCGGGCACCATACACTTATCAAGGGCACGTTTAACATCGAGCGGGAATTTATCGTGAGGAAAAGCGGTTTTTAGCCACGAGCATCGATGTGCACACCCATAGTCATGAAATTTTCACGCCATGATTTGTATCCGGTCTAGTACATGACCGATTTGGGGGATAACAGACTTGCGCGATGACCGATTTGGCATGCAATCAAATCGAGACACGACCAATTTGGGACGCGATAAGTTTGGCACGCGACCAATCGGGGTAATAGCCGACACGGGAGCCTTACCCATCCCACGGCCGGCGTGGCGCGATACTTGCATCATTGCGGCGCCACATTACGTGCCAATAAAAATCTCGCGGGAATGAAATAGGTATCGCAGGAGTGAGAGTAAGTATCGCGGGAAGGGAGCGCCCACGCTAATTCAGGGAATGAAAAGATCTAGCCCTGCTGGCGCTTGCGCCACTCATCCATCTGTTGCTCCATAAAAGAAGTGCGGGACTTTCGTTGCGCCTGGCCCGAACCAGCCGGTGCTTCTACGCGTTCCATGCCGGCCGCCAAGTACCAAAATCCGCCAAACACGACGGCGAATCCAGCAATCCCCAACACAATCTGATCAATCGCTACAGCACCGAGCACGACGAGCAGCCCAACTACGGCAACAATCAGCCCAACAACAAGATGTTTCGGAGAAATCGCAGTTTGCATCGCCGAGCTTTCCTTAGCTGCAAGCGATTCGGCCAACTTCGGATCATCATCGGCAAGTTGCGCCTCAAGCTGCTCGAGCATCTTCCGCTCGTAATCAGAAAGAGCCATGGTTCCCCCATACATCTGTTCGTTCATTCAGGATACAGCAAAATTTTGACGAGGCTAAAGTGGGAGCTCACGCCCGTAACGAAACTCTATTCAAGAGCCCGCGGATCCTCGACCTCGCCAATCAAAGAACCAGGTTTTAAGATCTGGCCACCAAACTTTTGCCGCACCGAGTCCATAGCAGCCTCGGCTTTGCCGCGCCGGCCGTCGTCGTCGATTGACATCTGCACGCCAGCGCTGGGATTCGCCAAATTTTCGGCCCGCACACCAATCAGCCGGATCCCGCCACCTGGGATTTCCACCCCGGCAAATAACCGCCGCGCCGCCGCATAAATCTCACTTGCCAAATCGGTGGGCCCGCCAAGAGTCACCGAACGCGAGATGGTCGAAAAATCGGCGTCAGCGCGCACTTTGATTCCGATCGTCCACGACACGAATTCTTGTAGCCGCAACCTACGCGCGACGTCGTCTGCCAAGTGGAGCAAAACCCGCTCGGCTTCCTTCCGCTCGATAATCGGATCGAAAAAGGTCTGCTCGCGGCTCACCGATTTTTCCACCGATTCCACAGTGACCGCACGCGGATCGTGCCCCATCGCGAGCGCATACAGGTGCGAACCAGCCGCATCGCCAAGAAGCCGGCGAAGGCGGTGTTCCCCCAGGGCAGCCAGATCCCCGGTGGTTTTAATTCCTTTACGTTCAAGCTTTTCGCGCGACACGGGCCCAACTCCCCACAGCGCGCCAACGGGCAAGGAATGTAGAAAGGGAATGGTCTGCTCGTGCGGGATCAGGAGCAGACCATCGGGTTTGGCGTGTGCGGAGGCGATTTTCGCAACGTGTTTGGTTGAGGCAATGCCGATCGACGCCGGAACATTTTCCCGCGCCCGTATCGTTTCCCGAATGTGCTGAGCGATCTGCACTGGCGTACCAAAGATCTTGCGAGCCCCGCGCACATCAAGGAAGGCCTCATCCACAGAAATTTTCTCAACTAGTGGCGTGACATCCTCCAAGATCCCCATGATCCGCTTCGATACTTTGCCGTAAAGGCCGTGGCTGGTCGGCAAAATCACCAGCTCGGGGCACAATCGCTTCGCCTGCCCCACCGGCATCGCCGAATTCACCCCGAACCGCCGAGCCTCATAGGAGGCAGCGGCGATCACACCACGGTCTTGCCCACCCACTGCAACGGGTTTGCCTACCAAGTCTGGCCTCGAGAGCAGCTCTACGGACACGAAGAAGGCGTCCATGTCTACGTGCAAAATATTGGTCTGGGAATCGTCGCTCCCCCAATTTCGCTTCGCACGTTCGCTTCGCGGGCCCCTGGACATCTGTGCTCCTTTCACAGCCAGTTTACGCGCTAGCTCCGACATCTAAGCGCTACACTGGATCGCATGCCTCGTCACAAACAAGATGCGCCCCGCAGCGTCCGAACCTCGATGTCTACCATTGAAGTGGAGCACAGCGGCAGTCTTTTAACCATTTACGTCGACGGCGTGGAGTCCTCGGCCGTCGACCTCGCAGATCCCGCGCATCTCGAGTTCGAATACATGCAACAAATCCGTATCGCAACTAACGCGATGTTTACCGCCGGGCGGCCTTTGCGTGCACTGCACCTTGGGGCCGCGGGCTGCGCTTTGGCCCGGGCGCTCGAAGCAAGCCGCCCAAATTCGAGGCAACTTGCCATTGAGATCGACGCCGAACTAGCCACGCTCGTCCGGGACTGGATCGACTTACCCTCAGCGCCACTCCTTCGCATTCGAGCAGAAGACGCCCGCCAAACCCTGGACACGAACAAGGGCACCTGGCACTTGATCGTCCGCGACACGTTTGCCGCCGGGCGTATCCCTCATCACCTGGCCACCGTCGAGGCGCATCGCAAGGCGGCGGACCTGCTTGACTCTGAGGGCCTTTATTGCCTGAACATCGCAGGCGAAGCCGGTCTAGCCCCGGTGTATCGGGAAGTACGCGCCTTGCGCGAATCATTTCCGCACGTTGCCGGAATTTCTGATCCCGCGATCGTTAAGGGCCGCAGGTTCGGCAACGTCATCTTGATTGCCTCGCACCGCCGCCTACCGCTTGCCGAAATTTCCCGCCACGTTGGGCGCTTGCCGCTACCGACCGTCGTCGTCAGTCAAGAACGCCTCGAGGAAGCGGCGATCGGTGCGCGCCTGCTCTACGATCGCGATATTGGTTGGCCGCCAGCTAACGAGGCCGGCGCTTAGCTTCGCGCGCGGCCGCCTTGCGCGCCTCGAATCGGGCCTGATACCGCGCTATTACCTTGCGCAAAGGTGGAACGGTAATGCCGCGTTCGGCGTCGCGCTTGCGGGTTTTGCGCCGGAAAACCTCAAGCATCACCATGCCCACGATCCACGCGAACACCTGGGTGGACATCGCGAGTTTGAAATCGCCTGCCCCCAACGGCGCCCCTTGCGAAGACCAGTCGAGAACGACGCCGATCAGCCAGGCCGTGATGAGCGCGGCGATAAAACCACCCATGTTGATCAGCCCATTGGCAGTTCCTAGGCGGCGGACCGGAATCGAGGTGCGCGCATAGTCGAAGCCGATGCTCGAAGCGGGCCCGGTGGCCGCGATCACGACGAGCAGCACGACGATCATCCACAGTGGAGCGGGTGCAGGCAACACCAAAACCAGTGCCCATACCGCTGCCAGCGTGCACGAGATCCCATTGACGATCCAGATCCGGCGCATTGAATGGCGTGCGGTTAACTCGCCAACCAAGGGGCCAAGAATGATCGCAGCGCCCGTTACCACAAGCAAAATTGCTGAAGAACCGGCCTGACTCATTCCCTGATGGATCTGAAGAAAGGGCACGCCCCACAACAGCAAAAACACGGTTTGCGGAAAGTTGCCCACCCAGTGTGTCCAAAAGCCAAGCCACGACGCCGGTTCGCGAAGGGTTTGGCTGATCGTCATGTCGTCAGTGTCGGAAACGGTGGAGGTCATCTGCCGAGCGAGGTCTTCGTCATCTTCTTCGATGTGCGTCAGCGTCCATTTCTTTGGCGTGTCACGAATGAAAGCAAAGGCAAGGCCGGAAACAGCAACGCCCAGAATCGCAAGTCCGCCAAAGGCGGGCGCCCATCCAACGTTGGCCAACAGATACGCAAAAGGCACCGAAGAAATGAACTGTCCAAGCCCGCCAATGATACCCGTCAGCTGAGTAAACAGCGGGGCGCGGCGAGGGGCAAACCACGATGGAACGATTCGGATCACGGATGTGAAGGCCGTAGCGTCACCCAAGCCCACTAATACGCGGGCCGCGAGCGCGAATCCCACCGTGTCTGCCAGTGCCATCCCCACCTGGCCAGCGGCGAGAATGATTGCGCCACTTCCGAGTAGTACTCTGGGGCCGAATTTGTCGAGCAGCAGGCCCACCGGGATTTGAGCGGCGGCATACACGCCTACTTGCACAACCGTGAATAGGGAAAGAGTTGCCGCGCTGATGTCGAAACGGTCGATTGCAGTAAGGCCCGCAACGCCAAAGGACGTTCGTCCCGCTACGGCAACCGCATATACGGCAACGGCGATGAGCCAGACGAAAACTGCCACTTTGTGGCGGGTCATTCTCCCTCGTTTTCCTCGTTGTTTTCGATCTCGGGATTCTCGGATTGAATGCCGGTTGGCGGTTGCGCTGCCTGGTCATCATCTGCCAGCTCTTCGCCAGCCGATTCTTGCGCTGCGGGACTAGCCCTGCGTAGATCTTCACCGATTCGCCGCAGGTCTCCCGCGTACTGGTCGGTTGAGTACTGATCACCCAACTGAGGTGGTTGCTTGCTCTTTTGGACGCGGTCTAAAGGTGAGGAGTCCTGGCTGGCCAGGAATTGTTCGACGGCGTCGCCAATTTCATCCGACGAGGGAATGCGCGGCACGATTTCTTCGTTGGTGACGAAGCCAAGTTCGGATTCGTCATAGTCATGTTCGAGCTTTTTAATGAGCGCATCAAAATCCGAGCCCTCCTCCCGCAATTCGGCGATCGCCTTTTGCTGGTTGTCCTCGAGTTGTTCAAGGTCACCGAGCGGGAACGTTGGGCCGCCGCGGGCAGCCAGCATTTTAATCGCCGCGAGCGCTCCGGCAAAAAATGGACTGTCTCCGCGCACCAGGTAGAACGGCACGCGGACGCGAATGTTGACGACGGGAATTTCTTTTTCCGCCGCCATGTATTCGAAGACGTCGGAAAGTTCGGCGTAGTGTTCAGCAAATCCTTCGACGACGGGATGGTCACCGGCCGTGGCCCGGATCAGCATGTCGACGGGCCGGGTATGCGGCACTGGGGCTGGCATGGCGGCGAATGAATACACCTGCTGAACGCCGAAGCGTTCGATGATGTCAATAATGGTTTCGGAGATTTCGCGCCAACGGAAGTCGGGTTCTTGGCCGGAAAGGTAGAGGAAGTTTTTCCCGTGCACGTCCGTGACCAGTGAGAGGCGCACCGATGGCACCGTGACACCCACGAGGTGCCCGTCGGCGTAGCTGACGATTGGGCGCTGGGCTCGGTAGTCGAAAATAGCGTCCGAATCGAAAGTGCCGATTGGTTCGTCGTCGAGGGTTTGAATGGTGGCGTTAATGGCCTGCGCGGTGTCACCGGCGTCGATCAAAGGGTCGACGAGGTTGATCACAAGCGTGTCTACACTTAGGCCGCTTGCCATCGAGTCAAGAGTGAAAAAGTCAGTCAAAAATGCCTCCGCTTCTACATTCTCATAACGCTTGGCAGTTGGCTAACTATTCCGCGCGTTAACCGGCTGTGGGTTAGGACACGAGTTGGCAATCGGGGTGGCAATTCAGGAATAATTGACTGCCATATTCCGACCCAGGGAGCACGATTGCACGAGAATCGATCTGCCATTGATCTGGCCATTGCCGAAGAGCAAGCCTTCGTTGATGTTGCCTATCAGGCCCTTGATCGCCAGCGCGAGTATTACACCGAGCAGCTTGCGCGGGTTCGCGGGCAAGGTGGTGGTGGCACGCCGAGTTCTGTGTCGGAACGGGATTCGTTTGCCACCCACTACGAAGATAATTTGATTCGTCTGCGCAATTTGGAAAACCGGCTTGTCATGGGTCGCCTAGATCACGAGGGCGGCAACGTCACGCATATTGGGCGGATGACGCTTCGTGACGACGATCAAGAAATTTTGCTGACCGATTGGCGCGCTCCACAATCCGAACCGTTTTATCAGGCGACGGCGGCACATCCGGCTGGCATTGTGCGGCGGCGGCATATCCAGACCAGGTTTCGGGAAGTGACCGGAGTCGAAGATGAACTCCTGTCACAAGAGGCCGATTCTTCGGGCCTGAATCTCACGGGTGAAGGCGCGCTCATCGCGGCGATGAGCGCGGCGCGTGACGGCAAAATGGGCGACATTGTGGCCACAATTCAAGCTGAACAGGATCGCATCATCCGCGCTGATGCCAGCGGAATCCTCGTGGTGCAAGGCGGGCCGGGCACGGGCAAGACTGCCGTGGCGCTCCATCGAGCCGCCTACCTGCTGTATACCCACCGGGAAAGACTCGCCCGTTCCGGGGTGCTCATCGTTGGGCCCTCCCCCGTCTTTTTGCGCTATATCGATCAGGTTTTACCATCACTTGGCGAGTCCGACGTAGTCTCCACAACCATCGAAGCGATGGTGCCCGGCGTCGCCGTCTCCGCTTGCGAAAGCGCTGAAGTTGCCGAAATCAAGGGGCGCGCGCAGTGGGCAACATACGCCAAGCGCGCAATCTCGCGGATCGTCCAAAAACCGTTGAAGGAAACGGTTTCATTCAAGATCAACGGCAAGCGCGTGCGGCTCACTCCGGACATGGTCGACGACGCACAGCGCCGCGCCCGCCGTAGCGGTAAACCACACAACGAAGCGCGGGACATATACGCCCGAAAGCTGGTCACCGAACTTGCCCAGCAGTTCGCAAACGCTTTTGAAACAACTCTTGAAGATTCGGACTGGTTGATCTCCGATGTCGCCGAATCGAAGGATGCGCGCCGGGAAATCAACCTGCACTGGATGCCCAGCTCGGCAACCGAATTACTAAAACGCATCTACCACTGGCCCGAGCTGCTCGAGCGCATCGCACCAGAACTGTCACAGCGCGAACGCGAACTCTTGCGCCGCGAGCGCGAATCGGGCCTGACCGCGGCAGATATCCCAATCGTGGACGAACTTGCCGAGCACCTTGGCGAATTCCTCTCCGATGCCGAACGCACCAAGCGCAACGCCAAGCAAATTGAAGAAAACGAGCTGTCCAACTACGTCGCTCAAACGATGGATTCGATGGGATTGGGTGGCGGTATCGTAAATTCACAGATGATGACGCAGCGCCTTGGCACCCCCGCTTCCGGGCACACGTTGGCAGAACGCGCAGCCGCCGATCGCACGTGGACGTACGGGCACGTCGTCGTTGATGAAGCCCAAGAACTTTCGGCCATGCAGTGGCGGATGATCGCCCGGCGAAACCCGGCCAAGTCAATGACGCTCGTCGGCGATCTTGACCAGCGGCCAGCTGGCGCCCCAACAGGTGGGTGGGACGAGGCACTCGGTGAGCTATCGACGTTCCATCGCGTGGAACAGTTGACGATCTCCTACCGCACGCCGGCAAGTGTGCTCGAACGCGCCGCGCGCGTCATGGAATGCGCGGGTTACGACGTCGGACACATGCGGCCAGCGCGCGACCTTGAAGGAGCCTACCGCCGCACGCAAGGCGGGGAAGCGGAATTGGTGTCGCTGGTCCAAAAAGCTGCACGCGAGCTCGACGAAGACTTCGGCGAAGGGCGCGGTTCGATCGCCGTGATCACCGCGCAAGCCGAGCACGGCGCCGTCGGGGATGCACTGGCAGCCTCGCCCATTCTCAGTGACTGGACGCTCGATCGCACCGGAACTGAAATTTCGGCAAGAATACATGTGCTCACCGCTAGAATGGCAAAAGGGTTGGAATACGACGTCGTCGTGCTCGTTGAACCCCACGCCGTTTTGGCTGACGGGCCCGGCGATCTGTACGTGGCCATGACGCGCCCCACGCGCCGGCTAGACGTTCTGTACCGAAGCGCACTGCCCCACGGCCTATAGCTACACAGGGGCAAGGTGCAAAGAAAGAGTGATGTTGTGACGCGAATCCTTCTCCTAGAAAATCCGCATGCCAGTGCCGATGAGGTCTTCGAACGCTACGGGGTTGAGGTGGTCCGGATTTCCGGCTCCCTCGAAACCAAAGAGCTCATCGAAACGCTTCAGGGTTTCGACATGCTTGGGATCCGCTCCAAGACGAACGTGACCCGCGAGGTCATCGACGCCTGCCCGCAGCTGGCATCCATCGGCGCCTATTGCATTGGCACCAACCAGATCGACCTAGAAGCCGCGGCCGATCATGGAATCGCCGTTTTTAACGCGCCCTACTCCAATACCCGTTCGGTGGTAGAACTCGCAATTGGCGAGCTGATCTCGCTGGTACGCCAGATACCGTCGAAGAATGCGGCCCTCCATCAAGGAATCTGGGAAAAAACCGCCGACGGATCGCACGAGGTTCGCGGAAAAACGCTCGGGATTATCGGCTACGGTTCGATCGGCTCGCAGCTTTCCGTCGTCGCTGAAGCGCTCGGAATGAAAGTGATCTTCCATGACATTGCCGAACGGCTTGCGCTCGGCAACGCGGCGCCGGTTTCGCTGGATGAGCTGCTTCAACGTGCCGACGTCGTCAGTTTGCATATCGACGGGCGCGGCTCTAACACCGGCTACTTTGACGCCGAAAAATTTGCGAAGCTCAAGGACGGCGCGGTGATCTTGAACCTTGCCCGCGGGCACGTGATGGATCTTGATGCCTTGCGAGAGGCCGTGACCTCCGGCAAGGTGGCGGGCGCGGCCGTGGACGTGTTCCCCACCGAGCCCCTAGCTAACGGCGATCCGTTTTCCTCCTCGCTCATCGGGCTCAACAACGTGATTTTGACACCCCACATCGGCGGTTCCACCCTCGAAGCCCAAGAATCGATCGGCCAGTTTGTAGCCATGAAGATGATGAATTACTGGCGTAAGGGATCGACTGACATGTCCGTCAACATCCCGAATATTTCGGCATCGCCCACTGCCGAGTCGCTTCACCGCGTGGTGTGGTTCCACTGGAACACGCCGGGCGCGCTTGCGGATGTCAACAGCCTATTTGCCGAACATCGCGTGAACGTGACATTCCAATCCTTGGCGACGAGCGGCGAATACGGCTATATGGTCACCGACACTGCGGCCGGGATTCCGCCCGAAATTTTGGATAGGCTCGAGCACGCGAAGGCGCATATTCGTTTGCGGTTGCTCACGCGTGAGTGATTACCCAAGCACTCGTGGTTACGTTCGCGTAACCTTAGAGGAGTATCTGCGAAAGGGACATCAATGACCAACATGGAACGCGCGCACTCTCGATATCCCGAGGGTGTTCCAACCGAGATTGAACCGGTAACGACGACGATCGACCAGCTTTTGTTCTCCGCAGCCGAGGATTTCCCCGAGCGGGTGGCGATTGATTTCCTTGGTCGGGAATACACGTATGCTGAAGTTCTGGATGAGGTTAAACGCGCGGCGCAAGTTTTGACGATGGTTGGTGTTCGGCGCGGCGATGTGATTTCTGCAATCTTGCCGAATTGTCCGCAGCACTACGTGCTGTTCTATGCGGCGATGGCTCTTGGCGTGACTCTCGCGGAGCACAATCCGCTGGCCCCTCGCAAGCAGATCGAAGATCAAATTGAACTTGTTGGTTCCAAGGTCGTCATCGGCTGGGAGCAGACGCTCGAGAAGCTGATCGTGGACGGCGACTTTAAGGGCCGCACATACCTGGCCGTGAATTTGACCAAGGCGCTGCCAGCGAAGTCGCAGTTCCTACTGAAATTGCCGGTTAAGGCTGCTCGTCAGCAGCGTAATAAGCTGCGCGGTAAGGTGCCGGCGGGCGTGCACTCCTGGGATAACCAGGTCAAGCACAATGCGCCGCTTGATCTTTCGCGTGAAGAGGGCCCCGACGTCGAGTCCCTCGCCGTGCTGTTGATGACTGGAGGAACCACGGGCACTCCGAAAGCCGTGCAACTCACGCATGGCAATTTGTTGTCGAACACGAAGCAGGCCGACGCCTGGCTGGTGGACATGGTTCGCGGCACGGAAACTGTGGGCGCGGTTCTTCCGTTCTTCCACGCGTTCGGTCTTCAGCTATCGATGCTCGTGTGCGTGTACATGGCTGCAACCCAGGTGATGATCCCGACTTTCGATGTGGATATTCTACTCGCCGCTCACAAACGCCATCCGATCACGTTCTTTGGCGGGGTACCGCCGATGTTTAAGAAGATTCTGGACGCGATCGATGAAGGCAAGCAGGCTGATCTTTCCACGATCCAGTACTCGGTTTGCGGAGCAATGCCGTTGGATCCTGCGCTGGCGGCTCGCTGGGAACAAAAGTCCGGCCTGATTATTGAGGGCTACGGCATGACGGAAGCCTCGCCAGTGATTTCTGGTTCGCCGGTGAGCGAACGACGCCGGCCATCCACGTTGGGATTGCCCTTCCCGTCGACTGAGATCAAGGTTGTTGACCAAGACGATCCGACCAAGGAGCTCGGCGAGGGCGAGATCGGCGAAATTTGCGTGCGCGGACCGCAAGTTTTCTCCGGCTACTATAAGAATCCGGAAGAGACCGACATCGCCATCCGGGATGGCTGGTTACATACGGGTGACCTCGCGCGCTGGGATGACGGTTTCCTAATTATGGCCGATCGCCGCAAGGAAATGATTATCAACTCCGGATTCAACGTCTACCCTTCCGAGGTGGAGTCAGCGGTTCGCGATATGCCGGGCGTGGTGGACGTTGCCGTGGTTGGCATGCCGACCGATTCGTTCTCCGAAGCCGTGGTGGCAGCTCTCGTGCTCGAGCCCGGTGCGAATGTGGATCTCGATGCTGTTCGCCAGTGGACCGAGGATAAGCTCTCCCACTATGCAATGCCGAAGTCGATCGCGATTTTCGATGATCTTCCGCGTTCCCAGCTTGGTAAGGTGATGCGCCGCCGTGTCAAGGAGCAGTTGGAGAATTTGGAATTGGCTTCGGGCCAGTGGCGCGATCGGGCTTCCGCGGCTTCGCATCGCACTGCAGACAGGATAGATGGCTACGTCAGTGCCGTGAAAGAAAAGGCTGCGAGCGCAAAATCCAGCCTATCGGCGCTGAGCGCCCATTCGGCTCCACGACATGATGATGGCAGCGGCTCCCAGGCTCAAGATCAGTCAGATCAGGGCCGCGATTAGGCTTACGCATCTTCGCTGGAGTTATCTAGCATTTGCGTTCTTTCAGGCGCCTGGGAATCTTCCGGGAATTGCGAGCTTCGCAGTTCCCGGATTGCTTCTTCAAAGTCTTCGAGCGTTTCAAAGTTCGAATAGACGGAGGCAAAACGCAGGTAGGCCACCGTGTCGAGTTCGCGAAGCGGATCGAGGATCGCTAGGCCGACGTCTTGCGAATCAATGTGGGCTGCACCCGAGGCGCGAAGTGTTTCTTCAACCTGCTGGGCCAGTACTGCCAATTGGTCACGCGTAACGGGCCGGCCTTGGCAAGCGCGGCCAACTCCAGAGATGATTTTGTCACGCGAGAACGGTTCCGTAGTTCCCGAGCGCTTTGTGACCATTAGTGCGGCTGTTTCTTGCGTGGAGAATCGACGGGCGCATGAGGGGCATTCTCGACGACGTCGAATGGTTTGTCCGTCGTCGCTCGTGCGCGTGTCGACGACTCGAGAATCCTCATGGTGGCAAAAGGGGCAGAACATGTTCAATAAACTACAGCCGAATGTCACCATTATTCAAACACGGCGAAGTGCGCGCCGTAGATTTCGTGCTAATAAGCCGGCAAAATAAGCTCTGTGCCTGCAGCTACAACACTGCTTTCGAGTGCATTGAGTTCGGCGATGTCTTGAACGATCTGTGCGGTCGGAATATCAACCGGCATCGCTTGCGCGATCGACCACAGCGAGTCACCCGCGACGACAGTAATCGCGTCTCCGGCTTGCAGGCCCAAACCGAGTGCCGTGTAAAGAAAGATGCCCAAGGCAAAAACCAATACCATGCCGGCCAGGGTTAAGGTGACCTTGACGGCATTGTCGAAGTTCAACTCTGGTGAGTAGGTGCGAGCCTGCGATGCGCGCATCCTGCGCTGCTCCATTCTCGGCTGCCTGGACGGCCGGGCTGGCGCTCCAGACCGGCGAACTGGCTCCTTCGACCAACGGACGGCAAGGGCTGCTTCATCCGCGGATGCAGCCGTTGGAACTGCGTGAAGCGTATTACCACGAGTGTTGGGCCGATCCTGGCGCACGGCAGGCCCGTAGCGCTTGAGATCCCCCTCCCGTACAACCCGCAACCGCGGGGCTCCTGCACGAGCCCTAGCATCGCCGTATCCTTCAACATCGCCAAATGTTAGTGCCGTCATGCTTCCTCCTCGAACAACTGTTCGTCGAACGTCTGTTTGAATCCTAGCCGAACACCCCAGCGATGTCCAGAACCTTTGTTCGACACGCATTAGAACACGTGTTTGAACAACAGTGGCTCGCCCGGTAGGCTTGCGAGAAGTCAACCGCACGGCTCCGACAAAAAATTTTGCCGGCAGGAGGATCCATGACCAAGGTGAAACTTTCCGATCGTCAAACCTCGATCCTGCGCGCGATTTGCGCGGGGCTTACAGAAAATGGCTACCCGCCCACTGTTCGTGAAATCGGTGAAAAGGTTGGGCTCAAATCGTCCTCTTCCGTCAAATATCAGCTTGACCTCCTTGAGAAGGCCACGTGCATCGTTCGAGATCCGCGGCGTCCGCGAACTTTAGAAGTTACAGATCTTGGCCTAGAACTTGCGGGTGAGTGGGCACCTGCTAAGCGGCAGATCCCGTCGTCGTCGAATATCCGTGCCGTGGAAGAAGAAGCCGAAGATACTTACCGTATCGATGATCTTGAAGTGAACGTGAGCGCACCGGTCAACGTACCAGCCGTCGGGCGAATTGCCGCCGGCGGCCCGATCCTTGCCGAACAGGTGATCGAAGACGTCTTCCCACTTCCCCGGCAACTGACTGGCACGGGCGATCTTTTCATGCTCGAAGTATCGGGCGATTCGATGATCGATGCCGCTATCTGCGATGGCGACTGGGTAGTTGTACGCCGCCAGCCGGTGGCTGAAAATGGTGAAATCGTTGCCGCGATGATTGACGGCGAAGCAACGGTAAAAGCCTTCCAAAAGAAAGACGGCCACATTTGGCTGCTCCCTCGCAACTCGAACTATGCTCCGATCCCGGGCAATGATGCGGAAATTCTTGGCAAGGTGGTCACGGTCCTTCGCGCACTCTGAGCACTTTCGCCCTCAGCGCCGCGCTCAAATATCCGAAGATAGCCTCTCAAGAGCGCCAAGAACCACCTCACGGTCCGTCGTCGGCCACATCTTCGGCAACGAAGCCAGTAAGAAGCTGCCGTATCTGCGAGTTCGTAAGCGCGAATCCAGCACGGCCACAACACCGCGATCAGTGGTGCGGCGCAGCAAACGCCCAGCCCCCTGCGCAAGTAGAAGCGCGGCCTGCGTAGCAGAAACGGACATGAAAGCATTGCGGCCATCGCGCGTCGCAGCCTCATTACGAGCCTGAATCAACGGATCATCCGGGCGCGGAAACGGAATTCGGTCAATAATCACGAGCCGGCAGGTCCGGCCCGGCACGTCCACCCCCTGCCACAGTGAGATCGTGCCAAACAGCGAAGCGGACGGATCGGCCGCAAACTCCTCAAGCAGGGTAGGAAGCTGGTCCTCACCCTGTACAAGCACCGGCACATCCAGTGCCTCACGCACGTACTCGGCAGCTCGCTCGGCACCCACCCGCGAAGTAAACAGGCACAGAGCACCGCCCCCGCTTGCCCTGATAAGCTCCACAATTTCAGAAAGGTGCTGATCCCCGTAACCATCGCGCCCAGGTGGATTCAGATGCTCGGCCACGTACAAGATGCCCTGCTTGGCAGGATCAAACGGACTACCAACGTCCAAGCCGGACCACTCCCCCTGGCTTGGAAAGGTGAAGCCCACTCGATTCGCAACGGCATCGAAACTACCGCCCACTTGGAGAGTCGCAGAAGTTAACACAACGGGCGTGTTTTCAAAAAGGTTGTCAGCAATCGAGGCGGACACATCCAAGGGCGCAAAATACAACGTGTAAGAGTCATTGAACTCGCTCGCCCACAGCACCCGGGTGCCAAGCTGGACGGCATCACCGAGCACCTCGCTACACATCTCAGACATCTCGCCCAGCCGCGAGCGCAACACCTGTTTGGCCGCATTCTGCTCCTCGTTACCGCCGCCCATTGCTGATACGGCCTCGCCGGCAGCCTGAATCTTGCCCAAAATCCGTGCCACTACATCGCTCAGTTCCTCTCTGAGCTTGACGATCCGCCCTTCACCGATATCAGCGAGCACATCGGAAAGTTCCTCTGCGGCGTCGGGCAAGCCTTCGTCATCAAGCCCCGCCTGGCGGAGCAAGCGCGCGATAGAACGCAAATCGTATCCGGCAAGTGACCGGGTCAGTTGGGTTGTCACCCGATCAACCAGATCGTGTGCTTCATCAACGATGTAGGCGTGCGATTCGGGCAGTACCGGCGTACCTGATGCCTGAATCCCCAGCAGGGAATGGTTGGTCACCACGATGTCAGCCTCGTCTGCCATAGCCCGCGCCCGCACCGGGAAACATTCGTGGCGCAGCGGGCACGATTCACCGATACATTCGCGTTTCTGGATCGAAATCTGCTGCCAGGCCCGATCCGACACGCCTGGAACAAGATCGTCGCGATCGCCAGTTTCGCTTGTCAGCGCCCACTGCCGAGCTCGCACCACCTCTTCACCCGTCGCCGTCGCACCAAACTCGCCCTCAGCTCGCGAAAGAAGCGCGTCTTCTTCCGGATATCCGCCGTCAACCTTGCGTAGGCACGCGTAGTTATTCCACCCCTTCAAAAGGGCAACATTGACGTGTGCGCCATAGATTTCGCGCAGGGCATCGGCGACGGCGGGCGCGTCCTGTTGCATAATCTGCCGCTGCAACGCGAGGGTCGCTGTCGAAATGATCGCCCGCTGGTCGGATTGCGCCGCCCACACCATCGCCGGAATCAGATAGCCAAATGATTTACCCGTGCCGGTGCCGGCCTCCACCATGAGGTGGCCCTCATCAACGAGGGCCTCGTACACGGCGTCGACCATCTGTTCTTGGCCATCGCGGCGCGCTCCCCCGATGCTATCCACAACATGATCGAGTACCCGCCGCGGCTCGAGTTCAGTCACTGGGCGCGGCTTTCATGATTCCGGCCTCCACGAGCAAACCCTCGATTTCGGGGCTTACCCGCGCGTGCATGTGCGTGCCCTCAGCCTCGTGGTCTTGCGAAAGAATTTCGCCCTCATTGTGAATCCGGTTCACAATATCGCCGCGCTCGTAGGGGATAACAAGGTCGATTTCCACGGCCGGGCGCGGTAAACGTTCAGCCACGCGTCCGCGCAGTTCGTCGATTCCCTCACCGGTCACGGCGCTGACGAGCACCGAATTCGGATAGCGGCTACGCAATGTGGCCACCGTGATCGCGTCGGCAATATCTGCCTTCGATAGCACGATCAGCTCAGGGATTGCTTCCGTTCCCTCCACGCCTGCCAGCACCTGATGGACGGCGTCGATCTGCCCGATGGGATCATCGTGTGCCGCATCGACTACGTGTAGCAATACGTCGGCGTCGCCCGCCTCCTCCAAAGTGGATCGGAACGCCTCGACGAGCTGGGTGGGAAGATTGCGCACGAAACCAACCGTGTCCGTGAGCGTGTATTCGCGCCCGTCGTCGGTTTCGGCGCGCCGCACGGTGGGATCGAGCGTAGCAAAAAGCGCATTTTCGACCAGCACGCCCGCTCCCGTGAGCACATTCATGAGTGAAGATTTCCCGGCATTGGTATACCCAACGACGACGACACTCGGCACGCTTTTACGCTTGCGGTTGTGCCGGCGCGTTTGACGGGAATTTTCCATCTGCTTAATTTCGCGCCGTAGTTTGCCCATGCGCTGGCGGATTCGCCGCCGATCAAGTTCGATCTGCGTTTCGCCCGGCCCGCGCGAGCCAATACCCTCACCGCCGGCCACCCGGCCACCTGCCTGCCGGGACATCGACTCACCCCAGCCGCGCAAACGCGGTAAAAGGTATTCCAGTTGGGCGAGCTCCACCTGCGCCTTGCCCTCTTTAGATTTTGCATGCTGGGCGAAGATGTCCAAGATCAGCGCAGTTCGGTCAATGACCTTGGCATCAACGATGTCCTCCAACGAACGGCGCTGAGTTGGCGCCAGCTCGGAATTAACGATCACGGTATCGGCGCCATGGCTGGCAACAAGATCCGCGAGTTCGCTCGCCTTACCCGAGCCGAGATACGTGGCCGGATCGGGTACCTGCCTGCGCTGTAGCACCCCGTCCAGAACCTGCGAGCCCGCCGTTAGCGCGAGAGCCGCCAATTCACGCAGGGATTCTTCGCCTGCGCGCATATCGCCGTCGGTCACCAGACCAACGAGCACAACCCGCTCAAGGCGCAGCTGCCGGTACTCAACCTGACTAACATCGGTGAGTTCTGTGGAAAGGCCGGCAACGCGGCGCAGCGACGATCGTTCCTCACGATCGAAAGAATCACCGGCCCAGTGGCCGTGGTAAGCAGGATCTGCCTGGAGTGCAGTGGCCTTGCCGGCATGCAATTCGAACTCTTGTGCTTCGTTGATAGGTCGTCTCCTCGTGTTTTTTCTATTGTCTTACAGCCGGCGTCAAAACGGGGTATCTTGGCGCCGCGCGCGATACGCTATTGGCGTGAATGAGCATTATTTTTCCAGCCGCCCCACAGCCAAAGACGCTCCGCGTCAGATTGATGTCCGCATCTTGGGTGAAGACTATCGCGTCACGACGACCTCAGGAATCTTTTCTCACCAAGGTGTTGATAAAGGCACTGCGGTCTTGCTGCACAAGGCGCCGTTGCCCGATCTTGCGCCGGGCTCGACGATCGTCGATGTGGGCTGCGGCTGGGGGCCGCTGACTCTCGCGTTAGCAGCACAATACCCAGATTCGCGAGTCTACGGCATCGACGTGAACGAACGCGCACTGGCACTGACAGCGGAAAATGCGCGCGCCGCCGGGCTGGGCAATGTGAGCGTCATCAACGAATCTACTGCCGACATCTCTAACATTGACTTGCTGTGGTCCAATCCCCCGATCCGGATTGGAAAAGCAGCCCTACACGAACTGCTCACTACGTGGCTAGGAAAACTTTCGCCAAAAGGCGTGGCCTACCTCGTGGTTCAACGAAATCTGGGCTCGGATTCCCTTGCCGCCTGGCTGAGTAAGAACGGTTTCCCGACGGCGAAACTCGGCTCGCAAAAGGGCTTCCGCGTCCTTGAATCACGGCGGGAGTCCTAGTTCTGACAGTCCCGCTGGCTACATCTGCGGCTCAAGGCCGCGGGCTACGTCGCCAGCACAATCTGGTTGACGATCGTGTCTGCGAGCGAGCCGAGTGCTGCGCCGTCGTCGATATCGAGCCACTGGATTCGCGGATCGCGGCGGAACCACGTGCGCTGCTTTTTTGCCAGTCGGCGGGTTGCCTGCGCTACAGAGTCGATCGCGCCCTGCACATCCAGCTCTCCGTCAATCACGGCGATCGCTTCAGCGTACCCCGTTGCTTTCCGTGCAGTCTCTCCCGTGCGAAGGCCATCGGAGATCAACGCCCGGGTCTCTTCGATCAAGCCGGCGTCAAACATCTGCCGCGCCCGCTTCACGATCGCTTGTTCAAGAGCCTCTTTTTCTCGCCGTACCCCGAACATGTGAAGTCTCTCGTAGTGGCTCGTGTGCCGCGGGAAAACCGGGGTATAGGAGTGCCCGGTAAGCCGAACCACTTCGAGCGCCCGGATCACCCTACGCGGATTAGCCAGATTAATCGTTTGCGCGGAGACCGGATCTTTTTCACGCAGCTCGGCGATCAGCGGTTCGAGCCCCCGATCACCGTGGACCTGTTCAAGCTCAGCGCGAATCGCGGGATCGGTGCCCGGGAAATTCAGCTCGTCAAGCAAGCCGGACACATAAAGCCCCGATCCGCCCACCACAACGGGAATCTTGCCCCGTTCGCGGATGGCTTCCAGGTCAGCTCGTGCGTGGCGCTGATAGGCCGCAACTGAGGCCCTCTGCGTCACGTCGAGCACGTCGAGTTGGTGGTGGGTGATTCCACGGCGCTGGTCGGGCGGTAGTTTCGCGGTTCCGATATCCATCCCCCGATACAACTGCATGGCATCGGCCGAGATGATTTCGACGGCGTTCGGCCCGCCGAGCCGATCGGCGAGCTCGAGCGAAAGCGCCGTTTTACCGGAGGCAGTTTGCCCAACGATCGCCACTATCGGGATCATTGTGGCGCGCCGATCCTAATCTTTGGCACGCCAAGCGATACGGGTGCGAGCCCGTTCGCTTCGTCGATAAGCTCCTGCTTGCGTGCCTCACCACGCTCCCAAGCGTCTCCGGCCCGCGTACGCCGGATGGAAAACTCTCCACCTTCCAGTGCTGAATCCGCAAGTAGGTGGAATGGTGCAGCGTGGGTGACCCGTGCAGTGACGCAGTCTCCCGGCCGGGGATGTTCTGATTCTGACAGATCGGCAGGCAGAGCGACGTGGACGAGCCGATTGTCGCGGGCGCGCCCGGAGATTCTGTGGGTGGTCTCGTCCTTGCGGCCCTCACCGTCGGAAATGAGAACCTCGACGAGTTCACCTTCTAGCTTTTGCGATTCCTCAAGACCGATACGGTTTTGCAGTTCAACGAGTCGATTGAGCCTGTCCTTTGCGACGTTCTCAGGAACTTGGCCGACCATGTCCGCTGCTGGAGTTCCCGGCCTAGGTGAATAGATAAAGGTAAAGGCCGAGGTGAATCGAGATTTTTCGACGATGTCCAGCGTTTGTTGGAAATCCTCTTCCGTTTCGCCAGGGAATCCGACGATGATGTCCGTGGTAATCGCCGCGTTCGGGATCCGAGCGCGAACGCGGTCGAGGATTCCGAGAAATTTTTCCGAACGGTAGGAGCGGCGCATAGCGCGAAGGATCCGGTCCGAGCCGGATTGGAGGGGCATGTGAAGCGATGGCATCACGTTCGGGGTTTCTGCCATGGCGTCGATGACGTCGTCGGTAAAGGCTGCCGGGTGCGGCGAGGTGAAGCGGATGCGTTCCAAGCCTTCGATTTCTCCAGCTGCTCTCAAAAGCTTGGCGAATGCTCCGCGGTCACCGAAACTGACCCCGTAGGAGTTGACGTTTTGGCCAAGGAACGTAATTTCAATAGCGCCCTCGGCAACAACGGCCTCAACTTCGGCGAGAATATCGCCCGGGCGGCGGTCACGTTCTTTACCTCGAAGGTGCGGAACGATACAGAATGTACACGTGTTGTTGCAACCAACCGATATGGAAACCCACGCAGCAAAAGCAGATTCGCGCCTAGTTGGAAGCGTCGAGGGGAAAACTTTCAAGGATTCTTCGATTTCCACTGCCGCTTCGTTATTGTGCCGGGCTCGTTCTAAGAGCACCGGCAACACATCGAGGTTGTGCGTTCCGAGCACGACGTCGACCCACGGCGCCTTGTCAACGATTCCACCGCGCAACTGCTGCGCAAGGCAACCGCCGACGGCGATCTGCATACCCGGCCGCTCCCGTTTGACCGATGCTAGCTGGCCAAGATTGCCAAATAGTTTGTTCGACGCGTTTTCACGAACGGAGCAAGTATTGATTACGAGCACGTCCGCGCCTTCGTCACCGGCCTCGGTTGCACGGGCCGCTTTCGACGGCACTTCGGAGACGTGGACGTAGCCGGCCTCTTCGAGCAGGCCGGCTAGGCGTTCGGAATCATGCACATTCATTTGGCACCCGAGGGTGCGAACTGCGTAAGTCTTCGGCTCAGTCATCTCCGACATTCTAATGGGTGCTCGTACTTAAGGCTCGCGCAGGGCATGCGAGATCGGACGCATTATTGGAACTTACCTACGCAAAATTAGCGGAGTATTCCACACGGCTCAGCCAATTCAGAGTTTGCCTTAGCTATCGGCTTTCACTGAACGCGGCTTCCATGGCGGCGCGAATTTGACTAGATGAAAATCCACGACGCCCGAGTGCCCCGTAGAGCCTGCGTTTTTGAACCTTGGGAGCCACGTGGCTCATTGACCGCAGCTTTCGCACCGCGAAGTCGATAGCGGCTTCTTCCTCATCTTCGCTGGTAATCTGCTCGAGCGCAGCATCGGCAATTTCGCCGGTTATTCCTTTGCGCTCGAGCTCCATTCGAAGGGCACGCCGGGAGGTGGTCTTCCCAGCGAACCGAGTGCGCACGAACATGCCGGCAAAGCGCTCGTCGTTGACGAGGTCTGCATCGATGAAAGCGTCGAGCGTATCTTGGGCGATTTCACCCGGCACGAGGTTTTTCTCCATTGCCTCTTTGAGCTGGGCGGTGGATCTTTCCATCATTGCAAGCTGTCGATAACACAAGTCTTTGGCATAACTTCGCCATTCTTCTTCGGATCGAGCTGCGGCGCGTTCTTTCTTGCGAGCGGCGATCTCCTGCGGGGATCGCCACTTGCGTGCACGCCTGTTGCCAAAGTCAGCTTCCTCGGCGTAGTTAACCATTATACTTCGGCAAGTTCCTCAAGGTTTTCACTTGCATCTTCACCATCGAGGCCGTCTGCATCGGGTTTGGCGTACTCACCCACACCGAGGGCCTTCAAGACTTTACCTTGGATTTCCTCGGCAATCTCGGGATTATCCCTGAGGAACTGGCGCGATTTCTCCTTACCCTGCCCAAGCTGGTCACCTTCGTAGGTGTACCACGAGCCAGACTTACGCACCACGCCCGCATCTACTGCCATATCAATGATTCCGCCCTCACGCGAGATTCCCTGGCCGTAGAGGATGTCGAACTCAGCTTGCTTAAACGGCGGAGCCATCTTGTTCTTCACAACTTTCACGCGGGTGCGGTTACCCACCGGCATGGAGCCTTCTTTGAGGGTTTCAATTCTGCGTACATCGAGGCGTACAGACGAGTAAAACTTCAAGGCACGCCCACCCGTCGTCGTTTCCGGATTACCGTAGAACACGCCAATCTTCTCACGCAGCTGGTTGATGAAGATAGCCGTAGTTCCGGAGGCGGAAAGCGCACCCGTGAGCTTACGCAACGCCTGAGACATGAGGCGCGCCTGCAGGCCGACGTGCGAATCGCCCATTTCACCTTCGATTTCCGCTTTGGGCACGAGCGCCGCAACGGAATCGATCACGATGATGTCGAGAGCGCCGGAACGGATCAGCATGTCGGCAATTTCAAGCGCCTGCTCTCCCGTATCGGGCTGCGAAACAATCAAAGCGTCGGTATCTACGCCAAGATTTTTCGCATACTCGGGATCCAGAGCGTGCTCGGCATCGACAAAAGCGGCGATACCACCCTGCGCCTGAGCGCTTGCGACAGCGTGCAGGGCCACGGTCGTCTTACCCGATGATTCAGGCCCATAAACCTCAACCACTCGGCCACGCGGAAGGCCACCGATGCCAAGAGCAATATCGAGAGCAAGGGAGCCAGTGGGGATCACCTTGACTCGCTGTTCGGGCGCGTCACCCAGACGCATTGCCGAACCCTTACCGAATTGGCGATCAATCTGACTCAGGGCTGTCTCTAGTGCCTTTTCACGCTCGCCTGTCTTTTTCTTCGACATCTGAATTCCTTTCGTGGCTGTCGCATTGCGGATAGAACAGGTCATTTCTACGCAGACCGCCCTCTCCGAACGGCTACGAACAACGGTATGCCCGACCTCCGACATAAGTTTTTCCGCAAGCGCCAAATGTGGAGAACACCTGCAGAAAATGTTGTCGTGGACAACTTTAACCGAACAGCTGTTCGAACAGCGCTTAGGCGCGGGCGTGTTTCGCATCACTTTGCTCAAGTGCACAGCGGCACTTTGCGCAGCGACAGCATTATCCGTGGCAGGTCCATCCCGCTTTCGGAGGTCCATAAAGTCCGCGGGAGGTCCATAAGCCAAGGAATTTCCGGGTTACGGTGGCTTACCGATCTCCGACGACGAGAAGAACCCCCGACGGCGAAAAGAACCTCCGCAGGTCCAGCGGGCGGCACCAACCCCCGCGTGCGGGATTAACGACAAAAATGGGCCTGGTGAACAGATTTCGTTCACCAGGCCCTTTCAGCTCTTAATCTGCAATTTCTGGGTTTACGCGACTACCTAAGGGATTCGCTATAGCTCTGTAGCTCTTAGCGCCGTGCCCCTCTTGGATCCTTTCGATGGAGAAACTCATAGGATTCTGGAAGATCCATCGCGAGGCGCAATTCGTGCCAGACCGTTTGAGGATCAACATGGGCTGCAAGCGCCTCTTCGGCAGTGCGGGACCCAAGTTCGGGAATCACCAGATCGCGTACAAGTGCACGGCCGTGGCCGGACGGAAATGCGCGATCGACGACATCCCAGAATTCGGTGTGCCTCATACTCCGGAGAGTTCGCCGTTCAACAAAGCTTCTGCGGTATCCGGGATACGAACCCCAGCTGCGCGGGCAGCCTGAGCCTTGCGAACCATCGGAGGCGTACGGCCCTCCGCAATGTCAATGCGGTCTGCAACCAAGCGAAGAACGTGGCTCAACGGCACGTTCAGTGCGTGGCAGATCGAGTGCAACAACTCGGAAGAAGCTTCCTTTTGACCGCGCTCAACCTCGGAAAGGTAGCCGAGGGAAACGCGGGCATCCGAAGAGACTTCGCGCAGTGTGCGCCCTTGGCGCTGGCGGTAATCACGCAGGACATCACCAAGTTCGCGGCGGAATAGTACTGGCTCGGTGCGAACATAGGATTCATTCATCATTGTCATGCTTTATTCTCTCTTCATTCTTTCTTAGCGGAATTCGCTGTCAGTAGTAACTCCTGCTGATAGCTAAATATTCCCACACCAATCTGAGTATTTCCTGAAAGTCCACTCAGAGTTGCCGGAGGTTTGAGCACTACCGAAGCACTAGCGTGAGGGCCTCTAAAACCGACGCATTCCGCACGGCGTCGCGGTTTCCAGCAAAGCTGAACGCAGCCGAAGAAGCCCCTACAGCAGTGGCCAGGCCCACATAGACAGTTCCTGGCGCGTGTCCACCCGAGGGCCCTGGGCCGGCTACACCCGTTGTTGACAAGCCAACATCGGCGTCGTAAAGTTTCGCGACCCCGGACGCCATCTGTGCCGCCACCTCGGCGTCAACTGGCCCCGCTCGATCCAAAAGCTCTTGCTCAACACCGAGCACACTTGCCTTGGTGTCAGTCGCGTACGCAACCACGCCCCCGCGAAAACAGGCCGACGCTCCCGGAACTGCCACGATTGTGGCCGCAAGCAAACCGCCAGTGAGGGATTCAGCGACGGCGATAGTCCGCCCTGCACGCGTTAATCTTTCGACCAACTCGCCAGCTAACCGCTCCACCTGTCGAATTTCAGGCGCGCGATTTCCAGATTCACTCACACCTTGGCTCCGGCTAGTCGAGTCTGCTTGCTTCACGGATATACTCCCACGCCGATGTGAGCGCAAAGAACAACGCGATGGCGATCAGCGCGTAACAGATCCACACCGCCCCGGTTGCCAAAGCCTCCGGCAAGAACGAGTGCCACGGAATGATAAGCCCCCCGATCCCTAACGATTGGGCGAACATTTTGATTTTTCCGCCGCGCCCAGCTGCCATCACCTTTTTCTTTACCACAGCCATGCGCATGATCGTGATGCCCAGCTCGCGCACAATAAACACGATGGTCACCCACCACCACAACCAGCCGTTCACGGAAGCCATGATCATGGCGGATAGAATCAAAAACTTGTCCGCAATAGAGTCGGCGAGCTTGCCGAAATTCGTGATCAGCCCGCGGCTACGGGCAAAGTACCCATCGAGTTGGTCGGTCATCGCCGCGATAGCAAAGACCGCCCAAGCTATCCAGCGCCGCTCCACCGTGGGTTCCAATAGCAGCCAGATAAACACGGGAACAAGCAGCAGGCGCAACACGGTCAGCGCGTTGGCTATGTTGACAATAGGTACCTGAGATTTTTCGTCCACTGCCCTAGTCTAGTGGATAGTGCTCTGGTTGATGGAGCCGATACCATTCCGCTCACGCTGGAGGACCTTTGAAATTTTGCGCACTAACCGCCCTCACGGCCCTCACGGCCCTCACGATCCTTGGTGGCTGTTCCGATTCGACGTCGTCGCACTCGCCAGATTCCCCTGCCCCACCCTCTAGCTCCGCCAGCTCGCAACCTGCCACGCCGCCGACGAGCCCAAGCCCCGAACCAGCGGAACCCGAATATTTTACGGTCGTTTCCGGTGGCGATATTTTGCTCCATCTGTCCGTCAATGAATCGGCCCGGATTCAGGGCGAAACCTATGATTACACGCCCTTATACGCCGACATTCAAGATTTCATTGCGAATGCGGATGTCGCAATCTGCGCACTTGAGGTGCCAATCGTTGGGCCGGATCAGATGCCGTCAAATTACCCGAATTTTGGTGCGCCCTGGGATTTAGCCGAATCGCTGGCAAACATCGGCTTCGACGGGTGTGCGGTTGCCACCAATCACACCTTGGACCGCGGTTTTGGCGGTGTGGAGAGCACGATCGGTGCGCTCTCCGAAGCGGGTATGGGTTGGGCAGGATCGGCTCGCACAGCAGACGAGGGCGAAGAGATCCAGTTCTATGATCTGCAGGGCGAGAACCAAGACGTGTCAATCGCCCACATTTCAGCGACGACGCTCACCAACGGCATTCCGATCCCGGCCGATCACCCATATTCCTGGAACGTCGTCGGTGAACTCGGCCAGCCAGTTGACACGATCATTGACGATGCGAAGAAAGCTCGCGAACTCGGCGCAGATATCGTGATCGTGTCCATGCATTGGGGGACCGAATACGTGAACGATCCCGTGCCTGAGCAGGTGGAAATCGCCGCGCAGCTCGCCGATTCGGGCGAAGTTGACCTCGTTTTCGGTAATCATTCGCACGTTCCCCAACCGCTCGATTTAATCCCGGGTGGCCCGGATGGCGAGGGCATGTGGGTGGTTTATTCGATGGGTAACCAGATTTCTGGGCAGACCGTGCAAAACCACGGGCCGCGCGTCACAACGGGGCTGCTCACAACGGCCACGATAGAAGTGCGTGGCGAAGGCGATGCGTCCATAACCGATTTCGATTACACGGTGGTTACCCAAGATCGCGCCGCGGGCGAACGGCTGCGCCCACTCACACCGCTCGTTAACGGCGAATACCCCGCCGATCTGGCTCTTTCGCACTACGAGATCACATCGCGTGCGGATGCTACCTATCCCGTGATGTCTGGTTCGGGCGAGGAACGCACGGCCTCTCCACCAGACACGGGTGCAACGCTCACAATCACACGCAAGTAAAGCGTATCTAGCCGCGGCCGGTTAGCTGCCAGGCGTCCTCGTCGTCGTCGGATTCGTAATCGTTAGCGTCGTAGTCGATCGGGTCCTCGGCGTAGCGGTCAGTTTCCAAAACAACCGTGCGCCCGTCGTCTTTGTCATCGATATCCACACCGGCGCCGGCCTCAGAATGCGCGTACGGCCGCGATTCGCCGTCGGGAGCGCGAGTAACATCAACATCACCAAAATCAGCGTCGGCGTAATCGTCGGATGAGCCGTGGAGGCTGTCCGTCTCGCCTTTAATATAGGCGACGACGTCGTCGAGCTGCTCGGGCGTCACAAGCACGTCACGCGCTTTCGAACCTTCGGAAGGCCCAACAATTTCGCGCGATTCGAGCAGATCCATCATGCGCCCAGCCTTGGCAAAACCGATGCGCAACTTGCGCTGGAGCATGGATGTGGAGCCAAATTGCGTGCTCACCACGAGTTCTGCGGCCTGTAAAAGCGTTTCGAGGTCATCGCCAATATCGTCGCCAATGATCTTCTTTTCCGCTTTCGGAATCACGTCCTCGCGATATTCGGGCTGCATTTGAGCCTTGACATGCTTAACAACCTGTGCGATTTCATGTTCCGTGACCCACGCGCCCTGTACACGTACCGGAGTGGAAGCACCCATGGGATGGAAGAGGGCATCGCCCATGCCGATCAACTTCTCGGCGCCGTTTGCGTCCAGGATGACCCGCGAATCCTGATTCGAGGAAGTCATGAACGCTAGGCGCGATGGAATATTCGATTTGATCAGGCCGGTCACCACGTCCACCGATGGGCGCTGGGTAGCAAGCACAAGGTGTATGCCGGCCGCCCGTGCCAACTGAGTGATTCGCTGGATGGATGCTTCCACGTCTTTTGGCGCAACCATCATGAGGTCTGCCAATTCGTCGACGACGACGAGCAGGTACGGGTAGGGCTGCAGCTTGCGCTCCGAACCTGGCGGCGTGGTCAGCTTTCCGGAACGAATTGCCTCGTTGTAGTCGTCGATTTGCTTGTAGCCGTAGTTCGCGAAGTCCGCGTAACGCTGGTCCATTTCACGCACCACCCAGTCAAGGGCGTCGGCGGCTTTGCGCGGATCGGTAATGATTGGCGTAACCAGGTGCGGGATACCCGCATAGATTGTGAGCTCCACGCGCTTGGGATCGACGAGCACCATCCGCACCTCTTCGGGGGTTGCGCGCATAAGGATCGATGTGAGCATCGAATTAATGAACGAAGACTTACCGGAACCGGTGGCTCCCGCGACCAGCATGTGTGGCATTTTCGCGAGATTTGCGACCACGTGTTTACCGGCCACAGATTTACCAACAGCGACGACAAGCGGATGGGTTTGCTTGCGGGCCACGGGGGAACGCAAGACATCGCCAACCATGACTGTTTCACGGTCGGTATTCGGAATTTCGATACCGATCGCCGATTTTCCTGGAATCGGTGACAGGATGCGCACGTCGGCCGTCGCCACCGCGTAAGCAATATTCTTTTCCAGTGAGCTGACGCGATCGACTTTGACGCCCTGGCCGAGTTCAACCTCGTACTGGGTGACAGTCGGGCCTCGCGTAAAACCAACCACCTCGGCTTCCACGCCGAAATCGCGAAACACGCCATTGAGGATTTCGACCGTTCGTTCGTTGGCCTCCGAATGTTCAACTGCAGGCGCGCCCTCTTCGAGCAGATCGCCCGGCGGGAGGGTATAGGTGATGTTTGATGACAGTTCCAGCTGCTCTACACGGGGTGGAAGCGGTTCGGGCTTTGGTGCCTTCTTTGGCTCTTGCTTCGCAGCTTGTTCCTGCTTGCTGAGCTCTTTAGTCCCTGCCTTCTGTGCTGGCTTCGCCGAACGTGCGAGTTTGGGTTCATCTACCTGATCGCCTGCCGAGTTGGTGGGTGTATCGGGCGATTCGCTAGGCATGGCCTGGATGTCGCCGTCTCGCTTGCCCCTACGTACCCGCGAGCGTCGCTTGGCCGGTTCGTCCATGACCTCGGTCTTCGCCATCTCCTCGTCAGCTTCACGCTGCTTGGTACGCAACTCACGCTGGCTCTTAAACCAATCAATAATTTGCCGCACCGAGGTATCCGTCGAAAACAGCATCGCATAGGTGCCAAGCAATACCAGGAGTGGCACTGCACCCCATTCAGAGACGAGCGCCGTCAGCAGCCCGCCAGACAGCCAGCCCAGGACTCCGCCGGCGCTTTCGACCGCTTCAAAGGAAATCGTCGGATCGGGTTGGCCCATCGCAATATGCAGGATTCCCGTGATTGCAACAACAAGCAGGGCAAGGCCGATCACAAATCGGCGGTTGGTCCTTCCAGTCGACTGGCGAAAGAGCTTAACTGCAATACCGACGAACATGACCGGCACGAAGATTGACAGGGCGCCAACAGGCCCAGCAGCAGCATGGTGAATGACGTCGCCAAGAATTCCAGACAAGCCGAACCACTCTCGCAATGCGACGACGATCGCGAGCGCGAGCATGATAAACGCTAGGCCCTCATGCGATTGAGAGCTTTCACTAGCCTTCCGCTCTTTGCTGGTGCTTGCGCGGTTCGACGCGTTTTTGCTCCGAGCCATGTCTCCTCTTCCGTGGGCAAAATCCAGTTTCACCCTAGTGCGCGACGTCCACTCAACGTGCGCCAACGCGCCGAGTGGTGGAAAATGTGAGCTTTTTTCACGTGCGCTAGGTCGCTAGGATAGCTTCATGAGTATTTCAGTGAGTGTACCCAATGAAACATTTCGGAAGATGGTTGAAAATAGCGGGTGCGAGGTTGACATCGTGGACTGGGACCTCAAGTCGCCCGCTCCCCAAGATTTCATCGACCTCGTGCTTTTGCCACTAATATCTGACAAGCCCGACCTATCGCTACTTGGCACGGTAGATTCACGGCTGGTTCAGGCTTCTTCCATCGGTTTTGAACACATCACACCACACATTGGCGACAAGCCGCTTGCCAACGCGACGACGGTGCACGAGACCTCAACAGCCGAACTCACGCTCGCGCTGATCTTGGGCCAGATGCGCGGGATGCAGCGGATCGTGCGTTCCCAAGACGAAGGTGTGTGGGATACGTTTACCGCGCCCGGTTTGGCTGATAAAAAGGTCTTACTTATCGGTTACGGCGGCATCGGCAAGGCCATCGCCGCGCGGTTGGCACCGTTCGAGGTAGACCTTTATCGAGCAGCTACCACGCGCCGGGAGGACGAACACGGCATCATCTATGGAACCGAAGAGATCAAGGATCTGTTACCGCAGATGGACATCGTGATCCTCATCGTCCCAAGCGCCGAGTCAACGATCGGCATGGTCGACGACGAGTTTCTCTCCCTCATGAAGGATGGCTCCCTCATCGTCAACATGGCCCGCGGGGTGGTTGCTGACACGGATGCGCTCGTCAAGCACGCCGACCGGCTGAAGATCGCGTTCGACGTCGTCGACCCCGAACCCCTACCGGAAGGCCACCCGTTGTACTCCCATCCGAACGTGCTATTTTCAGCGCATATGGGCGGATACTCCGATGCCCTATGGCCGCGGCTCACGGCGCTTGTTCAACGCCAAATCCGCGCGCTAACCAATGGGGATGAACCGGAGAACGTGGTGAACTAGCTTCCTTCGACGACAGTCGGAATAATCATCGGCTTTCGCCGTAGCTTGCGCGATACCCATCGGCCAATCACCCGCCGCATGGCCTGCTGCATCTGGTGGGTGGTCGACTTCGGATTGCTGACCGCCTCATCAAGGGCCTTGCGCACGTCGGGCATGATGTCGTCGAATACCGCATCGTCTTCTGCCATTCCTCGTGCTTGAATATGCGGCCCGGAGAGCACCTTTCGGCCTTCCGTGTCCACAACCGCGAAGATCGCGATGAATCCTTCTTCGCCTAGCGTTATGCGATCGGTAAGCTCTTCTTCGGTGATTTCACCCACCGAGCTTCCGTCAACATACACGTATCCCACCGGCACTTCCCCGACGACCGAGGGCACGCCGTCGACCATGTCGATCACGGAGCCGTTGCGCGTCAAAAGCACGTTTTCCGTTGGAACGCCCGTCGAAACGGCAAGCTTTCCGTTCGCCACCAGGTGGCGGGCCTCGCCGTGTACAGGCATAACGTATTCGGGTTCGACGACGTTATAAAGGACGAGGATCTCCCCTGAGAAAGCGTGGCCAGAGACGTGGACGTGAGCGTTACCGGAGTGGATCACCTTCGTGCCGAGCTTGGTCAGCTGGTTGATCAAGCGGTTCACGGATTCCTCATTGCCCGGGATGAGCGAGGAGGCGAAGACGACCGTATCGTTCGGCCCGACGGTGATCGAACGATGATTTCCGTTGGCAATCCGTGAGATGGCCGCCATGGGCTCACCCTGAGAACCGGTTGACATGTAAACGATGTCCTCGTCCGGTAGGTTCGCTGCCTGCCCAAGTTCAACGAGAGTACCCTCGGGGATCGACAGGTAGCCTAATTCGTGTGCAATACCCATGTTGCGTACCATCGACCTGCCCACGAAACACACCTTGCGATCGTGTTTCACAGCGGCGTCAATGACCAACTGAACGCGGTGGACGTGGGAGGCGAAGGAAGCCACGATTACCTTACCGCGAGCCTGATCCATCGCCTCGTCCAGCGCAGGAGCGATCGTCACCTCTGAAGGCACAAAGCCGGGCACCTCGGAATTGGTAGAATCAATGAGGAGAAGGTCAACGCCGTCGTCGGCAACTCGGCCCATTCCGCGCAGATCGGTCACCCGACCGTCGAGCGGCAGCTGATCCATTTTAAAATCACCCGTGTGTAGCACGGTTCCCGCATTCGTATGAATCGCCACGGCAAGCGCGTCCGGGATCGAATGGTTGACCGCAATGAACTCGCATTCGAAGTTGCCGATCTTTTCCACATCGCCTTCTTCTACGACGAGCGAATACGGCTTGATCTTGTGTTCCTCGAGTTTCGCTTCAACCAGGGCGATGGTGAGCTTTGATCCGATCAGTGGAATATCTTTGCGTTCACGCAGTAGATAGGGAACGGCTCCGATGTGGTCTTCGTGCCCGTGGGTAAGCACAATGCCGTCGATCTGGTGGAATTTGCCCTGTAGATAATCAAAGTCGGGCAAGATCAGATCCACGCCTGGCTGGATCACCTCGGGAAAAAGGACGCCGCAGTCGACGATCAGGATACGACCGTCAATTTCGAAGACGGTCATATTCCGACCAACCTCTTCTATGCCACCAAGTGGAACGATTCGAAGAGTACCGTTGTCAATGGACGGGGGAAGATTAGATTCAGTCACCCGCCCATTATCTCACGCTTTGGCCCAAGCCCTAATTTATCCGCTCACTACGAAGCTACAGGTAACCATCTGCCTGGAGAGCCGAGCGCAACTTATCGATTTCCGCCGCGGATGCTCCCACCAGTGGTAAGCGCACGGCTGCCGATGGAATAACTCCAAGAAGCTTCATGGCTTCCTTCGCCATCACGGCGCCCTGACCGCCACCCATAATCGCGTCGATAATCGGGGCCTGCTTGGCGAATTCGGCGCGGGCTGCGGGCAGATCGCCGTCATCAACCTCTGTAACGAGCGCGCGCAAGCCGGAAGCGATCACGTGACCGGCCACCGAAACCACACCCGAAGCTCCGTGTGCGAGCCAGGCGAAATTCAGGGCGTCGTCGCCCGAATAGTATTCCAGGCCAGTTCGCGTGATGCGCTCAAAGCCCTGCGGCACGTCGCCAGTAGCGTCCTTGACGGCTTTGATCTGCGGGTGCTCGGCGAGGCGATCGAGGGTGTCATCGGCGATCGCTACCCCCGTCCGTCCGGGAATGTCGTACACCATGACCGGCAGATCTGTGGAATCCGCGATCGCAACAATGTGCTGGTACACACCTTCTTGACTTGGGCGGTTGTAATACGGCGAGACAACTAGCAGACCGTCCGCGCCCGATTCTGCAGCTCCCTTAGCGATCCGAACTGCGTGCGCGGTGTCATTCGAACCTGCACCGGCGACGATCATCGCGCGCTCGCCGACCGCGGCCTTAACTTCGCGAACGAGCTCGTTCTTTTCAGGCTGATGCGTCGTTGGCGATTCGCCGGTAGTGCCAGAAAGCACGAGGGCATCGCAACCGTCGCTGACGAGCTTATCCGCTACTTTGAGCGCGCTATCAATGTCGATAGAACCGTTCGGATTGAACGGGGTGACCATCGCAACGGAGACGGAACCAAAAGATCGTGAAGGTAAATGAGCCATGCACACACTTTACCCTCTGCAGGGCATCACAGATAGATCTTTCGAGATTCGGACGCGTCAGTGACACAATGAATCTATGACTGACTTGCAATACGTGCGCCCGGCACGTTCCGAAGACGCGCTACCGATCGCCCAAATTCAGGCCCAAGCCATGATGGAAGCCATTTCGGCAGGCCTTGACCGGCGGGCATCAGATTCCGTGCGAGCACAGCTCGAGGTTGGCACGCTCGCCTCAACATGGATGATGACGATCGGTAATATGCCGTCGACGAACCATCAGATCCTGGTGGCCATCAACGACGACGAGGTGCGCGGATTCGCTGCGGTGGCGCCCAGTGCGCCCGCAATTTTGGATGGCGACGACCAAGGCGGTCTGGACTCGGAAACGGGCCAGCCGCGCGTGGCTTACGAGATCACAAACCTGCATGTACCACTAAAATTTGCGGGCGAGGGCCACGAAGCACGGCTTCTGGCCGCGATCACAGACACCGTGGAGGATGCCACCGAGCTTCACATGTGGGTAATCGCCGGCTACGACCAACTCACGCACTTTTTAAACGCCTCAGGATTTGCTCCCCGGCCGATCCGGCGTGTCGCCAAAGTTGATGATGGCGAGGTGGCCGAACACCTGTGGTGGACTACCTTGACCGACGCCTAGCGCCGCACTTACCCACCACTCGGCGGACCGTTTCCCACCTGCGAGGCTCTTTGACCAAATGCGAGGGGAAGTAACCCTCGCATTTGGCCAAGACCCCTAACGTTTGGGACGTACACGAGATGCTAGAAAGGACGTAGCGAGATTCGCCAAGAAATTGTGGAACCTCAGTTGGTTGTGAGAGGCTCGACCGTCAGGAACTAAGCAACGGGGCGTTAGTCGAGTAGGGCACGTAGCTCGGCGGCCGAAAGCCCGGAACTTGCCGAGCCGGCGTCGTTAGAAATAACGCCGAGTAGGCGACGCTTGGCGTCCTGCAACGCCACCACTTTTTCCTCGATCGTGCCGCGAGAGACCATGCGGTACACGTGCACCGGCCGGGTTTGACCGATACGATGCGCCCGGTCAACAGCCTGCTCTTCCGCTGCCGGATTCCACCAGGGATCGGTAAGGATCGCGTAGTCGGCCATCGTCAAATTCAAGCCCGTGCCGCCGGCTTTCAAAGAAATCAGGAATACGGGAGCCTCGCCCCGCCCGAAGCGTTCGATCAGATCGGCACGGTTCTTCGTGCTGCCATCGAGATACAAATACTCGATTCCCTCGGCAACTAAGCGTTGCACGATCAGTTTCAGGAAGCGCGTAAACTGGCTGAACACCAAAACCGTGTGGCCTTCGGCAACAAGATTGCCCACGAGCGGGGCAAGCTCGTCAAGTTTCGAAGGCGGAGCCTGCGATTGTTCATCGACAAGCCGTGGATCGATAGCCAACTGGCGCAAACGAGTCAGGGCGGACAGGATTTCGATCCGGTCCTCATCAGAAAGCCCGAGCACTCGCTGACGTTCCTTTTCAAGTTGCACATCGTAAAGCCGCCGGTGTGCGCTGGCTAGCTCGACGGTGAGCACCTGCTCCTGCTTGGGCGGAAGATCGAGCGCCACAGCATCTTTTGTGCGGCGAAGCAAGAACGGCGAAATACGCCTGCGTAAGGTATTCATTAGTTCGCGCGCATCCTCGGATCTTGGCCCGGTCAGGCCTGCCGCTTTCTCAATCGGCTTGCGGAACGCGTCACCAAACTTTTCTGCGCTTCCCAGCAGGCCGGGCGCCGCTAGCGCAAACATCGCCCACAACTCCGTCAAGTTGTTTTCGATCGGCGTGCCCGTCACCGCGAAGACCGTCGGCGCTCCCAAACTTGCCGCGACCGCGAATCCTTTCGATTTGGGGTTCTTCACGTTTTGTGCCTCGTCCAGCACCAGCCCGGTGATCCCCAGCTGCCGGTAGTCCTCAGCTTCCAGGCGCATCAGCGTATACGAGGTAACGACGACGTCGGCTCCCCCGGTGACTTCAGCGAGACTCTGCCCGCGTATCCGTTCAGTTGCCTCAATCCCGACGACGTTCAGGCTCGGCGTGAACTTGCGGGCCTCACTGACCCAGTTGCTCACCACAGATGTCGGCGCAACGACGAGCCACGGGCTGCTCGGCTCGCCGTGCGCGGCCTTCTGCTCTCTGTCGCGCAGAATCATCGCCAACATTTGGAGCGTCTTTCCAAGGCCCATATCGTCGGCAAGGAGGCCGCCAAGGCCAGCTTGGCGCAGGTGGGCCAACCATTGGAAGCCCTCAACCTGGTAGGGCCGCAAATCCGCCTCGAGCGTTTTGGGTACCTCGATCGGGCCGGGTTCTGGCGCGTTTCGAACCGCTGCGAACCAGCGATGCTGGGATGTTTCCACGATCCCCAGGTCGAGCAGTTCTTCCCACCACGAACGGCGCACTTTGGGCACGCGTAGCCCGCGGCGGCGGGCATCTCCAAGCTGGCGGGCCTCGGCGATAAGGGCTTTCAGTTTCGCCAGATCATCGCTGTCAAGGTCTACGTATGCGCCGTTGATGTAGAGGTAGTTCTGCCGGGAAGCAAGCGCCCGCAAAAGCTGTGCGATTTCGACCTGCGTTCCATCAACAACGACGCGCATCGTCAGATCGAGCCAGTCCCGGCTTTCTTCGACGTCGAGACTCACCTGAACGTCATTGGCCCGGTGGTAGGCTGGCCCGTCGTCGATAACCTCCACGCCCTCGGCCCGCAATTGCTCAATCAATGGCGTTAGCAAGAGCAAGTCCTCTCCCCTGATGGTCGACGTGCCTACTAGAGTTCCGTCAATCATCGCTGGACATAGTTCATCCACAGTACCTACTGCCCGATCGAGTATCTCGCTTTCTTCATCCTCCTGCCGCGTCGAATCGGGTGTCGACCACAGCGGGTGCACTCGCCCACTGTGCTCATCGCCGTACGCCCACTCCCAAACGGCCCGCACGTTCGGATGCGGCTCACCCGCCGTCGTCGTTAAAGTAAGCCGCAGACGTGGCTTTACTGGTGCTGGCAGCTCGTAGTTGTCGGTGAGAATCGGGGCGGACTCACGTAGGCGCGGAAGGTAGTCGCGTTCAAATTCGCCGCGATCCGCTGCCGGAATCGTCACCTCACGGTTGGCAAACCTACTCCACTCTCCGCTGGGCACGGGATCGAACCAGGCGAGCCTCAGCTCATCGGTATCCCAGACGGCCGCCTGGCTCGGCTGGCCGATCAGCATATAGTCCGCGCTCATCCGAGGATGCGAAATGCCAGTGACCACTTCCAATGCGCCGCCGCGATCGGCAAGATTGATGAACGGGATGATCGGATCATCGTCGATAACCACACGCTTGTAGCCGTTTGCGTTGACTAGCTCAACACCGGCCGCAATCATGTTCCTCATAAGGTCGCCCACAAATGGCGATTTTACGTAGTTAAGCAAGATTGAATCTGAGCCGACCACCACGCTCGATCCTGCTCCCAATTCACATGCCGCGATGAACTCGCCAATCGCAGCCACGTGTTCGGGCACGTAACCAGAAAGCCGCCCGGGCCTCAAAGCGGCGAACGAGATTCCCGATTTTACCCACTTTCTGCGCTTGCCCATACGCAAGGGAAAGGCATGCAAGTGCCCCGCCGAACGCTGCTTCCAGATCGGGATATCGGGGTTAACGGGCCGCGGCGGCGCAAAATCGATCGCGATCGCCAGCGGCGAGGGATCATCTTCAAGAACGCCGAAAACATCGTCAAGCTCGCGCTTCCAACCCGAACGCGCGGGCACCTTCGCGGCCGAAGTTATACTTGATGGCAGCAGGTCGAGGGCAATATAGGCCGCCGACACGCAATGCTTGCAGTTGTAGCCAACCGGGCAGGTGCAGCTTCCAGAGAACTGGACAAGCTGCGCCCCTTCAGGTTCGTAGTTAATCCACTGGCGGTAGATTTTTCCACCCGAGCCGGAAGTCGATGCCTCGATCCAGCCTTGGACATGGCTGATGATTTCCGATTTACCCTGAACTGCATAAATCATGCCGCGCGCAAGCGAACCGGCATCTACAAAGCGTTCAAGCCCATAAGTTTGTGCCATCACACCTACATGTCGAGTAACGGTTCCAGTCCGTAGGTCAGGCCCGGGCGTGATCCAACCTTGCGAACCGCGAGCAAAACTCCTGGCATAAAGGAATCCCGACCGAAGGAATCTTGGCGAATCGTCAGCTGCTCGCCGGGGTTGCCAAACAAGATTTCCTCGTGTGCGTACAGGCCGCGCAGCCGCACAGCGTGCACGTTGACCCCGTCGATCACTGCGCCGCGTGAACCGTGCGGGTCCGTCTGAGTGGCATCCGGGCTAGAAAGTCCCGCCTCTGCCCGGACCTCGCCGATCCGGCGGGCCGTCGTCGTCGCTGTGCCCGAGGGGGCGTCCACCTTATCCGGGTGGTGCAATTCGATGACCTCAACGGATTCGAACATCGCCGCCGCCTTCTCGGCAAAAGACATCGCCAATACCGCCGACAGCGCATAGTTCGGCGCAATCACGACGTTCTTTCCGGCCTGATTGGCGTGCTCAGCCACCTTTTCAAGCCGCTCATCGCTCCAGCCGGTTGTCCCAACGACGGCGTGTGCGCCGGCATCGAGAATCGCGTGCACGTTCGCATCGGTGGCACTTGGCACGGTGAACTCAACGGCCACTTCGGCGCTAGCCAACGTGTCCGAAGAAATGGCATCACCTTCATCTAGGCGAGCCACCAACTCGAGATCCTTCGCCGCCTCGATTGCTTCACATACAGACTGGCCCATCCGGCCCGCCGCTCCAACAACTGCTACTTTCATGTCACTTCCAATCCTAGTTTGCCGGTCCGACGGTAATTTGCGACCGCGGCCCGCTCGCGATCTCCTGCGCGAGTTGTTGAATATTTTCGGCCGTTACCTCGCGGGCCTCAGCAACCAACTCGTCGACCGATCTGAGCGAACCGCGCACGAGCTCCGCATACGCCAGACGCCCGCGCCTAAACGAATTATTTTCAGAAGCAAAAATCAGCTGAGTCCGACGCCGACGGAAAGCCGTCTCCACCTCTTCAGCTCGCACGCCCTCACTGGCAATATCGTCAATACATTCGGACATGATGCGGGCAACCTCGTCGGTGGCCTCGGGAGCACACTGAGCCGACATCCCCACGATACCGCCCTCATTATGCGACGACGACCACGCGTACGTCGTATAGGCAAGCCCGCGCTCTTCCCGAACCTCATTGAATAGCCGCGAAGACTGCCCGCCACCAAGAATCAATTCCAGCGCGATCAGCGTGGATTCCCGCTCATCTTTGAGGGTCAAACCGGGCATTCCAACGACCACCGCGCTCTGGCGGCCCTGACGTTCAATGAACGCCGACTGCCCGTCGGTGTACCGAATGTCAGCAACTAGCCGGCGCGGAACCGGCACGCGTGCCGAAAGTTCCCATCCCGCAGCTTCCAACAGCGCACTAACCATCGCGCAAAGCTCTGCGTGATTGATCGCGCCTGCGGCGCTCACGACCAACTCTCCCGGATGATAATTTGCGCGATAGTGATCGAGAAGGTGTTCGTGATCCAAAGCGGACACCGTGTGGCGGGTGCCGCCGATGGGCCGCGCGTTGGGATGGTCCCCCATCACCAAGAGCTGGATCTCTGACTCGGCAACCGATGTCACGTCGTCGTCGGAGGCTGCCAGTTCTTCCAAAATAACTTGCCGCTCAAGCTCCATATCTTCCCGTCTGAGCGTCGAGCGAACAATCATGTCGACAAGCAGGTCGAGCAACTGCGGCACGTCGCTTTCGAATACGCGCCCGTAGTAGATCGTGTACTTGCGGGAAGTGGCCGCGTTGAGCGTTCCACCCAAATAGTCCCCAAGGGCCGAAATATCCGCTGCACTGCGAGTATCGGTCCCCTTAAACATGAGGTGCTCGAGAAAATGGGTGGACCCTTCGGCGCCGACTTCTTCATCGCGCGAACCAACACCGACACCAAGCCCAAGAGCAACCGACTTTTGTCCCGGAACGAACTGAGTGATCACGCGAATACCGCAGGGAAGCACGGTTCGTTCCGTAAGAATTCCGGAGTCATCGAATTCGATCGTGCCAGGATGGTGCAAAGCGAGTTCAATAGCCATAACTCGACTACTCTAGCGCACCGACACCCTCAGCTACACTGGACTATCCCCAGCTTCGGAAAGATGCGCCTTTCAGTACCGACATACCAAGAGAGCATACTTGCTCACAGCCATTGTGAGATTCCCGCATCAATTCGATGGCAGTGCCCGGTTTTCCGGATGTCTTCGATTGTTGGTGCTTGAACACGCCAGGTGCGCGCACTAGGTTTAAAGAAGGGTGAAGGGCGTTGTATTTGTTTAGCGGGCCAGCGTTTTGCTGGCATACACGGTGGCGCCGATAGTACGCCATCTCGATCACTCACTTGTTCCGTCTGCTACTTGCAGCTACTGGCTTGCGCGAGTATCGCAAGAGCATTCTTGGGCCAAACTAAGGTAGATAAATGTGCTCCCTTCACCAACAAGATTCTCAAGCGCCAGACTCGGTCGAATCCGGCGCGGGTTCGGCAGGAGAACTCATTGCCCCCCTTTTTTGACTTTGGGGCAGCTCGCTTCACTTACAGACGTTTCCTACGTGTACCTGCGAAATATGGTCGCCCGCCGTGCTCACGCGTATCGCAAATATGAAATTCGAAAGTCGAAATCCGCGAGGAGCACTCGTGACATCGCCGAGCCGAAACCCAGCTCAAACACGTTCAACGCTGGATTCTCGATAACATCTTGTCCGATCATCCACATTCGGAAGTTAGCTTCGCCTACCAGAAGAGCAAGTCAGCACTGTAGGCCGCGAAACTTCATGTGGGTTGCGATTGGATGCTAAAGCTAGATCTGCATAATTTCTTTCCATCGATTCGCGAAGATCGTATTTTCGATGTGCACCGAACGCTTGGCTACGGCAAGCTCTTCAGCTTCGAACTTACCCGGCTTTCAACTGTGCCCGAGGAAGAGTACCGCATCGAAGCCGCCCCGTGGGATGAGCAAGTCCTGATCCGAGTGGAAGCACTCAACAAATATCCGGTCATCGGAGGGTATTCCCGGGCGGATCGTGGAGTTCTGCCCCAGGGGTCACCAACCAGTGGCGTTCTAGCGAATATTATTGCTACGGGTATGGACCTGGAACTCGTGGAATTCGACCGTGAAAACGGGCTTACCTACACGATCATGCTGAGCACGTTGGCTTTTATTCTGCGGAATCTTTCGCCAATCATGTGGGCGGTTTGATCAGCCACTTCGCGCACGCTGATCCTCATCGAACTTTGCTTTGGCAAGCTAAGCTTCAATCAGCCCGAGCCAGCTCAAGTTTAGAAATAGAAACTGAGTAAACTAGCTTTTTCGACAACGGTCACCCGCGCATTCCTCGTTTCTTTCGACGCTTCGCTCGAAGCTCCCGTGCGCGCGACCCAGCGAGGCTCCCCCTCGCCGTTCTCCTTCTCATCGTTCATAATTCTGTGACTCAGGCTACCCGTAAAGCTTGAGCACGTACAGCTTAAAGCCCTGCACAGCCTACATTCCCTGACATAGCTTAAACCTGGTGAAAAAAGTGTGATCCTGAGCCGAACGATCGAGGATCGCGCTAATATTCCGCCATTTGTCAGATTATTTTCACGGATTCTTGGTAAAAGGACTTGATGCCCTTAACAAACCGGACAATCTGCAACGCTCGAGGGCTGCTTACGGAGCTCCATCTCACCTACGGGGATCCATCTGACTCACGGAGCTCCATCTCACCCACGGAGATCGGTAAGCCAAGAATTTGCTGTTTTTAGCTGGTTTACCAACCGCCTGCGAGACTTAGCGCCCCCCGTAAACAAAAGCGCCCCCGCGGAGCTTTGTTTCATACCCGGGGACTCGCTACACCAAAGGGGGTATGTCGGCCGACTAGGCTCCGTCGGTCGACTGGCGTCTATCTCGCCAATAACCACAGCCATAAACCAGTAACACGATCGAGCCCGTAAGCTCACATTCCTTGGAAAGCCAAAGGTGGGGGTGGCATCCAAATGCCACCCCCACCTTGCTAAGCGTCTTTACTCGTCGTCGTTTTCACGAGTGCGAGTACGGCGCCGACGGCGCTCACCACGCGGGCGCTCCTCACGATCCTCACCATCGCGGTTACGGCCGTTGTTGCGGCGGCGCGGGCGCTCATCTTCTTCGGACTTATTGGCTTCCTCGGCAGCGAGCTGCTCCTCAGTCAGAACGGCGTTCAGCGAAAGCTTGCCACGCTGATCGATTTCAGCCAGTTCAACCTCAACCTTGTCTCCAACATTGAGCACGTCCTCGACGGCGTCAATGCGCTTACCGCCAACCAAGCGGCGGATCTGCGAAATGTGTAGCAGACCGTCCTTGCCTGGCGAAAGCGAAATAAACGCGCCGAAGGTGGTGGTCTTGACAACCGTGCCAACAAACCGTTCACCAACCTCAGGCATCTGCGGGTTAGCGATCTGGTTGATCGTGTCACGAGCCGCGTCAGCCGCGGTACCGTTATCAGCGCCAATGAATACGGTGCCATCTTCCTCGATCGAGATCTCAGCCCCGGTGTCTTCTTGGATCTGGTTGATCATCTTGCCCTTGGGGCCAATAACCTCACCGATCTTGTCAACTGGGATCTTGACGCTGATAATGCGCGGCGCGGTTTCAGCCATTTCCTCAGGTTCGGGCGCGGCCTGTTCCATAAGGTCCAAGATCGCGATGCGCGCATCGTGCGCCTGCTGAAGCGCTGCGGCCAGAACCTCGGCAGGAATTCCATCGAGCTTGGTATCAAGTTGCAGGGCGGTCACCATGTCGCGCGTACCGGCCACCTTGAAATCCATATCTCCGAGCGCGTCTTCCGCACCGAGAATATCGGTCAGGGCAACGTAGCGCTGTTCGCCGTCGATCTCACCGGAAATCAGACCCATCGCGATACCGGCAACCGGAGCCTTGAGCGGAACGCCGGCGTTGAGCAGCGAAAGAGTCGATGCACACACGGAACCCATCGAAGTCGAGCCGTTGGAGCCGAGCGCCTCGGACACCTGGCGGATCGCGTACGGGAATTCATCGCGCGATGGCAGCACCGGAACGAGCGCGCGCTCAGCGAGCATGCCGTGGCCGATCTCACGGCGCTTGGGCGAGCCCACTCGGCCGGTTTCACCGGTCGAGTACGGCGGGAAGTTGTAATGGTGCATGTAGCGCTTGGACGTGATCGGCGAAAGGCTGTCCACCTGCTGCTCCATCTTGAGCATGTTCAAGGTGGTCACGCCCAAAATCTGGGTTTCGCCACGCTGGAACAGTGCCGACCCGTGAACCCGCGGTAACACCTGCGTTTCAGCGGTAATCGTGCGGATCTGATCGGGCGCGCGGCCGTCCATGCGCACGCCCTCGGTCAAAACACGACGGCGCATGGCCTGCTTCCAATGATCGTTAACGGCGAGCGTCAGAGCCTGCTCGCGCTCCGGGTAGTCTTCCGACATTTCTTCAACGATTTTCTCGGTGAGTTCGTTGAGGGCGTCGTCGCGTTCGTGCTTGTCCACGATTCCCCACAGGTCATCGAAGGACTTGTCAAGCTTTTTGCCGACTGCTTCGTATTCCTCGTCCTCGTAGGGCAGGAAGCGTGGAAGCTCTTCGGTTTCCTTGCCGGCCTTCTCCACAAGTTCGGCCTGCGCTTCACACAGCACGCGAATGTGCTTCTTGGCAGCTTCGAGGCCTTCGGCAACGGTTTCTTCGGTGGGCTTGACCCCGCCACGCTCAATGTTCGGCAGCACGTCGTCACCAGCTTCGGCTTCAACCATCATGACGGCGATATCCTCGCCGACGATCCGGCCCGCGACGACCATCTGGAAGGTCGCGTCCGGCAGCTGGCTGAACTTCGGGAACGCGACCCAGTCGCCATCGATCAGCGCGATACGTACGGCACCAACCGGGCCCGAGAACGGGAGTCCGGAAAGCTGGGTGGACAGTGCGGAGGCGTTCATAGCGACGACGTCGTAGGCCTCGTCTGGATGGACCGAGAAAACGGTGGCAACGATCTGAACCTCGTTGCGCAGGCCCTTGGCGAACGCCGGGCGAAGCGGGCGGTCGATCAGGCGGCAGGTAAGAATCGCCTCGGTGGTGGGGCGCCCTTCCCGGCGGAAGAACGACCCGGGGATGCGCCCTGCCGCGTACTGACGCTCTTCGACGTCAACCGTGAGCGGGAAGAAATCGAAATGTTCCTTCGGCTGGTTGGACACGGCCGTAGTGGCTAGGACGGTGGTTTCCTCATCGAGGTAGGCCAACGCCGAGCCGGCTGCCTGACGAGCAAGCAGGCCGGTTTCAAAACGAATGGTACGGGTGCCGTGAACGCCATTATCAATGACGGCTTCGACAAATTTTACGTCTGGACCCTCCATGGATCTCCTTTTCTATGTGCCCGCGGCCATCGATCATCATCACCGCTGCGGGAGCGGTAACCACAACCGAGGACCGACGGGGTCTTCTATCTGCAAATCTTAAATTTTGTCTCACTTAGCGTGTGAGGAACGAGAAACGGCCCGCTCCATCACAGGGGCGGGCCGAGTAGCATCTAGCGGCGAAGGCCGAGACGCTGGATAAGATCGCGGTAGCGTTCGATATCTTCCTTCTGCAGGTATGACAGAAGGCGCTTACGCTTACCAATGAGCAACATCAGGCCGCGGCGCGAATGATGATCGTGCTTGTGGCTGCGGAAGTGCTCGGTCAGTTCTGAAATACGAGCCGATAGCAGTGCAACCTGCACTTCGGGAGAGCCGGTATCGCCCTCATGAGTCGCGTATTCCTTGATGATTTCGTCTTTACGCTCCTTGGACAGAGCCATACGATTCTCCTTCTACTCGTTGCACGGAGCCCGGGGCTTGTTCTCCCAAGCGCTGACGTTCCGTGGCCGATCGAACGGCTCCCCAAGTTTAGCACGCACTCAACGCCTGCCCACCTGCCGGGTTAGGTGAGATGCGCCTCTACTAACGTGCGGTTACGTCGGCCGGATCGACCCGGTACGACACGGGCACACCAAGGATTTCGGCCGTCTTTCGCAGGTCGTCATCCATCTGCTCTTGGAGAGCCTCGACCGAGTCAAGCTTGAGCATGGGCCGTACGTAGTCCACGAAGTCGATCGCGATCTCTTCTCCGTACAGGTTCAAGTCTGCACGCCCGAGCGCGTGCGCTTCAACGGTTCGCACCTCGCCATCAAACTGCGGGTTGGTTCCGATCGAGATCGCTGCGGGAAGATGTACCGTGGCCGTCGAACCGGGGATCCGACGCACAAGCCAGCCGGCATACACGCCATCACGCGGCACTTCTCCGATGCCCTCCCCCGGCAGATTTGCAGTCGGAAATCCGAGTTCCCGGCCGCGTTTAAACCCATGTTCGACAACGCCGCGCAGTCTATGCGGGCGCCCGAGCACTTTGCCGGCCTCACGCACGTTGCCCTCGTCGAGCAATTCACGGATCCACGTGGAGGAATAACGCCGGCCCGACTTAGCATTCAGATCGTCGATCAGCGTCACCGTAATGCGATCACCGCCGTAAGTGCGTAAAAACTCGCCATTCCCAGCGTTCTTACGCCCAAACCGTACATCCTCTCCAACGACGACGGCCCGGGCCCCTAGCTTCCCGATCAACTGCTGATCGATGAAGTCTTCGGGCGTGGTCTGTGCGTAGTCCAAGTCGTACGCCTGCACCACGACGACGTCGATCCCCGCGGCCTCCAGCATGTTCAGCCGGTCATCCACCGTCGAAATCAGTGGCATGTTCGTCGCGGGATGGTGCACATGGCTCGGGTGCGGATCAAACGTGAGCACCACGGCGTCATAACCCAACTCGCGCGCCTGACGCACGGTCTCGGTCAAAATAGCGTGGTGCCCCTTGTGAACGCCATCAAAAATTCCGATGGTCACAACGGATGGACCGAGCGAGTAGTCCTCGGTTGAATAGATAACTTTCATCAGGCTCCGCGAAGCCCTAACTGCTTGCGTCCCTCAGACCTGTCGGGTGGCGCATTCACCGGCGTGTTTTCGGTGTGCTGGCCGCGTCGTTTGCCCTTGCCGCCGCACTGGCATCCACCAGCTCGACCATGTCCTCTTTGACGGCCATGACCTTGCCCGCGGCCGCCGCATCCACATTTTTCACTCATGTGCACATCGTAGCCGATCGCGCGCACGACATTGAGGGATGATTCCAGCCCGATCTTCGCATATACCAAGATCTTCCCGGAATCGTCCCCCAAATGTTCAGCCAATGTGCACCGCTTGTACATATCGTGCAGGCATCGATACCTCAGACGGTTACCGGTGCAAGCTCCCTAAGCAACGCGCAACTCGGTGAGCGGGCCTTTCCGTGAGGCGATCACCGCTGGAATGAGCGCCGTTACCGAATGCCGCCGCCGGAGCCGCCTCCACGCGCGCCGCCACCGCCACCGGATGACGAACTGCGACCGCCACCACCGGAAGAGGAACTACTACTCGATGACCGGCTTATCGCAGACTTATAAGTGCTCTCCATATGGTTGGAGAAATCGTGCGAAATTACCGTAGAAGTCTGAGTGATACTCGTCGCCTGCGTGTAAGTCGGATCAACGATATTGAACTGTCTAGCTACTTCCTCGGCGATGCCAAGGAATCCGGCCCAGATCATGTACTCATCCCACAGCAGCACATTCGAAGCTCCGCGCTCGTTTAAAAGCGAAAAATCTCGCAGGTAATTCTTAAACCCTTGGATGCGGTTCTTGAGTTCCATCCCTTCCTGGTTAATCCGCGTATGGGTTCTCGTGAATAGGCCAAAAGTCGTGGTCTCGAAAGTTTCGACGAGTCCTTGCTCTTTTAACTTTTCGCGGGAATACGCCCGAGCCGAGCTCTGCCACGAGCCGACTGAATCCGAGTTGCGCCGGGTGAATTTCTCGATTTCTTTGCGCTGTAAAGTGGCGTCATCTCGTGCCGCGCGAACAATGAAATCCCAGTAGGTTCGCTCGACATCGGAACGAAACACCGGCGTTCCTTCGATACGGAACGCGGCTTCCTCACGCTTAAACACCCACCCGGAAACATGTTGAACCTCGCGCAGGGCCCCGTCTTTAATCCACTGCAAAAGTAGTGCGGTGGCAAGCCCCGGCAGCGCGCTGCTAGCTACCGCGACGACGTCGGCAACCGGTCCCTGATACGGTACCTCCCGCCAGTAATCTTCCTTACCAACCGTGGGCTTCGCACCAAAGCTGAATAAACCGCGTGCCTCGTGTTGGCTAATTTGCTTGTTCTTGTCCTTTTTGTAGTACTCAAAGCCAAAAAACAAAACTATCGACCAAAACAGAAGTCCCACCATAGAACTCAAACCCTTGCCAAGCCCGCTAATGATCTCCTTCCAATCAAAATCTGGGGATTTGCGGCTCGTGCCGGAATCCTTCCACCCCCTAGTCGGGGAATCCCCACCATCGGGGTCGTCTTCCCAGATAGATCCTTCCTTTGCGCGGGCTTCGAGCGATTCCGAGGTATGCGGCATCGTGACAGTTGAGGTGAAAGGCGCCTGAGGGAAGATCGCCAAAAGAGTCATGTAGTCCCTCGCGGTAATTTCTGCCGTCGTCCTCATCACCAACGCCTCAGGCGTAATCTCTGTCTCGCCTTCAAAACCGAATCCCCAAATCCTCGAATTTTCCTGGTTGAAGGTTACGCCTTCGGCGCTCGTGAGCCGGATGGTTACATTCTCGGTACGCGTCATATTTTTGGGAATGAATTCCCAGTACACGGCCTGTGCGCCGTCCTCGAGGTTTTCCACGAAGTTCGTCACGGTGTACGTCATGACAGCCGTGTGCGTGCCGTAGTCGCCAAAGCCAAAGGCAAGTTCGTACCCGTCATAAAGAGTAACGACGCCGGACTTCCCCGCTTTTTCTAATCGGCTGCGGTCCACGTCCCATTCGCCAACATCCTCAAGCTGATGACCATTAAGCACAACAGAAAAACCGACAACATCTGACGGCCCAAGATTTTCCAGCGAAATATAGTGTTCGCTTCCCTCGTTCGCAGTGAACGTTCGCGTGTCGGTGATGACTGCCGAGCCGTCGGCTAGGATTTCCGCTTCGATCGCGATATCGGATATGACGTTCGCGGCCGCCGCCGGTGCAATGCCGACGACGGCGAACAGTACTAGTAGCGCGATCCAGATTTTCTTCATTGCCACGCCGGCATTTCGCGTTTACCGGGCGAGCTATCGAAGTAGTCTTGCTTAGCAAAACCAAAGAGTGCGCCCACGATCAACGACGGGAACTGGCTGCGGTATCGGTTGTATTTGGTCACGGTATCGTTGTACATCATGCGCGAGTAGCGGACGTTATTCTCAAATTTGTCCACCGCTCCCATCGCTCGGCCGAATGTTTCCGAGGCGCGCAACTCCGGATAGTTCTCAACGACCGCGTTAATCCGTGCCATCGCACCCAAGAACGCCTCATCATCGCGGACTACCTCGCCCGGCGTCGAATCCGGACGCACGGGGCTACGCTGCGCGATCACGTTGCGTAAAGTGTTCGCCTCGTGTTCAGCATACTTTTGCGTTGCACCAATCATCGAGGTCAGCGCGTCCCAACGCGATTCGATCTGCGCAGCGATCTGCCCCATCGCATTGCGCACATTTTCGCGCAACTGGACGAACTTGTTGTACGTGGCAATAACCCACAAGATGAGCAGAACCACCACTACGGCAATTCCAATTAAGATATACGTTGATGTCATAGCACGATTATCACACATCGAGCTACCGGATAATGTTAGCCCTCGATCGATAATTGCAGATCCGGTTTGAAGCGGCCCGAACGCGGCGACACGAGGGCAACCGGACGATCGCCTTTGAACGCTGCCGCCGGCCAGGGCTCCGAGCGCGCACCCTGCGATACCGGCTTGCGTTTTTCGATGAATATTCCGTTTCGCAGGGCGGCTTCTTCGGCGTCGTCGATCTCTATCACGGGAAAAATGGCCCGGCAGATTTCGGCCATCTTAGCCACTGGTAACGGCACTTCCCGTTCGACGCAATCGCGCAGATCTGCCACGCGCACGGCATTTGCCACGTCCCACGGCCCGATTCGCGTTCGCCGCAGACTCCTCAGGTGTGCCTGCGTGCCAAGCGCTCGGCCAACATCGCGGGCCAAGGCTCGCACATACGTTCCAGCAGAAGCGGTAACGACGACGTCGAACTGCCAAGTTGGCACCGATTCCCCGGCAATCTCCATGTTTCCATTCACGATGGTCGATGTGCGCTCAAAGCGGGAAACGTGAATCGGCCGGGCCTCGAGTTCAACGTCGTGACCCGCTCTGGCCAGATCATGCGCCCGCAAGCCATCGACTTTAATCGCGGACACGGTTGCGGGCACCTGCAAGATATCGCCCGTTAAGGCGGCCAAAGCTTTGTCTACTCGTTCCTCGCTCCCCTCGCCCAGCTCAGGCGCGCTGGCGGCGTAAAGCTGCCCGTCGGCGTCGTCGGTATCGGAACCCACACCCAAACAAATCCGGGCCTCATAGGTTTTTTCCGCTCCGACCAGGTACTGGATCAGTTTCGTCGTCCTACCAGTGGCAACGATCAGCAGGCCCGTCGCCATCGGGTCGAGGGTGCCCGCATGTCCAACTTGCCGGGTAGCGCCAAGCCGGCGTATCGCGCCAACCACGTCGTGGCTGGTCACACCCTGGTCCTTATCGATGAAGAGCACGCCCTGAGATGGTGAAGAGCCGCGGGGCAAATCGCCCCACGGCTTCACTCGTTCATTACGCGCAATCGCTCGCTGGCGATTGCGCTCGCGCCCTTGACGCACTAGACCGCTGAGCCCCCGCCAGTCGCTGAATCAGCCCCCGGTACAGGGGCTTCGCTAGCCTTGGGCTTACGATAGGGGTCGGCATCGCCTACCGGCTTCGCACCCTCAGCCCGGCGGCGAATCTCCTCATCACGCGCGCGGGCCTCGGCAAGCAATTCTTCCATTGTCTTAGCCGAGTCGGGTAGGGCATCCAAAATAAATTCGATGGTAGGGGTCAGCCGCAATCCGAGCTGTTTGCCCACCGAAGAACGGATCATACCCTTCGCCGATTCGAGCGCCTTACCAGACTGGATGCGCTCTTCCTCAGAGCCCATTACGGTGTAGAAAATGGAGGCGTGTTGCAGATCTCCGGTTACCCGAACGTCCGTCACAGTCACCATTCCTAGGCGCGGATCCTTTACTTTACGATCAATCAGGAGTGCCACGATCTGCTTGATCTGATCGGCCACTCTCTCAACGCGTGCACCTGCCATGATTCTCCTATCATGCTGGCGGGTGTGCGGTACTTCCCGCACACCCGCATTTTGGGCTTAATCGCGCGGCTTTTCGCGCATCTCCCAGGTTTCAATGAGGTCGCCCTCGGCGATGTCGTTGTATCCGAGCGTAATACCGCACTCGAATCCTTCGCGGACCTCCGAGACGTCATCCTTCTCGCGTCGCAGCGACTTGATCTCCAAATCCGCTGCAACAACCACGCCGTCGCGCACAAGACGCGCCTTGTGGCCACGGTTGATAGTGCCCTTGCGCACGATCGAACCGGCGATATTGCCGAACTTGCCCGAACGGAACACCTGGCGGATCTCCGCCGTACCGACCTCGATCTCTTCGTAGATCGGCTTGAGCCGGCCCTTAAGAGCCGCTTCGACGTCGTCGATCGCATCGTAGATGACGTTGTAGAACTTCATCTCAACGCCCTCTTCGTCCGCGAGTTCTTGCACGCGCTCTGCCGGGCGCACGTTGAAGCCGATAATCACGGCGTTATCAACGGTTGCGAGGTCAACGTCCGACTGGGTCACGGCACCCACACCTCGGTGGATGACGTTGAGTTCAACCTCGCCCTGACCAATCTCAATATCGAGCAGCGAGCTCTCCAGCGCCTCAACGGAGCCGGAGGAATCGCCCTTGATGATGAGGTTGAGGTTTTCAACCTTGCCCTGCTCAATCGCGGAGGTAAGATCCTCGAGCGAGATACGCTTGCGGCGCTTGGCAAGCGTTGCGGCACGCTTCGCCGTTTCGCGGCGTTCTGCGATCTGACGGGCCGTGCGGTCGTCGTCGGCAACGATGAGCTGATCGCCAGCTCCCGGCACCGAGGTTAAACCGAGCACCTGAACCGGGCGCGATGGACCGGCTTCCTCAACGTTATTTCCGTGTTCGTCGATCATCGCGCGAACGCGGCCATACGCCGTGCCCACCACGATCGAATCGCCAACGCGCAACGTTCCTTCTTGAACGAGCGCCGTAATAACCGAGCCACGGCCCTGATCAAGCTTGGCCTCAATGGCCACACCGCGGGCTGGCTTATCGGCATTGGCCTTTGGCTCCACGAGGATGTCCGAAGTGGCAAGCACGGTTTCGAGGAGATCCTCGATATTCGTGCGCTGCTTTGCGGACACGTCAACGAACGCAACATCGCCACCGTAATCCTCGGCAACGAGTTCGTATTCGGTGAGCTGCGAACGCACCTTCTGCGGATTCGCACCGTCCACGTCAATCTTGTTCACAGCCACGACGATCGGTACGTCAGCCGCCTGTGCGTGATTGATTGCTTCCACGGTCTGCGGCATGACGCCATCGTTCGCGGCCACCACGAGGATCGCCACGTCCGTCACGTTCGCGCCGCGCGCACGCATCTGCGTAAACGCCTCGTGACCGGGGGTATCGATAAAGGTGATCGCCCGGCGTTCACCTTCGACGTCCACCCGAGCCTGGTAGGCACCAATGTTCTGCGTAATACCGCCGGCTTCTCCCCTGCCGACGTCGGCATTCCGGATCGCGTCCAGCAGTGCCGTCTTACCGTGATCGACGTGACCCATAACGGTCACGACGGGCGGACGCTCGGCGAGATCTTCAGGATTCTCTTCTGCGCGTTCGGCGTCAATATCGATATCGAAAGCCTCGAGAATCTCGCGATCCTCATCCTCGGCGCTCATGATCTTGATGTCGTAGCCAAGTTCGGCGCCGAGCAACTGGAAGGTGTCCTCATCGAGGGACTGATTGGCCGTAGCCATCTCGCCCATCCGGAACAAAACAGTCACGAGTGCAGCTGGATCGGCCTCAATACGCTCGGCGAAATCAGCCAGGGAGGAACCTGCGCGAACGCGAACCTCTTCACCGTTGCCGCGCGGCACCTGAACGCCAGCGAGCATCGGTGATTGCTGCTCTTCAAATTCTTGCCTCTTTGCCCGCTTTGACTTCCGGCGGCCACGGCTACCTTGGCGGCCGAACGCGCCGGCAGTCGAACCACCGCGAGCTTTGCCGCCCGAACGGACGAAACCGCCTCCGGGCCGCTGACCCTGGCCTTGACCCTGCCCGCCTGGCCGGCCGCGACCACCGCGGCCACCACGGGAATCTTGGCTTTGGATCTGGTCGGGCATCATATTCGGCGAGGGACGTGGCCCACCGCGCTGCGGGCGCGGTGCACCCTCGCGTTGCGGACGCCCGCCCTGCTGGTCCTGCCGCATACCCTGCTTGGGCGCAAACGGACTGTTGCCAGGACGCGGACGGCCCATACCCTGCTTCGAAGCGAACGGGCTATTGCCCGGACGCGGGCCCCGACGGCGCTGCGGCCGCGGCGGAGCAGCTTCACGAGCCGCACGAGCAGAGGCAGCCGCCTCGCCCGGCGTCACAATCGGACGCGAAGGCTCTGCAGGCTCCTCCTTGGGGGTGCCTTTCTCCGGCTCTACCGCGCTCGGCTCCGCCTTCGGTGTGGGCGCCTTAGGTTGCGGTGCGGGCTTTGGTGCACTCTTAGGGCTTGATTTGGCTTCCTGAACCGGTTCTGTTGCGCGAGCCTGCTCTGCCACCTCCTCAGCCGCTGCTTTCTGTGCCGGCTTCGGGCCGGGCTTAGCCGCAGGCGTGGCTGGTTTAGCTCCCGGCTTGGGCGCAACCTTCTTCGGAGTAGCCTTCTTCGGCTCCTTATCGGCAGGTTTTGCCGCAGCCTTCTCCCCTAGTAACTCGGGGTGCTTTTCATAATATTCACGTGCTTTACGCACGACGGGGGCCTCGATACTCGAGGACGCCGACTTAACGAATTCGCCATTTTCTTTCAGCACGTCCAAAAGTTCTCTGGACGTCACGCCGATTTCCTTGGCGAGCTCATGTACGCGGACTCTAGCCACTTTTCTCCTTCATTGTGGGTCCGCGCTCACGGCGTCAGACCTCTTGCAGACAGCTCATCGCTGGGTACTCATCGGGTGCCCATGGGCTCTCTACCCGCTTTCTTCTCTGGGAGCTTGCGCTCCTTGGTCATATCGAGCAGGGCGTGCACATCCCGCGCATCCACCGCGCTGCGAAAAGCGCGGTTGAACGCCCGGTTGGACAGTGCCTGCCCCAAACATTCCGGCGTGGGATGAACCCACGCGCCACGTCCCCCTCGCTTCTTTTCCGTATCGCATACGACGTACGCGTTCGAAACGGTGAAGCGCAAAAGTTCGTTTGCATGCCCAACGCCCCGGCAACCGATACAGGTGCGCTGTTTGATAGCGCGCGGCAAGGACGTAGACATACCTGCACTAGTTTACCCGACGAAGCTCGCCCGAACCGAGCTCAGCACGTGAGGTTGCTCAACTCCCGCGCACGCAATACGGCTTTAGCCGCGTTCACGGAAACTATTGCGATTCCTCTTGCGGCTCTTCTTGCGCCTGCGGATCTTCCGACACCTTGCGGATATCGATTGACCAGCCGGTGAGTTTCGCAGCCAGGCGCACGTTTTGAGCTTCTTTTCCAATCGCGAGCGAAGCCTGATCATCTGGAACGATCGCTCGGGCTTGCCGCATATCAGGATTAAGAACGTCCACTCGAACCACCTTCGCAGGTGAGAGTGCCGCCGCAATGAAAGTGCCGATGTCATCGCTGTAGTCAACAATGTCAATCTTTTCACCCTGCAACTCTTGGGTGACCGCCCGAACTCGTTGGCCGTTGGGGCCTATGCAGGCGCCCTTCGCCGCGACTGCGGGATCATTTGACCATACGGCAATCTTTGACCGATGGCCCGACTCGCGAGCGATCGTCACGATCTCGACTATGCCATCACTAATCTCCGGCACTTCGGTAACAAAAAGCTGCCGGACAAAGTCTGGGTGCGAGCGTGATAGGCGGATGGAGGCTCCCCGCGGGGTCACTGAAATATCAAGGATGAGTGCACGAATCAGATCCCCCCGTTCGAAGCGCTCCGTTGCGACCTGTTCCTCAGAGCGCAACAGCCCGCGATTTTCACCCAGCTCAACGAAGAGATCGCGGTTTTCAGGGCTGGAGCCCGCATGTCCTTCCACGGTCCCGGCGACAATTTCCCCCTGCTTACCTTGGAAATCACCAAGGATCCGCGCGGACTCGGCGTCGCGTAAACGCTGGGCGATGATCGAGCGGGCTGTCGAGGTGGCAATCCGGCCAAAGTCATTTGGGGTGTCGTCAAACTCTCCGATCACCTCACCGTATTCATCAAGTTCTGGAGCCCACACCGTCACATTTCCCGTGGACCGATCCAGATCAACACGCGCGCCTTTAATTGCTCCCGGTGCACGGTTATAGGCGTGCAGGAGTGCGGCTTCGATAGCTTCTAGCAAAACATTGAGATCAACATCGAGCTCCGACTCAACAATTCGGAGCTCATTCATTGAGATATCCATGCCGCCTCCTAAAATTCGATCTGAACGTGCGCTTTGCTCACGGAGTCTAACGAGATTTCGCGCCTTTGGCCGTCAACACTCACCATCACCGAGTCGCCCTGTAACTCTTCAATTCGGCCGCTCGCCATGGCGCCGTCGTCGAAAACGAATGCGACAAGCCTTCCCTGCGCACGCGAAAAGTGGCGTGGCTCCGTCAGCTCACGTTCGGCACCCGGCGTCGTCACCTCAAGGTTGTAGCTTCCCGCGATCGGATCCGCCTCGTCGAGCGCACCCGAAATCGCACGGGTCACACTGCTAAGCGCATCAGATCCCACTCCCCCTGGACCCTCCGGAAGATCGATGGTCACAACAAGCGCGGAATGTTTTCCCGCACGGTTAAGCTTGACCCCCTCGAGGTAAAGGCCATGTTCTTCAACAAGTGGCCGGAGCAAATCCACAATCTCGTTTTCCTTAGACATGCTGCCAATGCTACCTGCGCAATGTGGCAGGATAAAGTTATGGCACAACGTCGAACCGGCTCCACGCTCATCTTTATTGGCACCCTTTTGCTCGGAATCGCACTTTTTGCGCTCGTCATGATCGTGATGGGGATACGTCTAGAAAAGGATGTTTCGCCACGAGAGCCGAGTCCGCAAGATGTGGAGCGTCAGCAGCTCGCAGCACGTGCACAAGAGATTGCTCATAGCGGTGGGGACTACGCTTCTTTCGGCGAAGATTGGACAACTGCTCTTGGCGGCGTGTGGATCCCGTGGCCCGATGGCGCTCCCGACGGATACACCAACCCCCCAATTCCTGAAAACTCCTTCGACGATGTTCATTCCGCCTTGCTTGAACTCTCCGAAGCCACCCTGAATTCAGATCTGGGGCCCGTGACCACGGCAATCGGTATTTCGACACTCTCGCTCGGCGCGAGCGAACCAGACCAATGCGGGGAATACGACCTTGCCACCGTGGCAGGAGCCGCCAATTCGGGGGTGGCCGTAGAAAATGTGGAAATAGCGCGCCAATGGCTCGAACAGCACGCAGCCCAATTAGAAGTAGGAGCGCGCGATTCCGAAATTGAACGGATCGACATGCTATCCAATCTGATCGATGCGCAACTTGCCGCTGGCGCTCCGGACACCCGGCCCGCACTCGTCGCCGAACCTGCCGGTGACTCCCATGTGGAGGCCGCCTACAAACTCCTCATTGACCAGCTCGCGTTCAGCGCGATGAATGCCAGTGGCGCGCAGGCCGACGTCGCCTCGTTTATTTGCCACCTCAACCAGTTTCAAGATGCGCCGCGAATTGAGCCCTTCCCAGGCCTGGATTTACTCGGCACGTCAACCGATTCTGAGCAAAATTAGTCACCCATGAGTTTGGCAAGCTCTTGGACTGCGCCCGCAACTTTCACTTCGACGGATGTTCCCTCGCGGCGATCGCGCAGTTCAACAACGCCATTTTGCAGGCCGCGACCAACAACAACCGCATAGGGCAGGCCAAGTAGCTCATAATCTTTAAACTTCACACCGGCGGAAACTTTCTGCCGGTCATCGTAAAGAACCTCGATTCCCTTCGCACTCAGCTCCTCACCGATGTTCTCGGCAGTTCCAAAGACATCCGCGTCCTTACCAGTTGCAAGAACATGAACCTGAGCGGGGGCGACGTTCGCCGGCCACATAAGGCCCAGCTCGTCATGGTTACGTTCCGCTAGCGCGGCAACGATACGCGACACGCCAATACCGTATGAACCCATCGTAACGACGACGGCCTTGCCGTTCTCGTCGAGCACTTTCAGGTCCAACGCCTCGGCATACTTACGGCCCAGTTGGAAAATGTGCCCAATTTCAATGCCGCGCTGAATCCGCAACGGCCCAGATCCATCCGGCGCCTCGTCACCTTCGCGCACCTCGACAGCTTCGATAAATCCATCGGCCTCAAAGTCGCGGCCGTAGACCATGTTGAACGAGTGTTTTTCTTCCGCGTCTCCACCGGTGATCCATGCCGATCCACGCTGAACATGGGGATCCAACAGGTAGCGCACGGAGCCAACCGGCTTTCCATCCTCGCCAACCGTGCGGTTTGGCGAATTTGGGCCGATAAACTTCGGCCCGATATAACCAGGGACGAGCTCGGGGTGCTTCTCTAGATCCTCGGGCATTGCCATCTCGACCTCGGCGGGCGCCAGATTCGCCTCGATGCGCTTCAGATCGGCATCGCGATCACCGGGCATGCCGATCACAAGCAATTCACGCTCACCGTCGGGATGCGTGGCCACGACCACCACGTTCTTCATCGTGTCGGAGGCCTGCCACGGGCGATCCTCGCGTGGGCGCGCCTCGTTCGCAAAATCGACGAGTAGCGCGATCGTTGTCGAATCCGGGGTATCCAGGGTTTCAGGCTCAGGTACCTGAGAATAGTCGAGTTCTTCCTGTTCGGGTGTCGTCACGGCTTCCGTGTTTGCCGCATAACCGCCGTCGGAAACAACGAACGTATCCTCACCAACGTCGATCGGGCTGAGGAACTCCTCCGACCGCGAACCACCCATCGCGCCGGATGTTGCCTGCACGATCACGTACGGCACGCCTAAGCGTTCGAAGACCCTTTCATACGCGTCACGCATGATCTGGTACGAAACGTCAAGCCCGGCGTCGTCTATATCGAAAGAATAGGCATCCTTCATCACGAATTCGCGCGTGCGAAGAAGCCCGGCACGCGGGCGCGCCTCGTCACGGTACTTCGTCTGGAACTGGTAGAGGTTGAGCGGTAAATCCTTGTAGGAACTGCACATATCCTTAACCGCGAGCGTGAACATTTCCTCGTGCGTGGGTGCCAACAGATAGTCGTTATCCCGGCGATCCTTGAGCCGGAACAGGTTTGGCCCGTAATCATCCCACCGACCAGTAGCTTCGTATGGTTCACGCGGAAGCAGTGCGGGGAAATGCATTTCCTGCGCTCCGGCCGCGTCCATTTCCTCACGGATAATCTGCTCGACCTTGCGCAAAACACGCAACCCTAGAGGTAGCCACGTGTATACACCCGGCGCTGCGCGGCGAATATAGCCAGCCCGCACGAGCAGCTTGTGGGATTCGACCTCGGCGTCCGCAGGATTTTCGCGCAAGGTCCGGACAAATAGTTTTGACATTCTAAGCACGGCCCTCATTCTAGCGGGAATTCCGCTAGTTCTAGAATCCCGAGCTCTAGCGACCCTGGTGTCCTTAGAGCATCACGGTCGCGTATAGGCCAACCGTCTCGAAGCCGGCTTTTTCATAGGCGCGCACGGCCGCAACATTGAAGTCGTTGACGTAAAGCGAAACTGTTGGCGCGATCGTAGTAGACACCGCGCGGGCTACACTTACCATCGCATTCGTTGCAATCCCCTGCCCTCGTAGGTCGGGCGCAGTCCACACGCCTTGAATCTGTGCCACTCCCCCAGCAAGCGCACCCACGTCAGCTTTGAACTCCACTCGCGGCTGGCCGTTACCACCCGGGCCGATCCGCACGAAAGTACGCCCTTGACGGATGAGGCTGTAAACGCGATTAGCATATGCGTAGCTGCCCTGGCTCGGATCGAAACCCACTTCTTCGATGAACATCGCTACCGACGCCGGAAAAACCAAACCGCCTTCGCCCACCTGTGCCAAACGCACGGCCGGATCGGGAGCCACCTGTTCACCGCCCTGATAAACCATCGAAAGCTGGCGCTCCCTGATCTCGCGCGGGCGGGAATACACACCTTGAACCCGGTCCCATAAAGGTAGGACCTGATCGGCCGGGCCCGTAAGCGTGTAGCACAGTTGCGGGGTGTGAATGAGATGATCGGCCAAAATATCGAGGCCTTCGGGGTCGAAACCGAAAGGCACCAGGTTGCCACCATTCCAGCACACTGCGCAAAGCGCGCCGTCGTCGTCGAAAAGACCTAAGGCGTGCGCCGTGCTCGAGTCCTCCTGTTCGATCGGCACCCGAGCCAAAATCGAGGCTACGGGATCTTGGGCCAGAATATCGATTGCCGCCTTTTTATCGAAAGCACTGAGCCGCCGAAGCCGCGAACGGCGCGGCCAGCGCACTAGACGATCACCTCGGGCGAAGCCTCGGGATCTTCGGTTAAGCCCAGTTCCTCGGCCACAATCCGAGCACGTCGAATCAAAGTTTCCACAATTTCTTCCTCGGGGACGGTTTCCACAACCTTGCCCTTCACAAAGATCTGCCCTTTCCCATTGCCAGAGGCCACCCCAAGGTCTGCTTCGCGCGCTTCGCCCGGACCATTAACAACGCAACCCATCACGGCAACGCGTAGCGGAAAGCTCACGTCCTTCAAGCCCTCAGTTACCTCGTTGGCCAACGTGTAAACATCCACTTGGGCTCGCCCACACGAAGGGCAGGAAACGATTTCCAGCTTGCGCTCACGAAGCCCAAGCGAGCGCAAAATCTCCTCGCCAACCTTGATCTCCTCAACGGGCGGGGCAGACAGCGAAACGCGGATCGTATCGCCAATCCCCTGACTGAGCAGAGCACCGAATGCAACCGCGGATTTCACGGTTCCCTGGAACTCCGGCCCGGCCTCAGTCACGCCAAGGTGTAGCGGCCAATCTCCCGCCTCCGACAGCAATTCGTAGGCCCGCACCATCGTCACCGGGTCGTGATGCTTCACGGAGATCGCGAAATCAAAAAAGCCGGCCTCTTCGAAAAGTAGCGCCTCATTGACGGCCGACTCAACCAGCGCTTCAGGCGTGGCCTTACCGTACTTTTTCAACAGACGCGGATCGAGCGAACCCGCATTAATACCGATTCGCATCGCGGTACCATTAGCATTCGCCGCCGCCGCGATCTCCGGAATTCGATCGTCAAACTTCTTAATATTGCCCGGATTCACGCGCACGCCCATACCCGAGTCGATCGCAGCGAACACGTAGCGCGGCTGGAAATGGATATCGGCAACCACGGGAATGGTCGACTGCTGCGCGATGATTGACAGGGCTTCGGCGTCTTTATCGGTGGGGCAGGCAACGCGTACGATGTCACATCCCGCGGCCGTAAGCTCCGCAATTTGCTGGAGCGTCGCACCGATATCGTGGGTTTTTGTGGTTGTCATCGACTGCACGGAAACGGGCGCGTCTCCGCCTACGTACACGTCCCCCACCTTAATCTGGCGGGTTTTCTTGCGCGGCCGTAAAACTTCCGGCGCTTCCTTGACTGTCGGGATACCAAGCGATACTGGATTACTCACGCCTTCGATTATGTCATCCCCCCGTGATGATTTACAGCGGTACTCGCTCCACAGCTATACAACCGGGTTGAGGATATCGGCAACGACGAGTAACACCGTCATCGCTATCAGTGCGGCGAGCACCACGTAGCTGAGCGGCAACAGACGGGCCGTATCGAAAGGCCCAGGATCGGGCTTGCCTTGCACTTTCGCTATTTTTCGGCGTGTACCTTCGATGAGCGCGCCTAAGATGTGCCCGCCGTCGAGGGGCAAAAGCGGAAGCATGTTGAACATGAACAGCGACATGTTCAGCCCAGCGAGAAGCAAAGTGAGATCTCCTAGCCGATCGACCGCTCCGTAGCCCTCCCCCTGGCTGGAGCTAATATTTCCCGCGATATCTGCCACGCCAACGATTCCGACCACGCCCGTGGGATCCCGCTCGGCGCCCGTCACAAGGTCCGCCGCCGTATTCCACAGGTTCATTGGCAGGCTGACCAGCACCTTCCCGGTGGCGATAGTGAAATCCCACACGTATCCTGGCACCTGCCACACCGACTGCCGCTCGCGCTGGCTCGTCGGCGAAATACCCGCGTACGGCACCGTGTGCGTGTGCGGCTCCCCGGCGTCGTCAACGACGACTTGCCCGTTTTCAACAACCGGCCGCTCCACGAGTACCGGATGGACGACGACGTCGATCGGTTCGCCCTCGCGTTCGATGCGTACGGTCACCGGGCCGGTACCGCCGTTGGCAATTGCGGCTGATAACTCTTCCCAGTTGGAGGTCGAGGTATGACCCCATGCCACAACCGTGTCGCCAACTTCGAGGGCCGAGTCAGCCGCGGGACTCGGCGGATGTTCCGTACTACACTGTTGCGCTTGGCCCACACAGGGGGTGATTGCACCAACCTGGTTGGTCAGCGCCGGCAGACCAAAACCGGAGACGACGAGGCCAATAAGCAGCCCTGCCAAAATAAGGTTCGTTACCGGGCCTGCGAACATGACCACGAGCTTTTGGCGAGCTGGCAAGCGCCAGAATGCCCGGTCTTCCTCGCCGGGGCTCAGATCTTCAGCCGACGCCCGCCGGGCCTCCTCAGCCAGCGTGAGCTGTCCGTTTTTGTACGTTCGCGTACCCGGCTTTGCAGGCGCGAGCATGCCGGCCATTTGCACGTATCCGCCAAGCGGAATCGCTTTCAACCCGTATTCTGTACCGCCGCGCATGGTTGACCACAGCGTTGGTCCAAAACCAATAAAGTACTGCGATACCTTCACCCCGAAGCGCTTTGCTGGAATAAGGTGGCCAAGTTCGTGAATACCGACCGAAACAAGTAGGCCGACGATCAGAAAAATAATGCCGGGCAAGGCACCCACTTAGACCCCTAACGCGCGGCGCGCTTGCGCCCGCGCCCACGCATCAACACCAAGGACGCCGTCGAGATCAAGCGTGGCATCCGCATCAAACGCGCCGAGAACTTCCGCTACCGTATCCACGATGTCCAGATAGCCAATCCTGCCCACTCTGAAAGCGTCCACACATTCCTCGTTAGCTGCATTCAGCACCGCCGGATGCAGCGGCGAGGCAGCCACAGCATCGCGGGCTAGGCCAATGGCTGGGAACACCTCGACATCAAATGGCTCAAAAGTCCACGAAACCGGTTCCTCCCACCGGCAGGGGCTGGCCATGCCCTCGAGCCGCTCGGGCCACGCCAGCCCAAGCGCGATCGGCAGCTTCATATCCGGAGGCGAGGCCTGCGCAATGGTAGACCCGTCTACGAACTCCACCATCGAATGGACCACTGACTGCGGATGAACCACCACCGTGATGTCCGCCGGATCGATGTCGAATAGGTAGGCGGCCTCGATCAGCTCAAGCCCCTTGTTGATGAGCGTGGATGAATTGATCGTGACAACCGGGCCCATATCCCACGTCGGATGGTTGAGCGCCTGCTCCGGGCTAACCTTTGCCAAATCAGCTCGCCCCCACCCGCGAAACGGCCCTCCAGAGGCCGTGAGAATCAGCCTTCGCACCTCAGAGCGGCCGGTAACAACAGGCGAGGTCAAACCCTTTTCATGACGCCCCGAACTCAGCGCCTGCGCAATCGCCGAATGCTCGGAATCGACGGGCACAATTTGCCCTGGCCACGCCATCGCCTGCGCAATCAGCCCACCGCCAATCACGAGGGATTCCTTGTTCGCCAAGGCCAAAGTTGCCCCCGATTCAAGGGCAGCCAGCGTGGGACGCAAACCAATGGAGCCCGTGATTCCATTAACAACGACGCCGGATTCTTCGGCTGTGCCACGCAAAGATCGCGCCAGTTCCACCATCGCGTCATCGCCAGTATCAACCTGCGGCATCGGCGCACCGCCGGAAACCTTCTTCCATGAGCTTGCAAATTCATCCGCTTTGTCAGCCGCTATCGCCACCCGCGGCACATCAAAGCTCACGGCTTGCCGGGCAAGCAGTTCGATATTGCCCCCACCGGCGCCAAGCCCACATACCCGGAACCGATCAGCATTTGCGTCGATCACTTCGAGCGCTTGCGTGCCGATCGATCCCGTGGACCCAAGCAAAACGACGTCGCGCATCATTCAACCGCCAACATCACGCTAATCGCACGGTCTAGATAGGTATCTACAACCGGCTCGGAATATGCAGAACTTCCCCGCGCCTTTCCAAAAGTAGCCGAACGCAAATCGGTGGACGACATTTCCAGCCGGCCAGAAAAGTACTCCGCTAGTCGGCCCATCACTTGATCGACTTCCGACTTCGCATAACCCGCGCCGTCGGCGTCGGCAAACTTTTCCCCACCCGGGCGCAATAGCCGTGGATAAAGCGTTTGCGCCTGCTCGTAGGTCTCATCAAGCCACGCTTCCTCACCTTCTGAATCGACCACGCGCGCACGGCGTCGTTGAATAAACGCAGACTCGAGCCTGTCCAAAGCCGCGTCAACAAGCTCGGGATCGTAGCCGTTACGAACCCAATCGAACGCTGAAGCGCGCACGGCAGTTTCGTCGATACCGAGCGAATCATCACCCGAATAGGCCTGCTTGGCTTTTTTCAAAAAGGCATCCACCTGCCCGGTGTGATAACCAGACTTCCAGGCCCCTACTCGTTTGAACGTATCTACCATGTTCCTCCCTACGATCGCATCGTCGCCAACTGGTCCGCAAAGTCTTTCGGTTCCTCGCGATGCTGCGCCAACCTTGCTTCCACCGCCTGTTGGGCTTTCTTGGCACGGCGTGCGACGTTGTCGCGATCGACCACTTCGGCAGCCAGCTGCCCGCAGGCACCGTCAATGTCGGAGCCGCGCGTATCCCGAACCGTCGTTGAAATACCCCGCTCAACAAGTGTATCGACGAACGAGCGCGTTGCGGAGTTGGTCGACGCCGTCCAAATACTTCCCGGAGTGGGATTGAGCGGAATCGGATTGACGTGTGCCCATCCTTTGCCCCGGCTGTTGAGTTCAGCTGCCAGCAGTTCGGCACGCCACTTATGGTCGTTCATATCCCTGATCAGCGCGTATTCGATCGATACCCGCCGGCCCGTTTTCACGTAGTAGAGGCGGGCAGCATCTAAAAGTTCTCCCACCTTGTAACGCGAGTTGATCGGAATAAGATCGTCGCGCAGGCCGTCGTCGGGGGCGTGTAGGGACACGGCCAGGGTGACCGGCAAATTTTCAGCCGCGAGTTTCTCGATGGCAGGCACCAAGCCGACCGTGGAGACGGTGATATTTCGCGCCGACATCCCAAAACCCTCCGGCACCGGTTTGATCATCCTGTGCAGGGATTGCTGGACGGCGCGGTAATTCGCCAGCGGTTCACCCATTCCCATGAACACAACGTTCGTAATGCGCGTAGACTCGCCAAGCGCGCCGGACTCCGCCAGCTTCATGTTGAGCCGCAACTGTTCGATGATCTCTGCCGCTGACAGGTTGCGCGTCAATCCCGCCTGGCCCGTTGCACAAAATGGGCACGCCATACCGCAACCAGCCTGCGAGGAGAGGCACAGTGTTGCCCGGTCCGGGTACGCCATGAGCACCGATTCGACAACGACGCCGTCGTACAGCTTCCATAAGACCTTCAGGGTGCGCCCGCCGTCGGCGAACTGCTCGGAGACCTTTTCCATGAGCGTCGGAACGAGGGCGCCAACGAGCTGCTCGCGCCCGTCTTCTGGTAGGTCCGTCATATCCGCAGGATCGACGGTGCGATGCGCGAAATAATGCCTGGAAATCTGATCCGCACGAAAGGCGGGAAAGCCCATCTCCTGCAGTAGAGCCCGCCGCTCCTCGCGGCCTAGATCTGCCACATGACGCGGCGGCTTTCCCCTGCGCTTTTCGTGAAAGGTCAGGGTGAGTTCTTTGCCCGACTCGTTGCGTGGCCTTACTTGCTTAACCATAGATCACCTATTGTGCCAGCGGATTAAAACAATCCAAATCCGAAAGCAAAAAGGAAGTAACACACGGGGGCGCAGAACAAGATCGAGTCGATCCGATCAAGCATTCCGCCGTGGCCGGGAAACAAGGAGCCCATGTCTTTCACCCCAAGATCGCGCTTCAACAACGACTCCGCAAAATCACCCGCCGTCGCAAAAATGGGGGTGGTCACGCCAAACGCGATCACCCAATACCATTCCATTCCCAGAAGGTGCCCGCACATGAGCCATGCGACCAGCAGGGTTGCCACCGTGGATCCCGCAAAGCCTTCCCAGGATTTCTTCGGCGAGATCGACGGGGCAATCGGATGGCGGCCCACCAGAATGCCAACAAGCCATCCACCCGTATCGTTTGCTACGGGCAAAAGTATGAAGGTGAGAATCACGAGCGCACTGTTTGGCATCGCGGCCATCGCCACCGCGAAATTGCCGATGAGGCCGAGCCAGCCGAGCGCAAAACAGCCCGCGATTGCGTCGGTTACACCCATCGGCCGGCGAGCATTCCACACGATCGCAACCGCGCAGGTGAGAAAATAGATCAAAATCGCGGCGTCAAGGCCACGATTCCACGTGGCGATCAGCATGATGCATTGACCGATAAGTAACGGCCCGAGCGGAATGGTGAACTGGCCAGCCTTCAGCGCTCCGGCCATCTCCCACAGCGCGATACCAAGGGCGATGACCACGAGGCCAACGAATAGCTCCATGCGGATTAAGGACAGCCCCAAAATCGCAAGCAGCACGATCGCAGTAGGAACTGCCAGCCACAGGTTACGCCCGGCCCGGGAAGCGGACTCTTTGGGCGGTTCGGGCGGGCGCGGGGCAAGGCAGGCAAATATCCTGGTGCCCTGCTCCGCGAGCGAGGTCTTCATCCCTAGATCTCCATGAGATCTGCTTCTTTTCCTTCGAGCAGCTCATCAACCTGGTCGGTGAAACGCTTCGTGAGGGCTTCAAGCTCCTTTTCGCCACGTTCGACTTCGTCTTCGCCGGCGTCGCCATCCTTCTTGATTCGCTCGAGCTCCTCTTTGGCCTTGCGGCGGATCCCGCGGATAGCAATACGTGCGTCCTCAGCCTTGGTGCGGGCGAGCTTGACGTACTCCTTGCGGCGCTCTTCAGTCAGCGCTGGAAGGTTAATGCGCAATACCTGGCCATCGTCGGTCGGGTTCACGCCAAGATCGGCTTCTTGGATGGCCCGCTCAATGTCCTTCATAGCCGAGCGGTCATAGGGGGTGATGATGATCATCCGCGCTTCAGGAACGGTCACGGACGCGAGCTGCTGTAACGGCGTCGGCGCTCCGTAATAATCCACCATCAGCGAGGTGAAGAGCTCCGGGTTTGCGCGGCCAGAGCGGATCTTTGAAAACTCGTTACGCAACACGTCGATGGACTTATCCATCTTGTCGTCCGCTTCAAGCAGGGCTGTTTCAATCATGTGTCCTCAGTTCCTAGTTACCAATGTTCCAATGTCTTCACCACGAAGGGCGCGAGTGACGTTTCCAGGCTCAACCATTCCGAACACCCTCATGGTCATACCGTTATCTTGGCACAGCGAAAAGGCGGCGGCATCGACCACGCGCAATCCTTGCCGAAGGGCGTCTTCGTACGTGACGTGATCCAACTTGACGGCGTCCGGGTTTGTGCGCGGATCATCCGAGTAAACGCCGTCCACGCCATTTTTGCCTACCAAAAGCTCATCGCAGCGCAGTTCAAGTGCTCGCTGTGCGGCTACCGTGTCCGTTGAAAAGTACGGCATACCCGCACCCGCACCAAAGATGACAACGCGGCCCTTTTCAAAATGGCGGATGGCGCGCAACGGAATGTAGGACTCAGCAACCTGAGCCATCGTGATCGCGCTTTGGACACGGGTGGGAACACCCGCACTTTCCAGAAAATCTTGGAGTGCAACCGCATTAATCACCGTGCCGAGCATTCCCATATAGTCGGCGCGTGCACGATCCATTCCGGCTTCTTGGAGCTCGACACCGCGGAAGAAGTTCCCGCCGCCAACGACGACGCCAACCTCGATCTCATCCTCGGCAGCCGCCTTAATTTCCCCCGCGATGCGGGTGAGCACCGACGTATCGAGCCCAACCTCTCCACCGCCGAACACTTCACCGGAAAGCTTTAGAAGGACTCGACGCCGTGTGGCCGGCTGTGTCATGACGTTACCTTTCTCATCGGTTAGCTTGCCTGATCGGTTTGCTTGGAGGCCGGAGCTTGGCCCCGGTGGCACTTTGCCCAAGTTTAGCGCATTCGGCCCCAGTTCGAGTCTCTGCCAAACAGCCGATCCAGCTCACGGCGTTCCTTTTTGGTGGGGCGTCCTGCGCCTGGTTCGCGCCGCATCACGGGAATGTACACACGTGGCCGTTCGGGGGTGAGATCCTCGTAGCACTCGCGAGCCACCGGCGCGCCGACTCGCTTGACTATGAGTTTCTTAACTTTCAGGATGCGGTCCCAGCCTTGGACCCGATAGCGTACGACGTCGCCCACCTTCACCTTGGTGGAGGCCTTAACCGGCTCATCGTTGATGCGCACGTGGCCAGCACGGCAGGCCGCCGTCGCCGCCGAGCGAGTTTTGATATGACGCACCGCCCACAGCCACTGATCGATTCGCGCTGTTTCCATGCGCTAAGTCTACGCCCGTGCGCTGCACCTGCGCAGGCAGCGCCGCCCTCGTGGCCTGCATTACAGCGGTTTCCGATCCCTCCGGCTATACTCCGAATGTAGTTGGCGCCCGGTGCGCCATTTTTGTTGCACATGTATGAGAAGCGCTCTGACTAACGTGCGCTCAGGGGAGTTTATGAGTAAGGCAGAAGCACAATCACAGGCAGGAGATAATCCGCGTTACATCAAAGTTGCGGGATCGGATCGAGTCTATGACCGCAACAAGCTTCTCGCCGTACTGCTCGTGCCACTGATGATGACGCTCATGCAGGTTTCCGCTGTCAACAATGTGTTATCCGCAATGGGCCAGGCCGTCTCTGCCTCGGATGCGCAGCTGCAATGGGTGCTATCCGGTTACGCACTTGCCGTGGGCATCGTGCTCGTTCCCGCTGGGCGGATAGGTGATATCTTCGGGCGTTCCTCCGTGTTCGTCATCGGTTTTACGATTTTCACGATCGCATCACTTTTGGTGGGCCTGTCTAATGACGCCACTGTCCTGAACCTCATGCGCATCCTCCAAGGCTTTGGCGCCGGCGTCCTTTCACCCCAAACCACGGGCCTGATCCAACAGTATTTCTCCGGCCAAGCGCGCGCGAAAGCATTCGCGCTTTTCGGACTCGTAGTATCAATGTCGGTGGCTGTCGGCCCAATGATGTCGGGGGTACTCATTGGAATGCTCGGGCGGGAAGTTGGCTGGCGATGGGCGTTCATCATCAACTTCCCTATCGGAATCATCGGACTCATCTTGGCGTTCATGTGGCTGCCATTCGGTAAGGAACGCCGGCACATTGGCCCACAAAAAGACCGCGCACGTGCCGAACACATCGAAAAACAAAAAGCCCAAGGTGCTCCTTACAAGAAGCGCACCAGAATTGACCTTGATCCCATCGGCATGCTCCTTCTGGTCATGGCCGTCCTTGGAATCATGCTCCCATTCATGTCAACAGGAATCTCCTGGATCTGGATACTCCTGCCCCTGGCGGTCATCCTCTTAGTCTGCTGGGTTTTATGGGAACAGCACTATAAAAATCGTGGCCACGAGCCAATGGTCGATCTCGACTTGTTTAAGATCAAAACATTTTCCTACGCGGCCTCAATCTCAGCTGTGCAGTTCATTGGCGTGACGTCCGTTTTCGTCGTCCTCGCCCTATTCTTACAACGTGGTCTGGATGCCACCGCCCTGCAGGTTGGTTTAGTTTCGTTGCCGAACGCGCTGATTTCGGGATATGCCGCCATCTGGTCTGGCAAACGAGCAGTCGAGCACGGGCGTGGTATCCACGTCATGGCTCTGATTCTCATGCTGATCGGCATACTTGGTGCGATCGGCGTCGTGTGGGGCGTGGAACACGGAATATCATTCTGGTGGCTCGCGGTTCCGCTCACCGTACTCGGATTCGGCCAAGGAGCTATGGGAGCAGCAAACCAGACCCAATCGATGCTTGACGTGCCACCGACCTCTGGTGGTACCGCCGGTGGCATCATGCAAACCGGTCAGCGTATATCCACCGCAGTCGGCAACGCGATCATTACCGCCGTATTCTTCTTAGGTCAACGCCTATATTCCGGCGACGACGGCTGGTACATGGGCATCATTCTCGCCTACGTTGCAGTCACATTTTTCGTGATTGTCGCACTCATTATCGCAATCGCGTTTTGGCGAGATGGCTATCAAGAACGACACCCAAAACCAGTGGCTACCACTGATCACACAAGCGGCGTCGTCGATTAGCCCTCGCGGAACTGAACGCCCATCCCACCTTCTGGGTAAACCCAGTGAAGAACTCCCGGATCGGCCACCGCCAGGCACGTGCCGCATTCGAGGCAAGCGGCGCTTTCAATGGAAATATCACCGTTGCTTTCTTCCCGATAGACGTGCGCCGGACACACCGCCACCAACCGCTTGCCCGATCCGGTAGCACGGGCCAGTTCCTGATTGATCGAAATGTGCGGGCGATCATCGGTGTGGAAAACATTCTTCGCGAGCCGCTCGTTAATTGAACCTGGATCGAAATTCATGCTTCTCCTAAAGCGCTCGAATGGCGTTAATCCCGGTACGAACCAGATCGCGAATCTTGATGCCGGACGCGGCCAAAGCATCCTTGGCAACCGCGGCCAAGTGCTTGCGCGGCGTGAGATCGTGGTCGTAGGCGCGGTAAAAAATATCCGCCAATAAGGGCCCTACCTTTGTAAACATCAGAGGATCGTTTTCAAGGAAATCTGGCGCGTGGCGATAGGTATGCATGTCTTTTCCGACGAATGTCGATTGGTAATCGCGAATGTAACTGTTCAGTTGGAGGCGCGAGTAGTCAGATGCTCCGAGGGCGTCATCTACCGCGCGGGCAGCCGAGATCGCTGAGCCTGCGGCAAGGTCCATGCCCCTGACTGTCAGGCCCGTATTCAACGTGAACCCGGCAGCATCCCCGATGAGTACGAGGCCATCGTGGACGATATCGGCCTGCATGGGTTCGCCGCCCTCGGCCACCAAGTGGCAGCCGTACTCGAGTAGTTCCCCATCTTTGAGGAAGGGCGCAAAATACGGGTGAGCGACCAGATGATCGTGAATATCGGAGGAGGCAAGCCCGGATTCGGTCAGCTTTTCTAACATGAGTACGACGCCGATCGACACCGAATCCTTGTTCGTGTAGAGGAATCCACCACCGGGAATGCCCATGGTTGCGTCTCCGACGATTGCATAGGCAGCTCCCTCGTTATTTTGTAGGTTGAACCGTTCGCGCACGGCTTCTTCCCCGATGCGGATCACGGATTTCACACCCAAGCCGAGATGCTTAACAGGCCACTTTGGCCGAATACCGGATTCCTGTGCAAGGAAAGAATTCACGCCTTCGGCCACGATCGTGACCTTAGCCCGCATCTGTTCGCCCGCGGCCTCGATGCCGGTAAAGTGGGTGCCTTCCCGAAGTAACCGATCTACCTTGACGCCGGGAATAAGTGCGACGCCGGCCTCTTCCGCCTGCTCGGCGAGCCATGGATCAAGATGGGAACGTAACACCGAAACCGCGTTAACCGGCTCTGCCAGCTGCTGATCCCAATAGTCGATATTGACGGCGGATCTTTCGTTCAGGAAACTCAACGTGTTGCGGGTAATAACGCGCTCAATGGGGGCTTGCGTAACGAAGTCTGGAAAAACTTCCTCTATAACGCGGCTGTAGAACACTCCACCAGATAAGTTCTTCGAACCGGCTTCGACCCCGCGTTCGATAAGGAGAACCTCGTGCCCGGCACGAGCCAACTGGGTGGCTGCCACGCTACCGGCGACTCCGGCGCCGACGACGATCACGTCGAAATCGTAGTTCATGGGCGTCCTTTCCTGTGAACAGCCAGCTTACCGCACCTGCTCTAGGACTCCCCTACGCAAACGCGAGGAGTCCGTGCTAAACACGAGGGGAAGTACCCCTCACATCTAACCAGGACCCCTCGCATGTGGGCTCGGCCGCAGGGCATGTTGGGTCACACCACGAACCGGCCGACAAAGGACCCTCGCGTCTGGGAAGCAGGTGCTACTTTTCGAGCGCCTCGATCATCTCAGGCAGTACCTTATACAGGTCACCCACAATGCCGTAGTCGGCGAATTCAAAGATTGTGGCAGTTTCGTCGTTGTTGATCGCCACGATCGTCTCGGATTCATCGATGCCGGCAGTGTGGTGAATCTGCCCAGAGACACCCACCGGGATATAGATTTCCGGAGCCACGCTGTGGCCGGAGACCCCAAGGTAGGCGTCCCGATCAAACCAGCCATTGCCTTCCACGAGCGGACGAGTACAGCCAACTTCGCCACCAATTGCCCGCGCTAGCTCGCGTGCTAGATCAATATCTTCTTCGGTGATGAAACCGCGTCCAACGCCGACGATGCGCGTCGCGGCAGCCAGGTTCACCTGCGCACCTACGCCCACGTCTTCGCTTTCAACGCTCATGCCATAGGATTCACCAGTCACCACTTCGGCTTCGACAGCCGGTTCAACAACCTCACTGCTCGCAACCAGACCGATCACGACGTCGTCAAATTCCACGTGCTCATAGGAGATTCCGCCGTAGCGGCCAAGCGTTGCCGTACCTTCGCCAAGTTCGCGCAACCCACGCAGTATCGGGGCGTTCTTCGCGGCGGCAAGCGCGCCTGCAAGCACTCGCCCGGCGGCGGTATTCACCACTAAAATCGCATCGCCAGCTTGCGCCTGCACGGCGTCAACCACGGCGGGGGCCATCGCCTCGGCTGGAACTCCCCCAGTTTCGATTCGGATAGCGCGATCTACTCCACCGATTGGCGCATCGCCGACGACGACGCCTACCGTTTCCCCAACCGCCATCTCAACCGCAGTAGAGATCTCGGATTCCGTCGTAACAATCCACGTCGTCATGTTCTACAGCACCCCATCCTCACGCAAAGCCGCCACCAATTCATCAGCGCTCGCGTACATCTTGCCCTTGCGTTCGCGCGTTGGCGGACGCTCGGTACCCGTGATTTTCAGCTCGGCAGGTGCCGCTTCGACGTCGTCGGCGCTCAGCACCTCAACCGGTTTCTTACCAGCGGCCAAAATATCTTTCATTGACGGCACGGCAGGCGAAGTCGCATCCGATGTCGTTGCAACGACGACGGGCCCGCTCACCTTGAGCTTGCGGCTTCCGCCGCGCACGCGCTGGGTGAGAATGTATCCGCCATCAGTGGCTTCGATGTCCGTGACCTCGAGAACTGCTGGCCAGCCCAGATATCCGGCAATCAGACCCGGCATCATACCGGCCGAATCGTCTACCGAAGAGTCAGCGGTGAGCACCAAAGACACATCGCCAACTTTGTGTACGAGACCGGCAAGCATCGAACCAATTTGGGTCGACGTCATTTCCGCCGTTGCTTCATCAGCTACGATCACCCCGCGGTCGAAGCCGCGCGACATGGCATTCTTGGTCGCCATTGCCGAGCCGGCCACCTTGCCGCCGACTGAAATTCCAACGAGTTCCACGCCCTGTGCCTTTGCCAACCGGCTACCAAGTTCGATAGCTACCGGATCGGATTCAGACACGGCCGCTTTTGCGCGCGTCCAGTCAACGCTACCGTCCGCCTTCACCTCGGCATCTTCGGGATTGGGCGCGTACTTGTACGCCACAACAATCATGTGCACTCCGTTCAGTTCGTTACCGCTCCAATTGTTACGCGAACACGTGAGGTAATTCTGTGTGTTTAATCGCTATTCATCTGAGGGCTAAGCCTGCTGTTGACTTCCAGATATGGCTGTGGGGTGCGAGCAAATCGCACCCCACAGTTCGGCCTAAGACCTTCGAGCTAGGCGCTAGCCTTCTTGCCCGACGCGAACGCGCTTAAAGCCGGTCACCTTAGCTCCAGCGGCGTCAACAATCTGGCGCACGGTCTGCTTCGGATCGCGGGCATAACCCTGCTCCATCAGCGTAACCTGCTTGAAGAAGCCCTGTAGGCGGCCTTCAACAATCTTGGGAACAGCCTGCTCTGGCTTGCCTTCCGAGATGGTCAGTTCGGTTGCGATACGGCGCTCGTTTTCAACAACCTCTTCTGGCACGTCGGCCTGATCGAGGTACTGCGGAGCGAGAGCAGCGATGTGCACGGCCACGTCGTGGGCGATATCGGCACCGGCGGCGTCAGTTGCCACGAGCACGGCAACCTGCGGTGGCAGATCTGTGGACGTCTTGTGCATGTAGGACACGACGTTATCGCCCTCAAGGTATTCGACGGCGCCAACGCCCAGTTTCTCACCGATAATTCCGGTGAAGTTATTGATTGCATCTTCGACTGTGCCATCGGCGTGCTCGGCACCAAGAACGTCCTCGGACGTCTTTGCGCCGGCCTTGACGGCCGCTTCGAGGATTCCTTCGGCGAAGGAGATGAACTTCTCGTTCTTTGCAACAAAGTCGGTTTCGGCGTTAACTTCAACGATCAGGCCGTACTTGCCCGAGTCCGTTTCGCCGATATGAGAAAGCACTAGGCCGTTGGATGCCGTCCGATCGCCGCGCTTGGCAGCGACCTTCAGGCCCTTCAGGCGAAGAATTTCTTCAGCCTTGGCGGTATCACCCTCGGCTTCGACGAGGGCGTTCTTCACGTCCAACATGCCGGCGCCAGTCTTGTCACGCAGCGCCTTGACGTCTGCAGCAGTGTAATTTGCCATGATATTTCAATCCTCCAGGATTTAGGCTTTGTCTTCTTCGGTGGTCTGTTCGCTTGCTTCAGCCTGCTCGGCTGGCTCTGCCGTTTCAGTTTCTTCGACCTTGGCTTCCTCGGCCACAGGCTCTTCAACCTCAGGCTCTTCAGCGGTGGCTTCTTCCACCTTAGCTTCCTCAGCGGCGGGCTGCTCTGCTGAAGCTTCCTCGGCCTTCGGCTTTTCAGCCGCGCCTTCTTCACCGGCAAGGAGTTCGCGTTCCCATTCAGGCATGGGATCTTCAGCCTGCGCTCCACCACCGCTGCGGGCCACGAGACCTTCGGCGACGGCGTCGGCAACGACACGCGTCAGAATGTCAATGGAGCGGATCGCGTCGTCATTACCCGGGATTCCGTACTCAACCTGATCGGGATCGCAGTTCGTGTCCAAGATTGCTATCACCGGGATGTTGAGCTTTTCGGCCTCAGCAACAGCCAAGTGTTCCTTATTGGTGTCGACGATCCAGATCGCTGAGGGGACCTTGCCCATATCGCGAATACCGCCGAGGGTGCGTTCGAGCTTGTCCTTCTCGCGGCTCATCATGAGAAGTTCCTTCTTGGTGAGCCCGGAACCGGCGACGTCGTCAAAATCAACGAGTTCGAGTTCCTTCAAACGCTGGATGCGCGAATTGACCGTTTGGAAATTGGTCAACATGCCACCGAGCCAGCGTTCGTTGACGTAGGGCATTCCTACGCGCTCGGCCTGCTCGCGGATCGGCCGCTGGGCCTGGCGCTTGGTGCCAACGAAAAGAATGTTGCCGCCGTGCGCAACGGTTTGCTTGACGAAGTCGTAGGTGCGGTTGATGTCTTCGATGGTCTTGCGCAGATCAATGATGTAAATACCGTTACGGTCATTGAGGATGTAACGCTTCATCTTGGGGTTCCAGCGGCGGGTCTGATGCCCGAAGTGGACGCCAGCTTCAAGCAGCTGGCGCATGGTAACGACTGCCATGGTCGTCCTTTCTCACGGCACAGCGTAACTGTGCCTGTTTCTCGGTTCTTGCTGGGCGCGGGATGCGGCCAGCCCTAGTGCCCCATCCAGCGCAACCTTAGGACCGATGCGCCGAAGACCTGACGGTGAACGAGCACGCGTAGTCTGCGATAATCACAGCCTGACCAGCCTATCTCAGCGATGCGAACCTTCCAAGATGGAACTCCGTGACCAAAGGGTGGTCTTGCCTACATTGGCGCCGTTTCATGGACGTGGTTGACTACCCGATTCAGCTTGGCCGTAAGATGTTGACGGAGCCTGAAATTGGAGGGAGTGGTAAGTGGAACCGGATGTACTTTTTCGGGTTGTCGACGTTGCCGGCGTCATCGCCTATGGAGTCATCGGGGCTAGTTTTGCTCGCGCGCTCAATTACGACATCATCGGCTACATGGTGTTGGGAGTCCTCACCGCGCTTGGCGGAGGGATGATCCGTGACAGTCTACTTGGCATCGGTTTTCCCGTTGCCCTCACCGATCCGTGGTACCTGTCGGGCGCTCTAGGGGCCTCACTATTTGCCTACCTTATTCCCATGGATGGGCCGTGGGCCAGGCGCGGACTACTGTTGGCAGACGTGCTGGCGCTCGGGTGCTGGTCGGCAACGGGCGCATCGAAGGGGCTGGCTGCCGGATTGGCACCGATTCCTTCCATGTTTCTCGGCGTTATTACGGCGACGGCCGGCGGCATGCTTCGCGACGTCGTCATCGGCAGGCGGCCCGCAATATTTGGTTCTAATCCGATGTATGCGACCTTCGCAATTATTGCCTCCGCCATTATGGTCATTTTCCAGCGGAACGGGATGTACGAACGAGGAATGGCGCTGTCGATTCTTGTGTGCCTAGTTTTTGGGCTTGCAGCACAGAAGTTCCATTGGGTGCTTCCTTCTCGGCCAGTCAACATTATCGAGACGTCGACTCGCCAGTTGAAGGAGCAAGGCCGCCGGATGCGCACGAACGTCAAGCGCACGCGCAGCCAGCGAGCGAATCGGGAGAAGCGTAGGAAGCGCCGCGGCCTCGACAAGTAGGTAGCAGCAAATAGTTTTCCACAATCTACCAACCGTCAGTTTCCATATAACGACGTCGATTCTTCGGCATACGCACCCCGTTTCGTAGCACTGTGGAGATATGAAGAAACAAGGTTTTGTATTCGCACTGTTGGCACTTGGCGGGGCTGGGCTCGTGGCACTTCCGGCGCACACTAGTTCCGAGCTACCGCTCGCACCTTGGCAGGACGTTTCGATAAACATCGACTCAGATAGAGCCGCATCGGTCGAATACTCGTGGCCTTCGGGAACCGAAGTGCCAGTTCTTCGCCCGTTTGCGATGGGGCCGGCAAACTGGAATGCAGGCCATCGAGGTGTTGATTTGGCGCTGGCGAAGGAACAACCGGTGTATGCAGCGGCTGAGGGCACGGTGATCTACGCAGGCATGCTCAATGATCGCGAGCTCGTCTCTATCAAGCACGCCGATGGAATCCGCACAACGTACGAGCCGATCACCCCTGCGGTGGGGCGCGGAGAAAGAGTGGACGCTGGCCAAATTATTGGGCATGTGGATGGCGCTCATTGCTTTCCGTCCGCTTGCCTGCATTGGGGTGCAAAACGTGGGCAAGATGGATATCTCGATCCGCTGTCATTGCTCACTAAGGTACCCATTCGGCTCTACGAATAGTTTTGCTCCGAACATCTTGATGGCTCCTGAGATCGGGCGCATTCACACGGATCTAGGCCCGCGGGTGGGCTTGGCCAAAGGCGGCACGTAGCCGTTCGGCACTGACGTGGGTGTAGCGCTGTGTTGTGCCCAGCGAGGAATGCCCGAGGACCTCTTGGACGCTACGTAAATCAGATCCACCATCGAGAAGGTGGGTTGCTGCCGAGTGGCGCAGGGCATGGGGGCTTATTTGGGGCAGGTCCGCGAGCGCGGTGATCCGGTTGAGTACTGTACGCACCATGCGCGGGTTAATTCGCTTGCCTGCCGCGCCAAGAAAAACCGCCTCCCTGTCAGCGCGCACGAATTCTTGGCGTACGGTTAACCACTCCATGATTGCTTCTCGTGCCGGGCGGCCGTAGGGAACAATGCGTTCTTTGTTTCCTTTTCCAAACACTTTCAGGGTGGAATCTGGCCGTAAGCTGGTGACGTTCAGGCCAACGAGTTCGCTGACTCGGATGCCTGATGCGTAGAGAAGTTCTAACATGGCCCAGTCGCGCACGGCAAGCCCACCTTCTTCGCGGGCACGGTGTTCTGCCACGTCGAGCAGTTTCTTGGCTTGTTCGACGCTGAGAACTTGAGGCAACTCGTTATCTGGCCGCGGTGATTTGAGTCTTCGCCCCGTATCGTGTTCTGTGATGTCGTTATCGTGTAACCATGCCGTAAAGTTTCGCACCGCAGCGCTATGGCGTGCCATGGAGGCTCGCGAATGCTCCGAGTGGGAGGCAAGCCATGAACGCAGATCGGTGATGTCCAGATGCTTGAGCGAACCCGCCACGTCGTCGGAATACTGTTCCAAGAAGCTCATTAAAGAGCGTGCTTCGCGCACATAGGCGGTCACGGTATGTTCAGATAGCCCGCGGCGCACGGCGAGTTCGCGCTCGTAGTGGGCAAGGATCTGATCGATACTCATATAAGAACCCTAAACCATCGAATGGCTAGTCAGAGTGTGCGGCTAGAGTTTCCGTATCCACCGGCCAGATCGTTCTTCAACACGGCCATCGAGCACGAGCTGCCCCAGCGCGGCCAGGGTTTCCGTCATGGAGAGCCCCGATACGTTCGCGATTGATCGCGTGTCGGCCGTTTGGCGGATCGGTACGGCATCGAATGTTCGCGCCGTGCGCGGGTCGTAGTTGTCTTGTGTGCCGAAGGAGAAGAAATCTGGTTCCAAACTTTGTTGGACGTGGATTGGTCCGATAAGTTCGCGCAGGTGTTCCACGCTGGCGATCGCGGTTGCACCGTTACGCAGAAGGTCGATACATCCGCGCGAGTGTATAGCATCGATAGCACCTGGCACAGCGCCGACATCACGCCCAATTTTCATCGCGTGCCGGGCAGTAGATAAAGCTCCGGAACGTACCGGGGCTTCCACAACGAGCGTCGCACTTCCGAGCGCAGCGATGATCCGGTTGCGGGCCAAAAATCTAAATCGCTGGGGCGCGGCACCTAAGGGTGATTCCGACACGATGGCGCCTCCCCCGTCAAGAACTTGCCGGAAGAGGTGCTCGTGCGAACGCGGGTAGACCCGGTCGGCTCCCCCAGCGCTCACAATAATCGTTGGCTGGCCTGCAAGAATCGCCCCGCTATGCGCGGCCGCATCAATGCCAAACGCGCCACCTGATACCACCGTTACGCTCTCGGATATTTCGCATGCAAAATCCCGTGCTGTTCGCACCCCTGCCGACGAGGCGGCACGCGATCCGACTATCGCAACGGCCTGCCGAGCTGTTAAAACTTCCGGGTTTCCTTTCACCCACAACACCGGCGGAGTTTCTGGCCCGAGATCGTTGAGCTGCTGGGGCCAAGTACTATCGCCCGGCATGATCACGCTCATTCCGATGGCCGCGAGGGCCGTCATCTTGAATTGCTCATTTCCATCCAGGCGAATTCGCCAACGCTGGGCCGCCTTATTCTCGCTGGGGCTCAGTCCATGACCAGTTCGTACCGCTTCAAGAGCTTGAACTGCACCGAGGCGCTCAATGAGCTCGTACGCTACCGTGTCAGCTCCCTCGATGATTCGTGACCACTCAATTCTTGCAAGGCGCTCATTCATGTCACCGCACCGCCCCGGAGTGCAAATGCGAAGGCTAGATCCTCATCCGATGGGTGATCGTGCCCAGCAAGATCTGCTAGGGACCATCCAACGCGCAAGATACGGTCGAAACCGCGTAGGCTGAGATCCCCTCGCGCGATCGCGTTTTCAAACGCTTTCGTGGCGTTATCCGATAGCGGGGTGTTCGCCCGTAACCACCTGCCCGGAATCTGTGCGTTGTTATCGGCACCCGTTTCAGCCAAGCGGTGCACCTGGCGTTCACGTGCAGCGCTCACCCGATCGAAAACCACCGCACTTTCAATCGTTGTCCCGCGCCTGAGATCCGCTTTCGACGGGCGGCGCAACACGGTGTGAATGTCGATGCGGTCACGCACCGGGCCACCGAGTGAGGATTGATACATGCGATTATCGCGCGAGCTGCACATACACCGTGACGGCCAGTCGAGAATGTTTCCACACCGGCATGGATTGGCCGCAGCAATAAGCTGGAATTGTGCGGGGAATCGAACCACAGCTTTGGATCTTGCAAGTTCGATAACACCGGATTCCATCGGCTCACGCAGGGTCTGTATCACCCGCGGTGCAAACTCTGGAAATTCATCGCAAAATAGAACGCCACGATGAGCCATAGTGATAGCTCCAGGCCGAGGGATCCCGGACCCGCCTCCCACCATCGCCGCAGCAGAAGCGGTGTGATGGGGCGCCGCAAACGGGGGCCGAGTGGGCAGTGTTGCCAGCCGTTTGCCTACAAGAGAAGATATTGCAGCAACTTCCATCGCGGCGCTTTGCGTAAGTTCGGGCAAAATTCCCGGCATGCGTTGCGCCAGCATTGACTTACCAATCCCCGGCGCACCAACCATCAACATGTGATGCCCGCCCGCAGCCGCTACTTCAAGGCCGGCGATCGCCTCCTCCTGCCCGTAAATATCCGCCAAATCGCCCGGTTCAGGCTCCGGCCGAACGTGCTCGTCATGTTCATGACGTTTAGCCAACGTGTACGAACATTCCACGCCGCACATCTGTGCCACCTGCCCCAAGTGTTCAACCGCGATTACCCGCACGCCCTCGACCAGTTTCCCTTCCGCCTCGTTCGCAAGCGGAACGATCGCACTGTGAATTCCTCGTTCGCGGGCAGCCATCAAGGCCGGCAAGATCCCACGCACTGGACGAACTGAGCCATCCAGCCCGAGTTCTCCGATGACGACGGCCTCCCCCGGAGACCGAAATCCCATCGTGCCTAAAATTGCTACAGCGATCGCCAGATCGAAGCCGGTGCCCGACTTCGACACGTCAGCAGGCGAGAGATTCACCGTCAGTCGCCTATTTGGCCACGGCACAGAAATCGCGTGGAAGCCCGCTCGTAGGCGTTCGCGCGCTTCGTTGAGCGCCGTATCGGGCAAACCCACGATCGTTGAAGAGGGCAGCCCATTGAGTTGCACCGCCTCCACAACAATGGGAACAGCGGAGAGTCCGAGCAAACTCATTGTGTGCGCTCGCCCGACGATCCCTGCCACCGCGCGTGCCGACGCGCTCATGCGCTCACATCCTTGATATGAGTGATCGTGTGCAGGCCCGAACCGTCAACATCAACTGCGAGAACATCGACCGTGATTGATGCCGCGAAGCTTCCCCGCTGCACGAGCCAGCTAAGAAGTAGCCCTCGAAGGCGTTGGAGTTTTTCGTAGGTGACCGATTCTTCAGCCGATCCCGCAAAATGGGTGCGTCGAGTTTTTACTTCAACGGCAACAATCGAGTTACGTTCGGGATCGAAGCCTACGATGTCTAGCTCTCCACCACGGATTCGCCAGTTGCGCTCCAAGATCGCCCAGCCGGCGTTTTTCAAATGCTCCGCCGCAAGCGTTTCGCCCCACGATCCAAGTTCGTTTTTCGTCATCTGCTGTGTCATGAACACAGTTCATCAGGGATTCCCATGAGTCACGTTGGTTTTCCCTACCCGCTAGCGCCGGGCGCACGTTTGTCGGCATGTGGATAACGTTTTCATTCACGTACATCGATCATTCGAAGTCAAGTTCGCGCGTAATATCGGGCTTATTTAGCTCCTCAACGTTCACATCCTTGAACGTCACGATTCGCGCGCCGCGGATAAAGCGCGAAGCCCGAAACACGTCCCACACCCACGCATCAGTGATCGTGACTTCGAAAAAGACGTCTCCCGCAGCCGATGCGCGCACTTTCACGTCCACGTCGTTCGCCAAATAAAATCGGCGCTCGGTTTCCACCACGAAACGAAATAGGCCTACAACATCGCGATATTCACGGTAGAGCGCAAGCTCAGCATCGGTTTCGTAATCTTCTAATTCGCTCACCTTAGCCCCCTATGCCAGGCAATTTCCATGATCTGCGATGGTGCTCGCTCGCACCCAAAGTTTTCAGCCCCTCGATATGCGCAGCCGAGGAGTATCCCTTATTGCGTTCCCAATCGTAGCCCGGATAGTCCCTTGCGAGGTCGACCATCAACTCATCGCGCGCCACCTTCGCAAACACTGAGGCGGCTGCTACCACGGCGCTGGTCGCATCCGCTTTACGCTCGGTTCGCACCCGATAGGGCGGCAAGACCGGCCCCAATGGCAAGCCTTCACTCGTCCACCAATCATGGACGCCATCTAAAAGAATCCCGCCAATGGCATAGTCACCGAGCTGGTTCAAAGCGTTCGCGGCAGCAACCCTCAGCGCTCCGATCACGCCCCATTGGTCGACGACGTCGGGCCCGGCGTGGCCTACCGCTGCGGCATCTACCCAGCGTGTCAAAGCTTCTATCGCGGTTGTCCGCGCGTTCGGGCTCATCAATTTTGAGTCCCGCAATCCCGGCGGAAACCCATCCGACGTCGTCGCCGATATCAGTGCTATCCCAACGGAAACCGGACCTGCAAGCGCTCCGCGGCCAACTTCATCAACTCCTGCAAGATACACCGGTTCATCGCACTCAAAACTAGCGAGTAGTTCCCGCTCCAGCGTGCGGCTCGGTATGATCATCGCGGGCTGTCGGGAACGTTTTCGAACACGTGGGTTGCGGAAGGTATCGTGCCAAAACGATCGAGCGGATAAATGGTCAGCCACGCCCGTCCCTCGATATTAGACATCGGGACGAAGCCAAAGCCTGTCGCGTGCTGGTGGAAGCGCGCATCTTTTGACCTGCTTCGGTTATCGCCGAGCAGCCACACGTGCCCCTCCGGTACGGTGACGTTAAAAGGCAAATCGGAAGCAGTCACACCGGGCTTCAGATATGTCTCGCGAATTGGTTCACCGTTGACCGTGATTAGACCGTCCTCATTGCAACACATCACGTGGTCACCTGGCATACCGATAATACGTTTCACCAGATGATCACCCACGTTTTGCGGCACCAAACCAACGGCTTCGCCAACATCTATCAAAAATTGTTGCCAGCCGGGGCGGTCGGGATCGGGCGCGCCGTTCAACCAGTCACCCGGATCAACGAAGACGACCACATCGCCGCGGTTAAGATCATCTTCATCATCAGCAAGCTTGTTCACCAAAATACGATCGCCGGGAATCAGCGTGTCCTCCATCGACTCCGATGGAATAGCGAAAGCTTGCGCGAAAAACGTTTTGATGATGACGGAAATAAGGAGTGCAACCGCGATGATCGTGACAAAGTCCAATGCGAGCGAACCGAGTTTCGGCCCCATCTTTTCAGGCTGTTGAGCTGTATCTCTCTGGACGTCCGAGGTTCCGGTGTCAACGTTTTCAGGCGGGAACGACGGCGGCATCTGCCCACCTTCGCTCCGATCCATTTTGCCTCCTGAAAGCTACCGCAAGAAATTCTATCCCACGGTATCCCAAAGGAGAGGTGGCCACGATTACGTTTGCGTCACATTCACGATTTCTTCCAGTATCCCATAAAGGAGATCTGCGACTTGTCACATCCGTCGTCGTTAACGAGACGCCTACGCAGGGCTCGGACGACTTCCGATTCGCCCGCAATCCAAAAATACTCGCAGGCGGTCACTTCTTCGGGGGTTTCCCACATCAATTCGCCCTTGAAAGGAACGGCGTCGTCGCTAAGCCGAATAATCTGCAAATCCCGGAGATGGTAGGCCAAAATCGGCAAGAGAATCACCGCGCCGATCATGGGCGGCCAGATGCGATCCCAAGTTGTGCCATTGAGCGAACCGTTGAGCAACCTCGTTGCCGTACCCAGATCCCAGGCGGCGGCTCGCGAAAGAACACAGGTCACCACCGACCCTAAGATCGCGCTGATTCCTATCCCAACCAGGATGAGCCGGGTGCCAGCGAATTGCCCCTTGCGCAAAGAGAGCGCATAAATGCTGGCAGTAACAGAAAGCGAGCCAAACAGAGCAAACATGCTCACCTGGCTTTGCGGGAGTCGCAAAATAACAATTGCCACCACGCCGGCGGCCGCCGCGCCGGAAGAGATTCCGATGATATCTGGCGAGGCGAGCTGATTTCTGAGCAGGGTTTGGAAAGTTGCACCGGCAAAGCCGAAACAGATCCCGGCGACCAGCGAACTCATCGCGGCAGATGTGGCTGCGCCCGCTAAAGCAAGCTTCAATGGGGTAGCCCCGCCTCGACCAAGCGATCCAATGGCGTATACGAAGAGCGCGCTAAGCGTTGCTCCAATGATGGCCAGTACCATGATTGCACCGCTACTGGGGTAGAAACCGAAAAATCCTATTCCGATCACTGCACCCAGCGAGGCGACTGAGAGCACACCAAAATGCCAGGATCGGCATCTGTCCGCGCCACCAACCGCCGCACTCGGCAGGGGCTAAACGTTAGCTATGCAGTTGGCGACTGTGGTCGCCTCTTCTCTGCTCCCGCGACACTGGTGCCTACACCCCTGATTCTGCTCCCGCAACACCTCAACCATTCCCGCGATACATGATTTGCCAATAAAAGTATCGCCAGAGTGATCCACGTGTCGCCGCAGGGTGAGGGGCGACAGCGCGGGAAAGGCTGAGGTGTAAAATTTGGCACCGAAGGGAGGAACCTAGAAGTCGCATTGACCTTGACGAAGGGTCAGCCGCTTGAACCAGAATCCCCAGCCATTTTGGTTTGCTAGTTTAGGCGACAACCATTTGCTGTGAGAAAAAGCCGATTCACGGCCAAAACGTTTAAAGAAATCCCCAAACTCACAACAAATGGCTGGGTGTCAAAAATGGGCGGGCGGCTGAATCCTAGCCGCCCGCCCAAAAGTTGAGCAGTTATCGCAAAATCCCTGCGATTTAGATGCGCCGAATTAGGCTTCGCGCTTTTCGCGAATCTTAGCCGCCTTACCATGACGATCGCGAAGGTAGTAGAGCTTGGCGCGCCGCACGCGGCCACGGCTCACGATTTCAATGGAGTCAACATTTGGCGAATGCAGCGGGAACGTGCGTTCAACACCAACACCGAAGGACATCTTGCGAACGGTGAATGTGGCATTCACGCCTTGGCCGCCCTTGCGGTCTACGACAACGCCTTGGAATACCTGAATACGGCTGCGGTTGCCTTCAACGACGTTCACGTTGACCTTCACCGTGTCACCTGCACGAAACTCTGGGCGCTCCTTGAGCGAAGCTTCGTTGATCTTGTCGAGAATATTCATGTCTGATCTCTTCTCACCCTGCTCGCAGGTCAGAGTGCTTTCCGGGTGCTACCCGTTCGTTACTAACTTCTTGCTAGCGAGGCCGTTCCCCTGCGGCGGATCCGGCTCCCCAATGTGCAAGCTGTACTATTTTGGCACATCCACGGCGATCGCTAAAGTCACATCCGTGTTGGCCTGCTCACCCACCATGAATTCGCGCTCGCCTACGATCGAGAAACCAGCTCGCTTATATGCGCGTATAGCTCGTTTGTTGCCGATATTGGTTCCCAACCACACGTATGGCCTTTCAGCCGCATCCACCCTGCCTTTCACGGCTCGCGCGGCTGCATTCAACGTGTTCTGCATCAGCACATCAAAGAGCCCACTTCCGCGCCAGCGCGGTGCAATATACATTTTTGACAGGTAAATAAGAGGTCCCTTGCGCGGCTTTTGAAGTACCGCCTCCACGGGCGCTCCCTCGTGCACCTCGCCATCGCGCGGAATGATCGACAGCGAATACCCCACGATCTGTTCCCCAATTCGAGCAACGAGCACAATACAGTTCGGATCGGCAATAAAATCCGTAAAGTGCCGCTCGCTCACATTCCCCGCCACAAACTCGGCGATGTCCTCGTCTTTCATTCCCGGCGGGCACGCGTCAGGGAATAAGCGGGCGGCAAGCTCGGCCACCTGCGCGGCTTCCTCCGGTTTGGCTTCGTCTACGACGACGGCGAGCGCGCCGCTCTCCCCAAAAATCCAACCGAGCTCAGCCAGTTTGGCGCGATCCTTCTTGTTCAGCTGCGAGGGATCGAGCGCGGCGATCATGTCGGGCCTGCGAGTGGCTGTCAGTTCTAGCGCACGGTCGCGGCGCCACCTCGCCACCCTGCCGTGGTCTCCGGAAGTCAGCACCTGTGGCACTTCCAAGCCGCGGAATTCCGTTGGGCGGGTGTAGATCGGGTATTCCAGCAGCCCGTTTTCGCCATGCGACTCTTCGCGTAGCGAATCGGGGTTACCAACCATTCCCGGCACGAGGCGGGACACCGCTTCCACCAATGCTGTTGCGGCCACTTCTCCCCCGTTGAGAACGTAGTCGCCAAGCGAGTATTCGAAAACTTCGATACCCACTTGTCGGTAGTACTGCCCTACTCGGGCATCTATCCCTTCGTAGCGCCCGCAGGCGATGATGAGGTGGTCGGCGTCCGCAAGATCCCAACAGTCGTCTTGGGTGAGCTGCTGCCCGGCCGGGGTTGGGATAGCGAGTACCGTGCGCCGAGGTTCCACGGCAGTTCCGGGCGTTTCGCCATCGGCCGCGCCAAGTATGTCATCAATCGCTTCTGCCCACACGTCCGCTTTCATCACCATGCCCGCACCACCGCCACATGGCGTGTCATCCACTGTGCGGTGAGCGTCTGTAGTCCACTCGCGCAGGTCGTGAGCTTGAACGGCGATAAGGCCGCGTTCACGTGCCTTACCAACCAGTGAAAGATCCAAGACTGAAAAGAAATCGGGGAACACCGAGATGATGTCGAATCGCATTAGTTACGGTCCTTAATTTCACCGGTTTCTTCACTAATTACGAGCTCTTCCGGGGAGAACAGGCCGGGTGGTGCATCGATCACCACGCAGTTGTCCTCGAGGTCGACTTCCGTCACAATCTCCTTAACAAAGGGAACCCGCGTGAGCACCCCGTCCTGTTCGCGAACCACCAGAAGGTCATGGCCTGGGAGGTGTTCAATATCGGCGACGACGCCGAGCTCATAGCCGTCGGGGTCGAGTGCTTCAAGGCCTTTGAGCTCGTGTGGAAACCACGCATCCGGCTCAACCTCATCCTCGTCGGATTCGATGACGAGCTTGACCCCGCGCAGGGTTTCGGCCCCGGTACGATCGGAATATTCCTCAAATCGCACGTAGGTTGCGCCCTTGTATTCGCGGCGCGAAGCAACGGTGACCGGCCCCATCTCGGCAGGTTCTGTCTCGAGCATCGCCCCCGGTGCCAAGCGCGTTTCGGGGGTGTCGGTACGAAGGTCAAGTTTGACCTCGCCTTTCAGGCCTTGCGCCCGGCCAACAATTGCTACGGTGAGCTGCACGCTAATTCTCCCATTCGGTTTAAGAGCTGTGTGCTTAAACTATTGTGCCTAAAATATCGCAACGAGAAAGCGAAGGACCCGCCAGATGGCGGGTCCTTCAGATGTTTTATTACCGGTCGGTCTCGATCACGTCAACCCGCACCGACCCCTGTGTGGCCAGTGCGTTCATGACCGAACGCAACGCCTTGGCAGTGCGGCCATTGCGGCCAATCACTCGCCCGAGATCTTCGGGATTAACCCGGACCTCGAGAAGTTCACCGCGGCGATTGTTTCGCGAGGAAACTTCGACGTCGTCCGGGTTGTCCACGATTCCCCGAACCAGATGTTCCAAGGCTTCGCTTAGCATTAGGCTTCCTCAGCTTCCTCGGCTGACTCCGCAGGCGCTTCTTCGGCAGGCTCCTCGCCAGCCTCTTCAGCTTCTTCTGCCGCTGCGGCTTCGGCTTCAGCCTTGGCTGCTGCCTCTTCTTCTTCGCGCGCCTTGGCCTTTGCGGCACGGCGCTTTTCGGCGTCGTCCTGAACGGCCTTAACTGCCTCTTCACGCGCCTTTTCCTTGTCAACAACTTCGGGCACACGCAGGGTCGATTCACCCTCGAGGCCCTTGGCTGCCTGCCAATCGCCCGTGATCTTCAGCTGGGCAAGAACTGCTTCCGAAGGCTGTGCACCGACGGAGATCCAGTAGCGGGCGCGTTCGGAGTTGATGTCGATGACCGACGGATCGGTATTCGGATTGTAGTATCCGATTTCTTCGATAACGCGGCCATCGCGCTTCTTTTTTTGGTCGACGACGACGACGCGGTAGTGCGGCTCACGGATTTTACCGAAGCGCTTGAGACGAATTCTGACTGCCACTTTTGTGGTCACTCCTATGTTCTACTTTGTGGGTTCGGATCGCCGGCGTGGGAAATCATGCACCTGATCGTCACCCGTCACTGAGACGCAACCGAGTTGAGAGGGGCTCGCTTACGCCTGAGTACAGAGGATAATCATGCCAGATTTCCGATCAGAATGGCAGTGGGATTGGCCAAAACTGCGGTGGTAGTCATCACGAAATCACCGCCGAATCTTTCGGCTTACCCCAGCCAAACTTTGGCCTTGCAAAACATCGCTTTTCAACGGATTGAACTGTGATCAATTGCTCCGGCATGTCGCTCATCGTGCCCGTTAAATCCCTTTATTTTTCATCGATTGTGGAGACAATGGACTCATGTCGAACTCAGAGCAAACACCGAATCTCACGAAGTATGCGTGGCTGTCAATAGCGGTAGCGATCATAACTATCGCCTTGAAAGCCGGCGCATATTTCCTCACCGGATCGGTCTCGCTGCTCTCCGACGCCATGGAATCGGTCGTCAACCTCGTGGCGGCAGTCATCGCACTGATCGCGCTCACGCTCGCCGCCAAACCGGCGTCGTCGCGCTATACCTACGGGCGTACGAAAGCCGAATATTTCTCTGCTGCCGTGGAGGGCGCAATGATCTTCGGCGCGGCGGCGCTCATCATTTTTGCCGCAATCCAGCGCCTGCTCAACCCCGCGCCAGTCGAATCACTGGGAATCGGTATTCTCATCTCCGTCATAGCCGCGCTGATCAACGGCGCAGCCGGATACTACTTGGTGAAAGTCGGCCGCAAACACCGGTCTGTAACGCTAGAGGCAGATGGAAAACACCTGCTCACCGATCTGGTCACCTCAGCGGGGGTCGTCCTCGGTCTGATCCTCGTCATCCTCACCGGATGGCAACAACTGGATCCAATCATCGCAATCCTCGTGGCTCTCAATATTATCCGCATGGGAATCGAACTTTTACGCCAATCCGTTGCCGGCCTTCTCGACGTCACTCTCCCAAAGGAAGAAAACAAGCAGATCGTGGAGATCCTCCAAAGCCACTCACGCGAAGGGGCGATTTCCTTTCACGGCCTACAAACTCGCCAAGCCGGGCGCCACCGGTTTATCAACGTCGATCTGCAGGTGCCGGGCTCATGGTCGGTCAAAGACGGCCACGATCTCGCAATGATCGTTGAAGATGAAATTCAGGCTGCGCTCCCCGATTCCACGATCGTCACACACGTGGAACCGATCGAGGACGAAAGCTCCTATCTGGATATCCCCGTGGGCTACATTCCGCTAGAGCTCGACGACGAAGTCCGGTAGGGGCCAGCACACGCTATTTGAGGAACTTGGCAAGATCGTCCAAATTGACCTCGGGCTGGTCTTGAGCAGGCTGGCCAAAGGCTGAGCCCTTCGCGCCGGATTCGCGTTTGCGCTGGGCAGCGAGCTCTTGCTGACGCCTCTTCGCCGGATTGCCAGAACGCCCCTTCTTGCTTCCCGATCGGTTCTTCTTCCGCTTCGGCTGCTTCTTTGTATATCGCCCGCCACCACCGCCGGGCATCCCGGGAATGTTTGGCATGCCGGGCATTCCACCGCCGCGGCTTATTTTGGTCATGACCTTCTTGGCTTCTTCGAAACGATCAACCAGCTGGTTAACTTCAGTCACCGAGGTTCCTGAACCGTTGGCGATACGCATGCGGCGCGAGCCGTTCAAAATTTTCGTGTCAGCGCGCTCGGCCGGGGTCATCGACTTCACGATAGCTTCTTGCCGGTCTACCTCACGTTCGTCGAAGTTTTCGAGCGCCTCACGGAATTGCCCCATCCCCGGCAACATGCCCATGATCTTCTTCATGGAGCCCATCTTGCGGATCTGGTTGAGCTGCTCGAGGAAGTCATCGAGTGTAAACTCGCCGCCGACCATCTTTGAAGCCAGCTCATCCGCCTGCTGTTCCGACCAGGTCTTTTCTGCCTGTTCAATCAGCGTGAGGATATCGCCCATGTCGAGGATACGCGATGCCATGCGGTCCGGGTGGAACCGTTCAAACGCATCGAGTTTTTCACCGGTTGAGGCGAACAGGACGGGTTGGCCGGTCACGCCTCGTACTGACAGTGCAGCACCGCCGCGGGCGTCGCCGTCGAGCTTGGAGAGCACGACGCCAGTAAAGCCTACGCCGTCACGGAAAGCAACGGAGGTGTTCACCGCATCCTGACCAACCATCGCATCGAGCACGAACAGGATTTCGTCTGGGTTGACGGCGTCGCGAATATTGCGCGCCTGTTCCATCATTTCTTCGTCGACGCCGAGCCGCCCGGCGGTATCGACCACGACGACGTCGTAAGAGTTCTCTTTCGCGTGCGAAATCGAGGAGCGCGCCACCTCAACCGGATCGCCCACACCGTTACCCGGTTCGGGCGCCCACACATCCACCCCGGCCTGCTCGCCCACAACCTGCAGCTGCTGCACCGCGTTTGGACGCTGCAAATCAGAGGCAACCAACAAGGGCCGATGGCCGTTTTCACGCAGCCAGCGGCCGAGCTTACCGGCGAGGGTGGTCTTACCCGCACCCTGGAGACCAGCGAGCATGATGACAGTGGGAGGCTTGGCAGCCCAGTTGAGCTCACGCGCCTGGCCACCCAAAACCTCGATAAGCTCATCGTTAACGATTTTGACGACCTGCTGCGCCGGATTGAGGGCCTGAGAGGCAACCGCACCGACGGCCTTTTCTCGAACGGAAGCCGTGAACTGGCGAACAACCGGCAGTGCGACGTCGGCATCCAAAAGAGCACGCCGAATATCGCCGATGACAGCTTCGACGTCCTTTTCTGACAGGCGCCCAGCCTTGCGCAGGTTCCGAAGTGAACCGGTAATCCGATCTGACAACGAATTAAACATGTATGACCTCTAAAAGAAACGAACTGGCGCCAAGTCTACGCCATGCGCTGCCCTATCACAGGAGCGGCCGGAGTGGACCAGCGAGATACCTTCTGCCGGTTTAGGCAAGAAGGGAATCGACGAAATCTTCCGGCACAAACGGAGCAAAATCATCGGCGCCCTCACCGAGCCCAACAAATTTCACGGGCACGCCGAGCGCGCGCTGCACTGAAATCACAATTCCGCCCTTGGCTGTTCCATCCAGTTTGGTGAGCACAATCCCGGTAATTCCAGCCACCTCGGCGAAAACCTCCGCCTGGCGCATACCGTTTTGTCCCGTCGTCGCGTCCAACACAAGAAGCACTTCGCGCATGGGCGCTTGGCGTTCCACGACGCGCTTGATCTTGCCAAGCTCGTCCATCAAGCCTGATTTATTTTGCAAACGACCAGCGGTGTCAACAATGACGACGTCGACGCCGTTCTCCCTGCCCACCTTCACCGCTTCGAAGGCAACCGAGGCGGGATCTGCCCCCTCGCGCTCTGAGCGTACGACATCAACGCCGACGCGCTCTCCCCAGGTCGCAAGCTGATCGGCTGCCGCCGCACGGAAAGTATCAGCCGCGCCAAGAAGGACGCTCTTGTCTTCAGCTACGAGCAGGCGGGCAAGTTTGCCCACGGTCGTCGTCTTCCCAGTGCCGTTGACGCCCACCATCAAGATAGTTGCCGGATGGGCCTCGCCGTCTTCACCGACTCCCGGTTCCGCATTCAACCGACGGTCCATGGACGGATCAACAAGCTTGATGAGCTCTTCACGTAGGATTCCGCGAACAACCTCGGGATCCGTTGTGCCACGAACCTTCGTCTCGGTGCGCAAGGTCTCCATCAGCTCGGTAGTGGCATCCAAGCCGACGTCGGCGATCAGCAGCGTTTCTTCGAGTTCTTCCCAATCCGATTCAGAAAGGTCACCTCGCGAAAGAATCGAGAGTAGGGTGCGGCCAAGTGCACCGCCGGATGCAAGGCGGCCGCGAAGGCGTTCCATTCGCGAGCGGACGGGCTCCGGTGCTTCGATCTCTGTTGGCTCGGTAGCCTCAGGATCGACCGGCGCCTCTTCAAGCCCGGGTAGTGCAGCCTTTTCCTCGACGGCGAGCGCCTCAGCTGCATCGGCGGGCGGCTGATCAATCTGCTCGCGCTTTTCCCACGGAAGCTCCTGGCTTGAGGAGCGGCGGTAGCGGGCAATGAGAGCGCCGCCGAGCGTCAAAACCGCCAATACGGCAACAACAATAAGAAGAATCTGAGTAGTAGTCACGCCCCTAGTTTCCCGTACCTAGCGCGTTTTGCCAAAGATTTTCATCGCATAGCTAGCAAGCTCACGCGCCGCGCGCAGCTCGCTTAGCCTTAACCGCCTTGGCCGCATCGATAGCGCGCAACGTAGTTAGTTCAACCGAATCAACAATTTTCTTTGGCAGGTTTGAGCCAGTCACCTCAACCAGATGTTCTTCAATCCCCTCTGAGGAGTAGTACGGATCGGCGTCGTCGTGTTCAAATTGCGTAAAAAGATCGCCGAGCTCCACCTCTTCAACATGGACGTCGAACTGGGTGCCATCCAATTCGTTGGCGCGCCACGCGTCGATGGAGTCAGCAAGCCATTTGCGGCCTTGCTCCACAATTGACTCGTTTGCCCGCACAAGGTGAACTGCGCCCGCGATTCCAGCGCCGGCAGCTAAAATAAGAACGATTGATGAGAACACACTTCATTTCTAACTCATAACCGGCTAAAAATCAGGTTTTCCGCTCGGCGTTTTGGTCACGATCAGGTTGCAAGATCCTTAACCCGCTGAGAAATCACAGTGCTTACCCCATCCTCGCGCATCGCAACCCCGTACAAGGCGTCTGCGATCTCCATTGTGCGCTTTTGGTGGGTGATCACGAGTAATTGGGAGTTTTCCTGCAATTCCTCAAACAGGCCCAGCAAGCGCGACAGGTTGGTGTCATCAAGTGCCGCTTCGACTTCATCCATCACGTAAAACGGCGAGGGGCGCGCCTTGAAAATCGCAACGAGAAACGCCACCGCAGTCAGGGATCGTTCACCTCCCGAAAGCAAAGACAGGCGCTTGACTCGTTTGCCTGGTGGCCGAGCTTCAATATCGACACCCGTGTGCAAGACGTCGTCCGGATCCGTCAGAACAAGCCTGCCCTTCCCTCCCGGAAATAAACGCGAAAACGTTTCCTCAAATTCGCGTGCCACATCCGCAAGCGCGCTCGTCATGACCTCTTCGACGCGCTGGTCGATATCTTTGACGATACCCAAAAGATCGCTACGGGACTGGCGCAAATCTTCAAGCTGTTCGGAAAGGTAGCGCTGGCGTTCTTCCAAAGCGGCGTGTTCTTCCAAGGCGAGCGGATTGATCTTGCCCAGCCGCGCGAGATCGCGTTCAGCTTTGGCCAAACGCTTTTCTTGTTCCTCACGAACGAAGGGAATATCCGGTTTCGGCGGGTCTCCTTCTACAACATTTTGCTTGATCATCAGGTGCGGGCCGAATTCGTTAACGAGCACGTCCGCGCTCATACCGAGATCGTCAATCGCGCGCGATGCGAGCTGGTCGTATCGCAAGCGCTGTTCCGCCAACGCGAGCTCTTGGCGGTGTGCCAGATCCCCAAGGTCGCGTTCTTCCATCTGCAGTCGTTCAAGTGTGCGCCGGGCCGCCGATAGTTCGGTTTCGCGCGAGGATCGTTGAGCCTCGGCCTCTTCGCGTTCAACGGCGACAGCCGCGAGGAGTTCCCGAGTTTTCACCAGGGCAGCGCGGGCGTCGGTAGCAACGCCGTCTGCGATGCGAGCTGCTTCGGCGCGCCGCTGAGCTTGGCGTTCTTCGCGGGCGATCCGGGCTTCGACTACCTTTGCCTGATTTTCAAGCGATTCTGATTTTCCTGCGATCGCACGCAACCGTTCTTCACGGGTTCGAAGCTTGAGGCGCGCTTCGGTTTCGTCACTGCGAGCGGCAACGGTTTGCTTGTGTGCCACGTCCCGTTCACTGGCGAGCGACGCCGATCGGGCCGCGAAATCTTCCGGTTCGGCCTCAAGCTGTGTCTGTTGCTCGATGAGCGATTCCAGTTCATCGGAGCGCTGAGCCAGTTCTATGTCGATGCGGTCGATCCGGTCGGTGTTGCGATCAACTTCTTCGCGTGCTGAGGCCACCGACTGGCGTAACACACCCAATTGGGCCGTCACGGCGGCAAGTTGTGAATCTCTCGCGGTGAGCTGGGCGGCGAGCGCCGAAAATTCTTCTTCTGCCGCTTCTGCCGCAGTCCGCGCATTATCGAGGTCAATCTCAACTTCGCGAACTCGTTCTTGTGCGGCCGCATGCTGTGCACGTGCGTCGTCGTATGTAGCCTGGCGAGCGAGGACGGCGGCCGCCTGGACCTCCCCACCGCGGGCGAAGCTTGGTGACAGGACGTCGCCGGCCATGGTGGCTACGGCCGGAGCGCCAGCGTCCAGCAAATGTTTGGCGGCAGCTAGATCGACGGCCAGGACGGTACCTGACACGAGCGACCGCAAAGATTTCACCGTTGCGCTTTTGCCCTCGATGACATCCGATGCCAGGCGGGCTTGTTCATCCGCCAAACCCGCACTCTTCAGCGCTGTGCGTGCTACTTCATCGCGCTCTTCGCGCGCGCTGGCTCCTTCGATGAGGAGCTCAAGATGGCCGGCATCCGCTTGGCGAGCAGCCCGCAAGGCATCTACCGCCGCGTTAACATCCTCAACGATCACGCCCTGTGCGATACCGGATAGTGCAGCTTCAACCGCAGCTTCCCAACCGCTGGAAACTTTCACCTCATCACGGACCAGACCGCGAACACCAAATCGATGATCGTTGACCAACCACGCGGTAGCGTCTTCGGGCGCGAGCGCCAATTCGAGCGTGTCGGCTTTCGCCCGCCATTCAACCACTTTCGCCTGCGCATCAACCAGAGCTTGCCGAGCAGTTTCTACGCCATCCTTCGCAGCTTGAAGAATGCGCGCGGCCTCCTCGTGGGCAATAGACAGCGAATCGTCGCCATTAGTGCCCGCCACGGCCTGCTGCTCGAGCTCAATAACCTGCCCCTCAGCCTGCGCCGCGCGCAACTCGCCGTCTTTTACCGCTGCGCGGACGCGTTCTTTTTCGCTGGTCAAAGCTTCGATACGCGAGGTGGCGGTAGAGATTTTTCCGGTCAGCCTCGCCGCGGTCTCACGCCGATCAGCGAGCGATCTGTTAATCATCGTCAGCTGCTGGTCAATCTCAGCCTCGTTCGCCTCGGCTTTTTCGCGCCGCGAAATCACCTCGCGCAGTCCATCTTCGGCCTCGCGAACCTCACGTGCCAAAGCCTCTTCCTGCTCTCTGGCCTGCTGGGCACGCTCGCGGATATCGGCGGGCGATTCTCCCCGGTGCACTCCGGGCCCCGCCTGTTGCAGCGATCTTTGGCGCTCGGAAGCAAGCTCGGCCAAGCCTCGGAAGCGTTCAACCAGTGAGCCCAACCGCTGCCAATTCTCTGTAAGTTCAGCAATGTGCGGGCTCGCGGCATCGGCCTGATCTTGCAAGCGCGCGACCTCGGCTCGCGCGCCCGCTATTCGCGCCGCTAGCTCTTCGTGTTGCACCTGGAGTTTCTTTTCATCGACTTTCTGCGCCTGAACACGGGCCTGCGCCTGAGCAATGTCGTCGGCCAGAATTCGTGCCCGTGCATCGAAGACCTCGGCCTGTATTACTTGGGCTCGCCGTGCGGTTGCCGCCTGGCGAGCAAGCGGACCTAGCTGCCTGCGTAGTTCGGCGGTTAAATCTTCGATCCGTGTGAGGTTTCCCTGCATCGAATCGAGCTTGCGGAGCGCTTTTTCTTTGCGCCGCCGGTGCTTGAGCACGCCCGCAGCCTCCTCGATGAAGCCGCGCCGATCTTCAGGCGACGCGGTAAGAACCTCATCGAGTTTTCCCTGGCCGATGATGACGTGCATCTCCCGGCCCATACCCGTATCTGAAAGCAGTTCTTGGATATCAAGGAGCCGGCAAGCTGTACCGTTGATTGCATACTCTGATCCACCCGCGCGAAACAGCGTGCGGGAAATGGTTACCTCCGAGTAATCGATCGGTAGGGCACCATCGGTATTATCAATCGTGAGCGTTACTTCCGCACGCCCCAACGCCGGCCGTTTTGCCGTGCCAGCAAAAATAACGTCCGCCATGGCACCGCCACGTAAATTCTTTGCGGCCTGCTCACCCATGACCCACGCAAGGGCATCAACTACGTTGGATTTACCGGAGCCATTGGGCCCGACAACGCAGTTAATACCCGGTTCGAAGCTCAGCGTGGTCGCCGTTGCAAACGACTTAAATCCGCGCAGGGTCAAAGTTTTCAGATGCACGGAGCCAGTTTAACGCGGTTTAAGAAATTCCGGGCTTGATGGCGTGTGGGCGTTAGGTCTACTCGAGCCCCTGCGTAAAAGTGCTGGGAAAAGCCCGAATTTCGCGTCGAGCCTCGATCAGAACGCTCAAACTCATGGCTTTTGCGCACCCCTGCGAGTAGAGGCCTAGGAAATTTCGGCTGCGGCTCGCAAAATAAGAGACACCGATTTGGCGCCCGCATCCATGTGCCCGGCGGACTTTTCCCCCAAGAAGGCTGCCCGCCCCTTGCGTGCCACCATGTCAACGGTTGCCTCGCATCCGCCGCGAGCCGCCTCGCTCGCGGCCAACGCAACCTCGCACATCTGCTTTCCCGCGTTGGCAGCCGCGCGGGCCTCTCTCGCCGCTGGCGCCCACGCATCAACGAAGGTTTTATCTCCCTCGGCAGCACCACCCAGATCTTCAGCGGCAACGCGCCCTGCCTCAATCATGGCAGCAAACACGTCCGCCTCACCGTTACCGATGCTCGGTACTGGCACCACGTCGTCGTCATCTTCACTCAATGTATCGTCCGCGAGCGCGAGGACGTCCGCCATTCGCTGATAGGAACCCGCAAGAATTTCGCCCCCTGCGCCCGGCAAATTCATCCGCAGCCCGAGGGCCACTTGCCGGAGAACGTCAGCACCCGAGGCGTACGATCCATTAAGGGAAATCATTGAAAAGGCCCTATCGAGTGCCTCGCCGTGATCGCCGTCGCCAATCGCGCGATCGAGCTCATTGAGCAACTCCCGATTTTCGGAAATTAGCTCGCGCGAGCGCGCTAGCCACGCGATGACCCATGCCTTCATAGCACCGCTTGTTCAGCCAAACCAGACCGAGATCTCGAGCTGCGCCGATTCGGGGCCATCTGAGGAGTGGATGAGGTTTTCGATCTCACCAGTTCCCCAATCGCGGCCAAGATCGCCACGGATTGTGCCGGGCGCGGCAGACGTCGGATCGGTTGCACCGGAAAGCGATCGGACCCCTTCGATCACGCGGTCACCCTCGATAATCGCAGCCACGATCGGCCCGGACTTCATGTAGGCCGTCATCCCCGAATAAAACGGCTTTTCCGTGTGTTCGTGGTAGTGCTTGGCAAGCAGATCATCTGTTGCCTGAAGCATTCGCATCTGCGAAATCCGGTAACCTTTCGCTTCGATCCGGCCTAAAATTTCACCAACGAGCCCGCGCTTGACGCCGTCGGGCTTGACCAAAATTAATGTCTTTTCACTCATGATTCTATCGTATCGAGATCCAGGCTCACCGGGGCTGCTTTCACTTACAAGGAAATACTCGCCTAAGCGTCATCCGGTTTTGGCCTGCCCATCACCGCACGTGCCTGCGCGGCCAAGATCACCGATCCCATCACCACAACCGACGGGATCGTTACCTCTTCCGGATCCACGCTTTCTGCCACGTCCGCTGCGAACACGATGGCCGAATCCAGATTCGGTTCGTGTGCCACCCTGTCATCGCCAAAAACGGTACGGGCAAGCTCAGTGATCTCATCGCTGTCCATGGCACGATCGGTGATCATTTGCGTCACCACGACCGAGTGGAAGTGCGGTTCCAATACGGAAAGTAGCCCTTCCACATCCTTGTCGGCCATCGCGGAAAACACGAGCACCCGAGTACCGGGGAAAGATTCATCTAACGCGTCTATCGTGGCCTGAGCTCCCGCGGGATTGTGTGCCGCATCGGCGATGACCAACGGTGAATTCTTAATCACTTCCATGCGTGCCGGTGAGTTGGTGGCCATGAGCGCATGTTCAACGACGTCCCCGCTGAGTGCGCCCCCGCCAAACACGGCTTCGGCTGCCGCGATCGCGACGGCCGCGTTATGTGCCTGGTATTTGCCATACATGGCGAGCGGCACGTCCTCGTAGACGGCGGCGGGCGTTCGAACAGTGAACATCTGCCCTCCCACGGCCGGTTCGCGCTCAAGCACCTCGAGTCGGTCACCATATGGCACATGTATAGCCCGGTTTTTCGCCACAGTTTCGCGTACGAGCTGCTCTACCTCCGGCTGCTGAGCGGCACTGACCAGCGTTGCTCCCGGGCTTAAAATCCCGAGCTTTTCGCGCGCGATGTCACGCAAGTCAGAGCCTAGCCACTTTTCGTGATCGTGGGAAACCGGCATGAGCACGGCAATATCGGCGTCGATCACGTTAGTTGCGTCCCACTTGCCGCCCATTCCCACTTCAACGACGGCGACGTCCACCGGCGCGTCCGCGAACGCCGCATAAGCCATGACGGTGAACACTTCAAAGAAGCTCATCTGCGGCCCGCCGCTCGCCTGCGACGCCGCGTCCACCATCTCCACGAACGGTGCAACATCCTGCCAAGCTTGGATGAATCCTTCGCGGGAAATAGCCTGCCCGTCGATCGCGATTCGTTCCCGTACCGAGTTTAGGTGCGGCGAGGTGAATCGGCCGGTGCGAAGGCCGCGTTCGCGGATGAGCGCCTCGATCATGCGCGCTGTAGAGGTTTTACCGTTGGTGCCGGTCACGTGCACCGCGCGGTATTGGCGTTGCGGGTTGCCCATCAGATCCAGGCAGTCAGCCACTCGCTGGGTGGAGGGCTGTACCTTGTGTTCGGGGGCGCGCGCCTGAATCTTTTCGTAGATAGCCGCAACTTCCGCGTCGAGTTCTGCTTGTTCGGCAAGCTCTTCGATCGGTTCGCGTTCGGGCTCTGCGAGCAGGTCCTCCACGACGCTCGGATCCGGGCCTGCCACTAAAGGTGATGACAGTAGTTGCTCGAGATCGCCCTGGTGGTCGTCGTCGAATTCTGGCGAGTGCGTCACGAGATTTTCTCCACGTTCACTTCAATGCCGTTGGCCCCGCCCGCAACGTCGGTTTCGAGCGCGAGAGTTTCGGTTGTGATCATGTCCAGATTGGCCTCCACAGCTGCGATCCGATCGTCGGGCACTCGCAGGGTGAGTCGGATGCGGTCTGCCACGTGCAGGTCGTCGGTCTTGCGCTGGTCTTGGACCGCCCGGATCACGTCACGCGCGTAGCCTTCAGCTTCGAGCTCCTCGTCCAAGACGGTATCGAGCACGATGAAGGCGCCCGAATTGAGCACGTCTGCAACGCTACCCTCTTCGGCTTCCACCGCGGTATTCGCCTCAAACTGGCCTTCTTTCAGCACGATTTCGGGGTCGATCTTCATGAGCACGCCACCCTCAACGAGTTCCCAGTTGCCTTCACGCGCGGCCTTGAACAGGGCCGAGGTGTGTCTGCGCACCTCGGGTTCAAGCTCGCGCGGCAGCACCGAAAGCTCTTTGCGCACCTCGAGCCCGGATTCTTCGGCGCTCTGGATGCGCACTTCCTTGACGTTCACTTCGGAGGCGATCAGGTCGGCAAATCGGCCAAGGTCAAGGTTGGTCACCACGGTCAAGGCCCGCAGTGGCTGGCGAACGCGAAGCTTGTGTGCCTTGCGTAGCGAATGAGCGTGTGAGACGACATCGCGTACCTCGTCCATGATTTCCACAAGCTCTTCGTCGACCACGGCGTCCGGCCAGATGGGCCAGTCGGTGAGGTGGACGGAGCGTCCTCCCGTGAGCCCGCGCCAGATCTCTTCCGTCACCATCGGCAGTAGCGTCGCCGAAATCCGCATCAGCGTTTCGAGCGCGGTGTACAGCGTGTCGAAGGCCGCTTCGTCTTCTGACCAGAACCGATCGCGCGAGGTTCGCACATACCAATTGGTCAATAGGTCAATGTGCGCACGAATATCGGCAGCGGCTGCCGGGATGTCAAGGTTATCGAGGTCATCGCGCACCGAGTCTGCCAGCAGTTTCGTGCGCGAAAGCAGGTAGCGGTCCATCACGTCAAGATCGGCTAGCGCCTCGTCGTCGGCGACGCTGATCGGCTTGGCCACGTAGCCAGCTCCGCCGTTGCAGGTGCCGGCATAGAGCGCAAAGAAATACCAGGTGTTCCACAGGGGAAGGATCACGTGGCGCATCGCCTCGCGGATGCCTTCCTCGTTGACCACCAGATTGCCACCGCGTAGAACGGGCGAACTCATGAGCATCCAGCGCACGGCATCCGAGCCGTAAACGTCATACATTTCCATGGGGTCCGGATAGTTGCGCAGCGACTTGGACGCTTTGCGCCCATCGTTGCCGAGCACAATCCCGTGTGAAATACAGGAGGTGAATGCGGGCTTGTCGAAGATCGCCGTCGACAGAACGTGCATCACGTAGAACCAGCCGCGCGTCTGCCCAATGTATTCAACGATGAAGTCGCCCGGGAAGTGCGAATCGAACCATTCCTGATTCTCGAACGGGTAGTGCTTTTGGGCGAAGGGCATTGATCCCGAATCGAACCACACATCGAGGATGTCATCGATGCGCCGCATGGTTGACTTACCGGTCGGGTCGTCGGGGTTGGGGCGGGTCAGTTCATCGATGTATGGCCTGTGCAGATCCGGTTCACCTTCGCGGTTGCGAGGCAATCTGCCAAAATCGCGTTCGATTTCCTCAAATGAGCCGTACACATCAATGCGCGGATACTCGGGATTATCCGACTTCCACACCGGTATTGGCGTACCCCAATACCGGTTGCGCGAAATTGACCAGTCGCGAGCGCCCTCGAGCCAGTTTCCAAAAATTCCGTGCTTGATGTGATCGGGCTGCCAGGTGATCTGCTCGTTCAGCTCGACCATCCGGTCCTTGAATTTACTGACGGCGACAAACCATGAGGTCACGGGTTTGTAAATGAGCGGTTCGCGGCAGCGCCAGCAGTGCGGATAGGAGTGTACGTAAGACTGTTCGCGAACGAGCACCGCACGCACGTCTTTCTCAATCCGAGCCTGCGATCCCGTACCATCGCGCAAGTCGTTGATGATTGGCCGGTTCGCATCGAAAACGTTCATGCCCTCGTAGTCGGGCGTGTTCGCCATGAATTTTCCGGCGGCGTTGACCGTTTCCACCACTTTGATATCGGCCGCGTTCAAGATGAACATATCTTCTTCACCATAGGGCGCGATATGCACAAGGCCGGTACCGTCTTCGACCGACACGTAGTCGGCGGTGTGAATCGTCCACGCGTTCGGGCCAGGTCGTTCGTCGTCGCGGCTAAAGAAATCAAAGATCGGGTGGTAGCGCTTACCCTGCAGGTCTTTGCCCGTGAACTCGGCAACGATGGCCGGGTTTTCGCCGAGCTCCTTTTCGTAGGCACCTACCAGTGCCTTGGCAATGATCACCTTCTCCCCTACCAGTGGACCTTCGGCTGGCTGAACGGTCACGTAATCAACATTCGGCCCGACGGCGATCGCGAGGTTCGCTGGCAGCGTCCACGGCGTCGTCGTCCAAATGAGTGCCAACTCTCCCGATTCTATCCGCAAGCCAACGGTGACGGTGGTGTCTTGCCTGTCTTGGTAGACGTCGTCGTCCATCTTCAACTCATGGTTCGACAGCGGGGTTTGATCGTTCCAGCAGTAGGGCAAAACGCGATAGCCCTCGTAGACGAGGCCCTTATCCCACAGCTGCTTGAATCCCCACATCACCGATTCCATGTAGCTCGGCTCGAGCGTGGAATAGCCGTTCTCGAAATCCACCCAGCGGGCCTGGCGGTCAACGTATTCTTCCCACTCTTTAACGTATTTGAAGACGCCAGCTCGGCAAGCATCGTTGAACTTCTCGATGCCCATCTCGTCAATTTCGGACTTGTCTACAATTCCGAGCATTCGCTCAGCTTCCAGTTCTGCAGGCAGGCCGTGGGTATCCCAGCCGAACACGCGCTCGACCCGCTGACCGCGCTGAGTCTGATAGCGGGCCACGACATCCTTCACATATCCGGTCAAAAGGTGGCCGTAGTGCGGTAGCCCGTTTGCAAACGGGGGCCCGTCATAAAATACGAATTCTTCGCCCGTCCGGTTATCAATCGAGGCTTGGAACGTGGAATCCTTCTCCCAGTAATTCAGAATGTCTTTTTCAAGTTCTGGGAAGTTTGGGGACGCGACGACGTCGTGTGTGCGGTGCAACGGGTATTTCGCCTGCTCGGCCATAAGTACCTCTCCGGAGCGCAAAGCGCCGCAACCGCGCCTCGAACTCCTATTATCTGGACGTTGGCGAGGGCGACGTCTGCCGCGGTACCACCTCGCTTGCCACGCCGCTTGGCGGGCCGCTTATTGGGGACGATCACGAGTCCAACCGTCCGGTTCTACTGAGCATTGCTCACGTGGGTGCAACGCCGTTCTTCCGGAAGCTCCCCGGTGATAGCCGGATCAAAGCCAAAAAGTATTCTAACGGGCGACTACCTCGCAAGCCAATCGGCCCCGTTGATCCTTACGGCAGATAAGCCAGTTGTTCCGCTAGTTCTGCAAATGAAGCATAGAACAAATTACTTCGGTTAACGTGAAGTAAAACCGCGAAAACCGGAAAAATGATTCCGCTCACGTAAAGCCCAAGATCAAAGAGTTTGCCGAGTAGGGCTGGCTTCTCGGCGCGCCGATGTATTCTCCAGAGTAAAACTGCTACGGAGCTCAAGCCGAGCCCGGAGACAATCGTGAGTAGCTTGAGGCTCGTCAAGCCAAATGGCGTTGCTACTTCCCAGAACATGCTCATCCCCCGTCCTTTTGGTTATTGGTCGAAAGCCACTCAAGAACATCTGGGAATTCTTCGATCCACACCACCCAACCGTGGCCTCCCGTGGCGCGCTCATCGTTAAATACGCGCGATGGATCCGGCACGGCAGAGACGATGGCGCGTGCGGCGTCGATCGTTCCAGGATCCTCAAGAGATGAAACGAGCATCAAGTTGGCAGTTTGTTCGACTTGACTAGCAAGTACAGAAAGGCGTTGCGCATCCACCACCGCAGGATTATCTGGAAACGACGCCTCGAGTGGTCGATCAATTCCGTGCAACCAGACGGCATTTCCGTACACCTGCGGATGCAGGATGCCGAGCCGTGCGGCGCAGTATGCTCCCATAGAGGGGCCTACGACAGCCCATCCGGTAGGGTCTCGAGTTACCTGAAAGTTGGTTCGAATGGCTGCGGGCAAATCTTTGGCGAACCAGGTCTCTGCCTTATACCCTCCGGCAAGATCTGCACACGTTGCGCTACGTCCGCCAAAGTTCATGTCTGAGGTAATCAGGATCGTAGGTGGGATGGTCCCAGCGTCGATTGCTTCCTGAATCGCCTCCGGCGCACCAATTGCCGGACCAATGGCTCCTGCGTTTCCGGGAGTTCCCGGCAGGAGGACGATGACGTTATAGTCGGTATTTTTCTCCGGATACCCCCGCGGCACCCATGCGCGCATCTCGCCGCGAATAGCCGATTCCGGACCGTTAAGAATGGCTGATTTCATTCCCTCGTCAGAGGATTCCTCCCATTGCAGCTGATAGCGCGGATCAACGGTAGGCGCATCAGTTGGGAGTTGTTCCGTCACGACTTTCTGCACTTTTCGTCCAGCGTCCGAGTCGATGAATGCGGCAATCTCAGCGGGTGTACGAAAGAAAGCGAATTTGTAGTTGATCAGCGATATTGCCGCAATCAGCACAAAGAGCTGAACTGTGACGATGGTCATGCAGCGAAGGAGTAGGCGCCATTTGCCGCCGCCAGGCTTCATCACAACAAGGAATCCGCCAGCGGCTATGAGAAGCACAACGCCAACGATCGCGGCGACTACTTTCCCGTCAAGTAAATCCATACTTCCAAGAATAAACCTGCAACCAATTCTGACCCATCAGCCGAGAGGTGGAAGGTGGAGTCTTCTTCGTCACTACTGCACCGGCCGCCAACCCGCCATTTATTGTGAATCTGAGGTTTTTGCCGAAAGAATCTGACCGATTCAGCCTTTTTCTCACGACACATGGCCTGGCCCACGAGGATGATCCGTCCCTTGCCGAGGATCAACCGGAGGGCTGACAGGCACCACGCCAGCCGAATCTAAACTTTCAACTGTGAAAGAGATCAGCACCGCAACCCAGCCCTCCCGTCTCGACTTGGCCGTTCTCTCTTGGCTACCCCGCCTGCTCTATCTGCAGGCAGTTATAGCCATCTCACTGGTCATCATCGACTCCAGCTCATGGATCGCCAACGCTGCAACTTGGGTCTATTCCTTAGTGTTGCCCATTCCATTCGTCGGCATAGCCACAGCGCTCATCTATCTGATCGTTGGCATCGGGCTGTCGCGGCGCAAACGTGCGGCATGGGTCTTCACGTTGGCCTCCCTTGTTCTTCTTACGGCCGCACTCGCTTTCGATGTCATCGATATTGCGCGTGAACTCTCACGCGGGTCTTCGCCGCTTCATCCGGCAGATCTGTACAGTTCGCTCGGACAACTTGCCCTGATGACGATCTTCATTCTCATTGGTTTGCGTATTCGCCGACATTACTTCGTGCGAGTTCGTCCCGGAAATTTTTACCGGTCACTGGTAGTTCTCCTCATTGGCTTCGGAATCAGCTTTGCGGTTGCCTATGCGATTCATACAGCGCTCTATGGTTTTCAACGTGATTACATCGGAGTTCTATTTAGGGACTTCCTAGGCGGCATGAATCTATCTCAATTCGATAGCTGGGTATGGAGTCTGCTGTCTTTCTTGCTTGCAGCATCGATCATCTCTTCCGTAGCTATTCTTATGGCCAGCCAGCGACGCGAAGCACATCTTACGCTCCCCGACGAGCTCCGGATTCGCGAGTTACTCACGCAGTACCCGGCAGATTCTCTCAGTTATTTCGCTACTAGGCGTGACAAAATCGCCTTTTTCTCCGGCGATTGCGTGATCACATATCGCGTCGTTCTCAGCGTGTGCCTTGCCTCAGGAGATCCGATCGGGCCGAGAGAGCAATGGCCCAAGGCGATTGCAGACTTCATCGCTATGAGCCGCTCGTTCGGCTGGGAACCGGCCGTCATTTCCGCAGGGAAAGATGCCGCCGCAATCTACCAGTCAGCCGGTTTGAAGGTGATGACTCTGGGCGATGAGGCGATTTTGTACACCGATACTTTCCGCCGCGCCGAGCACCCCAATGTAGAACGATCCGTTCGCCGCTTGGAGCGCTTAGGCTACACGCTTCAGATTCGCAGGCACGGGGCAATTCCATCCGAGGAGATGGCGCACCTTGCCCGTCTATCTGACGAGTGGCGTGGCGACGACGACGAACGCGGCTTTTCCATGGCGCTCGGCAGATTGGGCGATCCGGCAGACGCCAATTGCCTCATGATTGAGGCCCGGTTCCCTGCTGGCCACGAGTTGGAGGGCCAAACAGCGGGTCTCCTGTCTTTCGTTCCGTGGGGTGGCGATGGTGCTTCGCTTGATGTGATGCGTCGGCACCCGGAGGCCGCTCCCGGCGTGACTGAGTTTATGGTGGTTGGGCTGGTAGAGCAGGGCCACGATCTTGGTCTCGAGCGCATGTCATTAAACTTCGCGGTGTTGCGCGAGGCATTCGCTCGCGGAGCCGAGCTCGGGGCGAGTCCGATGCAGCGCGCTTACCGGAACGTGCTGGTTTTCTTTTCGCGCTGGTGGCAGCTCGAATCGCTATACCGGTCCAACGATAAGTACGGGCCGGCGTGGACTCCGCGCTACCTGTGCTTTGGGCGGGCCTCCCAGCTCACTAAAGTACTTCTTGCTTCCGGAATCGCCGAAGGTTTCGTCGATTTACCCGGCTGCTCCCACGCGCCAGATCAGCACTGGCTCACCGCCGCCGAGGCCGCTCCGATGCTTGCTATCGAAACCGCCCAGCCGTCCAAGCAACCGGAGGTCAAACGTTCTGAGCTGATGCGAGTACGAATTGATAAGCGAGCCCGGTTGCTCGATTCCGGGATCGAGCCTTACCCTGTTGGCTCCCCTGTTCCAGACACCTGCCTCGACGCAAACGGCCCAGCCACCGTGGCAGGCCGGGTGATGGCGCTACGCGATCACGGCGGCGTGGCTTTTGCTGACATTCGCGATCACACCGGCGATCTGCAGCTTCTTCTCGAGCAACCAGTCACGTTCACAGCCACGATTTCCATCGGCGATATGGTGCGCGCATCCGGAACCATCGGCGCCTCACGTGCTGGAACCCGTTCGCTCGTCGTTGACGACTGGCAGCTGATTGCGAAATCGCTGCACTCGCTACCGAGCGCGCATTCGGGCCTGAAAGATCCCGAAACGCGGGTACGGCAGCGCTATCTGGATTTGATAGTCAATCCAGGGCAGCGCGATCAGCTTCGCGCCCGCTCGAAAGCGATCCAAGCGGTACGTGAATGCCTGCTACAGCGCGACTACCTCGAGGTGGAAACACCGATCCTCCAGCCGGTTCACGGCGGCGCGAACGCCAGGCCGTTCACCACATTCATCAACGCCTATCAGATGGACCTGTATCTACGTATCGCACCCGAGCTCTATTTGAAGCGGCTCATGGTGGGCGGCATGGATCGGGTATTCGAGATCGGCCGGAACTTCCGTAACGAAGGCGCCGACGCGAGCCACAATCCGGAATTCACGATGCTGGAGGCCTATCAGGCACACGCGGACTACAACGAGATGCGCCTTGTTGCTCAGTCTCTGGTGCGCGAGGCCGCGCTTGCCGCGAACGGTTCGACGATTGTGCATGGCACAGTTGGCGGCAAGATTCACGAGGTGGATCTTGCCGAAGAGTGGGAGGTCATCTCGGTGACCGACGCGATCAGCCGGGAGCTTGGCGAAGCCGTTGGTGCCGATACTCCGCTCGAGGAGCTCCACACGCACGCTGATAAGCTGGGCATGGGTTACGATCCGCGTTGGAACTGGGGAACGATGGTCACCGAGCTTTACGAACACCTCCTCGAGGCAACGACGGTCAGCCCCACGTTCTACACCGATTTCCCGGCCGACACCTCACCACTCACTCGCCAGCATCGCACCGAGCCGCGGTTTGCTGAACGCTGGGATTTGGTCGGTTTTGGCATGGAGCTGGGCACGGCCTATTCCGAGCTGACCGACCCGGTGATTCAGCGCGAGCGCCTCACCGCCCAGTCCTTGGCGGCGGCAGGCGGCGATCCCGAGGCGATGGAGCTTGATGAGGCTTTCTTGCTTGCTCTCGAGCACGGCATGCCCCCGGCTGGCGGGCTGGGAATGGGGTTGGACCGGCTGATCATGTGGCTCACCAACACTTCCATTCGTGAGACGATCGCGTTCCCGTTGGTGAGGCCGCGATGAGCACGACGTCGGCCCGGCCAGTTCCGAAGCCAGTGGCGCTCACGCTGGCAGCGGTTGTCGTCGTCGCCTATAACACGTGGATGCTCTCGCCTGCGCTGCCGGGCAACTCAGCGCTGATGGGCTATTTATCGGAGCTTGCTGCCAAAGATCAGCCGTGGAATTGGTTCTATCGAGCAGGTGACATGATGGCCGCCGTCGCGGTGTGCACCGTAGCCGCACTTGGCTGGTCCGCGTGGCAGACGTGGCTTGGCCGGTGGTCGCGGTGGATGGCTTTGAGCGTGGGAGCGATCGGCGCGTTCACGGCAATCGACGCGGTGTTTGCGATGCCGTGTGCCACCACGTCCGATGCGGCGTGCAAGGCTCGCGAGACGGCCAATTTCTTTGCGCCGGAGTTTTTCATTCATACGGCAGCGTCAATGGCCGTTGGCTTCGCAATCGCGGCATCACTGTTTGTTGGATGCTGGGCAACCCGCGAGCGCTTCGTACTCGCGCTCACGGCGATTATCTTACTGGCCTTTGCCGTGACGGGAATCCTTTCCTGGTGGCCCGGCCGCTGGCACGGAGCGCCTCAGGCGGTGCAAGTTGCGTTCACCAGTGTCTGGCTCGCGTACTTGGCGTGGCGCCTACAGTGGCAGGTTGACGAAAATGAACCAGCCGACTTACGTAAGAGTGAGCCATGAGTGAGATGACGGAAATCGCAGGCGAGCTGGTTCGGATTTATCGCGGTAGCGGCACTGGCCTCGCGGTTGTTTTCGTGAACGGGTGCGGGGTGACCAGCGAATTCTGGCAGCCCGTGACTACTCGTTTGCGCAATCCGTGGCTCGCCTTCGATCGCCCGGGGTTGAGCACGCCGTCGTCGACGCCTCTTCACAGCCTTCAAACGCAGGTGGAGATTCTCGCGCGTCTCGCATCCGAAGCAACTCGGGATGGGAAGCCGCCGATCATCGTTGCCCATTCGATGGGCGCCCTGCATACGGAGGCGTTGCTGCGGCTCCATCCGGGGGCCGCGGCCGGGGTGGTGCTCGTCGATCCCGCAATCGAGACCAAGGTGCGCCCGAAGCTACCGAGCACGGCGCTAGCAAAAGTCATCGCGCGTCTGCCCCACTCTCCTTTCGTCGCGTGTGCGGGAAACGTGGTCTTTCGCGCGGCCGCACTGCAGTTTACGACGCGCGGCAGCATTCCGGACACGGATACCCCTAGGAACCTGCGCGGCATCCTCTACGAGTGCTTGACCTACCAAGAACATGCCAACGAACTTATCGAACTTCGATCGACTACTAGCCTCCCGACGGTTCCCGTGCGGTTGCTAGAGGCTCCCCCATTTTCCGAGCTAGAAACCTTCCCGTGGCCGCGCAACGATTTCATCGTCCACCGCTTCCCGCATGCGAAGCATCTGCTCATGGTGGATGTTCCCAATGCCGTGATTGTTGCCATCGAAACTTTAGGGATTTAGCACACCAAACTTTAGGGATTTGGTGTGCCAGACTTTAGGGATTTGGTAATCGGAACACGAGGGAGGCGGGCACCGATGTTCATTCCGCGGTAACTTGGCGCACACGTCGAGCAGCTGATGGGCTGGTTTCCGGTGGTGAGCGTGACAGGACCGCGCCAAAGCGGGAAGTCTACGCTGATCCGCGAGCACTTTAGTTCCTTTGCCTACGTTAATTTGGAGGATCCCACGCCGCGCGCCTTCGCGCAGGAGGATCCAATGGGGTTCCTCCGCGATCGCCAGCCAAAGCTCATCATCGCTGAAGCGCAGCACGCGCCGGAGCTGTTTTCTACGCTGCAAGTGGTGTCCGACGAGCGCGGAATGCCCGGCCAGTACCTTATTTCTGATTCGCAGAATTTTCTTTTGATGGAGAGCATCGTCCAAAGCCTCGCTGGGCGGGTAGGGCTGACCAATCTTTTGCCGCTGAATTTTGCGGAAGCCCGCCATGCCCTACCCGATTTAACCGCCGAGCAGTTTATGGTGCGCGGGGGCTATCCCCGCTTGTATCGGGTAGATGTGCCGCATGAGGTCTACTACGCCAGTTACATCCAAACCTATGTCGAGCGCGACGTACGGCAGCTGGCCGCCATTCACAGCACCGAAGAAGTTCGGCGCCTGCTTAAATTGCTGGCCTTAAACGCAGGGAACCTCATTAATTACACCGGACTGGCGCGCGAACTCGGGGTTGCATTCGCAACGGTGAAGCACTGGGTGAGCATTCTAGAAACGAGCTTCATCACTTTCAATCTCCGGCCCTTTCACGCGAACTCGAGGAAACAGCTGACGAAAACTCCGAAGGTCTATTTCTACGACACGGGTTTGCTGTGCCACCTGCTTGGAATTGGTTCATTGGCAGAGCTGACCAGCTCCCCCGCTTTCGGCGCGGTGTTCGAAAATCTGATCGTTTCCGAAACCGCCAAACACCATTTGCACCTAGGTAAGGTGCCAGACCTCTATTTTTATCGGGACGGCAGCCAAGCGCGAAATCGATTTACTCGACTACACCGGTACGCCGAGGGCGTTGAAGGTGAAGGCGTCGATGACGTATCGACCAGACCACGCTAGGCATCTAAACGCGGTGGGCAGCGAACTGAGCATACCGTCCGAAAATCGGGCGGTGATCTATCGCGGGGACTACCGGCACACCGCAGTGCTACCCGCAGCGGATTACCTATTGTTCAACGCTTGAGCACACCATGGTCTACAACAATTTGGTGTGGCCGGAGGTCACCGATGAACAGCACACCGGAAACTAGCGGATGATTATTGTCCTCAGTTTGGAAGTGATGGCGTCACTTTAGAAATGAGAAGCTCACTTTACAAGTGATCGCCTATTTTGCAAATGATGCTGAAGTGAGAACGGCTCATGGTGGGATCCAGCTCGAATACGAATGGGACACTATCTAGTGAAGCGCTTTAACGTCCTTGCGAAAACTCGAAGTGTATTCCGGGATCAGCATGGACCCGCCCGCCTAGTCACATAAATTAATTGAACCGCACGATCAGAACACTTTTCCCCAACCACGTGCAAAATCCGGGAGTCCCGGCTCTCACGTCAACGCCCGCGCTCAAAACCCCGAATTTCTCCCACTTTCTTCACGCCACCGAAAGAGGAGTCGTGTATGAGACACGAAAGCAAAGGTAGCGGAGTAAGGTGAAACACAAAGCTGACGTGAGGAAGGACTGGTCATGCGTAGAACGTTCGTTATTTTATCTGCTGTTTTGGCCTTAGCCGGATGCTCGAATTCGTCCGAGCAAGCTGAACCTTCCTCGCCCTCAACTAAGAGCTCGACTGCCACTAACTCGGAAACGGCGGCAACGAGCACGCCCAGTGTTACGGCTAGCTCTACGACCCCACCGATTACGCCAACCCCAGCCCCAAGCACCGTTGAACCATCGGAAGAGTCCTCTGTTGACTATATGGGGCGAACTCTAGAGGGCGTCCCAGACTGCAACTGGGAAGAGTTGGATTTTACATTTCAAGGTCAACAATTTGCAGGGGAGATAGCCCACGAATATGCGGATATCATTCGAACTGGTTTCGTGCTTGAGAATTTAAGCGGAAAATCGTGCGTAATTCGGGAGGCGCCTCAAGTTATGCTTCTTGATAGCTCCGAACAGTTGATGTCGCCTAGTTTCCGCCACACTGTTCCTCAGGATCCCTTGCCATGGGTCGTTCCCCATTGGTTTATGGCGCGGTTTTATTACGAGTCCCCCAGCCCGTCTTTTCCCTCAATGTGCCCGCAGACAGCTGAATATGTAAGCCACATTCGTTTGGAGTTTGACGACGGAAAAGTGCTGGATTATCCGGTCGACGAAAGTTTTTATTCCTGCCCTAACACTGACCCATGGATGGAAATCGATATGAAGATGAATTTGGCGCAATAACAGTAAAGCGCGCCCGTCACGACGCGGATCCACCGTCGAGTTTACCTTCGGTTTCAGTGTTTCTAATCTTGTTGGCAGTGCCGTCATGATGAGGGTCTGGCGCTGTCTGGTTCTCTCTGAGCTCACGGCCTACAAAATCGAGTGTGTGGCGGATTTGAGGCGGGACGGCAAGCCCATCACCAGTGTGCTAGGTACACATTGGTTGGTTGCCTGATTTCATCGAAAGAGCTGATCGTGAGTACTAGTGCGCTGAAAAACAGCGATGCCGTTCCCCGTTTCCAAATCAATAACCAATTTCGAGAATTTGCAACGTGACACTCATTGCTACCTCCCCGAGAGCCTTTTAGTAGATGGGCATTAAATCGACGACGGAGAGTCTCCTTAGCTTCATCGGTGTTCTCCAGAATAAACTCCATCACCTCACGTAGTGGAGCCATACCTACATGCTTCCGCTGAAACGCTTTAACGTCCTTGCGAAAACTCGAAGTGTATTCCGGGATCAGCATGGGCCCGCCCCGCCTACATGCCTAGATCTTTGAAAAATTCGTCTGCTGTTGAAAAACGCGATTCGCCACGTTCAATGATGTCATCGGCTTCACGGATCGAGACAAGAGATGCGGCCTAGAGGCTTAGTTTTCGCGGGCTATCGTCCACGAGTTTGCCTGCGCCACCGGGCGAATAATCATCGAATCGATGTTCACATGACTAGGCAAGGTAACAGCCCAGCGCACGGCCTCCGCGATATCTTCAGCTAGAAGCGGCTCGGCAACACCCGCGTACACCTGCTCGGCCCGCTGCATGTCACCGGAAAATCGGTTCAACGAAAACTCCTCGGTTTTCACCAAACCCGGCGCGATATCGATAATCCGCACCGGCTCGCCCACCAGCTCAAGACGCAACGTCTTAGCAATCTCCCGTTCAGCATGCTTGGCAGCCGTATAGCCACCGCCGCCAACATAGGATTCGTGCCCGGCGGTAGACGAAATAAACACCACGTCGCCCCCGTGCTCGCGCATCACGGGCAACACCTTTTGCGTGATTCGCAGCGCGCCGAGCACGTTGATGTCATACATCTTCTGCCAGTCGCTAACCTTGCCCTCGGCCACGGAATCCAGCCCCACTGCCCCACCAGCATTATTGACCAGCACGTCCACGTTGCCGGCGAATTCGGCGATCGCCGCCACGTCGTCGTCGTTGGTCAAATCCCCGGCCACAAAGCGACAGCCGGTCTCTTCAGAGAGGCGCTCGAGCCTGTCAGACCGCCGCCCAGTTGCCACCACGTCAAAACTTTCGGCACACAGTGCGCGAACCGTCGCCGCGCCAATCCCCGTGGTTGCTCCTGTAACAAGCGCAATCCGTGCCATGCCAAACTCCTTAGCGTCTCGACCTACCACCCAGCCTAATACGCCCACGGAGTTTGCCGATAAAATACACGACATACGCGCCCACAAGAAAAGCCAGCGCAAGGATCACAACCCACTTCGCGAAATCAGGGGCTTCGGGGTTTAAAAACGGATAGGGCCGCTCGTACCCACCCGCCGTGGAAAACCACACGTAATAGGCCAAGTAAACGAGCACCGGAGCGAGCCACACCAGAGGGATCCAACGGCGAATTTTACCCTGATTCCCGCCGAAAACCAGCCAGTCCGTCACCACAAGCGCCGGCACAATCACATGCGAAACCGCCGACTCCCACGTTTCCACCGGTCCGAGCAAAGTGTTAAACAACAGCCCGACCATCCCCGCCAGCAACACCACGAAGCCGCGGATCTCCGGCGAAAAGTCGGCGGTTCGGCGCGCTCCATTAAGCAGAGCCCGCACCACCCACGCGCCGTAAAACACGAAAACGATCGCGTTGGTCACCTGAGTGAGGAAAGCAAAGTTCGACACGAAGTTCCACTGGTGAAAAACTTCCAGTGCCGTCCACGTATACCAGCCCGAAAAACCCACAATAACCGCGCGATACACCCACATTGCGAGCGCCCGCACGTTCGTCCCCACGTCTTTTTTCCTCACGATTCTCCCCGTTGGTTGACTGCGAGTAGCCTACGCTCCTAGCGCTCCCTAAGAAACGTTCGGCACGCCACCACACCCGTTCGGCGCGCTAGACAGTGTGCAATGATAGTAACCATGCTCGGATTTATTGGCACGGGAAACATGAACGGCGCGATCCTGCGCGGGGTTTTAGCGGCGGGCACAGCGCCCGAAAGTATCGTTATCACACGGCTTAACGCGCAGGCTGGGCGGGCGCAAGCAGGCGAGCTCGGCGTACGATACGTCGAGAGCAACGCTGAACTCGCTCGTTCCGTGGGCGAGGGCGGCATCGTGATCGTTGGCGTCAAACCCAATCAGATGGCCGGCGTTCTGCACGAATTAGGTAACGACGCCGTTGGCCGGGTGATCGTTTCGGTTGCGGCCGGCACCCCGATCAGCAAACTCGAGGCCGCACTGCCTGTGGGTGTGGCGATTGTGCGCGTGGTGCCGAACGTGAATTCGCAGATCGGCGCGGGAATGAGCGCACTGTGTGGCAATGCGTGCACGACTCCCGAGCAGCTCGCGGCCGTACGCGATATCTTTGAGGCGATCGGCTTGACCACCGTGCTTCCCGAAAAGGATTTCCCGGCGTTCTCGGCGATTGCCGGAGCCTCCCCCGCTTGGACGTACACCTATATCGACGCTCTTGCACGTGGCGCGCTCGCCCATGGCATCAAGCTTGACGAAGCCCGCCGCATTGCAGCACAGGCCGTGCTCGGCAGCGCCCAGCTCGTGCTCGACTCGCTCAACACCCACACTCCCGCCGAACTGCGCGACCAGGTTACTTCCCCGGGCGGTACTACGATCGCAGGGCTCATCGCCATGGAAGATTCGGGATTCACTCCCGCGGTGATCGATGCCGTCAACGCCGCTATCGCCCGCGATCACGAGATCGCGAGCTCCTAAACCTGCCGCACACTTTTCCATCGGGCATGCGAAATCCGGCTTGACAGCCCTAGCATAGTGGCCACCAAGTCGGCTAATTCGAAGAGGTTTACGCCACAGCTACACGCTCGGCGTCCTCAACCTTCTCACGAGCGAGAGCGCCGTTCTTCGACAGCTGGTTGCGGTAGAGTGCGATCACTGCCCACAACGTGATTGCCGCAATCACAGCCACACCTGCGAGGTAGGCCAAGAACAGGAACGAGTCTTCAGCAAGCAGTCCGTTACCGATCAGACCATTGCGCAAGAAGAACATGGAGACAACTGACAGGCCAACACCCGGGCAGACCTGAGTGAAAGCTGCGGCCAGCCGGGCCCAGGTCCTGCAGGCCCAGAATCGCGTGTCGATTACGCAGGAAGGTGATGCCCCCAGCGTGAGCGGAATTGCCATGAGGGGGACTTCGGTGTTCGACTCGCGGTGCTTCGCATAAGCTTCAGTGCCACAGAAAATATTGAACTCGCGAAAGTTCCATAAGAGGAGACGGAAGTGAATGACGATCACGGCGTTAATAAAGGCATCTCCTGAACCAAATGCGTCTTGGATTGTTTCGAACGTCGGCATCATAGTGCCCGGGTGGGGCGTCAGATGCATAAACACCATCAAGAAGAATGCCATTCCGCCAAATCCAAGTGTGGCGAGGAAATAAAGTGGCGAATACTTTTCGCCGAGATTCTTGATCACTGGTGTCCTTTGTGTAGTGAGGCCGTTCCACTGACGATGGGCCTTCGTGCTTGGCGGAGGGCCTTAATGTCGCATCAAGGCCCTCCATCAGTCGGGAAGCCCCTCTATCAGGGCTAGTGGCCCGGCAGGTCCTCCCACGTCATCACGTCGGGCACGCCGCGAACCACTACAACGGGCGAATCGTCCAGACCCATGCTCGCCACGCCCGCGAGCGCCGCGATCGCATCAATCACGGAATCCCCGTTCGGCCCGCGCACTTCCAAACCAGCAGAACCAAGCGCAATATCCACCACGCCACGCCCAGGCTCACGCCCGTGGCCAGAGCCCGAAATGATCACGCCTGGGCGCCCGCCAAACCGGGCCGCAAGCCCCCGGCGGATCTGCCCGGCCGCAGAATCCGCGTCGTCGGGCTCTTTCAGCCCAAGCCCGTCCGGTATCCCTACCCGCGTACGAAAACCATCGGGCACCTCGCCTAACCGGTGCCAGCGCCCCTGCGCTTTCGCCACGATTTTGCCGGAAATCACCACGATGTCGTCCCCGCGCATGCCTACGTACCCATCGGGCCAACGCACGGTATTCAGGTGTGAGGAGATCACAGCGGCCACATCATCGCCGGTTGCCAGCATCGGAATTCCGGGAACGGCCACGGCTTGGATTTGAGTCATCCGAAAATCGTACCTAACGCGTGCTAGGTAAACCACATGGTGCCAAGTTCGCTCACCGCCCCGAACATGAAACAATGGAGCTATGACTGACGAAACGCTACGTACATCCACGCAGGTGCCGAAGAAGGCAAACTTGGACGGCTTGGAAGAGCGCTGGGGCGCGGCTTGGGAAGAGTCGGGAACCTACGCGTTCGATCCGAACACGGCACGCGAGCAGGTGTATTCCATCGACACCCCGCCACCAACCGTGTCGGGCTCGCTCCACGTTGGCCACGTGTTCTCCTACACGCACACGGATGTGGTGGCGCGGTACAAGCGCATGCGCGGCTACAACGTCTTCTACCCGATGGGCTGGGACGATAACGGCCTGCCCACCGAGCGCCGCGTACAAAACTACTATGGCGTGCGCGTGGATCCGGCACAGCCGTACGTGGAAGATTTCGTTCCACCGCACGACGGCGGGGACGGCAAATCGATCAAGTACGCCGATCAGAAGCCGATCTCGCGGCGTAACTTCATTGAGCTGTGCTGGAAGCTCACGGCCGAGGATGAGAAGCAGTTCGAGGCGCTGTGGCGCCACTTGGGCCTGTCGATTGACTGGAAGCACCAGTACCAGACGATCGATTCCAATGCTCAGCGCGTGGCACAAACGGCGTTCATCCGCAATCTTGAGCGCGGTGAGGCCTATCAGGCGCAGGCCCCGGGTCTGTGGGACGTGACGTTCCAGACGGCCGTCGCCCAAGCCGAGCTCGAAGCCCGCGAATACCCGGGCGCCTATCACACGCTCGCCTTCCACACCGACGGCGAGGACGTGCTGATCGAAACCACCCGCCCCGAGCTATTACCGGCTTGTGTTGCGCTGGTTGCCCATCCGGACGACGAACGTTACCAGCACCTGTTTGGCACGACGGCGACAACCCCGGTTTTCGGGGTTGAGATTCCGATCCTCGCCCACCCGGCCGCCGAAATTGACAAGGGCGCGGGTATCGCAATGTGCTGTACCTTCGGTGACCTCACGGACGTGCAGTGGTGGCGCGAACTCGATCTGCCGATGCGTGCCGTACTCGGCAAGGATGGCCGCCTGCTGAACGAAACCCCACAGTGGATCACCACCGCGCAGGGAATGGCCATGTACGAGGCAATGGCCGGCAAGACCACCTTCACCGGCCGCAAAGTACTCGTTGAGAAGCTGAAGGAAACCGGCGAGATGATCGGCGAAGAAAAGCCGACTCAACGCATGACGAACTTTTTCGAAAAGGGCGATAAGCCACTCGAAATCGTCACCTCCCGCCAGTGGTACATCCGCAACGGCGGGCGCGCTTACGAGGAGGACAACGGCAAGGACCTGCGCGAAAACCTGATCGATCGCGGCAAGGAACTGGAATTCCACCCGGATTTTATGCGCGTGCGCTACAACAACTGGGTGGAGGGGCTCAATTCTGATTGGCTAATTTCCCGCCAGCGTTTCTTCGGTGTGCCGATTCCGCTGTGGTACGAGGTCTCCGAATCCGGCGATGTTAAATACGACGCCGTCATCACGCCTTCCGAGGACATGCTTCCTGTTGATCCGTCCTCAGATACGCCCCCGGGCTACGAGGAATCTCAGCGCGGCAAGCCGGGCGGCTTCGTCGGCGAGGTTGACATTATGGACACGTGGGCGACTTCCTCGCTCACTCCGCAGGTGGCCGGTGGCTGGCTACGTGATGAGGAACTGTTTGCCAACGTTTACCCGATGGATCTGCGCCCGCAGGGTCAGGACATCATCCGCACTTGGCTGTTCTCCACGATCGTGCGTGCCCACCTCGAATTTGGCGGCTTGCCGTGGAAGCACGCCGCGATCTCGGGCTGGATCTTGGATCCGGATCGGAAGAAGATGTCGAAGTCCAAGGGCAATGTAGTCACGCCGATGGGGCTGCTCGAGCAGCACGGTTCGGATGCGGTGCGCTACTGGGCTGCCTCCGCACGCCTTGGCACGGATGCCGCCTTTGACGAGCAGCAGATGAAGATCGGCCGCCGCCTTGCGATGAAGATCTTGAACGCGTCGAAGTTCGCACTCGGCATGGCCGGCGGAGATGCCGCCGTCGATCTTGATCCAAGTGCCGTGACTGAACCGCTTGACCACGCGATGCTTGCCATGCTTTCTGACGTGATCGAGCGAGCCACGAAAGCTTTCGAAGCCTACGATCACACGCGGGCGCTCGAGCTGGCCGAAACCTGCTTCTGGACGTTCTGCGACGACTACCTCGAGCTGGTCAAGGATCGGGCCTACGATCGCGACGGCGAATTCTCGGCCGACGGGGGCGGGGGCAAAGTGCGTTCCGCGCGCGTCACGCTCAATTTGGCAGTTGATGCCTTCTTGCGCCTGTTCGCGCCGGTGTTACCGTATGCCACGGAAGAGGTGTGGTCGTGGTACCGCACTGGTTCGGTGCATAACGCGCAGTGGCCAACTGCCGATGAATTGGGTCCGGCCGCAAAGGGCGACGCAAAGCTCGTCTCGGTTGCGGGTGAGGCACTTGCCGCGCTTCGTAAAGTGAAGTCCGAAGAAAAGGTCTCTCAACGAACTGCCTATCAGAACGTGACCTTGGAGATCCCCTCCGGCACGCTCAAATCGAACGAAATCGTTCGTAGCGAGCTGGAATCGGCAGCCCACGTAGTCGGCGAATTGACCTTCGTTGAGTCCGATGTAGAAGCACCAACGGTCTCAGAATTTGCGTTCGTAGAAAGCTAACGTATCGCGCATCGCTCAAGGTGGGGTTAATCGTCAAAGGTTGTTCCGCTGACGGCGTGTTGTTAGGTTCGTGCCTTTTGGTGGTGTAGTGAACCCTCAGTTCACTCGGTCTACTTAAGGGGGTGCGTTTTTGTTCTCGAAAAAACGTGTTTTTCGACTTGAGCATCGATGTGAACGCTCAAATTCAGCACTTTTACGCACACCTTGACCTATACAAAGTTTTTGTGGAGCCAACAGCGCTTTCCACCACCCCAATCTGCCGGATTCCACAGAATATTCATCCAGCTAGCCAAAGACCCGTGAAAATCTAATGACAAAAGCCGGGATACGCGCCTAAGCGTCGGTAGAAACGCTCAGCGTCATACATTTTTCACCACCTCAACCACTACACACGGTTGCACACTGAAATACGCAAGGGAAATTTGAATATGCAAGGAAAATCGGAATACGAGTGCCAAATTTGAGAGTGCAAGAGAAATTGGCACACGTAAAAAACTGCACGTAAAAGAAGTCGCTGCATGTGAGGCGACAGAGCAAAGCGGAAGTAACGGCACAATCTGCCTTCGGCAGATTCGGATCAACAGGGCCAGCCTTGAACCATTATCCCCAAGTGGCGGATTTCATGGCGTAGTACGCCTAGGATCCGCCACTTTACTTCTAAGCTACGCTAGCGTAGTTTTAGCAAAAATTTAAGGAGTATCGTGAGCGAATACATTAACGAAGAGGGCGTATCCTTCATTCCTGGAAAAATGGAGGTTACTGACTCGATGTCCGTACCGGCACTCATCCGCAGGCGCAGCCAGGAGATGCCCAAGAAAATTGCGTGCAAACGTAAGTCCTCGATGGGCACCCAGTGGATTTCGGTCACCTGGGCGCAGTTTATTGACGAAGTGCGCGCACTGGCACGCGGATTTATCGCACACGGTTTGCAGCCGGGAGACCGCGTAGCAATCATGGCGCCCACCTCCTACGAATGGTCGCTCTTCGATTTCGCCATCCAGTTCGCTGGCGGTTACGCCGTGCCGATCTACGAAACCTCGGTGCTCGAGCAGGCCGAGTGGATCATTGAGGACGCGGGCTGTCGCTTCGCCGTCGTCGCTGATCAGTCGCTTGAATCACTGCTCAAGCCGATTCTTGACCGTGAAAGCGTGCTCGAAAAAATCTTCGTCATTGCCGACGACGCCCAGGGCCGCATCACCGCTGCGGGTTCGCTTGATGACGACAGCGAGATCGACCGACGTATCGACGCCCAAAAAGCAGACGATACGTGGACGATCATCTACACCTCCGGAACCACTGGGCGTCCCAAGGGCGTGGTTCTCACACACCGCAATCTGCTCCACGTGGTGCTAAACGGCCCTGCCGACGAAGGGCTTATGGACGTGATTGCACGGAAGAATGCGAGTACGTTGCTATTCCTCCCCATGGCGCACGTGTTCGCACGCTTCATCAATGTGGTGGTTCTATACGCCGGATGCACCGTGGGATACTCCCCCGATACGAAGAACCTTGTGGCTGATATGCAATCTTTCCGCCCCACCTTTGTACTTGCCGTTCCGCGCGTGTTCGAAAAGATCTACAATGCGGCAGACGCGAAGGCCGGCAAGGGCGTCAAGCTCAAGATGTTCCGCACGGCTGCAAAGGTGGCGATCGAATACGCACGCGCACTTGAAACCGACGAGGGGCCAAGCCAGCGCCTAGTCTTGCAACGCCAGCTCTTTGACAAGATCGTCTACTCCAACATTAAGGAGATTATGGGTGGGCGCGTTAAGTATGTGATTTCCGGTGGCGCGCCGTTGGGTAACCGGCTGGCCGCATTCTTTACCGGCGCCGGCATTCAGGTGCTCGAAGGCTATGGTCTTTCCGAGACCTCCGCACCGACAACCGTGAATCGTACGCACAAGTGGCGGCTCGGCTCCGTCGGCCCGGCCTATCCCGGTTGTTACGTAAAGGCCGCCGACGACGGCGAACTGCTCGTCAAGGGCGACCACGTATTCAAGGGATACCACAATAATCCCGAAGCCACCGCCGAAGCGTTCACCGAGGATGGCTGGTTCCGCACCGGAGATATTGGCCGCGTAGACGAAGACGATTTTGTGTGGGTCACCGGGCGCAAGAAGGAGATCATCGTTACCGCCGGCGGTAAGAACGTTGCACCTGCCGAGCTTGAAGACAGGCTACGTTCACACCCGATCATTTCCCAAGTTGTGGTTGTGGGTGATAAGAAGCCGTTCATTTCCGCGCTGGTGACGCTCGACACCGAAGCACTCCCCCAATACCTCAGCAATCGCGGCCTACCCGCGATGTCTGCAACCGAAGCAATTTCGGATCCGCAGATCATTGCGGCGATTGACCGGGCAATCAAGCGTACAAACAAGCACGTCTCGCGTGCGGAGTCGATCCGCAAGTTCGAGATTCTTTCCGGTGACTTTACCGTTGAGAACGGATATATGACGCCGTCGCTGAAAGTCAAGCGTGGCGAGGTTCTCAAGGACTACGCGGATGTGATCGAGAAGATCTACGAAAGCTAGCGCTTCTTGTCAGCCGCAATCTGCTTGTGGTGCTGAATGACCTCGGCCACGATGAACTTCAGGAACTTCTCTGCAAACACCGGGTCGAGGTCAGCTTCAGCTGCCAGTTCGCGAAGCCGTTCGATTTGCCGTGCCTCGCGTTCCTTGTCCGAGGCCGGAAGATTGTGCTGGGCCTTAAGCTGGCCTACCTGCTGGGTGCAACGGAAACGTTCAGCCAAAATGTGAACGAGTGCGGCGTCCAGATTGTCGATAGTTGTACGGAAGTTCTCTAACTCTGCTGGCACGTCAGTCCGTCTATTTTCGCCGGGCTCGGTGAGCTGTTCGTCAGTTGGCATGGACCGCCCCCTTAAGCAGACTTGTTCTTCCGTTTCGTGAGTACGAGCTTGGCTTCGCCCGTGCCATCCACGACGTTACCGTCAATGAGAACCTTATCCACGTCGTCGCGCGAGGGAAGTTCGAACATGAGGTCGGACAGTAATTTCTCGAGGATCGAACGCAGCCCGCGAGCTCCCGTGCCGCGCGAAATGGCTTTGGCTGCGATCTTTGCCAGCGCATCGTCGGTGAACTCGAGCTTGACGCCGTCGAGCTCAAACATTTTCTGGTACTGCTTGGCAAGCGCGTTGCGCGGGGTTTTCAGGATTTCGACGAGGTCCTCCTCCGTCAGTTCGTCGACGGTGGCGATCACTGGGAGGCGGCCCACCAGTTCGGGGATCAGGCCGAATTTGTGTAAATCCTCGGGCGTGGTCTGTTTGAGAAGTTCTCCCGTCTTTTCGACTTCATGTAGCGCTGAGCCGAACCCAATTCCGCGCTTGCCAGTACGTGAGGAGACGATCTCTTCCATCCCAGCGAATGCACCCGCAACGATAAAGAGGATGTTCGCAGTATTAATTTCGAGGAATTCTTGCTGCGGATGCTTGCGTCCGCCCTGTGGCGGAACAGCCGCGACGGTTCCTTCGATTATTTTCAGCAGCGCCTGTTGGACGCCCTCACCGGACACGTCGCGAGTGATCGAGGGATTTTCAGATTTGCGGGAGATCTTGTCTATCTCGTCAATGTAGATGATGCCCCGCTCGGCACGTGCGATGTCGTCATCGGCTGCCTGGATCAGCTTGAGCAAAATGTTTTCAACATCCTCGCCCACATAGCCTGCTTCGGTAAGAGCGGTGGCATCGGCGATCGCGAAGGGAACGTCCAAGATCTTGGCAAGTGTTTGCGCAAGGTAGGTTTTACCGGTGCCTGTTGGGCCGATGAGCAAGATATTAGACTTGCCGATTTCGACGTCGTCGCCGTCTTTTTTCTTCTTGTCCGGCACGGAATCCTGAGCGCGGATTCGCTTGTAGTGGTTATAGACGGCGACGGCGAGCGTGCGTTTCGCACTATCCTGCCCGATGACGTATTCGTTGAGGAACTCGTATATTTCCTTCGGCTTGGGCAACTCGGTTATCGGGGCGGATTCCACCTCCGCACCGAATTCTTCTTCGATGATTTCGTTGCACAGCTCGATGCACTCGTTGCAGATGTAGACGCCCGAGCCCGTGATCAGCTTACGGACCTGGCGTTGGGATTTCTGACAAAACGAGCACTTGAGCATGTCTGCCGCGTCAGCGGTACGAGTCATCGCGCAACCTCTTTCATAGCCTGATATCCATTCCACACCATAAAGCCGTTCGCTTCCAGTGTGGCACGCCTCGATGTGACAAACGATGGGCGGTGCACCGGATACTTCCAGCGCACCGCCACGGTCGTTGTTAATCTGCGGTGTTCTAGCCTTCGATTTCCTCGCGGCTCTTCTTCCGCGAAGTGAGCACCTGATCGACGATTCCATATTCCTTGGCCTGCTCGGCTGAAAGGATCTTGTCACGCGAAATATCGAGTTCGATCTGCTTCGGATCCTGGCCGGTGTGCTCGGCGAGAGTATCGATGAGCCACTGGTTCATCCGGTCGATTTCGTCGGCAATAATCGCGATATCCGAGGCCTGGCCGTGTGCTCCTTGCATGGCCGGCTGGTGAATCAGCACGCGAGCATTTGGAAGCGCCAGGCGCCTTCCCGGCGAACCGCCAGCAAGCAAGATCGCGGCAGCCGAGGCCGCCTGGCCCAAACACACCGTCTGGATTTCAGGCTTCACGTACTGCATCGTGTCGTAAATCGCCGTCATAGCGGTAAATGAACCGCCAGGCGAATTGATGTACATCGTGATCGGCGATTCCGGATCGAGGGACTCCAACACGAGAAGCTGAGCCATGACGTCGTCGGCGGACGCGTCATCCACCTGCACGCCGAGAAACACGATGCGGTCCTCGAAAAGCTTGGCGTAGGGATCTTGGCGCTTGTAACCGTATGGCGTGCGCTCCTCAAAGTTCGGGAGCACGTAACGATTCGACGGCATCTGCGGAGCTCGTCCGCCAGGGAGGATCATTTTTTCGTTCATCATCACTGTTCTATCCTCCTAGTTCTCTTCGCCTTGAGTCGCGGCTCCGCGGTCAACTCCGCCACCGCCCACAACGGACGAGGAATGCTCGATGATGTGGTCAACAAAACCGTATTCGAGCGCCTCGGTGGCAGTGAACCACTTATCGCGATCAGAATCCTCGAGAATCTGCTCGACCGACTTGCCCGTGTGCTTGGCATTGAGTTCCGAAAGTTCCTGCTTCATTTGCATAATCAGGTCAGCATTAATACGGATTTCCGTAGCTGTGCCTCCCACGCCGCCAAGCGGCTGATGCATGAGGACGCGCGTATGCGGGGTGATGTAGCGCTTGCCCTTCGCGCCAGCGGTGAGCAAGAACTGGCCCATCGATGCCGCAAGCCCCATGCCTACCGTTGCGACATCGGGCTTGATGTACTGCATCGTGTCGAAAATTGCCATGCCGGCCGTAACAGATCCGCCGGGCGAATTGATGTACAGGTAGATGTCCTTGTCAGGATCCTCAGCTGCCAAGAGCAAAAGCTGCGCAGAAATCATGTTCGCGAGCTCATCGGTGACCTGATGTCCAAGCCAGATAATGCGCTCCTTCAGGAGCCTGTTATAAATCGAGTCGCTCAGGCCAAGATTGTGGCCGCCGACCGCTGCTTGTGGCATTTCCATGCCCCCTCCTTCGCCCCTGTGGGCTGGACTAACTCCTTGGGCTTGCGTGCGTTGTGCTCGGCACGTGCCCTTTCACTCAATCGATCCTAACGATTAGCCGGCCATTTACTTCCCGTATTTGTGCCATTTTCGCTGTTGGCACATGAGGCAGTGAAGGCTGGTAATGCTCACTGAGCCTCCGTTACATCAGTGGACTAATGGTCAAAGGGTTGGGGGCTGAAGATCGGGTCTTCGGTCTAACACCGTAAAGTCGGTATCGTTACGCTCGGCATGCTTAAAGTCGGGCCCTGTATGTCTTCCCATCGACGCTCACGCTCAAATCCCGGCTCCTGTCATGTTATTTTCACGGATCCTTGGCTAGCCAAGTGAATATTCTTTGGAGTCCGAGAAATTGGGGCGGAATAGCGCCGTTGTCCGCTCCCAAAGTCGTAGGCGTGGCCTGCCAATAGATTGAGGTACGCACAAAAGTAATGAATCTGAGCGTTCACATCGATGCTCGAGCCGAAAAACGCATTTTTTCGAGTAGAAATACGCACCCTCTCAAGTAGACCTGCACCTCGCAGCAGGCCCGCAACGCTTCTTGAAGTCTATGAACTGTTGTAACGCACTGGTGAAGGAGCCCTATGAAGAAAGACCCAACAACACGCTCAATTAAACCGGTGCACCTACTCGCTTGCTACGAGTAGGTGCACCGCTGTTCTAATTCGAGCTTCTAGCTCTCGAGCTTAGAAACGATGCCCTTGCGTGCCTTACCAGCTTTCTCAGCCTCGAGGACGCGAGCCTTCTCGGCGTCGTCGGCATTTTCAGCGTACTCGAGAACCTCACCGACTGTATGGGCAGACGGATCGAACTCGCCGTTTGCGCTCTCTTCCAACTCATCGGCCTTTTCTTCAGCCTTCTTTGGCTTCGCTTCAGCCTTCTTGGCCGCCTTCGGCTTCGTCTCCGCCTTTGGCTTAGCCGTCTTCTTCGGCTTCTCAGTGAACTCTGGGACGACCTCGCCCTCGGGCTTTTCACCAAGGATCTCATCGACGTCCACAACGTTTCCGTTTTCATCCTTGACCTTCGCCAATCGCAGCGCAGCCATCACTGCCTTATTGCGAGCCATCTCGCCCGCAAACGCGTTGATCTGACCAGCTTGAGCTGCCGCCTGCACGAACTGGTTCGGATCCATGCCATACATCTGGGCCTGGGTGATCAAGAAGTCGAGAAGTTCCTGCTGGGAAACTTCGACTTTGAAAGCCTCGGCGTAGGTGTCCAACAGCAACTGGTTGCGCAGTGCTTCCTCCACGTCTGGGCGGATTTCCTCGCCGTGCTCGTCGTCGGCTTCCCGACCCTCGTTGCGCAAGTGGTTCGCGATCTCATCGTCGATCACACCCTGCGGCAACGGGAAGTCCGAGGCCTCTACCAGCTGGGAAACAAGCGCGTCGTAAGCGCCAGAGAGCTGGCTGTTCGCCTTCGCCTTCGTCGCCTGCTCACGCAGGTCTTCCTTAAGCTCGTCGATCGTGTCGAATTCCGAGGCCATCATCGCGAAATCATCGTCCGCATCCGGCAGCACCGATTCCTTCACCGAGTGGACGGTGATCGTCACGTCCGCTTCTTCGCCTTCGTGTTCGCCACCTGCAAGCTTGGCTTTAAATTCGACGACGTCGTCCGCCTTCGCACCCGTCAGCGCCTCATCTTGGCCCTCAAGCATGGTGTTATCGCCGATCCGGTAAGAAACGCCCGCCACGTCGTCGACGTTCTCGTCACCGATCTTGGCAACCATGTCAATGTTGACGTAATCGCCTTCCTTCGCGGCACGGTCAACATTTGTCAGCGTGGAAAACCGCTCACGCAAGGCATCGAGCTCAGCCTGGACGTCGTCGTCGGTAACCTCAACTGCCGGAACCTCAACCTCAAAGTCAGCCGGATTCGGCATCCAAATCTCCGGGCGAACGTCAACCTCAACGGTGAACTTCAGCGCGCTTTCGTCGTCTTTGCCCGCCATCTTCGGCACTTCGTCGATTGCGACCTCGGGGCGCGACATCGGGACGATGCCAGCCTCAGCCACGGCCTCCTGATAGTACCGGTCAAGGTTGTCATTCACGGCTTGTTCGATTATGAACCCGCGGCCAACTTTGGACTCGAGTACTCGGCGCGGAGCCTTACCACGGCGGAATCCCGGGATGTCCACCTGCTTGGCTATTTCCTTAGCGGCCTTGTCATACTCCGGCTCGAAGTCTTTCGCGGATACTTCGACGCTCAACTTGGCGCGAGTTTCGCTCAAATGCTCTACGTTCTGCTTCACAATTCTCCTGAGTTTAGGGACGGCAAGCCGTCCGTCACTTCCATACGCGTCTCATGTACGCAACACCGTTCAATAATAGAACAAAGTGGCGATTATCCTGCCATTGCCCAGCATGAGAGCAACCACAAAGATCTAAAAGAGTGCTACTTGCTCGGCCGGAGGGAAAATCTCATCGAGCGCTGTAAGGTCCGCAGCATCGAGCTTGATCTCGGCCGCTTTCGCGTTTGACTCAATCTGCTCCGGCTTCGTGGCACCCGCGATAATCGAGGCCACCGGTTCTTGGTGCGCCAGCCAAGCGATGGCAGTTTGCGCCTGATCTAGGCCGCGTTCGGCACAAAAATCGCGGTAGGCGCGCAGCTGGTTCATATCCGCTGCCTCGATCTTCGGATCGCCTTCCTTGAGCCGGCCATCGCCCGGATTGGCGTCCGTGTACTTGCCCGTCAATAGGCCAGCGGCCAGCGGGAAGTATGGAATAACGCCAAGACCGTAGTGGCGGGCGGCAGGCAAAATCTCCAGCTCGGCCCGGCGGTCGATGAGGTTGTAGTGGTTCTGGGTGCCAACCAGGCGGCCCGCGCTCGCCAATTCTGCCGTGGCTGCCGTTTGCCAGCCGGCCATGTTAGAGATCGCGTAGTAGCGGATTTTGCCAGCTTCTACCGCGGTTTCCAGCGCGTCGACCGTCTCTTCGAGCGGGGTCGACGGATCGGGGCTGTGATAGTAATACAGATCGACGTAATCAGTGCCAAGCCGGGTCAACGAAGCTTCGAGTGTTTTCAGCATGTAAGCCCGGCTACCTCGCGCGATTCGCTCCCCCGGCTTCGACTTCGGCATACCAAACTTGGTGGCAATCACCGCTTCATCGCGCCGACTTCCGAGCGCCTTACCCAATAAAGTCTCAGACATGCCGTATTCGGCACCATATACGTCAGCAGAATCAAAATAATTGATGCCGGCATCGAGGGCAGTACCGACGATCGCATTCGCGCCGGCGTGGTCTGCCGTCTTCGTGCCCGCACGGCCTAGATTATTGGCCCCGTATCCGAGCACCGAAACGACTAAGCCCGATTTACCTAAGCGCCTGTATTCCATGGAATCCTCCCTGTGATCCTCACTCAAGGCTACTTGTTTGGCGCAAGCCCAAGCGACTTTCTAAAGTACGGTTTCATCGGAAGCACAATCTCTCGCGGCTGGTTATTCCTACGTTTCATTTGCTCCTTCAATAACTCGGCCGCGTGGTAGCCCACACGCACGTTCGAGCCGCCCACGGAAGTCAAGGGCACTTGGGCGATTAACGCGGCGATTGAGTTGTCGAACGAGGCTAACGAAACATCTCGAGGCACTTCCAAGCCGGCGCGATCAACGCCTTGCAAGAATCCGGTTGCCTGCAAGTCGTTGAAGGTGATCACGCCCGTGGCATTCGATTCTTGCCAAAGCTCCACGGCGTCAAATCCACTGCTGGGGCTGGGCTCAAGCGGTTTCGTACGCGATACTTTGATTCCTCGATCGCCGGCCGCGGCCTGTATGGAGCGCCATCGCATACCGCTCGTCCACGACCTTTCTGGCCCTGAAACGTAGAGCAATTCCTCGTGCTGGTGTTGGTCGAATAATTCGATGAGGTGGGCGATCCCGACGTTCACGTCGAACATGATGGACGATATCCCGCTCACCTGGCGCTGAACGAGGATCATCGGAATTTGCTTGTGTAGATTAGCGATCTGCGCGTCGGTGAGTAGCGAAGAGGCGAGAATCAGACCGTCGATTTGCGGTAAAATCCGGCGAAGATTCGCGGCCTCACGGGCAGCATCCTCTTCGGATTCAACGACGACGGGCACGTAGCTATCGTCGAATCGTTCCCGGAATCCCGTGAGCATCTCTTCATAGATCGGGTTGGAAAGGCGCTGGACTGAGAACGCGATCGTGTGAGTATCTCGTTCAGCGTGTGCTGAGCTGTGGGCGGTGATGTATCCCAGTTCTTGGATCGCCTGATGGACTTTCTTGGCGGTGCTTGCACTTACTCGGCCAGGACGCGAGAGGGTGCGGGAAACCGTGGAGGGTGAAACGCCAGCCGCGCGGGCAACGTCGTAGATCGTCACCCGTTCGTTCGCGCCCATGCTCGCCTCGTTCGTGCAGCTCGAGATAAAACTGATGGATTCGAGTATACAGACGCCCAGACCGGCACCGCTTTGGCAACTCACGGCAACCGGCGCCCAAAAGGCATCGAGACGCCCAGAATTAATGGAAGAAGCATTTGTTTGAGGTAGTGAGCGAAGGCTTGTAAGACCACGTTCGTTAGAGCGAAGAAGGAAAGTTCGAATGGACGTCACAGCAAGAGGCGTGGCCCTGGGAAGATCCGGGGCCACAATTCTTTTCGTCCCTCTTCACTCCGCGGCGTGTGGCTCGTTCCCGCGACACTTAGTCCACTCTCGCCGCGATGATGTAGGTGTCGCGGGAGGTAGATTGCAGGGTGCGCGCCACCCATGCGGTCCGGCAGCGCGCACTTGCCACAGTAGCCAACGTTATCGAGGTCATAGTCGATCCAGCTTTCCTGAGCCGGAGCAATTCGGTAGGATCTATGTTTCGTGAGCGATCACGAATAGGCCCCGTTCGTCTAGCGGCCTAGGACGCCGCCCTCTCACGGCGGTAACACCGGTTCAAATCCGGTACGGGGTACAAGCAGGGGGCTTCCGGTTTTCCGGAGGTCCCTTTTCGTATGCAGGATTACACAGCTCTACCCGAGAATCCTTACATCCGCGGGGATCTATAACGCCCAAGGAGATCGATAAGTCTCATGGGGATCGGTAAACCACCGTTTTTCCGAGCTTCCGTGGCTTACCGACCTCCCCAAGCAACACCAACCCCCGGAAGCGAAACCAACCTCCGCGAACAAGCTCTACGTAGCGGTACCGCCGAGACGTATTTTGAATGGCGGGGGAAATGGCGGGGCCACCCCTTCGGCACGAAAATGCCCGGCGGGTCTTTTCGTTGACCTGCCGGGCTTTTCTGGTGGTCGGGGTAGCAGGATTTGAACCTACGGCCTTCCGCTCCCAAAGCGGACGCGCTACCAAACTGCGCCATACCCCGTGCCTGATCATCATAGTTGACGAACGCGCCTTACACGAATCCGGAATACGCCAATGAGCGCCAAATCACCAAGTGCGTTTTTTGTTATGAAAACTTTCTTGCTAAACTCATCTGGTCAGAAGTTCTGATAAGCGGGTGTAGCTCAATGGTAGAGCCTCTGCCTTCCAAGCAGATAGTGCGAGTTCGATTCTCGTCACCCGCTCCACTATGACCTCGGATTTGATAAGGCCGGGGTTCCGTTTGGCGAGTATGCCCTTGGGGATCTAAATTTCGGCGAGCGTTGGCGAGTTCACGTTTTCCCTAGTCAGAGCGTTGGCGGGTTGAGCAACGGCTAGTTATGGGCATGAAAATGCCCGCCCTCGGGTGAGGCGGGCTCAGCTATGCGGAACAGTTCTACAGGTCGATGGCGATTGCGCGATCGATGCGCAACGATATATCCGATTCAAGCTTCTTTGCCCCCTCCTTGCCCCTGAATTTGACCAGTAGCGCGCGAAAATGCTTGGGGTCAACGATTTGAAGAAAGTTAAGTGTTTGAATCACGGCAAGCTCAACTTCATTCCTCGACAAAACACCGCCAGATCTATTTAAATCGGTATGAGACAAGTTGTTAACGATTTTCGACAAAGCGGGCGACATCGAAATTTTCTCCTGGGCGACAATAGTATCGATGCGAGAACCAAATTGATCGCTGTTAGGCGCCCGGAACTCGGTGAACCCCTCGAGCACCTTGCGACAGAAGTTCCCGGTTCCCAACTCTGGTGGATTGCCGTCTTGCAAATCCTCAAAAGCTCGCAGCACCATATAAAATGAAAGCCAGTAGTCGTTGGTCAGTCGCACAGCGTCGTTATCCCATCGCCGGCAACGTGTGGATTGCTCCACGCATCCAAAAGTGTCCTTATAAACCTCGTAGAATACTGCTTTCGGAGCCTCGCCATTTTTCTTGGGAACAGCCTTGTCGGAAAGGCGAGATTGTAGGATTTTTAGATAAGTGTGACTGTGTGTGAAATACACCAGCGAGGCAGGCTTCGGGTTCTGGAAGTGGCCGGAGATGAATCTATCCACTGCAAGAAGTCTTGCCTCGTCTAGCTCGGACCCCAAATCATCAAAGATCACCACGCTATTTTTCAGTGACTGTTTGCGATCCTCCGCCAAAAACTCAGCACAGAAGTAGAGCAATGAAACCAACTTTTTCTCGCCTTCGGACATAGCTATGGCTTTCTCACCCTGGCGGGTAATTCGATACCCCTCACCAGTGTCTCCTTCAGAGACACGCAAATTTCCGTCACCCAAGATCATGCACAAGGCTTTATCAAGGAATTCAGCAGTCGCAGCAGTAGTTGAAACTTGTTTCTTAAGTTTGTCAAGGCTTTTCTTGGCAGCTCTTTCCGCTTCCTGCGCCGTTTGTTTGGCTTTGGCAGCATCGTCACGCGCCTTCTTGGCTTCGCTCCATCCTGCCCCATCTACGGCGCAGCAGTGCTTCTTCAGAAGCACAATGGCAGATTCCTTGTTGGCAGAGTGCTTGGCTATCTCTGCACTGACGTTGTCATGTGAGCCTTGAAGATCGTTGTACTTTGCTTGAAGTGCAGAGAATCGCACATCTGGCTTATCTCCTTGAATCAAGCCGTACGGATCTCTCACGCGATCGCCAAGAATGTTCGCAGAGTCATCAAGCTGCACTAAAACAGCCTGCACTTCAAGCAGTACCTCCGCCTTCTGCAAAGATAATTCTGAACTGTAAATTGAAGTATCGAGATTAGTCCCTTTTAGAACCACTTCGAAAGCCTTTAGTGCTGATATGGCGCTCTTGCATTCTCCTAGTTCACTTTTGACTAGTGCGGGAGCCTCTGCCTCGACCTCTCGGATTGCATTTTCAAGGCTTACTAGTCTCTGCGCCGAAACTTCACCCCCGCAAAACTGGCATGAGTCCCCAACCTTATGCCTATTCATGCCTTCACGAACCCAATCGTTTATAGCCATGGCCACCGTCTGAGCAGTTGACGATTTTTCGGCAGTCTTCTGCCAGAGTTCATCGGAAAAGACCCAGCCATCCGGGAGATTCGGTAAATCAGGAAGGAAACCAGGATCATCAGAGTTTGCTATACGTATGTTTTCCTGAACCTCATTTTGGGCCAGTGGTGAGGCTTCGCCCCTCTCCAGCAATGCACGTATTTCGCGGCGCTGAAACTGCCGCCCTCCTAAATTTGCACACTTTTCCTTAAGGTCCTCCCGGACGCCGTTCGCAACCTTTTCAACGATCCCCTCTAGGCTCTTGCTTTTGTCATCTTCTTCTTCCTGCTTTGCCGCAACATCTTTTCTAGCTGATTCCCACTCTTCTTGCGCTATCCGCATCTTCTTTTCAAGGTCACCAGCGTCATCACTTAGGACTACAGTAGTGACACCTTGGGCTGCCCCGCCTTCAATGAAGTCGCCAACCTTGTCTCTTCGCCATTGGTCGTCAAACGCATAGAGAAGAATAGGTTCACTATTGTCTTTCCGCTTATCATCGAAAGTGGTTGCCCGACTCAGTACCTCACATACCGTTGTCTTTCCAGCTCCGTTAATTCCAAAGAAAACTGAATCCGTCAACAGCTGTATTCCAACTAACGAATCCTTTGCAACATTCCGCAAAGATTCATTGCTCTTGACCTGAATCATGTCGAATCCCCTTAAACGGCTCTAACAGACCTTGAAGTTGCCGAGTTCCTAGGCTTGTAGGCGTCAAGCGACTACCAACTTGGATGTCGCAAAGTTCTTCGGAGGAAGAACCGCAACACTGTGCGGCTTCTGATCACAGTGTACTGGAAACGCATTTGATAGAACCACAAATCCTTGGGCTCACACACGGAAAGTACCACTAAATCACGCTTGCCACGTCTTGCGGGCATCCAGTTGGTGGGGTTCGTCGGTTTGTCGGCAGTTCTGTCACCGCATATTTTCGTCTGATGTCTTCGACCTACCCTCGGGCACCCCTCACCTTGAACTCGCCAACGCTAGCACCGAACCAGACCCCCGTCGTGCAGCGCACAGCAACGGCGGCTAGAACCGCTCCGGACGACCCGCATGACTACCCCAAAAGAAGGGGCGCAACGGTACTCGAATCAGCAAAACCCCTGCTCAGCAGCCGATTCGCGGCAATCTCGCCCCTTATCAAATGCGAGGTCTTTGGCTCCACTATTTCCGTTCCGTTCAAAAACTTGCTCGTAGCTCTTAATCTCTGCTGGATGCGGAGACGAACCTCGCCTATAAGAGCCCGTGCATGCTCATGCTACGTCGACTAGCTCGTTGCCGCTAAGCGTCACATCCGATTTTCGACATATGAAATATACCCCCATGAGCAAGGAGGCTTATTTGCACCTTGCCGTTTTCGGCGTGGGGCCAATTTATATTGCTGGAATCTTCACCTTGGCGGCCATAGCCAGCATTCTGAACTATTTAGGCTTTGCGTCAGGCGGCGACATCACGAACTCTGGTCTACTACTCGTGCAAGCGAACTGGTGGTTGCTAGCTTTACCGTTCGTTTATTGGATAGCACTGAGCGTCTTGATGAAACACACCGAAGAACGCTGGCTAGAGAACAAGTTCGGCGCCGAATACACCCGCTATGCCACCCACGTGAATCGCGCTTTTCCTCGGCCACCTCGCAAAACTAAGACTCGGCACAAGTCGTAAACCGAGCCGTCACTGATCGAATCGCACATGATCGCTCGGTCCGGCGCAAATGGATGATCCTGCCTTTGTCAAAGCTTTTTTCCATCCAAAAGCCCGGTTTATAAAGCTTTTTGATAGACCACGCAGAACGGAACTTTTACGATGAGAACCACACTGAAAGGTGGTGGCAGATGAACATCGGAAAAAGGCTACAAGAAGGTCGCAAAGCTCGAGGCATCACTCAGGAGACAGTTGCCGACAGCCTCGGAGTTAGCAGGCAAACGATCTCGAACTGAGAAACCGGGAAGACCTTGCCCCGACATCGTAAGCGTGGTCAAAATGAGCGACATTGACCAGATCAGCCTCGATGAGCTTCTAAAAGAAAAAACAACGGAGGGGAATATGTCTAACTATCTTCAGTTTCTGGACGAGAGTACCAACGCAGTCAAACGCAAGAACCGCCAGGCTATGCTCCTTTTAATCCTGTCCTATCTCGCCATGTGGTCTTCAGGAATCATTGCGTTCTGGTTCTTTATCGACAACACACAAGGGATCGGCTTTTCTCTGTGGTATTTCTGGATCATGCTGCCCGTCACGACCCTCATACTTTCAATCATTATCGGGAAGAACGATTACTGGGGAAAGTGGAAATGGGCCGCCGCGCCTGTGTTCGGTTTCCTAGCGATGCTCGCCAAATACGCAACTTTCAATGCGGGTAACATGATCACATTCAACAATTTGGGCAGACCTGCTTTTGAACTGTTACTTGGCGGAATGCTGATCTCCGCTCTAGGTGCCGGTATTGGCGCAGGGATTCGTAAGCTCGGCTCGCGGTCGCCCTCTTTAGACACAGAGCGGTAATAGACACGCTTTTGGGATGACCTAGTGCGCAACCATTTGTGCGGTCAGTTAGGGATCCCCCATGCCCTGTCAACAAACCTTTAAATCTAAAGCCCACCCTTTCCTGGCGCACTTTTTCGTAATACGATATTTGCATGTCAGAAACGATTAAAGGTGCCGCCGTAACCGAACAACAGATTCTCCAGTGGGCGGAAGAAGCTGAGGCCGGTTACGATGTTGATGCGCTACTTAAACGAGGGCGAGGACGACCCGGTCGAGGTGCTACACCCAGCCAAGTTGTCGCCGTACGTTTCACTTCGGAGGAGATAGAAACTATCGATGCACGAGCTAAGAAACTGAACATCACTCGCTCCGAACTGATCCGTAATGCTGCACTGGCATGACGATTTCCATCCATGCTTCGGCTAGAAAGCATGCTTCACAACACTCGCTGTCGGACGCTGATATTCTTCATGCCGCTATCTGGGCGCTCTGGATAGAGCCACTAGACGACGAGAACCCACAACGAGAATTGAGACTAGGATTCGACAATTCGGGACGCCTTCTAGAGACTGTCGTCTTGCTTTTTGATAGCGGTAACGAACTAATCATCCACGCGATGAAAGCAAGACCACAATACATTCGACTCTTAGGGTAAAAGCAAACTTCAGCGGCTCGCGGTCGCCCTCTCCCGAAGCGCTCAACGGCTCCAGCAAAAAGCCCGCCCGAAAGTTCCAGAGGCGCCGGTTCAGCGCCTTAATAAACCTTTCGGGCTTTGGCCCCAACTCCCCAGAGCCACCTGCGCAGTTCAATGTGCTCCGGCCATAGGCCAACATGGAGGTCTAGCACGCGCACGGCGGGGCATTGCCATGCACAGGATTTTCAGAGAGACCCACTATGATGAAAAGAGTTTTAATCCGAGCGGAGAAACATGCGACTTTGGAGCCTTCACCCCAACTACCTCGACGCCGCGGGGCTGGTCGCTCTGTGGCGAGAAACGCTATTGGCGCAGAAGGTCCTTCAAGGTCTCACCCGCGGCTACACCAAGCACCCGCAGCTCATCCGATTCAGGGAGCAGGCTGAGCCAGTGCACGCCGTCGGCGCCTATCTTTCCGGTGTGCTTGAGGAAGCCGATTCACGTGGCTATAACTTCGATCGCACAAAAATCACGCACCCGACTACTAACTATTCGCCACTAATCCCCGTGACAACCGGCCAACTCGCCTACGAGCTTGAATGGCTGTGCTCGAAGCTCGAAAAACGTTCCCCGGGCACTCTCACTGCTCCCCAATGGAAAGCCAGCACACGGATCGTTCCTCATCCACTATTTACCACGGTCGAAGGGGATGTCGAATCCTGGGAACGCACGGTTTAAAACAGTGGCATTTTGTGAAAAAATCTGCCACAATCGGCTCAGGATCGCCGAGCACCGTCAAACACGCAGACGAAGCGATCTAAAAACAATGCACAGTTGTAGCTTTGGCTACTTGAATCACAAAGGGGCACAAAGATGAGCTCTTTATGGATCATGCTAATCGGTTTGGCGATTTTTGCCTTCGGTTATCTTGTCTATTCCAAGTACCTTGCCAGCAAGGTTTATCAGCTGGATGACAATTTCGTCACGCCCGCACACGAGTTTGACGACGGCGTGGATCACGTTCCCACAAACAAATACATTTTGTGGGGGCACCACTTTACTTCCGTGGCAGGAGCCGCGCCCATTGTTGGCCCGGCGGTCGCAATTATCTGGGGTTGGGGGCCCGCATTCTTGTGGGTCACGCTCGGAACCGTGTTCTTCGCGGGCATGCACGATTTCGGCGCTCTGTGGGCCTCGCAGCGTAACAAGGGCCGCTCCATCGGCTCGATCGCTTCGCGCTACATCGGTCAGCGCGGATCATACCTATTCCTCGTGGTGATCTTCCTAGTTCTCCTGATGGTTGTCACGGCATTCGCCGTCGTTATTACCGGTCTATTCATTTCGACCCCGTCGTCGGTGATTCCTGCCTGGGGTGCGATCGTCGTGGCGCTGTTTGTCGGATTTGCGATTTACCGCCTTAAACTGCCCCTGTTGCCAGTGACTGTGCTCGGCGTCGTCATTCTTTACACGCTGATCTTTATTGGCGACAAGGTGCCCGTGGTTCTTCCGGATGACTTTCTTGGCATTGGCCCGAATGCGTTCTGGATTATCGCCCTGTTCGTCTACGGTGCGATCGCTTCCACACTGCCAGTGTGGCTGCTTCTTCAGCCGCGCGATTACATCAATGGCGTCCAGCTCTTCGTTGGCTTGGCCCTGCTTTACACCTCGGTTCTGATCGGTACGATCATTGGAACAGACGCTACCACCGTCGTCGCTCCATTCTGGAATTCGAACACGCCAGAGGGAACGCCGTCGATCGTACCTCTACTGTTCGTGACGATTGCCTGTGGCGCTATTTCTGGCTTCCACGGAATCGTCTCCTCGGGTACGTCGTCCAAGCAGCTCGATAAGGAGACGGATGCACGTTTTGTTGGTTACTTCGGTGCTGTTGGCGAAGGTTTGCTCTCGCTCGGTACGATCCTCGCCGTCGCGGGTGGCTTTGGCACGGTTGCCAGGTGGGAAGAAATTTATTCCGCGTACGGCAACGGCGGTGTTGCCGCTTTCGTCGAGGGTGGCGGTAACCTGATGGAGCAGGGTATCGGTTTACCGGCCTCGCTTTCGGGTACCGTGCTCGCAACTATGGCAGTGCTTTTTGCGGCGACGACGATGGACACCGGCATGCGTCTCATGCGTTTCGTGGTCCAGGAGGCGGCATCTACCGTCAACATCCGGGTCGGCAAGTATGTGGCGACTATAATCGTCGTCGCACTCGGCATTGGTATGACCTTCTCGCAAGGCCTTGACGGTGGAGGCGGTCTGCGAATCTGGCCGCTCTTTGGCACGTCGAATCAGTTGCTCGCATCGCTGACCCTGTCACTGATCACAGTGATGCTGCTGCGCAAGCGCCGCAATCCTCTTCCTGCGCTCATTCCGTTGACGCTCGTGTTCGTCATGGCGTTCTGGGCGGCGATCGACCAGGCGATGAGCTTCATGAATCCGGACAACCCGGATTACCTGCTGCTCGCTATCGATGCGATCATTATTCTCAGCTCCGTGTGGGTGGCAGTTGAGGCGGTGCTCGCCATGCGCCGCGCGAAGAACGAACCTCCCGAGGAACCGGACGCCGATGTCACATACGAATGGGCTCGTGCCGAATCCGATAGCTAAATGAGTGACCAACGAAAGGGGCGCGCCCAACGTGTTTGGGCGCGCCTCGTCGCGGCTAATCGCGCATTTGAAGAATATTACGCACGAGGCTTCTCGCAGGCCATTGCGCGGGAAAAACGGGACGAAGATGATTTTTTCACCCTCGTGGTACTCGGCGAGGCTCTCGGTGTTCCAGATCCTGCAGCGTTCTACAACGCTGAACTTCTCCCTTATGTTTTCGAAGATTTCCACGCGTGGCACCGCAGGATGGGGATGCCACGCACACCTTTGGACCACATCTCATGTTGTTAACAGATATTGGCGAGCGCCGGATCCTTTTTGTTGGTGGCAAGGGCGGCGTCGGCAAGACGTCGATCAGCTCAGCCATCGCACTTGGCCGCATGCTACAAGGGGCGCGCGTACTCCTCGTTTCCACCGACCCGGCACACAATCTTGGCCACCTGTGGCAAACCGGTCTTTCTGACCGCATTACTCCTCTTCTCCGCCCCGAGGATGTGACCGGGGAGATTGATATAGTTCGGCAATCGTTGGGTGACCACCAACCGGGTCTGATTGACGCCGTCGAAATAGATCCCAAAACTCTGGTTAAAAAACATTTCGACGCCGTTTATCGCCAGATGCTTCGCATGCTCCCTGAAAACATGCATGGCCCAGCCAAGCGCCACCTAGAATCGGCACGCAATGCGCCAGGATCTCACGAAGCTGCGATGCTCGAGAGAGTGGCGGAAAATGTTCAGCTCGCAGGCACCGAATACGACCTCGTCATTTTCGATACCGCCCCGACCGGGCACACCCTTCATTTGCTCACCCTTCCAGAGCAACTGTCTACATGGACTGAAGAGCTGTTAAAGTCTCGCTCACGTGCCGATCACCATTCGGCTGTGCTTGGCTCAATTGTTGGCAAGAGAGCCGAAAATGCCGAGCGGGAAACTGATCGCGATACCCACCTGCGCCGCACTCTCATAGCGCGGCAAAAGCGGCTCGCCGCTTTGCGGGATGGCTTAAGAACCGGCGACGCGGGTTTCGTCGTCGTAACTTTGGCTGAACCTATGCCGGTGCTTGAGGCGATCGAAACCGTGAAGGAACTGCGATCGATGGATGTCACCCTGTGCTCTGTGATCGTCAATCGTAGATCTCCCACCGACGCGGGAGAATTTTTACGGCGCCGTCACGAGTTGGAATCTGAACAGATCGCGAAACTAGAAAAGCACACGGGGCCACTTCACGTCAGGCAAGTACCTCTTTTGCCAGAACCGCCGGAAGGAGCACGCGGCATAGCGCTCGTGACGGCGAGGCTCTAGGAAAAGTTCTGCAAAGTTTCAAGAAGGTCCAACGCTGCGGCGCCTTCGGCGTAGGTATCCCCTTTGACGGTGAGCTCGAATAACCGATCGTCAGCTTCGACCAAGAAAATCCAGGCCGCATAGTCGTAGGTGTTCACAAAGAATGTTGGATAAGTCTGATCGCCCGCGTACCGAGTGCCGATATAGGCAACCTCGGTGTCGTCCACATCAAGCTGTTCAACGAGGAGCTCTCGGTAGGGCTCGGGTTCCAGCGTCAATCGAGCAGGCCCAATTTCGCCGATGACGATCCGCTGCGTGTTTTCCGGGTTCTGCACGGCGACCGGGAAGGCTTTCGAGGTATCGACGATATTCGACCATTGCCTTGGCAACACCAGCGAAAGCTCATCGCCCGCCAAGGTGTAGACGATACTTTCGCCGTCTCTGCTCGTTTTCACATCGCTTGGCTGATCGGTGGCGGCAGGTGTGGGCTCCGGCGTCGGTTCCGGCGTTGGCGAAGGCGATTCGCTGGTTACTTCAGCGGTTGGTGTGGGGATCTCGGCGTCCTCACCCGAGGAGCTACATCCACCAAGAACCGCGAGAGCTAGGAGCAAAGCTATTGATTTTCGCATGATTATTTATCGTACATCCGCAGGTATGCCCCGCTCCCAAGGAGCACGGCGCGTTTAAGGATATCTTGAGCTTCGAAGTTTTGGCTCCACAGCCCGCTGGGTACTCCCGCTTCGGTGAGGAAATCGGCGTTTGCCGTGTGCGGGTTACGCAGGTCCCACACGAGGAGGGTTGCCATGATCGCAGCGGCGGTATCGGCCTCGAAGCTTTCGATACCCAGTTTTTCCATGCCACGATAGGCCGCTTTGAGGGTCTTTGAAATGAATACCGATTCGGTGGCAGCCATGGGCGCCACATTGTAGGAAACCTTCTTTCCAGCAGCCGCGAGCGCCGATGCCCGCCAGCGCCCGATCCGTTTCGCAAGGATATAGTTTGGCCCCTGATAGTCGACGATCCCATTGTAGATCCCATCGCGAATCGCTGGCGTGCCCCGCATAGCGGCAAGCGGTTTTCTCTGCCTTTCACCTTGCGCAACTCCACCGGCGCGTTCGCGGTTGGCTCCAATTGGGTATGCGTCGGTTGGGGTGCCGTACCAGGCGAGCATGGCGTTCGTAGTTTCAGCTACGTTTCGCATAATGGCGTCGGCGCCAAGCTCAAGGAGCACGAAATCCACTCCGGGTGAATACAAAGTTTCGACGACGGCGTGCGGCTTTCGATCGATCATCCAGCCCGCCACTGCCCCGGTTTCGCTCACGATATCCGACGCGAGCTCGGGTGAGAGCTCAAGTGTGCCCGCAAGATTTTCGGCGTCGGAAACTAGCGCTGCGTAACGCGCGGACTGCGGGCGGATCACGGCGGCGACTGTTGCGCCGTATTCGAGCAAAAAGCGCGTTGGGGCCAGTTCGGCACCGGCGCCCAAGACGCCGATCGTGGTGTCAGTAAGATCGAGCCACTGTGGGGTGTCAGCCACCTTATGCAAGCGTTGCGCCGCAATCGCCGTCATAGTGCCGTTTGCTGCCCACTCTTGGATCTGATTCCGTAGGGCGTCACCTTCGAGCTGTCGGCCCCGGTATGGAATGGATAGGCTTTCCCGGCGTTTACCGGAACCGGTGATCCGCTCCCCGTCGGGAGCATCGGTGGCCGCTACAATCTGGCCAATCGGTAAGCCCCCTGCCGTCGTAACCTGACTTTCGAGATAGTCGAGCCCGCGCCTTGCAGCTTCCCCTCCTCGCATCGGATCGTCGATCACGCTGACCTCGCGCACGGGTTCCCGATAGCTCTTCCGCCAATTGCGCGTAGTTTCCACCAACTCGCGGATCTGCCCGTCAGTGCCAGCCGCAGCCGCGAACGCTGAGCGCCCAAGCGCCGTCGAACTCGCCCGCCCGTTAACCCGCGGAATAACGATGCGATTCGGGTTCGACTGAGCTCTTTCCTTTTGCGTTTCACCTTCGAGCCACACGTGTACGAGATCCCGGCCCGATCGACGTTCAATCACGCCATACAGCCCCTCGCCGAAGGGAACGAGTTCGATCTCATTAGGGATGCGCGTTGGTGCTCGGAATTTTGTGGCACCCGAAGCAGGTTCCGAGCCGTCCACGCCAAGACACGCATGCACCCAGGCATCGATAGCCGCACCGTGGGCGATCGCGGTTTTGAATCCGAATGGCCGCGCTGCTAAAGCTGACATGTGAATCGGGTTGACGTCCCCGGAGATTTTCGCCCACCGGCGCCCGGCATGAGCTTCAAACTTGCGCAGTGCGATCGCCGCGCGCTGCCCGATATCGAGCGCGCCGACGTCGTTGAGCCCAAACTGGGTACGCAAATCGGGAATAGCTGGGCCCTCCCAGAGAGCCGCATCGGGGTGCACGAAGTCGTAGTCTTTGCCGCGTAGAGGTCTGCGCGCAAAATACACCGCGCGTTCGACGTAGTGCCGCACATCCCCCGCGTGCACAACCGATGTTACTTCGATTGCCACGCCGCGCCTGCGCTTGGTCCTGGTGATGAGTGAACTCGCTGTAGCGGGCACTCCTACCGGTAACGGTTCAAGGATTTCCCACGTGAGACTTTCATGCACGAGCCCCGGCAGCCGGGCTGGAACCGCAGGCTCGCCAAGCACACGCGCCGTGCTTGGGAAGCACAGATTGTGAAAGGCCATCGGTGGCAGGTGAGTCAATGGTTCGGCGGCTACGAATTTAGCGTATTGCTGGGCCAGGTCATGATCGAAAATCCCGCTGTGCGAAAGCGGTATGCTCCGCGGGGAACCGGATGCCGATCGTTTAACGACTCCCGTTATCAGACTCATTGTTGACCGCCTTCCCTAAAGCAGTGCCTAGGTCTATCATGATATCGTCTGCGGCCTCGATTCCGCCGGAGAGCCTGAGCATCCGCTCCGTGATTCCCGTGCGTGCACGTTCCTCGTCCGTGATGTCTTCGTGGGTCATAGTGGCAGGGTGCGAGAGCAGGGTTTTCACCGATCCAAGGGACACCACGTCATTGATGAGCCGCAGATTTTGCCGGAAGGCTGACAGATCGACGTCGGCACTGACATTGAACGCGATTACCGCGCCGTCACCCGACGATTGGCGAGCGTGAATGTCGGCTTCGCGTTCGGAATACCAACCCGGATAAAATACCTTGTCGATCGCCGGGTGTTCCTCCACATATTCGCGGATCTTAAGCGTGTTTTCCTGCGCGCGATCCATTCGGATTGCCATTGTTTTCAGGCCGCGCAAGAGGGATGAGGAGTCGAAGGGCGATAGCGCGTTGCCCATTTCGCGTCTGCACCTAGTTCGAGCGGACGTTGGAGGTAGGCGGTACAGAACGTGTTGTCTACAAAGAGGTAGGCGCCAGCACTGTGTGCAAGGTTGGCCGCATGTTCAATATCGATAATTCGCAAGCCCGGATTGGTGGGGCTTTCGATGAGAATAGCGCCAAGATTGTCTGGCAAGTCTGCGGCGGTCCATTCATTCAGATAGTCGGCGTCAACGATGTCAATACCTCTGCGCGCCATGATTTCATCCGCTAAAACATAGGTGCCACCGTATAGCTGGTCGCAGAAAACAACTGTTTGCCCCGGCCTAACGATCTCGAGGGCGGCGGCGGTTGCGGCCATTCCCTTTGTGTATGCGAAAGCAAATTCAGCTCCTTCGACATTCGCAAGCGCAGCCTCTGCCGTGGCGCGGGTAGGGTTATTGGAGCGCTGATAACCGTACTCGCCCGCCATCGCGTAGACGTACCCGCGGGGATCCAAAGCGCCGCCGGGGGTTCATAAGCCGCGCGGAGATCGATAAGCCAAGGAATTTCGCGTTTTCCTTGGCTTACCGACCTCCCGATGCAACAACGATCCCCGGATGCAAGACCGACCTCCGTAGGCAACAGCGATCTCTGTGGGCCAGACCGATCCCCCGCCGTATTCGCCGGCGCCGCGTGTAACACAAGTCCACGAGAGTATCACTGCCCCCGGATGTTCGACCGCGAAAAAATGAGGGCCTTCCCCCGTTCGGGAAAGCCCTCACACTCGTTTTACTCAAGACTTAGTCGAGGTCGATAAGACCCTTCTGCGCTGCCTTTGCGAGGCGACGCGGAATGCGCTTCTCAACACCACCAACGCGGACCGGCTGAAGCTCTGTGAGCTGAGCCTTCCACTGGGAGCGGCGAGAGCGGGTATTGCTGCGTGACATCTTGCGCTTGGGAACTGCCATTCCAACCGCTCCTTTCGGTACTCATGTGCCTTCACGCTTGCAAAGCGTGAACACTTCAAAAATTCGGAGCTTCGGCTCCGAGCAGACAGTGTTCGAGTCTAGCCCACGTGCGCAAGTTCGCGCCACATTGCCGGGGCTAACTGTGCTCGGAAACACGTGGCCGCATCACCTTTGCGGCGCCGGGCTGCACCGGACCCTGCAATAATAGCGCTATGACCGACCTGCGCCTTGCCACCACGAAAGAGTTACGTGCCGAACTTGAGATCAAAAGATCTCGGTTTATTTCGATCGCTCGGCGCGTTTCGCAGGTCGATGAAGCTCGCGCGGTGCTTGCCGATGCCCGCGCCGAATTCCCCGATGCGCGCCATCACTGTTCGGCTTACGTGGTTTCGCAGCTCGAAGCTAATCCGGTTCTTAATTCTTCCGACGACGGCGAACCCTCGGGTACGGCAGGCAGGCCGATGCTTGATGTATTAACCGGGCACGATTTGACGGACATCTGCGTGGTTGTGGTTCGCTATTTCGGCGGCACACTACTGGGAACCGGTGGGCTTGTGCGTGCGTATTCAGATTCCGTACGGGCCGTGCTGTCAGACGCGAGACTTGTCAAACAGGTGACGTATCGGCGCCAGCGCGTTGCGGTTTCCCATGCGCATGCCGGCAAGCTTGAGGCGGAGTTGCGCAGCAGAGACTACGAGATCGTCGACGTCAAATACGGCGCGGTAAGCGTGAACATCGACGTCGCAGTTGGAAATCCGGAAGAGTTTGCCGAGCAAGTGGCTGAACTGAGCGCTGGCGAAGCAACCCCAATTGACGTGGGCACAATCATTCACGAAGTCAAACACGGATCGTTTCCCACATGGTGAACGCTCTTGATCTAGCTCGCTGAGGATGTAGAATGACTTTGTTGATCTTTCAAATACCGCACGAATAGACATTCGGCAACGCACAGAGAGGACGTCATCCATGAACATGATGACCGCCATGATGTGTTGCTGCATGTGTCTTTAGGGTGGCAGACCTTAATTTCTGTGCCCTCGTGCATGTGTGCCACCCAGGCTCGCTCGCCTAAAGAGCACCATCAACCGGTTTCTATTTAAGGATCATCATGACAATTTTTAATAATGTCACCGAGATCGTTGGCAAAACTCCCCTCGTTCGAATCAATCGCCTCACAGGTGAAAACGCAAACGTTATCGCAAAGCTCGAGTTTTACAATCCGGCAAATTCCGTTAAAGATCGTATCGGCGTGGCCATTATCGACGCCGCAGAGAAAGCCGGCGAACTCACACCCGGTGGCACCATCGTTGAAGCCACCTCCGGAAACACCGGAATCGCACTAGCTTGGGTGGGGGCCGCACGGGGCTACAAGGTAATTTTGACGATGCCAGCTTCCATGTCCAAGGAACGCCGTGCACTACTGCGCGGCTTTGGCGCAACGCTCGAGCTAACCGAACCGGCAAAGGGCATGCAGGGAGCGGTTGATCGGGCAAAGGAAATCGCATCAGAAAACCCCGGGGCAATCCTTGCCTCCCAGTTCGCTAACGCCGCCAATCCGGCTATCCACCGGGCAACAACCGGCCCGGAGATCTGGGAGGCGACGGACGGCAAGGTCGACGCCTTCATTGCAGGCATTGGCACCGGCGGCACGCTGACGGGCGCGGGTGGATATCTCAAGGAAAAGAACCCTGATATCCACCTAGTCGCCGTGGAACCGGCCGAATCGCCGCTCCTGTCCAAAGGTGAGGCGGGCTCTCACGGCATTCAGGGTATCGGTGCGAATTTTGTGCCAGACGTGTTAGATACTGAGCTCTACGATGAGGTCGTCACCGTCGCGAGCGCGGATGCCGTGGCAACCGCACGCCGAGCAGCCCACGAGGAGGGGCTACTGGTCGGCATCTCGTCCGGCGCGGCGCTGAAGGCGGCACGTGAGCTCGCTGCACGCCCCGAGTTTGCGGGCAAGAACATCGTGGTCATCATCCCGGACTTTGGCGAACGCTACCTGTCCACATCCTTATTCGAAGGGCTCGTTGACTAGCCATGTCTAAAGTTGGTCTACTTCAAAAGATGCGCGAAGACTTACGGGCGGCGGTCAGCAATGATCCCGCCGCCCGCAACCAATTCGAAGTGTTCCTCACCTATCCCGGCGTTCACGCAGTGTGGGCCTATCGGGTCGCGCACGCTATGTGGAACACCGACGAGCGGCTCAAGCTCCCGGCACGCCTGCTTTCCCAGGTGATGCGTGGGCTCACGGGAGTGGAAATCCATCCCGGCGCAAAGCTTGGCCGCAGGCTCTTCATCGACCACGGCATGGGCGTGGTCATTGGTGAAACAGCCGAAGTTGGTGAGGATGTGGTGATTTTCCACGGCACCACACTCGGTGGCACATCGATGCGGCCCGGTAAGCGGCATCCGACGGTTGGTAACCGAGTAACGATCGGTTCGGGCGCGAAAGTTTTAGGCCCGATTACTATCGGCGACGACGTCGGGATCGGCGCCAACGCCGTCGTCGTTAAGGATGTCCCATCGGACAATATCGCCGTCGGGATACCCGCAAAGAATCGAGAAAAGAAGGCGACCGAGCACCTGATCGACCCCGCGATTTATATTTAACCGCGGTTAAAATAGACGGCCGGCGTGAGTTTAGAACTCGCGCTGGCCGTCTTCGTACGCGTGAAGCATGTCGATACGCGACTGATGGCGCGATTCCGGGTCATAACCGGTAGCCACAAAAATATCGACGAAGCGGGCCGCCTCTTCGAGTGAATGCTGGCGCGCTCCCAGTGCGATCACGTTGGCATTATTGTGCTCTCGCGCCAGTTGCGCCGTCGATTCGTTCCACACGAGCGCGGCCCGCACGCCCTTGACCAGATTTGCGGCCATTTGCTCGCCGTTACCGGAGCCGCCGATCACGATGCCGAGCGATCCGGCGTCGTCAACAACTGCCTGCGCAGCTGCAAAGCACACGGGTGGATAGGCGTCCAGTGCGTCGTATTCTTTGTATCCGTGGTCCACGACGTCGTGCCCATCGGCTTCCAAGTGTTCGATCAGATGTTCCCGTAATTCAAAACCCGCGTGATCGGCGGCAATATGTATACGCATGCCACCAGTATAGTTGGCCTGTAGATTGGCGGGTGCTGTTCGCGTCAAGCGTCCGCATTTCGTTTCGGCTTGCCTCTTTTCCCCGTAGACTGTGAACATGGATAACACAACGCGAGAAATTATTGATGCGATCAATGCTGACGTGCGCCCGCAGGATGACCTGTACCGGCACGTCAATGGCCTGTGGCTCAGCGAGGCCGAGATTCCTGCCGACCAGTCCTCCACCGGGGGTTTTACCGATCTTCGGCTCCAGGCAGAGCGTGACGTGCGCGACATTCTTGATGAGATCACTGCCAAGGTCAACGAGGACCCCGATACTTACGAAGGCAGCGAGATCCGCAAGATTGCAGATCTTTACGATTCGTTCATGGATGTCGATCGCGTGAACGGACTCGGCGCGGCGCCTTTGCAAGCCGATTTTGATCTGATCCGTGAGGCTCGCGATAAGGACGATCTGGAAATCGTAGTTGGCCGGCTTTATGCCATCGGTGTCCCCATGCCGTTTGAGCTAGACATTCACGCCGATCGAAACAATCCGAGCCAATACATTCCATGGCTCTACCAATCCGGTTTAGGCCTGCCCGATGAGGCCTACTATCGTGAGGATGCCTACGCCGAATATCGCGAAAAGTACCGGGATTTCATTCCCACGCTCTATTCGCTAGCAACCGGCGAGGATGACACCGCTGCGAAGGCCGCCGCTGAGCACATCATGGATTTCGAGACGAAACTTGCGTCGCACCACATGAGCGTTGTTGATTCGCGCGATGCTGACAAGACGAATAACGTCATGACTTTCGATGAGCTCAAGGAAAAGGCGCCCGGATTTGATTGGGATGCGGCGTTCGATGCCATGGATCTGTGGCCAAGCAACGCCCCAAACTTCCTTGTGATGACTCCCGATGCGCTTGCTGGCTTTGGTGAAGAGTGGCAGCGGGCCGATCTCGAGCAGCTGAAGGTGTACCTCCACTGGCGGGCCATTCTCGCGCGCGTGCCCTTCTTGAGCGAGGAGATTGTTCAGGCAAACTTTAATTTCTACGGCAAGGTGCTCTCCGGCACCGAGCAGATTCGCGATCGTTGGAAGCGTGGCGTGAGCCTTGTTAACTCGGTGCTTGGCGAAGCTGTGGGCAAGGTTTATGTGGAGCGGCATTTCCCGCCCGATCACAAGGCGAAGATGGAACAACTCGTTGCGGACTTGGTTGCTGCCTACGATGACTCGATCCGCAACCTCGATTGGATGACCGACGCGACGAAGGAAAAGGCGCTCGCCAAATTGGGCAAGATCGTAACGAAGATCGGCTACCCAGAAGAGTGGCGCGATTATTCGAAGCTGGAGATCACCGACGCCTTGGTGAGCAATGTTCGGGCGGCCGCGCGTTTCGAGCATGACCGGCAGATCAGCAAGCTCGGCACCGAGGTGGATCGCACCGAGTGGTTTATGAATCCGCAAACGGTCAACGCCTATTACAGCCCGGTGGGTAATGAGATCGCTTTCCCGGCCGCGATTTTACAGCCGCCATTCTTTGACGCGGATGCCGACCCCGCCTACAATTACGGCGGCATTGGCGCGGTGATCGGCCACGAGATCGGCCACGGTTTTGATGACCAGGGTTCGAAGTACGACGGCGAAGGCCGGCTCAACAACTGGTGGACTGACGAGGACCGCGAGGAATTTGAAAAGCGCACCAAGGCCCTTGTTGGCCAATACGAGCAGTACACTCCCGCACAGCTGGGCGATTCAGAACATCATGTGAACGGCGAATTCACACTGGGTGAGAATATCGGCGATCTTGGTGGGCTGTCGATCGCGCTTAAGGCCTACGATATTGCGATGGAACGCGAGGGCCACGGCGGTTGCGAGGGCGCCCCGGAAATTGAAGGATACACCGGCATTCAACGCGTATTCCTCAACTGGGCACGAATCTGGAAGACGAAGGTACGCGACGAGATCGCTATCCAGTATTTGGCGATCGATCCGCACTCCCCCGCCGAATTCCGGTGTAACGGTGTGGTGAAGAACGTGGATGCATTTGCCGAGGCGTTCGACGTCGCCGAAGGTGATGAGCTGTGGCTGGATCCCGAGGAACGCGTCCGCATCTGGTAGGTGCTAGCCTGCGGCAGTGCGGTAATCTTTTCCTTGCTGATATTTAAATAGTGGAGGGAGCCCGCGTGGCTACTGGATTCATCGCGCTGTTGGATGACATTGCGGCACTGGCTCGTGTTGCCGCCGCGTCGATCGATGACATCGCCGCAGGCGCGGCCAAGGCTGGCTCGAAAGCAGTCGGTGTGGTCATCGACGATACGGCGGTCACTCCGCAATACGTGGATGGCCTCAAGCCATCGCGCGAGCTCCCAATCATGAAGCGAATTTTCTTTGGTTCGCTACGCAATAAGTTGCTCTTCATCGTGCCGGTGGCACTCTTGCTTTCCGAGTTCATTCCGTGGCTGCTCACGCCACTATTGATGCTCGGGGGCACCTATCTCGCCTACGAGGGTGCGCATAAGATCATTGACAAACTCCGGCGCGGTAAGGAAACGAAAGCCGATGCCCCGGCTGTGGTCAAGGGCAAGGAAGCCGAAGATCGGATCGTTCGTGAAGCGACCACCACGGATTTCATTCTTTCGGCGGAGATCATGGTGATTTCCCTCAACGAAGTCACGGATGAAGTGTTGTGGATGCGTGCGGCAATTCTGATCGTCGTGGCGATTGCTATCACCGTGCTCATTTACGGCGTAGTCGCGCTTTTGGTGAAGATGGACGACCTCGGCCTGTGGCTCACCCAGCGCAACAACGCAGTGGTGCAAAAGATTGGCCGCGGCCTCTTTGCCGCGATGCCCAAGGTGATGAGCGCTATTACGGCCATCGGAACAGTTGCAATGCTGTGGGTTGGCGGCCACATCGTGCTCGTGGGGCTCGACGAAATCGTCTGGTCGGCTCCCTACGAGCTCGGCCACACCATCACCACGGCTATCGCTGGCACGGGTGGAGGTTTCTTCGTCTGGTTTGTCGATACTCTGTATTCGACCATTTTCGGTCTGATTTGGGGTGCGATTGTGGTAGGCATCGTTTCGCTTCTACCGTTTAAGCACGGGCGGGAAGCTGACACGAAGTTCGAGATCGACCACGCCGGAACGGTTCACATTCGCCGGCGCTCCGACCAGCCCGCGCCACTCGCTGACTAAAACGTTCTAGTCGAAGATCGGGCCGACATCCCGCGAACGCTTCAGCTCGAAAAAGCCCTTCGTCTGCGCCAGTGCCAAGGTGCCATCCCAGGCTTTCGCGGCGTCGTCTCCCTTGGGTGCGGGTGACATGACAGGCCCGAAGAAGGCGGTGCCTGCCGTTTCGATGATCGGCACGCCGACGTCGTCGCCAACGAGTTTGAGTGCCTCCTGGGTAGATTCGCGCACGGCGTCGTCGAACTCTCCCGCCTTGGCGCGCTCGAGAAGCTCGTCGTCCAAACCAACGGCTTCTAGGGCTGCCACGATCGTCTGATCGACCTTAGGTTCGTCATTGTTATGAGCGCGGGTGCCAAGTTCGGTGTAGAAGTCGGCAAGCTTGTCCGGTGCCTCGTGCGCGACGGCCATGGTCACGCGGCCCCAGTCCTCGATTTCGTCGATGTGTTCGCGGTAGTCTGCGGGAAGGTCGCGGCCTCGATTGAGTTCGTACAGGGAGAAGGCCCGCCACGTCACGTCCAGATCGCGAAGTTCGGCAACTTCTGCCAGCCAACGCGACGTCATCCACGTCCACGGGCAGGAGGGATCAAACCAAAAGTTCACTTTTTCACTCATGGTTTCATTATTGCCAATTTTTCATCTGCGACGGCGGCTCATACGCCACACGCGAATATCAGGGCGTGGCACCTAGTGGCTTTTCCACGAACCCGCGGGATGCACTGTCTATCCACATTTCCCGCTCGGGTGCCCGCGGCGAGCTGGCTGCTTCTTCTACGATTGCTTCATGAACACAAACCGGCCCGACTGGGCAAACTCATCCGAGCTATTGCGTGATTACTACGATAACGAGTGGGGGTACATCGTCTGTGACACCCCTGGAATCTACGAGCGCATCGTTCTTGAAAGCTTCCAATCGGGGCTCTCGTGGGAAACGGTGTTAAAGAAACGCGCGGCTTTTCGCGAAGCATTCGACGGCTTCGATCCGGCCAAGGTTGCCCGCTATACCGACGGTGACGTCGAGCGCCTCATGAGCAATCCAGCTATCATTCGCAACGAAACGAAGATCCATGCGGCCATCGGGAACGCTCGCGCAACAGTGGCGCTTGAAGAAAAGGGCAGAAGCCTGGCTGACCTAGTTTGGTCTTTCGCGCCCGAGGATCCCATCGGCGAAGGCCCCGACGCGGGCCAATCCGAGGAGTCAAAAGCCCTTGCCAAGGAACTCAAACGCCACGGTTTCACCTTCGTAGGGCCAATCACCATGTTTGCGCTCATGCAGGCGATAGGGATGTACGAGCACCGGCTCTAATTTCCGCTTTGCTCGGCTCCTAGCTGAGCCAACTTGGCTGCAATCTCTACGGCTTCGCGCCCGAGGATCAGCTGAACCGCTTCTTTTTGGATCACCACACCGTAGGCCCCAAGGTTGCGGATTGCTTGCTCGTCAATGAAATTGCGGTCGTTGACACCGAGCCGAATTCGGGTGAGCTCATCCTCAATTGTGCGAATATTCTCCCGCCCGCCAACGGCGGTCAGGAGAGCCTCGATGTCCATAATTGCCTTCCGGTCCGGTGGCTGGCGACCACCCTTTCAAACTTAGCCCTGCGCGGACCCAATTTCATCGTTCAACGCGTTTACAAGCGAGACCAGCCGAGGATTATCTGCCAGATCTTCAACCAGGACTACCTGCTCGGTACCGTCCGCCAATGGAATACGCCAGTTCGGATACTCTTGATCGGTGCCGGGCTGGTTCTGAGCGCGGCGTTCCCCGACCGCATTAACCAACGATACTTGAATCATGGGCGATCGAGTACGGACCACGTAACGGTGGAGAGCCTCGACGATTTCGCGTTCGGAGGCATCCTTTTCTATGAGGCTGTGTTCGCGCAGTCGGTATTCCACTCGCCTGCGTTCCTCGTTGGCTTCCTCGCGCATCTGTTCAACCGGTTGGACAAGCAAACCTAGGCTTTCCCGCAGGTCCACATGCTCGCCTGCAATATAGCCGGCGGCCGGTGGCAGATCGTGCGTATCCACGGAAACGAGCACGTCAGTGCGGTAGTCATCGGGTTGCTTTGGCCAACCGGCGTGGTCCTTTTCAAACCAAAATACCGATGTGCCAAAAATGCCACGTTCGCTCAGGTATTCGCGCACCCACGGCTCGACGGTCCCCAAATCTTCGCCAACGACGACGACGCCCGCCATGTGGGCTTCGAGAAGCAGGACGCCCACCATCGCTTCGTGGTTGTACCGCACGTAGGTTCCCTCGACGGGCGACATGCCGTCCGGAATCCACCAGAGCCGGAAAAGACCCATGATGTGATCCACCCTGAGCAGACCCGCATGGCGCATCACTGTTCGTGCCATGTCCCGCAACGGCGCATAGTCCATTTCTTCGAGGGTGTCCGGGCGCCAGGGCGGCTGACTCCAGTTTTGGCCCTGCTGGTTATACATGTCCGGTGGTGCGCCAACGCCAATTCCTTGAGCGAAGGCGTCCGGGAGCATCCACACGTCCGCACCGCACGGATGAACGCCAACGGCGAGATCGTGGGAGATACCGATGCGCATGCCAGCCATGCGTGCTTCTTCTTGGGCTCGCTTGAGCTGTTCGTCCATGACCCATTGCAGCCAAGCCCAAAAATCGATCCGTTCCTGTAGCGCGCGGCGTTCGCGTGCCACGTAGGGCGAATCGACGTTCTGAAGGTGCTGGGGCAAGTTGTTGCCATACTTTTCGACAAGCGCGCACCACAGCGCGAAGTCTTCGAGGCCTTCGCCTTCCATTTCGCGGAAACGCTCAAAATCACGTTGCCGCATGTGGGAGCGGCCTGCCGCGAATATAACTTCCAGAGCCTCGCGTTTAGCTTTCCATGCCGAATCTCGATCGATGATGTGGTTTTCGAGCGACATTTTTTTGACGTTCTCCGCTGCCCACGTGACCAAAGAGCGTTGGGGGCCGGACATGTAGGCAACTTCGCGGATGTCCTCGGGGCGAATGTAGATCGGGTTGAAGAACCGCCGCGTGACTGGAAGGTAGGGCGAGGGAGTCATCGGCTCCACCGGTTCGGCAGCATGCAATGGGTTGACGAGCAAGAAATCGGCGCCCAGATCACCAAATAGCGAGCCCATTTCGGCTAGGTCTGCGGTGTCACCAATTCCCCAGGATTCACGCGAACGGGTTGAATACAGTTGTGCCATCATCCCCCAGGCCCGCCCTGCGAGCTTATCACTGACGTTTAGTCTGGTCGGCGTGACGATCAGGGTTGCCTGCGCTTGTGCCACTTTCCCGTTGTGCTCTACCCGGGCCTTGAGCTTGTGGTACCCGAGGGGCATTCCTTCAGGTACGGCAAAGGAAGCCTGGCCCAGCAGATTCCCATCGATGTAGCGTGGTTCTGTGAAGTCTTCGATCTGACGCACGCCGAACGTTGCGCCGTCGTCGGTAACTGCGTCGACTAACACTCGTGCGCCGTGTGGGATATGTACTTGGAATACGGTCTCACGATCGTTTCGTGCCACCGTGCACGAGGGCAAAATCCTGCGCCAAATACGTTCGGTGTGGATTTTCAGTTCGTGTTTGATCGATTGATTCGTTGACGCATCGACGCCCATCGCTTTGAGCACCGCGATCAAAGTAGCGACGGGAATCTCGCGGTAGTTTCCGTCGAAATCCCAAAAGTCCGTGGCCACGCCATAACTATCGGCCAATGACCGAATGAGTCGTCGGCTTACATCGCCATGCGTCATTACATCTCCTTTAAAAGTGTCTTTATCTAGTTTGCCAGACCTCGCGATCCTTGTGAAACTCATCGCATATTGTGAGCTAGCTGAAAAGTACGCCCCCAGGCGCAATGATTTGACGGGAGCGGCGTCGACCCGAAAAACTGTTGAGATGACCTACTTGCCCGTTCCAAGCCCGCCCGATGAACCACTTTCCTCCGTTATGCGCACGTTGCGCATGAAAGTTCGCGAAGAAAATTCCTATGTAGGCTCGAATCTGCACCAGATTTCGGGTCGGGTTTACGGGGGTCAGGTGTTCGCTCAGGCCGTCGTGGCAGCGCGCGCCACCGTCGCCAATCAGTATGCGAGCCGTGAAATCCATTCGATCACAGCAGCATTCCTGCGCCCGGGCGATCTCGATGTGCCAACCCAGTTTGACGTTGAAGAAATTCTTGATGGTCGCTCGTTTTCAACCCGGCGCGTTCACGCCTCTCAACATGGGAAAACGATTTTTACGGCCCGCGCCTCGTTCCAAGAAATCCAGCCAGGTGTCGAACACGAAGAGCGCATGCCACATGCGCCTGATCCTAAAACTTTGGAATCATCAGTAACGCTATTTGCGAGCATTGATCATCCGGCCGCACGCGTGATGAGCTCGACGAACGCGATCGATATGCGCCACGTGGGCGGCTCAATTTGGATGAAGCCCGCCGAGCCAAGTGATGATCCGGTGCTTATTTGGTTCAAGTTGCGCAATCGCATGCCCGAAGATGCAAGCCAGCTTCTTCACCGTGCAATCCTTGCCTACAGTTCGGATCAGTTCATGTTGGAGCCGATCATGCGCCGGCACGGCATGCACTGGACGAATCCGAAGCTTTCGCTGGCTACGCTCGACCACGCGATCTGGTGGCATCGCGACATCAACATGTCGGAATGGGTGCTCGCAGAACTGACCAGCCCAAGCGCGCAAGGTGGCCGCGGGCTGTCGCTTGCGAAGTTTTTCCAAGACGGCCGCCACGTTGCCACCATGGCTCAAGAGGGCATGGTGCGTTCGCGCGACTAGGCGCGAGGCGCCTAGTCGCCTGGGGGCACTCCTCTAGTCACGTTTGAACTTGCGGTAGGTCATCGCACTCGGGCGAGCTGCTTCCTCGCCGAGGCGTTCCACCTTGTTCTTTTCGTATGCTTCGAAGTTACCTTCGAACCAGTACCAGTTAGCCGGATTTTCTTCGGTGCCCTCCCAGGCCAAAATATGGGTGGCCACGCGGTCCAAGAACCAACGATCGTGGGTAATCACCACGGCACAGCCGGGGAATTCGAGGAGCGCATTTTCGAGTGAGCCCAGGGTTTCCACATCCAAATCGTTGGTCGGCTCGTCGAGGAGGATCACGTTGCCGCCCTGCTTCAAGGTCAGTGCCAGGTTGAGCCGGTTGCGTTCACCACCCGAGAGCACTCCGGCCTTCTTTTGCTGGTCTGCACCTTTGAAGCCGAATGCTGAGACGTAGGCTCGCGATGGCATTTCAACCTTTCCTACCTGAATGTAGTCAAGGCCGTCAGAGACGACTTCCCACAGCGTCTTTTCCGGATCAATACCCGCCCGGGTCTGATCCACATAGGAAAGCTTGACGGTTTCGCCGATCTTAAGATCGCCGGCGTCAAGTGGTTCAAGGCCGACGATGGTTTTAAACAGCGTGGTCTTACCCACGCCGTTCGGGCCGATGATGCCCACAATTCCGTTCGGTGGCAGGTTGAACGAGAGGTCCTCGATGAGCACGCGCTCACCAAAGCCCTTCTTGATCTTGTCTGCCGTGATGACCACGTTGCCAAGCCGCGGGCCTGGCGGAATTTGGATCTCTTCAAAGTCGAGCTTGCGCATCGATTCGGCCTCGCGAGCCATCTCCTCGTAGCGCTGCAGGCGGGCCTTCGACTTGGCCTGGCGTCCCTTCGCCGACGAGCGGACCCATTCGAGTTCGTCCTTGAGCCGCTTTTGCAGTTTGGCGTCCTTTTGCCCCTGAATCTTTAGGCGCTCGGCCTTGGTTTCCAAGTAGGTGGAGTAGTTACCCTCGTACGGGTAAAGCTTGCCGCGATCAACTTCTGCGATCCACTCGGCCACGTGGTCGAGGAAGTAGCGGTCGTGGGTAATCGCGATGACGGCGCCCTGGTACTGTTTCAGATGCTGCTCCAACCACAGCACGGATTCGGCATCCAAGTGGTTGGTCGGCTCGTCGAGGAGCAGGAGGTCTGGCGCTTCAAGGAGAAGCTTGCACAATGCGACGCGGCGGCGTTCACCACCGGAAAGCACGTTGACCGGGGTGTCCGGCGGCGGGCATCGCAACGCGTCCATCGCCTGCTGCAGCTGGGCGTCCAGATCCCAGGCGTTGGCGGCGTCAATCTCGGTTTGCAGCTTGCCCATCTCTTCCATGAGCGCATCAAAATCGGCATCCGGATCGGCCATCTCCATGCCGATCTCGTTGAAGCGGTCAACCTTGGCGAGAATATCTGCCACGCCTTCACGGACGTTTTCGATCACGGTTTTATCTTCGGTCAGGGGTGGTTCCTGCAAGAGAATACCCACCGAATAGCCGGGTGACAGCCGCGCTTCACCGTTCGACGGCTTGTCCAGGCCCGCCATGATCTTCAAAATCGTTGACTTACCTGCACCGTTAGGGCCGACCATGCCGATTTTCGCCCCGGGGAAGAACGCCATCGTCACGTCGTCAAGAATGACCTTATCGCCCACCGTCTTGCGGGTATTGATCATCTGGTAAATAAACTCAGCCACTGCACTCCAATCACGATTACAACCACCCTCAAGCCTAATTTATCCACCGGTTGGAGCAAAGGCGTGCACCTAGGCAGTTGGTCTCACCGGGCGCACGCCCTCCCTTTAAGCGAAGGCTTCTTCGCGCTCACTTGGTTCTGAGTACTCGGATTCGGTTTCCGGGCCGTGCTCGATCAAAACGCCATCTTCATCGACGACGACGGCCGGCTCACCCGCGTCGGTATCTGTTCCGTGGGAGCCGGTGCCGTTCCACCCTTCCTCGGGCTTCGTGCGAGCTTCAGCCACGGAATCGTCGCCAGCCCACCCGGGCTCTCCCGGCTGAGGTGGCAAGGTCATGTCAGCCCGCCTGACGTAATTCACAATTCCGTTTGACAGCTCAACGCCCACCGAATCAGCGATAATACTGAGCTCACGCTGCTGGACCTGATCCCGATCGTTCCACAGACGGGTGACGAGCCGGCCGCGAACGATCACGGGCATGCCCTTTTTCAAAGAGAGCGACGCATTCGTGGCAAGAGCCCCGTAACAGCGCACGGCGTACCAGGTGGTTACCCCGTCGGTGTACCGGCCCTCGTGACGATTAAAGTAGCGGGGCGTGACCCCGACGCGGAAGATCGTGGTCGCCCGCGTGGCTTCCCCTTCGGATTTGGTGTCGTTATTCGAAAACAGTTTGGGTTCGCCGCCAATCCAGCCGCGAATAGTTACGTAGGTATTGTTCATTAGGTCTCCTTAGTCGAATGATGTACATCCGACTTTGCCAAGGTCTGAAAATCCGTGCCTCGCTCCTACCCCCAAATGTGGATTCGGTTCGCACCACCGCCTGCTGTGGAGAAGTTTTCGGGCAACCGAGCCCTAATCGAGCAACTCGCGTATTCCGTTAAACACGAGCAGGCACGCCGCCACCACAAAGAACGCCCCCGCGGATCATTCCAACACCCATGTACAACAGCCAGGCGCCACCAACAACCTGCACGAGTCCAAGCACATCGGGATAGGCATTGAGCAACGCGGCAGCTCCCAGCACCGTGAGCGTGCACCAAAAAGCACCCCGGTCTGAATCCCAGCGGTCACCGCAAAAGCGTGCGGGCGAGGCTGCCCCGGCAAGGTTCAAAAGAATGAGCGAGAACCACGCACCGACATTCACCGGCTACCTGCGCTGCCTATAAAACACCTCCGAGGACAGCTCGGTTCGCGTTACTCGATGCTGTTCCAAAATCCCTCGCGGGCCATCAATAAGGTGCTCGTCCGTCGTCTTTGCTACCGCATTGCGAATAGCTTCGTCATAGCGTTCGGCGGCCCGATGCGCACTTGACTTCACAGCCCTTCTTCCGAGCCACATTGCGATCACACCAACGAGCGCGGCCCCAACACCCACGCCGATCCGCACGGGCACCTCCCACGGAGCAAACACCGCTACCGCCACACAGCCAAGTACAAGCACAACCAGTAACACGAGCCCAACGATCGCGGGCGCTCGCGAAATCGAAGGTAGCGGCGTCGTTCGAATAGCGTTACCCAATTCCCGCCGGAACTTATCGGCAGAGGAAACCTTCGAAACCACTGCCTCCTGCCACACGTGCGGCAAACCCTGCCGCACGTATGCAACCCAGGCGTCCCGAATCGCGTGCACCATGGTATTCGCCGGCTGTTCGGGCACCACTAGAGCGGGAGCCTGATAGGACTCGCCCGACATCCGAATCGACTCAACGACCGATGGAATACCCGAGGCCCGCACGATCCGATCGTTAATATCATTGACGGCACCTTCCGAGAAATCCGGTTCCACCTCACCCAAATTCTCCCGCAACCGGGCCGCGATGGCGTCCAGTTCAGCAGCCGCCGTCTGGGCGTTAATGGACTGCCCGCGCACCGCTTCCGCCAATTTCGCGCGAACCTCAGACACACCCTCACCGGTAAGCGCGGAGGCAGAAATTATCGGCACCCGTTCAAGCCCGTCATCGTTCAAAAGCTTGCGCAGATCACCCAAGATCGTTGCGCGTTCGGGCTCGGGAATCCGATCGATCTGATTCATCACCACGACCATCGCGTCTTGCCGGCCCGCAAGCCCGGCCAGAAAATCCTGATGCAGCACCTGATCGGCATACTTTTGCGGATCAACAATCCACACGAGCAGATCAACCATGGGCAGCAGCCGGTCAACCTGCGCGGAATGGGCAAGCTTCACCGAATCGTGATCGGGCAGATCCAACAGCACGAGCCCATCGAGGTTATCCTTGCCCGCCGTCAGGATCGAGGAGTGTTCAATACGCCTATCTTCGTCCACCTCGAGGTAGTCGAGCAGCTCTTCGGCGTCCACGTTGAAGGTGCACGCGGCGGCCCGCTCCGTCGTCGGCCGAATATCTCCAGAATCCGCGAAACTCAGCTCGGTGATCGCGTTGAACATCGTCGACTTCCCAGAGCCGGTACCACCCACCAGCGCGGCTACAGTCGTGTCGATGCCGAGCCGCATCCGCTCCTGGGTGCGGCGCAGATCGTCCTGGGCGCGCGATGCCACGTACGGATCGAAGTATCGGCCGCCCGTTGCCACCGCACGCTTGAGCGTTTGGAGGCGCTCAATAACCTCGTGTGAAGATTGCGTGTCCATCCTCGTCCTATCCGTTTAACAGTTCACTGGCGCGCAGGCGCAGTGTGGTCGCGTCACCAACGTCCACCTTATCGACAACGCTCGTGTAAACGGCCACGAGCTCATCGAGCGCCTCGCGCACCCGATCGTTGAGATCCTCCCGCGCCTCGAAAACAAGCTCCTTGACGCCAAGCTCCTCAGCCACCTTGCGTGCTCCGGCAATACCGCCAGCCGCCACCCCGATCAACGACGCGAAGCCGGCCGGGCCAAGCCACGGATTGTCTTGCACGCGTTTTGCCGCAATGTCCGCCTTCCAGTTCGCGAGCGCCCGATTGACAATCGGATCAATATCCAGTTTGGCGTTCGCTTCTTCGAGGAGCTTTTCAGTGTTCACGACGTCGGTTCGCCATGCCTCGTTGACGTTCGCCTGCGCGGCAGTCAGCCCCTGGGTTAGCGCAACTCTGGCCGAGGTGAGAATCGCATCGAAGATGGTCGTCATTGCGTGATCGCGCGCTCCAGCCCGCCTTTCAAAGAGTCCGGGCTTTCGGCTCGCGACCATTCCCGCAAGCGGGCCGCCCGTGGAGGCGAGCGAGAGCCACGACGTCGTCGGCGCGCCCTGACCAAAGCGGCCGTTTGAAATGTTGGTCAGGAGTTTGTCAACCGGTTCTTGCGCGCCTTCGTAGGCCTTGTCCTTCAGGTCGGTCAAAGCGTTGGCCTGAGCTTCCACCGCGTCCGCTAAAAACAATAGATCCGTGCGAAGCCGGGGCAAAGTCGCGTTCGTCGTGCGATCAACGAGTGAGTTCCCAGCCTTTGTTTTCGCAACAATTTCCAGCCATTCACGCAGCTCGCGAACGTAGTCTTCGGGCAGGAGGCCACTGTGAGCCCCGGCATCGGGGATAATGAAAAGCGGGCTTTCTGACAGGCCCATCTCGCCCATGCGCTTGGCCAGATCTTTACGGACCGTGGCGAGCGCACTTTGCGAGACGCGGTCCAAGACCACCGCGCAGGTAACCCCGCGCATATTGGCGCGCTGGAGCGTATCCCAGGCGACGGCGTCGCCGTACCGCGCCGCCGTCGTCACAAAAACCCACAGGTCTGCCGAGTCAATCAGGCGGGCAGATAGTTCGCGGTTGGAATCGTCCACCGAATCCAAATCTGGGGCGTCTACGAGCACGACCCCTTCGATGGCCGAATCCACTGTCACGTATTTACCCATCTTCGACAGGGCGTGGTTTTTCAGCCTTGGATGATCGTTTGGGTGCATGACGACGACGGGCGTGCGAGTTGTGGGACGCAGTACCGAAGCCGGCGAGATTTCCTCACGCACAAGCGAATTCACGAGCGTGGACTTGCCCGCTCCCGAGGATCCGCCAAACACGATCACCGCCGGTAACTCAGTAGACTCCAGGTGCGGTAAAATCCGGCTTTCCAGCTGGGTGATCAGCTGCTGGCGGGATCGGGAAAGCTCGCGCGATCCTGGCATGTCTAACGGCAGGTGCGCGTTGTTAAGAGCCTCAAGTGTTCGAGACACGAGGCCCGTTAGGCGTGCGCGGGAATAAGCTGGAGTACTCACGCTCCTATTGTGTCCTATAAACACCACTATTTGGATGAAGAGCACCCGCGATTAGCCCACGTCGCCCCGGGAAAGGTAACATTTGCTTGCACGCCCCCATAGCTCAGCGGATAGAGCAGTGGCCTTCTAAGCCATGTGTCGCAGGTTCGAGTCCTGCTGGGGGCGCATCTTCTTATAATGTAGGCTTTGGCCGTGAGTACATTTTCTGCGCAAACTACGCCCATTGTCTGGATCGACTGCGAAATGACGGGGCTTGATCTCTCGATCGATGCACTGGTTGAGATCGCCGTGGTCGTTACCGATGCCGAATTGCAGCCGCTCGACGAGGGCCTAAGCATCGTGATCAAACCGTCCGCCGAAGCCGTAGAGCAGATGGATCCCTTCGTCCGCGACATGCACACCACAACCGGGTTGATCAACAAATGGGATTCGGGGACCACGCTTAACGAAGCTGAAACTCAGGTGCTTAATTACATTAAAAGGCTCGTACCAGAGGCCCGCAAAGCACCGCTAGGCGGCAATTCGGTTGGCACGGATCGCAACTTCATTACACGTGACATGCCCGATCTTGACGCCCATCTCCACTACAGAATTATCGACGTTTCATCCGTGAAAGAACTTGCCAAACGCTGGTATCCGCGTACCTATTTCGCGGCGCCTGAAAAGACGGGCAATCACACCGCCCTCGGCGATATTTACGATTCAATCGACGAACTGCGGTACTACCGAGCAATTCTCATGCCCGAAGGCGAGGGCCCCACGTCGGATGAAGCTCGCGAAGCGGCACAAACGATTACCAACGATCTGACCCGCACCCGCGCCGAGGAAGCTGGGAAAACGCTCGAATAGTTCTCATCTATTTCTCACAATAGTCACGCACAATGACGGCATGAAATCACACGCATCCGAGGAGCCCAAGGCGAGTGGCCGCCTGCGCAAGGCCCTTGGCTGGGGTACCGTGCGTTCGCGCATTGCGGCGATCATTCTCCTGATCACCGCCGTGTCGATGGCGGTTGTTGGCGTGCTGGTTTCAGTGATTCAGTATCGCGGCACCGTCAATTCAATCGATGCACACCTGGCGCACTCAGAGGACGAAGTCGTTCGATTTGCCACGCGCACAGCCGACGAAGAAACCCTCTACGCCGATCAGCCCGCCAACACGGCCGAATTTATCGTGCAGTTCATGCAGCAGCAGATTCCCATAGAAAACGAGGGAATGCTTGGCTTTGTTGGCGGCGAGCTCACGTTCCATCAGGGCAACTTGGGAATCCCGGTGCAAGAAGATGCGGAACTGATCGAATTCATTACCCCGCTCACCGCCTCCGATTTCATCGAGTGGGAAGCTACCCGAACTGCCACCGCGCACTATCGCATCTTGATCGTACCCGTCGTCGTGGGTGAAACCGAACAGGGAGCAATCGTCTTCGTCCATGACATTGGCGAGGAACTTTTACCGGTTCGCCGATTTATTTTGTCATACCTCGTGATCGCTCTTATCACGATTTTGGGGGCGAGCTTCGCCGCCTGGTGGGCTGCCGGGCGCGTGATGGCCCCGCTCGAGCGCCTGCGTGAAGCAACAACGCGCATCACCGAACGTAATTTCGACGAGCGGATTGAAGTTCAATCCACCGATGATCTGGCCGACGTCTCACGCTCATTCAACGCGATGCTTGACCGGATGGGCGCGGCCTTTACCTCCCAATACCAGTTGCTCGACGACGCCGGGCACGAGTTACGCACGCCGGTGACGATCGTGCAGGGGCACCTTGAGTTAATGGACCCCGAAGATCCAGGTGACGTGCAAGATACCCGTGATCTGGCTCTTGGAGAACTCGATCGCATGCGGCGCCTTACCGACGATCTCGTGCTACTCGCCAAAACCGAGCGGCCTGATTTTTTGCGGCTCGGCCCCGTGGATGTCACCGATCTGATGCACGAAGCGTATTCGCATGCGCGCCAGCTGGGTGAACGCAACTGGAAGCTCGGGGTGGTCGCTCCCGTCGTCGTCGAAGGTGATTCACAGCGCCTGCTGCAGGCAATTTTGCAGCTGGCGGCCAACGCCGTGAAATTCTCGGAAGCCGGTTCGAAGATCACGTTATCTGCGCAGGTCAAAGGTGGGGCGCACGCGCAGCCGAAGGAGCTCTACCTCTCCGTTGCGGACGAGGGCGAGGGAATTGCGACCGAAAATCAAACCCGCATTTTTGAGCGATTTGGCCGGGTCGATCCCTCGCGGCAGGGGGCGGGCCTCGGATTGTCGATCGTCTCCGGAATCGCCCAAGCACACGGTGGTGACGTGGCCCTGACCTCAACGGTTGGTAAAGGATCGACGTTTTCAGTGGTGCTGCCGCTGGATGACGAAATAATCGTAGAATCAGATAAGTAGTACTTTTTGGAAGGACTATCGTGGCAAACATACTTGTTATCGAGGACGAGCCGGGTATCAGCTCGTTCATCGCAAAGGGTTTAAAAGCAGCCGGCTATCAGACGACCATTGCTGACAACGGGAGCGACGGCGTCTACCACCTGCTCACCGACGGCTACGATCTGGCAATCCTCGATATCGGCCTTCCAGACATGGACGGATTCGAGGTACTCGAACAGGCGCGCGGCCAGGGCGTTTCGATCCCTGTGATCATTTTGACTGCCCGCTCCTCGGTTGAGGACACGGTCTCCGGCCTCGAATCCGGTGCCGATGATTACATGGCCAAGCCCTTCCGGTTCGAGGAGCTACTGGCCAGGGTGCGCCTGCGCCTGCGAAACGCCCACCAGTCCGCCAGCAACTCCGGCGACACCACTGTCATAACCGTGGGCGATCTGACCCTCGACCTGCGTTCGCGGCGCGTCAACGTGGCCGGTAAAGAGGAAGAGCTATCAGCGCGCGAGTTCGCGATGCTCGAATTCTTTATGACTCATCCAGATCAGGTTCTTTCCCGCGTTCAGTTGCTCGATAACGTGTGGGGTTACGACTTTGATCCGGGTTCGAACGTGGTGGATGTTTACGTTCGCTATTTGAGGCAAAAGATCGGCACCGCGAGGTTGGAAACCGTTCGCGGTATGGGATACCGCCTCGTATCGCGCTAACCTAGCACGCCGCGTTGTCACCGATCTGACTTGCCATTGCGCGGTGGGCGTGCGGGTTGTTTGTATGCTCCGGGTGCTTTCGATCGCGTACGCTCTTCCCACCACAGCACCCTGCGCATGCGCGCTTCCGCCTCACGCGGAGAACTATTCACGTCCGAGTTTGACGCCATCGACAGCGCCACCGCCGTCGTTCGCGCATACAGATCGTAGGCGTTAGTGCGCGTTTCAAGGTAGGCACACCAGGCCTCGAGCACTTCTTCGGAACGCGGGTAGAAGCTGCATCGCATTCCACCTGGGTTTAAGTATTCGAGGCGCTCACGGTAGGGCTCGGAAGGATGTGCTTCCACCCAGTGCGCCTCGGTAAGGAAAGGTAGCACGGACACGTGTGCGAGCAGGCATCCCCAATCGTCGTTGCGTTTACCTGGTCCAACGTGGTCGAGATCGATGAGGGTGAGCCGGCCGTCGTCGTCGATCAAAATATTGGCTTCGAAAAAGTCGCCGTGTGTGGCCACGTCTGGGCCGCCGTAGTCCGCGTTAATAATTTCGGTGACCATCTTGGTGATTCGGTCAATGTCGCTGGCGTAGGCGGGCAGGATTTCGCGTGCGGTTTTCGCGTAGTGGTGGATGCGTTTTGCCCACGAGGAATGCTCGTTGAGGGCTGCCACGGCCGGGCTGAGGGAATCGAGGATCCGTTCGAATTCTACGATTTTGATTTTCGCCTGGTCGGTGCGGAATGCGATTTCGTTGGAAAAGGAGTGCCCGCGGGCGGTTTCCGAGATCACTATCCCGGTGTCTGTGGAGTAGACGACGGCTGGGATGGGTGTTTTTCCCTCGGCGACGGCGTTAGTACGGCGCACAAGTTCGCGTCCAGTTTCCGGGTGGAGGACTTTACCGAAAGCAACCGACTGGCCGTCCTTTTTATATTCGACGACAGCGCGCCTGGTTGGCCGGTAAACAATGATGTCGGCCGTCAGGTTGGGGATACCAAGCTTCTGGCTCATGTGCTGAGCGTGCGTTGCCTCAGGCAGACCGGGCAACGAGGGATCGTGTGGGAATTGCCAGACGTGAATCGGGTCGACCACAATTCCGCTAGGGTCGGTGAAGGTGAGGACGGCGTTAGAGGTATCAACTTTTTCGGTGGAGGCTGTGAGGTAGGTGGAAAATTCGCGGTCTGTTGCGCGGGCCGTGACGAAATATCCCACAGAAACGCCTGCTCCTGGGCGCAGGTACGGCTTATCGGTTGAATAGTCGACGAGGGTCCATCCGAGTGACTCGATTGCCGCTTCCACTATCGATCTGGCCTCTGGTGAGACTAGGAATGCTGCCACTTCGGCGCTCGTGTCGATCGTTTGCGGTGGGTTGGCGGTGGGATCGTTGCTGGTGCCGGTGTTAGCGGCCATGCCGTGACCATCGTTAGGCTCCGTGCCGGGTTCGATACCGGGTTCGATACCAGGCTCAATGCCGCGCTCGCCGCTTATGGTGCTTGAGGGTTCGGTTATCGCTTCCGTGCCGTGTTCGGCCGCCACCATGTAAGCGTGATCGCGAGCTCGATGCTGGTCGTACCGGTCCGGAGATTGAGTCATGGAGTCATTCCACCATAATTGTGGGCGAAAGTCGCTACAGATGAGAGTTTTCTAAGGCTGGACTCCGTTAATTTCTTGCGAGCGGGCACGGCGGCCCACTTGGCGGACCCCGGGCGGCCCACGTGGCGGGAAAATCAACCCGCAAAACCGCGGTTTTGGGCCTGAACGTCGATGCAAGGCGCCAGGATCATGCTTTTTTCACGGATCTGGCGATAGTGGCACCAAAAGAGGCGGATCCGAAGATCCGCCTCGTGGGGTGCCTGACGGGGATTGAACCCGCGACATCCTGGACCACAACCAGGTGCTCTACCACTGAGCTACAGGCACCATGTGCTCAGATGCAACGATAGAAAACTATACCAACGATTCTTTGCCACCACGAAATTGCCCACGGTGAATACGATCACCGAAGCAGAACCACTGCCCGAGCGGGCGCACCGCCGGTGCAGCCTCACCGCCGGCGCAGGGTTACCAGAACGCACGCATCTGAATCGCGTCAGCGAACCGGGTCAGGTGATCCTCGTCTGAGGATAGGTATAGCGAGCCGTCAATGAGTGAAATTTCCATGACGTAGAACTCTTCGGGCGATTCCGGCGCACCGCGAACCAGATCCACACGGTTGAACAGCAAGAGCTCGTCGCGCCCGGACATGTTCTTAATATGCGCATGCAGGGCTTGCCGGATGCGTTCGCCCCACCGCCAAGATTCCTCGGAGGCATCGGTGGAGTGTGCAACTTCTTCCATCACGCCAGAATCGATCGGGTTGCGGTAGCGCGGGTGGAGCATGGGCTCCTTTTCCACCTGGTATGAGCTGAGCCCGTTGAGGTAAATCAGTGAAGTTTCCCCGGCCACATCGATTTCTTCGAGGTAGCGCTGCACCATCACAGTGCGCCCCATTTCAAGTTCGTATTGCGCGTGCTCGATCGCTTCGGAGCGCGATTTCGCGTCGGTGGCCGTGTACCGCCCTGTACCGCGCCCTCCCGAGGAGACCGCCGGCTTGATCACAAAGTCACCATGCGCTGGAAAGCGCGAATGGATTTGCTGCTTGGAGAGCTTGTGTGCCGGTTCGAGCCAGGTGGTTGGGATGACGGGCAGCCCTAGTTTCTCTAGCGCCTGCATGTAGTGCTTATCCATGTTCCATTCCATGGTGGTCGCCGAGTTGGCGATGCGTGGAATAGACTTGGCCCATGTGATGAATGCTTGCGGGTCCTTCGCATAGTCACGAACGGATCGAACGACGACGAGGTCTGCTTCACCCCAGTTCACGCCCGGATCGTTCCAAACGGCGACGACGGGCTCGATCCCGCGGTCGCGAAGCGCATCTGGCAGATCCTGCTCATCCTGATCGAGGTTGGGCAGGTATTCGGACGTTGCTAGAAAAACTTTAGGTGTAGCCACGTTTGTCACTCTAGTTTATTTCGGCTGTTAATGTGTGGGTAAATCGTGTTTCACTAGATCCGCCTCAAGGGGTCACGTGCGCGAGTTCACAAGCAAAACTGGCGATATTGATTTGCTCCGAGCTTGGGCATGGAACTAGAGTTAAACATCGTTGCGCATCGCTAGCTCAACTGGCTAGAGCACCTGACTCTTAATCAGGGGGTTCTGGGTTCGAGTCCCAGGCGATGTACGGATAGCGGCGGCTGGCTTCGGTTGGCCGCCGTTTTGTATATGATGGCTAGAGGTTGCGGATCAGGAGGGCGTTTGCGGTGTTTGGGGCAACGTTCATCCGAGTTGCGGAGACCATGTGACCTCCCTTAATCGCGCGCTGGATAAACTTGAGGATGAGCACGGCCTTTCCCCGTCTCCAAAGGCGATCCACGATGCATTCACACAGTGGTTTGCTTCTACGGGCAAGCACATGTATCCGCATCAAGAAGAGGCCTTGCTGAATATCGTGGCGGGCGATCACGTGATCGTCGCGACGCCCACGGGTTCCGGTAAATCGCTGATTGCCTCGCAGGCGCTGTTCGCTGGCCTGGCCACCGGCCGTACGGCGTACTATACGGCGCCGCTGAAAGCCCTGGTTTCGGAGAAGTTTTTTGATCTGATTGGCCAGTTCGGCGCGCATAACGTTGGCATGATCACGGGCGATTCTTCGATTAACGCGGGTGCGCCAATCATTTGTGCGACCGCCGAGATCCTAGCGAACATCACATTGCGGGAGGGCCCGGAGGCCGACGTCGGCGTCGTCGTCATGGACGAGTTCCATTTTTACGGCGATCCGCAGCGCGGCTGGGCTTGGCAGGTGCCGCTGCTCGATTTGCCGCAGACGCAGCAGGTTTTGCTGTCTGCAACGTTGGGCGATACAAGCTTTTTTATGGAAGACCTCCAGGAGCGCACGGGCAGGCCAGTTTCGATCGTCGACGACGCCGTCCGGCCCGTTCCCCTGCACTTCACCTATTCGCTGGAGCCTGTTGGCGAGCAGATCCAAGAGCTGGTGGCAACGCATATGGCGCCCGTCTACGTGGTCCATTTTTCGCAGCGGGAGGCGGTGGCTCAGGCGCAGGGGCTGATGTCGATGTCTCTGATTTCTTCCGAGCAGCGCGAGCGCATCCGCACCGCGCTGGGTAATTTCAAGTTTGGCCCGGGTTTTGGCCAAACGCTGTCGAAAATGTTGCGCAATGGGGTGGGCGTGCATCATGCGGGTCTGCTCCCCCGCTATCGGCGCCTTGTCGAACGGCTAACCCAGGCGGGTCTACTAGTCGTGATCTGTGGCACCGACACGCTCGGCGTGGGCATCAACGTCCCAATCCGCACGGTTCTCATCACGTCGCTCACGAAGTTCGACGGCGCCCGGATGCGTAACTTGGGTGCCCGCGAGTTCCATCAAATTGCGGGGCGCGCGGGCCGGGCGGGGTACGACACGATTGGCTACGTCGTCGTGCAGGCGCCAGAGCACGAGATCGAAAACGAGCGGCGCTTGCGCAAAGCGGGCGACGATCCGGCGCGCATCAAGCGGGTGCAGAAGGTCAAGGCGCCCGAGGGTGAGGTGTCGTGGTCGGAGAAGACGTTCGAGCGTTTGAAAACCGCGGAACCCGAGAAGCTCACCAGCCAGTTTCGCGTGGATCACGCGATGATTTTGAATCTGTTGCAGCGCCCGGATCCGGTGCCGGCGATAGCGAAAATGCTCACGGATAACCACGAGCCGAGAACGCCGCGCAACCGGTTTATTCGCCGCGCGCTGGATATTTATTCTTCGCTGCGCACTGCTGAGGTGATCGTGCATGAAGATCGAGATTGGCGGGCCGCACACCCCGGTAAGCCCGCGATCCGGTTTGCCAAGGATGTGCCCGATGATTTCGCGTTGAACTCGCCGCTTTCCCCATTCGGTTTGGCCGCGCTAGAGTTGCTGGAACCCGACGACGCGACGTACCCGCTCGACGTCGTTTCCGTGATCGAAGCTGTTCAGGAAGATCCGACTCCGGTGCTGATCGCCCAGCGCAAGGCGGCCCGAGGGGAACTGATCGGCAAGCTGAAGAACGAGGGCGTGGAGTACAACGAGCGGATGGCTTTAGCTGATGAGGTGACGTGGCCGCGCCCGCTGGCCGACCTGTTAGAACCGGCCCTCGACACCTATGCGCAGACGAACCCGTGGGTGGCAGGCCATGAGCTGTCGCCAAAGTCGGTAGTGCGGATGATGATCGAGGAGGCAATGACTTTCTCGGAGTTCGTCTCCCGCTTCGACCTCACCCGTTCGGAGGGCGTGGTTTTGCGCTACTTGACCGACGTGTATCGAGCGCTGCGCCAGACAGTTCCATACGAGTTCCGTACCGACGAGGTCGAGGCGATTATCGACTGGCTGGGCAGGCTCGTTCGTTCGATTGATTCCTCGTTGCTCGATGAATGGGAGGCGCTCGCCGACGGCCGGGTCACAGTCGACGAACTGGACCTTCTTTCCGATGACGACGCGACCAGCGGTGAGGAGGCCGCCTTCGGCGCTGACGAGGATGGCAATATCGCCTTCACGCGCAACAGGCATGCCCTGCGTAAGGCGGTGCGGAACGCGATGTTCCGCCGGGTTGAGGCCTTGGATCGCGATGATTACGACCTGCTCGAGCGTCTGGATGGCGCGGACGGCTGGGATGGCGATCGCTGGGCCGATGCCATGGATCCGTATTGGGACGTGTATGCCACGCTTGGCACGGGCACGGATTCGCGTTCGGAACGGTTCTTTTCGATTTTGGAAGAGCCCTCATATGCGGACCTGCTGCAGGCGGGCGCGGATGAGGACACGGCTTCCCGGTGGCTCGAGGAGCACAAGCAGGGAAGGCTGTGGCTGGTGATCCAAATTCTCGACGACGAGGGCTCGGCCGAACCGCCCAGCGATGAGGCGGAGATGACGTGGGCGATGTGGGCGGTCATCGATTTGGATGCTTCCGATGATGCCGATGAGCTCGTGCTTCACATGATGAGGCTTGGCGAAAGGTAGGCGGAATGTCGATTGCGGAGAATGTTGCGGCGGTGCGGGAGCGGATCGCGGACGCGGTGGCGCGCGGCGGCCGGGAGTCGCGGGAAGTCACGTTGATGCTTGCCGCTAAGCATCAGCCGGTGGAGAGCCTACTTGAGGCGGTGGAGGCCGGAGTGCACACTTTTGGGCACAATATTGTGCAACAGCTGCAGGGTGCGGTTGCCGGTTTGCGCGAGGCAGGCGTTACGACGTCGAACGCCGTGATCGGGCCGGTCCAGTCAAATAAGCTGCGCGCGGCGATGGACGCCGCTGACCGGATCGACTCGGTTGACTCGCTCAAGACGGCCACGCGGATTGCGCGCCGCCAGGAGGCTCGTATTGCCGAGGGACTGGCGGAGGGGCCGTATCCCGTTTTGATTCAGGTGAATTCTTCAGGGGCGACGACGCAGGGCGGCTGTGCTCCCGAGGCGCTGCTTGATCTGGCTCGCGCCATTGTGGAGCTGGGCTTAGTGCGCGTGGATGGGCTCATGACCATCGGCGCAAACACGAGTGATGAGGCGAAAGTGCGGGAGAGTTTCGCGCTCACTCGGGAATTGGCGGAGCGCATGCGCACTCTGCCGGGTCTAGAGTCGGCCACCGTGCTCTCGATGGGCATGACTGGCGACCTTGAGATCGCCGTCGAGGAAGGTTCTACCGTGGTGCGCGTTGGCACTGCGGTATTTGGCGAGCGCCAAAGGGAAGGCACCCTTAGCGTTTATCCCGCAAGGCGCATAGAAGATGGTGCGGCTGCTAGAACGTGGTGAGGCCCTTCGCCCGGAAAATTTCGCGCGCCACTTCAGCAGCCTCACTCGAGGGCGGCTCCACACCTTCGAGCTGGTATTCCATACCGAGCGAATCCCATTTGTCGCGCGCCATCTGGTGGAAGGGCAGCACTTCAACTCTGGACACGCTCTCCCAGTGCGAAACGATTTCGGCCACGGCCTCAATGTTTTCGGGATCGTCGGTAAGCCCGGGAACAAGCACGAAACGGATCCAGATTTCCTTGCCTGCGGCCGATAGGCGCTGGCCAAAATTCAAGGTCGGTTGGAGCGGACGGCCGGTTGTACGTTCGTAGTAGCCGGGCAGCCCGGACTTCACATCAAGCAGTACCAGATCGACATTGTCCATCATCTCATCGGTCAACGAATGCCCAAGAAAGCCCGACGTGTCGATCGCGGTGTGAACTCCGGCCTCTTTCGCTCCGCGTAACAACCTGGCTAAAAACGCTGGTTGCATCAGCGGCTCGCCGCCGGAGAAGGTCACTCCCCCGTTCGTTACTTTGAAGATCGTCTTGTATCGCCTGATCCGATCCAGCAGGGCGTCAGCCATCACGCGAGTGCCATCGCGAAGCCGCAACGTGTCAGGATTGTGGCAATACAGGCACCGAAGCGGGCAGCCGGCCAGAAAGACGGTCATGCGCGTGCCCGGGCCGTCAACCGCTGTCACGAGTTCCCAAGAATGGACGGATCCAACCTCGCCTGCTCGCACCGCATGGATGTGCTCGGAGTGGTCCATTTCGGGCGCCAGATCGATACCGTCCAGCCCGGCTCCGGCTTCTCGCGGCACTTCGTATTCGAGCGGCTCCGGGCGGTATTCACCCGTGGAGCCTTCACCGGCAAAATATCTGCGAGCATCTAAAGATCTATCTGGCATGAAAGTCCTTGTGGAAAACGACGCCGGGCGCGCGGAACCATTTCCGCGCGCCCGGCAGTAACTGTCTCAAAGATTACATCGAGTCGTGGAAGGTGCGCGAAAGCACGTCAAGCTGCTGCTCGCGTGTTAGGCGCACGAAGTTCACAGCGTAGCCCGAAACGCGGACTGTCAGCTGCGGGTACTTCTCCGGGTTTTCCATCGCATCTTCGAGGGTCTCACGATTGAGCACGTTAACATTGGCGTGGTAGAGGCCCTGAACGCCACCGTTTTCTTCGCGCTGTGCCTTCATTGAGGCGAGGCGCTCTTCGTAGGTTTTAACCTTCGGCATTATTTTCTCCTTTGTGGATCTGATCCAAAGTCTATCGGTCGAGTGTAGCTCTTGTGGTTATTTATCAGCCTTTGGCGACCATGCCGGCATCCATGATGCCCACGAGGTTGCCAATCTGTTCGTCTTTGTTCCGCCCGAGTGAGGAGGGAACAATCGTGTTCGTCAGCGAAATACCATCGAGCGCATCGGTGTAGTCGAGCTTGCCCACCGAGAGCATCGAGGCGAGCATACCGTGCGTGTCGGCACCGTTTTCCGGGTTCGCACCCGGCGCGAACGGGTTGCCCGCGCGGTGGCCCGACGGGAAGTTGCCGGTGTTCTTGCCGTACACAACGTTCGAGGTAATCGTGAGCACCGACTGGGTCGGGATCGCGTTGCGGTACATCGGAATCGACTTGATCTTGGACATCACGGTATGCACGATCGTGGCTGCGATGTCGTCGGCTCGGTCGTCGTCGTTGCCGTAACGCGGGAAGTCACCTTCGGTGATGTAGTCGACGATGAGGCCGGTTTCGTCACGTACCGGGGTCACGGTTGCGTACTTGATGGCTGACAACGAATCGGCGACGATCGACAGGCCGGCAATACCGCAGCCCATCGTGCGCACGATATCGGAGTCATGCAGAGCCATTTCGATGGCTTCGTAGGCGTACTTGTCGTGGCTCCAGTGGATGATGTTGAGCGCTTCAACATAGGTTTCTACTACCCAGTTCAGCATTTCTTCGTACTTGATCCACACTTCGTCAAAGTCGAGCGGGCCATCGCCCTTGATCGGCTCGTAGCCTTCAACGATCTGCTTGCCGCTCATTTCGTCACGGCCACCATTGATGGCGTAGAGAAGCGTCTTGGCGGCGTTCACGCGCGCTCCGAAGAACTGCATCTGCTTGCCTACCGGCATCGGCGATACACAGCAGGCAATTGCCGCGTCGTCGCCCCAGTGTTCGGCGATCTGGTGATCGGCCTCATACTGCAACGAGGAGGTTTCGATGGAGACTTCCGCACAGAAGCGCTTGTAGCCTTCGGGAAGTTTCTCCGACCAGAAGATCGTAATGTTCGGCTCGGGGGCCGGGCCGAGATTGATCAGCGTCTGTAGCAGACGGAAGGAGGTCTTGGTGACGAGCGTGCGCCCGTCCAGGCCAAATCCGCCGTCGGACCAGGTAGCCCAATACGGATCGCCAGAGAAGATCTGATCGTAGGATTCGGTGCGCAAGAAGCGCACGATCCGCAGCTTAATCACGAGCGCGTCGATGATTTCCTGAGCCTGTTCCTCGGTGAGGATGCCGCGCTCAAAATCGCGCTCGAAGTAAATATCGAAGAAGCCCGACAAGCGCCCGAAGGACATGGCGGCTCCATCCTGAGACTTGATCGCGCCAAGGTATCCGAAGTACGTCCACTGGACGGCCTCTTGCGCGGTGTCAGCCGGGCGCGAGATATCGAATCCGTAGCTGTCCGCCATCGTCTTCAGCTTTTGAAGAGCCCGAATCTGTTCGGAAATTTCCTCACGATCGCGTGCCCAGTCCTGGGAGAAGGGCTCGTTTGCCTTGCGGTCCAGATCCTTCTTCTTCTCCTCGATCAGGCGGTCAACGCCGTAGAGGGCAACACGGCGGTAATCGCCGATGATGCGGCCGCGCCCGTATGCATCCGGCAGACCAGTGATAATATGCGAGGAACGCGCGGCGCGAATGCGCGGGGTGTAAACGTCGAAAACGCCCTGATTGTGGGTCTTGCGGTAACGCGTGAAGATTTCCTTCACGTCCTCGTTGACTTCCTCGCCCGCTTCCTTGATGGCGGTTTCCACCATGCGCCAACCGCCGTAAGGCATCATGGCGCGCTTGAGAGGAACGTCCGTTTGCAGGCCGACGATCACGTCGTCGTCGTCGGAAATGTATCCCGGGCCGAAGGCGTCGATATCCGCGGGTGTTTCGGTGTCGACGGCGTATACGCGCTTTTCGCGTTCGACCGACAGGTAGTCCTTTTCGAGGGTATCCCACAGGCGCAACGTCTTTTCGGTTGGGCCGACCAGAAAGTCCTGGCCGCCTTCGTATGGGGTGTAGTTTTTCTGGATGAAATCGCGGACATCGATCATGGATGTCCACGTACCATTTTCAAAACCGTCCCACTGTTTAATCTTCGTCATTGAACCGGCGTCGATGGTCACTCGTGTGGCTCCTTAAGCTTGTGAGAGAATACATCCATTCTAAGCAAATTCTCGCTTCCGTGGGGCGCGCGGGATACATCTCACACGCGACCTTTAGGACATTCCCGGCACTATTGCTTGAAGCTTAAGCGGAGTGATTCTAGTTTGGGACTGAGGGCCCGTCTTTACGCCGTCACGGGCGTTTCGCCGGCTCTGAGAAAGCCGTACAAGCGTGTTCGCGACTGCGCATCCGCCGTCGCACCAAAAGCCGTGAGCGTCGCGTCGTAGACGGAAACCTTCATGAGGCGTCGGCGATCTTGTATAACCAGCCGAATCTATCTTCGGCGTGGCCGAGCTGGATCGCGGTCAGTTCATCGTAGATGGCGGCGGTCTTGTCCCCCACCGGCACGGCAACGTCGAAGTCCTCGGAGGCCAGGCGCCCGATCGGGGTCACCACAGCCGCGGTTCCGCACGCGAACATTTCGGCAACGTCACCGGATTCGAGACCGTCCAGCACGAATTGGAGCGGGATAGCTTCTTCGGCCACGTCCGTATCGTTTGCTTCCAGGAGCTGGATGATCGAGGAGCGCGTTCCGCCGGGCAAAATGTTCCCGGTAAGCGCGGGGGTTTTCACCGAACCGTCGGCCATAACCACGAAGATGTTCATTCCGCCAAGCTCGTCAAGGTTCGTGTTGGTGGCGGCGTCGAGGAAGAGCACCTCATCGAAGCCGGCTTCCGCCGCGCGTACCTTCGGCAACAGCGAGGAGGCGTAGTTGCCGCCAGTTTTCACGTCGCCCATACCACCCGGGCCGGCGCGGTGGTAGATGCGATCCACCCACAGATCGATCGGCTGCAGGCCGTTCTTGAAATACGCGCCCGACGGCGAGGCGATCACAAGGTATTCGTAGCGCGAGGCTGCCCGCACGCCGAGGAAGGATTCGGAAGCGAATACGAAGGGGCGCAGGTAGAGCGAGGTTCCGGGAGCGGAGGGCACCCAGCGGGCGTCGGCGCGCACGAGATCCACGATGGAGGCCACGAAGTCTTCACGGGTGATCTCGGGGATTGCGAGCCTGCGGTTGGACATGTTGATGCGCGCCGCGTTGTAGGTGGGGCGGAAGGTCCAGATCGAGCCGTCGTCGTGCCGGTATGCCTTCATTCCTTCGAAGGTTTCTTGGCCGTAGTGCAAGACGGCGCCGGCCGGATCGAGCGTAAGCGGGCCGTAGGGTTCTACGACTTTGTTGTGCCAGCCTTTTCCGGCCGTCCAGGTTGCGTGCGCCATGTAGTCGGTGAAGTCCGAGCCGAAGCCGAGGTTGGCAAAGATACGCGTGTGTTCCTCTTCGGAGGCCAGCGCGTTGTGCGGCTGGATTTCGAACGTTCCCGCGAGCTCATCGGCCGCTGCGATTGGCTGGGCGGCAAGATTCTCTAGGTCTGTGTTCTGGCGCATGTCTCCTCTTTCCTTCATCGCTCTGGTATGCACTCTAGCGCGGCTGCCCGTGGTTGTGCCGAATTTTACCGGGCGAGTAGTTCGACGACGGCGTCGCCGATTTCTTGCGTCGTACGCACGAGAGGCTGGCCGTGGGCGGCGGCTTGGGCGCGGGCGGCCATGTCGGCGTCGACGGCGTCACGCACCTTGCGCCCCAGCTCAGGATACTCGAGGAAGTCGAGCATCATCGCGATCGAGGAGATTGTTGCGATCGGATCGGCTTTCGACTGGCCGGCGATATCGGGGGCCGATCCGTGCACGGGTTCGAACATGGAGGGATAGGTTTTATCTGGATTGATGTTGCCCGAGGCGGCCAGGCCAATACCGCCGGTGATCGCGCCGGCTTCATCGGTGAGAATATCGCCGAAGAGGTTATCGGTCACGATCACGTCGAAACGGCCCGGATCGGTGACGAGGAAGATCGTTGCGGCATCCACGTGCAGGTAGTCGGTTTCCACGTCGGGGAATTCGCGGCCGGCTTCTTCGACGGTGCGGCGCCACAGGTGGCCTGCGTTGACCAGCACGTTGTGCTTGTGAACAAGCGTGAGCTTCTTGCGCCGCGCCTGAGCCTGTTCGAAAGCAAAGCGCACCACGCGCTCGGCGCCATAACGGGTGTTGACGGATACTTCAGTTGCAATTTCGTGCGGTGTGCCCTCGCGGATCACTCCGCCATTACCGGCATAGAGGCCTTCGGTCCCTTCGCGCACGACCACGAAATCAATCTCGCCCGGATTGCCAAGTGGGGTTGGCACGCCGTCGTAATACTTCGACGGGCGGAGGTTGACGTAGTGGTCCAACTCGAAGCGCAGCTTGAGGAGAAGGCCGCGCTCAAGCACACCGGAGGGCATGGATGGATCGCCGACAGCGCCGAGCAGGATCACGTCTTTAGTCTTGATTTCGGCTAATTCGGCGTCGGTGAGCACCTCGCCGGTGCGATGGTAGCGGGCGGCGCCGAGGTCATAGATGGTCTTGTTAAAGGTGACCTCGCCGTCTGAGACCGCGTCGAGCACTTTCAGAGCTTCCGCCACAACTTCGGGGCCGATGCCATCGCCGGGAATAACTGCAAGTTCAATCGTCATGGCCAAAGTGTAAGCAAGAGCCCCGCGTTGGGGCTGATATTTTCAATTGGTGGACCGAATATGGCATACGCCCCGAACTTTGCCGATAGCATAAATACTCGCTAGGTTGAGTAACGCACTGTTTCGGAAATAAGGAATCATCTGTGGATGATAACGCGCAAGAATCGTTGGATACGTGGCGAACTATCATTCAGCCCGAGTCAACGACGGCGAGAACGAAACCTACGCCAAGGGTTGATGCTCGCAACTTTTTGCGGCTTAACACGCGTTTAAGCATTCCTACCTAAATTTGTAGTTGACCGCAAGTTGTGGACAGGTGAAGCGTCATAGCCTGACCGAGACACGTTCAGTAGTCGGGCCATGCGGATGATGTCGAAGTTTGCCTTCTCCCGTTCGATCAACTCAAACCGCTCAACCGTGGTCGCACGGGCGCGAAGAAGGCTGCTGCTTTTCCCAAAAACTCGTTATCCTTTTTCAGCTCGTAAACCTCACGCCGTAACCGTTTCAACTCGGCTCGCTCATCCATGGTCAACTCACCGGCCGCCTCACTTTCGTGACCATCACGATGCTTGCGGACCCATTTACCTAACAGCTGTTCACCCAGCCCACGTTCACGTGCACATGCGCAATCGGCCTGCCCGTATCCACCGCTAAACGAGCGGCCTGTTCACGTTATTCCCGCGTCAACTTCCGCATAGTCTTTCCTTGTTCCTGCCATAACAGCACCCTTTCACGCAGGACATCAATCCCGCTAACTCATATGTCCACAAAAGCAAGGTAACTACAACTGAAGCCCCTCAAAAGTTAATTGAAATTCTGGCAAATATAAATAACGGACAAACGCCACGTTCCAACGCTAAACGCGAATTAGTGCGAGGAGCCATTCTGCCTTTATTTGAGGTGAAGCCACGCCAAGCAAAGTCTCAAATTCGTGAATTGCAGTTCATCGCACAACCAATCATCGGTGATTTTCGAGACTGGGAAATTCAGGTAAAAGCCGGAGACCAAACTGTGCTTCGCCCCTAAAATCGTAGTGACGTAAGCTTTCTTATAAAGGGAAAGCTGCGCATGAACCTATATCAATTGGTGCACGATATCTCGGTTCCACAAGTAATTGATAGCAAAGTTGAGGAAGTAAATTTTGGTACTAGCAACACTTGGATAGCTTTCTCTTAGAGGATCGAACGCATTGCTTTCGATGTGAAGTGGGCACTTGCGAGTACTAAGCCAGAAAAATGAGGTGGGCAGATTGTTGACCAATCTGCCCACCTTCACGATGTCAAGCACCGTTATGAGTATCTAAACTACTTTCCCCGCTTATGCTTTGGCGAATACCGCGAGGCCGCAAGTAGCCCAGCTCCGCCAAAGAGTGCCATGACGGAGAACTTCGCCGCACTGTCGGTAGTTGCTCCGGTGTTCTTTAGCTTTTGTACTTCTGGAGCGGATGCCTTCGCCACGGTCACTGTAGGTGCCTTTTCCTCAGAAGACTTCTGAGGCTGGGGCTGCTCTTCTACTGTGCGCTCGTCATCGACCTTTTCAGTCGTGGACTCATCACTAGGAACATCAGAGCATAGTTCTAGCTCGTTGGCTGCATCTTGAGCAGAAACGGCGCTCTCCAAAGCTTGTTTAGCTTCGTTAGCCTTGGCAAGAGCCGCTTCGTAGTTGGCACGAGCAATGCGTTCAGCCTTTTCTGCTTCTGCAAGATGCCCATCAGCAATTTCACTTCTAGCCGCAGCGGCCAAGGCGCTATTTCTAGCTGCCGCCAGGGAGTCGTTCGCCGCATCGAGCTCGTCCTTCAAGACGTTGGCATCGCCAGCTTCCAAAGAAGCCTTATTCGCCGCCTTCATAACATCTTCTAGGAGGTTGGCATCGCCAGCATCCAAAGAAGCCTTATTCGCTGCCAGAACTTCATCCCATGCACGCGCAACGGCATCGCTCTTAACGTCAAGCTCGTCCTTCAAGACGTTGGCATCGCCAGCTTCCAAAGAAGCCTTATTCGCTGCCAGAACTTCATTCCATGCACGCGCAACGGCATCGCTCTTAGCGTCAAGCTCGTCCTTCAAGACGTTGGCATCGCCAGCTTCCAAAGAAGCCTTATTCGCCGCCTTCATAGCATCTTCTAGGAGGTTGGCATCGCCAGCTTCCAAAGAAGCCTTATTCGCCGCCTTCATAGCATCTTCTCGGACGTTGGCATCGCCAGCATCCAAAGAAGCCTCATTCGCCTTTACAAGCTCTTCTCGGAGACGTTGTTCCTCTTCAGGAGTTGCGGCCGCCTGCCAAGCATCATAAGCAGCCTGCGCTTTCGCCTCGGCAGCAACAGCCGCCTGCCAAGCATCATAAGCAGCATGAGCATCTGCTTCAGCCTTCACAGCCGCATCCCAAGCATCGTAAGCAGCCTGCGCATCTGCTTCAGCCTTCACAGCCGCATCCCAAGCTTCGTAAGCAGCCTGAGCATCTGCTTCAGCCTTCACAGCCGCATCCCAAGCTTCGTAAGCAGCCTGCGCATTTGCTTCCGCAGCAACAGCCTCGTCATATACGCGCTTCGCTTCCTTTTCAGCATCTACAGCCGCATCCCAAGCTTCGTAAGCAGCCTGCGCATCATCCTCAGCCTTCGCAGCCGCATCCCAAGCATCGTACGCAGCCTGAGCATCTGCTTCAGCCTTCACAGCCGCATCCCAAGCTTCGTAAGCAGCCTGCGCATTTGCTTCCGCAGCAACAGCCTCGTCATATACGCGCTTCGCTTCCTTTTCAGCATCTACAGCCGCCTGCCAAGCATCATAAGCAGCCTGCGCGTCTGCTTCCGCAGCAACAGCCTCGTCATATACGCGCTTCGCTTCCTTTTCAGCATCTACAGCCGCCTGCCAAGCATCATAAGCAGCCTGCGCTTCCGCCTCGGCAGCAACAGCCGCCTGCCAAACATCATAAGCAGCCTGCGCTTCCGCTTCAGCAGCAACAGCCTTATCATACGCGCCTTGCGCTTTGGCAACTGCCTCTCCGGCTTCCTGAAGTGACTGCTTCAGAGCTTCAACTTCAGTCGCGATAGCATTAGCGTCGTCTTGCAACGCATTTAGCGCATTCTTCACCTCACTGTGGTGCGCGGTCGCGATCTCAAGTTCAGCAGCAGATTTATCACGAACCCGTTCAGCTTCTTCGACGGCAGTTCCCGCTTCTGCAAGAGCTTCCTCAATTTGGGTTTGCGTGTAACAAGAGGGGGTGGGCAACTGGCCAGAACCTTTATCTGCGGGCTGTCCAACCGCAGCGGTTGCAGAACCGGCGACCATCAGAACGGCGGCCACGGCACTCGTAAAAGTACGATTTTTCATTTTCAGTCCTAAAAATCGACCTGCGTGGAGCATATCGCAACTTTCACAATTTAACTGCTTAACTGCGGAAATGGCGATAATCCGAAACTAGCATAACACCTTAAAAAATTCGAGCAAATACTTACGAAAGGTGAGTTGATTCAACTTAACCACCATATCTCGCATGAGGTCTGATACACAATCCACCCGATTATGGGCCCCGCAGTTCGACTTCCAGTCCACTGCAGTGTCACAGTTAAAGATATGAAAACTTTGCGCACACTTCTCCCCGGGCTTGCGCTCGTCGCCGTCGTTACCGCGATCGCCTACGTGATCAACCTTCTAGTTCCCGCACTATCGGCGCTCCTCGTCGCCATCCTGCTTGGAATGCTCGTGCGCAACATCGGGCTCGTTCCTGCAACAGCCGAAGCTGGGCTCACATTCGTTTCAAAGAAAGTACTACGTGCTGGCGTCGTATTGCTTGGATTCCAGCTCTCACTTCGCGTCATCGTCGATCTCGGCCTTGGCGCCCTCCTCACCATCCTCGTTACCGTCGTCGGTACTTTCGTTGGTACGCTCGCCATCGGCCGCCTGCTCAACATGGACACGCCAGATCGTTACCTCGTCGCAACCGGCACCTCGATTTGTGGCGCCTCAGCGATCGCTGCCATGTCCGCCGTCGTCGACAACGGGAAAAACAGCCGCCGCGTCGAAGAATCGGCGGCAACCGCACTCGCCGGGGTGACCATCTTTGGCACCATCTCCATGCTTGCCCTCCCTGCCATTATTAATGCCACCGGCATGGGAGCCATGCCCGCCGGCGTGTGGATCGGCTCCGCCATCCACGAAGTTGGCCAAGTGGTAGCCGGAGGTGGCTTCGTCTCCCCCGAAGTCCAACAGGTGGCAGTCGCAACAAAACTCGGCCGTGTACTCACACTTGCCCCGATGGTCGTACTCGTCGGGCTCGCCATGCGTCGGCGTACCACCATGCCAACTGGAGCGGCTAGCGAGGGGTCAGACATCAAGGCTCCCCCACTCGTCCCACTCTTCGTGGCGGGATTCCTCGCCATGGTTATCCTTCGAACCGTGCTCGACCTACCCGATTCCCACGCCCTGCCCACAACTATCAATCTCTTTGCCTCCCTCTTCCTCACGGCAGCGATGGTCGGAATGGGTGCCGCCGTCGACATCCGCTCGGTCCTCAGCCGCGGCCGCACGTCAATACTGCTATCACTCATCGCCGGCATACTTGCCACCCTCATCTCCCTCGCCGGGGTGCTTCTGTTCCTATAAATATCTAGATACCGAAAAATTATTCTGTACTCGAAGGAGCGTGAATTTAAACCCGGTAAACTCATGTTTTGCTCGCGAGCGTCGATGTGAGGGCTGAAAGTCATACTTTTTTCACGCTTTCGAAGATAGACCAGATTTTCTTGCACCCAACGCTCTAGGATGGAAACCATGCGAATTACACCGAGTGGCAACCGTTTTGAAGTCCAGCCCGATGAACTCTTCTTTTCCACCACGGATCCGAAGGGGGTCATCGGCCTGACCAACGACGTATTCAACCGGCTCGCACGCTACGACCGCGACGAACTGCGCGGCGCCCCACACAACATCATTCGCCACCCGGATATGCCAGGCGCCGTTTTCACACTCATGTGGAACCTGATCGAAGCGGGCAAACCGTTCGCGGGCTACGTTCGCAATCTCGCTTCCGATGGCGATGCCTACGACGTATTCGCCACCGTCACCCCGCTGCCCGAAGGCCGTGGCTACCTGTCTGTGCGCCAGCGTCCCTGCCGCGATGACCTCTACTCAACGGCAGGGGAGATTTACGATGATGTACTCGCTAAAGAAACGGAACTGCGTGCCGGTGGGATGAACCGCAAGCAGGCTGCTCAGGCCACGCTCGAGATGCTTGAACACGCAGTGAAGGGAATCGGATTTGAATCTTACGAGGCCTTCCAAGATCACCTCATGACGGCCGAAGTGGCCGCACGCTCGACGCTCACGGATCCACTTCCCTACCGCGAAGGCTCCTCGGAAGTTCACCTCATGCTCGAAGAAATCTGGGGTGAACACGCCATCGTCAGCGCATGGCGCGACCGCATCGAAGCCGAAAGCGTTGGCACCGGTAGCACCATATCCCCCATCCACGCTCACCTGGCCCGCACCGAAATCCACATCGACATGTGCGGCTACTTCCTCGCCGAACTCATCGCCACCGGCTACGACGAAAAAATCGGCCTGCCCGGCAAAGCCATGGGATTCGCCTCCCACACCATCTGGGACGAAAAGAAGGAAGAGAGCCGCGAGGAGCGCGACGTGCGCGAGCGGCTTGAGTCACTCGAGATGCTCAGCGAGGTTCTCTACGACGACGTTGGTCCGCTACGTGACTACGCGGGCAGCTCGCCCGCAGTCGAGGAATTGTTCGCGAACATCGAACGAGTGCACGCCAAAGTTCTCATGTTTGAAAGCACTACTTACTAACGGGCGCAAGACCGCCGAACCTCACTACCCTCGGGCCCTCACTTGTGAAGTGTTAGAGCAACGGGCAAATTTACACAAGCTTTCACAGAAAGCGCCTCGAACTGCAAAGAACCCACATTCAAGGAGTTGCGCCTAAACACGAGGGTTACTTCCCCTCGAATTTAGCCAAAGGTCCTCGCAGGCAAAGATCTAGATTTAAGTAGACTATAAAGCTACAATTTCTTCATGGACACACTTTCTTTAGCGGAACTCCGGCAAAACCCCACACATGCCCTCAATGCCGTCGAAGACGGCAGGACTTTCATCATCACTCGACACAAGCGGCCGATTGCCAAGCTCGTGCCGATGAGCGACCATTTAGACTTGCAAATCATTCCTGCACGCACACCGCGCCACAGACCCCGAATTAAGGATCTCCCAAACTGGCCCAGAAAATCATTGGACGAGATCACTGAAACCATCGAATGGGTCAAAGGTGACCGATGACGCTCTACTACCTCGACACTTCGGTCGCGATTATGGTCCTACAAGGTCATCCCGGCACGGTTCATTGGTTCACCGAAGCCGCCGAACATGCCGATCTCGTGTCATCAAGAATTTTGCAAACCGAAATAACTCCAGTATTGCGTAGAGAGTCCCGCCCACCTCTGGAGCGCGATGAGATCCTAGATTTCGTAGCGCTAGTTCCGGTAAGCGAAACCATCTTGCAACGCGCCGAATCAATACAGAGTCATGTCCGAACTTTGGACGCCATCCACCTAGCAACCGCCGGAGCGTTACCAAATGCGACTGTCGTTTCTCACGACAACCAGATGCTGCTAGTTGCCAGCGACTTGGCAATGAGGACTCTAGATCCGGTCCTCTGATGCCAAGAAAGCTGGCGAACAGCGCCTATTCGTCGTCATAGATCTTGCCCATGTAACGCGGATTCATCAAGTTCTCTACCGAAAGTGCCGCATCAAGCTGCTCCTGCGTCATCAAGCCGCGCTCGAGCACAATCTCGCGCACACCCTTACCGGTCTGCGCCGCTTCCTTGCCGATCGAATCGCCCTCATCATGGCCGATGAAATCGTTCAGGTAGGTCACAATGCCGATCGAGTTCATCACGTGATCACGGCACACGTCCTCGTTTACAGTAATGCCATCAACGCAACGCTCACGCAGCGTCTTTAGCGCGCTACGCAAAATGTACACATCCTCAAACAGGCACTGGGTCATCAGTGGCTCCATCACATTCAGCTGCAACTGCCCGGCCTCGGACGCGAAAGACACCGCCGTCGCGTTCCCAAGCACCTTGTAACACACCTGATTCACAACTTCTGGAATCACCGGATTCACCTTCGCCGGCATGATCGACGAACCCGCCTGCATCTCAGGCAAATTGATCTCATTCAAACCGGCACGCGGCCCCGAACTCAGCAGTCGCAGATCGTTACAGATCTGCGAAGTCTTCGTCGCCAACCGCTTAAACGAACCAGAAACCGCGACGAACACGCCAGTATCCGACGTCGCCTCAACAAGATCCGGAGCGCCCGTCACCTCAAGCCCGCTCACCTCAGCCAGCCGCCGCACAGCCGCGTCCTGGAAACCCTCAGGCGTATTCAAACCGGTGCCGATCGCCGTCGCACCCACATTCACCTCGAGCAGCAAACGCATCTCCTGGCGAAGATAGCGAATCTCCTCCTCCATCAGCGTACGGAACGCACCAAACTCCTGGCCCACCGTCATCGGAACCGCATCCTGCAACTGCGTGCGGCCCATCTTAATCACGTGCTTATTTGCCTCGGCAATCCTGCCAAACGAATCCGCGAGCGCCTGGACTTCCTCAATCAGAGTCTCGATCAGCTTGTAAATCGAGATCCGAATCCCAGTCGGGTACGCATCGTTGGTGGACTGCGACTTATTCACGTCATCATTCGGGTTAACCACCGAATACGAGCCCTTTTCCTCCCCGAGCACCTCGAGCGCAAGATTTGCCACCACCTCGTTGGTATTCATATTGACCGACGTCCCAGCACCGCCCTGGAACATGTCGATCGGGAACTGGTCCATCGCCTTGCCCTCATCAAGCACCAGATCGCAGCCGGCCACAATCGCTTCGGCCGTCTTCTTCGGAAGCACGCGCAGATCACGATTCGCAAGCGCCACCGCCTTCTTCGTCATCACCATTCCGCGGATAAATTCGGGGAAATCATTCATCGTCTGCCCGGAAATCTGGAAATTCTCCATCGCGCGCAGCGTATGAATACCGTAGTAGGCATCGGCCGGTACCTCGCGGCTTCCCAACAAATCCTTTTCAACGCGGACGTTAGACATGTGCCCTCCTTATTTGTTACGGCTCTAAAGACGTTGGCTCAGAGTTATCTCGGCTCAGGCTTTTACTTTAACCCGGGCAGGCGGACTTATTTTGTGACGGACGTCCGTCAGTTGCGAGCGTCTCTCAGTTGCCACCCTAGGCAGCCGCTAGTAGCAATCCGAACCGGCACTAGTAGATATGCGAGGAGGGCGGCTCACGTGAACCGCCCTCCTCGACGTCGTCGATTAGCTAGGCGCCGTCGATCGGCCTGTACCCTACCGGGCAGCCGCCACTTTAGCGGGCAGCGGAGCCATCAACGTAATCTTCGTCCACTGTTTCCCACGCGAACATCTTACGAAGCTCGACGCCGACCTTCTCAATCGGGTGATCCTCGCCCTGCTTACGCAGCTCGGTGAACTCGGGCGCGCCGGCATCCTGGTCTTCGATAAAGCGCTTGGCAAAGTTGCCATTCTGGATGTCCTTGAGCACGCCTTCCATATTCTGCTTGACCTCAGGCGAGATCACGCGCGGGCCGGAGACGTAATCGCCGTATTCGGCCGTGTCCGAAATCGACCAGCGCTGCTTGGTCAGGCCACCTTCGTTGATCAGGTCAACGATGAGCTTGAGCTCGTGCAACACCTCGAAGTAGGCGATTTCCGGCTGATAGCCAGCCTCGGTCAGAACCTCGAAACCGTACTGGATCAGCTGCGAAACGCCGCCACATAGCACGGCCTGCTCGCCGAACAAGTCGGTTTCGGTTTCTTCGGTGAAGGTGGTCTTGATGGCACCGGCGCGTGTGCCGCCGATCGCCTTTGCATACGATAGGGCGAGGTCCCACGCCTGCCCGGAGGCATCCTGCTCAACAGCCACGATGTCTGGCACACCGCGGCCATCCTGATACTGGCGGCGCACCGTGTGGCCCGGGCCCTTCGGCGCGACCATGCACACGTCATGCCCCTCGCCCGGCTTAATGTAGCCAAAGCGAATGTTGAAACCATGCGCGAAGAACAGCGCGGCGTCGTCCTTTAAGTTCGGTTCGATCTGCTCGGCGTACACCTGACGCTGGTGCTGATCCGGGGTCAGAATCATCACGACGTCGGCCTGCGCCGTCGCGTCCTCAATCGAGGCAACCTTCAAGCCTTCGTCTTGCGCCTTCGCGATCGACTTCGAACCTTCGCGAAGACCAACGACGACGTCCACGCCAGAATCACGCAGATTCAGCGCGTGTGCGTGGCCTTGCGAGCCATAGCCGATGACGGCAACCTTCTTGGACTGGATGATGCTCAGATCAGCATCGGTATCATAAAAAATCTCTGCCACTATTTTCTCCTTAGGTGGGCTAATTCAATTCTAAACCGGTTGTGATGCAGGCGGGCGGGCGTCCCATTATGCGCCTTGACGCCCGCCTACTAAGCGCCGCACAGCTGGCTATTAAGCGCCGCACAGCTGGCTATTAAGCACCGCGCAGCTGCTTGCGCTCAGCGGCAACGATTTCCGTGAGTGAGCGCGCACCGCGGCCAATTGCCACCGCACCCGACTGCACGATTTCCTTCACGCCATACGGCTCGAGCGCAGCGAGCAACGCCTTGATCTTCGCTTCCCCGCCGGTCGCTTCGATCGTGACCGCATCCGGTACGACGTCGACGATATGCGCGCGGAACAGCTCCACGATCTGAATGACGGAGGTGCGCGAGGCGTCGTCGGCCTTCACCTTCACCAAAATCAGCTCGCGCTGCACCGAATTCGACTCCTCGAGCTCGGTAATCTTGATGACGTTCACCAGCTTGTTCAGCTGTTTGGTCAGCTGGTCGAAGGACTCGTAATCCGTGTCAACCACGAGCGTGATCCGGGAAAGTTCCGGATCGTCCGTCGGGCCAACTGCCAACGAGTGGATATTGAACGCGCGGCGCGCGAAAAGTCCCGAAACGCGTGCGAGCACGCCCGGCTTGTTCTCTACCAGAACCGAAAGAGTGTGGCGGTGGCTAATCATGCTTGCTCCTCATCTTCGTGGGTGGGGCGCAGGTCGCGCGCATACAAAATATCGTCGTTGGAAACTCCGGCGGGAACCATCGGCCAGACCATCGAGTCCGGCGAGACCACGAATTCCACGACGACGGGGCGATCGTTCACCGACATCGCTTCCTCGATCGCGCCGTCCACGTCTTCCGGCTTCTCCACGCGGATCGCATGGCAGTTATAGGCTTCCGCCATCTTCACAAAATCCGGGATCCGCACCGTGCCGTGCCCGGTGTTCAGTTCGGTGTGCGAAAAGCGCCCGTCGTAGAACAGGTTCTGCCACTGACGCACCATACCGAGCGAGGAATTGTTGATCAGCGCAACCTTGATCGGAATGTCGTTGAGGCGGCACGTGGCCAACTCTTGGTTCGTCATCTGGAACGAGCCATCGCCGTCGATACACCACACCGTTTTATCCGGGTTGCCGACCTTCGCGCCCATCGCCGCGGGAACGCCGAATCCCATCGTGCCAGCTCCACAGGAATTCACGAGTTGCCCCGGGAACTTCCACGAAATGTATTGCTGCGCCCACATCTGATGCTGGCCCACGCCCGTCGTAAAGATAGAATCGGGAGCCAACGCACCCAGGCGGGACAGCACATACTGCGGGCTCATCAGGCCGTCGTCGGGCTCTTCATAGCCAACCGGATACGTATCGCGCAGCCGGTTCAAGAACGCCCACCACTCGGTGAGGTCCGGTTTGCCGTACTGTTCATAGGTAGGTTTCATTTCGTCGAGCAGCGCCGCGATTGTTTCTTTCACGTCGCCGAGGATCGCGACGTCAGCCGCGCGGTTCTTGCCGATCTCCGCCGGGTCGATGTCTGCGTGGATCACCTTGGCATCGGGGGCGAACTCGTCGAGCTTGCCAGTCACGCGGTCGTCGAACCGGGCGCCGAGCGTGATCAGAAGGTCCGACTTTTGCATGGCCGCAACCGCCGGAACCGTGCCGTGCATGCCGGGCATGCCCAAGTGGTGCTCGTCGGAATCCGGGAAGGCGCCACGGGCCTGGAGCGTGGTAACAACCGGGATTCCGGTGGCTTCAACGAGCTTGGCCAGCTCCTCATGCCCGCGCGAGCGGACAACGCCGCCGCCCACGTAAAGAACGGGTTTGCGCGCGCCAGCAATCAGGCGGGCGGCCTCGCGAACGAGCCGCAAAGACGGTTTGACCTGCGGGCTGTAACCGGGCAATTCCATCTTGGGCGGCCATACGAACTCGCACGGATCGTTTTGCGCCGACTTCGTGACGTCGATAAGTACCGGGCCCGGGCGGCCGGTCTTTGCCAGGTGGTAGGCCTCGGCCATACGCGCCGGGATTTCATTAGCATCCGTGATGAGGAAGGAGTGCTTGACAAACGGCATCGTGGCGCCGATCATGTCTGCCTCTTGGAAGGCGTCGGTGCCGATGAGGTTCGCGCCCACCTGGCCCGTAATCGCGACGAGTGGCACCGAATCAAGGTAGGCATCTAGGAGCGTGGTTACAAGGTTCGATGCACCCGGGCCGGAGGTGGCAATACATACGCCCACCTCGCCCGTCGATACCGCGAATCCTTCGGCCGCGTGGCCCGCACCCTGCTCGTGACGCACGAGAATGTGGCGGATCTTATCGGACTGGAAAATCGCGTCATACAACGGGAGTGCGGCTCCTCCGGGGAGGCCGAACACACTTTTCACTCCCAGCTCTTCGAGCGAGCGGATGACCGCGCTTGCACCTGTGGCCTGTTCGCGGATCGTTGGTTTGTCCGCGGCCGTGGGCGGGGTTGGCGCCTTAGCCATTTTTCCTCCTTGAGTTCGGGGCGACGACGACGTCGTATCAGCTTGCCGTGCACCTGGTGGCCGTCCTGAGTTGGGCATGAAAAAACCCCTCGGATTTCGAGGGGCGCACCGCAGGACAGCGTTACCTACCGGTGCGCTGGCTTACTACTACGAGAATGTTCGTCATGGTAATAGCGTATCCGCATATCACGGCGGCGCCAAATTAATTTCGGACCGTCTCAATGGGTGGATAATGGTCCCACCAATCGGGACGTTGGGCCCATAAGCCAGCGCATATTCGGCGAGCCGCCCGTGTAGCACCTTGACTCACCCTCCCTTTGCAAACCGGGCAGGTTTCACTTATATGGGACACGTTTAACATGCCCCGTGTAGGTGATTAGTGCCCCGTTTGCGAACAAACCTCGCCCAGCGCCGGCGTCGGAGTTTCATCTCGCCGCGGGAGGTCCATAAAGTCCCCCGGAGATCCGTAAGCCAGCAAAAACCCGAAATCCTGTGGCTTACCGACCTCCCGGCGACTTACCGCCCCCCCCCCCCCCGAAAGCGAAATGAACCCCCGCGGGCAGCAAAACGTGGCGCTCACAAAATAGCGACAGGGGCAGCGCGTGGTGGCCGCTCGGCGAGCGCTAAGAAACTGAAAGCCTAGCGCAAGCACCGCCGCTCTACAGCGAACCGAGAATCGTGGCCACAAGGATCTTGCCAATCATCGCCACCGGATACACCAGCGCATAGCCGAGCGCAACACGCGGATCGGAGTTCGTGCGCGAGTTGGCGAAAGCAAGCACGGCCGGCTGGGTCTGGGCACCGGCGAGCAGGCCGGAGAACTGGGTGGCACCGATCTTAAACAGTCCGCGCATCACCAAAAACAGGCCAATCGCGAGTGCGCTGGTCATCACCACGCCGAGCAGCAGAATCTCGATCCACGCCCCCGAAGAGAACGCCGCCAAAATTTGCGCACCAGCATTCGTGCCAGCCTGCGCCAAAAACAGTAGCAACCCGATCTCGGCAAGCACGGTACCAGTCGTATTTGGCAGCGCGGTCACCTGACCACCGATCCGCCCGAGCCGCCCAAGAATCAAGCCAACTATCAACGCTCCGGCCGCGGCGCCGATCGCCATCGCTGAACCACCCGGCAGCGGAATTTTCACGGTGCCGATCGCCATTCCCAGCGCGATTCCCAGGCCCAGCGCCACCGGGTTAATATCCGTGAGCCCCTTCGAGGAATCCCCGAAGAATTTCGAGATCGCTTTCATGTTCGACGTCGGTCCGATCACTCGCACGCGATCCCCCATCTCGATCATGAAATCAGGAATCGCCAGCAGGTCAGAATCTCCGCGCCGCACGCGCGAGGCCGTAGCGCCAAACTTCTCCGTCAACACCTCGTCGAGTTCGGCGATCGTCATGCCGGCGAGCTTCGGCTCAGACACCGTGATCCGCCGGAAATCAAGGAAGCGCCGGTCCGAGCGCAGCGAGTGCGAGGAGCGGTGCCCAACGAGTTCTTCGAGTTGCCCTAGTTCGGTAACAGTTCCGACGACGGTCAGCAGGTCATCCTTTTCGAGTACGTCATTGCGGGTTGGGATCCAAATCGGACCGGTTTCCCCACGCCGCATCCGCGAAATCTCAACTGGCTTCTTCAAGAGCCCCACGATCTCACCAATCCGCGGCTGATCATCACGATCAACCCGCAGCGTCACGTGCGTCACGGGTTCGGGCTTGTCCGTATCTTCATGCGCTTTGCGAAGAGCAATATAGGCCGCTGCGAGCATGCCGATCACGCCAAACAGGTAGGCAATCGAATAGCCGACTGTCGCCGTCGCCGCATCGCCCGCCGCCTCACCGGCAGCCGAAAGCGCGGGAGTGTTCGTCACCGAGCCAGCGAAGGTGCCAGCAATGAGGGCGATGTCCATGTCGAACACGAACCTGCCCACCACGTAACCAATCCCGGCAACAACGCCGTACAGGAGCACAAGCGCCACCATAGGCCCAACCGCCTTGCGCACATTTTCAAAGAAAGACGGGCCAGAATTGTTACCAATCGTGAACGCAAAAAGGGCCAAGCCCAGCGTGCCGATCTCATGGGGAACCAGCACGTCCACGCCAAGCGAGGCACCCCACGCCGAAACAGCGATTGCCACAAACAGCACCGCGGCAGCACCAAGCGAAATACCCTTCACTTTGATGTGGCCGAAAACCATGCCAAACCCGACGAGGAAGAATGCTAGAAGTACGGGTTGCGATGCAAGAAACTCAAAAACAGCGATCATCTTCGTCCTTAATCTCGGCCCAAGTATAACCGCACCGCTGGTCCCTTCCCGTAGCCGTAAGGCCCGAAGCGGCGTTGCGTGAGCAAGCTTACGATCTCGGCTAAGCTCGATATAGGAGGCACCGATGTCTGTACGAACACCTGCCGTGGCGGGCAGCTTCTACCCTGAAGCGCCGCCCGAGCTAGAAAATGCGCTTGATCAGGCATTTGCGGCCGCATCCCAGGTGGCGGTGAGCGACGTCGTCGAATCGGCTCACAAGCAGCCCTCAGCTTTGAGCAATGCCCGGGATCTCGTGGGAAATCCGGCCGTGAAAGCGCTGGTAGTTCCGCACGCCGGGTGGATGTTTTCCGGTTCGACGGCGGCCAACGCGTATCGTCTGCTCGCGGGGCGCTTCGAGATTCAGCGGGTGGTCATACTTGGCCCGGCGCATCGGGTGTGGGTGCCGGGGCTTGCGATGAGCTCCGACAGTCGGTGGCAAACCCCGACCGGCGAACTTGCCGTGCACTATTCCGAGAGCCTGCGGGAGCTCCCCTTCGTTGACACGAATGATGACACGCACGCTCACGAACATTCGCTTGAGGTCCAGTTGCCGTTCATCCAGCGTATGCTCGGCGACGTCGAAATCTCGCCGCTCGTCGTTGGCAGTGCACCCGCCGAGCAGGTAGCCGAAGCGCTCGACGCCGTGTGGGGCGGGCCCGAGACGCTGATTCTGATCAGCACCGATCTGTCGCACTATCTTGGCTATCGGCACGCTATCGACGCCGATCGGGAGACGATTCAAAAGATTCTGTGGTTGGATTCCACCGTTGTTTCCGATCGGGCCTGCGGCTCCTATCCGCTTAACGGCATGTTGCTCGCGGCGAAGCGGCGGGGCATGAACATTCGCTTGCTCGCCTCGTGCAATTCAGGCGACGCCTCGGGCAATCTTGACCGGGTGGTCGGCTATGCGGCTTTCGCACTCACGGAGAATTCACCTACGGACGCAACAAAATGAACGGGAGGGCGCTGAATGCCAGATCAGATAACCAGCCTGCCAAGCGACGCCGGCCGCTGGCTTTTACCCGTCGCACGTTCGGCGATCGCCAGTACTCTCGATAGCGATCCGGGCCCGGCGGGCGTGGTCCCGGAACCGCGCCCGCGGTAGTTAGATGCGCCGGGCGCTTCTTTCGTCACGCACACCCATCGAGACTCTACGGAGGGCACGCGATATTGCGCGCGAGACCGGCTACACCACGTCTATCTCGGTAACGTTCGCGAACCGAAAGCCGCTGCCACATACTGCCCAAGCTGCACGGCCGTCGTCGTTAGCCGCGATCCGTATCCGCACGTATTGCTCCGCAATGGCGTATGCCGTTGTGGCACATCCATCGCGGGCGTCTGGTCATGCTAACGGGCGCTAGTCGACCTTGCGGACCGCACCAAACGAGGCCGATGTGGCCATCGAAGCATAGGCACGTAGAGCCTTGGAAACTTTACGGTCACGCTTCGGCTCCCAAGGCGCCTCGCCCTTCGCCGCACGGCGCTCGGCAAGCTCAGCATCGGAGACGTCAAGGTGCAGCTTACGTTCGGGAATATCAATGACGATCGTATCGCCCTCTTCCACCAACCCGATCGTTCCGCCCGAAGCGGCTTCCGGCGAAATATGGCCAATCGACAGCCCGGACGTTCCGCCCGAGAATCGGCCGTCAGTAATCAGCGCACACACCTTGCCCAGCCCAAGACCTTTCAGATACGACGTCGGGTACAGCATTTCCTGCATGCCCGGCCCGCCCTTGGGGCCTTCGTAGCGGATCACGACGACGTCGCCCGGCTCAACCGACTTCGACAAAATCAGGTGAATCGCATCATCCTGAGATTCGACGACGCGCGCCCGCCCCTCGAAGTGGAACAGATCCTCTTCGATTCCTGCGGTCTTGATGACGGCGCCGTCCTCGGCAAGATTCCCGTACAGGACGCACAGGCCGCCGTCGGCTGTGTAGGCGTTCTCGATGTCGCGGATGCACCCCTGGGCAGCGTCCAGGTCCAGCGATTCATACCGCTTATCTTGCGAGAACGCCTGAGTTGTGCGAACCCCGCCCGGGGCCACGGTGAACAGATCGTGCGCCTTCGCGGTGGCCTTGCCCCCGCGAACATCCCAATTATCGAGCCACTCGTCCAGAGAATCGGCATGGATCGCATGCACGTTACGTTCGAGTAGCCCACCGCGATCGAGCTCACCCAAGATCGCCGGGATACCGCCCGCGCGGTGGAAATCCTCCATGTGGAATTTCACCGAATTCGGCGCAACCTTCGAAAGGTTCGGGGTTTTCCGCGAAAGCGTATCAATATCTGAAATATCAAATTCGATCTCACCTTCGAGGGCCGCCGCGAGAATATGAAGAACTGTGTTCGTGGAGCCGCCCATCGCGATATCCATCGTCATCGCGTTCAAGAACGCCTCACGCGTTGCGATGTTACGCGGGAGCACCGATTCGTCGTCGTTTTCGTAGTACCGCTTGGCAATCTGAACGATCATTTTGCCGGCCTCAATGAACAGGTCCTTGCGGCGGGCGGCAGTTGCCAGCGTCGAACCGTTACCGGGCAACGAAAGCCCAAGCGCTTCTGTCAAACAGTTCATCGAATTGGCCGTGAACATGCCCGAACACGAACCGCACGTCGGGCACGCCGATTCCTCGATCGCGAGCAGTTGCGCATCCGTGACCGACTCATTCACCGATTCCGTCATTGCATCAATCAGGTTCGTGTTGTGGTCAACCACGCCCTCAACGGCGTTACCCGACTCCATCGGACCGCCCGAGACGAATACCACGGGAATGTTCAACCGCATCGCGGCCATTAGCATGCCGGGCGTGATCTTGTCACAATTCGAGATACACACCAACGCATCGGCACAGTGCGCCTCAACCATATACTCCACCGAATCCGCGATGATCTCACGCGAAGGCAAAGAATAAAGCATGCCATCGTGACCCATTGCGATCCCGTCGTCCACCGCGATCGTGTTGAACTCCTTGCCCACACCGCCGGCTTCCTCAATCGCCCTAATCACGAGCTGGCCCATGTCCTTCAAGTGCACGTGGCCGGGTACGAACTGGGTGAAAGAGTTCGCAACCGCAATAATTGGTTTACCGAAATCTTCCGAACCCATACCCGTGGCGCGCCAAAGTGCGCGCGCACCGGCCATGTTGCGTCCCTGAGTCGACGTCGCAGAACGAAGTTGAGGCATGTCCATCCTTAAGTTGACAATTTAGCTATTCAATTCTAGCGGCCACAGTGGCCCCGAGGTTGTGAAGTCCGACCTGTAAGCATGCGCTTCACCAACGGCTAGAAAGACGGCTTGCCCGCTACAAAAGCCGCTCGGCCACCCAACAGTGCACGTGATACGGAAGTCCGACGGCACCATCGTGCGGCACGCCCAAGTGTTCCGTCACGTACCACTCAAGATTCGCCCGCATGCGTTCCCGGCCCTCGGGCGTGTTTTTGATCCACGACGAGCGAGTGGTTCCCAGTTCGTAGAGCTCTGGTACTGTGAGCCGATCGATCCACGTGAGCTGGTGGAGGGTGGGCGCGGTGAATGGTCGCTCCATGTGGCCGTGATGGCCGGGCACGCGCAGATCCGGTGGCCGATCGGCGCGGTGAACATCGCCTGAGCGCATGATGCGGGAGAGCCTGTGCACCCAAGCTTGGCGCACGTCCAACTGGTTATAGATGATCGCGATCCGTCCGCCGGGGCGCATGACTCGTTCCGCCTCTAGGGCTGCTGCTCGTTCGTTTGCCCAGTGCCAGGACTGGCCGAACGCCAGGAGATCCACACGTGCATCATCGACGGGAAGGCTTTCTGCGGTGCCATCTAGGAGCCGGTCTGATGGAAAGTCTGGGAAAGCACGCGCAAACGCCTTCCTCATATCTGCAGAAGGCTCAACGGCTATGACGTGGGAGGAGCGCTCATAAAGCTGGGCGGTCAGTTTGCCGGTGCCTGCCCCGACGTCGAGCACGGCGTCGTCCCTCTTAATGCTGAGCAAATCGAGAATTTGTTCGGGATAACCGGGACGAACGTCAATGTACGCTTGGGCTGAAACACCTGCAGCCAAAAAGGGATTAGTAGGCTCACCGCCAGTGCCGGCCATAAAATCCCTCCTCAACGCGCTGCTTTTTCTACTCTATTGCTTTGAACTCATATGTTTTGACTGCACCAAATTCGCTTGCATATTTCAAAGCCACAAAAAAGGGGGTCTTTCCACAATAGCGGAAAGACCCCCTTCGATGTATAAATAGCGGCGGTGTCCTACTCTCCCACACCCTCTCGAGTGCAGTACCATCGGCGCTGGTGGGCTTAGCTTCCGGGTTCGGAATGGGACCGGGCGTGTCCCCACCGCTGTAGCCACCGCTAAAACTATATAAACTTTTCATTACCGGTCACGCTCTGGCATGTGTGTGGTGGTCCAGAATTGTATAGTGGATGCGTATTTTCTTGTATCTGTTTTTGTTAGTGGTTGGCCGATTAGTACCAGTCAGCTTAACCCATTACTAGGCTTACACGCCTGGCCTATCAACCCCATGGTCTATAGGGGGCCTACACAACAAAATGTTGACGGAAACGTTATCTTGGAGCAGGCTTCCCACTTAGATGCTTTCAGCGGTTATCCTTCCCGAACGTAGCTAACCAGCCATGCACCTGGCGGTACAACTGGCACACCAGTGGTTCGTCCGTCCCGGTCCTCTCGTACTAGGGACAGCCCTCCTCACGTTTCCAACGCGCGCAGCGGATAGGGACCGAACTGTCTCACGACGTTCTGAACCCAGCTCGCGTACCGCTTTAATGGGCGAACAGCCCAACCCTTGGGACCTACTCCAGCCCCAGGATGCGACGAGCCGACATCGAGGTGCCAAACCATGCCGTCGATATGAACTCTTGGGCAGGATCAGCCTGTTATCCCCGGGGTACCTTTTATCCGTTGAGCGACGGCGCTTCCACAAGCCACCGCCGGATCACTAGTTCCAACTTTCGTTCCTGCTCGACCTGTCAGTCTCACAGTCAAGCTCCCTTGTGCACTTACACTCAACACCTGATGACCAACCAGGCTGAGGGAACCTTTGAGCGCCTCCGTTACCATTTAGGAGGCAACCGCCCCAGTTAAACTACCCACCAGGCACTGTCCCTGAACCAGATCATGGTCCAAGGTTAGACATTCAGCACGACCAGAGTGGTATTTCACCAATGACTCCACCACAACTAGCGTCATGGCTTCACAGTCTCCCACCTATCCTACACAAGCCGTACCGAACACCAATACCAAGCTATAGTAAAGGTCCCGGGGTCTTTCCGTCCTGCTGCGCGTAACGAGCATCTTTACTCGTAATGCAATTTCACCGAGTTCGCGGTTGAGACAGCGGAGAAGTCGTTACGCCATTCGTGCAGGTCGGAACTTACCCGACAAGGAATTTCGCTACCTTAGGATGGTTATAGTTACCACCGCCGTTTACTGGGGCTTAAATTCTTAGCTTCACAAACACAGTTTGTTAACCAATCCTCTTAACCTTCCAGCACCGGGCAGGCGTCAGTCTGTATACCTCCACTTACGTGTTCGCACAGACCTATGTTTTTGATAAACAGTCGCTTCTCCCTGGTTTCTGCGGCCATCACCCCTAACACGCACAGTGTTTCAAGGATCAGGCCCCCCTTCTTCCGAAGTTACGGGGGCATTTTGCCGAGTTCCTTAACCACGATTCTCTCGAACTCCTTAGTATACTCTACCCAACTACCTGTGTCGGTTTCGGGTACGGGCGGCTAGAACCTCACGTCGAGGCTTTTCTTGGCAGCACAGGATCACCCTACTTCCCACAAAACTGTGGTCATCATCCAGCCTCACCCATCATGCTTCCCGGATTTACCTAGGAAACGAGCTGCGCTGTTAAACGTGGCAAGCCATTAGCCACGCGGAAGCTACCACTCTGCGTCACCCCTGTTAACACGCTTGCCTACAACAAGATCAGGTCCCACGCTCCCCACCACAACAACCCGAAGGCCACTGCAATGGTTTGGATGGTTAGTATCCCCTGCTTCAGCACGGACGGTTCTTCGCCGGTACCAGAATAACAACTGGTTACCCATCGACTACGCCTGTCGGCCTCGCCTTAGGACCCGACTAACCCAGGGCGGAACAACCTGGCCCTGGAACCCTTAGTCATACGGAGGACGGGATTCTCACCCGTCAATCGCTACTCATGCCTGAATTCTCACTCGCACACAATCCACAACCAATCACTTGACTGCTTCACCTCATGCACGACGCTCCCCTACCCAACAAAAACTGTTGCCACGGTTTCGGCGGTGTACTTAGCCCCGCTACATTATCGGCGCGAAATCACTTGACCAGTGAGCTATTACGCACTCTTTCAAGGATGGCTGCTTCTAAGCCAACCTCCTGGTTGTCACAGCAACTCCACATCCTTTCCCACTTAGCACACCCTTAGGGGCCTTAACCGATGATCTGGGCTGTTTCCCTCTCGACAACGAAGCTTATCCCTCGCAGTCTCACTGCCACGCACAACTTAAACCAGCATTCGGAGTTTGGCTGATCTCAGTACCCGAATAAGGGCCATCAACCATCCAGTCGCTCTACCACCAGCAAGCACACGCAACGCTGCACCTAAATGCATTTCGGGGAGAACCAGCTATCACGAAGTTTGATTGGCCTTTCACCCCTACCCACAAGTCATCCCCTCCATTTTCAACTGAAGTGGGTTCGGACCTCCACACGCTCTTACACGTGCTTCACCCTGCCCATGGGTAGATCACCTCGCTTCGGGTCTAGAACATGCAACTACAACGCCCATTTAAGACTCGCTTTCGCTACGACTACCCCACACGGGTTAACCTCGCCACACATCCTAACTCTCAGGCTCATTCTTCAAAAGGCACGCCATCACCCCCACCAAAGAGGCTCTGACGGATTGTAAGCGCCCGGTTTCAGGTACTATTTCACTCCCCTCCCGGGGTACTTTTCACCATTCCCTCACGGTACTATCCACTATCGGTCACACGGAGTATTTAGGCTTACACAGTGGTCTGTGCAGATTCACACGAGATTTCACGAGCCCCGTGCTACTCGGGAACACCACCAAAAGACAACAAGATTTCAGCTACCCGACTATCACGGTCTACGGTCTAGCTTCCCAACTAGTTCACCTATCCCACTGTTTTATCACTTTCTTCCACCCCGCCGGAGGCAGACAGCAGCTCCCACAACCCCGAATGCGCAACGTCCGACGACTATCACACACACCCGGTTTAACCTCATCCGCTTTCGCTCGCCACTACTCACAGAATATCTCTTCCTGGAGGTACTAAGATGTTTCACTTCCCCCCGTTACCCCCACCACCCTATACATTCAGATGATGGTAACCAAAAACAACTTTGGCCAGGTTCCCCCATTCGGAAACCCTCGGATCACAGCTCGTATGCCAACTCCCCGAGGAATATCGCAGGCTACAACGTCCTTCATCGGCTCCGCGTACCAAGGCATCCACCGAACGCCCTAAAACACTTACAAAAACCAAAAGATGCTCGCATCCACTATACAATTCTCAACCACCACACCACCCACACACAACAACACAAACCATGTCATTGCACATGAGAAGCACCAGGTGTTACCCCACACCCCAACAGCATGCCAGCCAATCACATTGCATCCACTAAAAACCACACTCACCACCAGACAACACGCCTGATGACACCCCACACACAACACACAAACGCATCATGCGCAAGAAACAGTGGCTCCCTAGAAAGGAGGTGATCCAGCCGCACCTTCCGGTACGGCTACCTTGTTACGACTTCGTCCCAATCGCCAATCCCACCTTCGACCGCTCCCCCCAAAAGGTTAGGCCACGGGCTTCGGGTGTTACCAACTTTCGTGACGTGACGGGCGGTGTGTACAAGGCCCGAGAACGTATTCACCGCAGCGTTGCTGATCTGCGATTACTAGCGACTCCGACTTCATGAGGTCGAGTTGCAGACCCCAATCCGAACTGAGACAGACTTTAAGTGATTAGCTCACCCTCACAGGCTCGCAACACTCTGTACCTGCCATTGTAGCATGCGTGAAGCCCAAGACATAAGGGGCATGATGATTTGACGTCATCCCCACCTTCCTCCGAGTTAACCCCGGCAGTCTCTTGTGAGTCCCCAACCAAATGCTGGCAACACAAGACAAGGGTTGCGCTCGTTGCGGGACTTAACCCAACATCTCACGACACGAGCTGACGACAACCATGCACCACCTGTACACCACCCCGAAGGCTGCGCCATCTCTGACACATCGCAGTGTATGTCAAGCCTTGGTAAGGTTCTTCGCGTTGCATCGAATTAATCCGCATGCTCCGCCGCTTGTGCGGGCCCCCGTCAATTCCTTTGAGTTTTAGCCTTGCGGCCGTACTCCCCAGGCGGGGCACTTAATGCGTTAGCTACGGCGCAGAACCCATGGAAAGGCCCCACACCTAGTGCCCAACGTTTACAGCATGGACTACCAGGGTATCTAATCCTGTTCGCTACCCACGCTTTCGCTCCTCAGCGTCAGTGGTGGCCCAGTAACCTGCCTTCGCCATCGGTGTTCCCCCTGATATCTGCGCATTCCACCGCTACACCAGGAATTCCAATTACCCCTACCACACTCAAGTCTGCCCGTACCCACTGCAATCCCAAAGTTAAGCCCCAGGTTTTCACAGCAGGCGCAACAAACCGCCTACGAGCCCTTTACGCCCAATAATTCCGGACAACGCTCGCACCCTACGTATTACCGCGGCTGCTGGCACGTAGTTAGCCGGTGCTTCTTCTGCACATACCGTCACAAAAATGCTTCTTCTGTACTGAAAGGAGTTTACAACCCGAAAGCCTTCATCCCCCACGCGGCGTCGCTGCATCAGACTTCCGTCCATTGTGCAATATTCCCCACTGCTGCCTCCCGTAGGAGTCTGGGCCGTATCTCAGTCCCAATGTGGCCGGTCACCCTCTCAGGCCGGCTACCCGTCAAAGCCTTGGTAGGCCATCACCCCACCAACAAGCTGATAGGCCGTGAGCCCATCCCCCACCAGAAAAACCCTTTCCAACCCCCACCATGCGGCAAGAGCAGAATATTCAGTATTAGACCCAGTTTCCCAAGCTTATCCCAAAGAAGAGGGCAGGTTACTCACGTATTACTCACCCGTTCGCCACTAATCCACCCAAACAAAAGTAAGAGCTTCATCGTTCGACTTGCATGTGTTAAGCACGCCGCCAGCGTTCGTCCTGAGCCAGGATCAAACTCTCCACAAAAAAACCAGAAACCCAAAAAAGGGCAACCAATTCCATACAGAAAGCCCGAAAACAGACTCACAAAAAATACCAAAACAAACTGGCAAAAAACATCACAACCAACACCCCACCAAAAAAAGCAAGACACCAGCCATGACACAACACTGGCCAACCAGAAAAACCCAGCCAACCAGAAAAAAATACAACATAAAAAGCTGACACACTATTGAGACATCAAACAACACACCCACGAGCTTGACCTGCAGTATTACCTGCACGCCCCGCCGGAGCAACCTCTCCAACTTAGTCAACCGCCCTGCTCGAAGTCAACTTCTTGCGATGCGGTTCACACTGCTGGTGATTCGCTGTGCTCCTATCGAGTTTCACTCTGCCGGAGCAACGATTAAGAACTTTACGGCCGAGGCGTCGAGCTGGTCAAACCAGTTCGCGGTGTCTCTACTCACACACCTCGTTTACCGCCTGTTTACAAGGAAGAACGCGCTGTGCCGGAAGGCACAGCGCGTTCGAGTGGCATTTTGGCGATTAAGCTCTATCGCTTCTGACCCGTGGCGAATTCTTCCCGGATTGCCGAGGCAACCGCCTCTGCTAAGCCCGGGTGGAATACGCCCGGAATGATGTAGGAGGCGTTCAGCTCCGCATCTTCCACCTCGCCTGCTATCGCATTCGCGGCAACGACGAGCATGTCGTCGCTCACCCGTTCAGCTTGCACATCCAGCATTCCGCGGAAGAGCCCCGGGAATGCAAGAACGTTGTTGATCTGGTTTGGGTAATCCGATCGGCCAGTTGCCACAACGGCCGCGTGTTCGCCAGCCGCTAGCGGATCAACTTCGGGCGTCGGGTTTGCGAGCGCAAACACGATCGCATCGTCGGCCATAGTCGCGATGTCATCTCCCGTCAGAATATTGCCGGCAGAAACGCCAATAAAGACGTCGGCGCCCACCAAAGCGTCCTTGAGCGAACCTTCAATCTTTCGCGGATTGGTGTTCTGTGCCAGCCAATTGCGGTCCGGATCCGGTTCCTCCCGGAAAACACCAAGCGTTCCTGCACGCCCGGCACCGATGATGTCGTGCGCTCCCTGCCCGATGAGCAAGCGAATGATTGCATTACCCGCAGCGCCCACGCCCGATACGACGATCTTCGCGTCTTCGATCCGCTTTCCGACGAACTTCAGCGCGTTGATCAGCGCGGCCAGAACGACGACGGCCGTGCCGTGCTGATCATCGTGGAACACCGGAATATCGAGCTCTTCCTTCAACCTGCGTTCAATCGCAAAACAGCGCGGCGCCGAAATGTCTTCCAAATTAACGCCGGCAAAGCCGGGCGCAATGGCCTTAACGATCGACACGATTTCGTCGGTGTCTTTCGTGTCCAAACAAATCGGAAAGGCATCAACGTTCGCAAAGTTCTTGAACAGCGCGGCCTTACCCTCCATCACCGGCATTGCGGCTTTCGGGCCGATATCACCAAGACCGAGCACCGCCGTCCCGTCCGAAACTACTGCCACGGTGTTTCGTTTGATCGTCAACCTCCGCGCTTCAGCCGGATCTTCAACAATCCGCTCACAAATGGCGGCAACTCCCGGAGTGTAAATCCGCGAAAGATCCTGGCGGGTCTTCAGCGGGCGCTTGAGCGTGACTTCAATCTTTCCGCCAAGATGCGCCTGCACCGTGGAATCGTGAATTCCAAGCACGGTGACATTCGGATCGGTCTGAAGATGCGAGCGCAACATCTTTGCGTGCCCGAGGTCAAGGGTCAAACACGTGACGTCGAAAGTTAACTTTTCGTCCTCGGTCCCGACCATGTCGAGCCCGGTAATCATTCCTCCGTTATCGGAGATCACTCTGGTTGCTTTGGGCACGGCCTGAGCATCAAAGGGCGCGCGGATTCTCAGGGTGACGGCATAACTTGGGTGTGCCATAGACGTACTATTCCTCCTTGGATAGCTTGCTACCTACATCATGCCAAAGTCACCAGCCGAGGTGTTGAGTGAGTTCGCTTCGTGGATTTAATTCGCATCACGGCATGGCGTACCACGTGGCAGCATGCTTCGCGCCACCAGAAGCACCGGCGTGCACTCGACTACTCGAGGAAGCGCGTATTTGTGCTTGAAAAAAGCTGTTTTTTGGCTCGAGCATCGATGCAAACGCTCAGATTCAGCAGATTTACGCGCTCCCCAATGTATCCCGGCCCCCGCCTGCACCAGTAGGTTCCTACAACATCACTAGGATTCGTTGGCGCGCTCCATCACGAGTTCGCGAACGCGAGCAGCATCCGCCTGGCCGCGAGTTGCCTTCATGACCGCCCCGACGATCGCGCCAGCAGCCTGAACCTTGCCCCCACGAATCTTTTCAAGCACATCCGGGTTAGCAGCAAGCGCCTCATCGACAGCCGCATTCAGCGCGCCCTCATCCGAGACCACTTCCAAACCGCGAGCCTTCACTACCTCGCTCGGGCTGCCCTCACCCGCCAGTACGCCGTCAAGCGCCTGGCGAGCCAACTTATCGGTCAGCTTCCCGCTCTCCACCAGCTCATCGAGCTCAGCAATATTCGCAGGCGTCACCGGAACGTCAACCAGTTCAAGATCATTGTCCTTAGCATGGCGGGCAAGCTCGCCCATCCACCACTTCCGGGCCCCACCCGGCGTTGCACCGGCGTCCACCGAGTCCGAAATCAGCTCGAGTGCATCGGCATTGACGATGTCGCGCATCTCCATGTCAGACACGCCCCATTCGCCCTTCAACCGGCGGCGCTTTTGCGCGGGTAGCTCGGGCAAAGATCCCCGAATCTCCTCCACCCATTTTCGCGATGCCACAATCGGCACAAGATCCGGTTCGGGGAAATAGCGGTAGTCATCCGCGTCCGATTTCGGCCGCCCCGACGACGTCGTCGCATCAGCTTCCTGCCAATGGCGCGTCTCCTGTACAACCGCGTCCCCCGCATCTAACACCGCGGCCTGCCGGCGCATCTCATACTCCACCGCACGCTCAATCGCACGGAACGAATTCACGTTCTTCGTTTCGGTACGAGTGCCAAGCGGGGATTCCGGCGTCGCACGCAACGAAACATTCACGTCCGCACGCACGTTACCGCGCTCCATCCGCCCCTCGGAAACCCCGATCGCCCGCACGATATCGCGAATCGTGCGAACATACTCGGCAGCCACCTCGGGCGCGCGCTCCCCGGCACCTTCAATCGGGCGGGTCACGATCTCAACCAGCGGCACGCCCGCACGGTTGTAATCCACCAGCGAATACGCGGCACCCTGCAGGCGGCCCTCGCCACCGATATGGGTGTTCTTACCCGCGTCTTCCTCCACGTGTGCCCGCTCGATCTCCACACGGAAAATCTCGCCGTCGCGCAGTTCAACATCCAAATAGCCGTCAAAAGCAATCGGCTCATCGGACTGCGAAGTTTGGAAATTCTTCGACAAATCCGGGTAAAAGTAATTCTTACGCGCAAACCGGCACGATTCCGCGATCTCGCAATTCAGCGCCAACCCAAGCCGGATCGCATACTCGATCGCCGCCTTGTTCACCACCGGCAACGCGCCGGGAAGGCCGAGGGATACCGGCGTCGTATATTCGTTCGGCTCGCCGGCAAACTCGTTGGGAGCGGCGTCGAACATCTTAGTTTTCGTGGACAGCTCCACGTGTACTTCGAGGCCGAGCACCGGATCGTAAGACTTCACCACGTCCTCATATTCCAACAGCTGATCCATTATGCGTCCTCCCTAACGTCAATTGGACACGTGCGCGCCGACGGGTCTGCACTCGCCTCGATCATGGCGGCCACCTTATACATGCGGGCGTCTTCGTGCGCTGGCGCTACCACCTGCACGCCCACCGGCAAACCATCGGCCAAACCTGCCGGCACCGACATCGCAGGCACACCCGCAAGGTTGGCCGGGGTCGTCGTCATATCGTTCATATACATGGCCATCAAATCTTCACTCTTCGCGCCAAGCTCGAAGGCCACGCCGGGCGCCGTTGGCGTAACTAGCGCGTCCACCTGCGCAAACGCGTCCGCTAGTTCGCGCTGAACAAGCGTGCGCACCTTGAGCGCCGAGCCGTAGAACTCGTCATAACGGCCCGCGTCCAACGCGTACGTGCCCAGAATAATCCGGCGCTTAACCTCCGCGCCCAGCATCTTTCCGCGCGTTTCACGCATCATCGTTTCGGCCGTCACCGGCCCCTCCGTTGGCTCCACCCGGTTCCCGTAGCGCACTCCGTCAAAGCGCGCCATATTCGAGGAAACTTCCGCCGGCATGATCAGATAGTAGGCGGCAATCGCCATCTCAAACGATGGCAGCGACACTTCCACGATCTGCGCGCCACGTTCCTTCAGGCTCTCCACGGCCTGTTCAAATACAGCTTCAACGCCGGGTTCGATTCCCTCGCCGCTCAGTTCCTTGACGACGCCGATGCGCAGGCCGCTCAAGTCTTCGGTTTGCGAGCCTTCGCCAGTTGCGTCCAACAGGCCGGTAGCCGGCTCAGGAAGTGACGTGGAATCGAGCGGATCATGGCTCGACAGGATTTCTTGAAGCGCAGCCGCGTCCGCAACCGTGCGCGCCACAGGGCCGACCTGGTCGAGCGAGGACGCCATTGCCACCACGCCGTATCGCGAAATGTTGCCATAGGTAGGCTTAGCACCCACCGTTCCCGTCAGCGCTCCCGGCTGGCGGATCGACCCGCCCGTGTCCGAGCCCAGCGCCCACGGCACCAGATAGGCAGCAACGGCAGCAGCCGAGCCACCACCGGAGCCGCCCGGCGCGAGATTCTCGCCCCACGGATTAACCGTCGGGCCAAAGGCCGAATTCTCCGTCGATGATCCCATCGCGAACTCGTCCATATTCGTGTGGCCAACAATGGGCAGGCGAGCCGCCATAATGTTCTTCACAACCGTCGCATCATAGGGAGCGATCCATCCCTCGAGCATCTTCGAACCGCACGTGACCGGAGTTCCACGCTCACAAATATTGTCTTTCAACGCGATTGGCACACCCGCGAATGGAGGAAGCTCCTTGCCGGCAGCCCGATCCGCGTCAACCGCGCGCGCCACGTCAAGCGCGCCGTCGTCGTCGATAAAAAGAAACGCGTTCAGCCGCTCGTTTTCGGCGTGGATCCGATCCAGCGTCGCCTTCGTCAACGCCTCGGACGTGATCTCACCCTCGCGCAGCTTCTTGGCCAGCTCGATTGCAGAAAGCGTCAAGATACTCATGCGTCCTCCCCCAAAATCTGCGGCACGGCAAACTTGCCGTCCTCGTGTGCGGGCGCCGAAGCGAACACTTCATCCATGTCCAGCTTCTCGTCCGTGACGACGTCCTCACGCCACACGTTGTGCAACGGTATCGGATGGGACGTGGGCGGAATATCGGAGGCCGCCACATGCTTCACCGCCTCCATGGCATTCGAAATCGACGTTAGTTCACCAGCGAACTGTTCGATTTCCTCATCTGTTAAAGCAATGCGCGCAAGGTCCGCCAATCTGGCGACCTCATCCTTGGAAAATGTTGACATGACCAAATTCTAACGCGTTCGGTAGTATGTGCACATGTCGCTCATATCACGGCCGAATCGCAAAACTGCCAAGCGGGCTGTCAAGTACACTCTCGGCGGTTTTCTTGCCGCTCAGGTGGCTGCCGCGTTCGCCGTCGTCGCCGTTGATGAACACCGCAAACGCCGTAACCCGCCCACCGACGAATTCCCTTCAATGCGCCCACGCACGGTTCACGTGGCCGATTCCGATTTGACGGTGTACACCTACGGCGAAGATCTTTATGAGGACATGCTGGACGCGATCGAGAGCGCACAGAATACGATCTTTTTTGAGATTTACATTATGAAGGCCGACGCCGTTGGGCATCGTTTTCGCAACGCCCTCATTGACGCCGCTCAACGTGGCGTTGATGTTTACATCATCATCGACACCTTCGGAAACCTCAATCAAGACCCACGCTTCAGATATTTTCCTGATTTGCCAAACCTGCACGTGATCCGTTTCCCGCTGATTCGCACGGGGATTTTTACCGGGCAGGGCAAAGATCGCGGGCTTGACCACCGGAAGATCTTGGTGGTTGACGGGCAGATCGGGTTCGTTGGCGGATACAACATCGGCGAGCTTTACGCCCAAAAATGGCGCGATACCCACGTACGTATTGTTGGGCCGGCTACCTGGGAGCTTGAGAACGCGTTTACCGACATGTGGATGGTCTATCGCAAATCGCACCATCCGAAATTGCCTGACCGCGGGCAAAAGCGGTGGTCCTCCCGGATTTCCGCGGTGCAAAATATTCCAGCCTTTAAGTCTTATCCCGTACGGGCGATGTATTTAGGCGCCATTGACCGGGCCCATCGCCGAGTGTGGATTTCCATGGGGTACTTCATTCCCGATTTCGCGATGATGCATGCACTGAAGCAGGCCGCTCGGCGCGGGGTTGACGTGCGCGTGCTTGTTCCTCAGTATTCCAATCACATCGTGGCCGATTGGGTGGGGCGCCCGCACTATGATGAGCTTCTTGACGCCGGCGTTCGGATCTTCCTCTACGAGGAGGCGATGATCCACGCCAAGACCATGACCGTGGATGGCATCTGGTCAACAGTTGGCACCACGAACATTGATCGGCTTTCAATGGCCGGAAATTTTGAGATCAACCTCGAGATCTTCGATGCGGATTTTGCGAAGGTGATGGAAGAGATTTTCGAGCTTGACCTTACGAACTCGCAGGAGCTCCTGCCCGAGGTGTGGGCCGAGCGTGGGCGGCTTGCCCGGATCACCGAGAAAATTCTTAAACCGCTGGCGCCGCTGCTGTAGCATCCCCTTGCTGTGCCGCTCGGAGCACCAAACGGCACAGGGAGGGAAACCTGCCCGGCTCGCGGAACGCCCCATCCTTCCACAAAATATGCATTGGAACCGCCGTAAAACATGCATTGAGCTCGCCACAAATCATGCACTGGGATTGCCACAAAACATGCATTGGGTGATGCGCTCGCGTCATGAGCAGTGCGGACAGCACGAATGACCTTCTCCGCCCTGATCTTCTGCTTCTACACCTTCCCGCGACACCTAAACACTCCCGGGACACATTTATTAGCAAGTAAACTCTCGCGAGAACAATCTAAGTGTCGCTGGAGCGCTGGGCTGGCGCTCGGCGGGTGGGAGTTCCCCTCAGTGTTTGGCAGGCGGGTGGGGTTGCGCCTCAGCGCTCGATGAGGGCACCAGCCGCGCGGTCGTAAACGTAGTCGACGATATCGCCCGATTCGATCATGCTCACCGCTTCGTCAATCGCGTCAAGTGGCACCACGAACCACTCCGAAGGATCATAGGTTGCACCACCGGCAGCAATCTGCGAAATATCCAGCCGCACGTCCGCAAATACCCGGTGGAGCAGGTGCTCAATGGCCGAGGCCCGCACGTTATACACGCGGTACGTTGCCACCACTTCGACGCCCGCCATGAGGTAGGTCGGATCGCTTGCCGCGTGCCGAATCCGCTCTTTCACCGACGTATGCGTAAACCCGATTTTGTAGAGGTCGGGTATCGAGGCAACTTCGGGGTCGGTGCTGAGTGATCGAAGCACGTAGACGTAGCCGCCATGGTCGTCTTCGTCTGTGATTCGCTGAAGGTCCATGTGCGGATCAACGACGACGCTCCCCTCTTTTTCCATCAGGCGCGTTGCAAGTGACTGCCGGTAGAGATTCGATTCGGTACCATTTTCGAAGATCGCCCGGAGCCGCTGCCTGCGGCGTGCCTTGCCTGCCGTGATCGAAAATTCGGTTTCACCAACGTCGGCAATAAAAACCATCATTCCTTGGAGAACAAAGAAGCGGCCTGCTTGGATCTGGTGGATACCCGTGTACGGCTGGAGTTTCACGGCGCCCGCTTGGAGCTCGGCGTGCTTTTGCTTGAAGGCGGCTTCAAATTGGGCGAAGTCCTCAGCGCGCGTACGTTGCGCGCGCTCTTCAACCTCGAAGGTCTTCGACGGCTCGGGTAGCGCCGAGGTGTCGAGTAGCCCGGTGTCATCGTCGAGGAGGCCAGCACTATCGCTTTCAAAGATTTCTTCCAACGACGCCGGAGCCTCGGGTTCTCGCAGTAGCCCGGCCGCGTCTAGGTGCCGGAGCGCACCGAGCTTGTCCACGTTCGCGCGAATTCCATCGAGCCGTGCTCCGAGCTTGCGTTCGGCGATATCACGGGTGGTTGAGCTCGGTTCGCGGCCTTCACGTTCATAGAACTCAACGATCTCCAGGAATGAGCGTTCGAGCCTGTCACTGTTGGTGGGCCGTTTCGGCTTTTCTGGCATGTCGAGCAGTCCGTGCGTGTCGTGTTCTGCCAGCTGGGCAAGTTGCGCATCGAGGCTCTTTTCGATCTCGGACATCAGGTGATCTCCCCCGCTTTCTCACGCTTCTTTTGTTCTTGGCGCGCGCGTTGCAGGATGAGCAGTGCTTCGGCATAGTATTTCTCGGTTGCATCTTCGGATCGGCGATCAGGCCTGTGGCCGTTGACTTTGACCCACGCTTCTATCTTGGGGAATAGTGCGAGTGCCTCTTCCAAAGAAATATCGAGGCGCGTGGTTGCGATCGAGTCGGAGATAACGCGCAGTACTTTCGGCGTGACCGATTTGGACATGACTTCGAATGCGCGTTGGAATGGATTAACGGAGTCGATGAGGTTGATGTTGATATCGTCAATATTGACGAACTTGTCGGCCATTTTCACAAATCTTTGGTCGCCCACCTCGCGAACTTCTCCGTTTTTGATCACCGAGTCGACGACGACCTGCTGGCGCACCTCCTCAACCTGTTCGTCGTCCAGATCGGGGTAGGTTTCGCGAATAATTTTCGGGATGAGAACTTTGTTGGTGGTCTCGGGATCTACGGCACCTGCAACCGCACGAGCAAAGGTGTTGTCTTGCAAAATCTTGGCTTTCAGGTCGTTCAAATCTGTTTCCACGATCTGTTTCACTCGCGGCGAGCTCGGCTCTTTAAACCCGTGAATTTTCAGTGTTCCTTCTTCGGGAAGGTCATCTGTTTCCTGCTTGGCTTTGAACGTGAAGTTCGGCGCGAGCACCTGTTCCATGAGCAGCGAGGCGGTGATGGCCTTGAGCATGTTGTTGACCGCCACGGTCACGTCATCGCGGGTGGCATCAGGTTCGGAGATGAGGTTGGTGAATTGGGCGTGGTCTTTGCCTTCGCTATCCCGGGTCACACGGCCGATGATCTGGATGATCTCGGTGAGCGAGGCCCGGTAGCCGATGGTGAGCGCGTGTTCTGCGAAGGGCCAGTCGAAGCCTTCTTTTGCCATGCCAAGGGCGATGATCACGTCGATGCCATCGCGTTCTTGAGCGGCCACTGAGGTCAGGTAGTGCAGGGTGTGGGCGCGCTTTTTCTGGTCGGTGTCATCCACAAGGTCGGCTACGCGCAGAATCTGGCCGTTGTCTCGGCGCTTGACGAGTAGCACGCCGGTGTCTTCCTCTACCCCCACAACCTCGCCAATGTGGTCGAGGATGAGCCCTACCTCTTCGATCTTGTCTTTCGTGGATTCGCCCGAGTTAACGGAGGGGATGTGGATGAGCGTTTTCTTGTCGAGGTCGAGCACTTCGTGTACGGCTTCCGTGTAGCGGCCTTGGTAGAAGTGGTGTCCGATTCCTAGGCTCTTCAGATGCTGGTATCCGTTGAGCTGGTCGTAGTAGTTGAAGGTGACGGGCGTAAATTTGGCTTCGTCTTCGGGCAGGAGCACAGGCACGGAATCGCCGCGGAAGTATGATCCGGTCATGGCGATGATGTGGGCGTCGGAGCCCGCCATGATCTCTCGCAGGAGCGCGCCGAGGCGGCTGGATTCCACGTCGGCTGAGACGTGGTGGAATTCGTCGATTGCGAGCACGGTGCCGTCGAAGTCTTCGGGCACGAGCCGTTCGAATGCGAAACGCAACGTGGCGTGTGTGCATACAAGGGTCGTGTCCTTACTCTCCAAGAAGCGGAGGAAGGCGTCGACTTTGCCGGTGTCTGATCCGGGCAGGCACAGGTTGTTCTGCGGTTTAATCTCCCAGTCGGCGAAGAAGCCGTAGCTGGTGAGATCCGTGGAGGCAAAGGACGCACCGATCGAGCGTTCCGGTACCGCGACGATGACTTTCTTCCGGCCCTGGTTGTAGAGCTTGTCGAGCCCAACGAACATGAGGGCACGGGATTTTCCCGACGCCGGCGGCGCCTTGATGAGCAGCCGTTCGGCATCGCGCTTTTCCCAGACTCGCGCCTGCATTTCGCGCATGCCAAGTTCGTTGGTGTTGACTGACTTGCCGGTCTGCTCGTATGTAACATCGACGACGTTCATCACTTTCGTCATTTCTTTAGCCCTTCTTCTGCCGTCAGTTTCTTGTACATCTCGAAGAGCAGTGAAAGGCGCTCCTCGTCGGTCTCAAATGCCGCCTTGCGATAGAGCAAATCCACCAGTTCGTCCACGCGTGCGTGCGCTTCGCGCAGGTTGTCTGGCATGTGGTCCGGATCGTAGAGTTCGGCAAGTGTTTTTTCGCTGTGGTATTCCCGCACGTCGAGCACGCGAAATGCGACCTCATCGAGCCGAGCCTTATCTGCGGCGGTTAAATCCGGCATCGGAAAATTGTTGTAAACGAGCGTGTTGGAATATCTGTAATCGGTTTTCATCTTTCCGCCGACAGCCCGCGTCCACGCCATGTGCATCCGCGAGGTCAGAATGGCGAACAGCCACGGCTCGGCATCGTAAACTGCGAAAGCGAGGTTAGAAATTACCGTGTCAGGACCAACGAACCCGATGGGAATATATTCGCGCCTCTCGGACGAAACAGACGGAACGATAATCGCATCCGTCGGCTTGTAACTGATGTGCCCGAATTTCCAAGGAGTTTGAGCAAGTTCTTGGGTCGCACTCCTTTTAGAGTCTTCCCGGAATTTACGCACGCGCTCGATCCTATTACTGAGCGCATCTACCCGCATCGCCTCGTCAAGATCAGAATCCTCAATCCAGATTGCATAGCGTAATTTCTCATTGATGAATTCGCTGGCGCCCATAAAACGTTTCAAAAAGGGCTTCGCTGCCCTGTTATCCAAGAGTTCTCTTGCTTCTGCTTCAGTTGGAGTGAGCGCACCTGAATCGATCGGCATGCTTCCGAACTGCATTTTCGGTATCGTACCGATTGCATGTCTTCGAGAATTGACGAAAATGTTTGGCCCGTCCGCCAGATACCCATTGATGTTGGTAGCCGGTATCGCCACGTCCTCGGTAAACAGGTACTTTTGCTTCTCACTCGGGTTGCGCAAGCTGATAACAACGACCGTCACGCCGGCGTTCCCCTTCGCGTTGTTCTCCCATTTGAACGAGGTGTAGGCGTAGCCGATTTCCATGCCTAAATCGAAGAGCATCGGGAAAAGCATCGCCACGTGTTGGCCTTGCGAAACCGAGTTAGTAGAAACGAACGCCAGCTCGGCGCGGCTGTCTACGATGTACTCTGCACCTTTCACGAACCATAGCGCTACGTAATCGAGATCCTTCGAGTATTTTCGATCACCAAACACGTATCCGTAGTCCGCCTTTTGCTGCGCATTTTGGAGCTTTGAGCCACCATACGGCGGATTACCAATCAGGTAGATCTCCGCCTCGCCGTCGTTCGGGCAGACCTCGTTCCAGTCAATGCGGGCCGCATTGCCCACCACCACATTGCCCGATTCGCGCAGCGGGATCAGCGGAATCGACACCCCGAACTTCTCCCGAAATTCCACGTTCATCTGATGCTTGGCGATCCATAGAGACAGGATCGCTACCTCTACGGCGAAGTCGTCGATTTCGATGCCATAGAAATTCTCAATGCTGATTCTCGAGTCGGCGACGATGGTCAGAGTCTCATGCTCTTTACTTAGCCGGTTCTCGAGTGAATCGATCTGTTCCAAGATCGCATGCTCCAGCCTGCGCAACTCCTTATAAGCGATCACCAAGAAATTCCCGCTGCCACACGCCGGATCGAAAATTCGGATCGCACTAATCCGCTCCAACAGCGCCTTGAGCTTCTTCACGCTATCTGCTGAACGATCGAACTCGTCGCGAAGCTCGTCCAAAAACAGCGGCTCAATCGTCTTCAAAATATTCGGCACGGATGTGTAATGCTGCCCAAGCTCCGAACGGCGTTCATCCTTCGCTATCGCTTGGAACATCGAACCAAAAATATCCGGGTTAATCTCCTGCCACTGCAACTTTCCCAAATCCGTAAGCAGCTTGCGCGACCTAGGCGAAAACTGGGGCACGACGTCGTCGTCCCCCACCGAAAAAAGCCGACCATTCACATACGGGAAGCGGCGCAAGTGAGCCGGCTTATCCGCGTCGTCGTTAGAATCCAACGCACGGAAAATTTCACGGATCAGTTCGGCCGTATCCGAACCATCTTCACGCGATAGCGACCCGATCGTTTCTGTAAACAGCCCCGGCGGGAAAATCTCCGTATCCTCAGCAAAGAAACAGAACAACAAACGTGTAAAGAACAGGTTCAGCCCGTGGCGGCCCGAATCCGTCTCAAGCAGGCCCGGATTAACGTTGAGCAGCTCGTCATAAAGCTCGCCCATGCGCTCAGCTGCCCGCGCATCAGCATGCGCCTCCGCCGTGTACTGCGCCTTCTCCATCCCAGCCCACGGCAAAAAGAACGTGAAATACTGATCGATCTGCGCGATCGAAATAATCAGGTTCTCGCGGGTTTTCGTGTCGATCGCCAGTAACTCTTCATAGTTAGTAACGATGATGAACCGGGGGCGGAATCGCACAGTCTCCGGGGCGTTCTTAATCGACTCCAGCTCGCTCAGCGGATCACCATCCGTTTCACGGAAACAGACGATGCCCTTTTGCAGGATGTCTCGAGACTTATCAGCAGCCAGGTTGAGGCTGCCATTGCGCAAGCGGGTCACTGAACTCTTTGAGCGCCCATAGGCAAGCAGCAGCTCGAAAATAAATTCGCGGTCGTAATGATCGCGGCCGCCCAGCGGCGCAACCCGCTCCTCTACCGCCCTAAGATTTAATCTCGCCACCCGAAAGCCCCTTCTTTGCAGCGCTCACCAATCGTTCTTCAGTCTAAGCCAGCCACGGCCCTTTATCTGAGTACACCGTGCCATTATCCGGGTGGCCGGCAACGGGCGGGAGATTTTAGTGGCACAACCCAGCTTTTTGGGCGTCGTCAAACCGCTGACGCATCTGATCCCAATCGGTATCTGGATCACCCACCTGCCTTGGCGAGAGCATGCTCAAGCAACAGCCGTGGTTACAGACCTACTACGAATGACCTCTTTCCATGACTCTTTGGTTCTCTTCGTGCGCACTCGACGCACTAGTGCGGTAGATCGACAAGGCCGGCGAGGAAATCGGCGCCGTTGATTCGACGAACGTGTCCGGTGGAGTAGAAAATCCGGTCGAGAGTGATGAGAATGCACGAGGCACCGGCGGCCAGGCCGTCGAAGGCTGCCAACTCTCGGGCTCGCGTACCCTCATCCATTGCAGAAAACGCCACTTGGATGAAATGGGTTCGCCCCTCGCCTGCGGCCACGAAATCAATTTCCTTGCCACCGTTTGTACCCACAACAACCCGATATCCCCGGCGTCGTAACTCAATATAGATCTGGTTTTCCAGATCGTGGCCCTCACCTGCGCTACCAGTGCCCAGCAATGCATCTCGCAACGATAGATCTACGCCGTAGTACTTAGCGCCACCCTGCAACCACTGCCCACCGCGGGTATCTTGGCGGCGTACCGGGAAAATTAAGTTCGCCTGCTCCATCAGCCTCAGATAGTTTTCCACCGTGGGTGCGGAGAGCTTTATCCCGTTCGCTTTCAATCGCGTGTGAATCTTGTGAGCGTTAATCGGCGATCCGATCGAAGCAAAAACAAATCTAGCCACACGCAAAAAAGCTGCCGCGTCACGGATCTGACCGCGGAGCACGATATCGCGGGCAAAGATGGAATCGAAAATGTCACGCACCATCCCGGCATGAAGATCTCCATCTTGAGTGAGAACAACGCGCGGAAAACCCCCAGCTGTTATCCAAGCCGAATAGCTTTCGTCAACCGGCTCATCGTCGAGTCCCTTAAACGTGCGAAACTCTGCCAAGCTCAGCGGCCAGACTTCGATAGTCACGTATCGCCCTGCAATGTATGTTGCAGCTTCATCTGAAAACATTGACGCGTTCGAGCCTGTCACGCAGATTTCGAGGTCAGTAGCCACTCTCAGTGAATTGATCACTTGCGCCCACGTGTCCAACTCTTGAATCTCATCCACGTGCAAGAACTTTGCGCCGTCGTCGTAGGCCTTAACGACGTATTCGTGGAAAGTCTGTGCATCGCGCAAATGACGGTTGCGCATATCCTCAAAATTCACGGTAATGATTTCAGACTCACTGACCCCGGAAGCTAGGAGATGATCGCGGTACAGGCGCAGTACGCTCGATTTTCCCGCTCGGCGCACCCCCGTCAGAATACGGACAGTGTCACGATCAATATCGCGCGTGAGAAGATCAAGGTACCTTGGGCGCACAATCAAACTGCTCATGGCTCAAAGTATACTTTCAAATACCGACTCATGGGGGCGGCATTTAAAGTACGTTTTAATTTAGCCAGCCGTTCCTTTGGCAGGCGCTCCGGCCATTATCTGGGCGGGTCGTGCCGTTATCTTGGTGGGCGGGGATCGATCTCGCTTTCGGAGGTCGATAAGCCGCGCGGAGGCCGGTAAGCCAAGGAAAAACGGGGTTTCTTCGGCTTACGGACCTCCCTGCACAAGAGCAACCCCCGCGCGCGGGATGCGAAGAGGGCGCTATTGAGCCGGTTCGGTTTCCAGCCCGAGCGACCCGAGCTTGGCCTTGAACTCCTCCGCACTCCACATCGGAATCCCGAGCTGTTCGGCTTTCTTCATCTTCGAAGCCCCCGGCTTTTCACCAACGACGACGGCCGTGGTGTTCTTTGACACCGAACCAGTAGCCTTACCACCGGCTTCCACGATCGCCTCGGCCACGGAATCGCGCGTAAAGCCCTCAACTGCGCCGGTCACCACAATCGTCATGCCTTCAAAAGGTTTCGGCCCGGAATCATCGCTTTCCTCGGGGCGCTCATCTTCGAAGGTCACGCCATCGGCCCGCCACCGCTCAACGATCTCGGCATGCCAATCCTCGTCAAACCAGTCAAGGAAGGAGCGCGCGATAATCTCGCCCACGCCCTCAATCTCATTGAACGGCACCTCCCCCGCTTTCATCTGGGCACGCCCAGATTCGAGAATCGCATCGAGCGAACCAAAAGCATCCGCTAGCTCGCGAGCAGCCACCGGCCCGACGTGCCGAATATTCAGCGCCACGAGCTTGCGCCACAGCTCCTTGCCCTTCGCCTTGTCCAGCTCCTCGAGCACTTTCTCCAAAGTCTTCGAGGGTGCCGAATCCGTCCGCAGCTCATAACTTTCCCGATTAGCGCTCGGCCTAAGCCAGGTCGGTTTCGTCCAGCCCGCACGAATATATCGCCAATCCCCGGTTTCCTCGCCGGCCACCCGCACCGGCTGCCATGTCCGAACATCACGCATCACCTCGGCCGTCAGCCCGAACAGGCCCGCCTCGGTATCCAAATACGGCTGCTGCGCTCCCGGAATCCCCAACTTCACCTGCACGTCTTCAGGAATCACCACATCGGGATCCAGCAAGGCACCATCACTATCCGTAATGCCAAGGTCCACCCGCCGTTCTAAATCAAGCCGCACTTTCACCCGTGGATCGCCCGCGTCCTCGAGCGGCCACCCTGCCTCATGGGCCGCGAGCGCATGCTCATCGGTGAGCTCCAACGCATAGCCGGTCGCGAGCGCGATCAGCGCATCCCCGCGATACCGATCCGGTGCGGCGAGCCACTGCGCCGATTCCTCGCCCAAGGATTCAATATCAAGCGCACCCCGCGACCCGATGTGAATCACCCGCTGATGCAACTGGGCCGGGCAAGACCGCGTGTTCGAACACCGCAGGTCCTTATCGCCTTCCTTCGCAGGCTCGATCGCTCCCCCGCAGATCGGGCACTCCTTCGGCATCACAAAATCGCGCTCGGTGCCATCCCGCTCGGCCAACACCGGGCCTACCACCTCGGGAATAATGTCGCCCGCCTTACGCAAGATCACCACGTCGCCGATTTTCACGCCCTTGCGCTCCACCTCAAACGGATTGTGCAGGGTGGCCTGCGAAACCGTCGAGCCGTCCACAAAAACGGGCTCCATCACCGCATACGGCGTGACCCGCCCGGTTCTGCCCACCTGAACCCGAATATCGAGCAGGCGGGTTTGCACCTCGGTCGGCGGGAACTTGTAAGCCACGGCCCACCGCGGAACGCGCGAGGTGTAGCCCATCTGTTCTTGCATGCGCCGGTCTTCTACCTTGATCACCACGCCGTCGAATTCGTGATCCAGCGAAAGCCGGGCATCCTGATACTTATCAAGAAACGCCTCGATATCCGCTAGGTCCGAAACAATCTCAGTCTGCTCAGAAACCGGCAAACCCCAGCCCCGAAACACCTCGTAAACCCCCTCCTGGGTGGCCATCTGCTCAGCTAGCCCGGCCGACGCTCCTTCCAGCGCGCCTACGCCATGCGCAAGAAAAGACAGCGCCCGAATCGCAAAGCCCGTGGTGTCCTCCTGGCGCATCGTTCCCGCCGCAGCATTGCGCGGATTCACAAAAGTGCGAAGCTGGTCCTCCCTGCGCACGCGTGGCAAAGGCTCCAGCCCCTCGCGCGCCCGCTCCCGGTTTTCCTCAGCCAGTTTCCGGTTATGATCGTCGACGGCGGCATTGCGGCGCGCGATCTCCTCGTTGCGTTCGTCAACTAGCTGGTTGAACTGCTCGAATTTATCAATCGGGAAGTACACCTCGCCGCGCACTTCCACCAGCTCCGGGTGGTCCTCGCCAGCCAGTTCGTTCGGAATATTCCACACGGCGTGCGCATTGCGGGTCACATCCTCACCCGTCACGCCATCACCGCGCGTTGCAGCCGATTCCAACACGCCGCGCCGGTAGGTCAGGTTCAACGCTAGGCCATCCACCTTCACCTCGGCCGTCAACCGGCTCCCCGCCGGCAATTCCGCCGTCACCGATTCATACCATGCGGCCAATTCCTCCCGGTTGAACACGTCTTGAAGCGAGTACATCCGCTGCTCGTGCCGAAGTTCAGCCACATCTCCGCGCGCTACCTTCGCACCGACCTTCATCGTCGGCGACTGCGGGCTCCACAACTCCGGGAATCGATCCTCGAGCATCCGCAGCTCGGCGATCAACGCGTCGTAAGTGGCATCCACCATGATCGGTTCGCCGGTTAAATGATAGGCATCCTGCGCATCGCGCACCTTGGGCGCAAGCTCGTTCCAGCGCACTTTGGCAATGTCAAAATTTTTCACATCCATATTGTCCCTCATTCACCTGCCAGCCTCATCTTCGAGCGATAGGCTCATCCCATGTGCGGACGCTACGCAACCACCATGTCTCGAACCGACCTTCAGCTCGAATTCCGGCTCGAGGCCGCAACCGAATCCTACGAGCCACCACCAAACTACAACGTGGCTCCGACACAGACCGTCCCAATCGTTGTGATACGCAAACCTTTGGATGACGACGAACGGCTCGGCCAATCACCAGCCGCCCAGCCAGCCGAAGCCTCCGTCGTCCGCGCCCTCAACCCAGCCTTTTGGGGCCTGATCGCACCCTGGGCTCAAGATCTCAGCCGCCCGATGATCAACGCGCGCATGGAAACCCTTACGGAAAAGAAAATGTTCGCGCCCTCGCTCAAAAGCCGCCGGTGCATCATTCCGGCCTCGGGCTATTTCGAGTGGCGCAAACCTGAGAAAACACCGTTCTACATTTTCCGCGCTGACGGCCGCCCCCTCGCCTTTGCCGGCCTGTACTCGTGGTACAACACCGGCGATGACTGGCTACTCACCTGTACGATCATCACCCGCGAGGCAGAAGGCGCGATGGCCGAGATCCACAACCGGGTCCCGCTCATCCTCGACGCGCACGAATACGACACCTGGCTCGATCCCACCCTCACCGATCCGGCCATCATCCACCAATTCGAGCGTCCACATCCCGAACTCGCCTACCATCAGGTGCACAAAGCCGTGGGCAACGTTCGTAACAACCTGCCGGGCAACATCATGCCCGTTCAGCCCGCGGAATGAGCTTCGCGTAGGCGCAGCGCTCCCACCACACGTAATCTAGTGACATGAAGAATTTCGCGACGATCCGAGGGGTGTCCCCCTTCGATCTCGTGCTTGCCCTCATAGTTGTAGGGATCGCGTACATCGACGCGAGGTATGTCCTCGGCCAACAGCTTTTGGCGGATGTTCTCTTCTATCTAGCCGTTATCTGCCTAGTTCTCGGCACATTTTTCCGCCGCTTGTACCCCACCCCGGCCGCGATCGTTGTTTACGTGGGCGCTCTGCTTCGTTACCTTGCGTTCCCAAACTCGATGTGGCTCATCGATATCGCCGTGTTCTTCGCCCTGTACGCAGTGCTCACCTACGGCAGCCACAAGGCTCGCTGGCCCGCAATCATCGGCGCAGTCTTTGGCGCATGCCTCCTCGTTGTACCCGCCCTTCACTCAGATATTCGGCCCGGGATAATCTTCTTGGCTCTTTTTGGCGCCCTCGCAGCAATTGGAGTGACGACGACGAGCGCCCTTCTGCGCCGCCAACAGTATCTGCGGTTCGACGATCTGATTGCCAAAGCCGACATGGCGCAACGCAACTCCGAACGTGAAGCCGAGCTCGCCGTCGTCGGAGAACGAACCCGAATCGCCCGGGAAATGCACGATATCGTCGCCCACACCCTCTCGGTCGTCATCGCCCAAGCCGACGGCGGGCGCTACGCGGCCAAGTCGAACCCGGAGGCGGCCGAGCGAGCCCTGACCGTCATTGCGGACATGTCGCGCGCAGCGCTCGGCGATATCCGCTCCATCATCGGCGTGCTTCGCGATCCGAACGACGCCGACGCCCCGCTTGCCCCCGAACCGATCGATTCCGATCTGACCACCCTGATCGAACAGGTGCGAGAATCTGGCCAAGACGTCTCGTTCGTGGTCACCGGCCAAGCCCGCCCGCTCCCCGTGGGTGTGGGCAACGCCGTGTACCGTATCTGCCAAGAAGCCCTCACCAACTCGCTCAAACACGCCGGCCCGCACGCCCAAGTCACCGTGGCACTCCACTGGCGCCCGGCCGAGGTCATTCTCAACGTAACGGATAACGGCCGCGGGGCCGCCGCAGCTGACGACGGCAAGGGCCACGGCCTGATCGGCATGAACGAGCGTGCAGCCGTTTTCGGCGGAACAGTCGTTTCGGGCCCGCGCCAAGGCGGCGGCTTCAAAGTCACTGCAACTATCCCAACCCCTACCGAAAGGACCTCCCATGTCTGAGGAAAAGATCAGAGTCGCACTCGTTGACGATCAAGAGCTTGTTCGCAGCGGATTTGCGATGGTCATCGACTCTCAAACAGATATGCGAACCGTGCTTGAAGCCTCGCATGGCAAGCAGGCCCTCGATCGCCTCAACCTCGTTCCCGCCGATGTCGTCCTCATGGACATCCGCATGCCGGGCATGGATGGGCTGGAAGCCACCGAACGCATCACGAGTAGCGACTTCCCACACGGCGTGAAACCAAAGGTCATTATTTTGACCACCTTCGATTTAGACGAGTACGTCATGCGCGCGATCCGCGGCGGCGCATCGGGCTTCCTGCTCAAAGATGCCCCGCCCGATCAGATGCTTGAATCGATTCGCACCGTCCATCAGGGCGACGCGGTGATCGCGCCGTCTTCAACGAAGCGGCTCGTGTCCTATCTAGCCGAAAAGGCTGTCGAGGATCGCGCTCTGCGCCCAGAGATAGTCGACGTGCTCACAGAGCGCGAGCGCGAGGTGCTCTATCACATGGCACGCGGGCTTTCGAACACGGAGATCGGGGACGAACTGGCGGTCGCGCAGGCCACGATCAAAACCCACGTCGGCAGGATTTTCGCCAAGCTCGGCGCCCGTGATCGCGTCCAGGCTGTGGTGCTGGCCTACGAAGCCGGCCTGGTACGCCCAGGTGATCTCGGGTGAGTGTGATGAGCCTCGACTACGTGCGAAAAGTACGTGGCGTAGGCCGGGCCACCCGCACGGTGCTCGATGATGTTTCGCTCCAAATTTTCCCCGGCCAGTTCACCAGCATATTTGGCCCGTCCGGTTCCGGAAAATCAGAACTCATGCAGGTCATGGCCGGGCTGCTCGACGTGGACGATGGCAACGTCGTCGTTCGAGACGTCGATCTCACCCGGGCAACGGACGCCGAAAAGCAACGGCTACTCGCCGAGCACCTGGGCGTCATCTATCCGCGTGATAACCTCATGCCCGCGTTGACCGTGCAAGAAAACCTTGACCTGCCCGCCGAGCTCAACGGGAAAAAGATCGACGACGCCGAACGGGCCCGGATCGTTGAGCTGTTCGACCTCGACTCAATCCTGAAGCTTTACCCGGAATCAATTGCTCCCATTGATCAGCAGCGGGTTGCGATCGCTGGCAGGGTACTTGCCGGGCGTACGATCCTCCTCTGCGATGAGCCAACCGCCGGTATAGATAAGGCGGATGCGGATACAATTTTGGCGCTTTTACGGATGTGCGTACGCGAGTTGGACCTGACGGTGGTGATGTTCACGACGAACCCGCTTGCCGCCCAGTACGCAGACCACGTGTTCCTTCTCTCGAACGCGAAAGTTGCCGGCGAACTGGTCAACCCCACGCTGGACTCGATTTTCAACGCGCTCCAGGCCGTCCACGGCGAGGTCTAACCATGTTGCGCGAGCACCTCGAATACCACTGGCGATCATACGTTCTCCCCGTAATAACGCTGGTTATTCTGTGCGCGCTCACATTCACTGCACTAGCGATGGTCAGCTACGGCGATCGGGCCGTGCAAACCTCGGCCAGGGTGTCCACCCCTCGAGCTGATTTCCTCGTATATATGGAGGCTGGCGCGGCCTCCGACCTCGCAACCGCTCTTGGCCAAAACCCCAACGTGGAACTCGTGCACGTCGATGCGTGGCGCGCGGCCGAAGCGATATCGGCAACCGGAAACGTTTCGATGGTACTGCGGAACCTTCCACCCAAAGGCTTGCGCACCCAAGCGCTCACCCGCGGCGACTACCCGACCGAAGATAACCAGCTAGCCGTGACCCATCAGCTCGCCAAGGCGTTGGAGATCGACGTCGGCTCCTATCTCACCCTGGCAGGAGACCAGGTGGCCGAACGCTATCTCGTGACCGGCATCTACGCCCGTTCTCCCTTCGAGGACCGCATCGACTCCGCATACGAAGGCCTAACCCACAGCGCAAATCCGGGTTACGTGGCCGCGCATGTCGACAATTCCGGCCAAGGCGGTATCGAAGTCAAAGCCACCTCGGCAGGTGCCGCACAAAACGTCATCGAGGACGTTTTGGCCCTCGGCAATTCGGTGGTCATCCGCTCCGAGGATCGTCAGCAGCTGGTTTTTGCTCGACACGCTAGGGCCATGTCCGCAATTAGCATCACGGTGCCATGGCTTTTGGCAACTGGCTTCCTTGCCTCGACCACCGTTCTCACACTGGGCTTGGTGAGAAACCGCCATCGAAGAGCCACGGAGCGCCGAAATTTACGCGCCCTGGGCATCGCCCGCCGAACACTCACGTGGATACAAATATCGGAGCTTGGGGCCGCCGGCGTGCTCGCCGCACTGATCGGATTGGGAATAGGTGCGGCCGCATCGGTCAGCATCGTCGGTATTCTCCGATCCCTGCCGGGTGCTCAATTCCTGCCCTCCACGCTCAGCGCTCCTCCACGTGCCTATTTGTTTGCACTCGCCGCACTCGCGCTCGCACTCCTTTTAGCTGTTCTTCTTGCTAACTCGATTACGAAAACTGAGGGCCTGCGCCGGGTGATGTGGCTCGCCCCGTTCACCATCATCGTGGGGGCAGCCACGATCTACTGGGCCACGAACATTGCACACAACTTTGACCAGCCTGCGCCCCATGCGATCCAAATCCGCATGGTCGCACTCATCGCCTTACTTCTTGGTCTGGTCTACTCGCTAGGAATTTTCCTTTCCGGCGCGCTCAGCAGGCGCACGGTACTGATCGCACGCACATACCTGAGGCCCAGATCGCGAGTGGGGCTTGTACGTTTGCAATCCCTCCTCGTCATCTTCTTAGCGGCGGGAGCGATTAGCTCACTCCACACGACGACGAGCTCGCTTGCAGGCGAGGATCTGGCGCTCCACGACCGGTTCGACGTGGCGATTCGCGCCCGCCTCGGGGAATTCGAACTCACCGACCACCAAATCTCAACCGTTCGCTCATGGCAGGCCGCTAAGTCCACCCTCTCCCTCCACATGGTGGAAACCGATCTGCCCGTGGATGCCGATTTCCAGCCCGGGCCGATCTATGCCGTCAACGACGACGAGGCTGACGCCTACTTCTCCTCCGCGCTCGACATCACTTCCCACCTGCTCGTTCCCCGCGGAACGAAACACATCCCCGCCACGCTCGAGTTTGGCTACGAAGACGCCGAAGGCGTGAGCCGCACGGTGCGCCTCGACGTCGTAAAATCAAACGTTCCCGTGGCGCTCATGTCTGTTGCGGACGCGCCCGGGCTCAAGGTCGATGAGATCTGGGTGCGGCTCGAGCCGGGCGCCCACGAAACGCTGCCCCAGACCTACCCAGATTTCGAACAGCGGCTAGGGGAAGACACACCGAATTCCCGCCCGGTGATCACCCTCAGCCGCTCCGCCGGGGATTTCACACCGCTCAATAGCGGACACCTGGCGATGATCGTCCAATCCAGCATCGTCATCGTTCTTACTTTCCTAGCGTTTACACGACTGCCGCTCGCCTTTTCCGCCACACAATCCGAGATCCGCACACTCCGGGCACTCGGTCTCGGCCTTCGCCGCCAGCACTTGCGCCGAATCGGCGACGCCGCATTCTCTGCCGCAGTTATGCTCGCCGGCGGTTGCCTGGTCGGCATTGCGACATCTTGGATCGTGCTAGCTGAATCGGGGCTACCGGGCGCACTCAAAGTTCCCTACCTTGCTATCGCGGCAAAAATGATCCTTCTTTTGCTCGCCGGCATCGCGATCGGAGCACTCACCGCCCGCACTGACGTGGCTCAGGCCACAAACACTGCAAAATAGCGGATTCTTAGGCGTTTATCACAGTTTTTTCCCTTTACCGGCGGGCCAAAACCTGCGAAGGTTAATTGCGTATGAACCCGCGAATAGATTCGCACCCACAAGGAGACGTAAATGGATTGGCGCCATCGTGCAGCATGCCTCAATGAAGACCCTGAGCTTTTCTTCCCGATTGGCTCGTCAGGTCCGGCTATAGCACAGGCTGAACGTGCCAAGGCCGTTTGCGCAATCTGCTCCGTTAAGCAGACCTGCTTGGATTGGGCAGTGGCGAACAACCAGGACGCCGGCGTCTGGGGCGGCATGTCCGAAGATGAGCGCCGCATCCACAAGCGCCGCACCGCTCGCGCACGCCGCTAAATTTCAGTACTGGGGCTAGGTTCGGATATTAAGGTCAAGCACGACGACGGTGCCACCGCCTTCGCGCCGATGCCAGTCAATCTTACCGCGTAGCTCTCCGGAAACCATGGTTTCCACGATCTGAGTACCCAACCCGGGCTTGAGCTTTTTCATCCCAACCCCGTCATCGGCCACTTCGATGTGTAGCTCAGAGCCGTTGCGCTCCGCTTTGACATCTAAGCGGCCCCCATCGGGTAAACCGTGTTCGATCGCATTGGAAATGATCTCGTTCATCACCACGCCAAGCGCCGTCGCCTGTTCCGCACTCACCCGGCCGAAATTCCCATTGAAGGTGGTCACCACCGGATTCGTGGTTACCGCGACATCCCGGACCATCCGCATCACCGGCACGAACACCTGATCAAAGTCGACCACCTCGTCGATGGTTTGGGAGAGTTTTTCGTGAACGACGGCGATCGTGGACACCCTGCGCTGGGCAGTATCGAGCGCCGTTCGCGTCTTGTGAGAGCCGGCACGGCGCGACTGCATGCGAAGCAGAGCTGATACCGTTTGAAGATTATTTTTCACCCGATGGTTGATTTCGCGAATCGTCGAATCTTTCGACATCAACTCCCGCTCCTGCCTACGAAGCTCGCTAATATCCCGGCATAGGATAATCGCGCCCTCGCGCTTGGGCCCATCGCGTAACGGAACCGCGCGCAGCATCACAACCACGTCGTTCCGCTCAATTTCCGCCATCCAGGCAGCCCTACCCATGAGAACCAGAGGTAAGGCCTCATCCACCTGCTGTACACCTTCAAAATCCCCCGTCACCAGCTCGGCAAGCACGGAACCTATAATCGGCTGTTCCACTCCGAGCCGGCGACAATGCGAGATCGCGTTTGGCGAGGCATACAGTGCCCTGCCCTCCGAATCAACGTGAATCAGACCATCCGATACGCGCGGCGTTCCATGGCGATAACCCGAGGGCGATCCATCGATCGGGAACTGCCCCTGCTGGACCATCCTTGCCAGATCATTCGCCATTGATTCGTAATTAGCCAGCATTTCGGTGGGCACTCGATCCCCTCGCTGCGCCGTCACCATCGCCATCACCGCGATGAATTGGCCGTCGTGATTCACCGGCACAAGCCGCACGTCAACCGCGTGTTCGTCGTCGTGAAAAAAAACTTGCTCGCCGGACGCAACAACGCGCCGGAGTTCAAATTCAAGCCACGGTTGTGGCTGTTCGCCCACAAAGTCGGACTGGTGTACGGTTGCCGCCGTACTCGGGCGCGCCTGCGCCGCAACGATCACCCCATCGCCGTACTCAACATATAAGACGAGGTCCGAAAAGGAGATATCGGCAATGATCTGCCAATCTCCAGTTAGCTTATGCAACCAGTCTCGTTGCGCGGTAGAAAGGTTGGAGGCGCGGTCCAAAATACGTGAAAGCGTTGACACACTCCCACAATAGTGAGTAATCGTGTTGAATAGGAAATATGAAATTCGAATCTGAGACCAGTTTTGTTGGCCCGATCAACATCGTACTCGAAGTTCTCGGCTCTAAAGCTCTACTACAAAAACGCTTAGAAGAGCTTGGCGCCAGAGGAAAAGTAGAGTATGACGGCACAACCACAGCGCATACCTTTCGCGCGTTTGTTCCAAACTCCGAACTACCCGCCGCTGCACGTTCCTTCCTTCCCAACGGTCTGAAAGCGTTGCTCCACGGTCAAGTAACGGAACTGACTGGGCACCCCCGCGGCGCCTGCCTTGCCTACGACGTCACGATTGAAGGAGCGCCAGCCTCCGGTTCACTCACATATGTGCTAGGCGACGGCGGGGCCACAACACCGGCCAAGATCACCGGCGACATCAACGTGAAAATCCCATTCGTTGGCGGACGAATCGAAAAAGCTGCCATCGAACGTGCTGGAAAAGTTCTTTCCCGCGACGTGGTCCTCGTCAACGAAGAAATCGCCCGAGTACGGTCAGAAAATCAGGACCAATAGTGATCTTCGCTAGACTTGCCCCATGACCGAGATCAACAGGCAATACGAAGATCTACTCAAAGACGTACTGGATAACGGCACTGAGAAAACTGATCGCACGGGTGTTGGCACGCTATCGGTATTCGGGCGCCAACTTCGCTACGATCTTTCGCAGGGATTTCCGCGCATTACCACCAAGTTTGTGGCAATGAAAGCAGTTAAAGGCGAATTGCTGTGGTTCTTGCGTGGGGACACGAACGTTCGGTGGCTGCAAGAACGCGGCATCACAATTTGGGATGAATGGGCTGACGAGCGCGGCGAACTCGGCCCCGTCTACGGCTACCAGTGGCGTTCGTGGCCGGCGCCACATGGTGAGCACATTGATCAGATCGCAGCGGTAATCGAGCAGATAAAGTCCGCGCCCGATTCTCGGCGCCTCATCGTTTCGGCATGGAACGTGGCTGATCTTGGCGATATGGCCTTGCAGCCCTGCCACGCGCTTTTCCAGTTCTATGTTGCTGACGGCAAACTATCCTGCCAGCTATACCAGCGCTCGGCCGATCTGTTCCTCGGCGTCCCGTTCAATATCGCTTCCTACTCGTTGCTCACTCACATGGTGGCCCAGCAGACCGGGTTGGACGTGGGTGATTTCGTATGGACTGGCGGGGATTGCCATATTTACACGAATCATATTGAGCAGGTGCGTGAGCAGATTTCGCGCGAACCCTACCCGTTCCCCACGCTGGAGCTGAAGAAAGCGCCGTCGATCTTCGACTACGACATGGATGACATTCTGGCTTCCAAAGGCTACCGCCACCATCCAAAGCTCAGCGGCGAGGTCGCTGTCTGATGCTCGGCATGATTTGGGCCCAAGGCCACGATCGGGCAATCGGCAAAGACGGCACGATGGCCTGGCACGTGCCCGAAGATCTGACTTTCTTCAAGAAAATGACGATGGGCCGCCCGGTGATCATGGGCCGCAAAACCTGGGATTCGCTGGGCGGGCGCGCTTTGCCCGGGCGCACGAACATCGTGCTCTCCCGCAATCAAGATTTCTCACCGGAGGGTGCCCACGTAGCGGGAAATCTTGCCGAGGCATACGAGATGGCACGCCTTTGCGCACAAGCCAGCTCGGGCGAATCTGATCCGCTCGTATGGATCATGGGCGGAGCACAAATCTACGAAGAAGGGCTTGCAATCGCCGACGGCGTCGTCGTCACAGATATCGACCTCGACGTTCCGGGCGCCGACGCATACGCGCCAATGATCCCTTTTGATTGGGAAACTGCCCAATCCGATCCGGACCGCGGCTGGCACACTGCCGCGAACGGCACTCGATATCGGATGACGGTCTACCGCAAGAAACGATCAGGTTTCGATCCCGGCCCGCTTGCAGGTACAGCGCGTTCTGGGGCGCTCTAGTTTGTGCGGGCGTTAACGGGTTGCTGATCAACAGCGAGTTAGTAAACGAAAATTGGGGCCGAACAGTTTTTCTTAAGAGACTGGGATGAGAATTAGTTACAAACCCTGAGCATCGAGTAGGCATTCCCCTGAGCAAACTAGCCGTAGTGGGCGCGCTCTACTCGATGGGTGCGTATTTCTACTCGAAAAAACGCGTTTTTCGCCTTGAGCATCGACGTGAACGCTCAAAGTCAGCACTTTTAAGCGTACCTCGATCTATAAGCCGTTTTCGGGCTCCACGTGCCCCGGCTATCAATGTGAACTTGTTGGCCGTTGCGTTTTCCCGTTTGAAGTCCCATATGAACTGTTACCACGCGCGCTGCTCATCACACGCGGAGATCGCGCGCTCCGACGGGAAGTCGTAACTCCTGCGGGGATTGGTGTTGTTTCTGGAGGCCGGTAGCTCCTAAGTAGATCGGTAAGCCACGGATCTTCGCGATTTCCGTGGCTTACCGTTCCCCGCGAGCAACACGAGTCTCCCTCAGCGAAATGGACCTCCACCGGTCACACATGCCTCCGGCGGCGATGAAATTAGTCCTTTAGTTGCCTTGGCCTGCTATTGGCCTACGGTAAACGGCGCTTCCCCCTCCCCCCCCCCCATACCGGATTCTAAAGAATATTCACTCGGCAACGTCGAGAGCCGTGAAAATAAACTGACAAAAGCCGGGTTCTGAGCGTGAGCGTCGTCAGAAAGGCTCTGTGTCACACTTTTTTCAACACCCTAACCGTTACAGCCGAACATTTCGCATTACCCAAACAGCTCATCCATCGGTTTGAAATCGTCGAAAAGCTCGCGGGCTGCCTGAATATCGGGCTGATCGGTTTTCGAAATTCCCGTCTCTACCTGTTCAGTGTGCTCAACCGCGGCCTCGCTCACGGACCAGGTAGTGCCACCCGTTTGAGCGAATGCCTGCGGACTCTGGGCTCTCACAATCGTGGCAAGCTCGCGCGCCACCCGCTCAATGCGCGAACCCAAGCTCGCACCACCCGCGCTATCCGAGTCCGCCGCGTGTGCACCGAAATCTTCCGTTGCCGCGAACACCGCCGTCGGCGCCGTCACCGCTCGCAGGTACGTGAACATTGGCCGAATTGCATGCTCGGTTACGAGCGAGTGCCGCGGCGTGCCGCCCGTCGCGCCAATCGCCACGGGTTTACCGCGCAGCATTTCCTCTGGGAGCACGTCGAAAAACGATTTGAATAGGCCGGAATACGAGCCGTTGTAAGCGGGCGTAACTGCCACGACGGCGTCGGCGCCCTTTACTTGCTCGAAAGCGGCTTCTAGTTCTGGGGAGGGAAAACCGGTCAGCATATTATCCGTGATGGCGTGGGCGAGCTCGCGCAAGGCCATGTGCACGACCTCGCCACCAAGTTCGGTTTGTACGGCTTCGGCGATCGCATTCCCCAGCTGCTGCGTGGTCGAGCTTTCTGAGAGAGAAGCAGATACGACAACAGTTCGCATCACTTCACCCCCGCTCGCCTGGACTCATGCGTTGGCGCCACTGGCACGCCTTCGGGGCGCATCGCTTCAAACTCTTTACGCATCACCGGCACAATCTCACCTAGGTAATCAATCTGCTCCAAGACCGTCTTGAGCGGCAAGCCAGCGTGGTCGATCAGATACATTTGGCGCTGGTAGTCACCCACGTGTTCACGGAAGCCGAGCGTGCGATCGATAACCTCCTGCGGGGAGCCCACAGTGAGCGGGGTTTGCTCCGTGAAGTCCTCCATCGTCGGGCCGTGGCCATAAACGGGAGCGTTATCGAAATAGGGGCGGAACTCGCGTTTTGCGGTTTGCGAATCGCGCGCCATATAGAACTGACCGCCCAGCCCCACGATGGCCTGCTCCGCCTTGCCGTGCCCGTAGTGTTCGAAGCGCTGGCGATACAGGGCGATCATGCGCTTGGTGTGGCTCATCGGCCAGAAAATATTGTTGTGGAAAAATCCGTCACCGTAGTAGGCGGCCTGCTCGGCGATCTCGGGCGATCGGATCGAACCGTGCCAGACGAAGGGCGGAATGCCATCGAGCGGGCGCGGAGTGGATGTGAAACCACGCAAAGGCGTGCGGAACTTACCTTCCCAGTTCACTTCTTCTTCATCCCATAGCCGGCGAAGAAGCGCGTAATTCTCAATCGCAAGCGGAATGCCCTGGCGAATATCTTGGCCAAACCACGGGTAGACAGGGCCGGTGTTACCCCGCCCGAGCATGATATCCATCCGGCCGTCGGTGAGGTGCTGCAACATTGCGTAATCTTCGGCGATCTTGACCGGATCGTTCGTGGTGATCAAGGTTGTTGACGTGGAAAGAATGATCTTTTTTGTTTCCGCCGCGATATAAGCAAGCGTGGTGGTTGGTGAAGAGGAGAAGAACGGCGGATTGTGATGCTCCCCGATCGCATAGACATCCAGGCCTACTTCTTCGGCGTGCTTAGCGATAGCTACTGACGCTTTGATACGTTCGTTTTCACTCGGCGTCGTGCCCGTCGTGGGGTCCGTCGTGATGTCCGAGACTGAAAAGATTCCAAACTGCATGTGTCACCTTAGGTCGTTGTTGATCCGATCCTAAGGCACTCTAGTTTAACTTTCAACAACGGGTCGAGTGAGGTTGCTCTTCATCAATCGCTTCGAGCACGGCCGAGCGGATTTACCGCTACCCACCCCAGCACGCGGAGCACCAAACGGCACAGGGAGCAGCAAACGAGGGCGTTTTAACCCGTTTGGTGCTCCGTGCAGAAGAAAGATCAGAACCCAAGCTCGGCTCCGCGCACTTACACAAGCCCTTCACTCTTCCGCGATCGCGCCTACTCTTCCGCGATCGCGTCGAGCACGTCCAAGCGGGCCGCCTTTCGCGCCGGAAGTAACGCGGCGAACACCCCAACAACGAGGCCGACGACGAGCACGGTCCCCATCGCCTGCCAGGGAATCACATAGAACGCTTCGGAGTCAGATGCGAGGTACCGAGTGAGAGCAAGCCCAAGAGTCACGCCCAGAACAATGCCAACCACGGTTGCGAACAATGTGATGATGATCGATTCTTGAACCACCATTCGCCGCACTCCGGAGCGCTGCATGCCCACCGCGCGCAGCAAGCCAATTTCGCGCACGCGATCCACCACCGACAGGCTCAACGTATTGACGACGCCGAGCACGGCAATAATCACGGACAGGCCAAGCAGCCCGTAAAGGAACGTAAGCACACCATCGACCTGAGAATTCGCAATGCCCCACAATCCCTCGCGTTCCTCGACAGTCCACACATACTGATCCTTAAGAGCCAATCGAATATCTTCAACAGCCCGCGCAGAATCCGCGCCCTCTTCTAGATCGACGACCACAATTGGCTTCCACGGATTAATCAGGTCGAGCCTCTCTGCCACGTCGGGCGGCAGCATGATGAGCGCATTCGAAAAGGTGAGGGTCCCAGACTCGACGATCGCGCCGACTTCGATCTCAACCATCTCCGTTTCGGTCGCAAGTTGGATCACCGACCCTTGCTCCGCACCAACCGCCTCCGCCACCTGGTCATAGATCGCGGCCTGGCCGTTATCGATCGCAGCGGAGGAACCTTCCTTGTACACGAGGCCGATGCCCTCCATCGCATGGGAGGAAAGAGCTCCCGTTTTGAATATGTTCTCGCGCGGCTCCCCATCAACGGCCACCAGCAAGGCGGTGCCGTTGAGCATCGAATCGTCAACGTGAGCCACCCCGTCGACCGCCTCAACTAGGCTCGTCGCAGCACTCGTATCCTGAACGAGCCCGTTTGCCATGAGAAGCACGTCCGCTTCAAAGTTATCGTCGAGATCTTGCCACATTGTTTCCCTGATGGATGCGGCCAATGAAGATCCGGCAGACACGAGTGCAACGCCGATCGCGAGCGCCACCGCCGTCGACGCCGTCTTCCGCGGGCTAGCCACGAGCGAGCGCGAGGCAACGACGCCGGTAGCCGGGCTAATCTTCCGGAATAGCCAGCCGAGCGCCGTCGTCGCTGGAGCTACAAGCCCGGGCATAATGCCGATGACTCCGAGCAAAAGTAGCGCAGCTCCGCCGCCAAAGGCGCCGCCCGAATCGTTCGTCGCGCCGTAAGCGAGCAAGGCTCCCCCGCTCACCAGCGCAATCGCGGAAATGATCGTGCGGCGGCGGAGCGGCTTTTCCGCCGACCCGCTCCCTTCCCGCATGGCCTCAATCGGTGCGGTCAGCGCGGCACGCCTCGAGGGCACGATCGTGGCCAAAAGCGTGACGATAACGCCCACGAGGATTGAAATGCCGGCCGTCTTTCCGGTCACAACCAAGTTTCCGTCCATCGGCATGCCGGCGGATTCCAGACCAGCGCGGATCAAGCTCAGCAGACCTTGGCCAAAGACCACGCCCACCAAAGATCCGATAATGCCAATAACACCGGCTTGCAAAATCACGGCAACGAACACTTGCCCCGGCCGGGCCCCGATTGCGCGCAAGAGCGCGAATTGACGCTGGCGCTGGCGCACCGAAATCGTAAACGTGTTGGAAATGATGAACGTGGAGATCGCGAGCGCAATCACCACGAACACCAGAAGGAACGTGTTAACGAGGTTGAGCGGGCCGGCGATGGCCTCATCGATGACCTCTTTTTTCTCTGCGGCGCTCTCCACAACGTAATCATCGGGGACCGCCTGAACGAGCGCGTTCTTAACGACGGCGGGATCTGCGCCATCTTCGACGGTGACTGAGACTTCCGTGAAGGCCGTGCCTACTAGCTCAACGAATTCGGCGTCGTTCATCATGACCACCGAGGCGCCGGCCATTCCGGTACCGAACGCGAACTTGCCCACCACGTCCATCTCGACGGGCTCGTTAACGTACACGACGACGGTATCGCCCACCTCGATGCCCGAACGGATCGACGTCGATTCTTCAATCGCTATTTCGCCACGCTCGGGGGCACGCCCCTCATTCAACAGATCCTCGTTGACCTCGGGAACGAAGTTGAACCCCAAGGCAGGTGCCTGCGCGACGTTGGCCGCCGTGCCGGCGTCGTCGTACACGTATGCGTTGGCGCTACGCGTGGGGAAGGCGAACTCGACCCCACGCGTGTTGCGGATGGTGGTCAAGTCATCGTCGGTCATCTCGCCGTAGGTCATATAGGCAGGCGGCGTTAATTGCGGGCCGGCCACGTATAGATCTGCTGTGATTGTTGCCCCGGTGAGGTTCGAGAAGGTGGCGCCGAGGAGGTCGCGCATGGATAGGGTTCCGGTCAAGAAAGCGACGCCGATCGACACCGCCGCGACTGACATGAGGAAGCGCGCAAAATTTTCTCTGATATCCCTCAGAGTTACTTTCCACATGCCTAGTCCTCAACCTTCAACTGGTCGAGGATGTCCTCTTTCTTCGGATCGATGAGTTCACCCGCGATCTGGCCATCCACAATGAAAACAACGCGGTCAGCGATCGCGGCTGATTCCGGTTCGTGCGTGACCATGACGACGGTTTGGCCATCGGCATCAACTGATGACCGGAGGAACTCGAGGACTTGACCGGTAGCTACCGAATCCAGGTTTCCTGTGGGTTCGTCCGCGAGCACGACGGCGGGAAAGCCCACCATGGCGCGTGCGCAGGCAACCCTTTGTTGCTGGCCTCCGGACAGCTCCGAGGGTCTGTGTTCAAGCCGGTCTTCTATTCCGAGTGCTTGGACGACGTGCGAGAATGCTGTGGGGTCGATCTTCGTGCCGGCGATTGTTGCTGGCAGCTCAATGTTTTCCCGCGCGTTCAACGTTGGGACGAGGTTGAAGGATTGGAAGATGAAACCCACGTGATCGCGGCGCAGTGCGGTGAGGCCTTTTTCGTTCAATTGATCGACTCGGCGGCCTGCCAACTCAATCGTGCCCGACGTGGCTTTTTCGAGGCCGACTACACAATGCATGAGGGTCGATTTCCCCGAACCGGATGGCCCCATGATGGCGGTGAGCTGCCCCTGTTGGATATCTAAATCGATCCCCCGAAGTGCGTGTACTTGGGCATCACCTTTACCAAAAGTTTTGGTAAGGCCGCGAACCTTAATAATGGTTTTATCACCAACTGAACTGTTACTATCTGTTGCGTTCTCGCCGATATCCATAACCTCACATTAAGCATTTTTTATAAATGATCGGTAAACAATTTGGATGTTTGGTGTGCTGAGTTTTGGCTAGGAGACGGAGCGGCTCCAGATAAGCACTCATTCGCAGACCAAGGTCCCAAGCCCCGCACTTCCTTCCGCGCCACCCTCCGGTGCCCCGCCCTTCCACACACGCGGAGCACCAAACGGCAATGGGAGCACCAAACGAGGGCGTTTTAACCCGTTTGGTGCTCCCAAAGAGCTACTGATAAGAGCTACTTATCCAAGCGGCGTTTGAACGTTGCCCGCAGGCGCTCCTTATTAACAGCCGCCACCGCGCTGAGTGGCACCCCAGCCGGGCACACCTCCGCACATTCGCCGTAGTTCGAGCACGGCCCGAAATTATCCTCGGCCACCTCGATCATCGCACGCGCCCTGCGGGTACGCTCTTGCGAAGGAAGCGGCAACATCGCCAAATGGGTCAGTTTCGCACCCAGGTACAGGTGAGCCGAACCATTCGGGCAGGCGGCAACACACGCACCGCAACCAATACAGGCCGCGAAGTCGAGCGCGTCTTCAACGGTTTCGTGATCCACCGGAACAGCATCCGCATCTGGCGCAGTTCCCGCATTAACCGCCACGTGCCCGCCAGCTTCAAGCATCTTATCGAGCGCGTGCCGATTGACCATCAGGTCACGCAAGACGGGATACGACGCCGACCTAAACGGCTCAAGCCGGATCGTCTGGCCGTCTTGGAACGAGCGTAGACGCTGATGGCACGCGGGCGTGTTACGTTCGGGCCCGTGCGGGATACCGCCAACCTGGATACCGCACGCACCGCAAATACCTTCACGGCAATCCGATTCGAACGACACCTGCTCCTGGCCAGAATTCACCAATTGCTCATTGAGCCTATCGAGCAATTCGAGAACTGACATCGACTCATCAAGCCCGTCAACCGTGTGATGTTCGAACCGCCCCGGAGAATCCGGACCTTCTTGGCGCCAAATTTCAAGTGTAAGTTTCATGTGTAGCTCCTTGTTGCCAATGGAACGGCCGTAAATTGAAGCGGTTCCATATGGCGCGTAAACGTTCCATCAGCGTGCGATTCCCAAGCGGAAGCAAACGCCCACTCGTCGTCGTTGCGTTTTGCTTCACCCTCATCCTGGTATTCAAACCGGAAGTGAGCTCCAGCAGACTCCTCGCGATCGAGCGCGTCGATACACATCAGCTCAGCCAGTTCAAGGAAATCTCTTACCCTGCCAGCCTTTTCCAAAGTCTGGTTAACCTGCGCCGATCCACCCGGGACGGACAGATCCTCCCAGAACTCTCCCTGCAGGCGGCGAACCTCACCCAAAGCCTTCTTGAGTGATTCTTCCGTCCGGCCAACACCGCAACCTTCGTACATGATCTGCCCGAGTTCGCGGTGGAACTGCTGGGGACCACGAGTTCCGCCGATGTCGAGGAAGCGCTGCGTGGCGGCCTCCACCCGTGCAAGCGCTTCACGCACCGCGGGCGAATCCAGTGCCGGCAGCTCTTCACCGAGGTGCCCCGAGAGGTAGTTCGGTACCGAGAACGGCAACGTAAACCATCCGTCCACGCATGCGGACAGAAGCGAATTAGCTCCAAGTCGGTTCGCGCCGTGGTACGCCCACCCGGCCTCGCCACCAACGAACAGACCGGGAATGGCCGTCATCTGATCAAAGTCTGACCACAGACCACCCATCGTGAAATGCGCCGATGGCGCGATACGCATCGGAACCTCATACGGGTTTTCGCCCGTCGCCTTGGTATACATATCGAAGAGGTTGCCGTAGCGCCCCTTGATCGTGTCCTTGCCAAACCGGCGCAAAGCGTCGCTGAAATCGAGATAGACCGAGTTCTTCAGAGGCCCTACACCATGCCCGGCATTGATCTGCTCTGTGGCAGCACGCGAAGCAATATCGCGCGGCGTTAAGTTAGCAAAGGCCGGATACTTGCGTTCCAGATAGTAGTCGCGCTCATCTTCGGGAATGTCATTGGGTTCGCGAGGATCGTTCTTGTCCTTGGGCACCCAGATCCGCCCGTCGTTACGCAAAGATTCCGACATCAAGATGGTCTTGGACTGCCACTCGGTCTGCACCGGCAAACCGGTTGGATGGAACTGCACGAACGCCGCATGAGCCAGATAAGCTCCGTGCTTGTGGGCACGCCATGCAGCTGTACAGTTCGAATGGAGAGCAAGCGTGGACTGGAAGAACACCGAGCCGTAACCACCGGTCGCCAAAATCACTGCGTGCGCCGGGATCGCCTTCACTTCACCCGTAACCAGATCACGGATGATCACACCGCGAGCAACCCCGTTGTCCATGATCAAATCGAGCATTTCCGAACGGATATGCATCGTGACCGTACCAGCCTTAATCTGCCGCTGTAATGCCTGCGAACTCGACAGCTGCAGCTGCTGGCCCGTCATGCCACGCGAATAGTAAGTTCGCGAAACCTGGACGCCGCCGAACGAGCGGGTAGCAAGCGTGCCACCGTACTCGCGCGCAAACGGAGTTCCGATCGCGTTCATGTGGTCGATCACGCGGACGGATTCTTCACCCAGCCGGAAAGCCTCGGCCTCACGGGCACGGAAGTCCCCGCCCTTGATAGTGTCTGTCACGAAACGGTGAAGCGAATCGCCGTCTACCTTTCGCGCACGCGCAGCATTCACGCCACCCTGTGCGGCCACCGAATGGGCCCTGCGCGGCGCGTCGTGATAGGTCACCGAATGGACGTTGTAACCCAACTCGCCCAGCGCGGCAGCAGCGCCCGCACCAGCCAGCCCGGTACCAACGACGACGACGGTGAACTTTTTCGTATTCAGCGGGCTGACGAGCTTGTAAGAGTCACGCCTACGTTGCCAGGCCGTTGCTGGATCACCATCGGGCACGCCGTCTTCGAGAATCTTGCCGACGCGCGCGCCGTCGATCTTCATCTTGGGTGGAACAAAAGGCTTACCCTTCGCATCCAAAACCGCCGTCTGCGACGATGCGGGCTGGTCCGGCGCCTTGTCCACCTCGCCGTCGGGTTTACCCACGATAGCCTCACCAATGTCTTTCATTTTGTCTATCAAACTCAATTGAGCCACCCCATCTGAACTGCAATCGGAATCGATGCATTGCCAATCAGGATCGCGATTGCAGCAACGGCTCCAATAATAACGAAGGTCATGCGGAGCCTCTTACCCATCGCACCCAGGTCAACAGCAATGTTCTTGGCACCGTGTGTCACGTGGATAGCAAGGAAAACCATCATCACTGAGTAGAAAATCGCAACAAGCGGCCGGCTGAAGGACGCTACAAGGTTCGAATACGCTGACGACTTAGTCGCAGTCGGCCCCTGGAACGACTCGGTGGCAATCGGCTGAGCACCAACCGTCAAATCGAGAATATGGAAGATAATAAATATTAGGATCAGCACGCCAGTAAGAGGCATCAACCGAGCCGAGACCGCCTGCAGACCATTACGGTAATTCTTCGCGCGATGCTTGCCACGGAACTTACGGCCCCGGTAATAGAGAATGGCAGCCGCACCCACGTGCAAGATTAACGCGATCACCAACACAATTCGCATGAGCCACAGCACGCCCGTCTCAGGGAAGAACGGTTCGAATGCGTGCCTTAGCCAGTGGGCATAGCCGTCAAACTTTTCTGGACCTTGAAAAACCTTGAGATTTCCGTAAAGGTGAATTAGTACAAAGATCGCCCAAATGGCGCCCGTAACCGCCATGGTAACCTTCAGGGCCCACGACGGCGGTGCTTTTAATTTCATCTTTCCTCCTGCCTCCATTATTACTGGTTAATTTAATGGAATACGGGACTCTCCGCCCGTTCGGGACGTCAGAAGGTGAAACTTGCACCACAGCCGGCGTGGCGGTGTTCACAATCTGGGACTTAGGGAGGTGTCCTGTTGTACGCCGATCATAACAAAAGAGACGGCGCAGTTCAGGTCGAGCGTGCAGTAAAGTAATGGGCGTGAATAATCAGACCAAGGCGCCCGCACCTTGCTGGGCCATAGACTCGGTACTCCACGTCATTCGCGGCTTCCTCATCGGGCTGGCAGAGCTCGTACCTGGAATTTCCGGGGGAACAATCGCGCTCGTCGTCGGCGTCTACGAACGATTGATCGACTCGGGCATGTCCCTGCTCCGGGGCGTCAAGAATATCTTTCGCGATCGTGCAAGCTCCAAGCGGAAATTCGCAGAAGTCGAATGGGTTCTAATTTTCGGGCTTCTCTTCGGCATGCTCATTGCGATTTTCTCGATGGCCGGCACGATGGCAAGCTTCGTAGACAATCATGCCCCCGTTGCCAGAGCCCTGTTCCTGGGCATGGTCGCCACATCAATCTACGTACCGTTTTCGATGGTTGATCGCGTAGAAGTGAAAGCTCGCCCGTGGGTGTGGCTCCTCTTCGCCGTCGGTGCCGTACTGACTTTCTTCGGCACCGGGATCACCTCTGCCACACGTGAAAATCCCTCATTGCTGGTGGTTTTCGGTGCGGCAGCGATTGCGGTGTGCGCACTGGTTTTGCCCGGCGTGTCCGGATCGTTCTTCCTGCTGGCAGTCGGCCTGTACCAGCCGGTCATGGCCGCCGTCGCCGAGCGCGACGTGCCTTTTATGGCGGTGTTCGCAGCCGGAGCACTCACCGGAATCGTGCTGTTCATTCGCGCTCTTGACTATCTTCTCGAAAACCACCGCACAGTCACACTGGTGACGATGGCTGGCCTCATGCTCGGTTCGTTGCGTGCGCTATGGCCATGGCAAGACGGCGATGCGAACCTCCTCGCTCCCGCGTCGGATTGGCCGGCCATGCTCGGCTGGTTCGTCCTGGGATCGGCAATGGTCATAGCCACCTTGTCTGTTGAACATCAGCTCAACAAGGGTGAGCCCGATCAGGCTGACAAGCTCACCGAACAGGTGGACTAACCAAACAAAGTGCCTTCGTGCTATAACGTTCGGTAGCACTCTCCCGCCGGGACGGCCCGGCGCGGCTTCATCCAGGAAGGGACGGCCCTTAGAAAAGGTAAGAATGCCCGCCGTTGTTAGCTGGCTAGCCGTACTCGCTGCACATTTACTCAAACCCGCGGATTTACTGGCGCTCATCGGGTTGCTCGCTGCCGTCATCTACGCCTCGTTCGGCGTCATGCGCCGAGCCGATGCGCTCTCCCGCAAGCTTGCAGAGCCCTTTGGCACCATCATTTTGACGGTGTCGATTGGCGTGATTGAAGTGTCGATGGTGGTAAGCGTCTTACTTGGGCCCGGTAACCATTCCTCGATCGCTCGCGATACCGCCTTTTCATCGGCCATGCTCCTCATCAATCTGATTCTGGGTGGTGCAATACTCGTTGGCGGGTTGCGCCACGGCCCCATGAGATTTCGGATGTCGGGAGTGGCCAGATATCTTGTCGCGATCGCGTTGCTGTGTTTCCTGACGTTTGCGGTGCCGCTCCTTATTGACGACGACGGCGCCGTGGCGGGAGCGTCGGCGGCGATCATAGCAACTGTTCTGGCCTGCGCATATGCACTGTTCATGTGGCGGCAACTGGGCCCTAATTCAGCTGATTTTTCCGAACCTAAGCCGAATAAGCGAAGCACCGAACCGGCATGTGGAGATTTCGTGTGGCTTGTGTTCACCCTCGTGCCGGTCGTCTTATTATCGCGCGCCATTTCCCCGTTGCTTGATGCCGCCGTGCCGGACACCGCGCTGGCCGGATTGCTCATTGCAATCATCGTGCTATTACCGGAAACATTCACCACGGTTAAGGCTGGCTGGAATGGTGAAATCCAGCGGGTTTCAAATCTTTCCCACGGGGCACTCGTGGCAGTTTTGGGCCTATCGGTTCCCACCGTGCTCGTGATCGCGGCGATAACTGGCCAAAGGGTTGTGCTTGGCGCTGGCTCAAGTGAGCTCGCGCTTTTAGGCTTAACGATCGGACTGTGTCTTTTCGTTCTCAACTCGGGAAGAGCGCGAGCCGGCCATGGCGCCGCACACCTGGCAATCTTCGTCGCCTATCTAGTTATCTGAACGTCTGGCAATTCGGACACCGAGCCATGTGTTGTGAGAAATCGGCGTATTTTGCCAAATCTGTGCTTCAAAACGCTCGAACTCACAACAAATGGCACGAGTTAGGCCAAAAGCCAAGCCGAGGCTCCACCCCGTGTCAAAATTCCCACCATCGGATACGGTGGAAGAGCTGTAGTTTATGGAGGGATATATGACTAACGCACACTACTTAAGCAAAGCTGATGGCACCGATGGTTTCCATGCGGATCGGGAGCCCAAACTCCGTATCGAACCGGGCACGGGCGAGAAAATCACATTCGAAACCGATGATGAAGCCTACGCGCAGATGCACGAATTCCGGTCGATGGAAAAGGTGACGGCCACTCTCAACCCGCTCACCGGGCCGGTCTATGTTGAAGGCGCGCAACCCGGCGACGTCCTAGCCGTGACGATTCACGATATTAAGTTTCCGTCCAATACCGGCTGGTCGGTGTACCTCCCCGGAGCGGGCGCATTGGCCGAACCCATGGGCGATCAAATGTATACCCGCAAGATCAACCTCACGGAAGAGGTCGCACACGTAACTGAGGATATTTCCGTGCCGCTCCAGCCGATGATTGGCTGTATCGGAGTGGCAGCTGCCGATGTCACGATGTCTACCGTGATGCCGTCCTATCCCACGGGCGGCAACATGGATCTGACCGATGCCGCGCCTGGATCCACGGTCTATTTACCAGTTCAGGTAGAAGGCGCACTGTTGTACATTGGCGATCTCCACGCTGTGATGTCACGGGGTGAATCCTCGTTCGTCGCCATTGAAGCCGCGGGTGAGGCGACGGTTTCCGTTGACCTTGTGAAGGCACCGGCCGATGACGATTCACTCGCCCGTCTGCGCGCGCCGCGCGTGGAAACCGACGATGAGATCATTGCTGTCGGGCTCGGCAATCCGGTGCAAGATTCGATCGTCATGGCCTATGAATCACTGTTTGACGTTCTCACAACCGATAAGGGTCTGAGCAATGAGGATGCTTACACGCTGATGTCCGCAGTCGCCCACACCGAGCTGGGTGGACCCACCGGTTCAGAAGCTCCCGATCCACTCCATCCGTTCCGCGCAATCGGCGCGGTGACGCTGGCACGGATTGAGAAGAAACATCTGAACTAGAAGCTATGCGAAGCGGGCCTGGGGCATGGTTAATATGCCCCAGGCCCGCCCTTGTGTTACATCAACCCCACAAAGTCTTAGGTGAGCCTCACCTACGCTAGGGCGCCGATTAAACGATCTTCATTCTCGACTAGTAAGGACGGCACATAGCCGAGGAACAATCAGGTCCAACACCCGATGGCGTGGTTGTCGATATTCACGACCTCCACAAATCTTTCGGCAGCGGGCAAAGCACTCAACACGTACTTAAAGGCCTGAACTTACGGGTCCACTCCGGGCAAACAGTAGCGCTCCTCGGCGCAAACGGGGCAGGAAAAACCACCACCGTCAACATCGCCTCCACGGATACGGCCACAAACAGGCCAGCGCCCGAGCCGATCAGCTCCTCCGGCAATTCCGGCTCACCGATGCCGGTAACCAGCGGGCAGCCACCTACTCGGGCGGCATGCGCAGGCGCCTCGATATCGCCGCCTCGCTCGTCGTCGAACCCAAACTTCTGTTTCTCGACGAACCGACAACCGGGCTCGATCCCCTCTCCCGGCGCGAGCTGCGGAAGATGGTTGAAGAACTGCACGAGCATGGGGTGGCCATCTTGCTCACCACCCAGTATCTTGAAGAAGCCGAGCGGCTGGCCGATAACATCGGGGTTCTACGCGATGGCCAAATCGTTTTGCAGGGAACCGCTTTCCGACCAGACGGTGCGGGCGGTTCCGCATGAGCAGCACACTACTCAATGCTTTGCGCGGCGCCGTGACCCGGAACAATTGACGGCTCGTGCGCAACAGCGCTTCCATGGTCTTAGCGCTGGTCATACCCGCCATGATGATGGCTGCCTTCTGGCTCGTATTTGGCAACGCCGCAAAGAGCGCCGGCTTTGACTACGCACTTTTCCTCCTTGCCGGTGCCATGTTCCACGCGGTCATGTTCGCGGCCGGCGGCTCGTGTACGGCCCTTGCCGTCGAAGTCGAAAACGGCCTGATCGACAGAATTCGGGCCATGCCAATTCCGGCTTGGGTTGCAATCGGCGGAAGGACGATCACGGATCTCCATCGCTTCGTCGTCTCCGTTCTATCGGTTGTCGTTGTAGCCTTGCTCTGCGGCGCCAAACCTCAGCATCTTGGCGGATTGCTGATCGCCAGTCTGCTGTCAGTGCTGGTGGATTTTCGCCGCTTTCAGGAGGCAAGCATGAGTGTCCACATTCATTCACTTAGCACGGTATTCGTACACGCCGGGCGGTTGCTCAAGCAGTGGCGACGCCGGCCAGCATCGGTTTTCTACGCGGTTACCATGCCTATCTTTATGATCGCCGTAGTCGAGATCATGTTTTCCGGCCCGTCGAGCAGTTCACTGGCAACTCGATCGATCCGACGGCGATGTCGGTCATCATCGCCGTTTCCATGGCATTTACGACGGCGTTGATCGGCGCGGGTAGCATCGTGCAAGAACGTCAAGCTGGGCTTCCCGACCGCCTTGCCACCTTTCCCGGGCCCAAATTCTCCGGCTTGATTGGGCGGGTGTTTGCCTTATCAACCATCGCATTAATATCAGTTGCCGTTGCAATTGTGGCGGGTCTGATCCTAGGCGCCGAGTATGGCTCATTCCTCGCCTTCTTGCGCTGAGCCTGATGGTGTTACACCGGAAAATCAGGCCACGCCAATGATCGCCAACCGCTGACAGGTAGGATGAGCATATGAGAGGAAACCTTTTTGCGCCAGATCCGATCCTTCTTCCTGCCGACCCCGCCTCGGACCTCGATCCCAGCGCGTCCCAGACCGTATTTTCCCACCCGGAAAGCCCGTCGGTGTGGGCTCCGCGAGCACTCAATGCCATCGATAATGCCAAGAGCGACGACGAGAAGATCCTCGCGTACGCACTTGCCCGTACCGGATATCACCGTTCACTGGATCGCCTGCGGGCAAACGGGTGGCGCGGCGCCGGCCCGGTGCCATATTCCCACGAACCGAACCGGGCCGTGTTGCATGCAATCGCCTCACTGGCCCTCGCAGCGCGGCTCATCGGCGAAACTGCCGAATACGAACGTTGCCGGGCCATGCTTGAAGACGCCGATTCGAGCGTCGTCGGCGAGCTTCTAGGCGAATAGGCTACTCGGCGAACTTAATCCCTGCGCCGGAATCTGCTCCCGAGTTGCCCAAGCATCTTGGCGATTGCGTCTGCCTCCGGCATCCGGAGCGCTTTCATGGTGCCGAAATAAATGACAGCCAAAAGTGGCGTGATCAAAGCCACCGCAAGGAACGAGCCGGGCACCGACGTAGCCAACGCCTGCGCCCCCACAAGTCGGATGATAAGAATCCCAACAAGCCCGGTGACGCCAGCAGAAATCGCGAGCGCTGCATGGGACCGCCAAATGCGGTTGAAATCTAAGCCGGCCAGACGGCGTCGCACCAGAAGATAGGTGACGACGCCGGCCAACAGGTTGCTTGCAGCCATCACTGCGCCCACTCCGAATACCACCCACTGCGGGGGTAAGAAACCGCACAGCGCGAAGCCAACCAGGCCGAAAATCTGCCACGGTAACCCCACGAAAAAGGCCGCACGCGTATCCTCGAGCGCGTAGTAGACGCGGTTAAGCACGGTCACGGCACTCACGCCCGGAAGCCCAACTGCCATAACCGCAACAACAAGAGAGATCGACGTGATTTCAACCGGCGCAGAGCCAGGTGAGAGCAGGCGCGTGACGGGCACGGCCAGTACCACGAGTAGAGCGGCACACAGGAACATGAGCGCGGAAGTCACCCGTAACGTATACGAGGCCTCGGCGCGCACGCGAGCATAATTTTTGGCAACCGCCGCTTGGGCGAGCTTGGTAAACAGCGCCGTAGCAATCGAAACGGTGATCACCGAGGTCGGAATCGAATAGATCGTGTACGCAGTTGAGTAGCCGAGGTTGCCGACCACCGCTTCAATATTCATTCCGGCTTGTTCGGCGTGCATCGTGGCACCCGCCGAAACGTTACTCTGGACAATCGTGGGCAGCATACCAACGCCCATGGTCGCAAGCACCCAGAGCGAAGCACGGCCCGCCTGGCCAAGCCCGGAGCCCCGCCACTGAAAATCAGGCCTGTACCGAATCCCAACCCGCCGCAGCGGAATCAGCAAAATCCCCGCTTGCGCAATAATTCCAAGTGTATGAACGCCCGCTAAGAAGTGTCCGCGCACCGAAAACCACGTGGCCGCGTCGGAGGCCGTTGCCACATCGGCAGGCCCCCAAATCCACAGCATCATGGCTAGGCCGGCGATGGCGATCACGTTGTTGAGCGCCGGTGCCCACATGTACGGGCCAAAGTTTTCGCGAGCGTTGAGGATCTGCCCGAAGATCGTGTACATGCCGTAAAAGAAAATCTGGGGCATGCACCACAGGGCAAAAAGAACCGTGAGCCGATACCACTGTTCATCCAAAGTGGCCGCGTAAATCTTGACGATCAGCGGCGATGCGAGGGTGAGCAGCACGGTGATTGTGCCCAGCGCAACCATCGACAGCGTGAGGAGCTTGTTGATAAATGCGGCGCCGGCGTCTTTCGAGCTGCGGCTGGCCTTGACGATTGCTGGCACGAGGACGGCGTTGACGAGCCCACCCGCGATAATCATGTACAGCAAAGTGGGAAGCTTGTTCGCAATGTCAAAGGAATTTCCAACCAGCGAGTTCAGCCCGAGCACTGCCCCCATGAGCATTGGCGATCGAATCATGCCGAGCAGGCGCGACGTAAGCGTGCCCAGCGACATCACAAGCGAGGCGCGGGCCGAACTTTTCTTCGACCGATCGAAGGAATCCGGGCTCGGCGTGCTCTGAACACCCGAAACCGCCGCCTCGGGTGCGGACTGCCCCGCCGCGACGTCGGATAAGTTTAGCGCGTGGCGAGGCTTATAACGGTTACTGAACATGCCTGTGATGACAGCGAGCCTTTCTCGGACGGCGGCGTAGATATGAACTTTCATTGTATGACTTTCGGTTGACCTTGCACTATCGCAAAATCCAACCCAAGCCTGATTCTGTAGCGCTTTGGCCGCGTTTACGATCATGGCATGTACATTGCTCCCGACGACGCTATATCCTTGGCGCAATACGACACTTTTGCCGCCTCTTCGCCTTTTGCTACCCTGTTTCAAACGCGCGGCTGGGCGCACGTTAAGAACAACTGGGACGCCCACTATTTCATCCACAAAACGGACGGTGAGATTGACGCGGCAATGCAGGTGCTTTCGATCAACGACGCCGACATTGGCGGCCGGTTGTTTTACGCGTGCCGCGGGCCCATTTGTGATCCGGGCAATGCTGAACTTGTAGCTGCTTTGGTAAATGAAGCCGCTGATTTTGCCCGGGAGAACGGCGGCTTCCTGTTCCGGGCCGATCCTGCAGCCGAGTTGGATGAACAGCTTGAAGCTCGATATTTAGCCGTGGGTTTAACCGTGACTCGAGATCCATTTTCCTCAAGCCAACCACTGATGAACGCAGTGCTCAAGATACGCGGGCGCAATTCGGAGCAACTGCTGACCGACTACTCACGTAATACGCGCAAACAAATACTCAAAGCGGGCCGGCTCGGGGTAAGCACCCACTTGGGTACCGCCGGGGATCTCGAACTTTTCTACAAGATTATCTGCAAATCCAACGAATACCACGGGATCACTACCCGACCGCTGAGTTATTTCCAACGAATTTTCGAGGCATTCCCCTGCGCTACCCGACTGAGCTTTTCCGTGTATGACGGTCGGCCGATTGCGACCTCGCTCATGGTGATTCACGGCAAAACCGCTTACGGGCTCTACGGCGGTGATACTCGCGAGGTGCATCTGAGCCAGTCTTACCAGCTTGATTTTGCGGAGATCTGCCACGCAATCGACGCCGGCTGCGAGGCCTACGATATGGGCGGCATTCTTTCCGACGACGACGATGATCCGCTTACACATTTCAAGAAGAAGTTCACGGCAGGGAATATCGTGTATTGGCTGGGCAATATCGATGTGCCCTTGGACGAAGAAAAATATGCCGCATATACGGCTCGCGCCTCGATTGGCGCGAGCCGTGAGCGCTAATCCACTGCGCCAGCCACTTTCGCAAGCATCGGCCTGATCGGCACCTCGTAAGTGCCCACGTATTCCTCCGTATCGCCCTTGAATTGGCGTTTGAAGTGGACCACGCCGGCGTCGGAGGCATCTTCTGAGAAATCACCGGTCATGCCGAAGAAGTTGTACCAGCGCACACCGTTACGGGTAGCCCAGTCGAGCATGGCCCGGTGGATGAGGTAGATTCCGTAATAATCGTTGAACTGAGAGTAAGCGCCGGAGACTAAATAGGTGAGTTCATTTGGTGTTTGAATAAAGAACGACGCCGCAAGCACCACTTCATCGCCGTGTTCGGCGTGCACCTTCGCAGTCTCCTTCTCGCGGCGCTCCAGAACCTCAAGCCTCCCCTGCAATTCTTTCAACTGGTTGCGCTGTTTCCTACCAAGCGCTTTACCTTCAGCTTCGAGCGCCCTTTCCCGCTCTGCAAACCCGGCCACCTTGGCCTCAATCTCCTGCCGTTCCTCGGCAATCTTTTCAAGATACTCCGCGGGCCGGAGAACCGCGACGGGAAAGAATGCACGATCTGGCCCTAAGCGTTCCGCCAAATCCTGATAATAAGAAATCTCGGACTGGGTGGGCGCATCCGTATCAGTACGCTCGGCCGTATGTGTGAGCACATTTTCCAGCACGCCGATCTCGCCGGGCTCGTTAAACCGAACTTCGACACCGTTCGTGCCCCACCGGTTAAACGCGGTACGCACCTGTTGCGCCACAGATTTCGTCACCTGCGCCAAGTCCATTCCCTCAAGATCCTTGATATACACAAACCGAGTTTGGATATCGCTTGAATCCCGGAAATCCTTATCCAGCAGTTCGCCGCCAAGTTCAGCAATCAACTGATCTAAGCGCTCGGCATGCTCGGTCTCAGGGCCGCGTTCGACGTCCTCGTAATGCGCTCGTACAACCATCGGCGCAAGCCGCAACGCAATAACGCGCGGCGTGCTCTTCAGCCAAGAAACTAGCCCTCGATAGAAGGTTTCCTCGGCCTGCGGCGAATAGTGCGCGAACGTTGGGCCAAATACCAGATTGGCTTTTTTGAAGATCTTCCGCCACGGCTGCATAAGCACGGCCGCCGCGGCTACCAGCTGGTCGTCATCAACAACGCCAACGAGTTCAACCTGATAGCCCTGGGCTCGGCGCGTGGCAACGTATTCCGGTATTTGAGGGATTGCCATACGCTCCGCGCCCTCGGCAAAGCGCTCATACGTTGAATTTCGTAGACGCACAAATTTCATAATCCCTCGTTTCTTTTCTCCTGATTCTACGAGACAAGAGCCTCGCAATCTAAAAGCCCGTATCCGTGGCGCGTGGATAATGCGCACGAGTCTTGCGCGCCATGTTTTCGGAATTGATCCGCCGGAAAAGCGCGCGTCGCGGATGGCGATCAGCACCGTACTTCGAAGGATCAACCGCATTTCGGCGCAAGCCTCGAACGTGTTTGCGTAGCTGCGGATCGCGAATATATTTACTGTTCAGCATTCGCAACGGCAGCACGTGATAAAGACCTTCCTGTGCCATGCGCTGATAGCTCGGCACTCCGGCGACGTCGTCGATGAGCGCCTGCCACAAATCCACTCCCCCAACCTTGAGGTAATAGTGATTGCGCCCTATGCGCGGGTTGAGGTCCAGCCAATAGGCGGTGTTCGTTCGCGGATCGATTTTCACGTCGATTGAAAAGAATCCTCGTAGCCCAACGGCCGTTACGAGGCGCTGCGCATCGGCCATCAAATCGTCATTTGGGATCACGTGAATAATGCCCGCGTTACCCAGCAGATCCGGATTGTGGTTACCTAGCAGCACCCTGCCGGAGCCGATCGCAGAGACTGCACCATTGCGCGCGATATAGCCGTTGACCACCCACTGCGTCGTGTCGTCACCGGGAATAAGTTCCTGTGCGGTCAGGCCGATGGACACTCCCGCATCACGCAACCGAGCGATTTCATCCACGGCCTCCTGGTGCGTGGCACACGGCTTCACTTTGGCAAGCCCGCGGGACGTGTGAAAGTTCAACTCCGAACGCTCGTCGGGCTTGAGCACGATGGGGAAGGTGAGCGACTCGAGCATGGAATCTGCTTCCGCTGGGTCCCCTGTGTTAACGAGCACATGCTTCGGCGTAGCCAGGCCGAGTGTATCGGCAACGCCCGCTAATCGAGTCTTGGAATCCGCGATCGCAAAAGCTTCGGCAGGTGCGTACGGCAACAGCCAAGACTGCGGCAGATTGGGCCGGAGTTCGGCAAGTTGCTGAACGTGCTCGTCAGAATTAGCCAGCGGAACAACGCGATCTGTTGGAAATTCCTTGGCGATCTCAGCGAGGAGTTCCTCGAACTTGGCCGGCTCCGAAATGCCCCGCGGCTGCGTGATATGCAGGTCGAGGATCTTCGAATCGTCAATGAAACCGCGGTTGATCTGGCTGTAGAGCCGTGGCCGAACCCCCGAATTCTCGTGAATCAGGCGCGCCATCGCATAATCGCCGAGGTCCCACCCAAAAATGATCGGCACAAGGCTCGAAGAAAGATCCATGCCGCATAGTCTACTGGTCTTAGTTGCTTCCGTTCTTGCAAAAAAACGAGGCCCGGATTTTCATCTGGGCCTCGTTACTAGTGGCGGGGGCAGGATTTGAACCTACGACCTCCGGGTTATGAGCCCGGCGAGCTACCGAACTGCTCCACCCCGCGTCGGCATTTACTACCTTAGGCCGCAGCCCAAAGATCTTCAAGAATTTTCGCGGTGCGCTTTCTCACGATGGCTTTTGTACGGGTTCTAGAATGAGTCACAGACATCCCACGCTCGTTTTGCTATGTTAAATGGTAGCCGCTCCTAGAGAAATGGATACTGTGAACGCACTATCGCACTTGACCTCTCTTTTGCCCCAGAAAAGTGACCTCGAGGAAATTCAGAAACACTGGAAAGGTGACATTCTCGCGGGGATCACCACCGGAATCGTCGCCCTTCCCCTAGCTCTCGCCTTCGGCGTAGCATCAGGAGTCGGCGCTGCAGCCGGCCTCATCACCGCAATAGTCGCCGGAATCGTTGGGGCAATATTTGGCGGCTCACGCTTTCAAATCTCCGGCCCAACCGGCGCGATGGTGGTCATTCTCGCACCGCTCGTGGCCGAGCACGGCATCGTCGCTGTACCCACACTGTCGATCATGGCTGCCATCATTCTTTTCGGTGGCGCAATCCTTGGCCTCGGCCGCATTATTTCGCTCATTCCCTGGCCGGTGATCGAAGGTTTTACTCTGGGCATCGCATGCATTTTATTCTTGCAGCAAGTTCCAAACGCTCTGGGCGTTGAAGCGGAAACCGGCGGAAACACCCTTGTTGCCGGAATCCGCGCAATCGCAGAGGCCCCCTATCCAGAAGCATTCATCCCGCTCGCGATAGCGATAGCGACGGTCGTCCTGATCCTTGGTTTCGACAAAATACACCCATCGTTCCCAGGCTCCCTCGTCGCGCTAGCCATCGTCTCCGTCGTCGTGATTACAACGAATACGAATGTCCCCCTCATCGGCGAAATCCCAGACTCGCTCCCCGCACCCGTCCTACCCGAAGTCTCACCCGATCTTTTCGTCGCTTTACTGCCCGGAGCCGTATCTGTGGCCTTCCTCGCCGGCATTGAATCGCTCCTGTCCGCGCGCGTTGCTTCCGGCATGGTTGAAGGCGGTACTTACCATCCCGATCGTGAACTCTTCGGGCAAGGTGCCGCAAACTTTGCCGCCGGCATTTTCGGCGGCATGCCAGCAACGGGAGCCATCGTTCGCACCGCCGTCAATATTCGTTCGGGAGGCCGCTCGCGGTTGTCCCCAATTATCCATTCGCTGCTACTTCTCGTCGTCGTCTACTCCCTGTCAGACGTGGTCGGCCAAATTCCGCTCGCCGCGCTGGCGGGAATCCTATTCGTTACTTCGGCACGCATGGTCCCGGTGCGCGCGATCAAACAGATTATGCGCTCAACGCGCTCCGACGCCGTCGTATTCATTCTCACCGTGATCATCACCCTAGTCTTCGACCTCATCTGGGCAATCGCAATCGGACTGCTCGTAGCGGGCACGCTCATGCTGCGTCACTTTGCGAACCATTCGGGAGTTCATCGCGAATATCCAACCCAGAACAACAAGATCCGCGTTTTACGTATTGATGGGTCCATGTTCTTCGGTGTTGCGGACCGTATTGAAGAAGAAATCACCCGGCTCGATAACGTACGCGTGGTCATCATTCGGCTTTCTCGCGTGGGCGTCATGGACGCAACCGGCGCCAAGGCGCTCACGGACATCGTCACCGCGCTTCGGCGAGCAGACAACAATGTCCTGCTCGTCGGCTTGCGCACCACCCACGAAGCTCTCACCGATCGGCTTGGACTTGGCGTCGCCATGGGCGGACACGATCGTTTCTTCGACCACATGGACGAAGCAGTCACGGCAGCCGAACGCATCATCGAAGAGGAAATCGCCGAAGAGGAAGCGGCCCGCGATCGCGAACGCGCACATCCGGCACCCGTCGACGAAAAAACAACGACGCGGTGGGCTCGCTTGCGCGACTCATCGGCCGAATCTCTCGACCAGTTACGTCAGCGCTTTGGGCAAAAGCCAATATTCAAGCGTGGCGAGAAGTAATACCAATACTCGAGATACAGCTCAAGGCGGGTCATCGCACTTGAAATAATCTCCACCTGCGAGGGGTTGTGCCAAGCGCAGGTGGTGTGGTGGCGCCAAGCGCTAGCCGTCGATCTCCTCCTGAGCCGCAATCGCACGCTCAATCGCATCGGATAGCGCCTCCTGGGCCTCGCCGTAAGCTGCCCAGTCGCCAGATTTCATCGCTGCGTTCGAATCCTCGATCGCAGTCTTGGCATCGAGCAGCGCCGTATCTAGGCGATCCCGGGCCGTGCCAGGCGCGGCCGGAGCTGGCGTGCTCGGCTCGGTAGTCGGTTTAGTGGTCGGTGTAGGCGCAGGGTCTTCGGTAGGCACGGCGTTCGGATCGGCTAACGTGGGATCAATCTCGCCACCTTCTACCGGCGCTTCCTTTTCACCAACGACGTCGGCATCGCCGGCTTTAACACCGGAGTCACCGCCGAAGACCTGATCGAGTGATTCGTCCAAGGTTGGTGCAAAACCGACGTTGTCACCAAACAGCGTCAGCACATACTGGAGCGTCGGATACTGCGTACCGGAAGTGGCCTGAACGTAAATCGGCTGAACGTACAGCAAGCCCTGTCCGATTGGAAGGGAAAGCAGGTTACCTTCAATAATCTCGGTTCCACCCTGCCGCAACAGGTTCAGATCGGTCGAAACCTTCGGGTTCGTGAGCATCGTATTTTCTGCCTGCCCGGGCCCTGGAACTGTCAAATCTCGCGGCAGTTCAAGCAGGTTCAGCCTGCCATACGACTCGGCCTTCACACCGTCTTCGTTCCCGGCATCGCCCGATGCGGCCAAGAAGCCGGTCATCACGTTGCGGTTGGTGGTGCCACCGGGAATGTAGGACGTGGTCAGCGAGAAATTGGTTTCTTCCTCGCCCGGCATCTTCAACGTCAAGTAGTACGGGGGTTGCTTCGGTGTTGAAGGCCCTGCCGGAAGCGTTGGCTCAAGTGGCACCTGCCAGAAATCGCCACCGGAGTAGAAAGACTTGGCATCGGTCACGTGGTAGCGCGAAAGCAAGGTGCGCTGGACCTTAAACAGATCCTCGGGGTAACGCACGTGCGCTACCAGATCGCCCGGCATTTCTTCCAGCGGGGTGATCTGACCGGGGAAGATCGACTTCCACGCGTTAATAATTGGATCGTCAGCATCCCACTGGTACAGGGTGACCGAGCCGTCATACGCATTAACGACGGCCTTCACCGAGTTGCGGATGTAGTTGATTTCATCGGGGCGATTCACGCCCGTCATACCGATGGTGGTCGCGTCCGTCGTCGCTTCAACCAGGGTCTCCCGGGCAGAGTACGGATAGTTGTTCGAGGTGGTGTAACCGTCGATAATCCACACCAATTCCTTGGGCGTGTCCGGATCGCCATCCATGTCGATCGCCGCAGGAACTGCCTTCGTGTCGAGCGTCAAATACGGCGCCACTTTGCGTACGCGCAGATGTGGATCCCTATCGAATAGGATCTGTGATTCGCTCGTTACACGATCGGAGAAGAAAAGTTCGGTCGAGCCCATCCGGATCGCGAACATGAGGCGTTCGAAGGCATTGCCAACAGACGGTCCGCCGTCACCTTCATAGGTGTTCATGACTTGGCCGTTTGGAGCGGCGTCGTCGGGATAGTCGAGCTCCCATGGGTCTGACCCCTCCGGGGCTCCGACGATCGAGTAAGCGGGGCTTTGCTGCCCGAAGTATACGCGCGGTTCGTATTCACCCATCTCGCCAACGGATGGAATTCCGGCCTCCCAGAACTTCGGGTCACCGCGGTCGGTAATAGTGTTTCCGTAGGCTGCTGCCACGCCGAAACCGTGGGTGTAAACGGTGTGGTCGTTGACCCACGAGCGCCGTTCGGCGTCCAAACCATCGAGGTTAAGTTCGCGTATCGCAATCACCGTATCGCGAGTCTTACCATCAATCTCGTAACGATCCACCGTGAGGGGCTCGAGGAATTGGTAGTACTGTCTGTTTTGCTGGAGCTGATTAAACGACGGATCCACGATGTTCGGATCGAGCAAGCGGATCTGTGCGGCGGTTTCCGAATCTTTGCGCAACTGGCCGGGTTCGACGTCGGTACGCGCGTCGTATTGCATGGTCTTCACGTGAGCCATGTCGTAGGCCTCGAGTGTGGCGTCAATATTTCGCTGGATATAAGTAGATTCCAGTTCGGCCGCATTCGGGTTAACTTGAAAGTTTTGCATAAGCGCCGGGTACAGCCAGCTGACGACCAGCGCGGCGGCGATGGTCGACGCGATACCGACGACGGCGGGTTTCCACATTTGCCGAAGCGCCGCGAGGATGAAGAGCCCTGCAACGATGGCGACGACGATCGCTAAGATCGTCAAACCGGGTTTGGATGCGTTGATGTCGGTGTAACTAGCTCCCGAGAACCGCTGCTGATTGCCAAGCAGCAGATCGTATCGAGCTAGCCAATAATTTACTGCAACGAGTAGCGCGCCAATAGCCAACAAGATGCCAAAGTGACGCTGAGCTTTTTTAGAAATTTTGAAACCGGACTGGTTAATCCCCATGTCGCCAGTCAGCCAGTATGCGATGCCGGCCGAAAGGACCGACAGCACGAGCAAGGTCACCAAGAAGCTCATAATGGCGTGGATCGCCGGGAGTGCGAATACGTAGAAGGAGATATCTAGGCCGTATTCCGGATCGGCTGAGCCGAAGGAGGATCCGTTGAACCACAGAAGGAAGGTGCGCCAGCTTCCCGATAGGCCAGTGCCGAACAAGAGGGCCACAACGGCGGGAATGACGCCGTATGTTAGCCATTTCTTCGACAGTAAAGTCTCGCGGTAATCAACGACCTGGGAGTCGAGATTGATCACGTTTCCTTGGTCCTTCGGCTTCGCTTTGCCAAGTGCAATCCGCAAATTTAACGCGACGACCCCGGCAACGATGAGAAATCCAATTGCCCCAAGCCCGATTGCAGCTCCGTATTGGGTCCAAAACACTCGAACAGATCCGATTTGCTCGAACCATTTAAGTTCCGTCCAAAACTTTGCGAAAACAACAATTCCGAATACGAGCACGCCCAACACCAGCAACGTGGGCACGAATGCTCCACTTAGCGGTGATCGCTCAGAATCGGGCCGACCTGTTGGTGCCGTTTGACTGGTCAAATTAAACCTCATTTCGCGCTCGCCTATTCGGCGAGGCCTACCGCGCACTGTTGACAACTCCCAAAACCGTATAACAAAAGTCCTCCCTTTTGCCATGCGGTTCACCGACCGAGTGACCGGCCGACGAGAAACAAAGCTGATATGTCACAATTAGTACGTGACCGATAAAACTAAGACTCCCATGCTCCGCTCCCTCGAAAAGTCCACGCTGGAGATTGAGCGCCACGTAGCTACCGGCGGTTGGGATGCTCCCATCAGGCTGTTTGCGCTAGCGTATGCCCAAAAGGCGCTTGAGCTCCACCCCGAGCTTGCCGGTGAACTACCCGCCGACGTGCAGGCCGACGCAATCAACGATGCGACCACCTTGTTCTCCATCGAACAGGAGGGTGTGCCGGAGGTGGACAGCATTGAAGAACTGGTCACACGGATCGTGTGGCCGGACAATGTCGATGGCGCTTCACTTTCCGTTGAGCGAATTGTTCTGCCTCCGGGAGCTGAGACGAAGCTCCCGAAAGACCCGCAGGAGGCCGAAGCCGCAATTGCTGATCATCCAGACAGGCAGGACGTGCGAATCGTAGTCTCGGTGCTTCGTAGCGGTGAATCGTGGTGCGTGATTCGGATGAAAGATTTTGACGATCCGCTGAAGGTGCTTTCGGGCGAGAACCTCGTTCCCGGAATTGTAGAAGGGCTGCGCCTTGGATTCGCCGAGGACGCCTGGCAGGCTGAGTAACTCGTAAAGTCCTAGTTGGTGCCGAGCGGTTCGACGAGTTCGATCGCCGAACACGGCGTTAGCCCCGAGGTATCCCCCGTTTCGATTGATTCGACGACGTCGATCGCCTCATCGATTGTACGCACGGCCCAGATATTGAGCCCGTCGGGTTCGAATCCGGCCGTTTCCGGGCAGTTGGGAGCTGGCGCAATAAAGTCGGTGGCGCCGGCGTCTGCAGCCGCGTTGATCTTATGGCGAATTCCGCCTATCGAGTCAATTTCGCCATCCCAGGCGATCGCTCCGGTGCCCGCGATGGTCGAGTCACCTCCAAGTGAGCCCTCGGTGACGGCGTCGTAAATCGTGAGCGCGAAGATCATTCCCGCCGAAGGGCCCCCAATATTGTCAACTACGTATTCGACCTCGGCAGGTAGCTCCACGTCCGTCACCTGCACAAAAACTCCGAGTTTCGATCCTGGATGGACCCAACCGGTGACATCCGGTTCGAAGCCTTCAGTTACGACGCTCACCGTTTTTTCTTGGCCCTCCCGTTCGATTTTCAGACTCACCTCGGTGCCCTCAGGTGTGGCATCGAGGACGCCCGAAAGGTCCTTGAAAGTCTCAATCGGCACAAATTCAACCCCGTTGGTTCCGTCCGCAGCCGATGAGATTGCCTTGAGCACGTCACCTTCTTGAAGTTTTCCGGCGGCCGGTGATTCGTCTGGCACTCGTGCGATGCTGAGCGTCATCGCCACGTCCAGTCCGGCGGTTTCAAAAGCGACAGCCGCTGCCGTGTCTTGAGAGAAGTCCATGAGGCTCAGATTGCGTTCGCGTATTTCAGCTGACGTAACCTCCCGCGGGTACAGTGCACGGACGGGAACGAGCTGGAGATTTCGCGAAAATACCGCGCTTGCGGCAACAACGCCGGGTACGCCGTGGTCAGCGTTGCCAGTCGCCGTTACCGTCGTCATCAGGAAGTCAGTTTCGGACTCCGACGTCGGCAGTCCCGAGATTTCCAGGATTTCTTCCCCATCAATCTCTCCCGTGACGTCAAGAACTGGGCCCGGGCTTTGCACAATGTAGGCCGTAGGGATCGCAATCCCGACAAGGAGCATCAGTGCGTAGATTGCGCCCGCAATCCACATTCGTGATGGACGCCCAACCTTGCGCATGCTTCCCCTTCCTATTGGGCCCGGTGCCGAGCCCCCGATGGCCCGCTACCTGGGCCATGCCGGTGTTTTCGTGTCAAAGCTCATTTTCGCGCCCGGCGCACCATTCCGCATTGTCTGGCTGGACCTTGCCAACTAATGTGGGAGGACAGCCGAGGAGGAAATGTATGAGCACCAGTGATCATAACGGTCGGGGCGAGCCCGACCACAACTGGGAGGAAATGTTACGCGCTGTTTTTGGCGAGGACGGCGCCGAGCAGATCATTGAGCAACTGAAATCAGAAGGTCAAGATCCAGCAATGGCGCAGCTGTTCAATCCGGCTAATATCACCATGGTGACTCAGCAGATACAGTCAATGCTCGGGTCATCGGGGGAAGGACCCGTTAACTGGCAGCTGGCCGAACGGGTCGCCAGAGAAACGGTGACGCGCGCTCATGCGGACAAGCTGACAGCGGAAAAAGCCGAAGAGACCCGCTCCGCGATGCGTACCGCCTCGCTGTGGCTTGATGCCGCCTGCGAGTTCAATCCGGCCAAGGGGCCGAATATGGCTTTAAACAGGCTCGATTGGATCGCACATTCACTGGGAACTTTCCGCAAACTTATTGACCCCATTGGCGCTAACGTTTCGCGTGCATTCACCGACGCCTTCTCCGAACAGACCCAGCAGATGCCACCGCAAATGGCGCAGATGTTCGGCGATCCTTCCGGTTTCATTTCGAAAATGATCGCATCCGTTTTGGGCGTCCAATACGGCGGCGCCCTCGCGGAGCTGGCGGTGAAATCATTTGGTTCAACGGACACCGGCGTGCCTTTGCTCGAAGGTTCTTCCGCGATTCTTGTTCCCTCGAACGTTTCTGAGTTTGCAGCTGGGCTGGACGTTCCCAAGGAAGAGATCCTGCTGTACATTGCCGTTCAAGAGGCGGCTGCCGTACGACTTTACACAGCGGTTCCCTGGCTGCGGCCCCGAGTATTGGACACGATCGCACAGATAGCTTCCGGCATTGAAATCAACATGGATTCGATTGAGGAGCAGGTGCAGGGAATGGCTATCGATCCGATGAATCCTGGTGCCATGCCGGAAATCGACATGTCTAATATTTTCATTCTCGAACTTTCACAGGAACAGGAAGACTCAGTCGAACGCCTCCAACATCTGCTTTCGCTCATCGAGGGCTGGGTGGCTGAGGTCTCGGCACGCGCGGTTTTGGCACATCTACCAAATGCCGTACCCATGCGTGAATTGTTCACCCGTAGGTATGCGACGGACAATCCAGCGAAAGCCGTGTGGGAGGCGCAGCTCGGCGTGGAGCTGGCGGCGCAGCGTCAGCGCGAGGCCGCGGCGTTTTGGCAGCGGGCCGAGGCTGAGAAGGGGATTGCGGGCCGGGACGCTCTGTGGGCACATCCCGATCTGTTGCCAAGCAGCAAAGCGCTTGATGATCCCGAATCGTTTTTTGCGGCCGAGCAAGAAGATATTGAGGCCGAACTCGACACCTTCCTTGAGGAATTGTTTTCCGATGATAACCAGCCAAAGGGTCCGCATGAAGCCGCGTTCGGTGACGATACCCCAACCGAGGATGAAGCGAAGGATTAAATCCACAGCCGTGCATATCGTCCGCGCCTGCACCGGGGCCGCTTTACGATCTCGCTATGCAGTTAACTACGGGAATTTTCTGGACGGATACACACAGGGCTCAGGTTGGGCTTGACCCGCGCCTTGGCATAAGTCTCGATGGCTTAGCACCTGGCGAAATTCAGCTTGTGGATTGGCTAACCCGCCCGCATACGGACGCCGAGGTGACAGCTCGCGCCCGAGCTACAGGGATTTCCGCGCCTAGATTGCGCAGCATTCTTAACATGCTTGGCCGCGCGGGCGTGCTTGATCCCGATCCTTCACCGCTACCAGATGCTTTCGCAGCCAAACGTATTCACGGCTCGGTACCCGACCGGCAGGGCTACCACGTCCACATTGACAGGGCCGACTATCTTGGTGCTGGAATCGCGATTGGGCTAGCGCGCTGCGGTTTTGGCCGTATCACGTCCAATGATTGCGACGTCGTTTCGTTCACCGACCACCCGCACATGCGCAAGCTTGGCATCGGCGTGGACCGGCAGGCAGCCCTGAAAACTCTTGTCCGCAGGGAAAGCCCTCACGTGCGGGCCGGCAAGCGCACCTCAAGCCAACCGGACCTCGTCGTCGTTACCGGCACCTATGCGATTGATCCCATCACAGTGGGTCAATACGCCGCAGAGCAGGTGCCCGTTTATCAGGCGTGGATTGAGGAGGTGGACATCATTGTTGGGCCGCTGACCATCGCGCATGAAACCGCCTGCGCGAACTGCCTCATGCTGCACCGAGAAGAACTCGATCCGAACTGGCGCACCCTGATCCGCCAAGCGTGCGCCGCTCCCGCGTTCCTACCTGAAATCGGTTCCGCCATGCTCGCCATTAGCCTGGCGGTACGAGATATCACCGAGGCTTTTGATGCCGGGCGCGTCCCGCACATGTGGCGGGTTGGCCCATCTCCCACGCCGCCCGAACCGATGATATTAGAGCCGCATCCGAGCTGCGGTTGTACCTCACTTGACAGGTCTAGTGACTAAAGCTCGAGGCGTTGATAGGGCCAAGCCAGTCTTCGAGTCCGTCTTCGGCAACCAGCCATGCACCGGGCCGGTCAGCAAGTTCAGCTTCGCTGACGAGGCTGGCTTCGAAAGCCGCCTCAATCTCGGAGCGCCCCTCGCCGTGGCCAACGATGAAAATTCGTGACATGTGAGGTTCGGCTTCGACGCGTTCCTGAGCGCCGATGCATAATGCTCCCCCTGCACCGTCCCACAGGCACACCTGATCTGGCCGCGTGGGCAGCCAGAACACTCCCCTGCCCCGAACCTGCCAGTGCGCAAGTCGCGCTAGATTGTCCATAAATCTTTCGGGGTGAAACGGCCGCGGCGATTCCCCGATCGTCGTCGGCGCGCACAGGCAATCCGCGATCGGTCAAATATTGCGATCCGAGGCAATCAGCTATGATGCTGGGCCCCGTGAGGCCCGCAAGGATTGAGCCGATACGGACATAATCGGCTGCCGTATGGGATAGCGCCAGTGCGTGGTAGATCTGCATCGGCTCGGTCGTTGCCGGAAGCTCCGCAATGATTGCTGGCCAGCGCCTAGAGCGGGCAAGCTTTTCGAGCGTCGGAACAATATCGGCGCGAATCGCGCAGGCAATACACGCGTGGTCAAGCTTGATTTCCACGGTTTCAATGTGGCCGAGGAGTTCGTGGACGGTGCGGGTGAGCACGTCACGCTCGGGATCAAGCGTGTGGCGGACGACGACGGCCTCCGGGAGTGCGAGCTGCGCTGCCGAGCTTGCCTGCGCGAGTGCCCCATCGATCCCGCACACGAGCACCACCGGGACAGGCGATTTTTCTGCCGATTGGGACGTCATCCCTGCCTCGCTTTGAATCGGGGGTTCTTTTTATTGATCACGTAGACGCGCCCACGCCTGCGCACCACCTGGGCTCCTGGCTGGTTTTTCAATGATTTCAACGAGTTTCTAACTTTCATGATCTTTCCTCGTTGCTTTTTTGCCGTAGCGCCGGTTGAAGCGTTCGACTCGGCCTTCGGTGTCCACAACTCGCGCCTTACCCGTGTAGTAGGGGTGGGAGGCCGAGGAGATTTCCACGTCGATGACGGGGAGGACTTCGCCTTCAAATTCGACCGTCTTTTCCGAGGTCAAGGTGGAACGGGTCTTCAACATAAAATTCGCCGAGCGATCTCTGAAGACGATCGGTTGGTATGGGGGATGGATGTCTTTCTTCATTTAGGTCACGCTAGTTGATAACGGCTCTCATTCTCACGTAGTGTGTGCTGAGGAAAGGAGCACACATGTCTCGAACCTGCATAATCACCGGAGCAGGGCCCGGATTCGGAAACTCTGTATCGCATTCGAATCGCAAAACCCGCCGCCGGTGGGACGTCAACATCCAAAAGAAGAAGTATTGGGTGCCCAGCTTGAAGCGCAATGTCACGCTGACCCTTAGCGCCAAGGGGATCAAAACGATCGACAAACGTGGGATCGACGCCGTCGTCGCCGATCTGATCAAAAAGGGAGTGAAACTGTAATGGCAGGAACCAGCAAAGACGTGCGCCCAATCATCAAGCTCGTTTCGACGGCGGGAACTGGCTTTACGTACGTGACCCGCAAGAACAGGCGCGCGACGCCGGACAGGCTCGTCTTGCGCAAATACGATCCGGTGATCCGCAAGCACGTCGATTTCAAGGAAACAAGATAACCCATGGCGAAAAAGTCAAAGATCGGAGCAAATGAGCGCCGCAAGCTCACCGTCTCCAAGTATGCGGAAAAACGTCGCGCACTCAAGGAGCTAGTGCGCACGGCGGACACCATGGAAGAACGGCTCGAAGCTCAGCGCCTGCTCTCCAAGCTCCCCCGCGACGCCTCACCCACGCGGGTGCGCAATCGCGACCAGCTCGACGGACGGCGCCGCGCCTACCTGCGCAAGGCGGGCTTATCGCGAGTGAATTTCCGGGAACGCGCACTGCGCGGTGAACTTCCCGGAATCCGCAAAGCCTCCTGGTAGGGCTATTCGCGGACGTTATTGCTCGGCGCGGTGACGCGGCGCAGTGTTGGCCCAAGCGAGATGATCGCAAGTACGGCCAATCCGAGTGCAGATCCCACTACAGCAAATAGCAGCGGCGTGAACACCGCGTCGAGCGACTTCGAGACCATGTGCATCAACAGCCACCCCGCGCCGAAACCGGCAGCAGTTGCGAGAATCGAAATCACGGCTAATGGCAAAGCGGATTCTACGAGCATCATCTTCATGATCTCGCGAACCCGCATGCCCGATAAGCGAAGCGTAAGCAGCGATCGGCGGCGCTCCAAAATCGAGGCATAGCTCGATACGAGCATGGAAGCGATGGCGATCGCGAGCGTCAGCGCAATTCCCGCGTAGACGAGTTGGGTCATCACCCACACTCCAGATTGGTCAATCGGCTCCGATTTCAGGTTGGAAAACATATGGATGTTGACCCAGTCGTCAAACTCGAGCGCGGAGATCTCATTTCGCAATAGCTCGATGTCTGAAGCGCTGTGGAGCCTCAATGCCAAACCCTGCTCCGGTTCATCAAGATAGGCATTAAAGTCCAGACTCATCTGCTCGCGAAGCTCTTCATGCGACGGCGCTTCCAGCACAGCTCCCCCAGTTGAGGTTGGTAGCCAGAAGTCTATGGCCACAACCGATTCGTCGGCGCACGATACGGCCGCGAAGTCGCTAGCGAAATCGCAGGGCAGAACGAGCCAAGACCCTGCTTCATAGTGGGCCACAACCACCTCGTCCACGTAGGGTTTACCTGCTAAGTTCTCTGCTAGCTCTTCTGCCTGCCCCGGCCACAGGTTGATGAGCGCCACTGAGGTTTCCGGCAATTGTTCTTTCAGCCACCGCTCATCTTCAAAACTGATTGCCTCGGAGACGGTGGTCAAGAAGAACGCGCCAGCAAAGAGCGCGAGCACAACGCCCGATACCGAGCGCGCAATGCGGCGCGAATGGGCACCCACATACGTGCTGCCGATAATAGCTGGGCCCGAGCGTGCACAACGCCGCACAATATCCCCTGTTTTCACGACCAGCCACGGCGAGGCAACCAGTAGGCCAACCATCAAGATCACAACCCCGGCAAGCAGGAGAAAAATTTCCTGCCGCAGCGCCAAGTTTTCGTGCACGGTCATCGCGAGATATACAAAGATCGCGAGTGCGATACCGATACCGGCTAGACGCCAAGCCGATGGCCTACCAGCCCCGGCAGAGCGTTGCCTGCGCACCACCCCGAGCGGAGAGGTACGAACGGATCGCAATCCCCACAGATTAGCGACGACGACGAGCCCGAGCGTCGCGAGCGCTATCAGCCCGTAGCCAAGCGGGCCGACGCTCACATCGGCAGGCCAGTAACGCTGGCCGGTGAGCGGAATTTGGGAGAGTGCCGGTTGCAGGATAACGAACAAGGCCGCGCCAAGAAGGTAGCCTGGGATTGCACCCACAAGCGCCTCAAGAATGACGATCTGCGCGATCTGCTTCGTGGTGGCGCCCACCAGCCGCAGCGCAGCATATCGTTGCTCGCGCTGGACCGATCCGAGCGCGGCCGACACAGCAAGTAGCAACAGGATCGGCACAAGGAGAACGACCAGCCCGATGATCAACACCGGCTTATAGGAAAGGATTCCGGGTGCGCCTTCCGGGATGAAGTCCGCAACCGGGTAGCCACGTTCCGACAGGTCCTGCCCCACAATGGCGAGCATCTCATCTGGGCCAAACACAAGCTCATTCGGCAGGATGCCGATAGATTCTCGGCCGAGGCGCTTATCGAGAGCCACCGCGGGATTAGCCTTAATGTAGTCGTGTAAAGCCTGCGACACGAGGTATTGCCCTTCGCCGGGCCACGTGATCCCCGCAAGATCCGGCGGCTCCGATACGCCGGTGATATCCACATAGAAAACGTTCACCTGCTTCTCGCCGGCGACCATCACCGAAGCCCTTGGCATGTGCAGCACGCGCATATTGCCTTCCTCGAGTGACCTGAGGAGCGCATGATCTTCCGCATAGGTGGCGCGATCGTATGCGCTGCTTGCCTCGTAGGCGGCTTCGCGCCAATTTGCGTGACTAGTTACCGACGTCGCGTTCCAGAAGGCCGCCACCGTTAGCAAGAGGAACACACCGAGCGCCACGCTTGCCGCGATGAGTGCGAGTCTGCCTTTGGTGCGCGTGAGCGAGGAGCGCACTATTGCCCAACTCAAGTGCATTAGGCCTCCAACCGGCCGTCACGCACGGTGACCTCGCGATCCGCATACGCCGCAATCGACGCCTCGTGCGTGACGAGCACGAGGGTCATCCCCCGATCGCGCACGATATCGGTGAGTCCCGTCATCACCAGTTCAGAATTCAACGAATCCAGACTTCCGGTGGGCTCATCGGCAAATAGTACGGTAGGTTCTGGGCATAGCGCTCGGGCTATCGCCACTCGCTGCGCCTCGCCGCCCGACATTTCTCCCGGCAGCGAGTCTGCCAGCTCAGCGAGTCCGACGACGTCGAGCCAGCGGCTTGCTACCTCGTAGGCCTCGTCTTTCTTGGTACCCGCGAGCAACAGGGGAACCGCCACGTTGTCGAGGGCATTCAGTTCGGGCACGAGCTGACTAAACTGGAATACAAAGCCGAAGTCTTTGCGGCGAAGAAGGGTGCGCTCGTCGTCGGACAGCGCCGTGATCTCCATACTTGCTCCCGGCGGGCTGAACGTGACGGAGCCGCGATCGGGCAGCTCAATGCCGGCAAGGGCGTGCAGGAGCGTTGATTTGCCGGATCCGGAAGGACCCATCACCGCGAGCACCTCGCCGGCAGCGACCTCGAGGGATATTCCGCGCATCGCCACGGTTTTGCCGTAGCTTTTCTCAAGGTTGTGAGCGGTCAACACGTTCACAGCTGCTCCTTAAGGTGGTTCAGACGCGAGGCCGTCATGTCGATCCAGCGTAGATCGGCCTCGATATGGAAAAGCGAATAGTCGAGAAGCACCTTGTCAGCTACCGAGGCGCCCTTTTTGCGCGCGGTGAGCTCGCGCATGCGCTGCATGTGGGCCTTGCGTTGAGCCTGTAAGAACGTGGCAGCCTCGCCATTGACCAGCAGCGCGAGGATAGTTTTGACGTAGAGATCAGCCTGCAGCGTGGGGGCAGGCGGCTCGGGAGTGGCTAACCATTCGTCAAGTTCTCGCGCCCCGAGCTCGGTCAGCGCGTAACGGGTGCGGGAAGGCCCGCCGGACTCGCCGGAATCGGCAATTTCGAAGATCATCGCGTCTCGAGCAAGCCTTGCCAAAATGCTGTATACCTGCCCGGCAAGCATGGGCTTATCGCCGGCGAAATAGTGGTCGTAGAGCTTCTTAAGCTGATACCCATGGTTGGGTTCTTTACTCAACAAACCAAGGAAAGCATACTGCGGATCGGCCACGGCAACCTCTAGTAATCACTCAGTGAATAGTTGACTAGTCACAGAGTGTATAGGGATGCGTTTAGCGTGTCAATCTACCGACCGTGGCCGAAAGGTTTTCCGTTCACAATCGCCAGAATGTCAAAACCGTAATCGGTGAGCTTGCGCGTTCCTATCCCCCGCACACGCCCCAGCTCTGCCAGATCTCGCGGCTTCTTTTCGGCAATTTCGCGAAGCGTCACGTCATGCAAAATCACGTGTGCCGGCTTTCCGGTGGCACGCGATCTCTCCAATCGCCATGCCCGCAGCTCTTCGAAAAGGGGCACGTCGTTTGGATTTTCTTTCGCCCAATTCTCCTTCGCATCCTTAGAACGCCGCCTCGCGCGGGTCGTGCGCGATTCCGGCTCGGGCCAATGATCATCCAAGAAACGGCTCCGTTTCCTATTGCTCTTGCCGCGGTTGCCGGTGGCATACGACAGGAAGAGTTCTTCGCGGGCACGCGTAACGCCTACGTAAAGGAGCCTGCGCTCCTCGGCAATATTCTCTGCCGTTTTCGCGTGCGATATCGGCATCAGGCCCTCGCTCATCCCCACGAGAAACACGGCCGTCCACTCTAGGCCCTTGGCGGCGTGAAGCGTGGAAAGGGTGACGGCATTCGTGGCGGGCTCATTATTCGCCTGCGCCCGCTCTTCGAGCTCTGCCACAAATTCAGCCATGGACGCTCCGCGCCTGTCCCAGACGTCCCCCGCCAGTTCGCGAATAGCCCTGAGCGATTCCCACTTTTCTTTGGCCGCTCCACCCTCCGGAGCCTCGGGGCGCCACCCCATGACCTTCAACGTGTCCTCAACCATCTCCGGCAGGGAGTCACCTTGCGGCCCGCGCGCAACAGCCCGCAAGGCCACCATCGCATCGCGAACCTCACGCCGATCGAAGAACCGCTGCGAATCCTTAATCTCGTATGGAATACCCGCCTGCGAAAGCGCGGTTTCCAGCTCCACGGATTGAGCGTTGATTCGATACAAAATCGCGATTTCGGAAAGTGGCACCCCGGCCTCGCGCAGGCTCAGAATCTTTCCCGCAACGTTGGCCGCTTCATCGGCGTCGTCGCCATATTCATTGAACTGGATCGGGCGCCCGGATTTCATGGCGGAAACCAGCTCCACCGAAGCCGGAGAACGAATCGGCTCGATCATCGCGTTGGCGAGCTCAACCACCTGAGGCGTTGAGCGATAGTCGCGGTTGAGTTTGACCGTGCGCGCTTTGGGGAACTGTTTGGAAAAGTTTTCCAGATACCCGGCCGAGGCGCCGGTAAACGAGTAGATCGTCTGGGAGACATCGCCGACGACGCACAGGTCTCGCCTATCGCCGAGCCACAGCTGGAGCAATCGGTGTTGCATCGGCGAAACATCCTGATATTCGTCGACGACGAAATGCCTGTACTGCTCGCGAATCCGGGCCGCAATATCTGGGCGGTCGCACATGATGCCGATCAGGATCACGATGACGTCCTCAAAGTCGATCACGCCCCGATCCGCCTTCACCTCCTCGTAGGCCTTGATCAGATTCGCGATCTGCTCGTGGGAATAGTTGGCCACATGCGGGCGCGCATCGGCCTCGGCACGCTCCACATAGTTATCAGGTGCGACCAGAGAGACTTTCGACCACTCGATTTCGGCGGCCATGTCCCGAACCGCAATCCGATCAACGTCCATACCTAAGCTTGCTGCAGCCTGCGAGACCAGCGGCATTTTTGACTCGCGAATCTCTGGAACATGCCCACCGATCGCATTCGGCCAAAAGTAGCGCAGCTGGCTGAGCGCCGCCGAATGAAAAGTACGTGCTTGGACGTTTCCCGCACCGAGATCGCGCAGCCGCGAGCGCATTTCGCTTGCCGCCTTGGCCGTGAAGGTCACGGCCAGAATATTTCGCGGATCGTGCTGGCCGGACCGGATCGCGTAGGCAATCCGATAGGTGACGGCGCGAGTCTTACCGGTACCCGCGCCCGCGAGCACCGCCATCGGCCCGTTCACGTGAGCAGCCACCTCGCGCTGACGATCATCTAGGTGGTCGAGTAATTCTTCTGCCATCAGCCCTCACTCAACACTCCGCCATACCAATCTTCAATCAGGGCACGGGCAACCGAGGTGCGGCCGGGAAAGCGTTCCGGATTATCGGCGTACAGCGCTTTGACCTCGTCTCGAGTAAACCACCGAGCATCAACGACCTCAACGCCATCGACCTTGATCTCCTGTGCGTCGTCGTAAACGTAGCCGTGAAAACCGAGCATCAGGGAACGCGGAAATGGCCAGGGCTGAGAGCCAAAATATTCTAGCCGCCCCACGTCAATCTGAACCTCCTCGCGAACCTCGCGCCGCACCGCATCCTCGATCGTCTCCCCGGCCTCAACAAAACCGGCAAGCGTAGAAAATCGGCCTTCGGGCCAAGCGCGATTGCGGCCCAAAAGGATTCGCCCGCGCGAATCGTGGATCGCCATGATCACCGCCGGATCCAACCGCGGATACACCATGTGGCCGCCCTGGCAACGCTGCTCCCAACCGGCCGCAACAAGTTCGGTAGCGCTGCCGCAGCGAGGGCAAAACTTGGAACGCCTTTGCCAATTAGCAAGTGCGATGGCACTCATCGCGAGGTTGGCCTCAACCTCGGAAAGGAGCGGCCCTAACCCGTAAAACCCTTCGAAAGTAACCTCGGCAAGCTCTGGTTGCCAGGTTGCATCGATGCTCGCAGGGCCCACATCCACCCCAAAATAGGGGGCGCCACGATACCTGCCCAAGTACGAAACCGCGACCTCGCCAAGGGCTCCGACGCGATCGCGGTCCCACAGCACGAGCGCATCGCCGCAAGCCGCAACCGCATCGCCCTGCACGAGAACGTAGCGACCATTCGGATCGGCCAAAGCCGAGCCGGGATTCAGACGCGTTGCCGCATCCCGATCAGCGATCTCACGCGAATGAGACAATTTCCCGTACATAGTTTCTCCTCACGCACCACTGTACTAAGCGAGGCCGACAATCAGCCCGGCGGCGTGGCACGTTTTCCGAATCACCGTTTAACCTGCCACAATGTAAGACGTGACGAAAATCCAATCCACAACCCAAGTCTCGCGATACACCGCGCGCGAACCCGAACCGAGCCTGCCGCTGAACAGGCCCTGCCAACTGGGTACACACCTCACCCACCAAGGGGTAGACCTCGCAATTTTCGCATCACACGCAACAGCCGTTGAAGTCTGCTTCATCGACGGGCAACCGGGCAACATGTCAGAACGCAGATTTTCGTTACACAAATGCCGCCACGGCGTATGGGCAGGCCACGTCCCAGGAATCCGCGCCGGGCAAGCCTACGGCTATCGCATCCACGGGCGCTGGGACCCCGAACGCGGGCTGCGCCACAATCCGGCCAAGATTCTACTCGACCCCTATGCACGCGGCATCACCCGCGAACCCGAGCTTCACCCGGCCCTATTTTCCCACGCTGTCGATGCCGACCTGATGCCAGAACCCGGCCTCAGCGCCGATAACCGCGACTCGCTCAACATCAACGCTCTTGGGGTCATACTGGAAGAGCCCGACGCCGTTGATCACCACCCCTTTATCCCCTGGGATAAAACGGTTATCTACGAAGCCCACGTCGTCGGCTTGACGAAACAACTGGAGGGCATCCCGCACGAGCTGCGCGGCACCTACGCCGGCGTCGCCCACCCCGTCACAATCGACTACCTTAAATCACTCGGCGTCACCGCAATCGAGCTCCTGCCGATCCACTCAAAAATGACTGAGCCCTTCTTGACCATGCAAGGCAAGGAAAACTATTGGGGTTACTCCACGCTCAACTTCTTCGCGCCCGAACCTTCCTACGCGATGCAATCCTCGCGCGAGGCCGGCCCTCAGGCCGTTATCGACGAGGTCAAAGGAATGGTCAAACTTTTACACGAGGCCGGAATCGAAGTTCTCCTCGACGTCGTTTACAACCACACGGCCGAGGCCGGAAATGACGGGCCCACCGTCTCCTTCCGCGGTATCGACAACGCTATGTACTACCGCCACAGCTCCACGCGCCCGGGCCAGCTCATCGACACGACTGGAACCGGCAATTCCTTCGATTTTCGTCGCCACCCAGTCATACAGCTAACACTGGATTCGCTGCGCTACTGGGTCGAAAAAATAGGCGTAGACGGCTTCCGCTTCGACCTGGCAGTCACCCTTTCACGCGAGGGCGACTCCTTCAATCACAGCCACCCGCTCTACGTGGCCATGGCAACCGATCCGATTCTTTCGCGCGTGAAACTGATTAACGAACCGTGGGATATGGGCCACGGCGGCTGGCGCACCGGGCAATTTCCCGCCCCCACAGCCGACTGGAACGACCGCTTCCGCGATACGCTACGCAACTTTTGGATCACTGAACCTGCCTCCATCATGCACGGCGGGCACGGTGGCGACCAACGAGATTTGGCCACCCGGCTTGCCGGATCCGCCGATCTCTTCGGTCATGGACGCGTGCCCGGTGGACGCGGAGTCTATGCCTCCATCAATTTCATTACGGCCCACGACGGCTTCACCATGCATGACCTCACCGCTTACAACCACAAGCACAACCATGACAACGGTGAAGACAACCGCGATGGCACCGACAACAACAGGTCTTGGAATCACGGCGTAGAAGGCGACTCAGACGATCCGGCGATTCTTGCGGCACGCCGTACCTCCATGCGCAATCTCTTCGCTTCGCTGATCTTTGCCGGGGGCACGCCAATGATTACCGCCGGCGACGAGATCATGAAAACCCAGCGCGGCAACAACAATGCCTACTGCCAAAACTCCGAAATTTCATGGCTGGACTGGGAGCTCGACGACGACCAGCGCAACATGCGCGACACCGTCGCCTATCTGCTACGGTTGCGGCGCGACCACCGGGTATTCCGGCCCAAGGATTTTTATACGGGGGCAATCGCGCCGGGTGATTCGATCATGGATATCGAATGGCTCGACCACACCGGCGAACAGATCCCGGACCACAAGTGGTTCGATCCGAACTTTCGGCTATTGCAATTCTTGCGCTCCGGATTTGGCCAAGACGCCGATGCGCTTATCGTGATCAATGGAGATCCCGCTTCTCGCGTGGTTACTTTGCCCGAAGGGCGAGGAACGCCGTTCAGACTCGAGTGGTGTTCCACCTGGGAGAGGCCGCGAACATCCACCACGGTCTACGCCCCCGGTGCCACCACGCGCGTTGAGCCGCTCTCGTTCACTTTATTCTTCGCAAACCCGCGCTAAATTTACGTGCTCACGCTTAGCGGACGTACCATGGAAGCATGACAGACAACACCGCAGAACTTGAGATCACAGACGCCTCGCTTCAGCACGCGCGCCAAACCAGCGCGAAAATCGAGGCGGCCATTGATAAAGACCCATCGCAGTTCCGCGTCCTAACGGGCGCTCGCCCCACCGGCAATTTGCATATTGGGCACTACTTTGGCGCCCTTTCCAACTGGGTATCGATTCAGCAGCGCGGCGTTGAAACCTGGCTCCTCATCGCTGACTATCAGGTGATTACCGACCGTGACGACACCGGGCCAATGAGGGAGCGGGTGTATTCGCTACTCACCGACTATCTCGCAATCGGAATGGATCCGGAAGAAACCACAATCTTCACGCACTCGCAGGTGCCCGAACTTAACGAGCTCCTGCTTCCCTTCCTTTCGTTGGTATCCGACGCCGAATTGCGCCGTAATCCCACGGTGAAGGCAGAATTGGAGGCGACGGGCGACCGGCCCATGTCCGGACTCTTGCTCACCTACCCCGTCCACCAGGCGGCCGACATCCTGTTCTGCAAAGCAAACCTCGTGCCCGTAGGCAAAGATCAGCTTCCTCACCTCGAGCAAACACGAGTCATCGCAGACCGGTTTGAAAAGCGCTACGGCTCGGGTGGCGAAGACCGAATTTTTCCGCGCCCACAAGGGCTCCTATCGGAAGCTGAGAACGTACTCGGCCTTGACGGCACGAAGATGAGTAAGTCGAAAGGCAACACGATCGAGCTTGGCATGAGCGCCGATGAGACGGCAAAACTCGTGAAGAAGGCAGTGACAGATTCGGATCGCAACATCACCTACGATCCCGGAAACCGGCCCGAAGTTTCGAACCTTCTGCTTCTTGCGGCACTCGCCAGCGGGCGTGCACCACACGAGATCGCCAGCGAGATCGGCGACGGCGGGGGCGGAACCCTCAAAGCCGTCGTCACCGAAGCAGTTAACGAACACCTCGCTCCGGTACGCACGCGCAGAGCCGAACTAGCCGCGGATCCGGGCTACCTTGAATCAATACTCCAGCGTGGAAACGAACGCGCCCGTGAGCAGGCCCGGCAAACTCTGGCAGAAGTACACGCCGCACTCGGTATGGTCTACTAACAACAACCCCGCGCAGCCACGGCCCTAATTTGGTTCGCGCTTTAAAGCGACTATCCTTGTACATGTCCGACATGAACAGTGTTTTCATGCGTTGTTATAAAGGGGTTTCTTTGACTCACGTTGATATCACCACAGCAATCGGAGGCCAGGTACGCTCGGTTTCCGGCAAAAATGCCCATTCCGCCACGCTCATGGAGTACTGGCAGGGAACCGCTGCCGCCGTCATCTCCGCCATTGCAGAAAACTGGCAGAAGACCGAAGAACGGTACAACGCAAGCCGAATGCAGCACTACTTTTCCGCTGAATTCCTCATGGGCCGCGCTTTGCTCAACAATCTCAACAATCTCGGAAAAATTGAGGAAACTCGCGAAGCCCTCGCCAACTACGGCGTGAACCTCACCGATGTTCTCGAGGCAGAGCATGACGCCGCCCTCGGTAACGGTGGCCTCGGCCGCCTGGCAGCTTGCTTCCTCGACTCTTCCGCGACGCAGGACCTACCGGTTCGCGGCTACGGAATCCTGTACCGCTACGGCCTGTTCAAGCAGTTCTTCGAAAACGGTTTCCAGGGCGAAAAGCCCGATCCGTGGATGGAAGAGGGCTACCCGTTCGTGATCCGCCGTGAAGAAGAACAGGTGCGCGTCAACTACGCGGATCTGCAAGTACGTGCCATCCCTTACGACATGCCCATTACCGGCTACGGCACCGACAACGTGGGCACCTTGCGCCTATGGAAGGCAGAACCAATCGACGAATTCGATTACAACGCCTTCAACTCACAAGACTTCACGGGCGCGATCGTCGAACGCGAACGCGTCTCCGACATTTCGCGCGTTCTCTACCCGAATGATTCTTCATTCGAGGGCAAGATCCTGCGCGTGCGTCAACAGTACTTCTTCGTATCCGCCTCGCTGCAACAAATCATTGCCAACGAAATCGAACAGCGTGGCGGTCTGGATAAGTTCGACAGCTTCAACTCTATCCAGCTCAATGACACGCACCCGGTTCTCGCCATCCCAGAACTCATGCGCATTCTGCTCGATGACTACGACTTCACCTGGGAAGATGCGTGGAAGATCGTCCAGGGCACCTTCGCATACACCAATCACACGGTTCTGGCGGAGGCCCTGGAAACGTGGGAGATCCCGATCTTTGAGCGGCTCTTCCCCCGCATCCTCGAAATCGTTCGCGAAATCGACCGCCGTTTCCGTGAAGAAATGTCGGAAGCTGGTTTGGATGCGGGCAAGATCGACTACCTCGCGCCGGTCTCGGGCAACCTCGTACACATGGCCTGGATCGCCTGCTACGCCTCCTACTCGATCAACGGCGTCGCCGCTTTGCACAGCGAGATCCTCAAAGCTGACACGCTCAACGACTGGTATAAGCTCTGGCCCGAAAAGTTCAACAACAAGACCAATGGCGTGACTCCGCGCCGCTGGCTCGACCAGTGCAACCCTCGCCTATCCGCGCTTCTGACCGAACTTCTCGGCTCGGACGAGTGGGTACGCGACCTTGACAAACTCAAGGAACTCGAAGGCTACCTCAACGATACGACGGTGCTCGACCGCGTCAACGAGATCAAGCACGCCAACAAGGTGGACTTCGCCGAATGGATCAAGAACCGCCAAGGTATCGACATCGATCCACACGCGATCTTTGACACCCAGATCAAGCGTCTGCACGAATACAAGCGCCAGCTCATGAACGCGCTCTACATTCTTGATCTGTACTTCCAGATCAAAGACAACCCGTCGATGGAGGTCCCGCCGCGCGTCTTCATCTTCGGCGCTAAAGCAGCCCCGGGTTACGTGCGTGCCAAGGCCATCATTAAGCTGATCAACACGATCGGCGAACTCGTCAACAATGACGAGGATGTGGCCGGGCGCCTCAAGGTCGTCTTCGTCGAAAACTACAACGTTTCCCCCGCTGAGCACATCATTCCTGCAACCGACGTCTCCGAACAGATCTCGACTGCCGGTAAGGAAGCTTCGGGCACGGGCAACATGAAGTTCATGATGAACGGCGCGTTGACACTTGGCACGATGGACGGCGCAAACGTCGAAATCGTCGATTCCGTCGGGCACGACAACGCCTACATCTTCGGCGCCGAGGAAGACGAGCTCCCCGAGCTGCGCAAGACCTACGACCCGCGCCAAACCGTGGCCAACACGCCCGGCCTGCAGCGCGTCGTCGACGCTCTTGTGGATGGCACACTCGACGACGGCGGAACCGGGCTCTTCCACGACCTTCACCATTCGCTCATGGTCGGCGACTGGGGCGGTGCCGACGAGTACTACGTGCTCGGCGATTTCGCCTCCTACCGCGAGACCCGCGACAAGATGGCGAAGGACTACTACGCCGACCGGCGCCACTGGGCAGCAATGGTGTGGAAGAACATCGTCGAATCCGGTCGCTTCTCCTCGGACCGCACGATTCGCGACTACGCGAATGAAGTGTGGAAGATCGAGCCGCAAAAGATTTAGGGAAGGTTAAAGAGCGGCCCATATTATGGCTACCTCGGGCGGTGAGGCTTCATCCCTCGGATATCCATAATATGGGCCGCTTACTTACCACCCACATGCAGCTACCTCGGGCGGTGAGGCTTCATCCCTCGGATATCCATAATATGGGCCGCTGTTTGCCGCCACGACTCGTTGGCGCCCCATCTGCAAACGGGGCACCAAACACTCACAAGGGGTAGGTGAAACGTGCGCCTTGTGAGTGGAAACTGCCCGGTTTGCATAGGTGGCAGGCCGTCGTCGTGCTAAATCCGGGGGACGTGAAGCCCACGCGGGCTGCCAACCGATTTCGTGCTGGGTGAAGGCCGCGAAAATACCGTTATTTTCTACTAGGATCGAAGGGTACGATCACCGCCAAGTTCACATGCGAGAAGGCGCTGAGGCAACAGACGGATTCTAGAAAGGCAGCTCCCATGAATGAGAAGGTCACGCCGAATTCGGCACCTGAAACCTCCACAACCGAATCGCAGGCGGTGAAGAAGCCAGCTACACGCACTGCCGCAACGAAGAAGACTTCCACCAAAAAGCCAGCGTCAAGAGCTTCGTCCAAGACCGCCGCAGCAAAGACGCCGGCCGCGAAAGCACCCGCAGCAAAGACGCCGGCCGCGAAAGCACCCGCAGCAAAAGCGCCCGCTTCCCAAGCTGCTCCTAAAAAGGCACCGTCTCGCCGCGCCACGGCAAGGAAAACCAAAGCGCCAACCGCGCCCACGCCGCCTGGCTTCACGGGCGACGTCGCCAAACCTCAGCCCGCGCCTTTCGCCCCCGTTGGCCGCATCCCCATCGTTGACGTTCAACCCGTTCTCCAAAATGGTGCATGGGCGGCAAAGGGAACGGAACATGAAGCGTTCCCGGTTACCGCAACCGTGTTCCGCGAGGGGCACGATCAATTCGGTGCGGCCGCAGTTCTGGTTGACCCGGAGGGTAACGAAGTGCAGGAAGCGATCATGCACGATTCCCATCCCGGCCTCAACATTTACAAGGGCTGGCTCACCCCCACCTACCCGGGTAATTGGCAATTTTTCGTCCGCTCGTGGTCGGATCCCCTGGCAACGTGGTTCCGCGATTCTAAGCTCAAGCTCGATGCCAACGTGGATGTTGAGCTCGTTTTCCAAGAGGGTGAAAAGCTCTTTGCTCGCGCCATGGAAAACATGCCGAAAGATTCCGTGGAATGGGACGTTCTCGACGACGCCGTTCAAGTAATGACTCGCAAGCGCGTATCAAAGAATATTCGATTCGCCGCGGCTGATTCCGACGACGTGCACGCGGCTTTCGCCAAGTATCCACTTCGCGATTCGGTCACCGAATCGGCGCGCTACCCAGTCGCAGTTGACCGTGAAAAGGCGCTCGTTGGCTCGTGGTACGAGATTTTCCCACGAACTGTAGGGGCTTACTATGACAAGAGCACGAAGAAGTGGGTCTCGGGAACGTTTGAGACAGCTGCAAAGGATCTTGATCGCATCGCTGCCATGGGATTCGACGTCATTTACCTCACGCCGATCCATCCGATTGGCACCACCAACCGCAAGGGCCGGAACAACACGCTGAATGCGAAACCGGAAGATCCGGGCTCGCCATACGCAATTGGCTCCCACGAGGGTGGTCACGATTCGATTCACCCCGATCTGGGCACCTTCGATGATTTCGACAAGTTCGTCGCCCGCGCCAAAGAGCTCGGCATGGAGGTCGCACTCGATATCGCACTCCAAGCTTCGCCTGATCACCCGTGGGTCAAGGACCACCCAGAGTGGTTCACCACGCGAGCGGACGGGACGATCGCGTTCGCAGAAAACCCGCCAAAGAAGTACGAGGATATTTACCCCTTGAACTTCGATAATGATCCGGAAGGGATCTACCAGGAGATTAAGCGCGTGCTTGAGGTGTGGGTCAGCCACGGCGTCACCCTCTTCCGGATCGATAATCCGCACACGAAGGCCCTACCGTTCTGGCACCGGCTTTTGGCCTACTTCCGTGCCAATCATCCAGATGTAATTTTCCTGTCGGAAGCGTTCACGAAGCCGCCCATGTTGCAAACGCTCGGAGCCATCGGTTTCCACCAGTCGTACAACTACTTTGCATGGCGTAATGAGAAGAAGGAAATCGAGGAGTACCTCGTAGAGCTCGCCCACGAATCGGATTCGCGTGTGCGCCCGGCGTTTTGGCCGACGACGCACGATATCCTGACTCCCTACATGCAGCGCGGCGGCGTGCCCGCATTTGCAATCCGCGCTATCCTCGCGGCTACCGGGGCACCCACATGGGGCATTTACAACGGCTACGAACTCGTGGAGAATGTGGCGCGCCCGGGTGCGGAAGAGCAGATTGATAATGAGAAGTACCAATACAAGGATCGCGATTATTCCGCTGGTGACGCGCTTGGTATCGCCGACCTTTTGGGCAAGCTCAATCACATCCGCTCCGAACACCTCGCGTTGCGCCGCCTGCGTAACGTGACGATCAATCCCACGAACAACGACCATATTCTGTGCTTTAGCAAGGTCACTAAGCCCGAGGAGAGCGCGGACGGTTCTGTTGATATGGTAATCGTCGTGCTCAATGTGAACCCTTACGAGGCACACTCGGCTTCGATCGATCTCGATCTATCAGCTTTTGGCACCAGCCCCAAGTGGGATGGTTCGCCCGCCCTCGAAGTTCGTGATGAGCTCAGCGGAGCAACGTTCTACTGGAATGACCGCCCGTACGTCAGCCTGGACCCGCAGAGCCAGGTCGCCCACATTCTGTCAGTGAAGGTTTTGTAGTGCCACAATCCCCACACGCTCTACCCCAGCCCGCAACAGCAACAAATCAGAGCCATCGCCCCGGTTTGAGCAACGATCCGGACTGGTTTAAGACGGCCGTTTTTTACGAGGTTCTGCTCCGCGCTTTCGGTGATTCGACCGGATCGGGGCAGGGTGACCTTCGCGGCCTCATCGATCACTTGGACTACCTGCAATGGCTCGGCGTCGATTGCTTATGGATTCCACCGTTTTACCCTTCGCCCAAGCGCGACGGCGGCTACGACGTGTCGAATTTTACGGCGATCGCCCCAGAATATGGCACCCTCGATGACTTTTCGAAGCTGATTGAGGAAGCGCACGCCCGCGGGATCAGAATTATTATCGACCTGGTGGTCAACCACACTTCGGATCAGCATCCGTGGTTCCAGTCTTCACGCTCGAATCCGGACGGTCCGTTTGGGGATTTCTACGTGTGGCGCGACGACGATACCGAGTATTCGGATGCGCGCATTATTTTCATCGACACCGAGGCGTCGAACTGGACGTTTGATCCCGTGCGCCGTCAATACTTTTGGCACCGGTTCTTCTCCCACCAGCCGGATTTGAACTACGAAAATCCCAAGGTCCAAGAAGCGGTTAAAGACGTCGTGCGCTTTTGGGCGCGCCTGGGTATTGATGGTTTCCGGCTCGACGCAGTGCCCTATCTTTTCGAAGAAGAGGGCACGAACTGCGAGAACCTGCCACGCACACACCAGTATCTTGCGGACCTGCGGGCCATGCTCGACGAGGAATTTCCGGGCAAGATTATGCTGGCTGAGGCAAATCAGTGGCCTGAGGACGTCGTCGAATATTTTGGCACGGAAGAAAATCCCGAATGCCACATGTGTTTCCACTTCCCCGTCATGCCGCGTATCTTCTACGCGTTGCGTGACCAGCGGGCGACGGCGATCCGCGACATTTTGAATGCGACGCCGGACATCCCGGCTGGTACCCAGTGGGGTACGTTCCTGCGTAACCACGATGAGCTCACTTTGGAAATGGTCTCAACCGAAGAGCGCGCGAAAATGTATGGCTGGTATGCCGAAGATCCGCGTATGCGAGCGAATGTGGGCATTCGGCGCCGCCTGGCACCCCTGCTCGGTAATTCGCGTGCCGAGATCGAGTTGGCCAATGCACTCCTGCTCTCGCTGCCCGGTTCACCGTGCCTGTACTACGGCGATGAACTGGGTATGGGTGACAATATTTGGTTGCCCGACCGCGATTCTGTACGTACCCCCATGCAGTGGACGCCCGATCGTAATGCGGGCTTTTCCACTGCCGATCCGGGCAAGTTGTATCTGCCGGTCGTGCAGTCGCTGGTCTACCACTATCAGGCGATTAACGTGGAAGCTCAGCTCGCCCAGCCGTCCTCGCTATTGCACTGGACGCGCGGGATCCTCGCTATTCGCCGCAAGTATCCGGTGCTGGGCAACGGGGCGTTCCGCCTGCGTGAAGCCAATAACGAAGCGCTCCTGTCATTTACTCGTGAAAACGATGAACAGGTGATGCTGTGCATCATGAACTTGGCGAATACGCCGCGTGCGGCTGGTATCTCGATTCCCGAGTTCGCCGGGTGGGAGGTCACTGACGTGTTCGGTGGCGCCGGTTTCCCGAAGGTTGACGAGGACGGGATCTACACGGTGACCATGGGTGCCCGCGACTTTTTCTGGCTGGAGCTCACGCGCCCGGGCGCGCAAGATCCAGCTCCCGTTGAGGGCATTGAAGCGGCCAGTGATGACGACCAGGTGCCGCCACCAACCCGTACCGGGGCAAGCTCATGATGGGCGGATGGACGGCCACTCCCACCGAGCTTGCCGAGGCTACCGGGCGGTGGTTGACGAGCACCCGCTGGTTCACGGGAGACCCTTCAGATGGCGTGGTATTCACCCACGCGAGCCCGATCGAGTCGAGTCAGAACGTATCTACCGTCATGTTCCTCGTTCGGTCTGGGGAACTAACCTTCTGCGTGCCGCTCACGTTCCGCGAAGGCCCAGATTCCCGTGAAGGGATCGGGTCCCAACCAATCGGCAACATTGGTCAGGTGCAGATGTGGGACGCGACGGACGACGTCGACGGGCAGCGTGCCCTGCTCAATCTGCTGAGCGCCGATCGCGATGATCAAGCTGGCGCGTTCCGGTTGTCTGCCCGGCCAATCCGCAGCAATTTTCCGGCTGTTGCGAGCTCCCATAGGTTGACCTCGGAGCAGTCGAACACCTCAATAATCTACCGGTTTGTGGACCCGGATGACGGCGCTGCTGGGATCATCCTCAAGGTTTTCCGTGTGCTGAGCGATGGAGCAAATCCTGATGTTGAACTTCAACAGGCGTTAGATGCCGCAGGTTCGCACGCTGTACCACGCCAGTACGGTTCGGTGCGTGGTGCGTGGGATGGTAATCAGACGGATGTTGCCGTTGCGCAAGAATTCCTTGTGGGAGCTTTGGACGCCTGGCAAGTTATCACCGGAGCGCTGGCCGCGGGCAACTTTGAGGTATCGGATGAGATCCGTGGCCTGGGATCCCTGACCGCGCAGATTCATCGCGATCTGGCAACAGCTTTTGGGACTGCCACCGCGAGTGACGATGCGCGCGAACAGCTCGTGGGCCAGTGGCGAAATAGAGCGAATCGCGCATTGGCGGACGCCCCGCAACTCGATCAGTATCGCGAGGCCATAGACTCCGTCTTTGCTTCCGTCAGTAGCGTGCAATGGCCGCCTCTGCAACGGATTCACGGAGACTACCACCTGGGCCAGGTTTTGCACGTTCCCGATCGCGGCTGGGTGGCGTTAGATTTTGAAGGTGAGCCGCTTCGTCCTCTTTCGGAACGTGTACAACCGGACTTAGCTCTCCGAGACGTCGCGGGTATTTTGCGTTCGTTTGATTACGCTGCCGGAACAACGGTGCGCCAGGGTGGCGACAGCCAAGCCGCCGCGTCCTGGTACGAGGGGGCGCGGGACGCGTTTTTGGCTGGATACGGCGAACTCAGCGAGTCGGAAGAGGCTCTTTTGGAAGCGCTCATGCTTGATAAGGCACTCTATGAAGTGTCGTATGAAAGTGCCAGTCGGCCCGATTGGATCGATATTCCCGTGGGCGCGGTTCGCCGTCAGTTCGCTTCTGAATGAGCGCAGTTTCGAAATGAAAATGGCCCAAACCTCGAGATTTCCGGGGAATCTGGGAGCACTTTCACTACACGAACACTGAATTTCCCAATCCGAAGTAGAATGGGATCAACTATTGTCGGCGCTCATCGAGAAGGAAGTGTGATATGACCGCACAGCCTGTACCACTGCCAGTAAATCAAGAAGTCCTTGATGCCGTCTCCAAAGGCGAACATCACTCACCCCATGATGTGCTTGGCCCGCATAGCAATGGTGAATGCGTGACTATTCGGGTGAGCCGCCAGCTTGCCGACTCGGTAACGATCGTGACCCCCGATGGGGAACATCCGGCCGAGCATGAATGGAACGGTATCTGGGTGGCAACGTTGGACGGCGGGGAGCTTCCGACCTACCAAGTCCGGGCCACGTACGGCGATTTTGAGGCGACGACGGAGGACGGCTACCGTTTCCTGCCGACGATTGGCGAAGTGGATCGCTATCTATTTTCTGAGGGACGCCACGAGGAGCTGTGGAAGGTACTGGGTGCCCATTTGCGCGAATATGACACGCCGATGGGCATGGTGCGCGGTGCGAGCTTTTCCGTGTGGGCACCAAATGCGCGAGCGGTTCGAGTGATCGGTGATTTTAATTCGTGGAATGGGCTCGCTTCCTCCATGCGTACGATGGGAACGAGCGGCATTTGGGAAGTGTTCATTCCCGGGGCAGAAGATGGCCATCGCTACAAGTTTGAGCTTCAATATGCCGACGGTTCGTGGCACCAAAAGGCTGATCCGATGGCACGGCGAACCGAGGTCCCGCCATCGACTGCCTCGATTATCACCCAGTCGCATTTCGAATGGGATGACTCGGAGTGGATGGAGCGCCGTGCCCAGACCGATCCGCACAAGGGCCCGGTCTCGGTGTACGAGGTTCACCTTGGCTCATGGCGCCAGGGGCTGAGCTATCGCGAGGCAGCCGAACAACTCATCGGGCACGTGAAGTATTTGGGCTTTACCCACGTGGAATTCATGCCGCTCGCGGAGCATCCATTTGGCCCCTCTTGGGGATATCAGGTCACCTCCTATTACGCACCCACCGCTCGCTTTGGCCACCCTGATGATCTGAAATATCTCATTAGCGAGCTCCACAAGGCCGGCATCGGTGTGATCATGGACTGGGTGCCCGCCCACTTCCCTAAAGACGAATGGGCGCTCGCCAAGTTCGATGGCACCGCGCTCTACGAAGATCCCAATCCCTTGCGCGGAGAGCAGCCGGATTGGGGGACCTACGTGTTTAACTTCGGGCGAAGGGAAGTGCGTAACTTCCTCGTTGCGAACGCCCTGTACTGGATGGAAGAGTTCCACGTGGATGGCATACGCGTCGACGCCGTCGCCTCCATGCTCTACCTCGACTACTCGCGTCAAGAGGGCCAGTGGCAGCCGAACATATACGGTGGCCGTGAGAATCTCGAGGCGATCTCCTTTATTCAGGAGGCCAACGCGACTGTCTACCGGAACCACCCGGGCATCATGATGATCGCCGAGGAGTCGACGTCGTGGGGTGGCGTAACAGCCATGACGGATCAGGGTGGCCTCGGCTACGGCCTGAAGTGGAACATGGGCTGGATGAACGACACCCTGCACTACATGCAGGAAAAGCCCGTGAACCGAAAGTGGCATCACGGCGAACTCACGTTCTCGCTCGTCTACGCGTTCTCTGAGCAATTCCTTCTACCGCTCTCACACGACGAGGTTGTTCACGGCAAGGGCTCGCTATATTCGAAGATGCCCGGCGATCATTGGCAAAAGCTTGCGGGCGTGCGCCTGCTCTACGCCTACCAGTGGTCACATCCTGGCAAACAACTTCTGTTTATGGGCCAAGAGTTTGCCCAGATCGACGAATGGAATTCAGGCCGCAGCCTCGACTGGTGGCTCACTGACAACCCCGGCCATGATGGCGTGATGAGCTGCGTCAAGCGCCTGAACGAGATCTACCGCGAACACCCGGCACTGTGGTCGGATGACCATTCCAACAATGGTTTTGAATGGCTTGAGGTCAACGACTCGGATCATAACGTGCTCGCCTACCTACGCAAGTCTGCCGATGGTGAGGATACGATCGCGGCGATCTGCAATTTCGCGGGCGTGCCGCATAACGACTACCGGGTTGGTCTGCCGCACGGTGGGGTGTGGGAAGAGATTCTCAACACTGACGCGGTGGAATACGGCGGATCCGGGGTGGGCAACCTCGGGGCTGTTGAAGCTGAAGAGATTGAATGGGCGGGCCGCTCACATTCTGCGGTGCTCCAGTTGCCGCCCTACGGCGTCGTCTATCTAACGCCGGCAGCGCCAGCCGAAGCGGAAACAGAGGCCGGAGAATAACGCACGACTACTAGTGGAAAGCCGGTTGGAGCACGAGTCAGCTGTTCCAACCGGCCTCTAGCGGTCTGGTCCGATAGTGCACGCGGGGATTTATCTCGCCGCCGGGGGCCGGTAAGCCACGGAAAACCCGAAAAACAGTGGCTTACGGATCCCCGCGCGACTTACCGACCTCCTTACGCCAAAAGGATCTCCGGAAGGAGAGGTTGACCCAGCCCCAACCGGACATCCAGCAGATGAGACGTTTTGTTGCGCAATTTGGTCTCCGGCACGACATTCTATATGTTAGCCACATGATCGCTTACGTGTATGCCAACGCCCAGTCCGCACAGACTGCCCGCGTTGCACGAATGTGCGTGTGCTAGGTTCCTTCGCACGCCGGGCGCGTAGGCCCCAACAGCACCACTTACCATCGCTTCTCGCCTATCGAGATCGATTAAGCCCGCATCATTGAACGCAATCAAGGATGACTATGGCTACCAATTCATTTTAGAACGACGACGTCGGCACACTTACCGATGCCTCCCCGCGGGCTTTTGGCTGGCTACCCGATGCGAACTCAATCCAACTGCCCACCCATATCACAACATCATTTGAGGTGATGTCACCGCGCAACCCTCAAGCGGCGCCAAAATTTTGGAGCACCGTCAAAAAGCTCGTTGACAGCCGCCCGAATTTCATATTGGTGACCTACGGGGCAGCCGGGCAAGATCGCCGTGGCGCTCGAGCAGTGACTGAAATTCTCGCCCGCCACGTACCCACTCCCCCTCTGGCACATCTGACGTGCGTAGGCACGTCCATCGAGGAGATCACCCAGATCGTCACCGACTACCTCGATTCGGGCGTGCGCGATGAAACCTAGATCCACACGCACCTGTGCTATTCGGAGTTCAACCAGATCATCGATGCGATTGCTGGGCTTGACGCCGATGTGACGTCCGTGGAGGCTGCCCGTTGCCGGATGGAACTGCTCGAATCGGTCTCTGGCGTGTTCTCGAATGACATTGGCCCGGGCGTGTGGGACATTCATTCTCCGCGTGTTCCGCCCACCGAGGAGCTTGAGGAGCTCATCTTGGCGGCGTTGAAGAACGTGCCGGCACAGCAGCTGTGGTTAATCCGGACTGCGGTTTGAAGACCCGCGGATACGCTGAAACAGAGCAGACCCTGCGAAACTTGGTTGAGGCGGCGACGACGGTGCGCGCCCAGCTCTAGGCTCGGCTTTCGAATCACCACAGCAAACGGTTATCTTTCGCTCACAAGGGACACGGAAAACCTGCCCGGAATAAGTGAATGGTAACCGGTTTACTACGTGTGGACGTGTTCAAACAGCGAGAGGGTAAATAGATCGACTACGGGTCTAATAAGCGGATTTTTCGTTGATATGGCACGGAAACATTGGGGTCATTGTGGTCGGAGGGTTGAACGTCGGATCATTTTCACAAGCCTCTGCTGCTTGTATCGGTAAATGAGAGACATGGCCCACCGTCTACATCAAGAGGTGCACAAAACTGCTGAATTTGAGCGCTCAGATCGGCGCTCGCGCCGAAAAACGGCTTTTTTCGAGTACAAATGCGCGCCCCTTGACGTAGCCCATTATTTCATAGCTCATCAGGTGCTATCACTTCCCGTGTGTACTTGCTTCCTCCCCTCCCGCACACGCTTGCTTGATGCTGCCACTTCTCCGGCCAGACTGCTGGTCACCGCACCTTTTTCCGGCGCAACTTAGATCGTTCGCGCGACACATAAGTTGCGAAATATGGTGCCGCCGGAAGCAACCAAGCGTCGCCGGAGAGAAGTGATGACTCGTGTGGGGATCCGTAAGCCACTGTTTTTCGGGTTTCCGTGGCTTACCGACCTCCCCGGCGAGCTAGACCCGAGCGGCGCGTGGGCGTGTGCAAGCTGCGAGAGACTAGCCTTTGACGGCACCTCCGGTCAGTCCAGAAACGATGCACTTTTGCAAGAAAAGGAACAGGAGCAAAATTGGTAGCGCGGCAATCACAGAGCCTGCCGCAAACGAATCCCACTGCTTATCATTTCCGCCGACCCATAAGTTCATCCCCACGGCAAGCGTCCAATTGTCTTGGCTGGTCAAGATCGTCCGAGCAAGAATGAAATCGTTAAACGCCGAAATAAAGGACAGCAATCCAACAACCGCCAAAATCGGAATAACCAGTGGCATGATGATTCTCCAATAGACTTGGGCATGACTCGCGCCGTCAATCTTCGCAGCTTCGTCCAGCTCTACCGGCACGGAGTTGAAAAATCCGTACATGAGGAAGGTATTCGCACCGAGCGCGCCTCCCCAGTAGACGCAGATCAATGCGATCTTCGAGTCAATTCCCAGCCATGGGATGACATCGCCGAGGGTGGTGAGCAAGAGGAAGATCGCAACGAAGGTCAACAGCTGCGGGAACATCTGAATGACCATCAACGACATGAGCGTGACCTTGCGGCCCTAGAAACGATACCGAGAAAAAGCATATGCCGCCGCCGCTCCCATAAGGACAGTGCCAACTGCGGTTGCAACTCCAATGATCAGGGTGTTCTTCAAGCACGTCCAAAACATCGTGCCATTTAGCTCGCTAAAGTTCTGGGTTGATACCTCAGCAAACATCTCGTTCACGCCGGTCAGGGTTGTCGAAATAGATGGATTGAGAGCCGCCGAAAGAATGTAGAGAATCGGGAACGCGGCATAGGCTGCTGCCAAGATCGCAACAACATGCCTAAAGCCGAGCTCGCGGAACCACCTGCTAAAAGGTATTTTGTTCGCACGCACGTCTAACTGACCAGAACTAACCTCGTGAACCTGCGTCATGATCCCAACCCTTCAAAGGCATTCGACTTTCTAAACGAGTACAGTGACACGCTTCCCACAATCACGAAAATCACCAGTGACATGGCCGCCGCCAGACCGTAATTCGGCAAGGCTTCGCATCATCGTCGATCTGGTGCCAAACCACACGTCCGACCAACATCATTGGTTTCTGGAAGCGCTCACCGATCCGAACTCACCCCTGCGGGACTATTACTGGTTTCGGGATGGCGACGGCGAAGCACCACCTAACGACTAGGTGTCCGTCTTTGGTGGTGCAGCGTGGACGCGCGTTTGCGATCGCTCAGATGCCCCTGGATCGCCGTGGGAAAACGATAAGCAGTGGTATTTGCATCTGTTCGACTCCTCGCAGCCGGATCTGAACTGGGAGCACCCGGAAGTACGTAAGGAGTTTCGAGATATTCTGCGTTTCTGGCTTGACCTAGGCGTGGACGGCTTCCGTGTTGACGTCGCACATGGCATGGCGAAGGACCCAGCGCTGCCCGACTGGCAATTCCACTATGACATGGTTTCGGGAGCGGCTGAGCTGTCCAAGGCTATCCCGCCTCCCCCACAGTGGAATCGCCCAGAAGTTCACGATATTTACCGCGAATGGCACGATGTTCTGGCGGAATATGGCGCTGACAGGGCCCTCGTTGCCGAAGCTTGGGTGGATGATCTGAACGATCTAGCGACGTACGTTCGCTCCGACGAAATGCATCAAGCGTTTAATTTTGATTTCCTGACTGCGCCGTGGGGTGTGGAATCATATCGCGAAACCATCCGAGATTCTTTGGCCGCAATGGATTTCGTAGGTGCACCTACCACCTGGGTCCTATCCAATCACGACGTCGTTCGCGCTGTCTCGCGTTTTGGTCTGAGTAAAACAGGCAAGGGGCCAAATGGAATCCGAAAAGATGACGAGCAGCCGGATGTTGAACTTGGCTTCAATCGAGCAATCGCTGCTCATGTGCTCCAAACTGGTTTGCCTGGCTCGTCATATATCTATCAGGGCGAAGAACTCGGCCTACCTGAGCACATGGAGTTGCCAGAAGCACTAAGAGAAGATCCTGCATTCTTTCGAACAAACGGAAAGGAAGCGGGCCGCGACGGCTGCCGCATACCGATGCCTTGGTGCCACAATGAGCCAGGCTATGGCTTTTCGCCGACTGGCGAGGTGTGGCTGCCGCAACCTGAAACTTTCCACACTCTAGCAGCCGATTATCAGCGGGCTAACCCCGATTCAACGCTCAATCTTTTCCGCAGATTGTTTGCACTTCGTAAGGAACTACAGATGGCACGGGCAGCGCTCTACGATGCCGAGGAAAATGCAGACCACCTGCATTACATCTCACGACTTAGCTCACGTGCCGACGTGCACATCATCTGCACATTTGATTTGCCGGTCCAGCTGCCCAAGAACATTAAGGTCATTGTTCAATCGCGAGAATTCGCCGAGGCGGATGGAACACTTGTTGTCCCACCCAATGCCGCACTGTGGTATATGTGCGAAGAGTCTGACTAAAACAGAGCGTTTGTTAGTGCTTTGCGCGCGGCGACAACGGTCTCGTGGCTTGGCCCAAGGATGTCAAAATATGCAAGCAGACGCTTTCGAGCGGCTTCCCGGTCATCGCCTGTGGTGGCACGAATGACGTCAAGGAGCCTTGCGAATGCGGCGTCGGGGCGCTGGTGCGAGAACTCGATATCTGCCGCCTGAAGATGGATCTGGACGTCCGATGCTTGCGCATCCTGCGCGCGAGTTAAGACCATCTGCGCGTCTTCATCCAGTGCTGAAATGCGCTGCAGGAGTTCGACCTGGTGGAGTGCGGTCTGAGCATCACCGTCGCCTGGATTTTGTGCCAACGCATCGGTATAAGCGGTGTGCGCCGCGTCCAGATCTCCCCGTTCGAGGGCTTCCAAGCCAGCCTTGTGCAGTGGCGGAATTTCCGGCTCAGCGGGGACCTCACCGCCGTCGAGCACGCCGGTGAGCCCGTATTGCTCGCCGGCTAAAATAATCTTGTCAACCGTCTCTGCCAGCTGAGCCTCGTCGGGCAGCCCCTGAAAAAGTGGCACGGGCTGGCCCTGGAGCAGTGCCACGGCCGCGGGCACGGCCTGCGTTCCAAAAGCTTGAGCAACGTCCGGGCTTTCATCCGTGTTGACCGTAGCAAGCTGGAAACGGCCACCCTTGCTGAGTGCTAACCGTTTCAACGAGTCTAGGAGTTTTGCCGAGTTTTCCGAATGCGCGGAATGGAAGGCCACGACTACCGGCAGTTTGCTCGAAACTTCAACCACGGTTTGGAGGTTGTGCGCAGTCAGTTCGACGACGTAGGGGCCGGCTACGCTCTGACCCCCGGCACCTGGGGTGGCTTGCCCCGGATCCCCACCGGGAACTCCTTGCGCGCTATCGTTCTTTTGGAACGCCGATAGGTCGTAGGCGCCCAATGATCCGTTAATTGACATGTCTCCTCCTCGGGCCGGCTTAATCAGCCACCACATTCTCCACACTAATCAGAGTCGGCTGAGAAGCGCCAATCACCTCAACTACCGGTTCAGCCCCTGCTGGTGGAACATAAAATGCGACGGTAGCTGCATAGTTAGCGATTCCTTGATCGCCTATCTCGAGCATCGCATTATCGCCACTCTGCTCGTACATCGCGCCGATTTCCCCGCCGATTCGCAAGGTTGCATTAGCGTTAGTTTTGGTGATCTTGACTTGATATATCATCTCACCCACGACCACCAAACCCTCAGATTCTGTGGCAACACCACGCAGACCTCCATCACCCACGCTGAAATTTGTTGCTGCCGTTCCAAGCTCACCAAGAGATTCAACGAAGGCATCTTGCTGCGCCGCAATCTGCGTATACAGCGGATCGTGCGCAGAAAAAACAATGTCCTGTTGCTCGCGCGTCCCGTTGTAGAGAGCGTACTGTTTTAGCACCTCGGTCGGATCAACCGCGTAATCTGCCGGATCCAATTCGGGAAACCCTGCCGTGTCACTCAGCGCGGAAACGATATCTGGCAGGTTAGCCGTGCCGTAAAGCTCGATATCGGCCCAAAGGTGGTAATTGCTTCGGGGGCCATTTTGACTCCACACCGATAGTGTCGTGAGATTCCTACCGTCGCGCGGTGGCACCGTGGTCATCATCGTTCGCGGATATGCCGTGCCGGACACAACCGGTGAGCCTTCCGGGGAAATAAGCATTGGGTCTAGATCGTAACTGTCACCAAGATAGCTTTTGAGCTGCAGCTGCGCCGTGCGATAGTTGCGCGCGGGGCCGCTCACCCTGCTCGTCAGGTCGCCTGAGTCAAGACTTTCATTCGCAGCAGCGATTCCGTCTGCGGTCTCCTGCGCGATCTGTTCGTATTTTTCGTCCGTCACGATCGGATGCGGATTGTTTCCCGACGTCGGTTGCGGTAGTTCATCAGTGGTAGAGCACGAACTAAGAACAAAAGCGGCGCTCAGAGCGCACAGCATCAATTTACGCATCTTCGTCCTCCTCCTTCGTCCATGGAGTTCCCCACGAGAAATTCCATAGTGCACGCCATTCTTTGTCATCAACGCCCTTGTCTGTCGCCACCTCATCCTTAGAGCTCTCAGCGGGTCCAGCTTCTTGCACTTCCGGTTCTTCTTCGGCCGCCACCTGTTCGTCTAGCTCGGAGTCCTCTTCGATTGCCGGTAGAACAATTCGATCGGAATCTTGCAAGGCTCGGTCCCGCAACGACTCGTTAACGCCGGGCATAATTCCCGCACCCAAAGCGCCACCGGTCGTCCGTTTGGCTTCATCACGCGAGCGTTCGATCTTTTGCATGACAGTCGTCTGAGCTTCCTGCCGCTCCCGGCGCTCGTGCCTCTTCGCGGCGATCTTGCGATTGAGAGAGGTTTCTTGACGTGAACCTATCCAGAGCAGTAAGCCAATGAGGGCTATAAGCAGGCCAATGACGACGATCTGCCGCGCGTTGGCACCCGGTAACGAATGCTCCCACGCCAGCGTCATATCGGGCGCCTTGCCCGTCGTGGTGGAAACGATAAGCGAAAGTTGAATCGACTGGTCCGGCTCCAAAGGTAGTTCAACACTCTGCTCCCCTGTACCAGATTCGAACCAAAGATCCATGTGTTCGATTCCCCAGGATTCCTGCGCAGCCGCCTCGGCAATCGGTTCGATTCCTTCAGGTGTGCCCGGAAGCTCCTCGTACGCTGGCGTCTGCCAGTCTGACAGGCCGGTCACTTTGATAGCCGCAGATTCACCGATAAAATCTTCCACGTCTTGAGTCGCGCCAAGCCCCCAGTGAATTTTCCCTTCGGGGGCACTCAACGTAACGTCGACGGTGTCGTCTACAAGATGGAGCACGCCGGGGGCCGTGTACATCATCTGCGCCTGACCACCTGGGATTGTTACCTCGACGACCGTCGTGTCCTCCGCCGTCGCGCCGCGAACGATGCCGAAAACGGCGCAGGCAATGCCAATCGCGCCCAGCAGCAACCCAGCAATACGTTTCATACTCACGTCTTTCTTCCACATTCGCATCGCATACAATTGTGTAACACTATCGGGTTTTGGTAATAAGATCATCGTAGCGTGAGCGATTCGACCTCACGAAGCGCTACGCTGTAGGAATACAGGCCATCAAGGAGAAGAAGTGAGCGATCAACAGTTTTCCATTGTCATGCGAGGATACGACCGCGCACAAGTCGACGAACGTGTGGCCCAGTTGGAATCCAATCTGTCACAAACTCGCAGTCACATCTCGAAGCTCGACGAACAAATTTTGGAGTTATCCGCCGAGTTAGCGGAAGCGCAAGGAGCTTTGAATGAACACGAGCGCCCCTCCTATTCAGGTCTTGGCGAAAGGGTGGAACGGCTACTGCGTTCGACCGAAGAACAGGCTCTCGATCTCATGACGAGGGCTCGCAAAGACGCCTCAAAACTCGTGTCCGACGCTCAGTACAAAGCCGACCAGCTCAGATTGTCCGCAGAATTCGACAGCCAAAAGACTCTCGAAAAAGCCGAACAGGAGGCACTGACCATCCGCTCAGAAGCAAAGTCCGAAGCAGAAGTCTTATCAGAGACGACTAGGCGTACCTCCGAAGAGATGGTTTCCTCGGCTGAACGTGAAGCCAAACGCCTCCGTTCAATGGCCGAATCAGAATCCACATCCATGCGCTCACAGGCCGAACACGAAGTCGCTGAACTGCGCGCCACGGTTGAAGCGGAGATGACACGCCTGCGTACACGCGTTCAGGAAGAAGTCGAGCGGATGCGCACCGAAGCCGAAAACGAGATCGTTACAAAATCTGAAGAATCGGCTCGGATTCTTAGCGAACGCGACGCCGAACTACGTGCCCGCGCGGAGGAGATGATGAACAGCGCCGAAGCTGAAGCCCAAGATGCCGAAGCGCGCGTCGTTGAAGCCACAAAACGTGCCGACGAGCTTTCACATTCAACTCGGCAGGACGCCGAGTCCATCGTCCGATCTGCTCGCGAAGAAGCCGCCGAGATAATTGCGCAGGCTCGAGATGAAGCCACTCGCGTTCGCAACGAGGCCAATAGCGAGGCTCAAGCCACGCGTTCAGCTGCCGACGATCACGTAGAATCACTGCGCGAGCAGCGCGAAACCCTCGAGTCGTATCTTGCTGATATGCGCGCGATTCTTACCTCGTCCAATCATTCCATCGTGATCGATGAGATTGTGGAACCTCAAAGCCAAGCAGACGAATAGACCTCAGCGCCCGGAGTTCTCCCAGCGCGTCACATCCGCGTAAAAGTCACCTAGAATCTTGGCGAGTTCAACGGGTTTCTCATCGGCCGCAAAGTGCCCAACGCCGTCGATCTCCCTGATCCGCGGTTGATCGGTCTGCAGTGCGAGTTCCATATAGGATTCCAGCGAAGCTGTCGGATCTTCCGTACCTCGAATAAAGTACACCGGCCCCTTGACCAGTGATACCGCATTGGAACGATCTTCGCGGTTGGCCATCGCACGCTGAATCCACGCGAGCCCTTCGTTAGGTAATGCCCTAAAACGCCCATCCAAAGAGTCGCGCACCTCCTCAGTGGCATGGCTACCGACCATGGTGGTTGTCCAATCTTTCACCGTCTCATAACCTTCGCCCCGGTCAGCCTTCTCGGCCACTGACCGTCGAAAAGCCTTGCGGTCCTCATCGTCAGAACCGATATTTGTATCCATCAGGGCGAGCCCGGCAACCATCTGCGGGTAGGCATAAGTGAAGTCGGCGGCCACCGAACCACCCATAGATAGTCCGCCAAGGCCAATCCGTTCAATGCCTAGCTCATCCAACCGTTGTTTGATCGCATCTACGAACACCGCCGTGTTCGGTTCGTCGCCGCTAAGCGCTTGTCCGCTTGGAGAATCACCAAAACCAGGCGCGTCGAACGTCAGGATATCGATATCTGCAAGTTCGGCGCGCACGGGATCCCACATTGTTGAATCAAGCGGGAGCGCATGCAAAAGTACGAGAGGAAGCGTGGAGTCGGGGCCGGTTCTACGAAAAGCAATCATGGCCCAACGTTACCATCACCAACCCGTTGCTCGGCGCCCTCGGGCCCGCCAACAGCTGGTATGCCAATGCCTCCGAGCCTGTTGACCAGCTTCGGCGCCGAACCACGAGTCTTCGGTCCACGCAACAACGTGAGCTTCGCCCACGTAAATTCGTCCGTTACACGCGGGGCACACATATTCTTTCCGGCCGGCCCGCACATGGTGGACTTTGAATTCCATTCCATTATCGGCGATCTCATAGGTTGTGTAGTTCATGATTCGGCCAATATCAAGGGGCCTATACTCCCCCGAATGCTTACGGCCGTGAGAACGCCTACGCCGAGCCATCAGAACAGCCTATCCTCCGGGTTGTCCACGCCACGCATCGCATCATAATCGAGCACCACGCACTCGATTCCACGATCCTCCGCCAAAACGCGAGCCTGCGGGCGAATCTCTTGCGCGGCAAAAATTCCCCGAATCGGGCGCAGAGTTGAATCACGTTCGAGCAAGGTCAGGTAGCGAGTCAACTGTTCGACCCCGTCGATCTCACCGCGCCGTTTTACTTCCACCGCGATATGCCCAGATCCGTCCTTGACCAGCAAATCTACCGGTCCGATCGCGGTGGGGTGCTCACGCCGAATCAACTGGACGTCTTTACCTAAAATTTCCGGCTGTTCAGAGAGCAGTTTTTGCAGGTGATCCTCTACCCCGTCTTTGAGCAGTCCTGGCTCTTCGCCGAGATTCATGGTCATCTCATCGTGAATCTCATAAATGTAGATCACCAGCGCATCGTCCGTTTTATCATGTTCGACTCGCCACACTTGAGTAATTCCCGCAGCCCCTTCCTCTTGAGAAGGTTCCTCCACTCGCATTGCGCACGGCGGTGACATCCAATTGAGCGGCTTATACGACCCGCCGTCGGCATGGACAAGCACCGCTCCGTCAGCCTTAATCATCACGGCACGCACAGCTGGTTCGAGGTGGGCATCTAAACGGCCGGAATAGTCAACTGCACACGTGGCATAAACGATTCGCACAACTGTCCTTTCACTGGCTGCACAAGGCGCGAACCAGCATATCAGGCGATCGTGGGTTCAGCTTCCGGAGGTGCCGAATCGATCCACGAAAGCATCGCGGAAACCTCATCAGCGCTGGATGCAATATGCCACTTACCCTTCTCTGTGGCCAAGGTTGCTATCTGGACGCCCTCTCGCTCGGGCCGTAACTCAAATTGTATGCCGTCACGCCGAGCTCTCCTGCTGGGAGCCCACCGTAAGGACCGGGTCGGATACAAATCGAGTGTTTCATCACCCAAGACTGCAATGCTATTGACCCACCGCCCGTCCTCACCCCGAAAAGCGACTTGAATGGAGGCGGGAAGATTCAGCAATCGTCTAGCTCGAAGAAGGAAGCAGAAGCCGAGAAGGAGGCCGACAAGCAAAACGGCAGAAATGCCCCATGCGATCGCTTCCCCGACCAAGGCTATTCCTCCAAAGTATCGGCAAGCGGGGAGGGATCGTAGGCGCCCCGCTTCACATCATAATTTTCCACGACGACGATCACGTGATCGTCATCGACCGTCAAAAAGCCGTCACCGACCTCGACAGAATTTTTCTGCCCGTTTTCGGTAAACCGCACCTCGCCCTGTCGCACCACTGCCATCACCGGCGCACGGCCAGGCAAAATACCCATTTCGCCGTGGAATGCAGGAACGACGACGTCGGATACTTCCCCTTCGAAAAGGACCCCGCCCCGTGCAACAACTTCTAGTTTCATGACTCGGCCTGAATCTTATGCCAGGCACGCTCAATGTCTTCAATGCCGCCGATGTTGAAGAATGCCTGCTCTGGAATGTGGTCGTACTCGCCGTCCACGATCCGGCGGAATGCTTCTACCGTTTCGTCGATCGGAACCGTGGATCCCTCAACGCCAGTAAACTTCACTGCAGTATAGGTGTTTTGGGAGAGATACTGTTCGATACGCCGAGCGCGAGCGACGGTGACCCGATCTTCTTCCGAAAGCTCATCCACACCAAGAATTGAGATGATGTCCTGCAGTTCCTTGTTCTTTTGGAGGATCTGCTTCACCCGGGTGGCAACCTCGTAGTGGGCTTGCCCAACGTATTGCGGATCGAGGATTCGCGACGATGATGCAAGCGGATCAACCGCCGGGTACAGGCCGCGCGAAGCGATGTCACGGGAGAGTTCGGTCGTCGCATCCAAATGCGCGAAGGTGGTTGCCGGAGCCGGATCGGTGTAATCGTCAGCCGGCACGTAAATCGCTTGGAGAGAGGTAATCGAATGCCCGCGAGTGGAGGTGATACGTTCCTGAAGTGCGCCCATTTCGTCAGCCAAGGTGGGCTGATAACCCACGGCGGATGGCATGCGGCCCAACAGGGTCGATACCTCTGAACCGGCCTGGGTGAAGCGGAAAATATTGTCAATGAAGAGCAGGACGTCCTGGTTTTGCACGTCACGGAAGTATTCCGCCATCGTCAAACCCGAAAGCGCAATTCGCAAACGCACACCCGGCGGCTCATCCATCTGCCCGAACACGAGCGCCGTCTTATCGAGAACGCCGGCTTCTTCCATTTCGAAGATGAGATCGTTACCTTCACGGGTACGCTCGCCAACTCCCGCGAACACGGACACACCGCCGTGATCCTGTGCAACGCGCTGGATCATCTCCTGGATCAGAACCGTTTTTCCAACGCCTGCGCCACCGAACAGGCCAATCTTTCCGCCCTGCACGTACGGGGTGAGCAGATCGATAACCTTGATTCCGGTTTCGAACATGCGCGTTTCGGGTTCAAGCTGATCAAAGTTTGGTGCCTGACGGTGAATCGGCCAGCGCTCCTCCACGTCAAGGGTCTCGCCTTCTGCGAGGTTGAGTGGTTCTCCGACCACGTTGAAAACCTTGCCCAAAGTCACGTTGCCCACGGGCACGGAGATTGGTCCGCCGGTGTTGACGACGGTCGCGCCACGTACGAGTCCATCGGTCGGCTTCATCGCGATTGTTCGCACGATGTTTTCGCCGAGATGCTGGGCGACCTCGAGAGTCATCGTCATCGGTTCGCCGGCATCTTCACCGGTTGGCAGCGTGACCTCAGTTTCAAGCGCGAAATTGATCTCCGGGAGTGCATCCGGCGGGAACTCAACATCCACAACTGCGCCGACCACTTGAATAATGCGGCCGGTTGCCAGCTTCTGCGACGTCTCAACTGTCATTGTTATGTCCTTGTTCGGTTACTTTCCGAGGCTATCCGCACCGGAGATGATTTCGGTAATTTCTGTGGTAATTTCAGCCTGGCGCGCGTTATTCGCCAAGCGGGTGTAATCCTCGATGAGCTCTTGGGCATTCTCAGTAGCCGCATGCATGGCCTGTTGACGCGCGGCGAGCTCGGAGGCAGCGGCCAAGAGGAGGACGGAGTAGATTCGCTGATCGACATACATCGGCAAAAGCGCATCGAACAACTCTCGTGGCGTAGGTTCGAATTCGTAAATCGGCGCTTCATGGAGTTCAGAGGCGTCGTCAACGACGACAAGCGGCAGCATTCTGCGAACTTCAACCTTTTGCGTAATCATATTTTCGAAGCGGGTGTATACAAGATGGAGTTCGCTCACGCCACCGTCTTCAGGTTCGGCAAGAAATAGCCGTAAAAATTCCTTCGCAATCAGATGTGCTGTTTCACCCTTCGGATTATCCGATTCACCGGTCCAGCTCCCCGCAATTTCTACGCCCCGGAATCTGTAGTGCGATACGCCGCGACGCCCGAACACGTAAAGCACCGGTTCTTTACCTTGGGCTTCAAGCTCCTCGCGCAGCCTATCTGCCTCCCGTAGGACGGAGGCAGAATAAGCTCCCGCCATGCCGCGATCGGACGTGACGATCAGGAGGATCACCCGGTTGGTGTCCGTGCGCTCGTTCAAGAGCGGGTGCTCTTCGTCGGCATGTGCGGCGACGGTTGCAATCGAGGTGGTCAAAGCGCGCGTATACGGATCTTGGCCAAGCGCGCGTTCGCGCGCGCGACCAACGCGAGAAGCTGCGATGAGCTCCATCGCGGAGAAGACCTTCTCAAGCGTTTGGGTCGCTTTGATCTTCTGCTTGTAGATACGCTGTTCGCCAGCCACGACTAGCTCCTTGCCCTAACGAGTGTCTCCTGGGTCTGTTCGGCGGGTTCGACCTCATCGATCGGAAGATCCTGCGCCTCGTAGGCCGAGGTGAAGGACTCGAGGAACTTCTCAGTTGCTTCCTTTAGCGCCTGTTCGGTGTCTTCTTCGAGCTTTCCGGTCTGCGCGATGGTCGTCAAAATGTCGGTGTTGTGCTTGAGGTAGTCGATGTACCCGCGCTCAAATTTGGCGACGTCGGAGACCTCGATGGTATCGAGATAACCATTCGTTCCCGCCCATACAGACACGACCTGATCTTCAACAGGATAGGGCGTGTATTGGGGCTGCTTGAGCAGCTCCATGAGGCGCTCACCACGCGTGAGCTGGCGACGGGTGGTGGCATCCAGATCCGATGCGAACATCGCGAAGGCTGCCTGCGATCGATACTGTGCCAGCGTGATTTTCAACGTACCCGAAACTTTCTTCATCGCCTTGATCTGTGCATCGCCGCCCACACGTGAGACCGAGATGCCGACGTCGACGGCCGGGCGCTGATTCGCGTTGAAAAGATCCGACTGCAAGAAGATCTGGCCGTCGGTAATCGAAATGACGTTCGTGGGAATATAAGCGGAGACGTCGTTAGCTTTCGTTTCGATGATCGGCAGGCCGGTCATCGAACCGGCGCCGTACTCATCCGACAGCTTTGCGCAGCGCTCAAGGAGGCGGCTGTGCAGGTAGAACACGTCGCCCGGATATGCTTCACGACCCGGTGGGCGGCGAAGTAGCAGGGAGATGGAGCGATAGGCTTCGGCTTGTTTAGACAGGTCGTCGAAAATAATGAGTACGTGCTTACCCTGATACATCCAGTGCTGGCCGATGGCCGAACCCGTGTAGGGCGCTAGGTACTTAAAGCCTGCGGAGTCCGACGCCGGTGCGGCGACGATCGTGGTGTAGTCCATCGCGCCGTTGCGCTCGAGCGTTGCGCGGACGGCGGCAATGGTCGAACCTTTTTGTCCGACGGCCACGTAAATGCAACGCACCTGCTTGTTCGGATCTCCCGATTCCCAATTTTCTTTCTGGTTCAGCACGGCGTCGATAGCGAGGGCCGTCTTGCCGGTCTTGCGGTCGCCGATGATCAGCTGACGCTGACCGCGCCCGATCGGAATCATGGCGTCGATGGCCTTGATACCCGTTTGCAAAGGTTCGTGCACGGACTTGCGCATCATCACGCCGGGTGCCTGCAACTCCAACGCGCGGCGCCCTTCGAGGTCGCGAATATCGCCCAGTCCGTCGATGGGATTGCCTAGGGGATCGACGACGCGGCCGAGGTAGCCTTCACCCACGGGAACGGAAAGTACTTCACCCGTGCGGCGCACCTCCATGCCTTCTTGAATGTGCGAGAAATCGCCAAGAACAACCACGCCAATTTCGCGTTCTTCAAGGTTCATGGCAAGGCCCTGTGTGCCATCTTCGAACTGCAATAGCTCGTTTGCCATCGCGCCAGGCAGGCCATCAACTCGGGCAATACCGTCCGCGGTGAGGGTTACGTGGCCAACCTCCTCGTTAACCGCCTTCGCGGGTTCATACGAACTCACAAAGCTGTCCAGCGCAGCCCGGATTTCCTCCGGATTGATCAGTTCAGCCATTAATCTTCCTTCGCTCGATTGCGGCTTATGCCGCGGTTAATTCCTAAAAGCTTCTCGCACACCGGCAAGCCGGCTTGCGATTGTGCCGTCAATAACGTCATCTTTAATGTGAACGCGCAAGCCCCCAATAACCGCCGTGTCGATCGACACGTGAACTTGCACATCGGCATCGTATTTCGCGGACAGGATAGCGCCCAGGCGTTCTTCCTGCTCGCGTGTCAGCGGCAGCGCGCTCGTCACTGCCACGACCAGGTGTTGACCCATGTTTGCAGCCGCATCGATATAACGCCGCACGAGGGTTGCGATCGAGTGCTCCTCAGCTCCAACAGCCCTACGCAATAGCGCAATCGTATAGGGATTGGCTCCCGTAAAGACTTCGTTGACCAGGTCCATCCGCTTTTCTACCGGCTGAGTCACCGAATTAAAGGCTAGCCTCAGGTCACGTTCGTTTTTGAGGATTCGCTGCGAATGGTAGAGCTGCTCTTCAGTTTCACCGAGCAGGTCTTCACGCCGAGCACCATACAAAATCGCGTGGACACCCAGATCTTCCAAAGCCAACGCCAAGTCACCCATTTCAGACCAGGTGTCTCGCGCCATGCCCATGACCAGTTCGGTAATCTCGTCCGATACGCGACCGCCCAGGACCTTCTGTGCCAGTTGCGCACGCTCGTCGCCGCCGCGTGAGTCGTCTTCGAGCGCGTTAAGCAACGCGTGGGACTTCTTCAAAATGTCGACCACCGAGAAAATCTGGATTCCCAGACTCAACTCTTCTCTCGGCCGGTTGGCCAGAAGGCCATCCCACCGATCGATCGCACGTTGCAGGGCTGTGCGGCTACCAGAGCGCATTTAGGCCTCCGCCTCCTTGGCGTACTCGGGGGTCGAAGTGGCGAGATCGTCCAAGAAGCGATCAATGACGCGCTGGGCCAGCCCCTCATCTTGAAGTGCCTCGCCCACGATCCGCTCGGCCAACTCAGTGGCTAAAACTCCGACGTCGCCCTCAAGGCTACGCATTGCCGCCTGAGAATCGGCGCTAATGCGGTTTTGCGCTTTATCCAGAATGCTCGCGGCTTCCTTGTTGGCGCGATTTTGCGCTTCGGCGACGATCGCTTGAGCGTTTTCCTGCGCCAATTCACGAATGCCCGTAGCATCACGCTGAGCCTGCTGGATTTCTTCCTGAATTTGCACGCGCTGGTCAGCGATCTCTGCCCGCGCAACTTCAGCCGCCCTCAGGCCCTCATCAATCTTTTCGCCACGCTCATCGAGCATCGCCTTAAAAGACGGCCACGCATACTTGTACACGGCAACCGCGACGATGAGGAAGGCAACCGTGCCCCAAATCAGATCTGGGAGCGCGGGTAAGAGGAGGTGCCAATCAAATTGCCACCACGCGCCAGTCGTTTCAACCATTGTTATCCACCGAAGACGATGCCGGCACCAAAGCCAATCAGGCCAAGAGCCTCAGCAAAAGCCATCGCGATAAGCATGTTCACACGGAGAACTCCAGAGACCTCAGGCTGACGGGCTGTCGATTCCTGATTCTTGGCACCGATCCAACCGATGGCCAACGCGGGGCCAATGGTGGCGATACCGTAACCAATTGTTGCGATGTTTCCAGTCATGTGTTCTTTCCTTAGTTTTAATGGGACTTAGAAATGGATAGGGAAATGTAGACGGCGGAGAGCAGGGCGAAGATATAAGCCTGTACAGCTCCGACGAAAATTTCGAAAACTAGGAAGGCTGTGCCTCCCAATATGGCCAAAGTTCCGGTTGCGAATCCAATGACTCCTGACAGCTGGAAATACAGGAAGTGCGTTCCAAGGAAGAACAGCACGAGGATCAAGTGGCCGGCGACCATGTTCATCAAAAGACGAACGGTCAACGTAACCGGGCGGATGATGAAGTTTGATAGGAACTCGATTGGCGTCAGAATAACGTAGATCAGTGGCGGTATGCCAGAAGGCATGAGCGAATCTTTGAAGAACGCGCCCGCCCCCTTGGCCCGGATACCGGCCAAGATAAAGCCGAAGTATGAAAATAGCGCGTAAATCAGCGGCATGCCGATCAGCGATGTTCCAGCGATTTGCAGCCCGGGAATCACGCCGGTGATGTTCATGAATAGAACGCCTAGGAAGATCGTCATCAGCATCGGCTGATAGCGCTCTGCCTCTTCTTTACCGATAATTTCATGGCCGATTTGGACCCGAGGAAAGTCAAGGAGCGCCTCGACCGCAGCCTGCCTACGCCCGGGAACGAGCTGTTTGCGCTTGGCATACCAGATCAAAATCAGCGCCAAAACCACTGCCGCAATGAGACGAATCAACAAGATTCGATTCATTTCAAATGGTGTACCAGCGAAAAACAACGGCGGTGGATTAAATTCGTGTTCCAAAGAGGGTGGGACGAAACCTTCACCATCTCCCGCGAGGAAGATGGGCAACGATGCAAGCGCGTAAGAAATCACTGTTCGCCTATACCCCAACTTGTGCACTGCTCGGCTTTTGGATCGTCTTTCCGCTGTGGAACCTCGCGAAATACCGACGCATTGTTCCGTGAAGCCGATCGATCCTCACACTCCGAACCTAACTCTTCATACTGTACATGAGGTGATCTCAACGTTCCAAAGCAAGAAGGAAATGGTTCAGGTTCGTGCAATTCATGCTCCGTTTTCACTCATCCCCAACGGTCGGACCAGGGCCTTTAGAGAGAATAACCGCCGTGATCGCAAGCGAAACTACGATGGTTGCGATCAACGTCCCTAAAACCGCGCGCATGTTCATGCACTCCAAACCCTGCAGGTAAACCAGAGCGCCGGCCAGAACAAATAGTTTCACACTGTAGGCTCCAATCCCCACTGCACTGGGCACATCAAACCGCGCCAAAAGCACGCTTACACCAACAGTTATCAAATGCAGAGCCACAGTGACAGCGCCAGCCGCACCGATCGACTCGGCGTGCACAGGCGCAATCAACACCCCAAGGCCCGTCACCGCACCAGTGCCTAGCATTGCCGCCAGCGCCGCACGCGCCTGTAGGCCTTCGGCGCTGTAGCGCTCACCGGGTCTACGACGCCGCATGGCTAGCCACTTTCTCCTGGGCAGGAGCCGATCCGAATTTCGCCCAGGTGATAATAATGCCGATCACAACCGCCGCGATAGACGCGATCAGGACTCCCGGGTGCGGAAATATCGTGTAGGCAACCGCAGAAAATGACGCGTTCGCCGTCCACATGTACAAGATCATCACGGCAGTTGTATGCGAATGACCGCGCCTGAGGAGGCGATGATGCAAATGCCCTGAATCCGCAGAAAACGGTGAGCGGCCCTGGCGCAACCGCCGAATTACCGCCCACGTGAGGTCGATAAGTGGAATCACCAATATAAGGAGCGGAATGACGAGCGGCATGAACGCGGGAATCGCCTGCCGCGTCTCAACTGTCGCCGGATCAATTTGGCCGGTAACCAATATTGTGGCACCTGCAAGAACCGTGCCGAGCATCAGCGCCCCGGAGTCACCCATAAAAATCTTGGCCGGATGGAAGTTGTGCGGCAGAAAACCAACCGCCACTCCCACCAGAGCGGCGAGCACCGTCGTCGCAACCGAAGTGTAATCACCGGGCGAAACCTCGCGCGTCAAATAATAGGCGTAAATAAAAAATGCGAAAGCGGCAATCCCCACCACACCCGCGGCAAGCCCATCAAGCCCATCCACGAAATTCACCGCATTTGCCACAATCACGACGGCGAGAATCGTGGCAAATAGGGTCAACCGCGTGGACCCAACCGTCAAGCCAAACAGTGGCATCGTCACCAGCTGGACTCCCTGCCAGGCCATCAGGCCGGCGGCGAGTATCTCGCCGGTTAGCTTCGTGTACCAGTTCAACTCCCACACGTCATCGATCGCACCGAGCAAACACATCAGCCCGCCACCCAACACGATCGCCCACACCCCAGACGAGCTGGTGAAAACCTCGCGCAAATACGGAATCCGTGAAGCCAGCAACAGCGCACCTACAAAACCCGCAAACATGGCAACCCCACCAAGGCGCGCCACGGGTGTACGGTGCACATCGCGTTCGCGAATCTGGGTCATCGCCCCCAAACTCAAGGCGATCCGAAGAATAAACGGCACAAGCACATAGGTCAGTGCTGCCGCCACAACCATGATGAGTAGGTATGTTCTCACAGCTCAACCCCTAGAACAGTTTCGAGCTGCTCCTGCGAAATTCCACCGTGGCGCAATATCCGCATCGGCTCGCGCACATCTACGATCGTAGAAGCGATTCCCGCACCGCCGCCAACAAGGCCGCCGTCTAGATATAGCGTCACCGCATCTCCCAACTGGGCCACGGCCTCATCCACCGTCGTGGCGGGAGGTTCGCCATGCTGATTCGCGCTCGTCACCGCTAACGGGCCAACAACACTCAGTAGATCACGCGTGAGCTGCGAATCTGGCACGCGTAGCGCAACCGTCCCGTTCGTCTGACCAAGATCCCAGCCGATATCTTCCCTAGCGGGAACGACGATCGTGAGCGCTCCCGGCCAAAATTCTTCCATCAGCGCCAGCCCGAGGTTCGAAATAGTGGCTGCTACCGACTGTGCCTGCGCAATATCACTGACGAGCACCGGCGGCGGATTGGCACGAGTGCGTGATTTGGCAGTTAACAGCCGCGAAATCGCATCGCGATCGAAGGGATCGGCACCAATACCGTAAACCGTGTCGGTTGGCAGGCAAATCACTTCGCCCCGGCCAATAGCCCTTGCTGCAAGATCGATAGCGAACGAGTCGGATGCGCGAACCTTCATGCCTCATCCTTCCTTGCGCGTAGCCACCGATCGCGGCCAGTCAGGTCTTGCCCCGTCGAAACTTCGCCAAAGCCGCACCTGCGGGCCACACCTCGCAGCGCGGAACTTTGTTCCTCACCGTGCTCCATGATGAGAATACCCCCGACGCGCAGTAGATAGTGAGCGCGAGCAATAATTTTAGTGGGCATTTCTAGTCCGTCATCCCCGCCGCCGAACAGGGCAATCTGGGGATCGTGAGTGACTTCCGGCGCAAGTTCTTCATCACCGCGCACATAGGGCGGATTAGACACAACGACGTCGACGCGGCCGGCGAGCTCCTCGAATGCGCTTAACGCATCGCCACGAATCAGCGTGATCGGATGTCCGTAGCGCGCGCTATTTCGGCTGGCTGATTCATGCGCCTCTTCCGAGAGCTCAACGGCCATAACTTGCGCGGACGTTTCGGTGGCGATCGCCAACGCAATAGCTCCAGAACCGGTACACAAATCAACGACGACGGGGCGCTGCCGAGACTGCTGAGCAGCAAGGCAAGCAATTTCTTCAATGACAGCCTCGACCACCATCTCGGTTTCTGGGCGCACAACGAATGTGCCCGGCCCGGATTCAAGTTCGAGATAACGGAAATACATCGTGCCGGTAATGTGTTGGAGCGGAACGCGCTTTTCCCGCTGGCTCACCGCTTGTTCGAAGGCCGCCACTTCGGCGTCGGTGATCATTTCGGACCCGGAAGGAACGCCGCCGTGAACGAATTCTGCGAGAAGGCGCGCATCCACGTCCGCAGACTCAACTGCGGCGGCGAGTTTTGTGCGCGCGACCTCGAGTGCATGCGCCCACGTCCTGCTCACTACGCCTCCGCGTCCTCCGCGGCCGCCTGCAAGCGATCCTCTTCATCCATCTGGCGAAGGGAGGTGATGACGTCGTCAAGATCACCTTCGAGTACCGCATCGAGATTGTGTGCTTTGTAGCCAGTGCGGTGATCGGCGATCCGGTTCTCCGGAAAATTATAGGTGCGCACGCGTTCCGAACGATCGACCGTACGAACCTGACTGCGCCGCTGATCGGCTTCCTTGGCTGCGAGTTCATCGAGCTGCGCCTGCCGGATACGTGCCCGCAAAATACGCATCGCAGCTTCACGATTCTTAATCTGTGATTTCTCGTCCTGCATCGCAACGGTGATTCCTGTGGGCAAATGTGTGATTCGAACCGCCGAGTCCGTGGTATTCACCGACTGCCCACCAGGCCCCGACGAACGATAAACATCGATGCGCAAATCATTGTCGTTCAGCTCGACCTCTTCGGGTTCGTCAACTTCGGCAAAGACCAGTACGCCAGCTGCCGAGGTGTGAACCCGCCCCTGCGATTCGGTGATGGGTACTCGTTGCACTCGGTGGACACCGGCCTCGTATTTGAGGTGGGCCCAGACTCCTTCGGCTGGATCTTCTGGAACAGACTTGGTTTTAATGGCGATCTGGATGTCCTTGAAGCCGCCCATATCGGTATCAGTTTTTGACAGCACCTGGGTGCTCCAGCCCTTGTTTTCCGCATATCGCTGGTACATCCGCACCAAATCCGAAGCGAAGAGAGCGGATTCTTCGCCTCCTTCGCCGGCCTTGACCTCCAAGATAACGTCGCGGCCGTCGTCGGGATCACGAGGCAACAGCGCATCACGCAGATCGGCGGAGGCGTCTTCTACCAGGGCTTCAAGACGCGGTAATTCCTCGGCAAAAAGTTCGCCATCATCCCCGCCAAGTTCCACGATCTCCCGAGCATCTGAAAGATCGCTAGAAACTTCTAGCCACCGCTCATAGCGGCTGACCACGCGGCGAAGCTCCGCGTAGCGCCGCCCAAGCGAGCGCAACTTCTCCGGCTTCGCCAAAACCTCTGGAGACGCCATTTGCATTTCAATATCTTTATACTCTGCAGCCGCTGCCTCGGCCGCCGGGAATTCACTCATCTCACACCTCGATACCGTAAACGCCGGTACAGAAAACTGTACCGGCGTTTACGAAAACAGCTAATTCTTGCGCTTGCCGTAGCGAGCCTCAAAGCGGGCAACGCGGCCACCGGTATCGAGGATCTTCTGCTTTCCGGTGTAGAACGGGTGGCATGCGCTACAAACGTCGACGCGAAGTTCCTCGCGTTCGAGCGTGGAGCGGGTATCGAATTCGTTACCGCACGTGCACGAAACTTTAATGTCCGAGTACTCGGGATGGATTCCCTGTTTCATCATGTCTCCTAGGATCTAGTGCTCTGGGTCCCCTGCACGTCACAGAGGTGAACCAGAAGCCGACGATCAATTTAACCACATGTTGCCAGCGCTTTGATAGCCAGCGCCGGCGCGCGATTGCTCACAGGGCCCTATTCGCTACCCTGCATGCCGCGTACGATCGACATGAGGAATTCGCCATTCGATTCCGTCTTACGCATCCGGCCGAGCACGTAATCGGAGGATTCTTGCACGTCGAGGTTGCCAAGTGCACGGCGCAAATGCCAAACGATCTTGAGTTCTTCGGGGCTGAAGAGTAGCTCTTCGCGCCGGGTGCCCGAAGCGTTGATATCCACAGCCGGGAAGATACGGCGATCTGCGAGCTGACGCGATAGGCGCAACTCCATGTTGCCCGTGCCCTTAAACTCTTCGAAAATGACCTCGTCCATCTTCGAACCAGTTTCAACGAGGGCCGAGGCGATAATCGTCAATGAGCCGCCGTTTTCAATATTGCGCGCGGCGCCGAAGAACTTCTTCGGCGGATACAGCGCAGCGGCGTCCACACCACCGGAAAGGATTCGGCCGGAAGCCGGAGCGGCCAAATTGTAGGCACGCGAGAGACGGGTAAGTGAATCCAGGAGGATTACTACGTCTTGACCAAGTTCAACCAGGCGCTTTGCTCGCTCGACTGCCAGCTCCGCCACGATCGTGTGATCGGAAGCCGGGCGGTCGAATGTTGATGCAATCACTTCACCCTTGACGAGGCGCTGCATGTCAGTCACTTCTTCAGGGCGCTCATCAACAAGCACGACCATCAAATGAACGTCCGGATCGTTCTTGGCAAGAGCCATGGCAATCTGCTGCATAACGATCGTCTTGCCCGCTTTTGGCGGAGAAACGATCAAACCGCGCTGGCCCTTGCCAATCGGTGCAACGAGATCGATCACGCGTGTGGTGTGTGCTTTTTGCGTGGTCTCCAAACGGAGCATTTCGTTGGGGTACAGCGGCGTGAGTTTATTGAACTCGGGGCGCTCTTTTGCATCCTCGGGGCTCATCCCGTTGATCGAGGTGACTTCTACCAGCGGGTTGTACCTGTGCTGACGCCCCCTACGATTGGTATTTTCTGAGGCGTCACGCACCGCACCCTGAATCGCATCACCGCGGCGTAAACCATATTTGCGAATGATTTGAGTTGAAACGTAGGCGTCGTTCTTGCCCGGCAAATATCCGCCAGTGCGCAAGTAGTTGTTATTACCGTCGACGTCAAGGATTCCAGCTACGGGGATCAGCACCTCACCCGAGTCATCAGTTTGCTGGTTACGCCCGTTCTGTGTGCGATCTTCTTTGGCCCGGTCATCTCTGGAGCGATCGTCTCTGGTACGCTCCCTGTTCTCGGTTTTCTGATCGTCACGATTGCGATTACGGTTTCGCCTACTGCGGCTACGCCGACGATTATCGCCCTCATCGCCACGTTCGCCCGCCCGGCGTTCTGCCGCGTCCCCGAGCGCATCTAGAGCGGCTTTCTTTTCGTCAGCTGACAATTCTTTGCCCGAATCAGATTTTTTCGATCTTGCTTTGGGTAACTCGATTTGTTCACTGGTATCGTTGTGCGGCTCAGATTCTGGGTGCTGATCAGACTTTGGCTGTGCCGTGGCGGGTTCGCCCTGGTTCGCTTTCCTCGCTTCACGGATAGCTGCAATGAAATCGGGGCGCCGGGACTTCGCCGGCAATTGGAGGCCCATCGATTCTGCAAGTTCCTTAAGATCGGCAAGGCGCATTGTAGAAATGGGGCCTGTTGGTGGCGTTGACTTTTCGCTCACGAGGTTCCTTCCTCGGTTCCAATATTGTTGGAATGTATAAATTCAATTGTCCGCACATGTAGTTATCCGCAAATGGCGCAGTGCGCAAATGATGGATTGAGACAGATAATGCGGATAGCGCGCAGTTCAACAACTGCTATGCGCTGTGGCTCGATGCCATACTGTCACACGATAGCATACACGTAAAGTGTCTGCTTTTAAAACTTTAGACCGCGTGCGCTCCCCGCACCTGCTTGGAGTCCACGGTTCGGAATCCCTGTTGGGCAAGAACATTGGCCATTGCGGGATCGATCTCGGCAAACACGAGAATCGAGGGGCCGGCTCCCGAAACGACGGCCGGCCATCCGGCCTCGCGAAGGGCGCGAAGAACATCGGTGGTGTGTCGCATCGAATCGGCCCTATAGCGCTGGTGCAAACGGTCCTCCGTTGCGGCGAACAACAGTTCCGGTTCCTGCGAAAGTGCATGCACCATGAGAGCCGAACGGCCGGCATTAAAAGCACCGTCTACGAGCGGGACCATATCGGGCAAGGCAGCACGGGCCGTCGTCGTGAGCAATACCTCATCAGGTATCAGCAGCGTGGTCTTCACACGGTCCGATACCGGTAACTGGGCCGTCTTGAAGCCCTCGCCTTCGCGCCAGGAAAGTGTTGCGCCACCGTAAATTGCTGGCGCCGCATTGTCCGGGTGGCCCTCGTAACCGGCCACGATATTCAAAACTTCTTCCCGCGTGAACTCATCGGGAGTGCCGAGTAATTCGCGCACCAACATAACTGCAGCTGTCAGCGCCGCTGCCGAGGAACCCATGCCCTTACCGTGAGGAATATTGTTTCGACACACCAGATCGATTCCAGGTGTGGGTGCGCCAAGCCGCTCAAAAGTCTCACTCATGGTCTTGACGATCAGGTGTGAGTCGTCCTTAGGGAGAGTGCTATTACCTTCACCCAATATGACCACGCGGGAGGGGCCGGTGATCAAAGTTGCGGACACCTCGTCCCACACGTCGTGGGCCATGCCCATCGAGTCAAATCCAGGGCCGAGATTTCCAGACGATGCCGGCACCTTCACCTTGGCGGTGTCTTTTGCGATTCTCATGACAGTCCCAAAACCTCGGCCGCAGCCTGCAATGTTGGCTCGATCGGGCGCAGATCGAGATCCGCATCGCCAAGAGCCGTGGCTGTATCCTTCAGCCCGTTACCCGTGACGGTACACACGATCGTGGCGCCCTTGGGAACCTTGCCCTGCTCAGCTGCCTGCAAGAGCCCTGCTACCGACGCTGCGGACGCCGGCTCAACGAATATGCCAACCTCGGCTGACAGTACCTTTTGGGCGTGCAAGATCTGCTCGTCAGTAACTCGATCGATCCACCCCTTCGAATCATCGCGAGCCGCTTCGGCGTACTTCCACGATGCAGGATTACCGATCCGGATCGCTGTCGCGATCGTCTCCGGATTATCCACGACCTCGCCCAAAACGAGCGGCGCCGAGCCCCAGGCTTGAACGCCCCACATCTGCGGCACCTTCGTGGAAACCGGTTCCATATGCAAAGCCGAATCATCCATGGAGGCAAGCGTTGTTCGGCCCGCATATTCGTTATAACCCATCCAATACGCCGTAATATTGCCCGCGTTACCCACTGGCAGAACATGAATATCCGGGGCGTCGCCCAGGGCGTCGACGATTTCAAAAGCAGCCGTTTTTTGCCCTTGTAAACGGTAGGGATTAACAGAATTAACAAGCGCTACGGGATGAGTATCCGTTAGCTCGCGCACAATCCGAAGGCAGTCATCGAAGTTACCATCGACGGCCACCAACTGAGCGCCGTGCACGATCGCTTGGGCCAGCTTGCCCGCGGCGATCTTTCCAGCCGGAAGAATAACGGCACTTTTCAGCCCGGCTACAACAGCATATGCCGCAGCTGAGGCCGAGGTGTTGCCGGTCGAGGCTGCAGCAACCACCTGAACGTCTGTTTGCTTGACCTGCGAGATCGCCGCCGTCATCCCCCGATCCTTGAACGAGCCTGTCGGATTGGCGCCTTCGACCTTGATGTGAACGTCGGCCCCCACCCGCTCAGAAATCGCGCGCGCATACACGAGCGGGGTGCCACCCTCGCCCAGTGTTACTACTGGATCGCTCTTGCCGAAGGGCAAACGCTCACGATACTCGCGGATAATTCCCTGCCACTGATGTGCCATTATTCGTCTCCCACCCGCAAGACGCGCACAACCTGGGCCGTCTTCGCCTGTTGAATACTGTCGATCGTCGCGGCAATATCCGCCGCCCGAGCCGTATGCGTGGTGACCGTCAGCTCGGCTTCACCATCCTCGGCACGTTCATCCTGGCGTACCGAGGAGATTGATACGTCCGATTGTGCGAACTTAGCCGCAAGATCCGCGAGCACGCCCACCTGATCTTTCACCTTCGTACGGATAAAGTACTTTGACCGCGAATCATCTGCGGAAACGAATTCCGATTCGCCAAGAACAATTTCTTGTGGCGCTCGCCCGCCAACCACGCGCTTTGCAGCCGCGGCGACGACGTCGGACAGCACGGCCGAAGCCGTGGGAGCGCCGCCGGCACCGCGTCCGTAGAACATGAGCCGATCCGCGGCTTCCGCTTCGATCACAATGGCATTAAACGAGCCACCAATTGAGGCCAGCGGATGGGATTGTGGCACGAGGGTCGGATTCACCCGCACCTCAATCTTGCCAGCCTCTTGCCGCGCGGTAGCAACGAGCTTGATGACGTAGCCACCGGCCCGGGCCGCCGCAATATCGTTGGCAGTAATAGAGCGAATACCCTCAACCTGAACGTCGTTGATGTGCACGCGCTTGTGGAAGGCAAGCGAAGCCAATATCGCGATCTTCGCCGCGGCGTCGTGCCCATCGACATCCGCGGTCGGATCAGCCTCTGCAAAGCCGAGATCCTGCGCGACTTTAAGAACTTCGTCGAAGGCGAGCCCCTTCGTCGTCATCTCATCCAAAATATAGTTCGTGGTGCCGTTCAAAATACCCTGAATTTCGGTCACGGTATCGCCGGCAAGTGACTCGCGCACGGCATACACAACCGGCACGGCACCGGCCACAGCCGCCTCGTAATACACGTCGACGTTCTGCTCTTTTGCCAGATCGTAGATCTCCGGGCCGTGCTCGGCCAAAAGTGCCTTGTTGCCCGTCACTACGGACGCACCGGAGCGCAAGGCGTGCAAGATCAGCTCGCGTGGCAGGTCAACGCCGCCAATCAGCTCGATCACGATATCGGCTTTTTCGATCAGTGCTTTGGAATCCGTTGTGAGCAGATCACGATCGATCCACGGATCGCGCTCCGCTTCCAGATTTGCCACTGAAATGCCCACCAGCTCCAGCGGCGCACCGGCCCGGGCCGAGAGCAACTCGTTTTCTTCCTTTAAAAGGCGAGCCACCTGGCTGCCCACGGTACCAGCACCCAACAGTGCAATTTTAATCGTCATCGTTCTCTTTCTTGGTATCAGCCAACGTCAAGTGCCAATTGGTCATCGATTGTTTCACGGCGAAGTATTTCGTATGCGCGCCCGTCCCGTACCGCGACGACGCCCGGGCGCGAAATCATGTTGTAGTTCGATCCCATAGAACGCCCGTAAGCTCCCGTAACCGGCACAGCGAGCAGGTCTCCCGCCACGGTATCAGTTGGCAGACCAACCGCGTGGACAACGATATCGCCCGATTCGCAGTGCTTACCAACGACGCGCGAACGCACGGGCTCACCTTCTGGTGCGCGCGATGCGACGGCCGCGGTGTACTGGGCGCCATAAAGCGCGGGCCGCAGATTATCGGACATCCCGCCGTCGACGGACATGTAACGGCGCGGACCGGTGTCGGTGTGCACGTCCTTGATCGTGCCAACCCGGTACAGGGTCAGCATCGCAGGGGCCACAATAGACCTGCCAGGTTCGATTGAAATAAGCGGAGCTGGTAGGCCCGTTTCGGCTACGTGTTCACGCACCGCGCAGGCCAAGACCTCCGCGAATTCGGCGGGTGGTGGCGCAGGGGCGTCGGCTTCGGTGTAGCGAACACCGTATCCGCCTCCCAAATCAACTTCGGGAATGTCAATTCCCTGCCCGGCAGCCCATTGACGCACTGCCAGAACCGCTTTTGCCGCTTCGCCAAAGCCCTCGGTTGACAGGATTTGCGAGCCAATATGAGAGTGCAGGCCGAGGAGCTTGAGAGAAGAGTGGGAGGCAATCGCTTTCATCGCATCCTGCGCCGCGCCACTATTGACAGAAAGTCCAAACTTTTGGTCTTCGTGAGCCGTTTGAATAAAGTCGTGGCCACCCGCGTGCACACCGGTCGTCAAGCGCACGTACACCGGCGCGCAAACACCACGGGCCGCAGCGAGAGCCGCCACCTGTTCCACCTCGGGTAGCGAATCGATCACGATATGCGCGATGCCCTCGTCCAGGGCGAGCTCGATTTCGGTAACGGATTTATTGTTACCGTGCAGCCCTATCCGATTGCCCGGCACTCCCGCCGCGAGCGCGGTTCGCAGTTCTCCTTCAGATGCCGTGTCAATGTTCAGGCCTTCCTCGCTCATCCAGCGAGAAACAGCTTTGGACAAAAAGGCTTTACCCGCGTAGAAAACTTCCGCGCCCGCAAGATTGGCAAAGGCATCGTCCATTGCGCTCTTCCACGCGCGAGCACGCTGGCGCATGTCGTCTTCATCCAACACGTAGCTTGGCGTACCGAACTTGGCGGCAATATCGCGGACGCCGACACCTGCGACTTCGAGTTCGCCGGAATCAGTACGGCGCGTGTTCACCGACCAGATGCCTTGGACGTCACCGGTCGGTTCGGGGGCGGGCGTTATTTCGCGCATTACATCCTCTCCGGGGCTCCCACCCCGAGCAGGGCGAGACCGTTACGCAAAACCTGCCCAGTCGCATCATTAAGCCAGAGCCTTGTGCGATGCACGTCGGTCACCGGATCATCCGCGCGCGGGGTGACGCGCGAAACGCCATACCACGAGTGGTATTTGCCAGCGAGATCTTCAAGATAGCGCGCAAGCCGGTGCGGTTCACGCAACTGCGCCGCCTGTGTGACAATGTCTGGATACTGGGCGAGAGCCGCGAGCAGATCGCCGTCGGCCTCGCTATCCAGTAGAGCCGGATCGAAAGCATCGCGAGTAACCCCGTGTTCGGCCGCATTGCGATCCACAGAGCAGGTGCGCGCGTGCGCGTACTGAACGTAGTAGATCGGATTGTCATTGGTGCGCGATGTGATCACGTCCAGATCCAGATCGATGGGGGAATCCATCGCCTGGCGCACAAGCGAATAACGCGAGGCGTCGACGTCGGCCACGTCCACCAAATCACCGAGCGTGACAATCGTTCCCGCCCGCTTTGACATCCGTACCGGCTCCCCATCGCGCACGAGGTTAACCAGCTGCCCGATCAGGATCTCAAGATTTTCGCCGACGCCAGCCGTGTCACCAAACGCTTGGGCCATCGCGTACATGCGCCCCACGTAGCCATGGTGGTCGGCTCCGAGCATAATGATCACGTGGTCAGCTCCTCGTTGGCGCTTGTCCAGATAGTAGGCGATGTCGCCGGCGAAATACGCCGTATCGCCGTCGGACTTGATGATCACGCGGTCCTTGTCATCACCGAAATCCGTTGTGCGGATCCAGGTGGCACCATCGGCTTCAAAGATCACGCCCTTGTCCCGCAAGGTTTGAATCGCCTCATCAACCGCGCCGGACTCGTGCAGCGAATCCTCGTGGAAGTACACGTCAAATTCAACGCGGAAATCGGCCAGTTCCTTCTTAATCGCAGCAAACATGAGCGCCACACCGCGTTCACGAAAGACCTCTCGCGCTTCGTCGTCAGGCAACGTACTGGGATCGGGACGCCCGGAGGCCAACTCGCCGTCGATCACCCGAGTGGCGATCTCCTCAATATAATCGCCCCCGTACCCATCCTCCGGCGGTTCTTCACCTCGAGCGCGAGCAAGTAACGAACCCGAAAAACGATCGATTTGAGCTCCGTGGTCGTTGAAATAGTATTCGCGCACAACGCTCACGCCCGATGCCTCAAGTATTCGGGCTAAAGAATCGCCGACGGCCGCCCACCGCGCACCGCCCACATGGATCGGACCTGTCGGATTGGCCGACACAAACTCAAGATTGACCGTGGAGCCCGCGAGCGCCGCCGTACGGCCGTATTCACTACCCGACTCGACGATCGTGCGCGCAAGCTCACCAGCAGCAGCCGTGTTGAGCGTGATGTTCAAAAACCCTGGGCCCGCAATGTCTACCGATGCAATCGAATCGGCCGCGCACATTCGTTTGGCCAAGATCTCCGCGAACGCCCGCGGATTTGTTCCCGCCTTCTTCGCGTACTGCATGGCAACGTTCGTAGCCCAATCGCCGTGCTCCCGGCTACGCGGACGCTCAACCTTTACCTCACCAATCGAGGAAGGATCAAGAGCGATCTCACCCGCCACGATCGCTTCGTTCAAGCAGGTGTGGATAAAGGCTGAAAGTTCTTCTGGAGTCATAGCTCAAAGTGTACCGGGCAGGTGATAACCACCAAACTTCCATCTCTCATATTGGCCTTACAGCCGTGGTCATTGCTCCGCATCGGGTTCATCTTCTTGGACGCCGGAAAAGCTTGGAATCACGATCGCATGGTTGCCCACACCAAGTTCGACCAGAAGATAGGAGCCACACACCCGAGGGCGCAACGCGGCGAGATCCCAAAGAGTGTCACCATCACGATCGACGGCGTAAATTAGGCCGTTCAAATCGTCGACTATCGTGAGGTTGCCATCGGCACTTACCGCGACGATCTCGGGCATCTCGCTCGTACCCTCACGTTGAAATTCGCCAAGACCGATATCGAACTGCGCCGGATTACCCGCGGCATCAAAAATCGGGCCCGCATCGGGATTGAGGTAAAGGTTGAGAGGGAAAAGCGCTCCCGCGCTTGGCAGGGGAACGTATCGCGCGCCCGAAAACGACTCGTCCAGAGTGGAAACCGTGCCGTCGAGTGTGACGAATGTGTAGGGTTCCTCCGGTTCAGTTTGATACATGAAACCGCCAGCCGTCTGAATTAGCGGGCGACCTTTGGGAACGTTCGACTCGAGCACGACCTGGCCGGTTATCCCGTTGACTACCATGACGTTTTCTTGATCCTTCAGTCCGAAAGCGTGCCCAGTCATCAGGTTTTTTGACCACGTCCACCCCGGGGCATCGAGCTCCCACATCTGCTTTCCAGATTTACTAATTCCGTATAGTGACCCATGCAGGTTCAGAACGAGAATGTCGCCGGCCACTCCAATCGGCATGGGCGCCACCCTCACCTCTGGGTCCAGATCGGGAATATCAATAAGCGTTTTACCAGTGGCGAAGTCTACGAGCAGTCCAGAATAGTGATCGCTCCTAGGTGTGCCAAGCACAGCGCCCGGGGTGATTCTTTGCGGCGAGACTCCATCGGAGGGGCACAAGACATCCGTGCGTTGCCATGCGACCTCTTTCGTGGGTAAATACCACCCGCGCGCCTCACGCTTGACATCGCTGGCTGTGATCGCATAATCACCTTGAATGGCGCATAAGACTTCCCCGTCAGGCACGCGAAAATCGCTGACATTTGCATACTTGTATTCGTTGAAAATCCATGCGCCGGGATTGGAACGTTCAACGAAACCAGAGGTTGGGATTTCAGGGGCGACGTCTGGACGGTCTGGGTTGGTCGTCGTCGAATTCACAGGGTTGCCCGCGCAGCCAGCAAACATCAAGGCGATAGCGCACAAGATTACTGAGAGCCAAGAGCGAGGAGTCACGTGCTGTCCTTCGGATGTTTGGAGGAAGTGCAATGACATGTTAACAGTCCCAGCATTCTCATGCCGGGCTCCGAATCACACCAGACGTGCAGGCTAGATTCGTGTTGGAGCCGATCGCAGTGTTAGACTAACCAATCGCTGAGCCCCGATAGCTCAGGGGATAGAGCGTCTGCCTCCGGAGCAGAAGGTCGTAGGTTCGAATCCTATTCGGGGTACTTCTACTTTAGCCCGGTATATCAACGAAATGTTATGCCGGGCATTTTCATGCCGAAATGGTGCACATGCCATTTCACATGCCATTCAGTTGGCTTCAGTTGGCACCGTTCCCAAAACGCTGGTCGATAACCTCGCGAGCGAGGGTGGGTTCATCGGTAATCAAGCCGTCAATGCCGAGGTCGAGTAACTTTTCCATGTCATCACGCTCATTGACGGTCCACACATGCACGGCGAGCCCGCGCGAATGAGCTAGAGCGATAAAGGCCTCATCAACGACGTGAATCGTCTTAAAAGCCTCCGGAACCTGTACCGCTTCGACTCCTCGTTTCGGCCCGGGCAAACCACGGATCATCGCCGTACGCACACCCTTTGGTGCTTTGGCCGCGATCACCAAGCGGGCTATCGCCGACGTTCCTAACGATGATCGCACTCCGGGCAACTTCCGCCGCATGTACACAAGGCGCGCTTCGCTAAAACTCGCCAAACTTACCCGGTCGATCGCGTCGGCCCGCCGGATCGTCTCAATCATCGGTTTAACGGCGCGATTGTGTTTTGCATCGAGGTTAAAAACGATTTCAGGGAACTCTTCCAACAGTTCATCGAGGCGCACAATTCGATTTTCCGAGTGGTCTTTCACATGTCTCAAATCGTCCCAAGCCCAATCGGAGATCCTTCCCGAAGCATCGGTAACGCGATCTAAAATCGGATCATGGAAGACGACGGCGATGCCATCTGCCGTGGCGTGACAATCGGTCTCAATGTAATTAAAGCCCCGATCACGCATGGTTCGAAAGGCCTCGATCGAATTTTCCGGCACTTCATTTCCACCGCCACGGTGGGCAAGAACTACGGGGCGGTCACCTATCTTCCACAAGCGTACACCAGCCATTGAACCAGCCTAGCAAAGCACTTAGCGGTGAAGTCTGCCCTTGGAACTTAGCAAATTTCAGAAACGTCAATAGAGCCAAGCTCTGCAAGGGTTTCGAGCGGATTGAGCACGTTGTCCGTTGAACCGTCTTCCAAAATGAGTTCATGGCCCGAATGGATTTCGAAATGCAAGTGTGGCCCCGTCGACCTACCGTTTGAACCGACATCACCGATATGTTGACCGACCCGCACCTGATCGCCAGCTTCAACGTGAACCCCGTCGTCGTACATATGCACGTACCACGAGGTGTACTTTTCACCGTTGATCTCGTGGGCAATCACGATCAGGTTCGACGAACGGCCATCAATGCCTTCGCCCGCGTGGACGACTGTACCGTTTGCAATCGCGTAGATCGGCGTGCCAACCGGCGCGGCGTAATCTTCACCCAAATGGCGCGAAGGCAGGTAAGTAAACGGATCGTAACGCCAACCAAAGCTAGACGACAGGCGGTAAGAGCCGGCACGCATAGGATCGATCACGACGTTTTCGTCCTCAACAAACGCGGATACCAGCGAATTGGCACCGCTACGAATATCGCACTGGACGCTCGCGCCGGCCAATTCCCGTTCGAGATCGCGATAACGAGCTGAGTCAGCTGCACCGTCTGCCTTCTTCAACGAATCGGGCACGCTCGGCTCGATCGTCGCTCTGGCTTTCTGCTCCAGCTCTGCAGCTCCCTGAACGGCGCGGGCATTGCCAACATTGGAAATAGTGAGAACCGAGGTGGCCGTGCCCGCAACGGCAAAGGCTGCGATGCTTGCAAGCGCCGTCATGAGTTTGCCGGGCTTAACCCTGCCATGTTTTCTCACCGGAATACGCTTGCGGGCGGGGGGCTGTGCATCGGACTCGCCTCGGGTGGATCGCTTGAGCGGCGGAATTTCGGCTGTCGGCGTCTCGTCTTCAACAGTGGAAGACAGCGCCGCCGAAACTGATTCGGCCGTGCCCGAGCACTCTTTCGCACGCTGCGCAGCCTCACGCTGAAGGCGCAGTTGCCTGCGCGAAGGAAGAGCCGTTGGATCATCCACACGCTCAGACCCTGGCGTATCTTGGGACAACCTCGCCCCCTTCCTAAAGCTCAGTGAGAAATCGGTGACGCAGTAGGCCTGCGTATCGCACAAGTTAAATGGTAACGGTTTGATAACATTTGCGCTACCTCGCCCGAGATTTCGGGGCTTGTCGGGCTGTGAATCGCGTCATGTGCGCCCCACACATCGGCTTGAGAAGAGCAGCACGCCGGCTACTTTTGCATAGCGTCGCGGACTTCACCCACGAGCTCTTCGAGAATGTCCTCCAAAAACAAGACCCCCTCCACGGCTCCATTCACTGAGACGGCCGCAAGATGTGTGCCATCTTTTTGCATCGAGCGTAGCGCGGATTCAACTTCGTCAGAGGAATCAACAAGCGACATTTTTCGAATCTTCCACGGCGCGATCGGCTCCTCACGCCGGCTGGCCGAGATATCAATAATGTCCTTTAAATGGATGTAGCCAACGAGTTCATCTTGCACCTTGACGGGGTATCGAGAAAAGCCGGTGCGAGCAATTTCCAGTTCCACTTCGGCCGGAGTGGTTAACGGACTAACCGTGGTCAAATCCGCAATCGGAACCATCAGATCGCCCGCGCTGTATTCGGTGAACTCCAAGGCCGAAGAAATCAGACCAACGTCGGCATCGAGCACGCCCGCCTTCTTCGAAGCGTCAACAATTGAGGCCACTTCGTCGACCGTAAATGCCGCTCCGACTTCATCCTTAGGTTCAAATCCAAGAAGCGAAATAATCCGATTCGCGAACCAGTTAAGCGAGTGCACAATCGGCAAAAGCAGCTTCGAAATAGCAACCAGCGGTGGCACGAGCACGTAGGACACCTTTTCGGGAGTGGTCACCGCCAGATTCTTTGGAACCATCTCCCCCAGCACCACGTGTAGGTAGACCACCAGCACAAGAGCTATCACGATCGCGATGGGATGGACCATTCCTTCAGGAACACCAACCGCCGCAAGCGGACCTTCAATCCAATGCGCGATAGCCGGCTCTGAGATGGCACCGAGTGCAACCGAGCAGACTGTGATCCCAAGCTGGCACGTGGCAAGCATCAAGGTCACATTCTCGAGTGCGTAGAGCGTTATTTGCGCCGTTTTCTTCCCCTGCTCAGCAAGCGGCTCTACCCGCGAGCGCCGCGCACCCATGACCGAGAACTCCGCACCCACGAAGAAGGCGTTAATCGCCAGCAGCACGCCCGTCACAATAAGCGCAGTTCCAATACTCATGCCTCATCAACCCCAGACACGCGGACCTGCTCGATACGCCGCCCGTTCATGGTCTCCACCACGGCTCGCACGTTACCCTCTACGCATTCATCGCCCACTTCGGGCATTCTGCCAAGTTTTGCCATCATCCAACCGCCCACCGTTTCCCACGGCCCATCATCGGGAATATCGAGCCCGAGCTCCCTGGACACTTCATCAGGGCGCATGGATCCCGGAATCATCCAGTCCCCACCGGCCACGATCCGCGTGCGAGCCCGGCGGCGATCATGCTCATCTGCAACGTCGCCAACGATTTCCTCGACGGCGTCCTCCAGGGTTACCAGCCCCGATGTACCGCCGTATTCGTCGACGACAATTGCCATCTGCAAACCTTCGGAGCGCAGCTGGATCAGCAGCGGAGCAAGTTCGATTGTTTCGGGCACCTGCGTCGCTTCCACAAGCAACGACGACGAGGTCACAGGCACCTCCGCCCGAGATTCATAGGGCACCGCAATGGCCCTGCGCAAGTGGACGAAGCCACGAATATCGTCCATATCTTCCCCGATGACGGGAAAGCGCGAATGCCCGGTTTCCCGGGCCAGCGCGACGACGTCGGCCGCAGTAGCATCGGCGGGAAGCACGCTTGCCTGGGTGCGGTCGGTCATCACATCGACGGCCGTCAGCGCACCGATGTCGATTGAGCGGACCAGGAGGCGCGCTGTGGAAACGTCCAGTGTGCCTTCGTCTGCTGAACGCCGCACAAGAGCCGATAGCTCGGTGGCCGATCGAGCACCGGAAAGTTCATCGGCCGGCTCAATACCAAACCGGCGTAAAATCCAGTTGGCCGTCTCATTGAGGACCACAATTAGCGGCTTGAAAACTGTAGTAAAGGCGCGTAGCGGCCAGGATACGATAGCTGCCGTATTAAGCGGCTCCGCAAGCGCCATGTTCTTCGGGATGAGCTCGCCAAACAGCATTGAAGCCAAATTTGTCATGACGAAGGCCACGGTTGCAGCCGTACCAATCGCAGCCGCGCTGGCCATGCCGCGGTCATTAAACAATTGCTCAAACATGTGCTGGAGTGGCGCTTGCGCAACGTAGCCCAAGAGGATGGTGGTCAGTGTAATGCCCACCTGACACGAGGAAAGCTGCAATGACAGATTGTGCAGTGCTTTGTTGACAGACTGCGCTTTGGAGTCACCGCTTCGAGCCCGATCATCAATCGTGGCCGGATCAAGTGCAACGAGCGAAAACTCGGCAGCGACGAAAAGTGCGTTTCCACAGATCAGAATGAGGCCGATGCCCAGCAAAATTACATCAGTTGCCAAGGCATCCCCTACGTTGTCGTCCTTCCATGCGCCCATGTTAACCCACGCAGCTGACGACTCAATAGAAAGTCTTGACACATCGATGAATTCATCTTGACGATAAGAGACCATAGCGCGTGTTCACGGTCGAATTTTGGCCCTATTTCACCTCCTGACCACATGTTTGGAGGCGAACATCACTAAACTGGGAATCGGTCATTTCTTTTATGAAAAGTGAGGCAAGACAGTGTCGTCAACGAACTCCGATAATTTTGGACCGAACCAAGGCTTTGTGGAAGATCTCTACGCCGCGTACCTCGATGGGAATGAGGGAGTCGGACCACAGTGGGCGGAGATGTTTGGCACCTGGAAGGAACAGGGCCGCAAACCACACCCGAACGGGATGGAAACTCGTGAGCCGCAGGGCGTCAGCGCGGCACAGCGTAAAGTGCACTCAAGCGCGGATCGAGCATCGACGCCGTCGACGAACGTCACTCGCTCAGATCTTCCGCCCCAGCCGCGGGTGGGAGCGCAACCGGCACTAACCCCGTATGCCAAAACCTACAACCTCGCCCCCACTCAAGCTCCCGCCGATCTCAACCCGGCTGACAAGGATGTCACGATACTTAAAGGCGGTGACCGCGGCCTTGCCAAGAATATGGACGCATCGCTGACAATCCCTACAGCGACATCAATCCGCGAATTACCCGCCCGAGTCATGTTCGACAATCGGATCGTCGTTAACAAATATCTTGCAGCAACGCGCGGCGGAAAAATTTCCTTCACCCACCTGATCGCATACGCCATGGTTGAAGCACTCGCGCAAATGCCGGAAATGAATGTTTCCTATTCCCTAGAAGACGGCAAGCCCGCCTTCGTCAAGCCGAAGCACGTGAACCTCGGCCTGGCTATCGACGTCGTGAAACCCGACGGCAGCCGCACGCTCGTCGTGCCATCCATCAAAGCCGCGGAAACAAAAACTTTCTCCGAGTTCGTGTCCGCATACGAGGAGATGGTCGCTCGCGGACGAGACAACAAGCTCACGATCGAGGATTACCAAGGAACGACCGCCACCCTCACCAATCCCGGCGGCCTTGGCACAACGCACTCGATTCCGCGACTGATGAATGGTCAAGGGCTGATCGTCGGTGTCGGCTCGATGACTTATCCGGCAGGATTCCAGGGCGCGGCCGACGAGCAGCTCGCCCGCCTTGGCGTATCGAAAGTTGTACACATTGGATCAACCTACGATCACCGAGTCATTCAGGGCGCGACCTCCGGGCGTTTCTTACGCCTCCTGGAAGAAAAACTGCTGGGCCTCGATGGCTTTTACGAGCGCGTATACCTCTCGCTCCGCATTCCATACACGCCAATTACGTGGGAAAGAGACGTCGAATACGACGCCGAACGCGAGCTTGGCAAACCCGCGCGGATCGCGGAACTCATCCACGCATACCGCTCACGCGGGCATTTGATTGCGGACACCGATCCGCTCTCCTTCCACCCGCGCCGCCACCCGGACCTGGAGATTTCTTCCTACGGGCTCACCCTGTGGGATTTAGATCGCCCCTTCCCAACCGGCGGCTTCGCGGGCACAAGCAACCTAACTTTGCGCCAGATTTTAGGCCAGTTGCGCGATGCTTACTGCCGGACGGTTGGCATCGAGTACATGCACATTCAAGACCCCACCCAGCGTGCATGGTTCCAAGAGCGTTTGGAACGCCCGTCGTCGCCAATCACGGGCGAGCAACGGGTGCGAATCCTCAAAAAACTCAACGAGGCCGAAGCGTTTGAAACCTTCCTTCAAACAAAGTACGTGGGCCAAAAACGATTCTCACTCGAGGGAGGCGAATCTCTCATTCCGGCGCTCGATGCCATTTTGGACGGAGCGGCGGACGACGGGCTCCACGAAGTAGCAATCGGTATGGCGCACCGCGGCCGGCTCAACGTGCTCACAAATATCGCCGGCAAATCCTACGCGCAGGTTTTTTCTGAGTTTGACGGCGTAATCGACCCAAAAAAAGCGGGCTCTGGCGACGTCAAGTACCACCTTGGCACCGAAGGCACCTACGAATCGGCCAAGGGTGAGGCGGTCGAGGTATATCTGGTAGCAAACCCCTCCCACCTTGAGGCTGCCGACGGCGTTCTTGAGGGCGTGGTGCGCGGCATGCAAGATCAATTGGATCTCGACGACGACGGCGCGGCAATCATGCCAGTGCTCATTCACGGCGATGCGGCATTTTCCGGTCAGGGCGTGGTTGCCGAGGTCCTCAATCTGAGCCAACTACCCGCTTACCGCACAGGCGGCACCGTCCATATCATCGTCAACAATCAAATAGGTTTCACTACGGCCCCATCAAATTCCCGATCCTCGCGGTACACCACCGATATCGCCAAGGGCTTGCAACTGCCCATCTTCCACGTGAACGGCGACGATCCGGAAGCCGTATGCACAATGGCGCGCATGGCCTATGAATTCCGCATGGAGTTCAAGAAAGACGTGATCCTCGACATCATCTGTTACCGCAAGCGGGGCCACAACGAAGGCGATGACCCGTCGATGACGCAACCGATCATGTATTCGCTCGTTGACGAAAAGCGCTCCACGCGTCAGCTCTACCAAGAGGCTTTGCTTGGCCGCGGCGACATTTCCGAGGAGGACGCCGCAGCAGTCGAGCAGGATTTCAAAGACAAGCTGGACTACGCGTTTGAAGAAGTACGCAAGGTTGAAACGAGCCGGGTAGGTGACGAAAAAGACGCCTCCCATGCGCTCGGTATCCCGCAGTCCCAAGAAGAAGATGCCGGCACCATGGTGGGTTGGACGACGGCGGTGGCGCCGGAAGTCTTGCACCGGATCGGGCAGGCACACACCACTACCCCGGAAGGCTTTAACGCACATCCCAAAGTGACTCAGCTGTTTGAGCGCCGCAACAAAATGTCTCACGAAGGTGAAATCGATTGGGGTTACGGCGAACTGCTGGCATTTGGTTCACTTCTCATCGAAGGCGTGCCAGTGCGCATGTCCGGGCAAGATTCTCGGCGCGGAACGTTTACCCAGCGTCACGCCGTCGCCCACGACTACGCCACTGGTGAGGAGTGGACGCCACTGATGGGCCTGACTGAGGATCAAGCTCGACTGAAAATTTTCGATTCCGCCCTCTCCGAATACGCGGTACTCGCTTTTGAATACGGGTACTCGGTGCAACGCCCAGATGCACTCGTAATTTGGGAGGCTCAGTTTGGCGACTTTGCCAACGGCGCCCAGATCGTGTTCGACGAATTCATCTCATCGGCCGAGCAAAAGTGGAATCAAAACTCTTCGCTCGTCGTGCTACTGCCACACGGATACGAAGGCCAAGGGCCCGATCATTCCTCGGCCCGCATCGAACGGCACTTGCAAATGTGTGCAGAAGACAACATGATCGTGGTCCAACCATCAACGCCCGCGAACTACTTCCACATGCTGCGCAAGCAGGCCTATAACCGCCCGCGTAAACCTATGATCGTATTTTCACCCAAGCAGCTCTTGCGCCGAAAAGCGGCCAAGTCGAACGTTGAAGATTTCACCTCGGGCACGGTACAAACCGTGATCGGAGAACATCGAAGCCTTAGCAACGTCGATCGCGCTCTGCTGTGTAGCGGGCGGATCTACTACGACCTGTTGGAAAAGGCGGAAAAGGATGGCGATAATCGCACCGCCATTATCCGAATCGAGCAGCTCTATCCCAATCCCGTCGAGGAGGTCCGCGCGGAGCTTGACAAGTATCCGGATGCAGCCGTGTTCTGGGTACAGGACGAACCCGCAAATCAGGGAGCGTGGGGGCACTTTGCACTCACCATGTTCCCCGACCTGAGCCACGATGTTTGCTTGGTTTCTCGGCCACCCGCAGCATCCACGGCCGCGGGCATGGCATCGGTGCACGCTCGTGAGGCCGAAGAGCTCATGCGGGCAGCATTTGCGCGCTAAGAACGTTCAAAGCTCCACCTATGTAACGAGATCTACTCTTTGGAAAAACTTTTTCCGATTAGCGACTTTCATGTATGCTTGACGCATGCGTATTCTGTCTTTTGTTGCACGGAACCATCGAAGCTTTCGTGACGAGTTCTTCTTGGACATGACGAGGGAGTCCCTTCGTACCAACATTCCGCGGGAGGGCGAGAGTTGGACCCAGCACCTCTATTCGGTGGCGGCCATCTTTGGCGCAAACGCATCCGGCAAAACGGCAATTATTCGCGCATTTCAATACCTTGCCTCAGCACTCGCTCATTCGGCTGGCCAATGGACAGATCGCCCTTTCATCACGAGGGATCCGTTCAGACTCGATTCAACTTCCCGAGAAAGCGAAAGCTTCTATGCGCTCGATTTCCTTTTGAATATTCCCAGTGAAGTTTTAGTGAATTCAGGTTTTCCAGCGCAGGATCAAGCAGATGCGGAGGAATACCGTTTCAACTACGAGTTTTCGGTTGATCCCAGCGGAGTAAAACACGAGTTTCTGCAGATGTATCGCAGCTCTCGTCCCACCGTCCTCTTTGATCGTGAAGGTTCGGACGTTAGCCTTGGCGGCAAGCTTGGACGTATTGAAGTTTCACCCAAAGAACTCGTCCTATCACGCGTTCTTCGCGTGAATCGAGGAGTGCTCACCGCCATCAGCGAGGCGATGCTCGATGGACTTACCATTTTTAACGTGGGCGATGAAGAGCGGGACAAGAGGCTCTCCAACATTACTGGCCAACTTGCGGCTGGACGACTCAGATTTCACGACTTAGTTGATCTTGCTCGGATAGCAGATGTGGGGGTTGAAGAAATTTCTGTGGAAGAAACGGAGGTTCCTCCACGTGTTCTCGAGATACTAAAGAATATTCAAGCTCTCAGTGGTAGCGATGAGGTGCCAGTCGAGGATCCAGAAGCCACATCAGAAAGCAGTCAAAAGGCCATCGCACGGTCGCTACGCTTTAGGCACAGATCCGAAGACCTTAACGAACGCGATTATCACTTTGGCCTTGAAAATGAGTCTTCCGGCACTCTGGCGTGGCTTGCGTTAGCGGTCGAGGCTCTTAAGGTGCTAAGAAGCGGTGGCCTCCTCTGCGTTGACGAACTAGATACGAGTTTGCATCCACAATTAGCTGCGCTACTCGTTTCCCTATTCCAAAATCCAGAATATAACCGGAACGGTTCGCAGCTTATCTTCACATCACACGACGTGAGCCTTCTTGGCCCCCAAAGCGATCTCAATTTGGAGAAGAAACAGATCTGGTATGTCGACAAAGATACTGCGGGCGCGAGCGAGCTCTACTCGCTCGACGATTTCGCCAATATAAAGAAAAACTCCAATATTTCGAAGCAATACTTGGAAGGTCGTTTCGGCGCGATTCCGCGCCTCGCGCCTTCCATCATCCACAGTCTTATTGGAAATTTCGATTCCGAAGACAATCGCGAAGAGTTTGACTATGGCCAAGAGGAGTAACAAGCGTCGGAGAGCATACAGGCCGCAACAAAGGCCAAAACGCTCGAAGCATAGAAAGGTCCTCGTCGTCGTTGAGGGCTCTCGCGATAAATCGGAAGCTAGGTATTTTGAACTGCTTAACCAAGAGCTGCGGAATTCCTACTTGATCGCTATAACAGTTGAACCAGGCCAGGGTGAGCCTTCGAGAGTTCTACAAGCATGCGATGCGCGCACGGAAAGGGAAAGAGAGCGAAAGAATATCAACGGAGAGCCCTTCGACATCCGCATCCTCGTAATCGATGTTGACAATCATCAACGTCTAGAATCCACACTCAGGGAATGTAAAAAGAAGAACATTCATGCTTTGGTAACGAATCCAAAATTCGAACTGTGGCTGTTATGGCACCTAGAGGATATGAACCATTCAGTAACCGGCAACAAACTCGACCAGCTCGTACAGGGCAAAAAGTTGGTCGCTGGTCCTCGCGGCAAGGAGCTCGCCCACAATTTTCCGTTCGGTAATTACCGCGAGGCAATGGGCGTGCGCGGCAAGCGTGGAGCGATCTAGCTCCAAACACAAAGGGTCCTAACCCCTCAAGCGCAATACCTTGGTTAATTGAGGAATTATCCAAATGATTGTGCAATGTGATCAGCCCAAGAGCATTGGTTGGCGACGCACCGGCAAGCGTATCGCACCTTATCAGGGCTCAGCTTGCCGTAGGGTGGAGGGGTGAATATTCGCGTTTTCTTCATTGGCGATGAACTAGTTGCGGGCTACGGTGATGCCCGTGCGCTGGGCTGGGTAGGCCGCACGATAGCAAGGTCGCCGAACGATCCACCCATGATGTCCGTTCCACTGGCTTGGCCCGGGCAGACCACGGAGCAACTCGTTGGCCGCTGGGAAAGCGAAGTGTTACCGCGCCTTGACAGGGAGGCCGACAACCGCCTCGTGATCGGCCTGGGTTCACACGATCTGGGCCGCACAACCACAGCGCGATCGCGCCTTTATCTTGCGAATCTGCTAGATAACGCGCATCGGCAGAATTTGCCGACCTTCGTCGTCGGGCCACCGCCTCGGCTGGACGTTACCCACCGTGCACAAGAAGCGCTCAGCCAAGCATTTTCCGAAGTTTGCGAACGCCGTAAAGTTCCCTTCGTGGATTGCTATTCGCCACTAAAGGAACACGAACAGTGGCTGACTGACATGGCCATGTCGCCCGATAGTTACTGCCCAAGGCAGGCCGGTTACGGGCTGATGACCTGGCTCGTTCTGCACAGGGGCTGGCATTCTTGGCTCGGCGTCGAACCCCAGGTAAGCGAATAAGCCGAAGACTCTCCATCTGCGAGGGGTAATATGCAAACGCGAGGGGAAATTCCCCTCGCGTTTGACTAAAAGTCCTCGCGTTTGGAGGTTCGGCCTGCACCTATTCGTTAAAGTGCACCATGACGCTTTCAAGCACAATGCTTATGCGTTTGGGCGCTTGCCCCGATTCGCTGGGCGCTTCCTGCGGTCCTTACGCTTTCTACCACGCTTCGACATATCCACTCCTCAAATAGTTCCCCACCAGTGTAACGGCAAGGTCGGCGGCCTTCCAACTACCGCATGGTGATTTTCGTGATCTTCACTCGCAACGATTCTGGCGCGGCTTCCCCACAACAGCCGCGGCGGATCACTTCGCGGATCACAGCTGCCTCTTCCGTTCGGCTTGCACAGGTGGAGCAGTTCGCACTGTGCTCGACCAGCCGGGCGGCGTCGCTCTCAGTGATCTCGTGTCCAAGCAGTGCGAAGAGTCGATCGAGGAGATCTTCGCACCCGCACCCGTCGAAGCGCGCCGCTAATTCTTCGAACTCTCTACTCACGCTTTCTCCTTCACGTACCCCAGTTCGTGGGCATAGTCGCGAAGCAGATCTCGCAGCTGACTGCGCCCACGGTACAACCGCGACATCACAGTACCAATGGGGGTTCCCATGATGTCCGCAATTTCCTGATAGCTAAAGCCTTCGACGTCCGCAAGATAAACGGCTGTACGCCGGTCCTCTGGAAGTTGCTCCATTGCCTGCCGGATTTCCTCATTTGGAAGGTTTGCAAGCGCTTCCATTTCAGCTGATTCCAAGCCCGTCGAGTGATGGGTTGACGCCCGATATTCCTGCCAGTCCTCAGCTTCACCCGCATCGGCTTCCAGCGGTCTGCGCTGCTTTTTGCGGTAGTGCGAAATGAAGGTGTTGTTCAAGATCCGATAGAGCCAAGCTTTGAGGTTCGTACCTGGCGTGAACTGGTGGAATGAAGCAAAGGCCTTTGCGAATGTCTCTTGAACGAGGTCTTCGGCGTCCTGAGGATTTCGAGTCAGCCGCATTGCGGCGCCGTAGAGCTGGTTCAGATACGGCACGGCGTCTTGTTCAAAGCGTAGGCTACGCTCTTTTGGCGTCTCGTCCTCAACTTTAAAATCGGAGGCTACATCGTCAGCCATTGAACTCCTTGTCGTCGACATAAGGATAACGCATTGCTTGACACTGGATTTTAGCGCAGTGATTCACCTTCGCGAATCACTTGTTGGACGTCAAGCTCGTCGCTGAACACGACGGCGTTGGGTGCGGCACCGACCTTCCACTCTAAAGTCACGCCCGGGGTCGTTTCGTCGAATCCGACGGCGGCTGCAGGGGCTGCAACGCTGCATCGGACCGCGTCCTCGATCGGCAAGTGCCCTCCTTGCACCAAACGCTGTACCTGCTGGGCCAAGCGCGAGGTTCCCCCGGCAATGGCTCCTCCGCGCAGAAGCCGAGCAGTGCCATCAACAATTTTTACATCTTGCCCGCCAAGAACGTATTCGCCGTCTGGCATTCCCGCGCCTTCCATCGCGTCCGTAACGAAAACCACGCCGTTGGGGTTGGTTTGGCTGACGTAACGAACCACGTCGTGCACTAAAGCTGGGTGGACGTGGACGAGGTCGGCAACGAGTTCGACCACGCATTCTCCGCGCGCCGCAGCCGCCACAAGTTCACGGACTGGACCGGGGGCACGGTGCCCGATGGCCGGCATCGCGTTAAACAGATGGGTTGCCATTTGGGGTGGTTGAGCAAATCCAATGGCGGCCGCGTACTGAGTGGTGGCCTCGACAACCGCACGGGTCTCCTCGAGATTCGCATTGGTATGTCCCCACGATGGCACGGCACCGTGATCGAGGAGCATTTCCATGGCGGGAATAGCATTGGCAACCTCGGGAGCGATCGTCATGGTCTTGATCCAACCCTTACCGGCCTCGAGCCAGCTCCGTAGCTCATCGAGATCGGGGTTACGAATCGCCACCGGGTTTTGGGCGCCGGCCTTGTGCGGGGAAATATAGGGGCCTTCGAGATGTATTCCGGCAAGTTTGCCTTCCTCGCACGCCTGGGTGAGGCCCTCAATGGGTGGCAGGGTATCGAGCAAAGAGACGGTGGAGGCCATCATCGCCGTCGTACCCATGGATCTGTGCGCTTCTACGGCGCGATCCACGCCCTCTGGGCTCGGATCATCTGGGAAGGACGATCCTCCGCCGCCGTGGCAGTGCACGTCGATAAATCCGGGTGTGATCCAGCCGCTGATTTCAGTATCGGCCTCGAAAATCTCGGTGATCAGCCCGTCGTCTATCCGTAGCCCCGAGCCGACAAGCTGGCCGTTGCCATCAAGCAATTTTCCGCGAATAATCATGCGAGCATCTCCCAGCGGATCTCATGCATCTCCCGCCCTTTTAATTTGGCGGCCGCAGCTTCGTCTACGTATACGCGAACGGAGGGATGCATCTGTAGGATCGACGCCGGGCAGGAAGATGAAATGGGCCCTTCAACCGCTGCGGCAACGGCGTCTGCTTTGCCTTCACCGGTGGCAAGAAGCATGATGTGCGTGGCTTCCAGGATCGTGCCAAGGCCCTGAGTTATACACATTTGCGGAACTTTGGCGAGATCGCCGTTAAAAAAGCGCGCGTTGTCTTCCCTTGTCTGGCGGGCTAACGCATCGACATGTGTGCGCGAGCTGAGTGAAATTCCAGGCTCATTGAAACCGATATGGCCATTGGATCCGATTCCGAGAATCTGCAGATGGACGCCACCGTTGTCTTTGATGGCCGCATCGTAGGCGGCAGCTGCTTCCCGAGCGCCATCAGGCACGTCGACGTTGCCGTTTGGCGTGAACAGATTTTCGTCCATCAATCCCGTTTTATCCTCGCCGACCAGTTCGTCTTGGAGGACTTTGCGGTAGCTTTCGGGGTGCCCTGGTTGAAGGCCGATGTACTCATCGAGTGCGAAGGCCTTGGCGTTTGCCAGCGAAAAAGAACCGTTTGCGTGAGCCTCGCGCAGTTGCTGATAGAGCGGAAGCGGGGTGGAACCCGTTGCCACGCCAAGATTAGCCACGGGGGCGCCATTCATCGTTTCAATCAGGTATGCGGCTGCCATCTTGGCAACTTCAGTCTCATTGCGAAAAATTCCAACCTTCATCGTGGTCCTTTCAATATTTTTTAACGGCTGTATTCCCGATCGGAATTATTTAATGGCATCAGCAAACCACGAGGTGATCGTGGTTGGGTGGGTGATCGCGGTTCCAACGACGACGGCGTATGCGCCAGCTGCCATGACCTCGGCTGCCTGCGTGGGCGAGTGGACTCGCCCCTCGCATAGGACTGGCACCTGCGGAAATTCAGTAACCATCTGATCGAGCAATTCGAAGTCCGGGCCAGCGGTTTTTTCGCGTTCACCGCTATACCCGGCGAGCGTGGTCGAAATGATGTCGGAGCCGGCCTCGACTGCCATGCGGGCGTCGTCGATCGATCCGCAGTCAGCCATGACAAGCGCGCCCTCTTCTTTTAAAGCTTTGACGGTGTCGGCATAGCTCAGGCCGTCTGGCCGTGCCCGGCGCGTAGCATCAATGGCGACGACGTCGGCTCCCGCCATGATGCACGCTCGTGCGTGGCGCAGGGTCGGCGTGATGTATACGCCTTCGTGCCCCTCTTTCCACAAGCCGATCACGGGAATCTCCACTTGGCCTTTTATGGCCGAGATGTCGGCTAGTCCCTGGCAGCGGATCGCCACCGCGCCGCCGCGCTCAGCCGCGAGCGCTATTTGGGCCATGGTTTCCGGGTGGCGCATTGGCTCCCCCGGATATGCCTGCACCGAGACGATCAGGCCACCGCGCAACGATTCAATTACACTCACGATTCTTGCCCTTCTTGTCTGAGGAAATTCACGGCGCCACCGTAAAGCGGCGCCTTCGATTCTAGTTCGCCTGCCACGATGGATACGTCAGCCACGGGATCCATCACGCGGGCGGCGTAACCCTCGTGAACGGCCCGCCACCACCTGTCTCCTGAGCGAGTCATCGAACCCGAGAGAACGATCACGGCGGGATCCACCGAGTTCGCGAGAGTCGCAATGGTCTCACCCAGAGCAAATGCCGATTCCGCGAAGACTGCCTTTGCAAGCGCGTGTCCGGAATCTGCAAGATCTTGCAGTTCTTTGCCGTTTGCGATCTCTGGGTCATTGCTGGCTCGGCGCGCGTTGAACCAGTTGGTGATTCCGTGGCCGGAGGCAATCGCCTCAATATGACCGGAGCGCCCGCATGAGCACGTCAGATCGTTGGCCAGATGGTGGTGGATATGGCCATAATGCCCGGCTAGAAAGTGCTCGCCAAATTCGATGTGCCCGCTGCGAATGAGAGCGCCTCCGATTCCGGTGCCGACAGCCACCGAAAGCACTGAGCCATGGCCGCGGCCAGCTCCAAAGACGGCTTCCCCGAGCCCGTGTGCGTGCACGTCGTTGATGACGTGCACGGGTAGGCCTGCCACTTCGCCGATGGTCGCACCGAGCTCGGTTCCGGCCCAACCGGGCATCGTCTCCGTTGCAGACACAATTTGCCCCGTTTTTGGGTTGACGACACCAGCGCTGGCGATACCAATGCCGCGCAAACGCGGATGGGCGCTTACTTCCTCGCGAACAAGATCAGCAAGAAGCCGCGCAACGTGCGTGCCGCCTTCTTCGGCCTTGGTTGCCATGGACTGGATGGAACTGAAGTTGAATTCGCGATCCGCCCTTGCCCAAGCAATTTTGGTGCCACCGATATCAACCGTGAGGATCTCCTCTTTGGCACCCGTCATCGGCCCCTCCTAATTCAGCATTCCGGCTTGGCGGAGCACTCCGGCGACCGCCTCGACATTCGCCCCTTCCAGTGCGACAACCGGTTCGGGCATCGTATTGGTCTCAAAGATGCCTAACAGCATGAGGGCCGTCTTGAACGCTCCCACGCCCGCGCCGAATCCGAACTCGCCCACGGGAACCGAGGTGATGCGCATGAGCCGGGCGGCGTAGTCTTGGAGTTCACGTACCCGCTTCCAATCGCCGTCCTTGAATGCCTGCCACTGTTCTACGTACACGGTGGGGTTCACGTTCCCAAGGCCGGGCACGCAGCCATCGGCTCCCGACATGTATGCCCCGTCCACGACCACCTCGTGCCCTGTCAGCAATTTCAGATCGAGCCCCTGCTCGGTACGTGAGAGCGCAAGGTTGCGGAAGGAGACGTCGTCGCCGGAGGAATCCTTCACGCCCTGAATCACGCCGTCGCGCGCCAAATCCAAAATCATGGCCGAATTAAGTTTGACGTGGACGCATACGGGAATGTCGTAGGCAAACAGAGGTAAATCTATTGCTTGTTTGATGAGCCGGAAGTGCCGGTCGATCTCTTTTGGCCCCACAATCGCGTAGAACGGCGCCGTTGCCACAATGGCATCGGCGCCCAGTTCTTGGGCTACCCGCGCGTGATCGATGACGCGCGGGGTGGTCATGTCGATCACTCCCACCAACACCGGCACTCGTCCGTCGACGATCCGCATCGTTTCAGCAATGATTTGCCTTCGCCGATCATCGGTTGAAAACACTACTTCCCCGGAAGATCCCAACACGAATAGGCCATCCACCCCGGCATCGATCAGCCGGTTCACGTGCCTTTCATAGCTGGCAACATCCAGTTCGCCCTGGCTCGTAAGTGGTGCGACGACGGGCGGTATCACTCCGCTAAAATTCATGAGTTGCCTCCAAGATCCGGGTGGAGCAGCGACGGCGCCGCACCCAGAAGTGTTCGAGTATAGGGATGTTGTGGGTTTGCTAGCAGTTCTTTGGCCGGGCCTTCTTCGACCACTTCACCGGAGTTCATGACGGCAATGCGATCGGAGATATATCGAACTGTCTGGATATCGTGCGAAATGAACACCATCGCCAATCCAAGATCATTCTTTAGATCCATCAGCAAGTTCAAGATCTGAGCGCGCACTGACACGTCCAGTGCCGATGTCGGCTCATCCGCAATGATCGCGTCCGGGCGCAGTGCGAGCGCTCGGGCGATCGCCACGCGCTGGCGCTGACCACCGGAAAGCTGGCCGGGAAGCGCATCCAGCGCAGATTTTGGCAGACCGACCTGAGTGATCAGATGTTCCACGCGCTCATTTCGCTCTTCTTCTGTTCCAATATCGTGAACTCGCAGCGGATCGAGCAGCTGATCGCGCACGTGCATGCGCGCGTTCAGGGCCGTTGCCGGGTCTTGGAAGACGACGGAAACCACGCGGCCGATCTTTCGGCGATCGGCGGCCGAACGTTTCGTTACCTCTTCACCTTTGAAGAACACCTGACCTTCGGTCGGTGCCTGCAGGCCGCACATGACGTTGGCTGCCGTGGACTTTCCAGATCCGGATTCGCCCACGATTCCGAGGACTTGGCCGGGCATGACCTTCATGTTAACCCCGTTGACCGCGTGCACCTTATTGGGGTTGAAAATCGATCCGGTACGAGTCTTGAAGACCACGTGCAGATCGCGCAATTCGATGATTGGTGTGCTCATCGTTCGCCCTCCTCTTCACTGTTGTGTGCCAGTTCAACGGGGACATGAACACCCTGATGGTCGGGGGCTTCATAGCCGGCCTCCATCCAAGCGCTGTCTGGAACAGCGGCGTAGACGTGTTCTTTACCCTCGATTTCCATTCGCAGCGGTGGGATATCCAAGCCGACGTCGGGGTGGGATGAGCGCGGCGCGAAGCGATCGCCGACCGGGAAGTCACGCGGCGAAGGAACGGTGCCGGGCACCTGGTGGAGACGGTCCGCTCCGGCTTCGATCGAGAGCACCGAACCCAGCAGGCCGCGCGTGTATTCGTGCACCGGATTGGACAGTAGCTCCGAGGTTGGTGCCTGTTCGACAACCTGGCCGGCGTACATGACCGTAATCCTGTGCGCCACTTCGGCAACGAGCGCAAGATCGTGGCTGACGAACACCATGGCAAAGCCGAGCTTTGCTCGCAGTTCGTTGAGCAGATCGATGACCTGCTTTTGCACTGTCACGTCAAGTGCCGTCGTCGGCTCATCGGCAATAATGAGCTTCGGATCGCGGGTGAGCGCCATGGCGATGAGCACACGCTGGCGCTGGCCGCCCGAGAGCTCGTGCGGATAGGACTCAAGGGTGCGCTTGGGGTCCAAACCAACAAGTTCGAGCAGTTCCTCAGCGGATCGGGTGCCCCCTCGGCTGGTGAGCTGCTTCATTTGCGAACGGATCAGCATGGCCGGGTTCAACGATGACAGCGCATCCTGGTAGATCATGGCCATCTCGTGGCCCAGCAGGCTTTGGCGTTCCTTCGCCTCCATCGTGAGCAGATTTCGGCCCTGGTAGAGAACTTCGCCGGTAATCTGAGCACGCGAATCTATGAGGCCCATGATTGTTAGGGCTGTGATCGACTTTCCACAACCCGATTCACCGACGAGGCCCATCGTTTCGCCTTCGTGCACGGCAAAGGACACGTTGTCAACGACGTTGACATCGCCGTGGCGAGGGAACCTGATCGACAGGTTGCGCACTTCGAGAAGTGGCCTGCCCGTGGCTCTTGCAACGAGGCGGTCTCTTCGTTGGCCTTCAACGTGCGCCAGCTGGTCGAGCCGCTCTTGGAGTGGCTTTGCCTGCTTTTCGTGCGCAAGGCGCGGATCGAGGAGCAGCTTATCCTGTTCGCGGGTTGCGGCAACGGCGTCGACCTTTTGATCACCCGATGGGGCCGCGACCATCGCGTCCGTGATTCCTTCAGACAGGATGTTCAAGCACAGGACTGTCAGCATGATGAACACCCCCGGGAAGAAGGCCGTCCACCACATGCCAACGAGGATCGAGCTGTTTGATGAGGCATCTGATAGGACGTTGCCCCATGTGGCAACCATTGTGGACTGCAGGCCTGAGCCAATGAAAGTGAGGGATGCTTCCAAGATGATCGCATCCGCAACGAGTACGGTGGCAAACACCAGCACCGGTGCTGCGGTGTTGCGAGCAACGTGCTTGGTCAAAATCCACGGTGCACGGGCGCCTGCCACGATGACGGCGCGCACGTAGTCCTCGCCATAGGCGCTCATCACGTTGGCGCGGACAATACGGGCCAGCTGCGGGGTGTAAACGAACGCGATGGCGCCGATGATGACCCCGACAAGTCCAATGACATTGTCCGGTGCAAGCCGTCTGGAAAACACGAGCACCATCACGGCTGCCATGGCGATGCCTGGAACGGCCATGATGATGTCCATGATTCGCATGATGACCTCGCCGATCCACTTCCGTGAAACGGCAGCAATCGAACCGATAATCGCACCGAAGAAGAGCGCGACGAGCGTTGCAAGCACGCCGATCATCAGGGAGTAACGGCCACCGTAGAGCACTCGGGAGAACACGTCACGCCCGACGTGGTCGGTTCCAAACAGGTGGTCGCCGGAAGGCTCCATCCAGATGCCAAACAACTGGTCCGGCGTGTATGGGGCGATCCATGGGGAAAGGAAGGAGACGATGAAAATGAGAATAAGGAATGCGAGGGAAAGGCGCGAGCCGAGGCTCATGTTGCGCATCCGGGTAAAGCGGGCGCCCTTCGCCGTCACGGTATCAAGCTTTTGTTTCTTCGTTGTCATGTCACACCGACCTAATGCGTGGGTTGATGAGCAGGTACAGCATGTCAACAATGATGTTGACGATGATGAAGGCGATCGCTACCACGAGCGCGCCGCCCTGCACCAGGTTCACCCAGTTGTTTTGGATGCCCAAGATGAGCACGCGGCCCATCCCCTGGATATTGAAGATAATTTCGATGACGACGGCGCCGCCCATGAGGTAGCCAACTCGCAGGCCGAGCACCGTCACCGGCGTGATGAGCGCATTGCGAAGCACGTTACGGCCGATGACGACGCTTCGTGGGACTCCCGCGCCGAGCGCGGTACGCACGTAGTCGCGATCCAACTCTTCAACCATCGACGTGCGGACAACGCGGGTCATCTGACCGATCACGGGAACGGCAAGTGAGATAGCCGGTAGCAGCATGCGCATGAACCAGCCGCCAAAGTCTTCTGTGAGCGCAGGCAGTTCACCCGAGACGGGAATTGACCCGCCAACGAAGGCGAGTACCAGCAGTGATGCGAGCCAGAATGAGGGCGTACCAATGCAAATCACCGAGATCACTCGGATGAGCTGATCAGGCCACCGATCGCGGTAGATCGCGGAAATGACTCCGAGGGGGAAGGAAATAACGACGGCGATGATGAGGCCAAAGAACGTTAGCGAAAGGGTAATCGGCAGAGCGTCAGCGACCATGTCCGTCACCTTGTTCTGATCTCCGATTCCATAGAAGCCAAGATCGCCTTGCACCATATTGAGGAGATAATTGCCGTACTGCACGAGGAATGGATCGTTGTAGCCATGCTTTTCACGGAATGCCTCAAGGGCCTCCGGCGTCGCGAATTCGCCCAATGCCGTGTAGGCCGGGTCAATGGGAGAAAGGGACATGATGAAAAAGACGAGGAAAGTCACGCCGATCACCATGATGGGGAGCGCAAGAAGGCGCCTGCCTAAAAGTCTTAAGAGATTATTCACTGTCCTAAATTCCTCTTCTACCTGAGAAGGACCAGCTTTTGTGTGGCATTTTTCGAACCGCTACCGCCCTAGGGCCGCTGGATTTTTAGCGCCGGTGCCACCGTTGGCACCCGCGCCGCGTGGTGGTGCACCGCGGCACCGGGTTGGGAAGCCGTGGAGGGGAGGGTTTGCCGCCCCTCCACGGCTTTCCGATGTGAGTGCGTTAGTTCTTGACGCTTGCGCCGACGAGCTCAAGGCCCGTGGTTCCAATACCGTCAACGTTCTCGAGCTTGTCCTTGTTGAAGCCCGTGATCATCGTGCGGTGGAAGAGTGGGAAGATTGGAGCTTCTTCCGAGATAAGGTCAAGAGCCTCGGCCCACTTTGCCTTCGCTTCATCACCTGTGAGCTGCGATGCTTCGGTGGAGATCTCCTGTAGCTTCTGGAATGCCTCCGGAGCACTCTTGGCCCACGAGGTGCGCTGCTGCGTCCACACGTTATCGCCGTACCACCAATCGATGATGATGCCCGGATCCTGGCCGAAGACGGACGGATCGCCAGGCGCGAGTGCGATGTCGTAGGTCGGGTTGTCGACGTCTGCAAAGTTCGCGTACAGATCACCGGACGCCATGGACTGAACATTGACCGTCAGGCCTGCAGCCTCCAGATCTTGGCGGATCTGCGGGGTCAGGTTTGCAACCCACGGATGATCGGTCGAGATCAGAGTGATCTCAGTCAGACCTGCCTTCTTGAAGACCTCGGCTGCAGCCTCGGTGTCGTAGTCGAACTGCGTTGCGGCCTGCGAGTACATCGGATTGGCTTCGGGCAGGAACGAGGTCGCAACGATCGCGTCGCCTGCCAGCGCGGTATCGACTAGCCCTTGCCGGTCAATTGCCTGGTGGAAAGCACGGCGCACTTCCGCGTTATCATAAGGTTCCTTTGAGGTGTTGAACATGAGGAAGGCGTTGTTGTAGCCGGGCACCTCATCGAGCGTCCAGCCCGCGCTAGCCAGCTGGTCCTTCGTCGCTGATGGCACTGTTTCCATCACGTCGATGGTGCCTCCAAGAGCCGCGGAAAGACGCGCGGAATCATCCTTGAGAACGTCCCAGTGCATGAGCTCAACCTGCGCGGGCTTGGTTCCGTTGTAGTGCTCGTTGGGCACTGCTTCAATGGCCGTATTGGAGATTTCCGTGTACTTGAACGGGCCGGTTCCAATTGGGTGGGCCGTCATTTCATCCTGGGTCGACGATGCCGGAATGATCTTCACGTTCACCAAGCGGTCTGCCAGCCCGGCGAACGGGTACTTGAGCTTGACCGTGATGGTCGTATCGTCCTTGGCTTCGAGGGAATCAACGAAGGTGAAGAACTGCTTGTAGATCGAAGTTTCATGCGTGGTGCGCGCCCATGATTCAAGCACGTCCGCCGTGGTTACCTCGGTGCCATCGGAGAACTTTGCGCCATCGCGCAGCGTGATTTCGTACTCCGTCTCCGAAATTTTGACCGGCTCGCCGTCAGCCAGCGCCGGGTAGACCTCGTACGTTGCCATATCAAATTCGTACAGGCCTTCCATGACGTGCCAGTTCGTGCCCATTGCCAGGGCCGACGAGGTGGTCGAAGGGTCGTAATTGGTCGTTTCGTAAGCAACGCCCAGATTGATCTGGCCGGATGGTCCGCCGCCGTCGGTCGTCGTCGAGCCCGTGGTCTCGGACCCGCCGCCTCCTCCGCCGTCGTCGTTTCCGCCACCACAGGCGGATAGGGCAAGCATTGCTGCCGCAATCACGGCAGTCGCTTTGGCCCAGCGCTTTGATGAACGCATGTCGTTTCCTCTCCATCGAGTAACACTGAAGCATCGATGCTTCGTTTCGGGTAACATAAACCATATGTTGTCAGACAAGTCAGCGCAAGTGCTTTTGAACAAGTTTTCTCCGACAACGATGTCGGTTCGTGCTCACGAGCCGCTTGCCGGCGCCAATCGCTCCTCAGCGACGATGGATGCGATCAAGGCATACATCTTGAATCACTCGCTCAAACCGGGCGATCCTCTGCCCACTGAAGCAACCCTGTGCGAGGACCTGCAAGTTTCGCGTTCTTCGGTGCGCGAGGCGCTGCGTAAGCTTGAGGCTCTTGACATCGTGCGCGTGCACCAAGGTCGCGGATCTTTCGTCGGGTCGATGTCGGTGGCGCCCCTGATTGAAACGCTCGTACTTCGCTTCGCTCTCGATCGGGAATCGGGTACTGAATCACTGCGTCAAGTGGTCTCCATGCGCCGGTACATAGATCTTGGCATTGCCGAGAATCTGGTTGCCGCGATGAAGGGAACGTCAAATCCTGAGCTGGAGAAACTGGTCGAAGCCATGGTTGAAAAAGCTTCCTGCGCAGAAAAATTCATGGACGAAGACATCGCGTTCCACGCGGGGCTCGTCTCCCACCTCGACAACGAGTTGCTCAGCCAAATCAACGCCGCCATGTGGCTGATACACCAAACTTTCATCCCTGAACTCGACGAAAACTCGGCAGAAAGCCTACTTTCAACCGCCCGGGCGCACGAACAGATGCTTATTACCGCTCAAGATGGTGACGTGGAAGCCTACCGCGAGGCAGTCATTGCCCACTACGAACCGCTTGCAAGTTTGCTGGATATGGAACCCTAATGTTTAAAACTCGCCCGTGCTCGTCTCTGCCGTACTTTCGCGCCGGTTGCGGGCCGCTCGTCGTCATGTGTGCCACGGGAGCTGCCAACAGCTCAGCGCGGGCCAATTTCACTCAACCGTTTTCCAACCTGGCAGGAAGCCTTGCAGATCGCTACCTCCTCGTCGGCGTTGGGCTACCGTCTGCCAAAGGTGGTGCACAAGTGGCCCGCCGGCTCGAAGATACTCTCGAAACGCTGGTTCACGAACACGGCAGAGCCGTAGCGATCGAACATGCCGAAACTGGCGGGCATCTCTACCAACTAGCCCGAAGCCGGCCAGATTTATTTGCGGGCATGATCGGCGGGGCCGCCCCGCTACAAGAACTCCCTAGCTCAGTGCCGGCGCTCGAGCTTGATACCACGTGGGCTGATCAAACAGACGCGAATCGGGCCTCCGTCGTGGATTTCCTGCACCGCATCCATCCCCCATTCGATCCGGAATCACATGTGCGCGAACCAGACAAAGCCGCCGAAATCGGCCCGCAACCGAGCCAAACTGCCAGCTTTTATATCGACCCTCAGCTCCAACCCGCACTTGCCGAAGCCTATTATCCGCAGTGGGATCCAATCGGCACTCGCGAGCGCGCGGCGGCAAACGCCCGGCCCGCAGTCATCTCGCCGGGAACGCGCCTTCAGGTCGTCGAAATCGGCGCCGTGAGCGTTCGCGTGTGGCATCCGCCTGGAAAAGCCGAACGGGCGCTTCTCGCAATTCACGGTGGCGGATTCATGGCTGGCAGTGCGCAGGCCGATGACCAACGTAACTCGGAGCTTGCCGCACGGCTAAACGCCGTCGTCGCAAGCCCGGATTACCGCCTTGCGCCCGAACATCCCTTTCCTGCCGCCGCGAACGACTGCCTGGCGGCTCTGGGAGCCCTCGATCTTCCACTATTCATCCTTGGCGATTCGGCCGGTGGCGGGCTCGCCGAAACCACGGCAGTCATGATGCTCGAACGCGGAGAAGCTCCCATGGGGCTCATCATGTTGGAACCATTCCTTGACCCGTCGATGTCCGGCCGATCGATGCGCATCCATCACCAGGCCCAGATGTGGAACCGAGTGAAGGCATACCACGCTTGGCGCGCCTACCTTGCAGATACGCATCCGGGCGAACTTCCCCGGCTCGTTGACCACCCGGGCTGCGGCGTTCGCGTGCTCACCGTAGTTGCGGCCGCAGATTCCCTACGCGATGAGGGGATCATCTGGACCACCGACCTTGTTGACGTCGGCTTCAACGCTGCGCTCCACATGCTGGCCGGCACCTATCACGGCGGCTTGTCGACGCCGGGCACGCAGGTATGGGAGCAGGTCAAGTCGCTCATCGAAAACTTTATGGAAGTCAGGCAATAGCTCATGTGGATGTGGTCGGGCATAGTTCGTCAGGGGCCAATTCTTCGAGGCCGTTCGTGGGAACTTTCTGTGCGCGATGGCAAGCTTCGCCTTCACGGGAACGCCGGGGCGCCCTTTGACTATGACATCGAAGATGCGCGAGTGTTTGGCCAGCACACTGTTGGCGTACATACGAGTACCGCGCATAAGGGCGAATACACACGGGTTTTCCTAGATGGCTACGAGGTGTGGTCTGCGCTAGCCCCGCTTGATGGAGCTCCCCAGGCTGCCGTTGGCGAATTGAAAGCGGTGGACGTTCCCGGCGAGCTCAGCCCCGACGAACTGGCAGTTTTCGTTCGCGATCTGACCGCTCCCCCGGTGCCAAAGGTTGCCTTTGCTTCAATGCGCCTATCTGATGACGACGCCCGCGCGCTCGGCTCGCTTCCCGAACTCGTCATTCATGCCAGGTTCCGCGTGCGCGGGCCGGGGCAATACGGCTCGGTCATCGCGGCCGGAAACGCGGGGCACACCACCTTGGAGGCCCGCATTGCCGGTGAGCGTGGAATAGAGCTGACCTGCGGAAATACCGCCGCGTTCGCCGCAGGGAACTGGTCGGATGGCCGTTGGCATCATCTGGCTTTGGCCTTGACCGGTGGCGCGATCCAGATCTGGGTGGACGGCTGGCTGGAAGAACACCTGCCCGGAAGCCTGCCAAGGTTTTCACAGTTCACGATCGGCCAGGATCTCACCGGCCACCGCCTGATGGGCGAGGTGGGCGAGGGCGGGATTCACGGCCCCTTAAACGACCAGCAAATTGCCCTGTTGGCTCGGCGCCCTGCACTGTCGCAAATTCCCGTATTTGATTCCTATCCTTCGGGTGTATTCCATCGAATTCCCGCACTCACCTACACAAGTTCCGGCACGCTTCTCGCCTTCGCAGATCGCCGCCGCGACCTGCCCAACGATGCACCCAATGCCACCGATCTCGTCCTACGCCGTTCCTTCGATGAAGGCCGCTCGTGGGAGCCCGTTCAAACGATCGCGACTTTCCCAGGCGAGGGCGTAGATGGCGTGGCGGTGACGGACGCCGCGGCAGTCGAAGATCAAACCGGCCGCATCCACGTGCTCGCCGACTTTTACGCCGCGCACACCGGCCTACTTAACGCCCGCCCGGGCCCAGGAATGGACAAGCGGGGGTTGATCCTTGAAGACGCACATGGCACCGAATTTTTCGTTCCGGGTGGTTGGCCAACCGAACCGACCGGCGTCGTCGATCACAACGGCAAGCACACCCCTTGGACCGTCTGCCCCGATGGCTCCCTCACAACCGTTGGCGCACCCGCGGGAAACGTGCTCATCGACGCCGAGCTGATGGCCGTCAAAACGGCGCATATCGCGGTGTGGACATCGGATGACGAAGGTGCAAGCTGGTCACAGATGCGGCTGATTACCGACCACGTGAAGGAGCCCTGGATGACCTTCCTAGGTATCGGGCCGGGTAACGGCATTCGGCTCGAACATGGCGAGGATGCCGGCCGGCTGATCATTCCGTGCTATTTCTCCACCGCGGATGGCTTGCAACATTCGGCAGCAACCTTGATGTCCGACGACGACGGCGCGACCTGGTTCCGTGGCCCCGCTCCGAACGAAGGCCGGGAAGTCGACGGCGAGGCAATCGACGTGCGCACCTTTACCGATCCGCATCTCACCATGACCGAATCGGCGATCGTGGAAGTCGACAAGCGCCTGCACATGTTCTCGCGTTCCCAACATCCCCGGGTGCTGCGCACGCACTCCGACGACGCCGGGCAGACCTGGAGCGAAGTCACCGAAGATCCCCAACTGCGGGAGATTTTCTGCCAGCCCGCCGCAACGCTCGCAACCGACGGTGCGCTCGTGTTTGCGAACGCCTCCCGCATGCTTCCATATCGGGGATGCGGCACCGTCTACCGGGCCGAAAACCCGGAGGGAGCCTGGCTTGGTCGGGCCATTAATCCCCGCCACCACGGCTATCAGTCGCTTGCCGCGCTGCCGGGTGGCGATATTGCCATGCTGTGGGAACGCGAGACTGCCGGAATCTGGTTCACCCGCGTGCCGGCGTCGATCTTTTCAGTAGACTAGTGCCACCGACGATTGGAGAAACAAATGATTTCCACACTCGCCCGCCCACTACTAGCAGCCCCATTCATTGCCAGTGGCATCGACGCCCTGACAAAACCTGAAAGCCATCGTGAAGCCGCGAACCGCGCGCTCGACGTCGTTGAATCCCTTGGCATTCAGCGCCCCAGCCAAAGCTCTGTCGATTTCATCACCCGCGCCACCGGCGCAGTCTTTACGGTTGCGGGTTTGACGCTCGCCCGCGGCAAACTTCCCCGCAGCTCCGCGCTCCTACTCGGCGCACTACAACTACCAATTTCGCTGGCGCGTAACCCGTTCTGGGAGCACAGCGGCAAGGAACGGCGCGAGTCGATCAGCTCGCTCATTTCTGCTGCCGGGCTCGTTGGCGGCGCCCTGATTGCCACCCAGGATCGTGGCGGAAAGCCTTCGCTCGCCTGGCGCGCACAAAGGCTCGCCAAAGATGCGCGCGATGCCGCATCCGACCAGCTGGATTCTGCTGCCGGCCGGTTGAACATTGGGGACGGTCGGTGATCTGGACCGCACCCCATTCCGGGCCTGTTGAAGCAACGGTTAACATTCCCGGTTCGAAATCGCTCACCAATAGGTACGTCGTGCTCGCGGCACTTGGGAGCGATCCAGTAACCCTTCATCATCCTCTTGTAGCGCGCGATACCGAGCTTATGGCCGGCGCGCTCGAAACTCTCGGTGCGAGGATCGAACGTGATCCCGAATCGTGGACAGTCCATCCTGGGCCGATCCGCGGCGGTGAAGTCGAGTGCGGGCTCGCGGGCACTGTGATGCGTTTTATTCCGCCCCTGGCTGCATTCGCGAATGATCCCGTTCGACTCGACGGCGACCAGGCGGCTCGCGTGCGCCCGATGGACGCGATCGTGGGCGGCCTGCGCGAACTCGGGGTTAAAGTGGAGGCCTCAGAGCACGCTGGCTCCCCCGTTTTACCCATCACCGTGCACGGTACCGGCACAATCGAAGGCGGCGCGCTGCAGATCGACGCATCTGCGTCCTCGCAATTCGTCTCCGCACTCTTGCTCGCAGCTCCGCGCATGACTCGTGGACTCGATTTGCGCCACGTCGGCGCTAGCCTACCCTCCCAGCCGCATGTGGATATGACCGTTCGGGTGTTGCGTGAGGCGGGGATAGACATCGTCGCGATGCCGGAAGAATCGCCGAATCGGTGGATCGTTTCGCCGGGTACTCCTCAGTTGCCCGATGTTACGATCGAACCCGACCTCTCAAATGCGGGAGCTTTTCTTGCAGCGGCGATGGTAACCGGCGGGCAGGTTTCGATTCCGCGCTGGCCGAGCGTGACGACTCAGCCGGGCGATTCCTATCGCGAAATTTTCGCCGCGATGGGCGCGCGTATCACGCTGGAAGATGGTCTGCTAACCGTCGTCGGGCCTGATGTTATCGAGCCGTATAACGCCGATATGAAGGACGTGGGCGAACTGGTTCCCACGGTTGCGGCCGTCGCGGCCTTTGCGCAGGGTACCTCGCACCTGAGAAATATCGGCCACCTTCGCGGGCACGAAACTAACCGGCTGGCCGCGCTCGTCGCGGAACTGGGCAAGATGGGAGTCGAGGCTTGGGAAGACGGCGACAACCTCGTGATTGAAGGCGGAGGTGAGCTGCGCCCTGCTGTGATCGAATCTTACGAAGACCACCGGATGGCCACCTTCGGAGCCATTCTCGGGTTGCGGCTTGCTGGCACCGAAGTGGTCAATGTCGAAACAACTTCTAAGACCTTGCCCGGGTTTGCCCAGATGTGGGAGCGGGCATTTGGTGGTGGCGGTGTCTAGACGCGATATTGGCACCGACGATCCGCGGGTTCGCGTCCGGCCAGGTAAAGGTTCGCGCCCGCGCACAAAGCGTAGGCCGGACTATTCGAATGCACCCCGCGCGCAGGTATACCGGGTAGATCGAGGGCGCTATCACGTCACGATGGTCGACGACGGCACGCGGGTTATCGCCGTAAAGGCGAGGGAGTTGCCGCACGGTTCGATCGTCGTCGGCGATATTGTTGCAATGACTGGGGACCTATCGGGGCGCAAGGATACTTTGGGCCGGATAGTCGAAGTCGATGAACGCAGCACCGCTCTGCGCCGGACGGCGGAGGAGAGTGAAGCGGCAGGTACTGAACGGGTGATAGTAGCAAACGCCGATCAGCTCGTGATCGTCACGGCGGTGGCTCAGCCCGAACCTAGGCCGGGAATGATCGACCGCATTCTGGTGGCCGCCTATGACGCGGGTATGAAACCTATCTTGCTGCTCACGAAGAACGATCTTGCCGATCCAGATGATCTGCTCGCCCTGTATGAACCACTCGAGCTGGAGATCTACACCTCGGCGATTAGTGAAGAGGCCGGCGAAGCTGACGTGGCGGATATAGCCGCAGCGCTCCAGGGGCACGTGTCGGTGCTCGTCGGCCATTCAGGGGTCGGTAAATCGACGTTAATTAACGAGCTCGTTCCCGAAGCCGAACGCGAGACCGGCGGCGTTAATGAGGTGACGGGCCGTGGGCGGCACACCTCGACTTCGGCAATGGCGTTTGCGTTAGAAGGCGGCGGCGTGGTCATTGATACGCCGGGTGTGCGCACGTTTGGTTTGGCGCACGTAGAACCCGAAGATCTGCTCCGCGGTTTTTCGGATCTGCAGGAAGTGGCCGAAGAGTGCCCCCGTGGTTGCCCGCACGAGGCCGGAGCGCTTGACTGCGCTTTCGATGAGGCCGACGACGAGCGGCTCGAGGCGCGTGTGGAATCCTTCCGCAGGCTCCTGCATTCGCGCACGTCAATGGAGCCACACTGGGCGTAGCGGCGTACCGCTATGCCCACAACGGTCAGCTAGCGGATGTATGCACCGTTTGCAGCAAAAACGATATCGTCCCCGTGACCGTATGCTTGACCGTATGCCTTCACCATGGCGATAATCCAGTCGACTAGTGGCCAGATTCCTAGTGTGATCCATGATCCGATAAGGAGCTTGAAGAGACCCATTCCGACTTGGCCACGCATAAAGCGATCAACGCCGAACGCGCCTGCAAACCAAGCGCCTAGCCATACGAAAAGATGCTTATTCATCACCTTGTAGCGGGGGTCATAGTTCGGATTGTACTGGTTTCCGTAATGCCCAGCAGATTGAGCTTGTTGGTTCACCGGTGGTAGCACCGCCGGAGTGTCATAGCCAGAAACTTGTGGATTAGGTTCGAATGCAGACAATTTAGCTCCTTCGTATTCGGATGAGGTGCACATCGTTCTTATGCACCAAAGTGATTGTACACGCGCAGGGGATCCCTTTCGCCACCGGGGATCCGAAAGCCAAGAATTTCCAGTTTTTGGTGGCTTACCGATCCCCTTACGACTTACGGGCCTCCTTGGGTATTATCAATCCCCGCTGAGTTAGGGATCTATTCGTACTTGCGTCTCACATAATTGGCTGACGGCATAGCAGGGCGGCTACGGGCCTGCTGCTCGGCTTCGAACATGGGAAGCGGCTCATGGCTGAACATCCGGGAAACGATGTTGCTCGGGAAGTTCTTCAACAGAACGTTGTAGCTCATAACATTCGAGTTGTAGACCCGGCGCGCAGCGTTGATCTCAGTTTCAATGTGCGATGTGCGCGAAGCCGTGAATATCGACTGGTCCATCGATTTCATCTCGGGGTAGGCTTCCTGCCGGAACCCGAGCATAAAGCCGTTGGCCTGCTGATAAGCCTGGATTGCGTCTTGACGTTCACCGCTCTCTTGCGCCTTAGTGATTCCCGCCCGGAGTCGCGAGACCTCCGTAAACACCTTCGACTCAACATCAAAAGCGGTGAGCAACTGTTCAAACAGCGAGTTAAGCTCATCAAATCGCTGCTGGAGATACGCGTCCACGGCCGACCACGCGCGCTCGGCAGATAGCTTGCGCCGGTTGAGCTTGTTGTAGACATAGATCGGATAAAGAACCAGTAGCGCGGCGACGATAATAACAATGACGATAGCCTGATCCATGGTGCTCCTAGAAAATGAGGGCGCGTTCCTCGCGCAGACTTTCTAAAGTCATCCCGAGCTTGTCAGCCTGTTCTTGCAGTGTAAGCTTGTCGAATTCAGAAAGCTCCATGCGCAAGTACTCTGCCTGTTCGCGCCGAGCCTTAGCCTCTTTCTCCGTGCGCTCGTTGATGTCCTTCAGCTTGCCCACCGTGATAGCTGCTGGCGATTCCTCGCTTTCCGAGTAGGGCGTCAGCTGCTCTTCTGGAACGCCGAGCCGTGCAGAAAGCTCGCTCTTCGGCGTCGAAATAAGTTCGCGCGCGGTGATGCCGAGCTTGCGTGCATCCTCCTCATGGATCACCTTATCCACCTGAAAAAGGTAATCGGTATAGCTCTTGGCTTTGCCAACCACGGCGTCCTTCACCGAGTCCATCGCTTGGTTACGCGCATTGGAAGCTAAGCCTGATATCCCGGACCTAATCCCGGACGAAACATTACGTGAAAACGTATCCACGTGTTTATCTGTTTCGCGAAAGACTTCTCCCTTAATTCTATTGACAGCCTTGAGCACGTCTTTAAACATTTCTTACTCCCTCTCGAATCATTTTGAACTGGTCTTCCATAGCTTGTGTATCAATCGCATGGAACTGGCTGACGACGTAATCGAGAACCCACTTGGCTTCTTCCCGCTCTTCATTACTGACGTGTTGGGAATCCATCAAGAAGTATATGGTCATCGCATGCATGATTCTGTTGAGGAAAAGCCGATACAGATAGGGGATGACCTTGTTGGGATGCACATGCCCTTCCTGCAGGTTACCCTCGTGGTTTGAGAGCCAAACTCTCGATAGATAGCGCTTGTCCATTTTCCCGAAGTCAACGCTGTCAAACCCGGGGGCCCTGCGTTCGACGTTGATATAGAAATAGCCATCATTAATCGAAATATTCATACGCCCATATTTGGCGACGAGCGCTTTGATAACTTGTTCGAAATAGGGGGACATGATCCGGGTCCAGAACTGCTGCTCGTCAGGGTTTTCCACAAATAGGTCTTTCAGACCCCCCACTGAGACGTCGAACCACTCGTTTAGCTCGGTGTCGGTCAAATCGAAAGAGCGCCGGGTGCGCCCGGACAGCGAGAATCCATCCAAGAAAGTTTTTCGATCATTAAAGAAAAAGGATGCCCTTTTAGAGCGCACGAGGGACTGGTACGGAAGGCGTACCGCATGCCCGTTCTCTTTCGTCGTCTTGATATCTCGTTGAGATTTACCGTCTGATTCTTCGTAACGTTCACGCTCGACGTCGACGGCGTAAACCTGCCCGTATTTTCCTAGATCGGTTTTGACGGTTGCGCTGTAACCAACGACGTCGTCTAGGCTCTTCACGAACTCGTTAGGACGGTCAAAGCGCTCGTTGCGTCGCGTGCTTTCTTCCCCGAAAAAGAAAAACAGTAGTTCCCGGCGAAAAACTTTGTGTGCCTTGCTCACTGCCTCATTTTCCCGGAAATAGACGACGACGAAGTAAATCGCCGGAATGATCGCGATAGCGCCCCACCACTTCTGAAACGCAAAGAAACCGCCGAAGGTTAGTACGAGTGCAACAACCACCGCGATTGTTGCTCGCAACGCGTAGGGGCGTACGTGGTCCAGCGCTTTCTGCAAGGCGGCATAGGCCGGGCGCCCATGTTCTGAGTTCAAGAAATCGATGTAGTTCGACGGCGTGTAGATCGGCTCCACGTCTTTCCTTTCCTGAAAACCGAATTCCATAGGTAACATTATCAGCCGGTTCGGACTTAGCTCTCATTCTCAGGTTCATACCCGTATGGTCCACCTCTCGCAAGAAAATGCGGAAGATTCTGAACCCCTACCTCCAGATTCAGAGTTTTAATAAAAATAAAAAGAATAAGAAAAATAAGAAGCAATAAAAAGCTAGAATGATGAGTATGAACACTGCACGCCTTTCTGCCGATCTTCAAGTTGCACTAGGAATTGCTGATCGTGTGGACGTTTTCACGATGGAACGTTTTCGAGCCTCGGATCTAGCGGTTGAAACAAAACCGGATATGACCCCGGTGTCCGACGCCGATCGGGGCGCCGAACGCATCATCCGTGACATGCTGGGCCAGTTCCGCTCCCGTGACGCGATTCTCGGTGAAGAAGAAGGAGAAACAGGTCTTTCGGGGAGGCGTTGGATCATTGATCCGATCGACGGCACGAAGAACTACGTGCGTGGCGTGCCCGTGTGGGCAACCCTGATTGCTCTCGAAGAGCAGGGCGAAATCGTTCTCGGAATCGTATCGGCTCCAGCGCTCAAGCAACGCTGGTATGCGGCCAAAGGCTTAGGCGCGTACAACGGCCGGTCAGCCACAAGTGCGCGCCGCCTCAAAGTATCGAATGTTGGGCGAATTGAGGATTCCTCGCTGTCCTATTCATCGCTCGGCGGATGGAGCGAACGCAATCAGCTCCGTAGCTTCCTCAGGCTTGCACAAAGCTGTTGGCGCACGCGCGCCTACGGAGACTTTTGGTCCTACATGCTGGTTGCCGAGGGCGCTGTAGATATTGCGGCCGAACCCGAACTCGAACTGTACGACATGGCGGCGATCGCGCCTATCGTGACGGAGGCGGGCGGCCGATTCACCTCCCTAGACGGCGAAGACGGCCCGTGGGGCGGCAACGCGCTTGCGACAAACGACCATCTTCACAAGGCAGCCTTGGAAATTTTGGGTTCGATCCGCGACGACGAGTAGCGGTGTCGGACCCCGGCGATAGTGTTGGAACATGAGATTTTTACACACCGCCGACTGGCATCTGGGCCGCACGCTTCACGGCGCTGATCTGACGCCAGCGTTCGAAGCCTGGGCGGATCACGTCGTCGATCTGGTCGCCACCGAGAACATCGACGCGCTGCTGGTATCCGGCGATGTGTATGACCGCGGGATTCCACCCGTGCACATGGTCGATCTTCTTGCGGATACTCTAGAACGGGCACTCGAACACACGAACGTGATCGTCACATCGGGCAATCATGATTCGCCAAAACGGCTCGGCTTTGGTTCGCGGCTCATGCGTGAAGGGCTTTATTTCTATACGGATTCGTTGCACTCCCACGTTCCTGTGCCGCTTTATGATCACGACGGCGATTTAGGTGCCTTGGTCTATCCGATCCCCTATCTGGATCCCGATTCGGAACGGGGGCGGCTCGCCAACAATCCTGCCGAGCCCTTGGCACGCAGCCACACCGCCGTGCTTGGCGAAGTGCTGAACCGCATTGAAGCCGATCTCGCTTCACGCGGACTTAGCGCTAAGGATACACGGCGTAAAGGTGACGCTAGCGTCGCGGACAACCCGTTCGTCGTCGTCATGTCGCATTCCTTCGTCACGGGCGCGCAGGAGACTGGTTCCGAACGCGATATCACGGTGGGCGGCGCGGCGAACGTGGCGGCTTCGCTGTTTGATATTCCGGGCGTGGATTACGTTGCGCTCGGCCATCTTCACGGGCCGCAGAAGGTTGGCGGAAACGGGCCACTCATGCGCTATTCGGGCTCGCCAATCCCGTTCTCATTCTCGGAAGAAAACCACGTGAAGTCCTCGGTCATTGTTGATACTCAGGCGGATGTTCCGATCACGCTAGTGCCCGCGCCCATCTATCGAAAACTTGCCACGATCGAGGGAACCCTCGAGGAACTGCTGTCGGCGAAGTTCGATGAGTATCGCGGGCATTTCCTGCGCATTCGCGTCACGGATCCGGACCGGCCGTCCAACCTTTTTGCCAAGCTCACCCAGAAGTTTCCGTACGTGCTCGAACACCAGCATGTAACAGAAGCTACCGCAGTGTCCATTGCCGAGCTGGAAGCCATTCGAACGGAACCGCTTGCTGTTCTTCGAGAGTTTTTTGAAGCTTCCGGTGGCCGCGAATTGACCGATGCCGAGCTCGATCTCATCCGTGAGACGTGGGAGAAAGTTGGGGCATAATGCAGTTTCGCTATTTGACGTTCAGCGCGCTTGGGCCCTTCCCTGGCACCCACAGTATTGATTTCGACGAACTCACTGCAAGCGGCCTCTTCCTGTTTGAAGGCCCGACGGGCTCGGGGAAATCGTCGATCATCGATGCGATAGTTTTCGCGCTCTACGGGAAAGTGGCGGGCGAAGAATCCGATGATTCGCGTATTCGCTCCGCGCATGCCGATGATTCCACGCCGTCGTTTTCCGATCTCGTCTTCACGATTCCATCCGGCGTTTTTCGAGTTCGGCGAAGCCCGGCATGGACGAGGAAGAAAAAGCGCGGCACCGGCACTACACCTGTTAACAGCACCGCAACCCTGTGGAAGCTCTCCGAATCGGCCGTTGACGCACGTGAGTGGGACGCGGGCGAAGTACTCGCAAGCGGCGCACGGGACGTTGGGACAGAACTGAGCAAACTGCTCGCTCTCACCCGTGAGCAGTTCGTGCAAACAGTGGTTTTGCCGCAGGGGGAATTCGCGCAGTTCCTCCGCCTTAGCTCGAGTGAGCGCTCGGGGCTTCTTGAAACCCTATTTGCGACGACGGACTACCGCACTTTCACTCGGGCGCTCACCGAGAAGGCTCGCTTCGCCATGAAAAAGGTAGACGAAGCTGGGAATCAAGCCACCCGAGCGCTTCATGGGTGGGCAGATATTGATGGACTCGAACAAGAATTTCCCGGCGCGGCGACGCTCAAGTTCATCGACGCCGACGATCACGGGCCGCTCGCTAAGATGTCCAAGATTAACGAACTACTCGCGACGCGCTCTGTGGAAGCTAAAGCGACGGCCACCCGGCTAAGAGAAAACGCTGAAGCGCTAACTAGAGTGCGCCAAGCCGAAGAAGAACTCGCGAAAACACTCGAAGATCGCCAGCGCTTGCTTTGCAAACAAAAAGAATTAGAAGCGCAAAAAGATGAGATCGTGGCAAAGCAGCAAAAGATTGCCCTTCACGAAACGGTTGCCACCGCCGTCGATCGGCTAGGAATCGCAAAGCGAGCTCGCGAGGATCTCGACTCGGCAAAGCTCGGTCTACCAGCCGGCGTCGTTCCGGTGAAAGATGAACGAACGCGCCTAGCCGACGCAATCGAAGCCGATCGCGATCTCATCGAACCCGCCGAAACCCTAATTCGCGGCTGCGAAAGCGCAATCAGCAAATTAACATCGCAGATCGGTGAACTTAAACCCATTGCCGAACTTGAAGTCACCTTGGCCGATCGAGAAACCGCCCTGAAGGACCTTCACGACTCCGGGCGCAAGCTTGCGGCCCAAATCGAGAAAATGGCTATCGATATCGACGCCTTCCCCAAGCAGAAAGAGCAGCTGGAATCTGAAATAACTCATGCACGCGAGCGCGCCGATAAGATCCCAGCGCTCGAAGCTCATCGCAAAGCGTTGGTCGAACAACACGAACGGGTAACACGGCTCGAATCATTGCGCAACGAGCTCGCCGTAGCGCAAAAAGAGGGAACGATCATTCTTGAAAAACACGGAACCCAGCAGGAATTTCTCGCTTCAATCACAGCGGCCTGGCGGCGTTCGAGTGCCGCAAACCTCGCAGCTGATCTAGACGACGGGAAAGAGTGCCCGGTGTGTGGCTCTACAGAACATCCCAAGCCAGCTCAGCCGGGTGATGAGGCGGCAACCCTACAAGATGTTCAGGCGGCAGAAAAGGCACTCGAACCTCTCAGTCTCAAGCTCCAGGAAGCAAATGAGGAAGTCGCACGGCTAAAGGGGCAAGTTCAAACCTTCGAAAGTCAGGTCAACGATGCAACAAAAGAGGAACTTTCAGCCGCCGTCGCCGATACGAAAGCGAAACTGGCTGACGCCAATGCGGCAGCGGACACTGCGCTAGAACTCAACGGCAAACTCGATGCATTGGTTGCTGCAACCGAGGAACAGCGCACGAACCTCAACGCAAAACGCGAAGAACACAGCTCGCTCGTGGAAAGGATCAAGAACGCAAGCGAAGGGTTTACCCGGGATGAGCAGGCGGTGGCTGATGCTCGCGGTGATGCTCCTTCCATCGCAGCCCTGCGCGAATCCATGGATACTCAACGCTCCGATCTCGGGCAGCTAAAAGCTTTCGCTGAAAAAGTCGCAGAGCATGCACGCCACGCCGAGGTCACGAGGAAGGCCGCCCAGGAATCTCTCGAGCTGAGCGACGTGACGGAGGCCGAGGCGCATGCAGCACATCTGGATGCTCAACGCTTGACGGAACTAAAGGCGAGTGTAGAAAAGTACGGACGCGAAACCGCGGCAATCGAGGCCCAGCTTGCCCTTGCGCGCTTTGCCGAGATTACCGGCGAAGAACAACCGGATGTTGCAAGTGCCAAGGCAAAGGAAGCGGAAGCTCAAGGCGCTCTTCGCGAGGCTGAAAAAGCCCACACGCTGTCACATAGCCGGGCGGAGTTGGCAGCGCTCCACCTTGAGCGCACCCGTCAGGTGGTAAAAGCGTGGAAAGCTGAAGCAGATGCGGCTGGGCCGATCGTACGTCTAGCGAATCTCGCCGAGGCTGACAGCCTTTCGCTCAACAAGATCCGGCTTTCCACATGGGTGCTCCTGCGCAGATTCGAGCAGATCGTGGACCGCGCGAACGAACACCTACGCGAATTTTCCTTCGGCAGATACGAGCTGGCGCGAACCGACGAGTCCGGCGCTGAACGAAAGTCCGGTCTTGGCCTTGAGGTCATCCACCACGACGCCGGCCCGCAGGGCGATCACCGCCGCTCACCCAGAACACTTTCAGGCGGCGAAACGTTTTACACATCGCTCGCGCTAGCGCTCGCACTATCGGAGGTCGTACAAGCGGAAAACGGCGGTGTCCGGATGGAAACCCTCATTATCGACGAAGGTTTCGGCTCGCTTTCCTCCGAATACCTGCAAACGATCATGGATACGCTTGGGCAGCTGCGCACGGGCGGCAGAACCGTTGGAATCGTCAGCCACGTGGACGAATTGAAGTCCATGATCAGCGATCGGGTGAGCGTGCGCCCTCTTGAAGATGGCGGGTCAACGATGCGGGTCATCGCCGGAAACTAACATCCTGCGGCTAACTAGTAAACGCCTAATTCTCGGGCGAGCATTTTGCGCTCGACCACGTCGTACCACATCAGATCGATATCGCCCGAGGCCATAAACGCCTTCTCGTCACCGCCCACTGCACGCTCGATAACCTTTTCTGAACCGGGTTCATCAACGAGGATTGTCACCACGTCATCCCACGAGACCGGGTCGAGCAGTCGGCACGCCGTCGGCAATTCGTCATCGGCCTCAAGCACCGAATTAGGCACCTCAGCAACGCACACGATGCGGCGCAAAACCTGAGTCTCAAACTCCGCTAGCCTACGCAAAGAATCATCGGCGGCAGCCAGGGTTGCAATCATCTCCCAGCCCTCCGGATCTTCCCCCGGAACCGCGCTCTTCAACCGGGCAGTGACAGCGTGAACGGTTCGGGGTGAAATTTCCCTGCGAAGATCGGACGGGTCAAGTGGAACGTAGATACGCATACCTCATCCTAAACATCCACGGATGAACTAGGGCAGCGCGCGTGCCAGCGAGTCCCACAGCGCACTTACATCACGGGAATACTTCGATCTCGGAAACGAGGCTGGCATCGCTTTCACCATAAGCTCGCATTCGTCGAGCCTATCGCGATCCCCTCGAACGATTTCACAGCGAATGGGAACATCAGCAAGCAGTTCTCGCACTTTCGCCCCGCCGTCCATTCCCAGCGCGCGCCGGGAAGTGATCACTACACCAACGTGATCGCCAGACGCATCTGGGCCAACGGCGTCGATATGTTCCAAAAACCGCCTTAAGCCCACGGGAGTTCCCTTGCCCACGTGCAAAACCACATCTGCCGCCTCCAGAGCGGAGCGGGTTGCAGCATAGCGGTCCACGCGTTCGGGCCGCAAATCCATACCACCAGAAAGATCAACAAGCACCGTTTGGGCCTGCGAAGCTAGAGCTTCCCACATGCGATCAACGACGACGCGAGGCAATTCGCGCCAGCGTTCCCCGGTATTCAGCCCGGCCAAAAGACGCCCAGCTCCTGACTTCCCAGGAATATCCACAAGAAGCGAATCTACAAGATCGTCCGGGTTCTTTCCCCGTTCGATGTGGCGCGCAAGGGCGACGATGGCCGATGTTTCCTCAAGACCATATAACTGAGTGAGGCTCGGGCGATGGGTATCGGCGTCGACGACCAGAACGTCTTGCGCAAGTGCAGCTAAGTCGCGAACGAGTGCCGTACGGCCCACCGATCCTCCCGGCCCCCAAACGGCAATAATGCGGCCACGCTCCAGCTTGGCCGGAATTTCTTCAATGCGAGAGGAGTTTCGCACGAATGCGAGGAGTTCTCCTTCGCTCACAACTTCGACGCCGAGGGCACGCAAGTCAGAGATAGGGCGGCCGTGCGGAACAACCCCAACGCGCACCCCTTGACCGTGAAGCGCCGCCGTGACACTGAGATCAAGGCCGGGTTCATCCCCCGAAAGAAGCACGGAGCGTGCCAGCCCCGCATCTACCCCAGCTAGGACTTCGGCGAGATCTGCACACCGGCGGGCAACTAGATCTTCTTCGCCCAATTCGGCAAGCTCCCGCAACAGGGCATCATCAAGGTGATCGGGAAGGCACAGGAGTATCATTGCGTTCCCGTTTCGCTTACTACAACGAGGCCATCTTGCGTGCCGAGCACTTCGAGAACCTCCGGCACATCGGCAGGGCTAAGCCGAATATGTGCGTTGACACCGGAAACTCCCACCGAATCGGGCGAATCCAGCGAGACGAGAACTGCATCCGCGATGCGATGCGCTTGCGCCTCAGAATCGAACTGAACCGAACGCACCCGCCACACCTCTACCTTCGAACCAATTCCGGTGCTTGCCGGCGGGGCTGCCATCAGTGGCACCGATAGATCCACGCTATCGTGGCTGCCTCCTAGCGCTGAACCTGCTAGCAGCTCTCCTTCAGCAATCGAATGAGCCGCCACAGCGCCTTCAGGAATCTCACCTACACGCACGTAACCACTGCCAATCCGCTCGGGTAATTCATCGATCACGAATTGCCCCTCCTGAAGAACAGACCCGGCTGCAATTGGCTGGTCCGCCCGAAGAAAACCGACGGATTCTTCTCCGCTCAGCACAAAGCTACCCGCTAGGCCTCCGCCCGCAATTAACGCGACCCCGATAGCAAATCTCGGATCTTTCCACGGCATGCTTGTTGATTTCATAGGGCTAGACTTCCAGAATCAGTGCCGGAGTGAAAAAGTTTTCCACAAGCAAAAACCTGTTGATAACTTTGCGAAAGGGATTGCGAAAGTGGGAGACTTCAACTATGGCTAGGTTTTTAACGATTGCCGACGTGGCTGAGTATTTGAATGTTTCTGCCGGTCAAGTGCGAACACTCATCAAAAATGGTGAACTTCCCGCGATCCAGGTAGGCGGGCGCGGCCAATGGCGGATCGAAGACGTTAAACTCGCAGAGTATGTGGAGCGCGGATACGAAAAGGCCCGCCAGAAGATCGCATCGGGTGAGGACGTTTAAGGGTGCCCAATCATTTTTCCATCGGGCTCCCCATCACCACCGGCGTGAACCTGCGCCTGACTCACTTTCACAAGTGAGCTGAAAGGAATTGCAAAAGTCGAGTATTTGGCTGAGGGCGTGGAATCGAAACGCGGCCGCCAAGAGGCGGCGTACGATCCTCGCCTTGCCAAGTCTTGTTCAAGATCAATCACAAGATAGTCTTTACCCACTCCAACTAAAACCCCGGAATGCTCAGAATCAATACACGTCACCGTGACGTAACCACCTTGAATTCCCCTCAACATCGAGCCGATAGTCACCGGCAGGCCGGCTGGAGGTTCGTGGATTAGCGCCGGGGACTTTAGCTTTGTTACCGACCGCGCCATCACCAGGTGTTGGAAGGCGCGAGCGCGGATAAGCAGCCAGTCATCTCCCGAAGTCACTAGCTGACCCTGCACAGGAAGGGCCTCGGGCCCGCGCAATGATATCGAGATGCGCTTTCCCGTGAATGCCCGAATTCGATCAACGAAGAGCTGAGTCGCTCTTTCCGCGTCTGCCAGTTCTGACGCTTGCGCGAAAAGCTCCTCGCGGTCATCTTGCTCTATGCGCGCCGCAATATCGTAAGCCAAAGTTTCCCAGGTCATAGACGAAAATCTACCGGCAATATCTTTCACGCACTTCACCTTTCCACAGCCCTACCTTCCAGGTTTATCCAGGTGAAAGCACAATTAATCATTTCGGAAGTTTCCTTAATTTCAGTCTCTCTTTAATGCCGTGTTTACCCACTCGCGAAACCGCAAGAGCGCGTTCAAACTTGATCAGACAACATCAAACAACACCAAACGACACGATTGGCTGGCAAATGTTCGTCATCTCCAATTCCCTCCGGATCAGGCCCTCACCCATACAGAAACTCGAAGAGATATTCGAGCTCGTCGCGCTATGCGCACTCATTGCGGTCACTGCGTGGTACGTGATCTCGGTCACGGCCTACTTGTATGCGCGCCGCACTAACAACCACCGGTTGCGCAAGGCCGTGGCACGCTGGGGGCCACCAGTGCTAAAGACGCTCGCTGCTACCGGGCTCGCCACATCGTTAGCCACCCCCGCATTTGCCCAGCCCATCGATCTCAGCTGGGGAGCCGATCTGCCAAGCTCGGAAACCAGCATCGAACACACCAACTCGAAATCGGCCCAGATCGCTCTACAGCCGGATCCGCTGTGGATGCCCGAGCACGCCGTCGTCGCCACACCAGCAAAAACTCAGCGAGCCGACACCGGCCCCGCCAAGAACGTACACGTGGTCCAACCGGGCGAGAGCCTCTGGTCGATTGTCAACACTCACTACGCTCCTGAACACGAGTCGGAAACCACAGCCATCATTGCCGAACTCTGGCACACAAATTCATCAACAATCGGCCCAAACCCCGATCTTATTTACCCGGGCCAACGCCTAGAACTACCCTAAGGAAAACCCATGACTCAGCCAGCGCTTAAGAACTCAGAACTCGCACCACTTAACGTCAAAACACCGCCGCGAGCGCCAACTCCGATCCCCCGGGCTTACCCGGCGCGCTCACAACCCGAGCCGCTTGCCAAACCGCTACTAGACCCAGATGACACTCCCGTAAGGTTCGATCGCACAGCCTTTTGTTCGCCGAAGATAGACCGTCCAATGTTCAATGTGGTCACTGACGAACCGACCCGTCCTCTACCCCCGCCAGATCGTTTCGCGGCCGCCGTCGTCGGGCAAGCGATAGAAGTGCTGCTCGGCCACCGCCCGGTACGCCAATTGCAAACCTGGCTGCACCCGCTCGTCTACGAAGCCCTCGCCCGCCGCGCAGGGCTCGGGCAACGCATCCGGGGCAAAGCGGAAAAGTGCCTGGCACCGCGCGTTAAGCAAGTGATCGTGTGCGAACCTCGTGAAGGTGTTGCAGAAGCATCCGTCGTCGTGTTTGACGGCACGAAGATACGCGCAGCGGCAACGCGCCTCGAGGTACGCAAGTCACGCTGGCACGTTACCGCCCTCGAAATAATCTGACCGTAACTAGCGTTTGCGGCGCTGCTTTGCAGCGCGGCGTTCGGCAGCGCGCCGCTGCTGACGATTCATCCCCGCATAGGGATCAGCCTGCTGCTGATTGGCCTGCTGCTCAGCCGGCCGCGGCTGGCCTCCCCCAAACGCCGAACCTACCGGCGGCTGGGCACCACGCACGGGTGCACCCTGGGTAGCCGAAGAGGAATAGGTAAGCTTTTGCTTTCCGCTCTCGGGCCGTTTCAGACCCAACGTGCGCTCGTTGCTATCTTTCGTGGGCTTCATGGGAGCTTTCTGGCCTACGAATACACTGCCTTCCAACTGGTTCAGCCCAGCTATTGCCGCGTTCTTTGCAGCCTCCGCAGCTTCACGCGCCGCCCTCTGTGTTGGCGTTTCGAAGTTCAACAGATGGCGAACGGTTTCCTCTCGAATCGCATCGTTCATCTGTTGGAACATGAGGTAACCCTCCTGCTTGTACTCAACAAGCGGATTACGCTGTGCCATTGCCCGAAGCCCGATCCCCTCTTTGAGATAGTCCATCTCGTAAAGATGTTCGCGCCACTTACGATCCAACACGGTGAGCAAAACCTGCCGCTCAATCTTTCGCATCTGATCGCCTGTGAGCTCGTCCTCGCGTTCCTCGTATTGAGCCCGCATATCTTCTCGAAGCTCATCGCGCACCAGCTTCCGGCTGAGCGAATCTTGACCTCCGTGAGCATCGGCGAGTTCTTCGGCGGTGAAACTCGGTTTATAAATACCCTTCACATCCGTCCACAACGCCTGCATATCCCAATCGTCAGCTGGGCCTTGAGTGTGCGAAGCAACCACGTCGTCAACAACGAAATCAATAAACGATTCGATCTGTTGCTCGACGTCCTCACCATCAAGAATTCGCCGCCGTTCCGCGTAAACCGCGGTGCGCTGCTCATTCATCACGTCGTCGTACTTCAACACGTTCTTACGCGTTTCGGCGTTTCGCGCCTCGATCTGGGTCTGGGCCTTTTCAATCGCGGTCGACAAGATCTTAAAGTCGAGCGCCTCATCTTCCGGGCCGTTCCTGAACGCCGCGGTTGCCCGAGAATTTCCAAACAGCCGCATCAGATCGTCGTCAAGTGACAGATAGAATCGAGATTCTCCCGGATCGCCCTGCCTGCCAGAACGGCCGCGCAACTGGTTGTCAATGCGGCGCGATTCGTGGCGCTCCGAACCAAGAACATACAGGCCGCCAAGCTCCACAACCTCATCGTGCTCCAGCTTGACCGCTGCTTGCGCCTCCTCAAGAACCTTCGGCCATGCCGCTTCGTATTCCTCGGCGTTTTCCTCCGGATCAAGCCCACGTTTGGACATCATATCCAGCGCGATATGTTCCGCATTTCCGCCGAGCATAATATCGGTACCTCGGCCAGCCATATTGGTGGCAACCGTGACCGCGTGCTTGCGGCCCGCCATCGCTACCACCGATGCCTCACGTTCGTGCTGTTTCGCGTTGAGAACCGCGTGCGGAACCCGCGCTTTCTTCAACAGCTTCGATAGATATTCAGAATTTTCCACAGAGGCGGTACCAACCAGCACCGGCTGGCCCTTTTGGTGGCGTTCTTTAATGTCCTCGACGATCGCTCCGAACTTGCCCTTCATCGTGGGGTACACAAGATCTGTTTGATCCACTCGTTGCATCGGCTTATTCGTTGGAATGGGAACGACGCCGATATCGTAGGTAGAGGCAAATTCTTCGGCTTCCGTCTCTGCAGTGCCCGTCATGCCCGAAAGCTTGTCGTACAGGCGGAAGTAATTTTGCAAGGTGATCGTAGCAAGTGTCTGATTCTCGGCTTTAATCTCCACGCCTTCTTTTGCCTCGATCGCCTGATGCATGCCTTCGTTATAGCGGCGCCCAGCCAGGACTCGGCCGGTATGCTCGTCGACGATTAAGACCTCTCCATCGTGAACAATGTAGTCCTGATCCCGTGTGAATAGCTCTTTGGCTTTGATTGCGTTATTCAAATAGCCGATGAGCGGAGTATTCGCAGATTCATAGAGGTTGTCAATGCCGAGCATGTCTTCGATCTTGTCAATACCCGGTTCGAGAATACCGACGTTGCGCTTCTTCTCATCCACCTCGTAATCGATATCGCGTTTAAGATGGTCCATCGCCTTTGAAAAGGCGAGATACCACTTCTTCGCATCGCCTTCGGCAGGTCCGGAAATAATCAGTGGAGTTCGCGCCTCGTCAATCAGAATCGAATCAACCTCGTCAACGATGGCAAAATTGTGCCCGCGTTGGACCAGATTATCTAGGCTCATCGCCATGTTGTCACGCAGGTAGTCGAAACCAAATTCGTTATTTGTGCCGTAGGTGATGTCACAGGCGTACTGTACGCGGCGTTCACCGGGAGTCAAACCTGACGTGATGGTGCCGGTGGTCATTCCGAGGAAGCGGAACACGCGCCCCATTAACTCCGATTGATAGGAAGCCAGATAGTCGTTCACCGTGACGATATGGACGCCTTTGCCAGGAATCGCGTTCAGGTAGGCGGCGAGCGTGGCCACGAGCGTTTTGCCCTCACCCGTTTTCATCTCGGCAATATTGCCCAAGTGTAGAGCAGCACCGCCCATGATCTGCACGTCGTAATGCCGCTGGCCCAGTGTACGAACGGCTGCTTCACGCACAGCCGCAAAAGTCTCTGGAAGCAGGTCGTCTAGGGATTCTCCCGCTTCGTATCTCTTCCGAAACTCAGCGGTTTGCCCTTTGAGTTCCGCATCGCTCATATCTTGGAAAACATCTTCAAGTTCATTGATCTGACCGGCGATAGATTCAAGTTTGCGAAGGAGACGGCCTTCTCCAGCTCGAAGGATCTTATCGATAAGTTTGCGCACGTTTACTCCTCATTACAACTGGCAACAGTCTACCGACTACCACCGATATCGCCTTCATCGCCGGAAACTCTTCACTATTAGCCAATGATTCAGGCCATGCGTTCAACCATGGCATGGGCGAAGGCTACCAAATGTTCGTGTACGCGATGGTCGTGAAGGCCTTCAAGATAGCCCAAAGCCTCGTCTACCCAGGCGGAGGCAAGGTCGCGGGTTTCGACGACAACCTGGTGGTCACGCAAAATGCCGACCACCGTCGCGAGCCTGTCACCCTCTTCCAGATTTCCCTCGTCAAGAATACGTAGGGCCTGTGCACCGGCTTCGTCGATGTCACCAGTTTCAGCACGCTGACGCAAAAGGAGCGTAGGCATCGTCGGAACACCCTCAAGCAGATCGGTCCCCGGCGTCTTGCCGGTCAGCTGCCCGTCGGAAACCAGATCAATCACGTCGTCGGCTATCTGGAAGGCAACGCCAATATGTTCGCCAAACTGTTCGAGCTGCTCCGCCTGGTCGTCGGCGCCGCCGGCCGCTAGCACGCCGTGGTGTGCGGCGGCCGCGATGAGTGAGCCAGTCTTGCCAGACAGCACCCCAATATGGTGCTCGATTGGGTCATCACCCGGTTGTGGCCCCACGATTTCGTGCAGTTGGCCCATGCACAGGCGCTCGAAAGCGGTGGCATGCATGTGAATTGCCTTCTGGCCCAGTCCGGCAACGATCTTTGAAGCTCGGGAGAACAGCACGTCGCCGGCCATAATTGCCGACGAATTACCAAAAATGTAGTGGGCTGTTGGAACCCCACGGCGTCTGGGTGCCTCGTCCATCACGTCGTCGTGGTAAAGCGACGCCAAATGGGTAAGTTCCATGACGACGGCCGCGTCAATCACATCCGGTGAATCCGGGTTCGGGCCGATTTCTGAGGCCAGCAGCGTCAAAAGCGGACGAAGACGCTTACCGCCGGCATCAGCAAGGTGCGAGGTTACGGAATCAACGACGACGTCGTCCACTCGGGTTTCGGAGCGCAGCCGCTCCTCCACCTGTTCCATTCGTTTTGAAACACGCCCGGCGAACGGGTCGTCGCTGGTTAAAAATTCCGTTACGTTCACACGAACGATCCTACAATGAAGTCAAGTGCCGGGCCGGGAAGGATTCCCAAACCGATCGTCGCGATCGCCGCAAGGACGATTGCGCCGATAGACATGCCTTCAGATTCAACGACTGCGGTGGTATCCGCCTCCGGTTCGCGGAAGTACATCAGCTGTATCAAACGGAAGTAGAAGACGGCCGTAGCAGCGGATGCGAGAACCGCAATAACAACAAGGACGATCTGCCCAGTACTGACACCCGCTTGGAATACCCGGAACTTACCAACGAAACCACCCGTCAGCGGAATGCCAGCGAACGAGAGCAAGAAGATCGTCATCGCAGCTGCAAGTAACGGGCTTCGTTTTCCAAGGCCCGCCCAACTCGACAGTTTCGTGGCCTCACCAAGAATGTTGCCGTTCTCATCACGTTCGCGTACGAGGGTCACGATACCGAAAGCACCCACTGTTGCCACGGCATATGCGAGCAGGTAAAACATGATTGCCGCAATCGACTGTTCTGTCACGAGCGCGGAACCTGACGGATGGTTGATCGCATTGACAGCGATCAAAATAAAGCCCGCATGTGCGATTGAGGAGTAGGCAAGCAGACGTTTGATGTCTTTTTGGACAAGCCCCATCACCGTACCGACCAGGATGGTTGCGATGATGACGATCCACAAGAAAACGGTGACCGAATCGCGCACCAAGGATGCCGTCCAGTAAAAGACGCGTACCATCGCCAAGAATGCGGCTGCCTTGGTTCCTGCGGCCATGAAGCCGGTGATCGGCGTGGGCGCACCCTGGTACACATCGGGGGTCCAAGAATGGAAAGGAGCCGCGCCCACCTTGAACAGCAGTCCGACCAGCATCATGATCGCACCTACGGCCAGCATGGCGGTGAAGTCTCCCGACGGGCCGAATTCGAAACGCACGAACGCGCCAGTCAAGCTGAGCGTGCCCGTGGCACCGTATACCAGTGCTGCGCCCATGAGGAAGATCGCCGAGGAAAACGCACCCAGAATAAAGTATTTGAGTGCAGCTTCCTGGGCCAGAAGGCGCTTGCGACGAGCCGTAGCCGCCAAAACGTAAAGCGGTAGCGACAGCACTTCAAGGGCAATGAACAGGGTGAGCAGATCAAATGCTGAAGTGAACGCCATCATGCCGCCCGTGGCAAACAGTGCCAATGGGAAAATTTCGGTTTGCTGGCGGCCCGCCTTTGTCATTTCACGTTCATCGGGAGAACCTGGGCGAGTTGCCGCCGAGGCGGCGAATGCACCTTCACGAGTCTCGGTACGGTCGGCTATCACGAGGAACGCAAGCAAAGCGGACACGAGAATGATGGCCTGGCCGATCAAAGAAATGTTGTCCTCAACAAGCCCCACGCTGAACAGGCCGCGCGGCACAGTTGCAAAATCGGTGCCGGGGATGCCCGCAAACGGATGTGCCGGCATGAGCGAAGCAGACAGTGCCGTTCCGCTTGCTCCCGATATCCGAAGTTCCGTCCAGCGCCATACGACAGTCACAAGAGCGGCACCCAAAGCGAGCATTGACAGCCCGATCTGTACTGGGCGACGTGCTCGATGGGGAACGAAAGCCTCGATGATCGTGGCAAGCACGGCAGCTCCGAGCACGATCAGCAACGGTAGCACCGCTCCCCATTCAATGCTGAAATCAAGGTAGTTAGGGGGTGTCACTTTGTGCTCCCTTCTGTAGCTGCTTCGACTTCGGCGGTGTAGGTCACGTAGCTCTCGGCCACCGGATTAATCGCATCGAGTGCGGGGGCTGGGAAGAAACCGAGCGCGAGCATCGCTGCGACGAGCACGCCCATGACGGTCTTTTCTCGGCCATCCAAATCCTTAACCGTGACTTGTGGGCGCGGGCCGGTAAATGCTCTTTGGTAGGGCCATAGGATATATACCGCTGCCAAAACCACGCCAATGACGGCGATCAGGGCCGCCGCGGCGTTGACCTGGAACGTACCCATGAGGACCATGAACTCCGGGATGAAACCCGAAAGGCCAGGAAGGGCAATCGTTGCCAGACCGCTGATCATGAAAAACGCGGCCAAAACCGGTGTAACGCGCTGCCAGCCACCGTAATCGGCAATTAGGTGGGACTTGCCGCGCTGACCGAGGAATCCCACAGCCAAGAAGAGCCCGGCGGTTCCAATTCCGTGGGCGACCATGTACAAGATCGCTCCCGCCATGGCCATCGACGATCCGGAAAAGATGCCAAGCACCATGAAACCAAAGTGGGAGACGGACGTGTAGGCAACCAGGCGCATCAAGTCCTTTGACGCGATCGCCATACACGCACCCCAAATAATGGAAGTAACGGCAAGAATCATAATGATTCCGGACGCCTCGCCGGCTGCCTGCGGGAATAGCGGAAGGCAGATCGCAATCATTCCGAACGTGCCCATCTTGTCAAGGATTCCCACGAGCAAAGCTGATGTGCCCGCAGGAGCCTCCTGCGCAGCATCCGGAAGCCAAGTGTGAACGGGCCACATTGGAGCCTTAATCGCGAAGGCGATAAAGAAGCTCAGGAAAATCCACATTTGCGTGCCAGCCGAGATCTGCAGACCCGTTGCGAGATTATCGATCATAAAGCCGCCAGCTCCACCCGGCCCATACCCGTATACGGCGATCACGCCAACGAGCATGATCAGGCCACCGACAAGGGAGTAGATCAGGAACTTCATCGCAGCCTTAGCACGATTGGTTCCCTTCCCATAGCGGCCGATCATAAAGAAGATCGGAATGATCATGAGCTCAAAAAGCACGTAGAAAACGAAGAGATCCCGAGCCGCGAACAGGCCGATAATAATCGCTTCAAGGAACAGTATCCACGCCATGTAACCGGCCGCACGTTCGTCGTCGACCTCGCCGCGAGAGGCGAGAATAACCACGGGAACGAGGAATACAGCCATGGCGATCATGACGGCGCCCATGCCGTTAATTCCCCACGCCAAGCTCACGCCAATTTGGGGAATCCACGAATAGGTTTCCGCTAGCTGGATGGTCCCAGCGTTCGCGACATCAAATTCCGTTACGACGGCGATCACGTAGGTCACCGCGACAAGAAGTGAAAGCCCCAAAGCGATGTGGCGAGCCTGATTTCGCAGGGGCTTAACGAGCCACAGCACAAGCGCGCTCACCACCGCAAGGAGGATCATGGTAGATAGCCAGGGAAAGCTGGCTTCAGAAACGATGTTCAAATGCATAGTCCCCTCCAAGCCCTAGAACGCTACCGACGCAACGACAGCGATAAGGGCGATAACCAGGCCGATCGAGACGTAGCTCGCGTAATTACGAACGTAACCGGTTTGCAACTTTCCAACGGCGCGGCCAAGTGCCGGAGCACCCTTGCCGACCCCTTCCACAACGCCATCGATCATCGTGCGATCTGCGGCATCAGTTGCGGCCACGATCGCGATACCGGGCTTCATGAACAGGTTCTCGTTGACCGTATCCTGGTAAAGATCGCTTCTCGCCGCGCGGGTCAAACCGGATCCTTCCGGCGCAACTTTCGGCATCGGGCTGGCAAGGTACATCTTCCATGCGATACCCACACCAATTGCAACGGAAACCAAGGTGATCGTGGTGATGACAGGAATCGAAAGGACCGGATCTTCGTGGGGCACGTGTCCGATGGCCGGTTCGAGCCACGTAAGGAAGCCGGTGTAGTTCAATACCGCGCCCAATCCGAGGGAGCCAAGGGCAAGAAGCGCCATCGGAACCCACATCAGCGGTGACGGATCGTGCGGCTGCTTTGCATCCGCACCCTCGCTCGTCCACCGCTCCTTACCCAGGAAGATTCCGAAGAATAGCCGCGACATGTAGAAGGCCGTCAGGCCGGCCACGACGACGGTAATGCCACCGAAGATCCAAGGCTGAGCGCCGTCGCCGGTGAAGGCGATCTCAATAATCTTGTCTTTCGAATAGAACCCGGAAAGGAACGGAAAACCGATAATCGCAAGATAGCCGGCGAGGAAGGTGTAGTACGTGATCTTCATGTGCTTGCCTAAGCCGCCAAAGCCACGAATGTCGACTTCGTCGTCCATCGCATGCATGACGGCGCCAGCACCGAGGAACATGTTCGCTTTGAAGAAACCGTGGGTGACAAGGTGGAAGATGGCGAATCCTGCCCCTACCGGACCGAGCCCGGCAGCGAGCATCATATAGCCAATCTGCGACATGGTTGAGGCCGCGAGGACCTTCTTCATGTCGTCCTTCGCCGCGCCCACGATAGCTCCGAAGACCAGCGTGATCAGTCCGATAAGCGCAACCACGAGCGCGGCCGTTGGAGCGGCCTCGTAGACGGCACCGGAACGTACCATCAGGTAGACGCCGGCCGTAACCATGGTGGCCGCGTGGATGAGGGCTGAAACCGGGGTGGGGCCTGCCATCGCGTCACCGAGCCACGCCTGTAGCGGGAACTGCGCTGACTTACCGCAGGCAGCCAGCAACAAGAAGATGCCAATAAACGTGGCTGAACCTTCTGAAACTCCGGCTACTCCCACCGAAACGTCGGTGAAGGTCACGGAGCCAAACAGGTTGATCATGCCCATCATGGCGATCAGCATGCCAAGATCGCCCACGCGGTTCATGATGAATGCCTTCTTACCCGCCGTCGCGTATTCCGGAACTTGATTCCAGAATGAGATGAGCAAGTACGATGCAAGGCCGACGCCTTCCCAGCCGAAGAACAGCACCGCGTAGGAGTTACCGAGCACGAGCAAGAGCATCGCAGCGACGAACAGATTCAGATAGGCAAAGAAGCGACGTCGATCCGGATCATGTTCCATGTAGGACACGGAATAGATGTGGATGAGCGTGCCCACGAAGGTCACGAGCATGACGAAGGTTATCGACAACGGATCAACTCGAGTACCAAAGTCGATGGAGAAATCCCCCACCGCGGGCACCCAGGTGTAGAGCGTGGATTCGACCACGCGCGAGCCCGCGTCCATGCCAAGCAACTGGATAGTGGCAGCTAGGCCAATCGCGAAAGATGCCGTCGAAGCGCCTATCGCCAGCCAGTGCCCCCATTTATCTGCCCTGCGCCCGGCAAGGAGGAGGATCGCAAAGCTGATCAGCGGAATGGCTACGGTTAACCAGATCATGTCTGCCGCGCCCGTCGCTTGCCCGACGTCCGCGGTGTTTAGTGCAAAAAAATCATTTGTCAATGATCACACCTGCTTTCGTCAGTTTTTCATCAGATTCGCGCCGTCAAGCGATGCGGACCTGCGGGTTCGGAAAATGGACACAATAATGGCAAGGCCGACAACCACTTCAGCGGCTGCTACAACCATGACGAAAAAGGCGAAGACCTGGCCTTCGAGGTTTCCCCACATGCGAGAGAAAGTGATGAGAACGAGGTTGCAGGAGTTGAGCATGATTTCAACTCCCAGCAGCGCGACGACCGCGTTTCGCCGGGTGAGCACCGCTGCCCCACCGATCACGAAGAGGATGATCCCGAGGATCACATAAGCCATGAGATCCATCAGCGCCCCTCCTCCGAGTGTGTGGTATCGGTCTGATCGTCTTTCATTTCCCCTTTAGCGGCCACTTCTCCAGCGCTGGGCACGTCAACATCTGGAGCCGCATCGATTTCATCACGCTGGCCTCCGGATTCGAGCTCTTCGAGGCGCTTGAGTGCGGCGTCGTGATCGGGGGCGATTTCTCCTGGCATTCCCATGAGTGAAGAACGACCAACCTTTCCATATGTGCTCGGGCCGGATACACCCTCGCCTGTCGCGATACGTTCGACCGTCTTGGGTGAAATCTCACCGACCGTGCGAACCTGACCGCGCACTTGGAGCACGCGATTAACCGAGCCCGGCTCGGGATTTCCATAGGCGGTGAGTGCCGGGTTAGCGGACGAATTAGATTCGGCATAAACGCCCGGATTCGGTTTGTTACCGATGTGGGTTCCCTTGGTAGTGAAATCTCGAACGGAACGGTGTGCACGCTCTTCTTGCTTGACGATCGGGCGGAGTCGATCCTTGTGCGTGAGCGTCATAGCACCGAGTGCCGCAACCACGAGGAGCGTGCCCGTGAGCTGAAGGGTTAGTACGTGATTGGAAAAGATCGATTTCGCGATACCTGTCGGATTACCTTCGGCATTGGCCGCCGCGAGGCCTATCGCCTCAGGATTGGCCGCACCGATGACAACTCCGATGAGGATAGCAGCGATTCCGATCCCACCGACCGCGGCAATCGGGCGTTGAGCTTTCAGCGTTTCATGGCTCGAATCAGCCGAGTCGACACCAATCAACATGAGCACGAAGAGGAACATCATCAAAATCGCGCCCGTGTAAACCACTACTTGCGCGACCCCCATAAAGGGTGCTTCCAACGCGGTGTAAATGATCGCCAAACCCACCATGATGAAGATGACGCACACAACCGAATACACCGCCTTGCGAGCAATCAAAAGTCCGTAAATGGCAAGCAGGACCATGGCAACGGCGGCAACGCCGAAGATGATCATCTCGCCAACAGAAATCTCCAACATTTAGTTAGCCTCGACTTTCTGCGCGGCTCGCGTCTCGTCCTGGGTGGCACGGGCCTTGGGTAGGGACGGATCATCGGGTCGGTTTTCGGCTACCCAATCAATTTGCTCCTGAGTAGGGCCGGTCACCTTGCCGCGGTAGTAATCCGCATCGGTCGTTCCCTCGACCATTGGGTGCGGCGGGTTCAGCATGCCTTCGGCAAGAGGCACCAAAAGTTGGTCCTTCTCGTAAATCATGCCCTCGCGGGTCGGTCCCGTAATTTCGTACTCGTTCGTCATCGTCAGCGCGCGAGTTGGGCACGCTTGGATGCAGAAGGCACAGAAAATACAGCGCAAATAATTGATTTGATAAACCTTGCCGTAACGCTCACCGGGCGAGTATTGGGCACCCGGCGTATTCGCACCGGCTTCAACGTAAATCGCGTCAGCCGGGCAAGCCCAGGCGCACAGTTCGCAACCAATGCATTTTTCCAATCCGTCCGCGTAGCGGTTGAGCTTGTGAAGTCCGTGATAACGCGGGCGGGTAGGCACCTTTTCGTAGGGGTACTGTTCGGTTACGACGGGGCGAAAAATAGTGGAAAACGTTACTCCAAAGCCGGCAACGGGGTTAAGAAAACGCGCGATTGGCCCTTTCTTGGTCGGCCCGTACAGTGCCGGATCCGGCTGCTGGAAACGTGGCTGGTTCTTATTTTCTTCAGACATTGTCAGCCTCCTCAAGCGTTGGAACTTCAGCGCGTTCTCGCGGCGATGGCGGTAGGTGTTGGCCAGGAAGTGGCGGCACCGGATAGCCGTTTTCAAAGCCGTCGAATTCTTGGCGCTCGCGCTCGGCAATAATTTCCTCATCGCTCTTTTGGACGTCGTCCTCACCAAACGCCCAGATGAGCATGATGAGTGCGTAGCCGATCGAAAGGATAACTATCACGTTACGCACGTTGATTCCGACTGCGATATCGACCGCGATCACGGCCATGACGACCACCATCCAACCAAGTGCGGCAGGAATAAGGCCCTTCCATCCAAGGTGCATGAACTGGTCGTAACGGAATCTCAGCAGCGTGCCTCGAACCCAGACGAAAATACCCATAAAGACCCAGGTCTTGGCGATGAATACGAGCACGGGGAACCAGCCCTGATTCGGATCGCCGCCCCACAGGCCGAAGATCCATGTCAGGATCGGCCCGGAGCGCCATCCGCCAAGGAACAGGGTGGTTGCAAGCATCGACATGTTGAGCATGTTGATGTATTCGGACAGGTAGTACCAGGCGAACTTCATCGACGAGTACTCCAGGTGCGGTCCCGCGACGATTTCACCTTCAGCCTCGGGAAGGTCGAAGGGGAGGCGGTTGGTGCCACCGAACATGGTGACGAAGAAAATCATGAAAGCTGGAAGGACGAGGATAATGTTCCACAGCCCCGCCTGGCTAGCAACGATGCCAGAAGTTGACATGGTTCCGGCCATCACGAAAACGGTAACCAGTGACAGCCCCTGGGCAAGCTCGTAAGAGATCATCTGTGTGGCTGCACGCACCGAACCATAGAGCGGGAACGTCGATTTTGCAGCCCAACCGCCGAGTACCATGCCGTACTCACCGAGCGCAGCTACGGCAAGCACGAACAGCATCGCCACCGGTGAATCCGCAAGTTGGACGGGAGTGTTAATTCCGAACATGGAGACATTCGGGCCAAGAGGAATTACCGCCATGACCGTGAACGCGCACAGCGCCGAGATCACGGGGGCAATCGCGTAGATCACCTTGTCGGCCCCCGCTAGCCAGAAATCTTCCTTGAGCATGAGCTTCAGAGCATCGGGGAAGGACTGCCCAAGCCCGAGGGGGCCCACAGTGTTTGGGCCAAGGCGGTTTTGCATGCGGGCAAGCAGCCGGCGTTCGAACCACAGCGCGAAAATCACGGAGAAGATGAGAAACAGGATGATGGCCACGGCCTTGATCACCCAGATCCACCACGTATCTTGGCTAAAGTCCGCGGCTACTCCCCCATTGGCAAAAATCACCGGATTCACTTTGCTACCTCCGTGCTGATGGCGACGACGTCGCCGGCCCGGCTACCGATGCTACGGATCTGGCAGCCGATGGAATTTTGCGGTACCCACACAACGCCGTCGGGCATATTCACCGTGACGGCATCGAGCGTGATGGAACCGAGCGGGCCGGTAATGGTGACCGCGCCAGAAATCTCAGCGTCCCGTGCCGTCTTTTCAGACATGACGGCAACAGGTTTCCGAGCCGTCTTGGCCAAATGCGGTTCGTGGCCAAGTAGCGCGCCAGCGTCGATCATTTGCTTCCATGACGCCAGGACTGCTTGTCCAGCGCCAATAGCGGGCATCGCTGCGACTTCGGCATCGAGAAATTCTGCTCGCTTGCCATCCCAGCGCCGTAGCTCGGCCATTTCATCGACGGCTTCTGCCAGCGTTGCCAGCCCGAGGTCAACATCCATTTCCGCCGCCAAATCGTGCAAGACGCGGCGATCTGGAAGGTTCTTCGACACGATCGACTGACCAAACGGGCGCAACCGCCCTTCCCAATTGATGAACGTGCCACCCTTTTCGGAGGTTGGCGCTACGGGAAGAACGACGTCGGCAAGGCCGGTAGTCTCGGTGTCGCGAACCTCAAGCTGGACCACGAAAACATTCTTGAGCGCCTCTTCGGCGCCGACGGGCAAATCAGCCAATTCGACACCACCGAGGATAAGCGCTCCCAGCTCACCATTCTTAGCGGCCTGAAGCATCTGCTCGGTTGACCGGCCCGGGGTTTGTGGCAGTGCCTGCACACCCCAAACTGCGGCCGCATCAATACGGGCCTCAGAATCGCTCACTTGGCGTCCACCCGGGAGGAGGTTTGCCATTGCGCCGGCATCGATTGCCGCTCGGTCACCCGCACGACGTGGGATCCACGCGATACGTGCACCCGTGCGCTCGGCGAGTCTACGTGCAGCCGTGAGCACTCCGGTCGTATCGGCAGCACGTTCGCCAACCAGGATGACGCTCCCCTCGGCGTTCAGGTCGTCAAAAACGTCGCCGAGCTCACCGGCGTCGTTGATCGCATTGAGGACCTCGGCCTCGGCTCCGGGCGCTGCCGGGATAAAACGCGCCTTCATCTTGGATGTACCGAGCGTTTCGTACGCGGAAATAACCGACACGGAGGTGGTCTTTGCCAGTGTTCCCTTGCGGAGCCGCAAGAAAACCGTTCCGATTTCGTCTTCCGCTTCCAATCCAACGGTCAGAACATGGCTGGCCTTTTCAAGGTCGGCGTACGTTATACCAAGATCGGTGCCGGCAACGTGTGCGGCAAGGAAAGCATCTTCTTCAGCCGAGGCCGCACGGGTGCGGAAATCAATGTCGTTTGTTTCGAGTACGACCCGAGCAAATTTCGAGTATGCGTAGGCATCTTCCAGCGTGAGCCGCCCACCGATAATCAGGCCCACGCCCTTTTCTTTCGCCGCCAAAAGCCCGTCCGCGGCGGCATCGAGCGCTTCAAACCACGACGTCGGCCCCTCAGGTTCGGCGGCCACGCGCGGGTACTTCAGTCGATCTGGACCAGTCTGCCAACGGAACGCAAACCGATCCTTGTCGGTAATCCACGATTCGTTGACGTCCATATCCTCTTGGGCGAGCCGCCGAACAACCGTTCCGCGTCGGTAGTCAACGCGAATTGCAGCGCCGGAGGCATCGTGCTCGGTCACTGAGGGCACGGAAACCAGATCGAAGGGGCGTGCCCGGAATCGGTAGGCCGCGGAGGTGAGAGCACCAACCGGGCAAATTTGGATGACGTTGCCAGAGAAGTAGGACGAGAATGGTTTGCCCGTCACGTCCATTTCCGCGGGCTCAACCGGGCCGGCGGCAAAACCTACCTCGCGGCCAAGCGCTCCACTTGGACCGGCGTAATCGTTGGCGACGACGGGCGCCTCGTTACCGTCCGCATCTGTGAAACCGAGAATGGAGGCATCAAAATTACCAATTTGGGAACCGTGCAGGCCATGTACGTCCAAGCCGGGCGATCCGCCCGCGCGGCCCTGCAGCTGGATAAAGGCATCGCCCGCTATCTCTTCGGAAAACCGTGTGCAGCGCTGGCACAGGATGCAGCGGTCACGGTCGAGGAGAATTTGCGGCGATACGGAGATTGGCTTGGGATAGGTGCGTTTCATATCAATGAAGCGCGACTGGGCACGGCCATCCGTCATCGCCTGGTTTTGCAGCGGGCACTCACCGCCCTTATCACACACCGGGCAGTCCATCGGATGATTAATCAGCAGGAACTCCATGATTCCGTGCTGAGCCTTTTCCGCAACTTCGGATGTCTCCTGGGTGTAAACCTCCATGCCCGGTGAGACGGCAACCGCGCACGCCGGCTGTGGTTTGGGCATCTTTTGCACCACGCCCTCCCGATTTGGAGAGGCCACTTCGACTAGGCACTGCCGGCAGGCGGCCGCTGGCGCAAGAAGCGGATGATCACAAAAGCGCGGAATGTGCACGCCCATCTTCTCAGCGGCACGAATGATCAGCGTTCCCTTGGGTACGGATGTTTCTTTGCCGTCAATCTTGAGCGTGACCTGCTCTTCGGGCACATTGTGCGTGGTTGTCATTGAACACCTACTTCATGGAAGAGTGCAGACTTTTCGGGTGGGAACTGCTCGGCCACCGGAGTCGTTGTGCACGCTTCAAACTCTGAGCGGAAGAGCTCAATCGCGGATCGGACGGGCGTGGCCGCAGCGTCACCGAGCGCACAGAACGAGCGGCCGAAAATATTCCCGGCAATTTCATACAGCAAATCGATGTCACTCATCCGGCCGCGGCCCTCTTCGAAACGATGCATAATCTGGCGCATCCAATAGGTTCCCTCGCGGCACGGCGTGCACTTGCCACACGATTCGTGCTGGTAGAAGTCGGTCCATCGGGACACGACCCGCACGACTGACACGGTTTCGTCAAAGACCTGAATTGCACGGGTTGCGAGCATCGAACCCGATTCTGCGACCTCTTCGTAACCGAGTGGCACGTCGAGGTGATCGGGGGTGCATAGCGGCGCCGAGGAACCGCCAACCGCGTAAAACTTAAGCTCGTGCCCGTCACGAATACCGCCGGCCATCTCCAACAGTTCCCGCATCGTGATACCAAACGGAGCTTCGTACTGGCCAGGATTCTTCACGTGGCCCGATAGGGAAAACAGCCCGTGGCCCGAAGAATTCTTCGTGTCTTCACCCATCTTCTTAAACCAGTCGGGGCCGTTGTTGATAATTCCAGGAACGGACGCGATAGATTCAACGTTGTTGACGACAGTCGGGCGGGCATAAAGACCTTCGACAGCTGGGAACGGGGGCTTGAGCCGCGGCTGGCCGCGCCGCCCTTCGAGCGAATCGAGGAGGGCTGTTTCTTCACCACAAATGTAGGCACCGGCACCGGCATGCACCGTGATCTCAAGATCATAGTCCCCGTTTGGCCCGAGGCCCTTGCCGAGCAACCCGGCCTCGTGCGCTTCGCGAACCGCGGCGAGTAGGCGGCGGTAGACGTGCACGACCTCGCCGCGCAAATAGATAAATCCGTGGTTGCCACCTATAGCAATCATGCAGATCATCATGCCTTCGAGCAGGACGTGCGGATTGGCCATCAAAACCGGAATATCCTTGCAGGTGCCCGGCTCTGATTCGTCAGCGTTCACGACGAGGTAGCGCGGGCCGCCGTCGGGAGCTGGAAGGAAGGACCATTTCAAGCCGGTCGGGAATCCCGCTCCACCGCGCCCACGCAGCCCGGATTCCTTCACGAGATTCGTGATCGCGCCCTCTTCTTTGGACATTTCCCACGCTTTGGCAATTGCCTGATAGCCGCCGTTTTCACGGTAGGTCTCGAGCGACCACGAGCGTTCCTTGTCCCAAATGTCGCTGAGCACTGGCGCAAGCGTGCCGGGTGTACTGAACTCAGTCACTGCTTTCCTCCCCATGTGTCGGCTGGGGTGCGCTCCAGCCCTGTTCGCGGGCAATCTTCAAACCTGCCATTGTGGCATCGCCACCCGCAGGGCCTTCGTCGGCAAGCCCGTCCTCAAAACCTGCGAGAACCCGTGAAATTTCTTTGAAGGTACGAACCTTATTCGGGCCACGGGTTGGCTGGATATCGTTCCCAGCACGGATATCGTCCACGATTTGTTTCGCGGACGTCGGATTCTGATTGTCGAAGAACTCCCAGTTAACCATCACTACCGGCGCGTAATCACACCCGGCATTACATTCGAGCTGCTCGAGGGTGATCTTGCCATCTTCGGTAGTTTCATCGTGGCCAATGCCCACGTATTCGCTCAGCTCTTCCCAGATGATATCCCCACCCATCACGGCACACAGCGCGTTGGTGCACACACCCACGTTGTATTCGCCGTTGGGGCGGCGCCGGTACTGCGAGTAGAAGGTGGCGACGGCGGAAACCTGGGCACGAGTCAGCCCGAGTATGTCTGCCACGAGAGTGATACCGCGCGGCGAACAAAAGCCGTCCTCGGACTGAATGAGGTGAAGCAGGGGCATGATGGCCGAGCGTGACTGCGGATAGCGGGCGACGATCTCTTCGGCGTCGGCGCGCAAACGCGCTTCGACTTCAGGCGTGTAATTCGTTGCCATTAGCGATCAACTCCTCCCATCACGGGATCAACTGCCGCCAGCGCAATAATGAGATCGGCGAGCAAACCGCCCTCGCTCATAATTGCTAGCGATTGAAGATTATTGAAGCCTGGGTCGCGGAAATGCGCTCGATAGGGGCGCGTTCCGCCGTCGGAAACCAGATGAACTCCAAGCGTTCCCTTCGGATGCTCGATCAGCTGATAAACCTGCCCGGCGGGCACCCGGAAACCTTCCGTGACCAGCTTGAAGTGGTGGATAAGTGCTTCCATCGATTCAGTCATAATGTGCTGAACGTGCTCCGGTGTGGTTCCCTGCCCGTCGGTTGCGATCGACAGCTGGGCTGGCCAAGCAATCTTCTTGTCTTCCACCATGATCGGCTGACCTTCGGTTTGATCGAGGTGATCAAGCACCTGATAGACGATACGGATCGACTGGTAGCACTCTTCGAACTTGACCTTAATGCGGTTGTAGCCATCCGACTTATCGGCCACCGGCACATCGAATTCGTATAATTCATAACCCGAATTTGGCTGCGTCTTCCGCAAGTCCCACGGCACCCCCGCCGCGCGGATCGACGGGCCCGTCATTCCCAACGCCATCAGCGAAGATAGTGGGGAAACCGCAACGTCCACGTGACGCTTCTTGAAAATCGGGTTACCCATGGTCAGATCTTGCATCTCAGAAATCGTGTTACGTATTCCTGGGAGGAGCTCGCGGATATAATCTGTACCGCCGGCGGGCATATCATCCATCACACCGCCCGGTCGAATAAAGCCGTGATTCATTCGCAGGCCCGAGATGTCTTCCAAAATACGAAGGATGTCTTCTCGAAGGCGGAAGGTCAGGGTGAGCATCGTCGTCGCGCCCAATTCGTTACCACCCGAGCCGATACCCACAATATGCGAGGAAATGCGGGTTAACTCGAGGAGAAGCACGCGGATCGCCTGTGCGCGCTCAGGAATCTGGTCCTCAATGCCTAGGAGTTTTTCCACTGCCTGGCAATAGGCAACCTCTTGGAAGAACGGGGCCACGTAGTCCATGCGGGTGCAGAACGTAACGCCCTGAGTCCACGTGCGGTACTCCATATTCTTCTCGATACCGGTGTGCAAGAATCCGGTTGCTGCCCGGACCTCATTAACGCGTTCGCCATCCAGTTCGCATTGCACGCGTAAAACACCGTGGGTAGAGGGATGCACCGGACCAAGATTGACCACGATGTGCTCTTCGCCCAGCTCTTCGGCGTCCTTGGCGATATCTCCCCAATCGCCGCCAACGGCTTCATACATTTTCGCGCCCGCCATCGACTCCTCAGTCGCTGCTTTGGTGGCGCGCGGCATGGAATTGCTCATTAGTTATACTCCCTCCGTGCATCCGGCGGTGGAATAACAGCGCCCTTGTACTCCACCGGCACACCGCCGAGCGGATAATCCTTACGCTGTGGATGGCCCACCCAATCGTCCGGCATCGCGGAGCGAGTCAAGCCCGGATGGCCATCAAAAATAATACCCATGAGGTCAAAGGCTTCGCGTTCGGACCAATCATCACCCGGGTAGACCGAGCAAATGGATGGCATGTGCGGATCGTCTTCAGGGCAGGTAACTTCAAGCGCGATCATCCGGTTGTGCGTAATCGAAAAGAATGGGAAGTAGCCGTGCAACTCCCGGCCCTTATCGTGCGGATAGTGAACGGCAGATACGCCTAGGCACAATTCGAAGCGCAGATCCTGATCGTCACGCAGGTACCGGGCCACATCTAACAGGCGCTCCCGCTTGACGAAAATAACTAGCTGATCGTGCTCGACGGACACTTTTTCGATAACGTCCGACTCCGAGTAGCCATCAGCTTGGGCCAGCTCAATAATGATGTCCACGACCTCATCGAACCAGCCACCGTATGGGCGGCTTGCCGGAGGGGCTATAACGGAGATTTCTTCCTGGCCACCAAAGCCCGTGGTATCGCCGGTGTCCTGGACGCCCCACATGCCTTTTCGGTGCGCGATTACTGACGGGCCAACGCCGTCGGAATGTACGAGTTCGTCACTCACGCCAAAAGCCCCTTTCTTTCTTCAACCGGGATCGCCTCGAGCGCGGCAGCCTCAGCCTTGCGCGCGATTTCCTTGCGGTGCTCACCGATCGGGCGGCCCTCAATATGGTTGTTGCGAAGCTCAAAAATCGCGTTGATCAGCATTTCGGGGCGCGGCGGGCAACCGGGCAGATAAACGTCTACCGGCACAATATGGTCCACACCCTGCAAAATTGCGTAATTGTTAAACATTCCGCCAGACGATGCACATACTCCCATGGAAATAACCCACTTGGGTTCCATGAGCTGATCGTAAATATTGCGCACAACCGGAGCCATCTTCTGGCTCACGCGCCCAGAGACAAGCATGAGATCAGCGTGCCTAGGCGAAGCGCGAAATACCTCCATGCCGATTCGAGATGCATCAAAACGTACGGCTCCGAATGCCATCATCTCGATTGCGCAACACGCTAGGCCCATCGTGACAGGCCACGGAGAGCGCGCTTGCGCCCAGCCACTGACGGCCTCAATACCATGGAGGAGCTTTCCCGATGCTTTTTCTTCAATGCCCATTTTTTACTCCCACTCGAGTCCGCCACGCCGCCACTCATAGATGAACGGGACGGTAATAAGGAATACAAAGCTTGCAATTGCGATCACTCCGGCGACGCCGAGTTGACCTGCAGTGACCGCCCACGGATAGAGGAAAACAACCTCAATATCGAAAATGATGAACGTCATCGCCGTCAAGAAATACTTGATCGGGAAACGGCCTTCCTGCCCAGCATTCGGCGTGGGCTCGAGACCGCATTCATAGTTTGCAACCTTGACGCGGTTGTAACGCTTGGGCCCCAGGATGGCAGATATCGCAAGTCCTGCCACCGCTACCACCGCGGAGGCGATGATCATCACGAGGAAGGGAACGTATGAATACATTAGAAGTCCACCTGCTCTTTCACCGGTGAAAGGTGTTCGGGTTGCTGGTTCATGCCTTTGGTACCGCCTTCGTCAAAGCCGTGATTACCCTATCCATCCAATCCCCGCCGTGCCGATCGTAGGCGTCAGATAGGAGTTTCATCACCAAAGTCATCAGAGTTTGACGAGGAAGGCCGTACTTGACGCAAATGTGCATGACTTCGGGGCGCTCAATGAGAGCGGCGAAAATACGGCCCAGCGTGTAATAGCCGCCAAGTTCACGCTCTAGCTCCTCGGGGTATTGCGCCATGGCGCGGTCCTGTTGCCCTAGCGTTGAACGCAGTAGGGCTTGCCCGATGAAGTCGGCCAACAGGCGCCCGGATGCGAGCGCGTAGGCAATACCTTCACCGTTAAAGGGGGAAACCATTCCGCCGGCGTCGCCCACCAAAGCTAGCCCGTTGGCATAGTGCGGTTTACGGTTGAATGCCATGGGAAGAGCAGCGCCTCGAATCGGACCGCGCTGCGTGTCCGCATTGAGCTCCCACTCGGGTGGCGTATTGGCGAGCCATGTTTGCAAAACACTGCGATGATCGATGCCGGACGGGGTGGCAGTTGACGACAGGCTTCCCAAGCCAACGTTCACCAAGCCATCCCCGACGGCGAACGCCCAAGCGTATCCGGGCAACTGTTCGGATTCGTTGGGCTTTCCTGCCCATAGCTCGAGCCAAGATTCCATCATGTCTGTTTGTGCGAGCGGGGATTCGAAATATGTACGCACAGCAACGCCCATTGGGCGGTTGTGCTTCTTTTCGCGGCCAACTGCGGTGGACAAACGCGCGGACACTCCCCCGGCGTCGACCACGAAGCGCGCCGAAAACTTCATTTCAGCGTTTCGATCACGTGTGGACCTCGCGTTCACGCCGACGACGCGCCCAGACTTTTCATGCAAGATCGGGCCGGTGACTGTAACTCCCTCACGGAGGCGAGCCCCGGATTCGACTGCGCGCAAGATCAAAGTTTCGTCAAAGTCTGTGCGCTTATTCGCGCTTCCCCAATTCGGCTGAGAAGCCAGATCCGGCCACGGTACTTCAATCTCGTGGCCCGCGCCGCGCGCACGAATCCCGTAGTTGCGAACCCAGCCATCCTCTTCTCGGACCGGGATGCCCATACGGATTAATTCGCCGACAGCCCGCGGCGTCAGACCATCACCACAAATTTTATCTCGTGGGAAAGTTGCCTTTTCCAAAACCAGCACGTCAATGCCGTTTTGAGCAAGGTAGTGAGCTGTTGCGGCTCCTGCGGGACCACCGCCTACCACAATGACATCCGCGTGCTCAACCATCGTTGCGCCCTTTCCAAACGGGAATAATTTATTCCCGCTAACTCGCCCAATAGTCTACGCACCTTCAAGGGGCATGAGAAATTATTACGGGTCTATTTACGCAATACTTCTCTTGCGCAATTGAGACAATTTATGCCGAGGGCTTAGTCGCCCTGTGCAAAGCCACGATCCCGTCGGTCAGGTTTCTAAACTCGACATCTCGCCAACCTGCGTTTTGCACATGCCTGGCAAAATCTTCTTGCGCGGGCCATGCCTCAATCGATTCGAAAAGATAGGAGTAAGCTGGCGCGTTCGAGGAAAAAAGCTTTGCCACGAGCGGCATGAAGCCCTTGAGATAGGTGTGGTACGCCGCCCGGAAGAAGCTATTTTTCGGCCGCGAGAACTCTGCAATAACCAGCCTGCCACCAGGTTTGGTCACGCGGAACATTTCCTGAAGCGCGCGGTCCGGCTCCTGAACATTTCGCAAGCCGTAAGAGATAGTCGTCACGTCGAAAGATTCATCCGCGAATGGAAGATCCATGGCATCGGCTTGAACGAATTCAAGCTCCGGATGCAGTTCGCGCCCCTTCGTAATCATTCCCCGCGAAAAGTCGGAGGCAATAACTTCTGCTCCGCAAGCTGCGTAGCTGGCAGCTGATGTGCCCGTGCCCGCAGCAATATCGAGGACTTTCACACCCGGCCGCGGAGCAATCGCTTCCCTGGTCGCCGCGCGCCACACTTTAACCAAGCCGAAGGTCAAGATCTCATTCATAAGATCATATTTGCCCGACACGCCGTCAAACATTTTCGCAACATCAACGGGGTTCTTTTCCAGTGTGGCTCTTTCCATGACTGCATTAAATCAAATTGCGACGTAACATCGTTACTCGTGTTCGACATTCCACAATTGCACGCCCATACGACCCTCCTGCCAAGGTTGCCCGCTCTTGCCAAGCTTTTGCCCGCTAGGAAAGGGGCCATTGCCTGGCTTCGCGAAGGGCGAGGTTTCATTGCCGCCGGGCAGGCAGCCCGCTTCGACCAGGCTCCAAGCCAAGGAGACACTCGGTTCACGCGGGCCTCCCAGTGGTGGAACAAGGTTCTTGAAAGCGCCGAGGTGGACGACAACGTGCGCGGACCAGCTACTGGCTTACTCGGCGTCGGCTCGTTTAGCTTCGCCGGCAATTCGCCAGTCGGATCGGCCCTGATCATTCCACAGGTTGTGGTTGGCTACGACGGCGAACGGGGCTGGCTCACGGTTATCGGGCCCGCTAACCAGGATGCAACACTCAGCTCGCACGCGCAGGCACTTGTAGATTCCGCTTTGGGGCACTCGACTTTCCAGTACCGTGGCCACGGCGCCGCACGAGTATTGCCGACGGATACGGATGCCCACCGAAACGCTGTAGTTGCAATCAAAGAGCGCATCGGCAACGGCGAGGTGGCAAAGGTTGTGCTTGCCCGAAAGCTGGACGTACAAACGGATGGCGAAATTGACGAACGCCATATCGTTAAGCGCCTCGCACGGACCTATCCACACACGTGGACATTCGCCGTTGACGGACTCGTTGGTGCAACCCCGGAATTGCTCGCACAAACACAGGGCCGAACGGTTCGAGTGCGAGTGCTTGCCGGCACCGTCCCGCGAAGCGGACCAAACGCCATCGAAAAGCTCCAATCATCTGGCAAGGACGCCATCGAACACAAGCTGGCCGTTGACTCGGTTGTGAGCGAACTCGAAAAGGTCGGCACCGTCGAGGTGGGAGCCACGTTCGTTCTCGAACTACCCAACGTGTTCCATTTAGCTACCGAAGTTCGCGCAGATCTTCATACGGATGCCACCGCCCTTGACGTGGCTGGCATCTTACACCCCACAGCAGCCCTCGGCGGGACACCAACGCGCGAGGCGCTGAACGTTATCGCAGATCTTGAAGGAATCGATCGGGAACGTTACGGAGCGCCCGTCGGATGGCTTGATGCGCGCGGCGGCCAGTGGTGCGTTGCTTTACGTTGCGCAAGAATTCACGGAAATCGAGCGACGGCTTTCGCAGGTGGCGGCATCCTGGCCGATTCGGATCCCGACGCGGAATTTAGCGAGACGGTCGCCAAATTTGTTCCCATGCTGGACGCGCTGGGCGTTAGTCGGGCCGAGTTGCAAGAGTGACGTCCACTTCGAGTAATTCGCCATTGCGGATCAACAGCAGCGTAATCACATCACCGGAAGAAAACTGGCGAACATAACCCGTCAGAGCAAGTGCCGAAGACACGTCGCGGCCGTTCACCTGCAAGACGACATCACCAACTTGGATGCCCGCTGCTTCAGCCGGCGTGCCGGGCTCAACCGTCCCCACTTCGGCTCCAGTCCAATGCGTTCCCTGCGCTTGACCAATTCCGTCCTTAATCGAAACCCCGAGGAAGGCATGTTCTGCCACGCCATGGTCAATGAGCTGGCCTGCAACGCGCTGAGCAAGATTCGCCGGTATCGCAAAACCGAGCCCGATCGAACCCGTCTTGCCCTCTTCACCAAGCGAGGCAATCGAAGATGCCACGCCAATAACCGTTCCGTTTTTATCGAACACCGGTCCGCCCGAGTTTCCTGGATTGACGGCAGCATCGATCTGGATGGCATTAGTGATCACGCGGGTCGCATCGGCACCGCGCTTGTCTTTGACGGTTTGTACGGGGCGATCCAGCGCCGAAACAATACCCGTGGTCATGGTTGATGATAGTCCCAGCGGGTTACCTATCGCTGCCACCGGATCGCCAACCACGACCTCGTTCGAATCACCAAAACGTGCAATCGTCAGATTGTCTGGAGGCGATACCAGTTTGATCACGGCGAGATCGGTCGATTCATCGGCACCCACAAGCTTCGCTTCATACACTCGCCCATCGTGCAAAGTAACGAACATCGAAGTGCCACCGGAAACCACGTGGTCATTCGTGATGATGTGGCCCTGATCGTCGATCACGAAGCCCGATCCGGTGGACGCACCATTCGCGAGCGACACATCGATAGCAACGACCGAATTTCCGACTGCTTGCGCCACGGCCGACCAGTTTGGTGACGTGCCATTCGATTCGACAAGCTCGGTGCTACCTGACGTAAAGGTGGTTGGCGCTGCGGCGGGTCTCGCGTTGGTCCAACGCGCATTCACTACTCCCACGCCAAGCACACCGCCTAAAAGCGCAGCAATCAAGCCGACGGCGATAAGCGCCATCCAGCCTGGCCCCTTGCGGCTCGTCTTTGTCGGTTTGTCAGCGTGCACCTGCTCCGCCCAAGGCATATCGGCAGGGGCCGGCGCCGGGCTCATCCCAACCGTTGGTTGCCCGGAAAGCGGATAGGCAAGGCGCTCAGCCTGTGAAGGCTCATTTTCGTGGTGAGCACCCGGCCAGTAGTCTCCTGCTTCACCAGCGGAACCGTAACCTCGTTCGTTCTCGTGACCTTTCATAGCTTTTTCCGCTACCCCTCCACGTTTATCCCAAAGCTTTGCTCACGCTAAATCTAAGCAGAACGGCCCGATCGAGAAAAATTTCGGACTCAAATTTTACTCACGGCTCAAGAATGCGCACGATTACCTCACCGAGATCCTGCCGAGAAGCCCGTTCCACGCCCATCGGAATACGCCCAAGATCTACGTGAGTTATCCTCACGCCATCGGGTTGAGAAAGAAGTCGAACGAACTCTTCCAAAGTGGTTGGCGCGGCGTAGTCAACGCCAAAGGCACGTGTGGCCGCTTCGATATCCACGTCCTTTTCCGTGCGGAACAGGCGGTCGTAGGTCGGTTCATCGCCGGCGCCGTAATCGAGGGTAGCAAACAGCGATCCGCCGTGATCGTCGACAACGACGACGTCAAGGCCCGGGATCTTCTGGCCTGCTCCCTTAGCGAGTGCCCCCAAGTCGTAAATAAATGCCAGATCTCCGACGACGACCCTCGCTGGTTGGCCAAGCGCGATTGCCGCGCCAATCGCCGTCGATATCGTCCCGTCAATCCCCGCAAGACCTCGATTGGCAAACATCGGCCCTGCCGGGGCGTGACCGTAGAGATTGACCGCTCGAATAATCGAGGACGCCGCAAGCTGGGTCGGCACGGGTGAGGAGGTCAGAGCTCGCGCTATCGTTGGGAAACTAAGTTCTGTACCGATTTCCCGGTCAATCGCCTTCTGCGCAGTTCTATCGAGGTCAAGCCAGCGATCGAGCCAACCGGGTTCGGCGTTGGAAAGCAGATCATTTACCTCGCGAAGATTCACAACATGCGCGGTACCCGCCGCATCGGTGTACCCAGCTGGCTCATCGACCGCAAAAACGCTCACTTTCGGATCCGCAAGAAGGTGGCTTACCTCGCGGGTCAGTGTGGGGTGCCCCAGAACAACGACCGAATCGATCTGCTCGCGCACCCGCGTGCGTAACAGGAGCGGGTGCGCGCCAACCGCGTTGGAATGAGAACGGAGCTCGCCAGTTGGTTCTGCCAGTATTGGCACATGGCCTAGGTTGGGGGCGACATGCAGCAAATTTGCAATGCCAAGTGATCGATTTGACGGCCCAGAAACCACGACCGGATGCCGCGCTGGTTTCGGCCGCTCGAACCTGCAATCAGCGATCGGGTCGGTCCAGTTTGAGCTAGGCACGAGCGGTTCACGAAAGGCCACATTTATCAGAACCGGCCCAGGGTTTGTGCCGGTGGCCTTATTCGCGGCGCGCATAACTTGCCCGCGTACATGTGGCGCACCTGCGGGAATTTCCGTAACGAAACGGACCGAGCCTTCGAGGATCGCACGGTGATCCGCTGTCTGGGATGCCCGCACTCCGCGCAACTCATGCGGGCGGTCAGCCGCCAAGACAATGAGGGGCACTCCGGCATGATTCGCCTCTTCGACAGCCGGGTGCAGGTTGGCAACCGCAGAGCCCGACGTCGTGACCACCGCCGCCGGCTTGCCTGCAAGTGCGGCGCCCAGAACAACAAAACCGGCCACACGCTCATCGATTTCAACATGTAAGGTCAACACACCGGCGTCGGCGGCTGCGCCAAGCGCATAGGCGAGCGGAGCGGACCGCGAACCAGGGCACAGCACGAAGGTGCTCACCCCGGCCTTGACCAGTTCGGCGACGACCTGCCGTGCCACGCGCGTCGAAGCTTCCATCACACAAACCTCCCCATGAATGTGTAGCGTCCCCCCACTAGGCCACGTCGCTCAGCCCGCTGCCACATAGCCTCTAGCCGCAGGCGCCAGCGCTCGATTAACTCGTCGTCGATGGCTTCTGAGTGCTCTGGCACCACATCACGAATCTCGATGTACCCACCACGGGGGACGAGCGGATCCGCCGTCACGTCACGCTCGAATAGGCGAGAGGTAGCAAGCCCGCACGCATGAGGCAGTTGCGGAAGCGAGGCCGCGAGCGCCAGACCAGCCCGCAGACCCACCGAGCTTTCGACAGCAGATGACACCACCACCGGCATGCCATAACTGGCGAACCGTTCGAGCGTCGCACGTACTCCCCCGAGCGGCTGATTCTTCACGATCGCGATATCTGCCGCGCCCTTTCGTTTAATGTCGTCGATTGCGTGGTCGAGCCGAATCGACTCATCGGCGGCGATTGGAACCTCGACTCTGCGGCGCACGGCAGCCATGTCCTCCACCGTTCTGCACGGCTGCTCCACGTATTCCAGACCGCCCGCCGCCTGTTCCATGAGGAGTATGTGCTTCACGGCGGTGTCCACATTCCAAGCGCCGTTGGCATCCACACGGATTTTTGCATTTGGCTGGGCATCCCGAACCACTTCGAGGCGGGCCACATCCTCGGCCAAAGAATCCGGATGTTCGGCGATCTTCACTTTGAAAGTTCCGCACGTCGACGCGGTTGCGAGACGGTGGGCCGTATGCGCGTCAACGGCTGGGATCGTCTCATTGACGGGAATCACATTGCGCACGTGCTTCGGGTAACCTCGCTGCGCCGCCTCGAAACCGGCGGCAAGCCAGGTTGCCGCCACGGCGTCGTCGTAATCCCAAAACGGCGATACCTCGGCCCAGCCGGCACGGCCGCGCAAAAGCAAACCGTCGCGCTCGGTAAGCCCCCGAAAGCGGTTCTTGAATTTGAGCCGATACACGTAAATCTCCACCCCTCCACAATACGCTGGCACAATGGGGTTATGACACTTTCACCTTCTCCCCTACCCGATTCCGTTTCCGAAACATTCGATCCGCGCCGCTGGCGCGCCGTCGAGGGTTTTCCAGATTCGGACGTGACCTATCACCGCAGCGTCGAACGCGTCTACGACGGCGAGGATGTGATTGCCGAGCGCGACCTGCCCGTCGTGCGCATTGCTTTCAATCGGCCTCACGTGCGTAACGCGTTTCGGCCTGAAACCGTGGATCAACTCTATCGGGCGATCGATCACGCGCGGCTATCGGGCGAAATCGGCACCGTGATTTTGACCGGAAACGGACCGAGCGAAAAAGACGGCGGCTGGGCGTTTTGTTCGGGCGGCGATCAGCGCATTCGGGGCCGGGACGGCTACAAGTACGACGGTGGCGGAGACGACGCGCAGGCCAATGCCGCAACCCGCGCCGAAACCTCGCGGGCCGGGCGCCTGCACATTCTCGAGGTGCAGCGCCTTATGCGGACCTCGGGGATGATCTTTATTGCTGCCGTTACCGGCTGGGCCACCGGCGGCGGGCATTCGCTTAACGTCGTGTGCGATCTGTCGGTCGCGTCCATTGAGCACGCGCGCTTCATGCAGGTTGATGCCAATGTAGGATCCTTCGATGCCGGGTACGGCTCGGCGCTGTTGGCTCGGCAAGTTGGCGACAAGCGGGCGCGCGAGATCTTCTTCCTTGCGCGCGAATACTCCGCCGAGGATGCCGAGCGTTGGGGAGTGGTCAACGAGGCCGTGCCACATGCACAGATCGAGGAAAAGGCGCTTGAATACGCCAAAATTTTGGCTACAAAATCGCCGCAGGCGCTACGGATGCTCAAGTTTGCGTTCAATCTTGCCGACGATGGGCTGGCTGGCCAACAAGTGTTTGCCGGGGAGGCAACAAGGCTCGCCTATATGACCGACGAAGCACAAGAAGGCCGTGATGCGTTTTTGGAAAAGCGCCCGCCAAACTGGGAAGACTTTCCCTACTATGCGTAAATTTGGGGGACTTTCTCGCAACGATCTTCTTATATTCGACAATCGTTTAAAATTCGTCCCTCAAATGTCAGCCACTGAGGAGAAAGCATGATGGCTATAGCGATTATTGAAGGCGGGCGAGGGCAGTTGGCACTGGAACGCGTTGATCGGGCTGTACGCGAGGCCTTGCATGTGCATTTTGCCGGCGAGCGGCCGGCTCCGCTTTTCGTGGTTCCGCCGGGCACCGATGAAGCCGCCACCCGCGAGGAAGTACTCGCGCTCGGTATCCCCGAGGGCGCAGGCGTTCTCATGCGGACGTCCGGATCAACCACCGGCACCGGAAAGATTGTTGCCCTGAGCTGGGATTCGCTCGTTGCGTCAGTGCGAGCGACTCACGACGCTCTCGGCGGGCCGGGCGTTTGGGCTGCTCACCTGCCTTTTCATCACATCGCAGGATTCCAAACCGTCGTCCGCAGTGCGCTTCACTCGCTAGCCTCGGAGAATTCGGCACTGTGCGCCGTGGACCTTGATCTTTCCGACGCCCTTGCCATTCGCTCGGCGCTCAACAATCACGAACGCGTCTACCTCTCGCTCGTGCCCACCCAGCTACTGCGAATTCTCGATGATCCGCAAGTGCTAGACGCCCTGCGCCAGGCCGTATTTCTGGTAGGTGGCGCGGGCATTCACGCGCAAACTTTAGAACGCGCGCGGGCAGCCGGCCTGAGAATCCACACCTCGTACGGAATGACGGAAACGTGTGGTGGCTGCGTTTACGACGGCGAGCCGATTGGCGATACCGACATCCTGCTCAGCGATGAAGGCCGAATCAGCCTTCGCGGAAGCTGCATCGCACTCGGGTACCTCGGCCAGGAAACCGGCGAGGATTTCACCATCTCTCCAGATGCAGATTCGCAAGGCCAGCCCCGCACCCACCACACCAAGGACGCTGGCAGCTTCACGGACGGCAAGCTCGACATACTTGGCCGAATTGACGATGCGATCACCACCGGCGGCCTGACCGTCATGCCGAGCCTCATTGAAGCCGCACTTGCGAAAACTGGCTGGGACGCCGTCGTCGTTGGAATACCGCATTTGGAGTGGGGCGAGGCCGTGGTCGCCGTCGTCGATGATCGCGCCGCACATGCTCAAAGCTGCAACATCACGGTGATGCGAAGCTTCGTCAAACTGGCACTGGGCGAAGGCTGGGCGCCAACATACGTGGTTGGTTTATCGGAACTGAGCGGCACGCTACCACTAACAGATTCTGGGAAGGTGAACCGACGAGAGCTATCCGACATGGTCGCCGCTCACCTCAGCCTCTAAGCCGCGGTAAGATAGGGCGGCTGAAAGGACGGAAATGGCGACCTTCAACGACTGGCTCGAAGGTGCGCGCGTGCGCACGCTGCCCGCCGCAGTGTCTCCGGTGTTGGTGGGCACCGGCGTTGCGGCCCTCGAAGGTGGCGCCTCGTGGCTGCGCGCCCTGTTGGCTGGAATCGTAGCGCTCCTGTTACAGATCGGGGTGAACTTCGCCAACGACTACTCCGATGGCGTCCGCGGCACGGACGAGTTTCGCACAGGCCCCCCTCGCCTCACCGGCGGTGGCAAAACTTCACCCGCAGTTGTCAAGGCTGCAGCCTTCATCGCGTTTGGACTGGCAAGTATCGCCGGGGTGATTCTCGTGGCGCTGGCCGGGCAGTGGTGGCTGATCGGAATTGGCGCACTTGCCGTGATCGCCGCTTGGTTTTACACCGGTGGCAAAAACCCATACGGATACATGGGCCTTGGCGAAGTATTCGTGATGATCTTCTTCGGCTACGTCGCCACGGTCGGCACCACATACACGCAAACGGGCACCGCGCCGTGGGAGGCATGGGTTGGCGGCACGGGTATCGGCCTCATTGCATGCGCATTGCTCATGGTCAACAATATTCGGGATATTCCCACCGACTCCGTGACGGGCAAGCACACGCTCGCCGTGCGGTTGGGCGATAACCGCGCGCGCATTTCCTACGGGCTCATCCTGGCTGGCTCAATCATTTGCGGCCTAGCGCTTAGCGCCAGCCACTGGCCGATCGCGCTAGGAATGATTCCCCTTGCCGCATGGGCCGCTATCCTCGCGCGGCGAGTCCTAAGCGGGCTTGCTGGGCAGGCCCTTATTCCGGTGTTGCGCGATACCGGGCTGCTCGAATTGGCTTGGGGCCTCGTCGTTTTGCTGGCCATTCTTCTTTTCTGATCTTAATTTGCGAACCGGTGAATTTGGCTGTGACTGAACTACATTTATATTGACCATATTTTGAACTAAAGTGGGGCGCGTGGCACGAGTAATACCGATCATCATTGGCGTGGCGTTGATCATCTACGCGTTCATCGACGCCGCGCGTACGGATTCATCCAAAATGCCGGCGCGTATCAGCAAACCAGTGTGGCTCTTGCTGATTGCGATCGTGCCCGTGATTGGCGCGCTGATTTGGCTGTTTTTTAAATATCAGCACGTCCTCAAATCCGACTATCGCACCACCGGTGGAACCCCGTTTGGCCGCTCAAAGAAGCCTTCGGGCCCGGTTGCTCCCGACGATGACCCTGAATTCCTCGCCCGGCTCGAGGCGCGCAATCGCCGCCGTGCCTACGAACAGCGCAGACGGGAAGAAGAGGGCCTAGACCCGGTTGACGACGGGAAAGAAGACGACAAGGCCAACGACGACGAACGCGACGAAGGTGGCCTGTACGGCTCGCGTTAAGCGTGGGTTTGAGCAGATGACGTGCCAGGAACCATGTCTGCTGCCTCATCCAGCAGACATCCCACCGGCTCCCAATAATCAAGCGCTAAAAGCTGCTTGTCGGCAAATGTTAACGATGTGACCGAGGCCAGCGAACACTCGCGCTTTCGCGGATCGTGGGCGAGCGGCTTACGCTCTACGAAGCGCCGCATCGTCCAAATGGTTAACTGGTGCGAAAACAGCACGGCCTCGCCACCTCGGGCGTGATCGATGGCGTGTGCAATTGCTCCCGACATCCGTTCGATAATCTCGGTGTACGGTTCGCCCCACGATGGTTCGAGCGGATTCACATACCACGGCCAGTAGCGCGGATGGGCTAATATCCACCGGTTCTGATTGACCGGAACGCCCTCGAACTTGTTGTCCGCCTCGATAAGTCGCGGATCTTTCACGATCTCAAGATCGAAAGCCCGAGCCGTCGGCGTCGCTGTTTCAACTGCTCGCTCAAGAGGTGAAGACATCACGTACCGGACGTCGCGATCTTGAAACGCTTCACCAAGGCCATCTGCCATGCGATACCCCAGCTGCGAAAGGTGGTATCCGGGCATGCGGCCGTACAGGACAGCTTCGGGATTGTGAACCTCTCCGTGCCGGACGAGGTGAACGATTGTCATTTCCATAGGAACAATTGTGCCACGCGGGGGCGAAACTTCTTCCGCGTGTCAGCCTTGAGCGTCGATCAGCTTCTTGAGTACGCGCCCAAATTCGAGGAATTCATCTGGTTTGAGATGGGAAATCAGGTGTCGGCGCACCGATTCAACATGTTGCGGAGCCGTTTGCTCCAGCTTGGCGAATCCGGCGTCGGTAAGCTTGCAGATTATTCCCCGCCTGTCCTCCGGGCATGGTTCACGGTAGACGTATCCCTGGTTCTCTAGGCGCTTCACGGTGTGGGTTAAACGCGAGCGCGAATGGACAAGATTTTCTGCCAGATGGGACATCCGCAGCTGCCGCTGTGGCGATTCTGATAGGCGCACGAGCACTTCGTATTCGTTGAGCGTTAGGCCGGAATCACTCGCGAGGTCCTGGTTGATCGCGTCAAGAACCAGTGCTTGACCCGTAAGAAAGGACCGCCAAGCAACCTGCTCCTTGTCAGTGAGCCAATCAACCACGTCTACTCCCTCATCATTGAAACTTCAACAAGCTGAGTATGCCACATTTTCGGTTTGTCGAAAAGCCTGCCAGGTGAAATCGACTGTGGGTTTGCAGACATTGCACATCACCAGGACGTTATTTGAGCGCCGAGAACGGAACCTTCCAGCACAAGAAAAAACCGGCCTCTTAAAGAAACCGGTCCTTGCAAGCCTCAGCCGCCTACTTCTTGTTGCGACGCTGGTGGCGCGTCTTACGCAGCAACTTGCGATGCTTCTTCTTCGACATACGCTTGCGGCGTTTCTTGACTACGGAACCCATTGGCTACCTCCGATCGCTTGGGCAGTGGATACACCACGTGAACGTGAAAATACTACCTCAGAGTTTGCATGTGCAAAATTAGGCGCCTGAAGCCTCACGAGAATCTGTACTCGAACCGCCAAGCAGGCTATCGACAGCTGACTTCGGTACCCGGTACGAATTTCCGACGCGCACTGCTGGTAGCTCTCCTGAATGCACCATTCGGTACACAGTCATTCTTGACACTCGAGTCATTTCGGCAACTTCGGCCACAGTGAAGAACTGCGGCGCCGATGGTGGGAGTTGCGCCATATGAACCGTCCTTGCATCCGAGGTGTAAAAATTTTCGTCGAAACCTAAGGTCTTTCGACGTTAGTCCGTTTCACACCATACCCGATTTCCTCAATTTCAACACCATTGCCCGGGAAGAACCGAGTTAACTCGCACAATACCGCTGTGATATCTCGAATGGTGATACACCGGGCGCAAGGTCTAATCTTGACGTGTCAACACTCGATCACGTAATGGAGAAGGATCACATGGCCTTGGAGGCCCGCGCGCGAAATATTCGACCGCTGGGATCGCGCATCGAACACCTAGCGCGGCACTCCCCTGCCCGCCTTACCCTGCTGGTATTTGCATTCATCATCTTGATCATCACATCGCTGTTGCTCATGCCGTTCGCAAAGGCTGGCCCGGGTGGAGCCAGCCTTATCGAGGCATTGTTCACTGCCACGTCAGCCGTGTGCGTCACCGGCCTAACGATCGTTGATACCGCCACGTATTGGACGGGTTTCGGGCACGCCGTCATCGCAATCGGAGTTCAGATCGGTGGCCTTGGAGTGATGACTCTCGCATCGATCCTCGGCCTGGCCGTCTCCCGACACATCGGCTTGACTCAGCGCCTTCTCGCAGCTTCCGAACGGAAATCTGAACTGGGAAATATCGGCGGGCTCCTCAAGGCGGTTGTACTCGTTTCAATATTGGCCGAGCTCCTGATTGCACTCGCGCTGTTTCCATCGATCATGGTTCGCGAAGAGACCTTCCTAGCGGCGCTTGGCCAGTCGATTTTCATGGCGCTTTCAACTTTTAACAACGCCGGTTTCGTCATCACCGACGCCGCTCTGGCCAGCTTTGTTGGCAATTGGGCCGTTTCGCTCCCGATCATTTTAGGAACAATGGTGGGCGCAATCGGATTTCCGGTCATCTTAAATATTTCTCAAAACCCCGGTTCGCCACGCAGGTGGTCCTTGCACACGAAGCTCACCTTGGTCACGTATTTTTCGATTTGGGTGCTTGCCGTAGCAATGATTGGAGCTCTCGAATGGAACGGCTCGTTCAGCAATCTCTCCACCAATGAACGCCTCTTGGCCACCCTTGTCCAGGGCACGACACCGCGTTCATCGGGCCTATCCACGGTAGATATTTCCACAATGTCTGAGGGCACCTGGTTCGTCATGGACGCGCTCATGTTCATCGGCGCCGGTCCTGCGAGTACAGGCGGGGGTATCAAGGTCACGACCTTCGCAGTCTTAGTACTCGCCATTATTGCGGAGGCGCGTGGCGACCGTGACACGGAGGCGTTTGGAAAGCGAATCCCTGCCGATGTGCTTCGATTGGCAATTTCGGCTACCTTCATCGGAGCCCTGCTCGTCGGGATCGCTACCCTGACGATTCTTAACCTCTCGGGCCTACCACTTTCGCGTGTACTGTTCGAGGCAATCTCCGCTTTCGCCACCGTCGGGCTTTCCACGGGAATCACGGCAGACCTCCCCTCATCCGCGCATGCGATACTCATTATTCTGATGTACCTAGGGCGGGTGGGCACGATGACCTTCGCTGCCGCGCTTGCTCTGCGTTCGCGGCGCCGAGTCATCCGGATGCCCGAAGATCGCCCTATTATTGGCTAAAATTTCAGCAACGGAAGGGAAGCTATGCCTCACCGAGATTATGTCAATTCAGCTACGTTGGTCATCGGTTTGGGCCGTTTCGGTTCCGCGATCGCCGCCACACTCGACAAGCTTGATAAGGAGCTTCTCGCCGTCGAAGTGAATCCGGATCTGGCACAGCAGTGGTCGCACCGATTCTCCGTGGTGGAAGCTGACGCGCGCACATCCGAAACTCTCCATCAACTAGGTGCGGAGGAATTCGACGTCGCCGTGGTGGGTGTTGGCGCACTGGAGGCCTCTGTGCTCATCACCGCCAATCTCGTTGACCTGGGAGTCAAGGACATCTGGGCAAAAGCAACGTCCATTGAACACGGCACGATTTTGAAACGGATCGGTGCCCATCACGTGATTTATCCCGAATACGACGCCGGGCAGCGAGTTGCGCACATGCTCTCGGGGCGCATGCTGGACTACATTGACATGGAGGACGGCTTCACGATCGTGAAGATGGTTCCGCCGAAAGATCTGGTGGGCTATTCGCTTGGAAAATTGAATATCCGGCAAAAGTATGGCGTGACGATCATCGGTGTTAAATCACCCGGGCAACCCTTCGAGTATGCAACTGCGGACACAACTGTCGGAGCCGCAGATATCCTTATTGTTTCAGGTGAATCCTCCCTCCTTGAGGCGTTCGCAAATCGACATGTCGGACGCCTCAGATAATCTGAGCTCATGGCAAAGAAACAGAGATTTACGTGTTCCGAATGTGGCTGGACAACCATGAAGTGGGTCGGCAGGTGCGGCGAATGTCAGGCGTGGGGCACCGTTGAGGAGGCAGCCGATTTCACTAGTGGATCGAAGGTTGCCCCGCTAGCTCCCCGGTCTCCCGCGCAACCGATTACCGAAGTTTCGCAGCAAGCATCCGTGAAGATCCCCACCGGCGTTTCTGAACTTGATCGCGTTCTGGGCGGCGGTATCGTGCCCGGCGTCGTCATTCTTCTGGCTGGTGAGCCAGGTGTCGGTAAATCAACTCTTTTGCTCGATGTCGCCGCTAAAGCCGCACAGGAGGCACTGGCAGGTGGAAAGCCGCAAGTTTTATACGTAACGGGGGAAGAGTCGGCCTCTCAGGTGCGCTCGCGTGCGGAACGGATTGGGGCGCTACACGAGCACTTATTCTTAACTGCCGAAGCAGATTTGGCGAAGATTCTCGGTCACGTGAACGAATCGAAGCCCTCGTTGCTGATTGTTGATTCCGTGCAAACCGTCATAGATCCGAATGTGGAAGGCAGCGCGGGCGGGGTGGCGCAGGTACGATCCGTGACTTCCGCTCTTGTTAACACCGCGAAGGCATCCGATCTTCCGGTGATCCTAGTCGGGCATGTGACCAAAGATGGATCGATTGCCGGGCCCCGAGTCCTGGAACATCTGGTGGATGTCGTATGCCAATTCGAAGGCGATCGCCATTCGCGTTTACGCCTTGTTCGGGCGGTTAAAAACCGTTATGGGGCGACGGACGAAGTCGGCTGTTTCGAGCTCGTAGATTCGGGGATCCACGGATTAGCTGATCCGTCTGGCTTATTTCTATCCGCCCGCAGCCTCACGGTTCCCGGTACCTGCGTGACGGTCACCCTCGAAGGCAGGCGGCCCATGCCCGTCGAGGTCCAAGCACTTTCTGTGGCGGCTGCTGGTCCGCCTAGGCGCACAACTTCGGGAGTGGATAGTTCACGCGTAGCAATGATGCTCGCTGTTTTGCAGTCACGTTTGAGCGTGGAATTTGACCGCAATGACGTATTCGTTTCCACGGTCGGTGGGGCGCGAGCTTTAGAACCCTCGGTTGACGTGGCAATTGCCTTAGCGCTCGCCTCGGCAGCTCTTGACCTTCCGCTAGCCCCAGGTGTCATCGCCATCGGGGAAGTGTCGCTAACCGGCGAGCTGCGCCCCGTCGTCGGTTTGCAACGGCGCCTAAACGAAGCGGCTCGGCTTGGCTTTCACACGGCTATCGTGCCGAACACTGGCGATGACCTGAAAGCACCAGAAGGCATGAAAGTCAAAGCTGTGGCCGACGTTCAACAGGCCACGCGCTCGGTTCTTCCCGTTACCGTCGAGGTTTAAGCCCGTCCCGGAGATAACGTCTACCACAACGCACTCCCCTGAGGGACTATTCCTCTACGTCCTCAACGGGATCATCAGCTTGAAGCTCAGTTGGCGCTTGCACGCCTTCATCGTTTGGAACTTCCTCAGCTGCCTGATCGTCCTCAGATGCTTCGCCTACCTGCCCGGCCTCGCTCTGCTCGGCACCGTCGTCTGCCTGCTGGTTGTCCGCAGCTTCATCAGGAGCCGGCTTCGCCGCAGGTGTGGCACTTAGCTCGAAGACCATTCCGGATTCCAACAGCTCCTCGCCTGCAAGGAAGATTCGGGCAACGTACGTGCCTGGTTGTGCGAAGGAAGCGCCGGAACAGTCAACGCCTGCATTGATGCCATTCCATTGCAATGGCTGGCTCGTCGTCAGCCCGGTATCGAGCAACAGCACTTTTGAGCCGATGCCCGTTTGACAGGTGGCGGTATCGTAAACCGTTTGGTCACCCGACGTGATGTTCAGCCGAAGATCGGTGGCATCGAAATGGCATGGCCTTTCACCGGTGTTCGTGATCGAGGCCGTGAATTGCATCGGCTGCCCGGCCTGCTCGCCGAGGCGTTCAGCAGAGGTGACCAGCATGTCTGAACTACATTCAACTGGCGCAAACTGCTCGACGGGGCTTGCTGGCGCAGTATGGCTTTCAATTTTGGACAGCGCATAACGCATAACGAAGACCACCGCAAGGACGGCCAGAACCACGGCCGTGGCCGCGAAGATGACCGTCTTTTGACGCTGTGACAGGCCACCCGCTGCGGACCGAACGCTCCGCGAACTTGGCTTCCGCGGCCCAGGTCTTTGCGGCACTGTTCTTTGCGGCGCTGTTCTTTGAGCTCCAGTTCCCTGGGCCTTTGTTCGCCGGGCAATTGCTGCCTGAGCCCGCGCGTCACCCGACCGACGGTGGACATTTCGCCCCCTCGCATCTGCAGCTTTTCCTGAGCGTCCAGCTGGTTGCTGCCCGCTTCGTTGCCGATCACTTCTGCTCCGGCCAACGGTCGGCCTATCACCACGAGCTGCTTGCGCACGCCGCTGTTTTTCGGAACGTGGGAGCTCCGCACCACGGCGCGGCTGCCCTTTTCGGGCAGCATCGCGCGAGCGAGAACCCGCAGGTCTGCGCGTACGCCGAGGTTTGTCATCTGCCACGCAAATACAGTAACCGCAAACCGAAGGCCACAGAGCGACGCGCGCCGCGTTGCCCGCGTATAGTATGTGCGATGGCTCCAACACGCGAGCACGCATACTCCGTGCTTTCCCGCTGGTACTCAACCCACGCTCGGGATCTACCCTGGCGCAAAACAACCGACCCGTGGGCCATTTTGGTGTGTGAAATCATGAGTCAGCAAACACCTGTAGCACGCGTTGAGCCCGTGTGGCGTGAGTGGATGGACCGGTGGCCAACGCCGGCCGACCTCGCCAGCGCCTCACCCGCCGAGGTCTTGATCGCCTGGTCGACGATGGGTTATCCGCGCAGGGCACTGCGGCTCCACGCAGCCGCACAACTGATAGCGGGTAGGGCACAGGGTTTTCCGCGCACATACGAGGAGCTCGTGGAATTACCCGGTGTTGGCCCGTATACGGCCGCGGCCGTCGTAGCATTCGCATTTGGGAAGCGCTCGGTCGTTCTCGATACGAATATTCGCCGGGTGTTGGCGCGCTGGCATGGCCAAGCCCTACCCGCCCCGAGCCAGACTAAGGCCGAATTCTCCCGTGCACAGCGTTTCGTTCCTGACGACGACGAACGGGCGGCCCTGTGGAACGCAGCAATAATGGAGTTCGGGGCTTTAACCTGCACAGCTCGATCGCCTCTGTGCGAATCCTGCCCGCTGACAGCGCATTGCGAGTGGTTCCAAGCCGGGCAGCCCGCGGACGAACATGCCGCCCGACGCAAGCCGCAAAAATGGCACGGAACCAACCGGCAAGCTCGTGGCAAGATCATGGCCCAACTTCGCAAGGAACCGGCAAGCAGGCAGGCACTCAACGCCGCCACCGCGCTTGAGCCCGCGAGGTTTGCACGCGCACTTGACGGCCTGTTGGTCGATGGCCTGATCGAGCAGGAAGGCGAACTATTTCAACTTCCGATAGCATCGAAGCCATGAATGAGGCTTCCGCAAAGCTATCCCTTGCCCGGGTCGGCGCCATATTGGCGTTTTTAGCCGCCACTATTTTTGCGATCGGGCTGGTGATCCAGATGACCGGCGAGGATATGATTTTCCCAATTCTGATCACTGGCGGCGCCGGCCTTTCGCTCTTAGTGGGGGCCGCCTACCTCGTGCTGTCCTCGCGCCGCCCGGTCAGTTGGTCAGCTGCATCGAGGTCTGGCGCTTCAGTTCTCAAACTGGCCGCGATCGTGGCTGGCCTTATCGTCGTGATCAGTGGAATCGCCTCGCTAGCTAACGGGCCCGGGTTGGTGACGAGCATTATTCTTATTCTCGTTGGCCTTCAAGCACCGATAGCGATGGTCATGGCAGCAGGTTTTATCCGCAACAGGCCCGCGGACTCCTAACGGGCATCGCCCCCAGTTTACTTGGGCGATCGGCCAGCTTCACATCTACAGTTCTTTGAGCATGCGGTAGTTGCCAAGCGTATTGGGCTTTACTCGCGCTAAATCAAGAAACTCGGCCGTGCCGTCGTCATGGGAGCGCAAAATCTGTTGGTAGACGTCCACCCCCACGGGCGTGCCGTCGATGTGCCGGTAGCCGCGGCTTTCGAAGAAGTCGATTTCGAAGGTCAGGCAAAACAGTCTGCGTAGGCCAAGTTCGCGAGCGCGTTGTTCCAATTCGGCCACTATCGCCTTGCCCACGCCTTTACCTATCATTTCTTCTTTCACCGCGAGGGTGCGGATTTCGCCAATGTCATCCCAAAACACGTGCAGGGCTCCACAGCCAATCACTTCGCCGTCAATTTCGGCAACCACAAACTCTTGGATGTCCTCGAAATAGTCGATGAGGTCTTTAGCGATAAGGATTCGGCGGCGGGCATAGGGCCGCACAAGTTCTGCGATAGTTCGGGCGTCTTTAGCTTGGGCCGAGCGGATCATGTGGCCTCCTAGCGCGGGTTATTTGACCGGCGCGCGAGCCCGTAGAGCAGTTCGGCTGAGTCCTCATCGATGACTAAATCGGTGATCACACCTGCTCGCAACGCGGCAACGGTTGCGGTGACCTTGTCCGTCCCAGAAACGACGCCGATCCGCTTGGGGATATTTTTCAGGTCGGCCGGCGTCGGGCCTGAGGCGCGGGAGTTGATCTCCAGATCCTCCCACGAGCCATCCGCTCGCAGCAGAACGGTGCAAATATCGCCGACGACGCCGTCTTCACGTAAGTTTTTGATCTCATCGGCGCTCAGGTACCCGCCAGAGTATACAAGTGAGGGACTGTTGGAGGTCATCGATCCAATGCCAAACAGCGCAACATCGGCGTTCTTTTGCGTTTCACGAACAGAGTTAATAGAACGTTCGCGCCACAGGGCATCGCGAGTTTGTGCAAAATCAAAAAATGCGGGAACCGAAAAATACTGGCTTTCTGAACCGAATGCTTTCCGGAACTCTTCCATGAGTGAGCCGGCATAGGGGACGCCCGTAGTGGATGCATTGGCGGCACCGTTGAGTTGAACGGCGATCGAGCCGCGTGCTGGGCGGGGAACCAAATGATCGACGAGGGCGGCTATTGTATTGCCCCATGCAACCCCGATGATCGTTCCCGGCTTCATGAGCTCGGACACCATCATGGCAGCCACTTGAGCCACTGCGTTTAACCGCCGGGTTTCATTAACTCCAAATGGAACGGGGACGACCTTGACCCGCACGTCGAACATGTCCACTATCGAGTTTTGCAGTTCGGATGCCGCGGCTTGAGGCGGATGAATAGTCACTTGAACCAGGCCCGTCTCTTTCGCCTCGGCGATGAGTCGCGAGACTGTCGAGCGGGATACCGACAACCGCCGGGCTATCGATTCCATCGTTTCGCCCTGTACAAAATGCATCACGGCCGCCTGGTAGGCAACTTGCGCCCGTTCGTTCATTCGTGCTCCTTACCCGATTTGACTCCTCAGAATCCTACACTCAATGTGAAACTGATTTCATCAATCGTGCACGCATGTGCACGATTGAGCATTTTTTCTTTGTCTTAAGAGATTTTCGCCCGCGAACGGCAACAACGTCGTACATTGGAAGGGAACCTTCCGCGTAGAAAACGGGATAAATAATGAAAACTATGAACACCGATGTTGTTGTTATAGGTGGCGGAGCTACGGGAGCGGGAGTCTTACGAGACCTTGCTATGCGTGGCTTTGACACCATCATGGTAGAACGCGCCGATCTGGCGCAAGGCACCTCGGGGCGCTTCCACGGCCTGCTGCATTCTGGTGGACGCTACGTCATCTCGGATCCGCACTCGGCAACCGAATGCGCCGAAGAAAACGTGATCTTGCGCCGAATCCATGCGGACTCAGTCGAGGAAACCGGCGGCCTGTTCGTCGTCGGGCCAAATGATGACCCGGAGTACTCCACACGGTTCCTTGCCGCTGCGAACGAAACCCGCGTGCCCGCCCACGAGCTCTCGATCAAGGAGGCACTCACCCTTGAACCCCGTCTGAATCCGGGCATTCAGCGAGCCTTTCAGGTTGAGGACGGCTCGGTCGATGGTTGGGCCATGGTCTGGGGATGCGCCGAGTCGGCGCGCGAATATGGCGGCCAGACGCTCACCTACCACCGGGTAACCAAAATCGAAAACGAGGATGGCCAGGTTAGCCAAGTCGTGTGCACAAACGAAAAGACGGGCGAAGAGGTCCGCATCAACTGCCGAGCGGCCATCAACGCCGGTGGCCCATGGGCCGGCCAGATCGCCCAAATGGCGGGCGCCCACGGCGTCGACGTCGTTCCCGGCCGCGGAATTATGATTGCGATGAACCACCGGCTCGTGAACATGGTGGTTAACCGCTGTATTCACCCAGCTGACGGCGATATCATCGTGCCGGCACACACGGTGTCCATCATTGGCACCACCGACCAGCGTGCCGAGGATCCAGACTTCCTCGAAATAAAGAACTCCGAAGTGCAGCAGATGCTGGATTCAGGTGAAGACCTCATCCCCGGATTCCGCAAGGCTCGTGCAGTCCACGCGTGGGCAGGAGCCCGGCCACTCGTTCTCGATTCACGTGTGGATGCCTCCGATACCCGCCACATGTCACGCGGCATGTCGATTATCGACCATTCTACGCGCGATGGAATCAAGGGATTTTTCACGATTGCTGGCGGCAAACTTACCACCTACCGACTCATGGCGAAGAACATCGTGGACGCCCTCCTCACGCAGCTGGATGAATTTGTGGAATGCACGACGGCGGACGAGCCCGTGCCCCCGCGCGCGGCGCGCACCCACAGGGTGACCGACCGGCTCGCAGAAGCCGAAGAAGAGCGCCACGAAGATCCGATCATCTGCGAATGTGAACTCCTGCAGCGCTCAACCATCGAGCAGGAATTCGACAAGCAACCGGAAGCAAACCTTGACGATATCCGGCGCCGCACGCGCCTTGGAATGGGCCCGTGCCAAGGCACCTTCTGCGGTATGCGTGCCGCGGGGATCATGCACGAAAAGACCGCCGACACCGTCACGGATCCGGAAGCTAATGCCGACCGCACGTCGTCGATGCTCAGGCTCTTCGTGAAAAACCGCTATTCGGGCCTCGAATCGCTCATGTACGGCGAACAGTTACGCGAGGCCACGCTCAACAAGTGGATCCTGGCAGGCAATCTAGACATTGACCACCTGCCGGCACCCACCAAAGAGGCAATCGTCGCCACCGGCGATCTGGAACTGTTGCATGGCCGGCCCGTACAGGCACCGGTGAAGGAGGACGCATAATGCGAATCATAGTGATTGGAGCGGGATTGGCCGGCTTGGCCAGTGCGCTCATGTTGCGCGAAGACGGGCACGACGTTGACATCGTGACTCGCGGAATCGGCGGCCTTGGGCTGTCCAGTGGCACGCTCGACGTATACGGCTGGCACAGCGATGGCCAACCAATCAAAGAACCCTACGCGGCCATCGACCAGCTGGTGAAAGAGCAGCCCGAACATCCGTACGCTACTATCGGCGCCGACGCGGTGCGCGAAGGTGTCGACTGGCTCTGCGAAAGAACAGGCCTGTTCACACAAAATTCCGGCACGAACGTGTTGATCCCGACGGCGATCGGCGCTGTTCGCCCCACAGCCTGCGTGCAAAACACGATGCTTCCAGCACTTGTTGAGGATGGAAAGAAATACCTCGTCGCCGGAATTAAACAGTTCCGAGACTTTCCCGCACAGCTAATAGCGGACAATATTGCTCGCACGCCTCTAGCTCAGGTGGAGGCCCGGGCCGTGACGATTGACGTGCAGGCCCGCCGCCCCGAAGCTGATTCCACGGGCACAACATTTGCCCGCGCCCTAGACGGAACCGCCGGGCTTGACGGACCGGGAACTCGGGACGCAATCGTTGAAGCGCTCCGTTCTGAAATGCGCGAAGGTGAAACGGTGTTGCTACCGGCAATTTTGGGTTTCTCAACCGATGCCTACAACGAGATCGCCGAAGAGCTCGGCGCACCGGTGGCTGAAATTCCCGTTCCACCACCGTCGATTCCCGGGCGCCGAATCAATGATGCGCTCACCGAAGAAACCCGAAAGAAGCGTGTAGATATCAGCCTCAACGCTCAGGTGGTTGGATTCGAGGCTGACGGCTCACGGGTTAGCGCACTCAAGGTGCAGCGTGCCGGGCGAATAACCACCGAAAAAGTTGACGCCGTCGTCTACGCAGGTGGCGGCCTAGAATCCGGAACAATCGAGCGTGATTCCTACGGACACATCGGCGAGCGGATCTTTGATCTGCCACTGATCTTTATGGATCCCGAGGATGAGGATGCTCGGACCGTAACAGGAGCTGTCGTGGTAGACGGCAAGGATATTTTCGGCTGTGGCGTCAAAGTAGATGCTCAAATGTTGCCACTTGCCGAGGGCAAGCCCGTGTACGACAACCTGCATTGCGTGGGATCGCTACTGGGCGGCGCGCGCCCATGGACTGAGAAGTCCGGCGAAGGAATCGCTCTCGGATCCGCGGTTGCCGCCACCCGCGCGCTAAAGAAAAACTGAGGAAGCACAGAGGAAGAAGGATCAATCATGACTGTCAATCCACTCGAACACGCGAAAGCCTCGCTTGCGCGAGCTTCCCTTGATGCCTGCGTAAAATGCACGATCTGTGAATCGCATTGCCCCGTAGTACGCGAAACCCCGCTGTTCTCAGGCCCGAAGTGGGTAGGCCCTCAGGCAGAGCGGTTCCGGCACGGCAAATCAGTTGATCTTTCGCTCGATTACTGTTCGGGGTGCTCGATTTGCACGACCGTCTGCCCGCAGGGCGTGAAGATCGCGGAGATTAACGCCCAAGCGCGTGCCGTGATGAAGGCCGATAACATGCCCCTGCGTGATCGGCTCATGCCCGAGACCGAACTCGAAGGCAAGCTCATGACGCCCTTCGCGCCAATCGCCAATGCGGCACTGGCAACTAAACCGGTGCGCGTCGTCGTCGAAAAAGTGATCGGTATTCACCGCGATGCACCCATGCCCAAAGCGCAATCGCGCACCTTCATGTCATGGTTTAAGGAACATGAGAAAACTCGCACCGGGCCGTTTCCGAAGGGGCCGATCGTATTTTTCCACGGATGCGCGGGCGGATATTTCGAAACTGCAACATCGAAAGCTGCCGTTGAAGTACTCGAACACATCGGTTACGAGGTACTCGCGCCAAAGCAGGGATGCTGCGGCCTAGCCCACCAGTCTAACGGCCTGTTCGGGCGCGCTTCGAAGAAGCTCCGCCAGTTGGTTGACCAGTTGAATGCGGCCGGCAAGGATCTGACGATCGTGGCTTCCTCCGGCTCTTGTGCGGGTATGATCCGCCACGAAGCTCACGAAATTATGGGGCTTGATGATCCCGATCTGCTAGAGGTTGGCTCACGAACTATCGAGATTTCAGAGTTTATTGCGGAGTTGATCGACAAGGGCGAGTTCCCGGTTGAGGACCTGCAGCGATGGGATATCACTATTCCGTACCACCAACCATGCCAGGTCAAGAGTCAGGGCATAGGTAAGCCAGCCATCAAGATGATGGAAACGATTCCGGGTGTGACGGTTGTTGAATCGGGTGAGGCTTGCTGCGGTATCGCTGGCACATACGGCTTGAAGAAGGAAAAGTATGACGTTGCTCAGGCTGTGGGCAAGCCGTTGTTCGACATGATTAAGCGCACCAATCCAAAGCTTGCGGCATGCGAAACGGATACCTGCCGGTGGCAGATCCGCAAAGGTAGTGGCGCCACTACAGTTCATCCTGTGGAAATCATTCATAGGTCGCTTGGGCTGGCTGAGTAGGCACCACCTGAGCCAATTGCGGGGAAAATTTTGCTGATACGGTAAATTTCGTCTGCGCAAACGCTCAGACTCCCAGCAAATGGCTGGGGCCGACCTACTGCCGGAGGAAATGTGTTCGAACAGATCACCGATGCTGTTGCCTACCACGCTGAAGGGCCCGTCTGGGCAAGCGAGTGGGGAGGCCTACGCTGGGTCGACATGCTTGCAGGCGACCTACTGACCTTGGAAGACAACGGGGAAATCGACCGGTTGCACGTAGGTTCGCCCGTTGCCGCGTTTGTGCGCCCGAAAAAATCTGGCGGATTCGTGGTGGGACTTGAGCGCGGGCTTGGCCTTGCCGATGAAGCCTTTGGCGAGGTGCGCCCGCTTGAGCCCATGTGGACGGATCCCGATATCCGGATGAACGAGGGCGGCACCGATCCGTGGGGCAACCTGTATGCCGGTTCAATGTCATATTCGCGCAAGGAACGGGCGGGCAAGTTTTACAAGATCACGCCAGATTTTGAGGTCACAACGGTACTCGAATCTGTCACGACCTCGAACGGCATCGATTTCTGCCCCGACGGCACACGGGCCTACTACCATGACACCGCAACGCGGCGCACGGACGTGTTCGACGTGGTGGATCAAGAACTCACCAATCGCCGGGAATTTCATGAAGCAACGGGGACGAGCCCGGATGGCCTGAATGTGGATTCTGAGGGCAACGTGTGGGTGGCGCTCAATCGGGTGGGCAAGATCCGGCTCTACTCCCCGGGCGCGGAAATTCTTGGTGAGTGGGATATTCCAGCGCGGCTCGTCACCGCTGTCACGCTCGGCGGGGCTGACGGCCGCGACGTGTTCGTGACCACTTCGCGAGAAAACCTCGACGATCCCACCGACACCGAGGGAGCTGTTTTCCTTGGCCGCGCACAGGTTCCAGGTAAGCCGGTAGTCCCGTTTGGAGGCTAAATCGCTTCGTTCCCGGCGCGCTAGATGACACGCCGGGGGTGTGCGGCGCGTTGGGAATCACGTCTGCCCACCATCAAGGTAGGTGCGTGCCCGGGTTAGAATGCCAGCATGTCTACGCCCCTGTCTGATGATGGTCTGTTTGATCTGCCCGAATCCGCGCGGCGGCCTACCGCTCGCGTAATTCTCGTCATGGGAGCATCCGGCAGCGGAAAGACGCGCTTCACCAAACGTACGGGACTGCCCGTGGTCTCACTTGACGATTTCTATTACGACGGCGATCGCCCGGGAATGCCAAAACGCCACGGCATGGTCGATTGGGATTCTCCACAAACGTGGGACAAAGAGGGGGCCGTGCGCACTCTTCGTGAATTGTGCACGACGGGTTCAACCATACTGCCGGTCTACGACATTCCCACCTCGACTAAGATCGGTGAGCGTAAACTTGATATGGACGGCCGCCGCTACGTACTGGCAGAAGGGATTTTCGCCGTCGAAATTATTGATGATCTGCGTGCCGAGGGAATCCTTGCCGATGCCCTTGGGATCAAGCGCCCTCGGTTGCAAACATTCTGGTTCAGGCTCATGCGCGATATTGATGAAAACAGGAAGCCGTTACCGAATCTGCTGCGGCGCGGTATCGCGCACTTTTGCAAGGAGCCGGCCATGTATCAAGAACTCGAAGCCAAGGGCGCACGGCTCGTGTCGTATTCCGAGGCTCAGGAATCCTTGACCCAGATGCTTGCGGCGCTGCGCTGGAGCGAATAAAACCGTGAACGTTTTCTACGTCACGGCCACCCGCTTGCAACTTCTTGCAATGTGAGTGTAGCGTCCGTCACTGTTTGTCCATTTATGAAAGACTAGCGGTTAGCAGATTGATGCCGAGGGCGCCTTAACTGCCTATCGCATCAACGCAGCTGGCGAGGGTTTTCGGAAACCAGCGTCGATCGAAATTTAGCCGTTCAAAGAAGAAGGGATTTCAATGGCAGGATTAGAAAAGAAGTACGTCATGGCGATCGATCAAGGGACGACGTCGTCCCGTGCGATCATCTTCGACCATGGCGGAAACATTGTTGCTATTGGACAAAAAGAACACGAGCAAATCATGCCGCGCGCTGGCTGGGTCGAGCACGACCCCGTCGAAGTGTCCGGCGCTATCCGTGAGGTAGTTGGCGAGGCGCTGTCAAAGGCGAATATCAACCGCCACGAGATTGCCACCGTTGGCATTACCAACCAGCGCGAGACCACCGTCGTGTGGGATAAGAACACTGGCGAACCGGTCTACAACGCGATCGTATGGCAGGACACGCGTACCGACAAGATCGTCCGCGAACTCGCCGGAGATGAAGGTGTGGATCGCTACAAGCCAATCGTCGGCTTGGGCCTATCCACCTACTTCTCGGGTCCGAAGATCAAGTGGATCCTCGACAATGTGGAAGGTGCTCGCGAGCGCGCCGAGGCGGGAGACCTGCTGTTTGGCAACATGGATAGCTGGGTCATTTGGAACCTCACGGGCGGCGTCAATGGCGGCGTGCACGTCACGGACGTAACCAATGCCTCACGTACCATGCTCATGGATGTACGCAAGCTTGAGTGGGTACCGGAAATCTGTGAGGACATGGGCATCCCGATGTCGATGCTTCCAGACATTAAGTCCTCCTCTGAGGTCTACGGCTACGGCGCCAAGAACACGCTGATCATTGACACCCCGATTTCGGGCATTCTCGGTGATCAGCAGGCCGCAACGTTCGGCCAGGCCTGTTTCGAAAAGGGCATGGCGAAGAACACCTACGGCACGGGCTGTTTCATGCTCATGAACACCGGCAACGAGGCTGTTACGTCGGAAAACGGTCTGCTGACCACGGTGTGCTACAAGCTCGGTGATCAAGATCCTGTCTACGCGCTCGAGGGGTCGATCGCCGTGACCGGTTCGCTTGTCCAGTGGTTGCGCGATCAGCTCGGAATCATTTCCTCGGCGCCCGAAGTTGAGCGGCTTGCCGAGACGGTGAAGGACAACGGTGGCGTATACATCGTCCCGGCCTTCTCCGGCCTGTTCGCACCTTACTGGAAGGACGACGCACGCGGCGCGATTGTCGGCCTGACCCGCTACAACAACAAGGGTCACCTGGCACGTGCAGTTCTCGAGGCGACTGCTTTCCAGACCTCCGAGGTGCTGGACGCGATGAACGCCGACTCGGGCGTGGATCTCGCAGAGCTTCGCGTCGACGGCGGCATGACGGCCAACGACACTCTCATGCAGTTCCAGGCAGACATTCTCGGCACCGACGTGGTTCGTCCGGTTGTCACGGAGACCACGGCTCTCGGCGCGGCATACGCTGCAGGTATTGCTGTCGGGTTCTGGGACGGCACCGACGACGTCGTCAACAATTGGCAGGAAGACAAGCGCTGGTCACCGTCCATGGATAAGGCAGAGCGCGATCGTCAGATGCGCCTGTGGAAGAAGGCCGTCACGCGCACCTTCGACTGGGTTGACGAGGACACCGAGGTAGTGGACGTCGTCACTCCCGAAGACGCCTAAACGCTAACCGGGTGTTGCCCGCGATGTTCTGACACCTCATAGTTAGGTGGCAACAAAGCAGTGGGGTCCAAGTCCTAACTGACTTGGACCCCACGTTTTATGCCTCACGGCCAAGATATCTTACACGTGGGGCATGTTCTGCGCGGCACGGCAGGTGGCCACCGTTATGAGGCGCCGCGTGACGCATTCATTGAGCACCCGTCCTGTTAAGGCGGCGCGGCCACCACACCGGATTGCCAATATCGTGGACGATGCCTGCGATAAGCGCCGTTCGCACAACAAAGGTGTCAATGAGCAGTCCTAACGGCACGATGATCGCCAACTGTACCATAAACAATAGTGGAATTACCGCGAGAGCCCCGAAGGTCGCGGCAAGAACAATACCCGCTGATGTAATCACGCCACCGGTGACGGCAAGCCCGCGCAATAACCCCTCGCGCGTTCCATGTTGCGCCGACTCTTCACGCACACGCGCCATCAGGAATATCGTGTAATCGATACCAAGCGCAACGAGGAACACGAAGGCATAAAGAGGTACGGATGCATCCGCGCCCGGATAGTCCAGTATCCAGTTGAAAATAATCGCTGAGATCCCCATCGCCGAGGCAAAGGACAGGATATTCGCAAGGATCAGCAAGACCGGCGCCAAGATTGCGCGCAGTAAGATAACCAGCATCACCGTGATAATGATGAGAACCACGGGAATGATCTTCACCAAATCCGCACGCGCCGTCTGCTGAGTGTCAAGGTTTTGTGCTGCCACACCTCCAACCAGCGCATCGGAATCAAGCTCGTGAGCTGACGCCCGGATCTCCTGCACCACTTGCCCCGCCGCCTTATCGCCTGCTGGCATCGACGTCGTCACCGAAAGGAGCACTCGCCCATCGACGGCGAGCGGCTCGTCGTCTTGCCCAACCGTCGGCTCTACTGACTCGACCCCATCGAGCGCCAAGATCTGCTCGGCAGCAGCCAAAGCGGCGTCCTCGGAAATAATCACCTCAACCGGCTCAACCGAGCCGGCGTCAAACTTTTCTCCCAAAATTTCAAAACCGACGACGGACTCGGGACTGTCGACGAACTGGTCGGTTTGCGAGGTACCTTCAGCGCGGAAGGTAGGCGCAAAGGCAGCTAGGGCAACGAGGAAAATGAGAGAGCCAACCCAGACCTTGCGGTCGTGTTTTCCAACGACACGGGCCCATCTGGACCAGATACCGTGCCCTTCGATACCGTCCTCAGAAACCGACTTTTCTGGAAGTTTCGCCGGCCAGAACACGACGCGCGCGAACCGGTTACCGAACATCATGAGAAGGCCGGGAAGCAAGGTAAGCGCGGCAAGCATGGAGAAGACGACGCCGAGCGCGGCAATCGGGCCAAGCGACGCGGTCGAAGATAGGTCAGATAGCAGCAGGGCGAGAAGGCCAGCGATCACCGTGCCGCCCGAGGCGAGGATCGGCTCCCACACACCTTTGATCGAGCGAGCGAGTGCTTGGATTGGAGTGCCGGGGCCGGTAAGTTCGTCGCGGTAACGTGAGACGACAAGCAGCGAATAGTCCGTGGTGGCGCCGATAACCAAGATGGAGAGGATGCCCTGGGTTTGGCCATTGAGGTCGAAAACGTCGTTGGCGGCGAGGTTGTAGACGACGAGCACTGCCGCGCACAATGCTGCGATTGCCGTGAGGAGCACCGCGATCGGTAGGTAGAGCGAACGATAGACGACGATCAGAATGACGAAAACGAGCACGACCGCCACAAGGAGAAGAGTGAGATCGATGCCCGCGAAGGCGCCGCTGAGATCCGCCGAGAGTGCGGCAGGGCCGGAGACGTAGAAATCCGCATCTAACGAGCGGGATTCTTCGGCGAAAAAAGTGCGAACGTCGTCGACGATGGTGCTGCCGAGGCGATCGCCGCTTGGCCCGGTGACGTTAATAGCGCCAGCGTCAAGGCCGACCGGGAGCAGGGCGGCGGTGGAGTCCTCGCTGGGGATAACTGGGATGAACTCGGTGGTCATGACGTCGCGCAGAGTGGCGCCGTTTTCAAGTTCGAGGCCGGGGAGCGCTTCGGCGAGGGCGCCAAGCTCGGTGAGCGCGGCAGCGTCGAGGGCGGAGCCATCCGGAGCGACGACGGCGATCAACAGCGGTAGCTCATTGGATTGCTTGAATTCAGCCGTGGCCTGCGATGCGAGCGTGGACTCGGCTGATTCCGGCAAGAAGAAGGCCGGATCGTTGACCGTGACGGAAGAAATTTTGCCCTGGGCTACGCCACCGAAGCCGAGCATGGCTAACCAGAAGATGAGAAAGAGGGCGCGCAGAGGTAGCGCCTTTTTGGACGTCAAAAAAGTTTGCACTCGCCTAGCGTACAGGAGGTGGGTGGTGGAGTGGCCCGGGACGGCGGGTGCGGCGGGGCGGCGGGGCGAAAAGTTTTCCACAAATTCTGAAACGTCGAGCTGGGTTGCGGCGTGAGCCATATGTCGAACAGACGTTCGAATAGCGGGGTAGAATTGAAGCATCTCACCAAACGAACGAAGCAGTAAAAGCGCTGTGTTCAGAACGTTTCACTACTCTCACCGAAAGGAGGCCAGCTGTGTCTACGGCACTAGACCTCTTTGATTCCGCTGCGCGTCCAGACGGCCGCGGAGTATCGCGTGTCACGGTGGGCGTCAGTGGCACAAGCGTGGGCGTTGACACAGCAAGTGCGAGCGGCATTAACGGAAATGCGGGCGTCATCGGCGCAAATGCGGTGCAAGAGCTTCGGCGGGTAATTGACGGACTGGACTCCCTTGCGAAGGGCAAAATAAGTGGGCTTGCCGGGGAGGAGCTACTGACGTTTTCTTCTCTTCTCGCAAAGGCCGAAACAAAGATTGGGGCTTTACGAGCAGAGACGCTCGCACGCGTGGAGGCTACCGGTGATTGGCAAGAGGCCGGTGCGCGCACGGTTGGCGAGTACGAACGCCAGATCAGTAAAACCAGTTTGGCGCAGTCGCGCAAAACGGTGAGGCGGGCAAAGGCCCTCAAGGAAGATCTTCCGAAGTTTAAGGATGGACTTTCGGAGGGAGAGATTTCGGTGGCGCACGTTGACGTGCTCACGAAGGTGATTCAGGCTCCCGTGCTGAAAAACCAACTTCAAGATCCCGAAGATGGCGCGGCGCAACTTCGAGAGGCCGCGCAATCCATGGACGCCGGTAAGTTTGAAAAGCATGTCAAGGCGTGGGCGATCAAGCATGCGCCAAAGCGAGCCGAACGAATGGCACGCGAAATCTCGAAAGAAGAGCGATTGTCGATCGTCGAGGAATCAGATGGTTGGATTATCAGCGGCTTTCTTGACTCACTTAACGGAAAGATCATCGATTCGGCCCTCACCAAGGTTATGGGTGTGCCGAGCCTGGGAGATCCGCGCGGCCCACTGGCTCGCAGGGCGGCCGCGTTGGCAGAGATTTGCAACCGGGCGGCTGAGTCAAACGACGAAGCAGGCAAGGGTAACGGTGCAGCGCACATTTCTGTGCAGGTGCCGCTAGAAACGCTTCTTACCGCCGAGGCGGCGGCGAAGCTCGAGCGTGAAGCCGGATTGGAGTTGGCCGCCCAGGCTAGGGGTGAGCACGCGGCTCAGGTGAGGGAACAGCACGCGGCTCAAGCAAAGGATGAGTCAGCAGGCCATGCGGGACTAGGCTCCACCACGCACACCGGGCCAAACTTCGCCACCCAAGCGGCTACCGACGGCAATGCGCAAGCCGCTCCTGTCTTCGACACAAAAACTACTTCGCATCCAGTGTTAGGTCGCGTACTTAGCGAAATCCGAGCGGGCATCGATCCGGACCTCTTCAAGGGGCTTGAGCCAGCAACCCTCGATGACGGAACTCCCCTAGTGCCTTCGGACTTGATGACGTTACTATGTGATTCACGAATTTCGAGGCAGATCTTTTCAAAAGAAGGTGTCACTCTAGATCACGGGCACGCCCACCGATTATGCACTCCGCAACAGCGAAGAGCCGTGATAGCAAGGGATCGAACTTGTAGATTTCCCGGATGTCACCACACATATCAGTCCTCGCAAATTCACCATGCCGTTCACTGGAAAGACGGTGGGGATTCCAATATCGACAATCTCGTGATGCTGTGTTGGTATCACCATCGGTTCGTTCACAGTCGAGACATCACAATCTATCGCCACGAACACGGCTGGGCATTCCGAGACCGCAATGGATGGGAATACATTGCTCACGGTCGGCGCAGGATTGTGCCCGTTCGGCCTGATTCGGAAGCGCCGCCCGGTTCGACGGCCAACCGGACTCAGTGATCGGCCGGACCCGGTCGCCGGTCAGATTCGATGTTGAGGTAGGTTCAGCGACCGGATCAGACTCGGTGTTGGGTCAGACCCGGTCGCCGCGTTAGGTGGTCGCCTCATTAAGCGGTCGGCACAGTAGCCGGATCGGTAGCGGGACTAGGCGGTCGGTTCGGCAGACTGATCGGCAGCCGGTTCGGCTACCCCATCCACAGACTGCTCAGCAGCGGGTTTTCGGGATTGCGGCCGCACGAACGGAAACAAAATCGTCTCTCGAATTCCAAGGCCGGTCAACACCATGAGCATCCGATCAATGCCCATTCCCATGCCTCCCGAGGGCGGGAAGCCCTGCTCCATCGCCTCGATGAAGTCCTCGTCGAGCTGCATGGCCTCCGGGTCGCCGGCTGCAGCATCAAGAGACTGCTGTGTAAGGCGTTCGCGCTGAATCACCGGATCAGCAAGCTCGGTATACGCCGTCGCAATTTCAACTCCGCGCACATACAAATCCCACTTCTCCGTCAAGCCCGGCTTTGACCGATGGTTACGCGTGAGGGGCGAGGTATCCTCCGGGAAATCGAACACGAACGTGGGCTCCCACAGATGATCCCCGACGAGCTCCTCCCAAATGTCCTCCGCGATCTTCCCTGGCACCGCATAATCTTTCACAGAAATCCCGCGAGACTCGGCGATCTCCACCAACCGCTCACGCGGCGTTTCAACCGTGATCTCCTCACCTACCGCCTTCGACAACGACTCATACAAATCCAGCCTCGCCCATTCGCCACCAAGGTCGTATTCGGTTCCGTCGGCCAGCGTCACCGTCGTCGTTCCGAAAATGTCACGCGCCGCGTTCTGGATTAAATCGCGCGTCAAATCCGCCATCTCTTCGTACGTCGCGTACGCCTCATAGGCCTCCATGGCCGAAAACTCGGGCGAATGCGTCGAATCCGCGCCTTCGTTCCGGAAATTCTTACCAATCTCATAAACCTTTTCGAGGCCACCAACCACCGCGCGCTTCAAATACAGCTCAGTGGCGATACGCAGATACAGGTCCTGATCGTAAGCATTAATATGCGTTTCGAACGGACGAGCCGCCGCACCACCATGAAGCGGCTGCAGCATCGGCGTCTCGACCTCGATATAGCCACGGGCGTCGAACGTAGCACGAATCGACTTCATCATCTTCGCGCGAATCCGCACGATGTTCCGGGCATCGGCGCGGGTGATCAGGTCGAGGTGCCGCTTGCGCACGCGGGTTTCCTCGTTCAGGGACATCTCGGTGCCGTCTTCAGCCGTAAACGTCTTCGGCAGAGGGCGAATCGCTTTAGAAGCCATCTTCCAGCTCGTCGCAAACACGGAAAGCTCGCCGCGCTTGGAGGCGCCCACGTAACCTTCCACACAGAGGTGGTCACCCAGATCCACGTCGGCCTTCAACGCGTCGAGCGCCTCCTTACCGACGTTCGCCAACGAGAAAATGACCTGCAAACGCTCGCCATCACCCGACTGGAGTTGCGCGAACGCAATCTTGCCCGACGGCCGGAAGAGCATGACGCGGCCCGCGATCTTGACGACGGCGTCGGTCAGTTCATCGCCCGGTTGCAAAACCGTTGGGGCTACACCACGGGACTGGTCTGAGCCGGGCTGGACAGAGGCGGGCTGGCCGTCGCTAGACGGGCCGGTGGCGGGCTGGCCAGAGGTGGGCTGGCCGCCGTCGTCGCCCCGGTCCACGACATAACGCTTGCGGATCTCGGCAAGTGTATCCGTCACTTCGAGCTCGGGCGGATACGGATCGCGCCCCTCGTCAAGCATGCGCTGACGCTTTTCCTTGCGAACGGCGATCTGATCGGAGGTGTCGTCGTAGTGCGGCTGTGTCATTCGCTCTTTCCTATGTCGTGTTCGTGTCGCTTGGCCCTGATTGGCGATTCGCAGTCGGGGCTCTTGCTCAAGGCCTCTACCTCTAGCTTCTTACCATTGGCTACACTCTAATGTCATCATTTTACGGCAACATCACTCGTTAGCGGCGATGTGGCTAAACGCTCGGTGCTCAGAGCTGATCCTTGATGTAGGGCGGGATAATCGAATCCACAGAATCGAGCACGTAATTAGGCTGATCCTTCCACTTAAGTTTCTCCGCCTGTTCGAGGCTCGCCTCCCCCGTGAGCACGAGGGCCGACGGAACTCCGAAACGCTTCGCCATACGAATATCAGCGCCCAGAGAGTCGGTCACGAGCAACGCATCCTCCGGGGCAACGTTCAGATCCTCGAAAATCATCTCGAGTAAATCCGTCTCCGGGCTCCCAAGGTTCTTTGCAACACGTTTACGCGTGGCCACCTCGATCGCGGTCACCACGGAAAGAGTGCCCGGCTCGCGAGTCCCGTCCGGTTGGCGCCGCACACGCCGGAGCGAGGACGCCACCAAATCCGCACCGTTCTCGTCAATCGCGCGAAACGCCGTCGTCAACTTATCGAATGTGAAATTCCAGTCGTGGCCAACGAGCACAACATTGATCTCTTCCGGGTCACCACTCAACGCGACGCCGCCCTGCTCAAGTTCCGCCGATAACGCGTGGTCGCCGATCACGAACACTTTTGCCCCCGGATAGGACTTGTGAATATAACGTGCGGCCTGACGACCCGGCGTCACGATCTGTTCCGGCTCAAGGTGCACGCCCTCCGCTCTCATTGCGGCAATCAGCTGCTCGGAAGAAACCGTCGACATCATCGACAGATACGAGATCGGCCTGCGCAGCGAATCGAGCGTATCGACCACCAATCGTAATTCCGGCATCAGCTGAGTACCTGTGAACACCGTGGCGTCAATATTGAGGACGTACGCATCGAAAACGCGTTGCGGTGCCTCCCGAACCATGACGTCAAGGGACGCGATCCGTTCCGAAATCTCCTTTTCACCGACCTTAGCGCCCGGGGCCGTCGACACTCGCTCTGTGGCCGTCTCGGGAGCCACGCGCTTCGCTAGTTTTTCGCGAAGTTCACGCGGGTCCGGGATGAAAGCTTTCGGGTTAATCTGCGGAATACGCGGTGTTGGGAAACGCATGGTTACTCCTTGATTCGCATACAATGGTTTGGCATTCGATCGGGCAGCGTTGGGCACACCAGCGCGCGGTAGGTTTTTCGGTGCTCACTGTGCGTAGGCTGGTCGGTAATGTCATCGGATCTCGACCTCCATGTTGTCAATGAGGCGGGTTTCCCCAACCCAAGCGGCCGCCGCGATAAGGCCACGGCCGCTCGCGTCATGTGGGAGCTCGACGAAGGTGTACGGATCAACGAGCACGAGGTAATCCAGAACGACGCCGTCCGCCCCCGTTACGACGCTCCGTGCGGCCTCGCGGACATCAGCGGCAGATCCACCGGCTTCCGCGACCTCGCGGCCAGCCCGTAACGCTGCCGGGATCGCGAGGGCCCGCCGTCGTTCCTCCGGGGAAAGATAAGTATTTCGAGACGAGAGCGCCAGCCCGTCGCTATCCCGCTCAATTGGAACTGCCCGAACCTCAATCCCCATGTCGAGGTCTTCAACCATGGTGCGAACAAGGGCGAGCTGTTGGGCGTCCTTTTGGCCGAAGAACGTTACGTCCGGGCGTACGAGATTAAAAACTTTGTGCACCACTTGGAGAACACCGGCGAAATGGGTCGGGCGGGTTTTGCCTTCAAGAACGGTGGCGATTGGCCCCGGATCAATCCGGACAAGGGGCGTGCGTGGATACATTTCTTCGTCCGATGGCACGAAAGCGATATCTACTCCCTCACTTTCGAGAAGTGCAAGATCGGACTCGATAGGCCGCGGGTAGGCCTCGAAGTCCTCATGTGGGCCGAACTGCAGCGGATTGACGTACACCGAGGCAATCAGAACGTCGGCCGCCTCCCGGCCTGCCTTCAGGAGCCGGGCGTGCCCGGCGTGCAGGGCGCCCATCGTCATCACCAGCCCACGAAGTTGGGAAACACCATGAGTAGATTCACCGATCGAGGATTCATGAAGGGATTGGGCTAACTCGTGCCGCGTTTTACAAACTTTCACGTAAAGATTCTAGCGCGTATCGTGTGGGCGGGGCAGCGAGCGGGCGATGGCTATATTAGCGGACAAATTTTGGGAGAATAGGGCTTTCCATGAACGTTATCGCCACAATCGCAAGGTTTTTCACAAAATTTGGTCGGCTATCGAAGTGAAGTGGTGCTTCGAGCAAACACGACGGCAGTTAAGCATGAGGTTCACGACCGCCCAAGCCACGTTCAAGGGCGGCACTGCTCAGCGAACGAAGAAGATCACCGGGCTGGCTCACACCCATCTTGACGAGCGTCTCTACCGCCTGAGCTGACGCGGACTCGATACTGGAAACCGCTTTTTCCACGGCCGCCTGATAGCTCGAGCGGTTAGCTGAATCGATCACGATTCCTTCCCCACCCATCTCGGCGGCTAAAGCCAAGCCAATTGGTTGGAGCGCGTTGGCAGCTGACACTACAAATCGGCACTCTGCTAACCGAGCGACATCGAGTGATGTTCCGGAAAACTCCATGGCGGGATGGATGGCGAGGGTAAGTGCACCCCGTTTCGCAGCAGGCTCAAGAATTTCGATGCCAAACCCGGGCGCCGTATGGAAAACAATTTGGCCTGGCTGCCACGCTTCAAGCTTCGCTAATCCCTGAACAAGAGGCGCGAGTTCAGAGTCTGGCACGGCGAGCACAACGAGTTCAGCCCGTTCAACAATCGTTGGAATATCGAGTGCGGGCACCCCCGGCAGCATGGCGTCGAGTCGATCACGTGAATCATCGGAGGCGGCATAAGCGCCGATCACCGTGTGCCCGGCGGCACGTAAAGCGCTACCTAACGCAGCCCCTACTCGGCCCGCAGAGATAATGCCAATGCCCATCCGGCCGCTCGCGTTTTCATGCAATTGTGTGTTCACGGCGAAAGTCTATCGGGTATAGGCGTGGGCTAAAGCCGAACCAGGCTCGCCATCGCGTCAACGACCCCGGAACCTGAAGGAAAACCGAACTCACAATGACGCAATGTCGATGCGCTCGCGCGAGAGTCAAGGTTTCGGCAGATCATTGCATAGGTTGAGCAATAGTGCGAGAATTGCCGCATGAAGAAACTAATCAATAACCCCAATGATGTGGTCACTGATTCCCTCAAGGGAGTGGCCTTAGCCCACCCGAACGAGCTCGACGTCGATCTCGACAATCATATCGTTTACCGCAAGCAACCCAAGGATGGCAAGGTCGCCATTATTTCCGGCGGCGGCGCTGGTCACGAACCCCTCCATTCCGGTTTTGTAGGAACCGGAATGCTTGATGCAGCCGTCTGCGGCGAGGTGTTTACCTCCCCTGTTCCCGATCAGATCATGGAAGCAACCACGAAGGTAGATACCGGCAAGGGCGTTTTGCACATCGTCAAGAACTACACCGGTGACGTGATGAACTTCGAAATGGCCGCTGAAATGGCTGCCGACATGGAGAACACGCAAGTTACTTCGGTAATTGTAGAAGACGACGTCGCCGTCCAGGATTCGCTGTACACTGCCGGCCGTCGCGGCGTCGGTGGAACACTCTTCGTGGAGAAAATCGCGGGAGCGCTCGCCGAAGAAGGCGCCGATCTCGACGCCGTAACCGCCGTCGCGCAGAAGGCCGCCGATAATACTCGTTCGTACGGTCTCGCGCTCACCTCGTGCACCGTTCCAGCCGCGGGCAAGCCGACCTTCGATCTTGCAGAAAACGAGATCGAGCTGGGCATCGGCATCCACGGCGAACCGGGGCGCGAGCGCCGCGAGCTTCAAGAAGCGAACGAGCTGGCCGCGGAACTGGTTAAGCCAATCATTTCCGATTATGACTTCACGGGTGCTCCCGTCGTCGCCTTGCTTGGCGGCATGGGCGGCACGCCGCTTTCGGAGCTGTACCTCATGTGGGGCGAGTGCGCCAAGCTTCTCGAGGAAGCGGGCGTTAAGGTCGAACGCGTACTCGTGGGCAATTACGTCACTTCGCTCGACATGGCTGGATGTGCGCTTTCCCTGCTGAAGGCCGACGACGAACTGCTCCGCCTCTGGGACGCTCCCGTTGTGACCACCGGGCTTCGGTGGGGTGCATAGTGGCTGATCTTTCACAATTTTCGGCCTGGATGGCCGCGTTCAAAGAAAAAATCGACGCTAACGCCGCCGAGCTGACCGATCTTGACCGGCAGATTGGCGACGCCGATCACGGTTCGAACATGGTTCGAGGCGTGGCCGCAGTTGCTGAGCTGGACGCGGATTCGATGGCGGATGCGGGCGCTTATCTGAAGAAGGCCGGCATGGCGCTGGTGTCCAAAGTTGGTGGCGCCTCCGGCCCGTTGTACGGCACGTTGCTCATGAAAATGGGCGGAGCGCTCGGCGATAGCGAACTGACCAAGGACTCTTTCTTTGCTGCGCTTCGCGCCGGGGTTGAGGGCCTGCAAGCTCGTGGAAAGGCCGAGGTCGGAGATAAAACGATGCTTGACGTGTGGTTCCCCGCTCTCGAAGCCGGCGAGGCAAGTGACGGCCCGTTGTCGACGGCACTTGCTGCGGCACTCGAGGCGGCCGAAAAGGGTGCCGAAGATACCATCCCGATGATCGCTCGGAAAGGGCGGGCATCGTATCTTGGCGAACGATCGAGGGGCGTGAAGGATCCGGGTTCGGCATCGTCGGTTCTTCTGATCGAAGCCGCCGCGGAAGCTTTCGCTCACTAACGCGGAGCTTTGCCTCGATCACGCCGAGCTCGGCCCACATCTCAGATTCTTTAACGACGAATACGGAGGCCTCGAATGGCTAACGTCGGCCTTGTTGCCGTCTCTCATTCACAGCCGCTGGCGGTTGCGGCGCGCGATCTTGCCCTCGATATGGGCAGGGACGCCGTCGTCGTGGCCGCCGGTGGTACGGATGACGGCAGTTTTGGCACCAACGCGGAACTGATTGCGAACGCTATTGAGGAAGCTGATTCGGAAGCGGGCGTCGTGGTGCTGGTAGATCTCGGCTCGGCCGTCATGTCAACCGAAATGGCGCTCGAGTTCATCGATCCGGATATCGCCGAGCGTACGACTGTCGTTCCCGCTCCCCTCGTCGAGGGGCTCGTGGTGGCGGCCGTAGCAGCCGGAGCGGGCGCAGATCGCGCAACGGTTGCGGGCGAAGCGATGGGGGCGTTAGCCGCGAAGGAAACGGATATTCCCTACGACGGAGGTGGGTCGCCGGGCAGTGCGGGTACGGCCGGCAGAGCTAGTTCGGTGGACAGCACGGATTCGGACGGCACGGATTTGGACGGCACTGTGGGCGGCCAAAACTCGGCGGACGGTTCGGGCTCGGCGGACGGTTCGGGCTCGGCGGACAGCGCGAGCTCAACGGGCGACCAGCCAGGAACTGGCATCACGGATGCAGAGGGAGTCGAGTGGACGAGCCGCCGGTACGTCGTCGACGATCCGGCTGGTCTCCATGCCAGGCCGGCGGCGGCACTCGTGCGGGCGATTTCTGGGCTGGACGCGCAGGTGCGGGTGGCCAATGAGAAGGCCGGGCGCGGGCCGAACCTGGCAAATTCGATGACCTCCCTCATTTCGCTCGGCGTGCAGGGCGGCGGAGAGATTCTCGTCCAGGCGTCGGGCCTGGATGCGAACAAGGCCCTCGACGCCGTCGGCGAATTAGCTGCCCGCGGTTGGACGGCCGAGGGTGAGAAGAAAACCGAAGTCTCAGCGGTACCTGCCCATACTCGCAAACCGACCTCGAGCGTTGATATCGCTGTTGGCCCCGCGCTTGTGTGGCGGCCCGGCCAGCAGTCTGGGGCTCAGGAAATTGCACACGACCAGGGTGAGGCTTTCGAAACCGCACGCGAACTGGTGCGCGAATATTTGAACTCGCTTGGCGAGAATCCAATGTTGGCGCTTCAATTCGGACTGCTCGATGATCCCACGTATGCGGGAGATATCAGCGCGCGGATAAAGAACGGTATTCCGGCCGGGGTCGCCGTCAGCGCTGCTACAGCGGCCCTCGCCGCCGCGTATGGCGATCTTCCCACCGACTATCTGCGCGAACGGGCCGAAGATGTAAACGCGCTCGGTGAATTACTCATGCAGGCATTGCGAGGTGAGGTACTCGGCGGACTTGCAAAGGCGATCGAAGAACTGGGAACGCCACCCGTCGTTGTGCTCGAATCGTTGACGCCAGCGCTCGCCTCGGAAATCGACGAAGGCAGCGTTATGGGGATCGTGGCAGCCACGGGTTCAGCAACGGGGCATGGCGCGCTGATCGCTGCCACCAAGGGCATACCCGTGATAGCGGGCTTTGCAAAGGCACGGGAGATCAACGATCGCGAAGAGGTGGCGCTCGAACCGCGTAGCCAAATGGTCACGGTGAATCCCTCGCGCGCACAGTTGAGCGAATTGTTGCGCGCCTCGAAGGAGCAGCAGCGCCTAGACGCCGAGGCGTTGAAGCACGCGCACGAGCCCGCGTTGTACGGCGAGGAAGTCGTTGTGGTGGCGGCGAATGTGGCGATGGAAAGCGATGCCGGCACGGCCCGCGCGAACGGCGCCGACGGTTCGGGCCTAGTACGTACCGAAGTGCTTTTCGCAGATCACGACGACGTGCCAACGATCCCCGAACAGGTAGCGGTTTTCACCGAGATTGCCGAGCAGATCGGCACCGACAAGCCGATCACGATTCGCACGTGGGATGTAGGTGCAGATAAACCTCTCCCCTTCTTTGCCGCCGAACCCGAAGAAAACCCGTTCTTGGGCGTGCGGGGAATCAGGCTCATGCGCCGGTACTCGGACGCGCTGGTAGATCAGTTCCGGGCCATCATTCAGGTGGCGCAAAGTGCGCAGATCAAGGTGATGGTTCCGATGATCACGACGGTTGAGGAGCTTGCGTGGGCACGGGAGAAGTTTCACGATGCCGTCCAGCTTGAGGGGCGCCCGGAGGAGTTGCCCGAGTTCGGCATGATGCTCGAAACACCGGCCGCGGCACTTCGGATCGCCGAGTTCAACGAGTTGGTCGATTTCGTATCGGTTGGTACTAATGACCTGATTCAGTACATCGCCGCCGCCGATCGGGGCAATGCAGAAGTTGCCGGGCTGGCCGGTGATGTCGTGCCACTGGTTATCGACCTGATCGCAAACGCGGTGGACAATCTCGATAAGCCGATATCGGTATGCGGCGATCTTGCCTCGTCCGAGGAGCACGTGCCGCAACTGTTGGCGGCGGGTGTGCGCGAGCTATCTGTGCGCCCAAGCCTGGTACCGCGAATCAAGCAGGCGGTCCGTAAGGCCGCGTCGAGCTAGTGCAGGCGCCAGCACCGCAGCGGGTCCGAAAAGTGGGCGTCCGAGGGATCAAGCCTGACCGCCCGAGGCGGCCACGTACGCACCCGCGAAACAGGGTCACATGTACTTAAACGCTAATCGAGGCCAACTCGGCGCTGCCACGCTTCGATCGACTCAGATACGCCTCGATTGCGAGCTTGCGCAGTCAGGTCGTTTTCGATCCAGATCATGCGCTCCACATCTTCGACAGCCATATTGTTCTGGCCCGCGTCCATAAACGGCGAGACCAGATCGAGTTGGATCGCCCCGAGCCCGAACAACCGTTGCAGTGGCCCCTGGCTCATCCGTAGCGACTGCGTGTGATCCTGCCACACGAACACGACACGGCGGCTCCACCGGCCGGTGCGGAACACAGCCACGTTCGGCGTGAGGCAAATTCCGCGCGATTTCCAGGTGATCGGATCGAGCCAGCGTGCCTTTCGCGGCGCGCTTAAGAAGAACTCGCCCGTGCCGCTGCCGTCGAAGGCGTCGCGGATGAGCGTGGCGTCGTCGTCGGTGCCGGCCGACGGGAGCATCGTCCACAGCACTTTCAGCACGTCTTCGCGGGTGCCTGCTGGAATAATCATCGCGTCGCCAGCATCGCTTGAACTATCTAAATCAAACTGGCCGCCGGCGAGCACCGCACGCAACTGCCACCAGTCTGCACGGCGCCACAACATCGGCTGGCGGATTTCGATCGCGTGCAAGCGCTGCGGCGGGATGGAACGGGTGACGAGGGTTGTCAAGCCTGCGCGTACACGTAAGCCGTTACGCGAGAGATAGACCTTCGTTCCGTATGAGTCGATACTCGCTTTCACCAGCACGAACACGCCCGAACCGACACCAAGCGCGATGGCGAGGAAGCCCATTTCGCCAGACACGATTGCAATCACGATGAAGACAACCATGAATAACAGGGCGAGAATGCGGCCGAGTTGAAGTAGCGCCGAGACAATTAGACGCGATGTGGGTAGTTCGAAGATTTTCTGATCGGTTTCGAGGTCGTCGGGGTCAAAAACGGGGATCTCGCCACTCTGCATACCGGATTGCATACCCGTGCAGTCCAACGCCGCAGCACCCATAGTGTCTAAATCTGGCGGCGTCTGCGAATCAGGCGCGAGCGGCACACCCGCACCCTCGGGGATTGCTTCCACGGTGTTGGCGCCGACGACGGCACTGACCGGTACGCCCACACCGATCGGTCTACCGGCCCGGGCGTTGCCCAGTCCTGTAAGAATTTCCCGGCGTAGTTTGCCGCAGTCTTCCATGGTCAGCAGTCCGAGTTCAGTAGCCGGCTCCGAGCCCGCCGACTCGACCTTGACCGATCCGAAACCGAAGATCCGCCCAAACAGCTTCTGTTCGATCTCAACAGTTTGGATGCGATCCCAGCGCATGTGCGAATGATTCTTCAGCAGTACGCCCGAACGCTTGTGGATGCCGGAGTCGATAATCGCGAACGACTGGTACCGCCACGAAATCCACGAGAAAAAGATAACGAGCAAAGTCAGTGCGAGCAAAGCGCCCAAGATAGCGAGCACGAAGGTGAGCGTAATATCGCCAACCCTTTCGAGCATTTCGGTCAAACCAGATTCAATAATTTGCGTGACTACGTTATAAACGAAGATCGCGAGGACCACCCACAGCGCGCCACCTTGCGCAAGCGGGGTAACTTTGTGGAATTTTCGCCAGGCGCCCTCCGGCACTGATCCGCCCAAACCACTTTTGCCCGACGTCGGCGGCACCTGCGGCTGCGTTTCGTTGGCGGCTGGCTGAGTCTCGGGTTCGTCGTGCGGGATCACAGGCCCTCCATGTTCGCTTCACCGAGCGCGGTGAGTTTTTCGCGGAGGCGTTCGGCCTCTTCGAGTGTTATGCCGGGGATCTCGGCATTCGTGTCTGCAGAGGCCGTCACAAGCTCGACTGAGGCCAAACCGTATCGTTTGAGCAGCGGCCCCGTTTCGACGTTCACCTGTTGCATCCGGCCATAGGGAATCACGGTCACGCGGTGAAACATGATGCCGGAGCGGATGAGCAGTTCATCCTCGAGCTCGGCATAGCCAAAAACGCGCGCCCGGCGTACCGCGAGCCATATGGCCCAGACGCCGACCCCGAGCGCTACGACGACGGCGAGCCACCATAGCCAGCCATTACTGCCAGAAAACCGGCTCCCGGCAATAGCTGCCACTAACGCAGCAATGAGAACCACGAGAGCCAAGGAGCCCCATCGAATGACGGTAACATTCGTAAACTTGGGGTGCAACGGGGTGAATTGCACGTCCTGTGCGAGCAGATTTTTCATAACATCATTCTAGCTACCACGGAAAGCGCCCTTGTCATGCCCGGGCGGTAACTGTCTCGAGTCCGGGCTGAGTCCGGGCCGAGCCAGAGTTCGGGACCGGGCCGAGCCTAGGACCGAGTCCGGGACTACACGCCCGCCTGCGCGATATCAGGCTGGCCGCCGTCTTCGTCGTCGACGATGCACCAACGCTCCCCAACTATCGCGAGCGCCGTCATCACGAGCGAACCGAGCGCTGCAAGCCCGGCGTTGATGGCCTGCTCGCTAAGGAACGACGTCGGCCCGCCCCACCAGTACGCAAGCGAGATTCCAGCCGCGCCGCCGGTCATGAGTGCACCCACGCGCGACGTCGCCTGCGTCAGCACCCAAATCCGCGCAGCGTAGAGCGGGTCAAGATTCCGGCGCCCCAGTTTGTACGAGCGTACAAGCCACGCCTGCCAGGCCACGGCCACCCCAATAAGAATCGGCGCGAAAAACAGGAGGCTGTGGATTGCGATCGGACTACCACCTGAACGCAACAACAGGGTGATCAGCATAAACAGCGTCACGCTCGCAACGGTTCCCACCGCCACAAGCATCCAAATCGAGGTGGGGCGGAGCTTGCCGCCCGGTTCGCGATCCTGTTTGCCGGGCTGGTAGGAATCGTGATTGCGGGCCACGGGTCAGTCCAGTCGCTTTACGGACTGTTCGGGCAGCTCGTCAACCAGATCGGACACGGCACGCCCGCCGAGGGTGGCATGCGGGTCGATCTCCAGCCACGGTTCAAGCACGAATCGCCGTTCGTGGGCGCGCGGATGCGGCACGGTCAGAAGCGGGCCATCGGTGCTCAGCCCGCCTGCGCTGATGATGTCAAGGTCGAGGGTCCGCGCGCCCCAACGCTCGTCACGAACACGCCCGTGCGCTTGTTCGATCTCCTGCAAATTCAACAGTACCGCCTCGAGATCCGCCGATGCGCGCACTTTCATCGCAGCGTTCACGTACGCGGGCTGCGGCTGCTGACCCTCCGCGAGCTGCGGAGCCGTCTCGTACAGGCTCGAGACCGCGAGCACCTCAAAGCTGTCCCCGATCTGCTCGATTGCCTCGCGCACGTGGGCCCGCGGATCATCCAAATTTGATCCGAGCGAGATCACTACCTCGCACGTGTCCGTATCGGGTAGGCGCCACCATTCGAAAGTCACCGACACGTCCTCGAACTGGTGCGGAATCGGCGCATTTGGCTTGTGTACCGTCACGGATAGCCCGTCGACCGGAAAAACCGATAGCCGCCGCACGATCCGATCCGCGAGCGTCTCAATCAGATCCGCGTGCTCGCCCTCGATGATCTCCACGATCGCGTCCGCAACCTCTGCATACGAAACGGTGTGGGCGACGTCGTCGCTTCGCGCTGCAGCCGATGCGTCCAGCCACATGTCCACGTCCACCACAAAGTCTTGCGGCTCTATTTTTTCGTGCTCGAGCACGCCGTGCGTTCCGCGAGCGCGCAGGCCGGTGAGCGAAATCTTATTCATCATCTGAGCTCACCCCGCCCGCCAACATCGCCGCATGCACGTTCAGCGCCGTACGTGTTGCGGCGACGTTATGCACCCGCACCGCCCACACGCCCGTGCCTGCGAGCAGCCCGGAGATGACGGCGCTCGCCACGTCGCGCTCCTCGTTCACCGTTACCGGGCTTAAGAATCTTTTGCGTGACTGGCCGATCAGTACCTGATGGCCCTCGCCCAAGAACGCGTCCACGCCGCGCAGCACCTGCCAGTCCTGATCGCCCACCTTCGCAAAGCCGAGCCCCGGATCAAGGATGATCCGCTCCGGCGCAATCCCGGCCGCAACCGCCGCATCGCGCGAGCCGAGCAGCTCTTCGCGAACCGTGGCAACGACGTCATCGTAACTCGCCAAATCATTCATCGAACGGGCATTGCCGCGCCCGTGCTGCAAAATATAATCGCAGTCCAGACCCGCAACGGTCGCAAACATGTCCGGATCGCCCTGCCCGCCGGTCACGTCGTTGACGATATGCGCGCCCGCCTCCACCGATTTGCGCGCGGTATAAGCGTGGTAGGTATCCACCGACACGGTGGTTTCCTTTGCAAGCGTGGCGACGACGTCAGCAATCCGGTCCCATTCCCGTTCGGCGGGCACGGGTTCGGCGCCGGGCCGGGTCGATTCCCCGCCGATGTCAATGATGCTCGCACCGTGCTCGATCAGTGTACGCCCGTGCTCGATCGCCACTTCCGGATCGGTGTAGCGCCCGCCGTCGGAAAACGAATTTGGCGTAACGTTTAAAATTCCCATGATCTGCATGTGGGCCTCGCTTTCGGGTTGACGTGAGTTACTGATGTTTCATCAGAGCGACCTGCCTGCACGCCTATCTGAGGGCCGAGCCCGCCATGATGAGGCTCATCGCCTCGGCGCGGGTGGCCGGGTCGTGCATCGTGCCGCGCACCGCGGAGGTCACTGTTTTCGAGCCGGGCTTTCGCACCCCGCGCATTGACATGCACAAGTGTTCGGCTTCAACGACGACGATCACGCCCGAAGCGCCGAGTCGATCTGCGATCGCGTCGGCAACCTCGCTGGTGAGCCGTTCTTGGACCTGCGGGCGGCGGGCATAGCCTTCGACAAGCCGGGCGAGTTTGGACAGGCCGGTCACCCGGCCGTCGTCGGCGGGAATGTAGCCAACGTGTGCGATGCCATGGAAAGGCAGCAGGTGATGTTCGCACATCGAATACAGCGGGATGTCGCGAACGAGCACCATTTCCTGGTGGCCCACATCGAAAACCTTATCCAGATGTTCGGCCGGATTTTCGTGCAGGCCGCCGAAAATTTCCGCATAGGAGCGAGCCACCCGGCTCGGAGTATCGAGCAAGCCATCACGATCGGGATCTTCTCCGATCGCGACGAGCAGTTCGCGCACAGCGCGTTCAACACCGGCAGCATCGTAAGCCATTAGCTCTCACCCTCTCGAGCGGAGTCGGATGGCGGCTCAGCTGGTTTCTCCCCAGCTTGCGCATCCGTGGCCGGAATCGGCACCGGTGGCGCATCCGATACGGGCCGGTGAGGCGAGGAGAGCCACAGATCCCGCGGCGGCGCCTTGACGATATCGACGAAAATCTCATTCAGCTCGTTTTCCAACACCGTTTCTTTTTCGAGCAGCACGCTCGTGAGCCGGTCGAGTACGTGGCGGTTGTCAATCATGATCTGCCACGCCTCTTGCGAGGCCGTGTCCATGAGTGTTCGCACTTCTTCGTCCACCACGTGGGCAAGCTGGTCCGAATGTTCCCATCCGCCGCCTCCGCCTGCCATGCGCGTCATCGGATCGGCCTGCTCGGTGGTCAGCCGAACTGCGCCAACCCGCTGAGACATTCCATATTCGGCAACCATTTTGCGTGCGATCTTGGTGGCCTTTTGGATGTCGTTTTCTGCGCCCGTCGTCGGATCGTGGAAAACCACTTCCTCCGCGGCGCGCCCGCCCATCGCGTAGACGAGCTGATCGAGCAACTCGTGGCGCGAGGTGGAATAACGATCTTCCGTCGGCATGACCATCGTGTACCCGAGCGCCCGCCCACGTGGCAAAATAGTCACCTTAGTCACCGGATCCGTATGGTTGAGCGCTGCGGCTGCCACGGCGTGCCCAGCCTCGTGATAGGCCGTCATTCGCTTTTCTTCAGCGTTCATTACCCGCGTTCGCCGCTGCGGACCCGCTATCACGCGATCAATGGCCTCGTCGACGTCGTCTTCCATAATCTTCTTGTGCCCACGCCTGGCCGCCAAAAGCGCCGCCTCGTTCAGCAAATTCGCAAGATCCGCGCCCGAAAAACCGGGTGTCCGGCGAGCGATCGCCTCCACGGAAACACCGTCAGCAAGCGGTTTGCCGTCGGCATGCACGCGCAAAATAGCCTCGCGCCCAGTTAGATCCGGAGCATCCACGGCAATCTGACGGTCGAATCGCCCCGGGCGTAGCAGCGCCGAATCGAGCACGTCGGGCCGGTTAGTGGCCGCGATCACGATCACGTTCGTACGCTCGTCGAAACCGTCCATCTCGACAAGCAGCTGGTTAAGCGTTTGTTCACGTTCGTCGTTTCCGCCCCCAATTCCGGATCCGCGGTTACGGCCGACGGCGTCAATCTCGTCCACGAATATGATTGCGGGCGCAACCTTTTTCGCCTTGTCAAACAGGTCACGCACGCGTGAGGCACCCACACCAACGAACATTTCCACAAATTCAGAGGCTGAAATCTGGAAGAAGGGCACTCCCGCCTCGCCCGCAACCGCGCGGGCAAGCAGGGTTTTACCAGTTCCCGGCGGTCCGTACAAAAGCACTCCTCGAGGAATCTTTGCGCCCATGTCTCGGAACTTTTCCGGAGTTTCTATAAATTCTTTGATCTCGCGAAGCTCCTCGACGGCTTCGTCGACGCCTGCGACGTCGTCGAAAGTTACCTCGGGCAAGTCCGAATCCACGCCGTCTTTCTTCAGCTTGCCAAACTCTCCCATCCGATTTTGCATCCGTGGAATCATCCACAAAAACAGTGCCACGATCAGCAGCATGGGCAGCATGAACGTGAACAGCGAGAAGAAAACGGACTGCTGGGGGACGACCGAGTTGTACCCGTGTTTGGAGTTCGCCGAATCTACGAGCTGTGCCACCGTTTCAGCTTCTGGATCGGTGTACTGGAACTGGACTTTCTTCGTCGCGTCCTGTTCCTTGCCCTCGAGATCGGTCGGTTTATAGTCGTTTTCTAACCAGATTTGCACGATCTGCGAGCCATCAGTCACCTGAATTCGCTCGATCGCCTGCGAAGCTAGGATTTCTTTACCCTCGCTCGTCTTTATAGACACGAATCCCGCCGGGCGGATCACGAAAAACAGCAGAATCGCACCGATGACGAGAGCGGCCATCACCGACCAAAACGTGATCCGTTGCCGCTTATCCTTCTCGCTGTCTGCGGAAGGTTTATCTGGGCGCCCCGATTCGTTCTTTTTTTCAGAACGTTTTGCGTTCTTGTCTGCCTCGTCGTTCGCGGTCTTTCGACCTGTGCGATTGAAATCTTCGAGGATGCGGCGTTGCCGATCGCTCATTTAACCTCCGTATACGTGCGGGGCCAGCGTTCCGACGAAATTCAAGTGCCGGTAGTCCTCCGCGTAATCGAGGCCGTAACCGACCACGAATTCATTAGGAATATCAAAACCAACATAGTCTACCGGTACGTCTACCTGTGCAGCGTCCGGTTTACGTAGGAACGTGGCGATACGCACCGATTTTGGACCGCGTGCCTCTAGGTACTGTTTCAGGTAGTCGAGCGTTAAGCCGGTATCGATAATGTCCTCGACGATCAGCACGTTCACATCCGCAATATCGGAGTTCAAATCCTTCAAGATGCGAACGACGCCCGATGATTTGGTGGAGTCTCCGTAGGAGGAGACGGCCATCCAATCCATGTGCAGCGGGATTGAAATTTCACGCACCAGATCCGCCACCACCATGACCGCACCTCGCAATACGCCGACGACGACGAGCGGCTCACCGGCGTAGTCCTCGCTGATCTGCGCACCCATTTCGGCCAGGCGTTCTTTGATTTGTTCTTCGGTGACGACGACGCGAACGATGTCGTCCTTACAATCCTCGAGTCTCATGATTTCTCCGCGGTTGAGGGGCGATATATAACTGATCGCTTTCCCGCCGCGCGTATGCGCCGGGAAGATCGATATGGATTTTATTATCTTCTCCGGTGACGAGCCTATCAAGTGCATCAACATGCCAGTACGCAAGTTCACCCGATCCGATTTCCTGTACGGCCGCGCGCAACACACGTGCACGTAGCGGGCGAGGGTGCGTGGCAAGCGCCGCGCAGTTTATGACGACGCCCGCACCGCGACTTCGCAGGAGGTCCCGGCTGATCGCCTGCGCGAGCGAAGAGAGTAAATCGTCGTCTTCACGGGCGATACTGGCAGTTCGGATCAGGGCATCGACGACGCCTCCGCCCAGCACGGTATCGAGTTTGGGTAAGATCTCGTGACGGATCGCGTTGCGCCGTAGCGGGCCACCGTCGGCAGCGCGCCACTGCCCATCGGGCTCGTTCGTCGGGTCGTCTACCCACGGCAGGTCGAGCTCTCGGCAGACGACCCGTAAGTCGCTACGGCGCATCGATAAATAGGGCCGCATGAGCGGCACATCCGGGTGCCCGGGCATCGAATCAATCGAACGCATACCCGCGATCGAGCGCGGGCCCGACCCTCGCCCTAGTCCCATGATCACGGTCTCTGCCTGATCGTCAGCAGTGTGCCCGGTAAGTACAGGCAGTGGCGCGTCAGGCCAGTCAGTCCACTGGGCAAGCGGGCCCGCCGGGTTCCATCCCCTGTGCCGCCCGGCGATCATTTCACCTCCCGCACGAGCGATTTCGGCAAGCCGATCGTAGCGGGCCCTCCTAGCATTGCCTTCCGGGCCCTCGTCTCCCTGCGGTATAACGCGGGTAACCACCGTGGAATCAACAACGCGTTGCAAATATCGATCAACTTCCTTCGCTTCATCTGCGGACTCCGGGCGCAGGCCGTGATCGATCGTCGTCGTTAACACTTCGATACGCCCGCGCGCCGCCCACATGGCAACTTTCGTTAAAGCCATGGAATCGGAACCGCCGGATACGGCAAGAAGTACAGCACCGCCGTCGGGAATGGCGGCGAGCGCCTCCGTCATGGAGTGACGGGCGGCCGTGAGCGCGGGATGCGGGAAAGACATCAGCCCACGCGCTTGATCCAGGCCGCGGGATCCTTGATTTCAGCGGCGGTGGGCAGGTTTTCTGAGCGTTCCCACACGAGATTGAAAACCTCCATTCCGGCCCTGTCAATCACGGCTTCGACGAACTTTTCCCCACCCGTGTACTGCTTGAGCTTGTCGGCGGCTCCAATCCGTTTGGAAATGAGGGCAATCAGCGGATTCTTGTTCGCGCGCCTGTCTGCCATCGCCTGAATAATGCGGTCACGGCCAAGCATGCGCTGGCGTGGCACCCGATTCATTGCATACTCGGCATGCCCTTCGAGGAGGGACATAATCGCCGTCACTTCTTCGAGAAGCTTCGAGACGCTTTCGCCGTGGGAATCAGCGCTTTCGGAATGCTCGGCACCAGCACCCTTCGATTCCGTGACACCGTCGTCAAGCCCAAGGAGCAGATGTGCGCGCCGGATAATCTCATCTTTCAACCACGGCGCCGCTGCGAATTGGACCGCATGCGTCAACTCGTGAACGGCCACCCACAACGCCAGGTCGCGCTGATCAAGATTATAGGATTCCCGAAAAGCTGCCACATTCGGGGCAACGAGATACAGGCGGCCATCACCCGAGGAGTACGGATCAAACTGGCCAAGTATCCGAGGAGAAATGGCCGAAAGAACAAGCGCAAGCTCGCCCGTGCCGAGCATGTCACTACCCGGCGGGAGCATCGCCTCTATGGAAACTGCCGCGGCGGCGGCCCACGCCGCCCGATCCACAACCAGCACTTCGGTATTCGAAGCGCGCTCAGCCGCCTCGGATAGTTCGGTCATCTGTGCAACGAGCGTGGGAGCAAGCTCAGCCTGGGCGCGCAGATCATCCACCACAGCTTGCGCCTTCGCTTCTGACATCCGGGGGCCACCCCCGGACATAACTCTCGCAACTCGTTGCACTTTTCTTGGTTCAATCATGAAGCCAAGAATAGTCGGCATTTCGGCGCCACGCCTCGAAAGTTGCTCAGGGTGAAAGCCCTGCCGTCGTGGCTAACGCGGCTTAAAGTTTGGCGAGGGCGTCAAGAAACTCGTCTTGCAAAACTCTCGAGGCCGGCGCGGTTCCCGGTTCTAAATCGTCCATGAGAATCACGAATGTGAGCGGGTATCCCGAGTCAGTCAGCATGTATCCCGCCAAGGAGATCGCGCGCACGAGCGTGCCCGTCTTTGCTCGTACCTGCCCCTCGATATCAGTGCCGTGGAATCGCTGGGTTAACGTACCGTCCAGCGCGCCCACCGGAAGCCCAGAAGGAAGCGCCGCAAGCGAGCACGCATCGCATTCCCAGGTGTGGTTCAGCAGATCTAGGAGTAGATTTGCGGTCAGCCGGTTGGATGTGGACAGGCCGGAAGAATCTGCCAACACGGCCCCTTCGCTACCCACGCCCAGATCAGCGAGCACACGCATGCGCGCCTCGTTCGCGCCGTCAAAGCTACCGCCAAGCCCTGATTCGATTCCCACGAGGTGGCCGAGTACCTCTGCCACCGAATTGTCTGAGGTGACCAACATGTAGTCCACGATTTCGCGCACTGGCGCCGATTCAACGCGGGCAAGTTCCGCCGCATCTGCGGGAGCAGACGAACGCTCGACCGTCGTTACCTCGATGCCCTGATCACGCAAGCTCTCGGCAAAGGCTTCGCCCGCCACGAGATCCGGATTTGCGAGGTAGCCGACGCCGTCAACGCGGCCGCGATCCACCGCGATCGGCCGTAGTTCCATCACGTAACTGCGGTCCACGCCCTCGATATCACGGTGATATTGGGGACCGGTAAATAGTGACGAATCGACGGCGATATTGACCAAGCTGACACCGCGGTCTTGCAACTGGCTGGCCGTATCGGCCGCTAGGTCAGCCAGACCTGCGCGCCCCGTCGTCGCTGTTTCTTCGCCTGCGCCACCAGCTAGTAGTACGTCTCCCCCGCCTATGAGGTGGACGGTTGTTCCCGACAGTGAAGCAATCGTAGGTAGCGTGGTTTCCGGGCCGAGAGCGTGTAGCGCGGCCACCGCCGTCACAATTTTCATGTTTGACGCCGGAACGGCAGGGCGGTCAGCGCCCCAGGTGGCAATCGGCTCACCTGTCAACGAGTCTGCAACGACGACGGAAATCGCGCCCGTATTGCGACTATCGGATTCCAAGGAGGCAATGAGCTCGGACACGGGCTCGCTCGATGGCGGCGTGCCCGTGACATCGGCAAGAGGGGCGGGCGCGGTCGGACTCACGTGCTGGATGGTCGGATAAGGTTTGGGATCAGCAGGCTTCGGGGTATTAGTAAACGGGCCCGGCACAATATCCCACGCGTCAGCAAAGATATACCCTCCGGTACACACAAGGGCAAGAACCGCCACTAACCTCTTCCACACTCGCATATCTTCCCACACCGAACGCGTGTTGTGGGTAACCGTGCGAGCCAACCTTCCTCATCGCGCGAAAACTTGTGCATCTACGGGCTAGAATGGGCACAGAATGAACTGTTAGAAGGAGGAATCAATGGACTTTGATGTCACGATCGAGATTCCGAAGGGTAACCGCAACAAGTACGAGCTCGACCATAAAACTGGCCGCATCCGGCTTGACCGCATGCTCTTCACCTCAACCCGCTATCCCGATGATTACGGTTTCATCGACGGCACTCTTGGCGAAGATGGCGATCCGCTCGACGCGCTCGTACTTCTCGACGAGCCCACGTTCCCGGGCTGCGTGATCAGGTGCCGCGCTCTGGGTATGTTCCGCATGAAGGACGAAGCCGGCGGCGATGACAAGGTTGTTTGCGTTCCCGTAGGAGATCAGCGCGCATCGTGGCGTACCGAGCTCGAAGATATATCGGAGTTTCATCGCCTCGAGATCCAGCACTTCTTCGAAGTTTATAAGGATCTCGAACCCGGTAAATCTGTTGAGGGCGCCCATTGGGTGGGCCGCGAAGAGGCCGAGCAGGAAATCCGTGATTCTTTCCAGCGTGCAATCGATACCGGATATTACGACGAGCATCCGAAAGCGAACCCGTCGAACGTCGATTCGTAAAAGGTTTAGATGAGCGCGGGTAAAACCGCCACCTGTTAAACGTGTGAGGGGTTTTGGTCATCTGCGAGGGTTAATTCCCCTCGTGTTTAGCCAAAACCCCTCACGTTTATATACCGGCTAGTAACGCGGCCCGGCCGCGTTACTAGCCTACGCGTGATCAGCCCACGCGTAAGTAGACCGGGTTACCCCAAACTGCCCGCTCTTGGGTGCCCATTGATGGGTTCCATGCCGCAATGTGCATGCCATTGCCGGTGTAAATTCCGACGTGCCCGGGCCACCACATGATGTCACCAGGTTGCGCTTGCGAGGCTGGGACTCGGGAGTAACCGCCCCAGAATTGCCCGACGTGCGAACCGGTTCGGCGCGGCGTCGTGTGCCCAAACTGCTGGTAGACATACCAGACGAAGCCCACACAATCCCAACCGGACGTGGGAGAAGTACCTCCCCAAACGTAAGGCGCTCCGACAAACTGGCGAGCGTAATTAACCACTGCCTGGCCATTGGTACCCTGCGGCGGCGCGGGCGCTGGGCGCGGAGCAGGCCGTGGTGCTGGTGCTGGCTGCGGAGCCGGTCTGGGTGCCGGGGCCGGTGCAGGGGGCGGCGTAGGACTAGGTAACGGTGCAGGGGCCGGCGCGGGTGCGGGTGCAGGCGCTGGAGTTGGACTCGGCGCTGGACTAGGTGACGGCGCCGGTGTCGGGCTCGAGGAAGGCGCGGGTGCCGGCGCCTCTGGAACAGTTAACACTGCTCGGGCCACATCACGACTCGCTTCACGTTGTGCCCGTTCTTCATGGACTGCCTGGCTATGCTCCTGCGCTTCGATGAGTATCTGCTCCGCTTGGACCTCAGCCTGTGCGCGCCGCTCATCCTCTATCTGCTGGAGGCGCTCGCGCTCCAGTTCAATGGTTGTCCCTCGCTGCACCGCTAGCTCGGCAGCCAAATTCTCACGACGGGCTGAAGCTTCAGCCACTTGAGTTGCCTGTTCATCTGCCGCACGCTGGGCTTCGTCAGCAGTATCTATCACAGCCTGTGCAGCTTCCGCCTGCTCGGCAGCCGCTAAGTCCGCATCTTCTTGCAGTACGCGCGCAACCTCTTCCAATGCACGGAACCTCTTGACCTTCGAATCCACCTGGCCCGCTAGAGCGCCGTACGCCTGCGAACGCCGATTGGCTTCGTCCACCGATTCCGCACCGAAAATATAGTACGACTGCGTGATTTCGCCCGCGGAATTTTGGTACATGGCCTGCGAAACGCCACCGAGTTCCTTGCGTGCAGCTTCCAGATCAGCAAGCGCGACATTCGCCTTTTCCTGAGCCTCGACAGCCAAGGAAATGGCTTCCGCTAAATCCGCCTGGGCCAAGATAGCTTCGGCCTGCTTCTGTGTGGAATCGGCAGCAAGCCTGTTGCTTTCTAATGAAAGCTCAGCGAGTTCAACTTCCACATCTACGAGAGTACGTTCGGTTTGCGCTTGTTGCGCATACACGTCCTCTATATCTTGGTCTGTCACCGGCGTAGCTACTGCGGGTCCGGCCAGCGAGGCCGCGAGCGCGGCAACCGCAATGAGAACTAGTGACTTCCGTGCCCAGGCCACTCGTACCTCCGTTGTTGTACATGAATTGCTTGGCGTGTCGCCTTGACTTTAGGCAACCTTCCGATAAGACCGTATACCAAACCGTTACAAAATGAAACACCAGAATCAAAATTCACACGACATACATCTGCAACATTTACCTCAAACGCAACAGCAGTCTCACCGGAAACATTGTCCACGACTCGTTTCTCAACTTCTTTCAGCCCAAATTCACGCTCCGAAAGCAACTCTTTGCAAAACTTAGGTATACACCCTAGGCTCAAGATCATGAAGCGAATGTGAAGCGGGCGCAGGCCCAGAATCCGGCTTGGCGCCCTTGATCGTTCAATGCAATCACTCAAAGAGGACCCATGACGAATCAAAACCTTCACCCCGCTTATCTCGTTGGCTATCCGCCACTGACCCCGGTCACCGACGCCGCCCCAGTAGGCGACTACGACACCGGATACCACCCACCACTCGTCCACAAACCGATACCCGCCACCGGCGCTTGGCTGCCCGGCGATCCTCCCGGCGAGCGCCAATTTGCCCACGTCGGCCCGATGAGCCTAGAACTCGGCGGCTTTCTTCCTGCCATCACGCTCGCCTATGAAACGTGGGGCGAACTCAACGACGAGGGCACCAACGCCGTGCTGCTTTGCCACGCCCTGACCGGAGATTCTCACGCCACCTCAAAAGATGGCACAGATGGCTGGTGGCACAACATCGTCGGCCCGGGTAAAGCAATCGACACGGATCGCTGGTACGTCGTGTGCCCAAATGCGCTCGGCGGCTGCCAAGGATCCACCGGCCCAGCCTCAGCCGCCCCCGATGGCAAACCGTGGGGTTCACGATGGCCAGAAATCACTATCCGCGACATGTGCGACGCCGAAAAACGGCTCGCCGACACGCTGGGAATTACCCGGTGGGCCCTCATCGCGGGTGCCTCCTTCGGGGGCAATCGAGTGATGGAGTGGGCCGCCTCCTATCCGGAGATGACCGGCGCAATCGCCGTACTCGTATCGGCAGCGGCCACAACCGCGGAACAGATCGCCTACGCCAAAACCCAAATTCAGGCGATTGCCCTCGACCCCGCGTTCAATGGCGGGGACTACTACTCGCAACCAGATGGTTGCGGGCCGCACCGGGGCCTTGGGCTCGCGCGCGAATTGGCCCATATCACCTACCGCTGCCCCACCGAACTCGACCAGCGCTTTGGCAGAACCCCCCAACAGGGCGAAGATCCACTCGCCGGCGGGCGTTACGCCGTCTCCTCCTACCTCGACCACCACGCATACAAACTCGCCTTACGCTTTGACGCGAACTCCTATATCGCCATTTCCCAGTCAATGATCACGCACGACGTCGGGCGTGGACGTGGCGGTACCGACGTCGTCGTTGCGGCCCTGACGATGCCGGCGCTCGTCGTCACGGTTGACACGGATCGATTGTTCTATCCGCGCGACGTCGAAGCGTTAGCCGACCAGCTTCCCGGTTCGGGGCCGGCGGTCTACGTCAAATCGGACTATGGGCATGACGGCTTCCTCATCGAAAACGATCAGGTCACCAAGATCCTGCGCGACTTCCTCGACGATCCCAGCCTTTTCACGCAATAATTAAGCTATGACGTGGACTCCAGACCCCCTTGGTGAGGGCTTTTACCAGCGCATCCTTGAACTTCACGACGACGAATATGGACCAAACCGGGCCGCTCTTGTGACCTACCGGCCCGATTGGCATACGCAGACTTCCGAACACGGGGAGCCGGATCATCAACCGGTTAACACCTTAAATGAGGCTCAAGAAGCCGGACGAGGCGGCGATGCACGTTTCGCGCTGCTCGCGATTCATGGCTGGAACGACTATTTCTACCACGGCGAATTTGCCGAGAAGATTGCCCGCATGGGCGGGCAATTTTTCGCCATTGATCTGCGAAAATACGGCCGCGCTCACATCGACGGCCAGATGTGGGGGTACGTCGAAGATCTGTCTACCTACGATGAGGAAATTGGTAAAGCGCTTAACGTCATTTATGAAGAACACGGCCTTGACATCCCAGTATTTTTATACGGCCACTCAACCGGCGGCCTAACAGCGACGCTTTGGGCCGACCGACATCCAGGAGTACTACACGGCTTGCTTTTGAACTCGCCGTGGCTTGAAATACAAGCCCCAACCGCTCTACGCCATATCGGTCAACCAATCTTGGAGGCCTTGCAGAAAATGTCTCCAACAGCCGAGCTACCGTTTAGCGACAACGGTTATTATCAGCGAGTGCTCACCGGGTGGATGACGGAAGAGGAACGAGCCCAAATCGAAGAGTATCAAGCTCGGGCTGGTATTGCCGACGGTGACCTTGATCCCTTCTTTCGCGAGGGCGGCTGGAAACCCAATCCCGACTATCGCCACTACCCCTCTTTTCCCGTTCGGCCAGGATGGCTGGCAGCAGTTCTGACCGGGCACGAACGCGTTGCTCAGGGGCTCGCCATTGATTGCCCGATTCTGGTGCTCACCAGCGATTCAAGTGATTTTCCTGACTCCTGGAGTGATGAGGTGCGAGCGCAAGATACCGTTCTCGACGTGGAGCAGATCTGGAAGCGCGTTCCTACACTTGGCGCGGTGACCACCCTCGTGAAAATTGAAAACGCCATCCATGACGTGTTGCTTTCACGCAAGAGCGCACGGGATGTTGGCTACTTCCACATCCGCGAATTTATTTCCGCATGCGTTAAATTAAGGGAAATCGGCTAATCTACGGCCGTCTGGAACCTGCCAGATTCGCCAGCCATTCACGGCGGTGTTGCCTGAAGCTTCAACCGCCGCTTGCGTTGGATCTGAAAATATCCCCACACCGATGATCTCAATGAGTCCCTCATTGGTCAGATGCCCATCGAGGGAAGCCCGCCTACGCCGTGAACGCCACGAAATTTTAACCGCACCAACCTGGTCAACGATCCGCTTCATTCGAGGATCCGGTGTAAGCCCTACAGCGGGCTCGTGCGCGGCCGAGTGGTTTGCAAAATCTGGCGAGGTCGGCGTCGGCTGGGGTAGCTCAGCGCTTTGCGTTACTGCACTCTTGTCCCACAGGCGCTGCTCGGGGCGCTTGCTTGCTTCCACGGTCTGTTCGTACAGGGTAGTCCCCGTGCTTTGGCGTTCACGTTCAAGGCGCTCAAGCATTCTTTGTTGCTCCGCAACGCGCTCTCGGCGCGATGCTTGACGTTTTGCGGCAGAATCCAGAACTTCTTCCGCAGCACGGGCAGCCGGGCGCTCTTTTTCGAATCTCCAGCCCGAGATATCCCAAGCCGTATCGTATTGTCTCGCGCTGTCCGCTATTTCGGCGGCGTCGGGCATGCTTTCGTAAAGTGTTGTTTCAACTGGCGGTTCTTCGCTGGTCGCCGGGTAAACATCGGTAAACACCTGGCGGAAATCTGTGTCAGCACGCGTGTGGACAGCGTCATTTGGCTGTTGAGCATTATCCGGTTCGGTGGCCTGCGGGGCTTGCTCCTCCACGTTGGCAGTTGCACTCTCGGGTGCGCTTTGGCCCCTGGCCGCGCGGGATTCATAGTTGGGAGTTATCTCAACGAATGAATCTGCCCCACCCTGGTGGCGCACTATTCGAAGAGCCTCCACTCCGGCGTCGCGCAAACCTTCGAGCGCCCAATGTAACTCCGGTTCGGTATGGACCGAAAAAATGAACAGCCGCGGCCCGGGCTTACTAAGCGGGAAGGAACGGCTAACAAATTCCTCAAAGTCGGCTTCGAAGGCCTCGCTGCCGCCCACGTATAGGTCTGCCAATTCTCGCCGGCTCATCACCGAGTGGCGGCCCGAGTAAATCAAGGCCGTCACGAAATTCTGGGCGGTCAATGTAGGAACTACAAGAACCGTTACCACTTGGCCGCTTGGGTCTAAAGCGATGAGGGTTTCTTCGTTGTCACCGATCCGCCGGACTGGGAACAGCGGACTATCGATGAGTTCAAGGGATTGCGCGCGTACGGCGTCAAGAACGGCATCTTCGACGTCGCTGATTGCCGATTCTTGCACGGCGACGAGCCGCCCCTCTCGCACATTGTAAACTCCCAAGCGTTCCCCTTTCTCCGAACTAGGTTACCTGACGCCAAGCCATCTGACGTAGTAGCACGGTAGGAGTTCGCTAAGCGGTTCGCCTGCGCGTGGAACGCCCGTCGCGAAGGAGCTCGGCCAGATGTACACCTTGATTCCCGGCGAGTTGTTCGGCTTGGGTGCGGCAGGAGAACCCATCCGCAAGATAAACGGTATCGGGCGCGGAGTTCTTCAGGACGGGTAGGAGGTTATTTTCAGCAACTTTCACGGAAATATCGTAGTGGCCTTGCTCCATTCCAAAGTTTCCGGCAAGTCCGCAGCAACCCGAGATCGTTGTGACTTGAGCGCCCGCAGCTTTCAGGAGATCGGCGTCGGCTTCCCAGCCCATGACCGAATAGTGGTGGCAGTGGGGTTGGGCCACGATTTCCATGCCGGTCAGATCCGGGGCGTTCCATTCGTTTCCAGGGCCGATGGGGTCGGGAGCGCTCAGTAGTTCGGCGAGTGTGAATGTCATGTCGGCGACGACCTCGACCCGCTTGTCCTCCGGCAAAAGATCGCGCATATCTTCGCGAAGCACGGCGGTGCAGGAGGGTTCGACGCCCACGATCGGAATACCGGAAGCCGCGAACGGCGCGAGAATGCCGAGCAGGTTCGTGAGCTCTTTTTTCGCGTGCCCAAGCTGCCCGGTGGTGATCCAGGTGAGCCCGCAGCAGGCATCCTCCGGCGGAATGAGCACAGTGTATCCAGCACCCTGCAAAACGGAGACCATCGCCTGTGCACCTGTAGTATCAAGCGTTTCGGAGAAGGAGTCGGCCCAGAGCATCACGTATTTCTTGGCGTTGCTTTTCCGTCCAGCAGCTTCGGGCACGACGACGGCGCGGCCCGGTTCGAGTTCCTCGCGGGCTTGCCGAGCTGCGGCCCGATGGGAACGCGCAATCCGGGAAAAACGTTTAGTGGAAAATCCTGGCATTTGCCGGCGGGCGTCAATCCCTAAAGCGGAAAAGGCGAGTTTGCGGATCGGGCTGATCTTCAGTACCGCATTGGCGATGGCCGCCACGGGTGGTAGCCAGGTAACAAGCCGCCCAAGGATCGGAAGATTGCCGAGTACGTAGTGAGTGCGTGGCCGAAGTTTTCCTTTGTATCCGCGATAGAGCGCTTCGGACTTGTATTTGGCCAGGTTGACACCGGTTGGGCAGTCGCGTCCACAGGCTTTACACGCCAGGCACAAGTCGAGCGCTTCGGCGACCGCCTTGTCGGCAAAATCCTTCACGAGCCTGCCGTTGGTAACTTCTTGTAGCACGCGGGCTCGGCCGCGTGTGACATCCTTTTCGTCGCGGCTAGCCAAATACGAGGGGCACATGAAAAAGCCGGCCGCACCCCGGTCAGCCCGGCAGTTCCCCACTCCCGTACAGCGGTGGACGGCCCGAGTAAAATCGCCGTCGTCTTCAACGAAATGGAAACCGCCCGCATACTCGGTGGGTTTGGCAACGGGGCGGCGCAGATCGACGTCGAGCGGTTTGGGATCCACAAGAATACCGGGATTGAGCACTTCTTCTGGGTCAAACAGGTTCTTGACTGCTGAAAATAGTTCAATGATTTTCGGCGGGTACATGCGCTGGAGCATTTCTGAGCGGGCTCGCCCATCGCCGTGTTCGCCGGAGATTGAACCGCCGTACCTTACGGCGATATCCGTTGCCTCTTCCATGAATTGCCGCATGATTGGCAAGCCCGATGCCTCGTCGATTGGGAAGTCGATGCGCACGTGTACACAGCCATCGCCAAAGTGGCCATACATGAGCCCGTCGAGCCCGTGGTGGTCCATGAGCGCGCGCAGGTCGCGCAGATAGTCGCCGAGCTTTTCGGGTGGTACGGCGGAGTCCTCCCAGCCGGGCCACGCGGGATTGCCCTCGGGAGTGCGGCCGCCGAGCCCGGCGCCGTCGGCACGGATCCGCCACAGTTCGGTTGCTTCGGGCCCGGGTGGGCGAACCATGACGGCATCGGTACCGGCATCGCGCGTGATCGCTTCGACGCGTTCGCCGACCACCGACACATCTTCGCCTTCTTGAGCGCCAACTTCTATGAAGAGCCAGCCGCCGCCGGGAGGTAGTTCGGGCACGGTGCCGTTCGAGCGTCGAACGACGTCTACAAGTTCGGCGTCGATACCTTCCACCGCGAGCGGGGCGTGCTCGAGGAGGGCGGGCACAGCGTCGGCAGCCGCGGCCATGTCCGGATAGCCAAGAACTATCAGGGTGGGGGCTTGCGCGAGCGGTACGAGCCGAAGGGTTGCCTCGGTAATGACAACGAGCGTGCCTTCTGAACCAACCAACATTTTGGCAAGATCACGGCCGTTTTCTGGGAGTAGATGTTCGAGCGAGTAGCCGGATACTTGGCGCGAAAAACGACCAAAGTTGGTGCGGACATCGGCGAGGTGGGCGGAGATGAGCGGTTCTAGGCCCGGTACGACGTCGAGCGCTCCGGCACCCGCTCCAGCTGTAAATTTCCGCCCTTGGCCGTCTATGCATTCAAGGGCAAGCACGTTATCTGCGGTGCGCCCCCAGGCAACCGCGTGAGGGCCACAGGCATTGTTACCAATCATCCCGCCGAAAGTTGCACGGTTTTGGGTGGAGGGATCGGGGCCAAATCGAAGACCGTACTTAGCGGCTTCGCGCTGGAGGTCGCTCATAACGACGCCGGGTTGAACGCGAGCACTTCGCGCTTCGGGGTCAATCTCGAGGATGCCATTCATATGCCGCGAAAAATCGAGCACCACGCCGGTACCGATCGAGTTTCCCGCTACCGAGGTTCCCCCTCCCCTGGACGTGAACGGCACCCCTTGTTCGCGGCACAGCTGCAGAACGGCGGCGACGTCTTCGCTAGTTTTTGGGAAGGCAACGAGGGTTGGCAGAACTCGGTAATTCGAGGCATCCGTTGAGTACTCGGCTCGTGCCCGGGTGGAATCGTCGACCTCACCGGAAATTCGCTGTGCAATGTGCTCGGCGAATGTCAGTGTTTTAAACTGCGCGGTCATTTTTCCTCCTCGGGAGCTCCCTGGCTTTGCCATCGAGAGCGCATGTGCCCTCCCATCTTAGCCGGTTACGAACGGACCGCTTCGGGACCTATGCGCGATGCATGTCGAGAGCGAGAAAAGCCGGCCGCCCCGTTACGGAGCGGCCGGTCCTAGCATTGCGTAGTTTCCCGAAAACTTTTGTGACTAGCTATACGGTTATCAACCCGAACTTGCTAAACACAAATCCCCTTGTCGAGGTATCGAGCTAGTTCCGCGGATCGAACTGCGTGAGGTAGGTGGTCTCGTTGTCGATGGCCGCACGCCCCGCCTCAAGCCGAGCGATCGGCACGCGGAACGGCGAACACGACACGTAGTTGAGGCCCACCTTCTCAAAGAAGTGAACCGAGTGCGGGTCACCGCCATGCTCACCACACACGCCCATCTTCAGATCGGGCTTGGTGTTACGGCCACGCTCAACCGCAATGTCAACGAGCGGCCCAACGCCACCAAGATCCACGGATTCAAATGGCGAAATACCGAAGATTCCGTAGTCGAAGTACTCGTTGAAGAACGCGCCTTCCACATCGTCACGCGAGAAGCCCCACGCGGTCTGCGTGAGATCATTCGTGCCGAACGAGAAGAAGTCGGACTCGGTCGCAATCGTGTCGGCTGAGATGGCAGCACGCGGAAGCTCGATCATGTTGCCAATCGGAATATCGAGCTTGACTCCGGTTTCGCTTTCAACCTCCGCGATAACCTCTTCCGTCATTTCCCGTACAATCTGCATTTCGCGAATCGCGCCAACCAACGGAACCATGATCTCCGGCTGAGGATCCTTGCCTTCCTTAACAAGCTTGGCCGCAGCCTCGGCGATCGCACGCACCTGAAGTTTGATCAGGCCGGGAATTTTCAACCCGAGACGTACGCCTCGTAGGCCGAGCATCGGGTTTTGCTCGTGATTCTGGCGAACCGCGCGAAGGAGCTCGTATTCCTCGTCGGTAACCTCCTCGCCCTTAGCCTCCTTGACGGCAATATCCACCGATAGTTGCGTGAGATCTGGCAGGAACTCATGCAGCGGCGGGTCAATCAGCCGGACTGTAACAGGCAGGCCATCCATCGCGTCGAAAATACCGATGAAGTCCTCGCGCTGATGCGGCAGCAGCTTCCCCAACGCGGCCGCCTGGGCTTCGGCGTCCTTCGCAAGGATCATTTCTTCAACGAGCTTGCGGCGCTCGCCAAGGAACATGTGCTCGGTACGGCATAGGCCGATACCTTCGGCACCGAAATCGCGAGCAGCCTTGGCGTCTTCGGGGCTATCCGCATTGGCGCGTACCTTCATGCGGCGCTTGGAATCAGCGTGCGTCAAAATGCGGTCAACGGCGTGGACGAGCTCTTTCGCTCCCTCGTCCGGCGCGGCTTCAAGACCAGCTTCAAGACCGGAAGTCAGGTAGGCGGTAACAGGCGAATCAGTAACCGGCACGTCACCTTCAAAAATCTCGCCAGAAGCACCGTCGATGGCGATCACGTCACCAACCTTGTACTGCTTGCCGGTAGACTTCACGTCCATCGTGCCCGCCGATTCATCGATCACCAGATCATCAGCGCCGACAACACAGCATCGGCCCATGCCACGAGCGACGACGGCGGCGTGGGAGGTCTTACCACCGCGCGCAGTCAAGATACCTTCGGCAACGACCATTCCTTCGAGATCATCAGGATTGGTTTCGCGACGCACCAAAATTACGTTGGCGCCCGCCTTGGTACGTTCGACGGCGGTAGCGTTATCCATGACGATCTCACCGACAGCTGCACCTGGCGAAGCAGGCATACCCCGCGAAATGTCGATCTTCTTCGCATCCTTATCGAACTGCGGGAACAACAGTGCGGTGAGCTGTTCGCCGGTCACGCGGGTCACGGCCTCATCACGAGTGATGAGCTTTTCGTCAACAAGCTGGTCAGCAATACGGAAAGCGGCAGCTGCTGTACGCTTGCCGATACGGGTCTGCAACATCCACAGCTTGCCACGCTGGACTGTGAACTCGATATCGCACAGATCTCGGTAGTGCGTTTCGAGCCTGTCCATAATCGCGATCAGCTCGTCGTAGGACTTCTTGTCAAGTTCCTCCAGCGCCGACAGCGGTAGGGTGTTACGGATTCCAGCGACGACGTCCTCGCCCTGAGCGTCTTCTAGGTAGTCACCGTAAACACCGGAGTGGCCGGTAGAGGGATCACGAGTAAAGCACACGCCTGTACCCGAACCTTCGCCCATGTTGCCAAAGACCATGGTCTGCACGTTCACTGCAGTACCAATATCGGCAGGAATGTGCTCACGGCGCCGGTAGATTACTGCACGTTCTGTATTCCATGAGTTAAAAACGGCCTCAATTGCGAGGTCAAGCTGAGTGCGCGGATCCTGCGGGAAGTCTCCCCCCGTCTCGTCCTTAATGATGGTCTTAAACTCTGTCACGAGGCGCTTCAGATCGTCCGTCGTCATATCCGGATCGCCAGAATAGCCCTTCTCATCTTGGAGCGCATGCAAGGCATCGGCGAAAGGTTCACCCTCAATGTGCAAAACCGTCTTGCCGAACATCTGAAGTAGGCGTCGGTATGAATCCCAGGCAAACCGGTCGTCACCAGACTGTTCGGCAAGGCCGACCACGGACTCGTCATTCAACCCGATGTTCAACACGGTTTCCATCATTCCGGGCATGGAAAACTTTGCGCCGGAGCGGACGGATAACAGGAGCGGATCCTTCGGATCGCCGAGGTCCTTCCCCATCTTCTCCTCAACCTGGCGGATTGCCGCAGTGACCTGCACCGCGAGCTCGTCGGGCGACTCCCCGTTCTTCAGGTACACCCGGCACGCCTCTGTGGTAATCGTGAAGCCGGGTGGGACTGGCAGGCCCAAGTTGGTCATCTCGGCAAGATTTGCGCCTTTACCGCCAAGCAGGTCTTTCTGCTCTTTGTCTCCCTCGGTAAAGTCGTATACGTACTTTGTCATTTTCCCTCCGTTGGGATGATCGAATCGTACCCTCGAATCTACCATTGGCCGCCGACTAATTTCGACACCGCCAACGCCTAGTCGGAGCTCCGCCAATGCCTCTTACCACGGTGTTGAGACGCGCGGACAACATTTTGCAGAGGTTGATACCGCGGGGATTCCGAAGAAATTGCACGCATCTGGTTAGCTTTAACCGGGCCAGTTGAAAGAGGACCTGTGGAAAATCAACAAAATCCCACGTCAAATTCCGGGGAAACCCAGCACTTTCAGCCACCACACAATAATGAGTTTTCGCCATCTCCCGCCGGTAACTTGCAGGACGAGGGCACCACTCAACCAGCCTCACCCGAACAGTCCTACTCAAACCAGCAGCCATACTCGAATCAGCAGCCGGACGGCAGCCAACAGGCACCGCAGCAGCAGTATCAACCACATGCTGGTCACGATTCGATTCCGTATCAGGTTACCACCCCACCAACCGAGTCGATCGGCGGCGCCTTCGGGGCGCTTTGGACCGGTTTGAAACTGATTTTCTCTGGTCGACTCGTCGACGCGTTGAGCATGGGCCATTCCTTCCGCCGCCTATGGCCAGTCGCTACGATCTCCTACATCGTTCTCACCGGCCTGCTCTATTTCGGCTTCGCCATATCCGCTTCCCGAGGAGTCGATAATGCACTGACGGCCATGTTGGGTGGCGGAATGTGCTACGTTGACAACGCATTGACAACAAGCCTGAAACTGTTCCTGGTTGGAGCGGTCGCCTCAGCACTTTTCATCTTTGCGCGCATCGCCGGCCTCTACTTCACTCTGAAGGTCCGTGGTGTCCAAGCAACTTTTGCCATGGCGGCAACCATCTGGTCCGTGTCAGTGATCCCACTAGTTTTCGTTCTCGCGCTGGGCGCAATTTTCGGCATTATTCCCGTGACCGTCACCGCAATCCTTGCCTCGATGATCCTTGGAATTCTCGGAATCATGGCGGCATTCATGAGCGAGCTTTCCATCTACGTAGGGCTTAACCAGGTCGCGCGCCCCGAAAAGTCGATTTTGATTCCACACACGCTGTTCACCGCGCTGTCGGTGTTCGTAGCCGGGTTCATTGGCTTTGTCATTATCGAATTGCTGGTGAGCTAATGGCCACGCACACACCTACCTCAACGCTACGGGAGCCGACGACGCCCGCCCCGCGTTCGCGCCGGGGAGCGCTCGCCTTCCTCGCGGCACTGATCATTTTTCTCGCCGGTTGTGGAGCTCGCATTAGCACCAATATTGATGTGGACCAAGAAGGTGCGGGCAGCCGCACGATGTCTTTCGTTGCACAGCGGGACGCCGATGCTGAAAATGCGCTTAACGGCGGCTATGAGGCCGTTGATACCTCACTAAAAAGCCATCTTCCTGAAGAACTGGAATTTTCAGGGCTCACGATCACGGATGAGGAAATCACCGGCTCGTTCACACTCGCCTTTTCCTCGCTCGAGGACTACGAGGCCAAAGTTGGTAAACTTCTCGAGACCGGCGGTGTCGATCTCGAACCCGAGATTAAAATTGTCACTTCTGACGACGCACTCAAATCCGGCTTTGGTTACGAGGAAAACTTCACCTCCTCCGAGCTACTTGCCTGGGCGCCACAGGCGCTCGTCGCCGACGGCGTCCTTGAAGAGGAAAACGCGTCGAGCGTTATCGACGGCGAAGACAAAACCACCCTCACCTACAACGGCGAAACCTTCGAACAACCATACGGAGGCAGGCTGAATATTGACGAGGTCGAAGACGGCGGTTTCGACGGGGTTCACGTCGAATTAACGCCGCTAGCCAACGGGACCTACGACGTCGTCGTTCGATTCGAACGCAACGGTAGCGTCTCCGACGAAGAACGCGCACTCGACGACGAATTCTTTGCCTCGCTCGACCTGAAAGACACCAGCCTTGATACCGATGTAGATCCTAGTGCATCCGGCTATCAGCGCACGCTCAGTTTCACCGCAGGTGACAAAGAAGATCTCATCAATAAATCAGAGGCGATCTTCGGTGAAAACACCACGGTGTTTGAAGACGTAGAAAATACTTCAGACTTGGGCATGGGCCGCATGGAACGTGAGTTTTCGGGCGGCATCGAATCCTCGCGGCTGTGTGCCAGCTACTGCAACGAAACATTCGGTGTGGTAACTCCCCAAGGATACGAATCCGAATACTACCCCGAAGGCGAAATGCGAACGAGTAGCTTAAACTCGTTCAACCTGGTCTTCGACAAGAGCATCACGTTTGAATCGCTCAACGTTGTGCTGGATATTGGCATGTCCCGTTCGTGGACTCTCACGCTTGACGTCGTCGTGGACACCGAGGAGTTCGAACCATTCCTTGACGGCATTGAAGAAAGCCTGACCCCAACGCAGGACGGCGCGACGATGTCCACTTCCGACGCCGATGGCATGCGCACTTACACGATCTCCTTTAACTCCTATGAGGGCGTGGGCGGCCCCGCTTCGAACTACACCGGCGGTTTGATAGGTGCCGAGGAGATTGATGGCATCGAAAAGGAATGGATTGACTCAGATTACGAGGTTAAGCTCGTGGTGTATCCCCATGAGTTCCTCGGTACTGCGGAGATCAAATCGATCACTGGAACAATTAACCTCGGAACGGGTAACTCCTTCGATGATTACTCGAACTCGTGGGACGTTGATGGTTCGACGGCCACGTTCCAAACGACATCCGGCTATTTTGATTCATTCTACGGATACGCTTCGGGGCCCACCCAGAGCGCCCTGATCGGATGGATCATTGCCGGTGTCGTGCTCCTTGTTGTGGTCGTGCTCGTGATCATCTTCCGCAAGAAGATCGCCGCAGCATTTTCGAAGGCCGGGCAGTCAGCGAAAGCGGCAAGCGCTTCGGCGGCCGCCGGAGCTGCAGCAGCTGGTGCCGCGGCAGGATATCAGGGTGAAGGTAGTGCTGGCGCCTACGGCACGGCTAGCCCTGATGGAGCCGCTAGTCATGGTGGAGCTGCCGGTCCTGGTGGAGCCGGCTCTTCGGGCAGTGGTGAATTTACCGAGGGCGACCTCAGATAGCTACTCAGGCTAGAAGAGGCGCTCTAACGACGGTGGGCGTCCCGGGAAAACTGGGACGCCCACCTTTTTATTGGGCACGGCTCCTAGGTTGGAGAGGAGTTCTTAGCACCGCCGTGCTAGGGCCCTCAGGGTGGCCATGGGTGAATTTTGGTGCGCCCCGGTAGGCTGGGTGCGTGACAGTTCTCCTCGCGATCATTTACGCCGCGTTCATTTCCTTAGGACTCCCCGATGCCGTTGTGGGCGCCGCCTGGCCGTCGATGCACACGGAACTTGGGGCAGATAGTGCCGCGGCCGCACTGGTTACGATAGTGGTGGTGCTCTCGACGATCACGGCCTCCTTTTCGTCTGGATGGCTGTTGCGCCGATTCGGCACATTCGCAGTATCCGCCACGTCAGTGGCTCTGACTGCGCTGGCACTGTTTGGCTACGCATTCGTACCAAGCTTTGGGTGGCTACTGGTTTTAGCTGTGCCTCTGGGACTGGGTGGTGGAGCTATCGATGCCGCTCTGAATGCCTTTGTAGCGGTCAATTACTCCTCACGGCACATGAATTTCCTGCATGCCTCCTGGGGCGTGGGCGCTGCGCTCGGACCGTTAATCGTGGGATTTTGGCTCAATATTAGTGACCAGTGGCGGCCAGCGTACGTAACAATCGGGATTTTGCAGGCGCTGCTATTCGTAGTTTTCTTAGGCTCGCGCGGGTTGTGGGCAGAACACAGCGACGGCGAAAGTCCGTCGGCCGTCGTCGACGATGCGGAACTGCCGAACGTACCAACGGGAGCCGATCCCACATCCAAACCTTGGTTTAAAATGCCGAACTTGGCAATTATTCTTGTGGGTTTCTTTTCCTACTCAGCTGTGGAGATGACGCTGGGTCTGTGGGGAGCCACATATTTCGTCAGCCGCTTCGGACTTGAAGAGGACTCGGCGGCAGCCGGCGGCGCGGCCTTCTATATCGGGATCACCGCGGGGCGCATCGCAGCCGGCGTAGCTGCGAGTCGGCTATCAAATTACGAGCTATTACGGGCCGGGGCTGGCGTGCTCGTGTTGGGCGCTGTGGCATTATTTGCTCCAGTGCCGGCAGTGAGCTTGGCCGGATTTACCGTGGCTGGCTTTGGATGCGGGCCGATCTATCCCATGATGCTGCAAGAAACGGCGCGCAGATTCGGCGCCCTCAACACCGAGCGCATGATGGGCATCCAAATGGGCTTGGCTTACACGGGAATGCTGATCGCTCCCCCGCTTACGGGTCTGCTGCTAACCCGGGTGACGCCGTTGGCCCTACCCGGGGTTGGGGTGATGTTGGCCGTGGCGATCGCTCTGAGCGCTGTCGTGATCGAAAAGCGCTTAGTCCATACTTCCGACCGAGAGCAAAACTCAATATAATCAACGAAAATAACATTAGCGGGCCGAGCCACTAACCAATGGAGATTAGCCGTGTACGCTTCGAACCCACATGAGCCACATGTTTTACATCGAGGTGTATTAATTCGCCTATGTTCGCATCTCCACGTCCCGTAAAATGTTGGCCCCCAACGGCGATTTTGCCCCATTTGAACGGTTAATTGACGCTTCATTTGACCCTGGCTCAAGTGTTGGCACCGATGCCTCTGGAGCCACGTTAATCGGATCGGCAGTCTCGATCATCGGCGGTACTTTGCGCGGGTTTCGTGGCTCCCTACCCGGGCTGGCAGTGGCAGGCGTTGGGCACTACCTATCGAAAAGGCATGGCAAGGCATGCCTGACGTTCGTAAGTGAATACACCGTGCATTCACTTACGAACGAAGTGATAGCTGACCAGAAATTTGAACGTTCACATATTTCCATGGGCGAATCGCTTTACCGTGCCGCAATGAAGGCACTTGGTAAGCCTCTTTCGAACGAAGCGCCAGTGCAGCCGCAAATTTCTAAAGCCAGGCACAGAGCCTAGAACCATCAGCTCCGGAGAAACTTCGGAAATTAAGCATCCTTCACACGGAAGGCATTCTGAGCGACGAAGAGTTCGCCCAGGCAAAGGCTCGAATTATCGAGAACCTTTAGGCTCTCTTTCCAGTTTCCCGATCGTAGGCTCGCTACGAGCTAAGCCCTCAGCTCTTGGGCAATTGCTTCTCGGATGAATTCAGAGCGGTTGGAAGACTTGGCGTCGATGTCTTTGAGCATCGACGCAGAAATTTTAACGCTCACACTCACGAGCTCTTCTTGGGAAATTGATGGCCGCTCAACGCGAATATTCGTCGACTGCCCCTCCCAAATGCCCTCCTCAAATTCGCGCGGATCAATCTATCGGAACGAATGAACAGGTGCGGTTCACTACGGGCACAGGTATTCTACAAACACGGCTCAAGACTCACCCGAATCCACGGCTGAAGCGATTGCACTTGAAGTCCGGCTCAAGAAGTTCCGCGAACCCGAGGCGCTGGCTGTGGTGAACGGCGTCGCACCCGCCAAGAAGGCGATTCCGTTCACGGACGACAATGTTGACCCCGAGCTTGTCCATCAAGTTTTCCGGCCTTACCTGGTGACGCTGACCCTCGCCGCTGAGGATCGTCTGAAACTGACGGACACGGGGAATCTGACGGGGGCCTCGCTCCAGCTTCTTTGCAACGAAACCGGCATCAACAAGCGCAGCCTCGAAGCTTCCCGCCCCAATGAAATGAATACGCAAAATTTCTCAAATATCCATCACACGTTGCGAAGCGCGAAGCATCTTCGCCAATACCGCAAGAACCTGAAAGCTACGCCGCGCGGCCGCGCCCTGCTCAAAGACTGGCCGATGAACGAAGATGGCATCCTGCCTGGATTTTCGACTCGCGATGTTGTGATGCGGGCAGGCGCGCTTGTGGCGGAAATTCTTGCAAGTGAAAGCGAGGATTCGTACGCCGACTACCTCATGGCCTTGGCGCTGTCCTGTTGCTCACGGGCAAAGAAAGCCCTCCAGTGATCCTTGCGGCAACATGTTCTCTGGCTTTGCGGATCTTCCGGAATACCAACCATTTTCTGCCCTCGAAGATTTCACAGAAGCGGCGCAGAACCAGGTGGCTCAGGATCGCCGGGGAACTTCGGACTATTCGGGCTCGCGATCGCCGTAGATCCTGAGGATCCCACGAAATTTGCCTTGTTATTGCCCGGTGGCTGACATTTGAGGGATGATTCTGGGCCGATCTTCGTATATGCCAAGATTGCGCTGGGATCGTCCCTCAAATGTCAGGTCTCCACCCAAACATCATGCACACATAAACATATAACTCTTTGACACTATTTCGAGGTCAGGAATAACTTGAGGCCAGCTGAATTTGATGGCCGCATCAGCGCTTCCGAGGAACCAAGTAAACTATGGCCCGAACGATTGCCTACAGAGCACGGAACCCTCTGGTACTTAAGCACGCCTGTTAGTATCAGAGGGCTCTCGTGCGCGGTGATCAGAACCGAATTATCTGCCGCAGTTCCGATCCGTTAGCTAATCGATCCATCGCCTCGTTGATCTCATCTAACTCAATATACGAGGAGACCAGATGCTCGAGAGGTAACTTGCCCGCCTGATAGAGCTCCACATATTTTGGAATATCCACATTGGGAACAGCAGACCCCATGTAGCTCCCCCGTAGTGTGCGCCCGCCGGCGGTTAGCTGCTGTGGCGAAATTTCTGCCATATCTGACGCCTTCGGCAAGCTCACCGTGACCAATGTGCCACCTACAGCTAAAGCTTTGACACCGGTTTCGAATGCTTTGACATTGCCAGCAGCTTCGATAACGACATCAGCCTTGACGCCCTTTTCAATTACCTCTGCCGGCGTCATTGCCTTGTGGGCACCGATCGCGAGCGCGTGTTCTAATTTGTTTTGCAAACCGTCGACGGCGATCACAGTCGCCTCTTTAATCGTGAGGGCCATCAGGATGGTCGCCAAACCGACGCCGCCAACGCCTACGACCATGATAGTGTCACCTGACTTTGGCTGAGCGTCGTTCATGAGCGCACCACCGCCCGTGATCATCGCGCACCCGAACAGTGCGGCAATTTCGGCAGGCAGCTCGCGCGGCACTTTAACCACGCTGGCCTGGTCGACGATGGTGTACTGCGAAAATGCGCACACTCCGATGTGGTGTCGGATTTCTTCGTCTCCGTCGCGGAAACGAACTCCACCGGATAGCAGTTCTCCCGCGTTGTTGGAAGCTACTCCGCGCTCGCACGGAAGCTTTCCAGCCTGCCCGCACGCCCCCACCAAGTTCGCCATACTCATCCCCCGAAATGGCCAAATATACGGGTGAGCACAATGCCCACGTCAACATCCGCGCCACTGGCGCAAGCTACCCAAGAGTCAACAACGGATCGGGCTCGAGCAGCCCCCCCCCGCAACACGGTGCCTTCTACGACAAGTAGCTAATGGACGACAGGCTCGGCAACCGCAGCACCCTGCAAAACCGACTTCCAGCAGCGCTTCGGGACGGTCATGCTGGGAATCAGTTCGCTTCCCCCCCCGATTATGTTTCGTCAAGTTGAAGTGAGCCGATTGTACAGTTTGGGTCTTTGGAATCAATGCCGGCATACGTGTCACGCTAAGATTAAGCGCGCACTTGCGCTCCTCAGCATCTCAAAAGTATCCACAACTTTCACACCCATGGCGCGACAGGCGTCGGGAATTTTTATCGACGTACGCGAATTCGGACTTGACTTCTCGTGTGTCACAAGAACCAAGGAATGTGCTTTCGCATAAGCTATCAGTTCATAATCCGCATAATTGTTCGCAAATTTTGTGATCGCGCTTTGGCTATAGTTTTGGCCTTTCGCCCACGAAGTAAGTGCAGGAAACACGTCAGCAGATTTTTGATCCAATTTCCGAAAAAGGGGTTTATTCCTCACCGCCCACTTTGACAGTTCATCTTGTCTGGCTTCCAGTTCTTTTCGAACTGCCTCCAAACTGCAGATCTGAGACTGCTGCTGTGCACACTCAAGCCAATCCCAAAACCCCGGAGCAAAATCGAATCCGTAATACCTATTCTTTGCTTCTATGAACACATTTGAATCTAGAATGAACATTACGTCTCCAAAAGCTTTGCAGCTAAGTTCGTGAAGGTGTCGTGTTTTCTCGTACCGAGAAGCTGATAGCCTTCGCGAAAACTCGTAGATCCTTCATAAACGCTAGATACTACCGCCCTTCCAAATCGCCGACCGAGACGCCGCATCTGTGAGTTGTAAAAGTTCCCGCCTCCTGTGGACTCATTACCTACATAAAGCTCCAGCACACGTTCACGTTCTTCAATATATTGTTTGCGATAGTCATTCCAGGACAGCAGGCTGGCGTCGTAAATTCTTCGCAGGATAACCAGCGTACTTACCTTGAACTCTTTAGCGAGCCGCTCCAGCTCCGCAACGGTTGTCTCGCCCCGGTAGGCGACTTCGAACTCCCTCAAGGGAACGAGCACTTCCGCCGCCACATAGTTACACCACAATTCCTCGTCAGGAACATCCCGATTCGCCAGTTGCATATCAGAGAGAGCAGAATGACCAAGCCAAAGATGCGCAAGTTCGTGGGTCAGAGTGAAAATCTGTGCCGACTTCGTATCCGCACCATTCACAAAAATCAACGGTGCCAAAGGGTCTGCCAAAGCGAAGCCACGAAACTCGTTCGGGTCTAGTTTGCGGTTGGTATTCGAGCCAACAATCCCATTGATCATCACCATGACTCCCAAGCCTTCTATGGCATGAAGTAAGTAGCTCAGAGAATCTTCCCAGCGATAAAACATTTTCCGCTTCTCCTTGTCAAATTCAAGGATTTCACGGATTTCCAAGGCAACCTTCTCAGGGCGATCTGTAAGAGCCGCCGAACCAATAAAACCTACAGGTTCAAAATCGTTATCACGGGCGTACCATCGATACCAATCCTGCCGTTCCTGGCACAGATGGATCGTATCAAGGAGGTCCGCAGACGGCCGTCCAACGGCCACGTTTCCGATAGTGCGCATATCCGGAATTGGAATCTCTTCCTCAGGCGGCTCAGGCAAAAATAGCAGACCAAAAGGTGTGTGAGTGGAATGGGAGAACTTCTGCAATTGCTTCAAAGTAGGTTTCTTTTGACCACCCACCCATTCATGGAGCCGCGGTTCTTTCTTCGCGATTTCGAATTCATCCCAGCCCGCGCGATCAACAGCCCACATCAAGAGTTCAGGAGCTACGTCGACGTATACAGTCATATACTCCACTCCCTTCTCTACTGTCTTGCGCGCGTTTAACTCAGTGTATTAGGTTTCCGGAACCGGGTGATTAGTTATGCACATGCCGAACTAAAGTGGCCAAATAAGAGCAGTGCCCGGTCTTTAACCACACAGTTGTGCAGCATAAACCGGGCACTTGAGTTACTCAGAATCTCCTACGACATGGTCCAGCCACCATCAACAGGCAGCACCACACCTGTGAGGTAATCAGCCTGGTCGGAGGCCAAGAACAGCGCAGCCTTCGCCACGTCCTCAGGCTGGCCGAGCCGCTTCATCGGAATCGGCGCCAAGAAGCCCTCCTTGATGGACGGGTCCTCGAGCAGGTCGTGGGTCATGCCCGTCTCGCCCGTGCCCGGCGCGATACAGTTGGCCCGCACACCGTCGCCCGCGTAATCCACAGCCACGGCACGCGTCAACGAAATCACGCCGCCCTTCGTCGCCGCATAAGAGACAGCCGACGGGAAACCAATAACGCCGCCCGCGGACGCCGTCGAAATAATATTCCCCTTCGTCTTCTTCAGGTGCGGAATGGCGTGCTTCACGCCGTAGAACACCGAGCTCAGGTTAACGTCAAGCGATTTGTGCCAGCCTTCCGAATTCGTCTCCTCAACGTTGCCATGCACGTAGGTGCCAGCATTATTGAACAAGATGTCGAGCTGGCCGTACTCCTCAACCGCGCGGTCAATTACCGCTTTAATTTCATCCTCGTGAGACACATCGGCCTTCAACGCCAGAGCCGAACCTCCTACAGCCTCGATCTCAGCAACCACGTCCTGCGCGGCCTCAAGATTCAGATCGACAGCCACGATTTTCGCGCCGTTCTTCGCAAACAGTAGCGAAGTCGCCTTGCCGAAACCAGAACCCGCGCCCGTGATCAGCGCGACCTTACCTTCAAGAGCCACCTTTTCTCCTTAAATTAGCTCATCGATAACCACCTCAAATTTTACTGCCCTGAACAAGTAAAAAATAGCCTTAAGTCTCACAGTGAACAGTACAAATACATGTGCGGTTAGACTTAGCAACATGGAATATTCGCTACGTAAGTTCGCCGTTCTCAGTGCGCTCGCCCCGATCGTGATTCTGGGCGGCGCAATCATTGCCCTCTTTGGGCTTTGGCAAGGCTTTGACACGTTCACCCCGGTCGGTGCGGTCGTGGCGATTACTGGCGTACTCATGCTAATTTCTAGCGTGTTTTCCTTCCGCCGCACGCGCAGTGCCTTCGTCGCCGAAGAAGCCCGCCTACTCGCCTGCCCTCGAATCACCGCGAAAGTTACCAAAATTCGCGTCAATCCCGACATCACGATTGCCGGCCAGCACCCCTGGCTCGTTGAAGCGCGTGGCAAAGCCGACGACGGCGCAGTGCGCGTCTTCCAGCAAAGCTTTTCTTTCCACAAGCCGGACGTGCGAGAAGGGCAGAAACTCGAAGTTGGAATCGACCCCGATGACCCCGAAAAGTACCTCATCATCGTGCCCAACACCCTGCAAGAAGAAAATCGCACAAAAGCAGCTCGCACAGGAGAAAAATGAATAGACGCATCGCACTTGCCATCGTCGGCGGCGTGATCGCCGCGTTCGGAGTCGTGGCTCTGATCGCGACCTTCATCAACTCACGCGGAGCCGAAGCGACTGCCTGGATATTCTTTCTCGTAAGCCTCACATTCGTCGTCGCGGGCGGCTACCTTGCCGTCTACAATCTGCGCACCAACGCGGCAGACAACCAGCTTAAAGAAACCGGATTGATTTACGACGCCATCATCACCTCCATCGATCGCGAAATCAAATCGTCTATTACAGGCAGCACCACCTACACCCTCACAGCCACGGGCACGCGCGGCGATGACACTCGCGCTTTCACCAAGGAATACCCGGGCGTAAGGCCCTTTTTCGACGTCGGCCAAGCCGTACAAATTTATGTGGATCCAAACAATCCTAAACGCTTCGTCATTGGCTAAACACCCGCTGAAACCGCTACCCGCGCGATAGACTGAAACGGACTCATCCCCACAATTTAAGGAGAAACATGAAGCTCGCATTCGGTGGCGATCCCAACGCATCAGAACTTAAAGAAATCCTCAAAGCCAAGGCTGAGGAACTAGGTCACGAAGTTCACGACCTCGGCTCCGACGATCCGATCTACGCGAACGTGGCAATCGACGTCGCCAAGGCCGTTGCTGCCAAGGAATACGATCGTGGCATCCTCGTGTGCGGTACCGGCATCGGTGTTGGCATTGCGGCCAACAAAGTCGAAGGTGCTTACTGCGCAATGATTCACGACGTATACCAGGCAGAGCGCGCCGTGCTATCCAATAACGCCAACATGATTTCCATGGGATCGCAGGTTATCGGCACCAAGCTCGCTGAAAAGCTCCTGGAGGAGTACCTCAAGTACGAGTTCGATCCGAATTCGCGCTCGAAAGAGAAGATTGATGCGATCTGCAGCTTTGAAGCTGGCGACGAGAAGTAAGCCCGTTCAAAATACGACCAGCAAAAGAAGTGGTGGCCTCAAACGGGCCACCACTTTTTGTATTAGCTATCTGGCTAGTCGGCCATGTGCTGTGAGAATTACCCGGATACCGTCCAAAACATTCATCAAAACGCTCAGAGTCACAACAAATGGCTGGAACAGCTACCCCTGATACAGCGAGTCCGGCACCACGCAGATTTTCACGCCAAGCCGATCATTAACGGCCGCATAGGCATCTTTCACCTTCGAAAGCGGGAAGGTGTGAGTCACGATTTCACCCACGTTGATCACGCCTTTCTCCAGTAATTTTATCGCGCGCACAACATCGCGACGCCGGGCATTCGATCCACCCGTAACCTTCAGTTCCTTGTAGTGGATCAGATTCGGCTCCATCTCGGACGTAGAGCCCTTCGGGAAGCCGGCAAAATAATTCACGCGGCCTCCTTCTGCTGCCAGCTCCAAAGCTTCCTGAGCGAGATCCGGCGCGCCGATACACACGATCACGACGTCGGCTCCCGCACCATCAGTTACCGCAGCTACCCGTTCTGCCAGCTCGTCAGGCCCGACGCCAATCGCGCCGAGCCTATCAGCTACCTTGCGACGCTCCTCGCTGCGATTCGACACGAAAACGTGCTTCGCGCCGCTCGCGAGCGCAAGCTGGGCGTGGATAAGGCCAATTGGCCCCGCACCTAGAACCGCCACAGTATCCCCAGCCTCCACTTTGAACTGGTCGAGGCCGTTCAAACAGCAGGAGATCGGTTCCGCTAGGCACAGCGCTTTGGGATCGAGTTCTTCGGAAGTCGTGATCAAATTGCCACGCCGCAACGCGCGCTCTGGCACGACCATGTACTCCTGCAAGCCTCCATCGATGGCATAGCCGAATAACTCGAGATTCACGCACAGATGCTCACGATCATTCAGACAGTTACGGCAATAACCGCACGAGACGACGATCGACACCGTAGCCTGCTGCCCCACTTCAAGCCCAGGCACGATTTGTTCCGCACCCTCACCAATTTCCTCGACTCTTCCGGCAATCTCATGACCGGGCACCACGCCACCTCGCACACCAGCAGTTTTCGCTCCGGTATACAGGCGATAATCGGTACCGCACATCGTATTGGCCTCGATCTTCAGCAAGACCTCTCCCGGCCCGGCCGTCGGCCTATCTTTTTCAACCAATTTCAGATCTTCGGGCGCATTCAACTGCGCTGCAAGCATTATTTCTCCTTAAAATGCGCGAGTAACCAATACCCGCGAAAGGTTCCTATACACCACGAATTTACAGGTATTCGGGGACCACCGCCATGAGCATCGCGAAGGAGGTCGCTCCCGGATCTGCAGTTCCGATCGACTGCTCACCGTGAGTACGCGCCCGCCCCTTCCTCGCGACGAAGTCGGCTGTTTTTTCTGCGGCCTTGGCGGCAGCGTCCGCGGCATTCTTCCAAACGACCGAAAGTTCGGCGTCGTCATTTTCAAGTTCACCGGCAAACACTTCGGAAGCATCGACGATCGTCTTATCACCAACGTCGGCACCGCCAAGCGTCACGAAGGAACGAGTTCCAGCAAGCACCGCTTCACGCAGAGTTTGCTGATCAGCTCCGTCTTCATCCGAAAGCGTGGAGCCAACTGCGGAAAGTGCGCCTCCCCAAAGAGCGCCGGCTGTTCCGCCAGCCCCCTCTGACCATGCCGCACCGGCACGAGCCAACAGCGTCCGCGCACCTGCCCCTGCTTCCACTGACTCTCGTGCAGACTTCGCGGCGGCAGTCGAACCGAGCACCATTCCTTGTCCGTGATCGCCATCGCCAGCTACGGCATCCATTTTGCCTAGTTCCTTTTCAGCCTCGCGAGCCTTCTTCTCGAAAGCCTCGAGTACTGCGGCAATCTTCTTTGCCAGTTCCTGCGACGGCGGAGCGCCCTGCGGAATCTCCTCGTCCGCCCTTTCGTGGATTTCACGTGGAGCCGCGTCCGATTCGATGTTGCCAACTCGGAAGGCAGGCGTATTCGCCGGGGCGAGCCAATACTTTTCCAGCTCCTCATCGAGGAACATGAGAGACAGCGAGATTCCTGCCATGTCGAGTGAGGTGACCTGCTCATCGACGACGGGCCCAACGATCGTCAATCCGCGTTCTTCGAGCAAGTGTTTGACCGCACCATAGAAAACGAACATTTCCTCATATTTGGTGGCGCCAAGGCCGTTGACGAGGACTGCTACCCGGCCGTCATAGCCGCCGGCTCGCTCAGGCTCTTCTTCCAGAACTTTCTCCACGAGCATCTTTGCGATCTCATTGGCGCTCATCATCTCGTGAGTCGAGATTCCTTGCTCGCCATGAATTCCAAGCCCAAGGCCGAAAGTGCCATCCTCAACCTCAAAGAGTGCCTCCTTCGCACCCGGGAAAGTGCAGCCCGTAAAGGCCACGCCCAGTGTGCGAGTTCGATCGTTGGCACGAAGAGCAACCTTCTCAACCGCATCGAGGTTCTTACCGTCAGCAGCCGCAGCACCCGCAACCTTCACAACCAAAAGATCACCGGCAATTCCTCGGCGGTCACGATGATTTTCAGGTGAGTTCGATGCGATGTCGTCCGAAATTGTGAAGATCCGAACGTCGTCGCCTTCGGCGCGCAACTGTTCAGCGGCATTACCGAAATGGAGCACGTCCCCGGCATAATTGCCGAACATAATGAGCGTGCCGCCGCCGTTATCGGCGCCCTTGACGACCGACACGGCCTGAGATGCTGACGGTGATGAGAAAATATTTCCTGCCACTGCGCCGTGAGCCATTCCTTCTCCCACCCAACCTGCAAATGCGGGATAGTGGCCGGAGCCTCCACCTACAACGATGGAAACTTCACCCTCGGGGCTGGCCGTCGAACGGACTACTCCGCCATGAATGGGTTGAACATAGTTGGAGTACGCGGCGGCAAAACCAGCCAGCGCCTCCCCCGCAAACTCTTCTGGATTATTTACTAAAAACGTCATTGTTTCACCTTTCGGAATTAAGGACTCAGAGTTGGCCAATGGCTACAGGCCATTTGTTGTGAAATATTTCCTTAAATAGGCCAAAATATTCGTCAAAACACTGAAAGTCACAGTAAATGGCTGGGTCGGTGGGTAGCCAGAGTGATGGATAGGTCAAATTTGCCGGTTGCCGAGACTAAAGGGGCCGGCCTCGCTACACGCCAGGCCGGCCCCCACCGCTTTTAAATCTGGTTGATCTTTTCGAAGATGTCTTCCAGCTTCGGATAGATCTCCTGTTGCACTTCGGCGAGCTTGCCATAGCGCTCGTGGGTGTCCATGTTGGGCTCGGTCCTAGCAGTGAAGGTCGTCATCGCCTCGGCGGCAGCGGCCACGTCATCGAAAGCCCCAATACCTACCATGCCCATGATCGCCGCGCCCTGCGCGGATACCTCGTCCACGCCCGATACGATGATCGGCTTACCGGTCGCGTCCGCGAAAATCTGCCGCCACAGCAAGTTGCGCGAACCGCCACCGGTGGCACGCAGTTCCCGGATCTCCCTACCCGTCGACTTCTCAACCCTACGAATATTTTCACGCAACTCGATCGCGATGCCCTCCATGATGGAACGGTACATATGCGCACGCGTATGCGCAGAACCAAAGCCCACCATGATGCCTTTCGCAAACGGCTCCCAGTATGGGGACTGCACGGCATTCCAATACGGCACCGTCAGCAGCCCTTCCGAACCAAGCGGCACTTGGGCCGCGGCCTCATCCAACGCCGGATCGATCCGCCCATCAAGCGCGGGATCACCCAGCTCCTTGCGGAACCAGTTGAGTAGCACAGAACCAGAATTCTGCACGATCTCCAGCACATACTGCCCGGGAATCCCAGCAAGCAATGTGCGGTAGGACGGATCGTATGCAAATTTCTTCGAGTGGATACCGCACACAACCGAGGTGCCAACGTTCACATACGCAACATCTTCCTCGATTGCATTCGTACCCAGCCCTGCGGCCTGCCCATCGCCAACACCGGCGATCAACACGACGTCGTCGTTCAACCCCCACTCGCTGGCCAGCTCGGGCTTGAGCGTGCCAATAGTTTCCGTCGGCCGGGCCAACTCTGCCATCTGGTCACGCCGAACCCCGGCGATCTCAAGCAACTTGTCGGAGTAGTCTTGGGCCTCGATATCCATCAGATTTAGCGTGTCGGCTGATCCCATGGCCGATACCCACTTACCCACCAACTGGTAGGCCAGATAGGCATGCACGTCCACGACCTTCGCCGCTTCGGCCAGCTCTTCCGGCTCGTGTTTCTTCAGCCATGCCATCTTGTAAATGGCCGGTGTGGTATCGGCAGGCTTACCGGACAGCTCGTGAATCTCATCGGAACCGTATTCCTTAATTTCCACGCCCGCCCGCGAATCCAGCCACAAAATAGCCGGCCGCAACGCCTTACCGTTCTCGTCCACCAACGCAAAACTCTCGCGCTGATGCGTAATACAGATTCCCTTGATCCGTTTCTTCTGCGAGCTCGACATCGAATACAGTGCCGAGGAAATCGCGATGTGCGTCGAAGCCCACCATTCCTGCGGATCATGTTCGTAACGATCCATCCCGGGCGTGAGCAGTTCGATTGGTGAGCTGCCCGAGGCTACAACCTGCCCCGAATCTCCAACCACAACCGCCTTCGTTGCCGACGTGGACGAGTCCAGAGCTATGACCAGTGGTCCATCTCCCATTTTATTCCTCTTTCAAGCTTCCGAGCCGGAGCCAGCTTGGCCCTGCCCGTACACATTTTGGTAGCGGTCATAGAGCACGTCGATGTGCTCTTGCGCGATCGGGCGCGGCTCGCCGAGCGATTCAGCGATCGCGACCGTCTTGGCTACCTCTTCAACCATGACCGCGGCCTTGACCGCGGCGTTTGCATTTTTGCCGATCGTGAACGGTCCATGATTTCCCATGAGCACGGCAGGCGAACGTGAATCTTTCAGAGTTTCCACGATTCCTTGCCCGATCGAATCGTCGCCGATGATCGCAAACGGACCAACGGGCACGTCCCCGCCGAACTCGTCCGCCATCATGGTCAGCACGCACGGAATCGGCCGGTATACAGCTGAAAACGCACACGCGTACGGCGAATGAGTGTGTACCACCCCGCCTACTTCCGGCATGTGCCGGTACACGTAGGCGTGGGCGGCAGTATCCGACGACGGCGTCAGCTCGGCTGGCGTGCCATCCTCGATTTTGTTGCCATCCAGCGTGCATACGACCATCGCCTCGGGCGTGAGCTCTTCGTAGCGCACGCCCGAGGGTTTGATGACGAATAGGTCGGTCCCTGGAACTCGTTCCGAGACGTTACCCGCCGTCCATACGACTAGGCCATTGGCTGGTAATTCGGCATGAAGCTCGGACACTCGCCGTCGAGTCTGCTCAACGGCTTCCTGCACCTGTGCTGGCTCGTCAACAAGTCTCACTTGGCCGACTCCTCGAAGGCACGAGCGCGAATGTCCTTGAGCTTGTACATGATCCCGGTTTCTTCGCGGCCAAAGTAATCATGAAGCTGCTTGTAGATAGCAAACAGTTCATCGTACTTGGCTGCCGCTTCTTCGTTTGGTACGTAAGCGTTTTCTTTGACCTGCGCCATCTTCTCAGCCGCTTCGTACACGTCGTCGTAAACGCCTGCCGCTACCGATGCGAAGATCGCCGAGCCGAGCGCGCCCGTCTGTTCCGCCTCGGAAACCGATACCGGCTTGCGCGTAATATCCGCAAGCAACTGCATGAAGTGCCTGTTCTTCAGCAGACCACCGGCGGCCACAATATCAGTGACCGGCACGCCGTGCTCTTCAAAGTTTTCCACGATCACGCGGATGCCAAACACCGTGGCTTCCATGAGCGCGCGGTAAATTTCATCCGGTGTGGTCTGCAGTGTCAGGCCAATAATGCCACCTGATAGGCGGGCATCGGAAAGGATGGAACGATTGCCGTTTAGCCAGTCGAGCGCCACGAGCCCGTGTTCGCCAATCTCCTGCTCGAACGCCTTGTCCATCAGGTAGTCAAGGATCGATTTACCTTCCTCACGTGCCGCCTGCTCGTATGCTTCGGGCACACTGTTGCATTCGAACCATGCGAACACATCACCGACGGCGGTTTGGCCACCTTCAATGCCCCATAGCTTCGGCACGGCTCCGCCTTCGACATTGCCGAACACGCCCGGCACAGCGTGGTATTCCTCGCTGTTGATCACGTAACAGCCGGAAGTTCCGATGATGGCGGTCATTTGGCCTGGCTTGACTGCGTTTGCACCGGCGACGACGACGTGCGCGTCGATGTTTCCGGCAGCGACGGCAACCCCTGCGGGCAGCCCAGTCAGCTCGGCCATCTCTTCCGTCACGGTGCCGACCTTTTCGCCCAGCTGTTTAATGGGCGCGTTCATCTTCTTTTCGAACACGTCGCCAAAGCCCGGCGCGAGCGCTTCGTTAAATTCCACCGAGGGGTATTCGCCGTCGGTGAGCATGCGCTTGTAGCCCGAATCGGAGGCCGCAAAACTCAGCTCACCGGTGAGTTTCCAGGTCACCCAGTCAACCAGGTTCACGAAATGCGCGGCCTTTTCGTATACGTGCGGCGCCTTTTCGAAGGTTTCCAGAACTTTCGGGAACAGCATTTCGGAGGAGAGAATCCCACCGTAACGCTCGAGCCACGGTTCGCCACGTTCCTCGGCAAGCGCGATAATGCGATCAGCTTGGTCTTGCCCACCGTGGTGCTTCCACAGTTTCACGTAGGCGTGCGGTTCGTTTTTGAACTCGTCGTATTCGGATAATGGCTTGCCGTCCTCGTCGGTGACGAACACGGTTGCCGATGTCGCATCGATCCCGACGCCAACGATGTCGTCCCTATCAATTCCAGCGTCTTTGATCGCATTCGGGATCGCTTCACCGAGCACGTCCACGTAGTCGCTTGGGTTTTGCAGTGCAAATTCGGGCGGAAGTTTCTGCCCGTCGCCCGCGTCCAAAGTGCGGTCCATGACCGCGTACTTGTATTCCGTTACCGCGGTGCCAACCTGCACGCCATCCGAGGCGCGCACGACGACGGCGCGGCCAGATAACGTACCAAAATCAACACCAATCAAATATTTTTCTGACATGACGCTCCTTTGCGTTAGTGAGTTAATTCGCTGAGGTTATTCCGCATCCGGATGGCGGTTTTGGCCCCAGAAGCCATCCTCGGCAAACAACTTGTCAACAGTCTCCTCAAAAATGCCAAGGTCGGTGAGGATGTCGAGAACCGTGTAGCGTGGGCGGATCATCTGCGCCTTGAAGTGGGTTTCACGGAAGCGATCCCAATCCACCTTGAGTTGCTCCGGATGGTAGGGAGCCCCCGCTGTCTTGAGCATGTCCATCGCCTGACGTGCCGGAATGATCTGCTTTTCGCAGCGCTCCTTGATGGTTGGCCACTTTTCCTTCAGCAACGCCACTCGTTCGCGCACTTGTTCTTCGGTAAGTAGCTTGCTCAGCGAATGCTTGACCGCTTCTTCTTGCAGGTTCTCATTGAGTGCGGCACGCACGTTGGCCTCGACCTCTTCGGGCGTCTTCAGCCGTTCTACCGCACGTTCGACGTCGAAATCTTCTTCCGTAAGCTTGAGGAACTCTTCCCACAGGGCAAGCGACGCAACCGTGCCCACACCAACCTTGTTTCCATGGCTGAGGGGCGGCTCCCAGTCAAGTCCGTGGCCTTCCATTTCCCAGGTGTGAGAGAACTGATGGCCGGCTCCCGATGCGGGGCGCGAAGACTGATGTGCCTGCATGGCCAGGCCGGACATGAGCTGACCTTCACCGAGTTTGGCGATCGCATCCGGATCGGTATCGCGTACGGCCTGCGGATCGTCGAGCGATTCCATAAGGTTACCCTGGACGAGGCTCCACACGTAGTCGTCGATTGCTTCAATTCCGAGCTCGTCGGAGAGGATCCAGTCCGCCCCTGCGGGGATCTTTTCGATGAGGTCGCCATAGCCCGTGGCCGTGAGACGGTAAGGGGCTTCGACCATCGTCGGTACGTCCATGATCAGAGCGGCTGGCGCCGGGCAGGACCGGGTGATCTTGAAGCCATCCTTCGAGATCGACGCACCGAACGAGGCAAAGCCGTCAACTGAGGCCGCCGTGCACACGTTGATGTATTCACGGCCGAGCTCACCCGATGCCAGCTTGGCGATGTCATTCAGCGTGCCAGCTCCGAGGGAGACCATGATCGTGTTTTCGTAGGGCCGGATGGCTTCACGCAGCTTTTCCGTGTTGTCGTAGTCACCGTAAAGCGTTGGAGTTCCAGGGAAAATATAGGGTTCGTCCGCAAACTCCACGCCCGCTTCTTCGAGGGACTTCACGACGACGTCGCCGACCGCTCCCCACGTGTTGTCGTCGGCAACGACGATCGCCTTCATATCCGGGTAGAGCCGCTTAAACATTGGCCCAATTTCTTTGTTGACGTCGTGACCGAAGATGATGTCTTTGGTTTCTGTAGCGGTTTCAAGCGCCTTCTTGATGAGTTCAGTCATTGTAAATTCCTTTCCTAGCGATCGGCTACGATCACGTTAGTTTGAATACTTAATTCGCTTAGTGCGGCCTCGGTTATCGAATCGTCGATCACGAGGTACGTGAAATCGGCAACGTTGGTGATTCTGTGAAGCGCCACCCTGTCGAGTTTCGAAGCGGTAGCGAGCAAGATCGGCACATTCACCCGCTTGATCAGCTCGCTCTTGAACGATGCCGCGTCTGAGTAGGGGTGAAAAATGGAGCCGTCCTTGATCGAGGCGGCACCAAAGATCCCGGTTTCAAATGCCAGTTCGCGTACGGTGCGGCTCGCCGAGGGCCCGAACATGGCATCTAGTTGGCGCACGTGCCGCCCGCCAAGCACGGTCAAGCTCTTGTGCTCACCTTGCGATATTTTGCTTGCCGCAGCCAGGGAGTTCGTGATGAACGCTTTCGCACCCGGATCAGCAATATGGTCAATCGCGTAGTACGCGGTTGTGGAATCGTCTACGAAGATCGTGGAATACGAATCCACGATCTTCGCAGCTACCTTGCCAACGGTGCTCTTTGCGTCCTGTTCTTGGCCGAGCCGAAACTCAAATGGTGTTTCCGAAATGGAGCTCACAAGAAGCGATACAGCACCCTTGTTTCGCGTAATAATATGGCGTGCTTCGAGGGCGGCCAAGTCCCGATACAGGGTCATGGCAGAGACGTCGAAGTGCTCGGACAGCTCTTCAACCCGGGTAGTACCGCGCTCGATAATGAGCTCGATAATGCCCGTCTGCCTTTCTTCCTGTGTCTGCTTGACCGCCATCATCATGCCCCTACTTGCGCCTTGCTGACACGTGATCCACAACCGCGTGGATGTGATCCTGGTTCAGCGCGTACTGTTCCACGTACTTATCCGCGTAGAACTTGTACTCTTCGTGAGCTGCCATGTTTGGCTCGATGTGTTCGCGCTCGTGAACCATGGCGTCGGCAGCTTCCTGCATCGAGTCGTACATGCCTGCACCGGTTGCCGCAAGGATGCACGAGCCGAGGGTGACGGCGTCGCCAACCTCAGTCATCACAATCGGAATACCAGTGACGTCGGAATGCATCTGGATCCAGTCGCGCGACTTGGTCGCGCCACCAGCGGCCACAAACTGTTCGACCTCAAAACCGGCCTCCTTGAGCTTGCGCATCGACGCCTCGACGCCGTAGCACACCGCCTCTTGGATCGCGCGATACATGTGTTCACGGGTGTGCCCAAGTGCAAGGCCGGTAAACACGCCGCGCGCCTTCGCATCTGACCACGGCGTGCGATTACCTTGGAAGTATTCGTTGATGATGAGGCCCTCGCAGCCAATCGGGATCTCACGCGAGCGCTGGTTGAGCACGTCGTAGGCGGAAATGCCGAGCTCGTTGGCGCCCTTTTCGATGTCTTGGCAGAACTGATCCTTGAACCATTTCAGCACTGAGCCCGACGATGTTAGCGAGGCTTCCACCGTGTACTGGCCGGGCACGACGCCGTCGGTGTACCCGCCGAAGAAGCCCGGGCCGGAGACTGGCTGGTCGGCCTGGCCGGACATGACGTGCGAGGAGCCCGTCACGAGCGACATCTTGCCCGGGCTCAACGCGTTCAGGCCGATCTGGCCATGCCAGGCGTCGCCGCCTCCTTGGGCAACCGGCGTGCCCGGAAGCAGTCCAAGTGCTTCTGCAGCCCATTTGGTTAGCCCGCCGATGTGAACGCCGAGGTCCACGACGTCTTCCGGAATCTTGTCGAAAACGTCGCCCGCTCCGGCCTCTTCGTATAGGTCCACTGGCCAGCCACCATTGTCGCGGTCGTAGTAGGCACGATGGGCGGCAGTGTTAATGTTGACCGTCCACCGGCCGGTCAGCTGATATGTCAGCCAGTCGGGGGCATCCACAAGGCGGTAGGCCTTCTTATAAAGCTCCGGTTCGTTTTCACGCAACCACGCGGCCTTGAACGGGAACCACTCCGCCGTGGGCGGGAGCGTACCGCCGCCGGTGTATCGCGTTGCTGGAGATTGTGATTCCACCACGCGGGCAGCCTGCTCGGTTGCTCGCACGTCCATCCACATGATCGCGTTGCTCAGGTGATCGCCGTTTTCGTCCACGGGAACCACGGTCATCGTCGTCGCATCATACGAAATACCCGCAATTTCCGGAGGCTCAATGCCCGCGCGCGCCATAACCTTGCGAGTCGAGGCGACGAGCGCCTGCTTCCAATCCTCCGGATCCTGTTCTGCCCACCCCGGGTGCGGGTAGGTAGTTTTGTACGGCGTCGCCGCAAACGCGAGAGGCGAGCCGACAGGATCAAAAATTCCCACGCGGCACGACTCCGTGCCAAAATCAATACCCATCAAATAGGGACCGTGAGTGTACCTAAAATTAACTGCTTTCTTAGTCATATTCTTTCCTAGTGAATCGAGGGGTTCTCGTGATTATGCGACGTCGTCGTCAGACCATCCCCATTCCTCGCGAATTTGCGCAGGAATAAGGTGATCGATGCGTTCGAGTACGTAGGTTGGCTGCTCATCTTCGGGCAGCTCCTGAGCGTCCTCGGCGGTGTTATCTCCCGTCAAAACCAGCGTTGAAGCCATGCCGGTCCGGACGGCCATGCCGATGTCAGTGCCGAGACGGTCACCGACCATCATACAATTCTTGGGGTCTACATCTAAGTCTCCGAGCGCGGCCTCGAGCATTTCCGGTTCGGGCTTGCCCATATTGGCCTTAAGCTTGGTGCCGGTGCATGCCTCGATCGCTCCGACGATCGCGGCAGCATCGGGCTCGCCTCGCCCGCCCGGGAACGGACAGTACTTATCCGGATTTGTGGTGATTAAAAATGCGCGCTTGTGATACCAAATCGCGTCGAATGCGATTTGCAGTTTCTTGTATTCGAAAGTGCGGTCGTAGGAAGCGATCACGATGTCGATCTCTTCGGGATTTTCGCTCATTTTAATTCCCGCATCGCGCAGCGCACGTTTAAGTGGCTCTTCCGAAATTGGATAGACGACGGCGTCCGGGTGATGCATCTTCAACCAACGAGTTGTCGTCACCACGGTGTTGGCGATCTCATCGAGCGGTGTTGGGATTCCGAGGCGGTCGAGTTTTTCCTTATACTCGCTCGGATCCTTCGTTGGATTGTTTGATAGGAAGCGGACGGGTTTGCCGAGCTTGCGCAATCCTTCGATGAGGCGCTTTGCTCCCGGAAGGAGTTCTTCACCGAGATAGATGGTTCCATCCTGGTCAAAAACATAGGCATCGTACAACTGGGTCGGTGAGGAAAACTGCATGATTGTCCTTTTTTAAAACCGCGTATGAGTACGGCGTAAAACTGGGGGGGGCTTGACGAGGAGAATTTCGGTAGAGTTCAGCACCCGTCTAGCTCCACCCCGCTCAAGTGATGAAAAATTGGGCTCGCCCGATTGAATCGGGCGAGCCCAAGGATTTTAGGCAAGGATCGCCGTGATTGCAAACAGGACGGTTGTTCCGGTCCAGATTGCGAATGCAGGGGGATCAATATGGGTGTCGCCATTGGCGTTAGTCATACGCGAGAGCGCCTCGCCGAGCAAACCACCGAGCGCGCCAACGATGCCGCCGATGACGACTGCGATCGCCAGATGGCTCGAGGACCAGGCAAGCACGTCCGACGTGCCCGCAATGATCGGAGCGAACTTGAGCGCAGCGATCGAAGCGAGGATCGTCATGTGGTGGGTAACCGGCGTCTTCAGACCACAGGTCAAGAAGACGAGGGTAACCGCCGAAATCGCCCAGCCGATCAGCTGTGCGTGGTTGACGATACTAGGGGATGCCGGGAAGAAGTACTGAACGACTACGAGGGTTGCAAAGGCGGACATCAAGCCGGAGGTCAAACCGTGTGCGGCCGTAACTCCCCACTTTTCCTGATGTTCCACCCAGTGCTTGCCCTCGCCCACCTCGAGCAGGCCAAGACCATTGGTCTTCTGGAAAAGACCGGTGCTACCAAATGCGAAGCGGATAACAATCGACAAAACGATAATTGTGAGCGCAACGGTATCAGTCGCACCAATCACTTCGTTTCCGTAGTGCAGGGCAGGATCGCCAGCCTTGAATGTCGGCAGCGCCCATGCAAAAAAGTTGTTGACGATGTAGCCGAAAATGCCGAAGGCACCGCCGACCATGAGCACGTCCGAACGGCCAAGTCCAGCTAGAGGGCTAACAATATCTCGGCCGTTAACGCCCTTCGGCATAGCACCGACCTTTGCAGCATAGGCCGCGGCCGCTGCACCTCCCAAGAAGGCGATATGCGGACCGAAGACCGGTCCGAAGACAACCGAATTCATGTATGGCCCGGCGTCAAAACCAGCCATATATGTACCTAAACCGATGAGGTACATCAGACCGGTGAAAATGAAGGCCGTCTGGCCGCCAATGGCAGCGCCGAAAGCGCCTCCACCAAAGGCTGCAATGAGCCAAAAGATATCAATTTCCATGTGAGTTCCTTTGTCAGGGTGTGATGACGTGAACTCCCGCCCCACCAACCGACATTGGTTGGCTTGCGTTCGTTCTAGCCGGAAACCTAGGCAACCTCAGGCCACAAATCTAGCGACCTCGCTGTGACCAGATTCCCACCTAACCACCAAGGTAGCACCGGGGTTGATACTTTTCACACAATCTTTGAAAACTGCACGGAATTTCTGCAGAGCCGATTCGGTGAGAATTATTGCAGAGCCTGGCATGTGGCTCAGCGAAGAACCTCGCCTGACTGCAAACTACGGCCCGGCAAAGCCTCAAGCATCTCCAATTCACGCCTCAGCGGAAGAGCTTCCCAGTCGCCGTCGGAAGCAACGATCAAACCACCAAGCATGTGGGCCCGAGCGAGTCGATCATACGGACCCAAACCATCAAGCCATGCCGACAGGTAGCCGGACACGAACGCGTCACCAGCGCCAATCGGATCGACAACCCTAACCTTGCGATTCGGGCACTCGATCACGCCCTCGTTCGTTTGCACTCGTGCCAAGTCGTCCGTTTTCCACACAACCTCAGAAACTCCGCGCTTGTACACGGTCTCCATGGCTTTACGTGGGTCTGGATATGTTGTGAGTATTTCGTACTCCGTGGTGCCGCCAATGACGATATCGGCCATACTCGCTAATTCCTGCAGTACCGGTGTCGCCTCCTCACGTGACCACAAGCGGCTACGGTAATTGAGATCGAAAGAAATCTTAATGCCCGCCTCTTTTGCCTCGCGCACCATCTGGAATGTCGCCTCACGCGCAGATTCGCTCAACGCCGGAGTGATCCCCGTGAGATGAACAATCCGCGGCCGAGCCTCGATCGCCGCAGCAATCTGTGCCTGCGAGAAGTGGCTTCCTGCTGAACCTGCGCGATGGTAATCCACGCGCTTAGCTTCCGAACCCATGCCTCGCACGACCACCAGGCCCGTCTGCTCTTCTCGTCGCTCGACGAAATCGACGCCGACCCGTTCGCCCCGCAAGGTTCGTAAAATCCCCTCACCAAAAGTGTCCGGCCCAAGGCTGCCCACCCATTGCACGTTATGCCCGAGACGTGCCAAGGCAATCGAAACATTGCCTTCCGCGCCCGACATGGTGATGCCCGCTTCATTGCCAACACCAAATTGCCCGCGCAATCGAAGGGTTCCCATAACCTCACCGATCGTGACTAAATCCAAACTCATGGTCCTCCTTCGATACTTGTGCTGTCTAAGCTGATGTTAACTAATATGCAGGCAAAAGGGGAGGGTCCATTTTGGCCCCTCCCCTTTTGCACTGTTCGCAGCTTCTTTGATGTGCAGCGCCAAACAGCTTCCGTCAGCTCTACTCGGTTCGCGTGCCACCACCATCGTGCGAAGGCTCGCTCGCCATCTGGGTGCCGTCACTATCGCCGCCTGACGGTCCGACCGTCGTGGGCTGCGCTAAACCGTTAATCTCCTCGGTTTCCTGCGCGGGCTTCACACCCTCAGGCAACTGGTAATCCGAATCGTGGCCCGTAAAGGTGAATGCCTTAGGCACCGCTTCCTGATCGACGTCGACGACGATCGTCTGGCCCTTCTGGAACTCACCAAACAAGAGCTTCTCTGAGAGAGTATCCTCAATGTCGCGCTGAATCGCACGGCGCAGCGGACGAGCACCCAGAACCGGATCATAGCCGCGGTCCGCCAGAAGTTGCTTGGCATCGTCGGTCAAAACAATCGACATGCCCTGATCCCACAGGCGCGCGCCAAGCTTGCCGATCATGAGATCCACGATCTGCAAGATCTCCTCCTTGTTGAGCTGCGGGAAAACGATGATGTCGTCCACTCGGTTCAAGAACTCCGGGCGGAAGTGATTCTTCAGCTCCTCGCCCACGCGCCCCTTCATCCGTTCGTAAGAAGTCTGGGTATCGGCGTCAAACTGGAAACCGGTCTGCACGCCCTTGGCGATGTCCTTAGTTCCAAGATTCGTGGTCATAATGATGATCGTGTTCTTGAAATCGACAACGCGGCCCTGCGAATCAGTCAGGCGCCCCTCTTCGAGAATCTGGAGCAACGAGTTAAACAGATCCTGGTGGGCCTTCTCAATCTCATCGAACAGGACCACCGAGAACGGCTTGCGGCGAACCTTTTCCGTGAGCTGACCGCCCTCCTCGTAGCCCACGTATCCCGGAGGCGCACCAAACAGCCGCGAGACCGTGTGCTTCTCCGAGTACTCGGACATGTCGAGGGTGATCAGCGCGTCCTCGTCGCCGAACAGGAATTCGGCAAGTGCCTTGGCGAGCTCGGTTTTGCCGACGCCTGTCGGGCCGGCGAAGATGAACGAGCCGCCCGGGCGATTCGGATCTTTCAAACCGGCGCGAGTACGGCGAATTGCCTGCGACAGCGCGGTAACGGCTTCGTTCTGGCCGATCACACGCTTGTGTAGCTCGTCTTCCATGCGCAACAGCTTCTCGGATTCCGCTTCCGTAAGCTTGAAGACCGGAATGCCAGTCGACATCGACAGGACCTCTGTAATGATGTCTTCATCAACCACCGAAACGACGTCGAGGTCACCTTCCTTCCAAGCCTTCTCACGTTCGGCGCGCTTCTCGGTAAGCTGCTGTTCCTTATCCCGCAAGGAAGCGGCTTTCTCAAAATCTTGCCCGTCGATGGCAGCTTCTTTGGCACGCTTAACTTCGTTGATCTGCTCATCAAGCTCGCGCAATTCTGGTGGGGCCGTCATCTTCTGAATCGCAAGCCGTGCACCGGCCTCATCGATCAAATCGATGGCTTTATCTGGCAGGAAACGGTCGTTAATATACCGATCCGCAAGAGTTGCAGCCGATTCGAGCGCGTCGTCAGTAATCGTGACGCGATGGAAAGCCTCATAACGATCACGCAAGCCTTCAAGGATCGCGATCGTTTCCTTCACCGTTGGCTCATCAACCTGAATCGGTTGGAAGCGGCGCTCGAGGGCGGCGTCCTTCTCAATGTACTTCCGGTACTCATCGAGCGTCGTGGCGCCGATAATCTGCAGCTCGCCGCGAGCCATCATGGGCTTGAGCAGCGAGGCTGCATCGAGCGCGCCCTCTGCGGCGCCCGCCCCGACAAGCGTGTGGACTTCGTCGATGAAAAGAATAATGTCGCCGCGCGTGTTGATCTCCTTGAGGATTTTCTTCATCCGCTCTTCGAAATCACCACGGTAGCGCGAACCTGCCACAAGCGAGCCCATGTCAAGCGAATACAGCTGCTTGTCCTTCAGGGTTTCGGGTACGTCACCCGCCGCGATCGCCTGTGACAAACCTTCGACGACGGCGGTCTTACCCACACCGGGTTCACCGATCAATACGGGATTGTTTTTGGTGCGCCGGGAGAGCACCTGCATGACGCGCTGGGTTTCATTGTGCCGCCCGATCACCGGATCTAGCTTGTTTTCTCGTGCGGCCTGCGTGAGGTTGCGCCCGTATTGGTCAAGGATCGTCGAACCGGCCTTTTGCCCTTCGCGCGGCCCACCAGGGCCAACTCCCACAGCTTCCTTGCCCTGGTATCCGGACAGCAGCTGTGTGACCTGTTGGCGAACGCGCGGCAAATCTGCCCCGAGTTTCACCAGAACTTGGGCGGCCACGCCGTCCTGTTCACGGCATAGACCGAGCAACAAATGCTCCGTGCCGATATAGGAGTGGCCGAGTTGCAAGCCCTCGCGCATTGCATACTCGAGAACCTTCTTCGCCCGTGGCGTGAAGGGAATGTGGCCTGAGGGTTGCTCTTGCCCCTCGCCGATGATCTCAATGACCTGCTCTTGAACGGCGTCGTATGTGACGTTGAGTGACTCGAGCGCCTTCGCAGCGACACCTTCGCCTTCCTTAATCAGGCCAAGCAAAATGTGCTCTGTGCCAAGGTAGTTGTGCTTGAGGTTTCGCGCAGATTCTTGGGCGAGCACAATGACCCGCCTCGCGCGATCTGTAAACCGTTCAAACAATGTTGGACTCCTCTGAAATATTTTTCGCTAAGGCGCCTGTGCGCGCACCTGTACGATTCCTCAATAACCTTAGCGATCGGCACGCCGCGTTTATTCGCCGTTTCGCCGCTGGCGTGACTTCCGCCCGCCGCATCCCTATCCCCTCCCTGCCCATTCCTGCCCCGTCTCGGCCCCGTCGGCGAGGGGTCCTATCCACATGCGAGGGGTAAAAGCCCTCGCAATTAGGCAAAAACCCTCGCAGGTGCAGTGGACAATCAATAGGGGAGGCCGTAAATGCGCATCTTCATCAACCAGTGTACGAAAGCACCACCGGCAACTACGCCCTTCCATTCCAGGCGAAAGGTTTCGATCTCTACCTGCCTTAACTCGCGTTGTCGACGCATGTCATCAGCCATCGACTCGCCGAAAGATTTCCCGTTTCGCATAGCCGGATTCGCGATAATTCGCGCGTCTCGCCAAACCGCGCCGATTGACTTCGCACTGTTAAGAAAGCCTTCTCTCGTTGGGCGCATCAAGATTCAAGAAAGTTATCGTGTTCGACAATTGGAGTTACCTCTACTTGCACTCGTTGCATATTTGCACCACCCACGTCCTCGCCTCCAGCTTTAACAGTTATATGTTGGCTGAGCCTACGGCGACGGCAGCTTCCGCGTTTCTACGAACGTGGAAAATGTGGACAGCGTAGGAGCTTCGCTCCGTTGGGGAAAGATCCACATGGAAAGGTGGGGCAGCTCATCCAAACGCGAGCGGGAACTCAGGCACACGGGAATGCCCGGCCCCGCTAACTAGCTAGCTGGGCCGGGCATTCACAGTCGGGAGCGCTCTACTTCAGCACGTCCTCCTCCGAGCCTTCGCGGGCATCGGGCTTGGCGTACGGCGGGAGTGGAATCTCGCCGGTGTCAACCGTCGGATCAGGTTCATTGAGCGGATACTTCGAACGATACATATCTACGATCGTCTCAACGACCTGCTCGTAGGTAATCGAACCGGTGTTGATCACGAGGTCGTAGTAGTTATCGTTGTTCGGATCCCACTGATACAGATGGCGGGACATTTCGGCCCTCATCCGGTCTTCAGCTTCGAGCTGCGCAGTCGCATCGCTCATGTTCAAACCGGTGCGATGCATAACGCGCTCAATCCGCTTTGCCTTCGGCGCAATGAGGCGCACGTGGATTGCTCCAACGGCGTGGTGAAGCACGAATGCACCGTTACGCCCGAGAACAACGCCACCATGTTCAACTTCAGAAAGAACCGTCCGCGTATTCTCCGAGGCCACATGGAAATTCTGCGCCTCGTCGTACGCCATCGCCATCGTGGCATCCTGAGTTCCCGAATAATCCACGGTGCGTAGCCAGCGATCGAATGCGGAGTCGGAAACGAGCGTTTCCTTGTCCACAAGCGCCAATTCCTCCGAAGAGAATCTCTGGCCGATGTACGGAACCCCAAGCTTGCGCGCAAGCATCGGCCCAATCGCGGATGCACCAGCTCCTGACAACCCAAAGACCGTCACGATCGGCGGTGCGGGCTCGCCCTTCTTGCGCAAGCGGGTTGTCCGGCCATCGCCAACGGTCGCGACCTTAACGTCATCTCTGCCAACGCCCGTCATATCAGTCACGGCCTTCTGGGTGCGACGTTCATTGAGCTCACGGACAATCTTCGTATGCTCTTCCAAACCGAGCGGGTAGCGCAACATGACGAGGATTGCGAGGAACGTGAGAGCCGCCGGCAGGCCTCCGGTGGCAATTCGTATACCTTGAATGGCCTGATCGCTTTGAGTGGCAATTTCAGCATTGTAGCCAAACGCGCCAATCAGCGCGGCGCCGGCCCAGCCACCAACGCCCTGACCAACCTTACGGATGAACGAAAGGATCGAGTAAGAACCGCCCTCGGAGCGATTGCCCGTCTTCCACTCACCATAATCCACGGTGTCGGCCTGCATCGAAAACATGAGAGCATTCGTACCGCCAATACCGATTCCGTAGAGGAACCAAGCAAGAAGAGCCACGGGCAAAGAACCGGCCGGAGCAAAGAAAATCAGAAGGAAAGCAATGATGGTCACAACGCCCGCACTGACATACCCGAGTCGCTTACCAAGCCGCACGGTCACGGTAGGCACAAGCGAGGCCATAATGATTCCGCCCAAAGTCTGAGCCAGTTGCAAGAATGCAAACCACCCCGCATTGCCAAGCACTTCACGGGCATAGAACATCGCTACTGCCGACATGGTAAACATGCCTGCCAGCAGGAAGAATGCACCCAGACACAAGATCAGCAACGGGCGATTCTGAGCAACAGTCCTCAAAGTGCCCTTAAGCGTCACCTTCGCCTGCGGCCGTTCTACAACTTCCTTGGTGTTCTTGAAACAGATCAGGTACAAGATCACGGCTACCACACCGAGCGCCAGCGTGGTCAGTGTGAACTTGAGCCGGATGTTATCCGCCGTCGTGTCTTGGAACTGGGGAGCCACGACGAACGCGAGAAGAACAGAAGAAAGCGACGACGTAATCGAACGAGCACCCGATAGGCGAGAACGATCGACCGGATCCTGGGTGAGAGCTGCTGAAAGTGAGCCGTACGGGATGTTCACAAACGAGTACATCAGCTGGTAAGCGGCGTCGAAGAGGAGAATCCAGACGATCGCCATAGTCGCGTTCAATCCCGACGGCACGGAGAACAGCGCCACGAACATAATCGCGAGCGGCGCCGAACCGAATAGGATCCACGGCCGCAAACGCCCCCATCGGGTGTCGAAGCGGTCCACGGTTTGGCCGGCTGTCAAATCGGTGACACCCGCCCAGATCTTGGTGACGCCGTAAATCGCGCCGGCAACGCCCGCGCTCACTCCGGCGATATCGGTCATGTAAACCACGAGGAACATCGAGGTCATCATGAAGGTGAGGTTATTTGCCACATCGCCTAAGGCGTAGGACAGTACTTGCCCATTTGATAATCGAGTTGTGGCCACTTTACCCGTTTGTATACTCATGCCAATTCCAATCCGCGTCCTCTTTGACGCGATAAAGTGCATTTGCTGTCAGAACCATCATAGTAAGATTTGCCGAAAATGCCCATTACTCGGGCTTGTTCGCACTCAAGCAACATTGAACAGAGCACGAACTTTGCTCCCGGATTCGTAACCTCAGGTTTCGAACAGGACCGTGAACGGGCCATCGTTCACGAGCTCCACATCCATCATCGCACCAAATTCACCGGTCTCAACGGGAACACCATAGTTCCGCACAGCCAACACAAGCTCATTGAATATCGGCTCGGCCACGTCCGCCCCGGCCGCATTCGACCAACTCGGCTTTCGCCCCTTGCGCACGTCCGCGTAAAGAGTGAACTGCGAAACCAGCAACACCGGCGAACCCGATTCTTCCGCGCAAACCCGCGCCCCGGCGTCGTCGGAACCATCCGGCCCACGTAAAAGTTTCAGTTGTGCTATTTTCCGCGCCATTTTTTCGACGTCGGCCGCTCCATCACCGTGCGTCACACCCACCAGCACGCACAACCCGGCGCCGATCTCACCGGTCACGCGGTCGCCCACCATCACCTTCGCACGTTTCACGCGCTGAATAACGCTACGCATTACCATCCACCTCCCGAATCACGTGACTCGCGCCCATGCCACCGCGGCCCCATCCGCTGCCTTTCCGGCCCCAAATAAAAAACTGCCGCTATCAAGAAACCAAGACTCACCAGCCCAGCCAGCGGGAACCAAAATCTCAAAACTCGCACGAGAAAATAAAGTACTCCGCCCCCGCCAAGCACTGCTAACCAGAAATTCTTCGACCTTCCCGCCAGCCCAAACTGGCGTTCCGGGCGCGCTAACGCATCGAAAAATCCCCACACAAACAGACCGGTTAACGCGAGCGGCAAAATTCTGAAAACCACCAAGCTTAACAACGAATTAGCCTCCAACCCGACGTTGCTCTCTAACGGCTTCCCAGCCCACCGCGAGCACTGCCAAAGCCACCTGCACCCCCATCGGTACTTCCCGGGCCGCCACCCCGGTTGCCCCGACGTAACCCCTGCCCGGGCCGCTCCTGCGGCGACGCCGAGGACTTCCCCTCGCGCGCCACGATCGGCTCTTGTGCGGCCTGAAATCCACCCACTGTCAGCTGGGCGTCGTCGGCGGTGTTGCGCCGCAAAAGGGCGAGCGCGACCGGACCTTCTTCGGCGTCACGAGCAACCGACGTCAGTTGACCCACCACTCGCTCACCGAGCATCACGTCGTCACCGGGCGCCGGCAAATCACCCTCCGGCCCTTCCAAATACAGATAGGTGAGTCTGCGCGGCGGCTTACCCAGATTGACGAGCTTGGCCACGGTCTCCTGCCCGCGGTAACAGCCCTTGTCCAGGTGGACGGCAGTTCGCAACCAGTCCAGTTCGTGTGGCAACACCTGCGCGGCGGCCTCCAAGTTCGGGCGCGGGCGCCAGTCCGTGATCCGCTTTGCTTCCCACGCAGTGACACCCGCAGGAACCATCCCCGCTGCAATCAGCGTTTCAACGATGGGTTCATCTTTGCCGACGACGAGCAGGGTTCGGCTCGAGTTCTTCGCCGGATGGTCGGCGTCGGCTATCCCGTAATGCGCTCCGCCGGGCAGCGTTCGTGGCCAGGGATCTTCCCATATCACGGAGGCGAGGGCTCGCGCCTGGTCAGACAGTTCAGCTTCGGGAACCATCACGCCGACGACGTCGAATTCCGGCCGTTCGATCTTCACTCGCATTCGGAACATCATCGAATCCAGAAACTCAACAAAGGGCTGCGCCTGCCCTTTGTCAAGAATGAACCAGGCGCGTTCGCCGTCGTCAATCACGGCCGCTGCGGATTCGACGTGACCGTTCGGACCTAGCAGCATCATCTCGGATGACTGCCCTGCCGCGAGCGCCAAGAAGTCCCGGGTTGTCAGATTGTGGAGCCACGTAGCGCGATCGGCTCCCGAAACAGTGACGACTTCCAAGAAGGACAGGTCAGTAAACGCCTTGCCCGATGCAAGCTGATTTTCCTCGGCGAACTGATTCGAGTAATGGGCCGGAACGCCAAGATCCTCGTCCATTACTGCGCCCGGAAGAGAACGCGAAACTTTCACTGGTCCTGCTTCTCCTCGTTACTTTGCTGATCTTTGTTCCCATACACGCCAATCCCCCAGTGGGACGGCTCGTGTGGGTTTTCAGCTTCGGACTCAATCGCTTGCTCTGCCACTTCTTCCAGCTGATCAGCAGACTGTTCGCCAGCCGCCTTCGCAGCTTTCACGTCGGAGCCCTCGGCCTCCTTACCGCCGTAAAAGTCAGCTCCCCAATGCTTACCGTTGCCCATGTCGTCTCCTTATTTTTTGATTTAACTGCTGTTCGCTGCCGGCGCGTCGACGTCGTCGTCGAACTGACGCGAAAGCCGGCCAGCTAGATAGCTGCGCATTTCGTATCCGAAGGCTTCCATGTCGTAGGCGTAAAAGAAATCCGAGGCGACATTGCCGCCCACGAATTTGGCGGCCTGCAGATCTGCTGCCGCCCCCGAACGGATGATCGTATCTGTAACCATGTGCATACGCGGGCCGGAAATGAGACCGACCCACAGCTGTGACGTGCCGGTTGGCGATGCGACTGTGGCTTCGAGCTCGACAGCGCCATCCTCGCGCGCCTGCGCCTCGGGGTTCACCCGCAAGTAGCCCGTTTCTGTCTGCCACAAACGTTCCTTGGTGAGCGAATCGTAGGTGACTTGACCAGGGGCTTCCTTATCGACCGCTCCCGCCGACTCATTGGCAAGCCACACGCGTGACACGAACCGAACAAACGGGCCGGCATCGACGGCGTCGATCGTTAATTCGTGAAGGTAGGCAGCAGGTTCGATGTTGTCATACTCAAGAATGCCGCCCCCGTGCCAGGTGTCGATCAGCCAACCGAGCGGATAGTTCTCTGGTGCAAGATTTTCAGGAAGTCGGATTGCCATGCCACTAGGTTAGAGCAGAACGGCGGTGAACACGTAGCCAATCACGCCAAGCGAACAATGGGGTAACAGGGATTTCGTGATTCCCTGCACCCACGTGAGCGGGCGTTTGAAAGGCTGTAGACCTCTCCAAATGACGGCGTAGACCATTCCCACACACAATCCGAAAAGCAGTCCTATCCACAGGGGGTATCCAAATAGATAGCTTGACACGCCGCCCACGAGCGTTGCGTTAACTATGCCGAGCCAGTTAGCCCGATCTGAATCAAAGCCGTGAATCAAGGCTGCCACAGCTATGCAAATCGCGAAAGTTAAGCCGACGACGACTCCCGGGTTCGACCTCATCTGCTCGAGGCCAACGTGGGCACCGCCGACGTGCACCCAAAACGACACCGAGACCATCATCATCGCACCGCCCGCAGATGCCGAAACGTGCTCGACCAGGTGGATCCGGCCGTCGCGCCGAAACATTTCGCCAACGAAGCTCAACAAAATCGCGCCGGTCGCAACACCCATCGTCGTCGTGACTGTACCGAAATATGCGGCTGGCACGGCGGCCGCGAGGGTGATCAGCATGATTACTCGGGAAACTGCGCGGTTCGTTAACCCGAGAAGGACGGGCCAGCCCGGGATTATTACGACGCCGATCGCCACTGCCGCAAAAGCTGAGGTCAGTGATCCAAAGCTAACGCCAAGTGCGAGGATGGCCGCGAAAAAAGCGCCCATTGACGCCCAAACTAGTGGTGGGCGCATGCCGGCTGAGGGCCGGGCAGGGGTCTCGCGGTCAAAAAGTAGGTCAATCAAGGATTGGCCGCGATCGGATTCAGGCCCCTGCGTGGACGGAGTCATAGATAACAGTGTATATCCCCGTAGTCCGGTAGTAGAACTTTACCAATCTTTTGAGAGGTTGTGGCGTTATTAACGTGTCTTTGGAAGGCGTGCAACGGCTCAGCTTCGCGGTGGAAAATGTGCTTTGCGAAAGGGTGACACGCAATTTTTTGTAGGCTAGGCTAAGTGCCAAGACACCGGATCGCGAAAGCCCCGGGCTCCAAAAATTTGCCGCTACGAGCGGCCTTCGCGCCGACAGGCGCTCTCGGGTTCGGTGTCCTAAGCTTTCGGGCCGCATCTTCGGATGCGGCCCTTCCCTTATAAATTCAGCTCGGATCAGCCAACTGCCCCGACGCAGCAGCTTCAGTCCACGCGTCTCCTCCAAGATCACCGGGCAGGCCAGCACTATCAGGCACAAAGACGGGTGTCACGTAGCGTCGCACGGCGCCGTCGCTTCCGATCACTTCCACGTAACCCTCACCTTTGATCGCGGCAATTTGCCGCTCGTAATCCTTCAGTGCCGCTAGCACCCAGCCGGATAGGGAAAGAACCCCAACGAGGTTGAGAATGGTAATAACGAACATCGCAAGATCCATGAGTGTCCATACGAACGTCAAAGCCAGCACTGCGCCCACAAAGGAGAAAACTACCTGCAATACCCGAGCTGCCATGTGGACTGTCCGGCTCGCGTTGAGGAACACGAGATTTGCTTCGCCGTATGCATACGCACCCAGAATCGATGAGAATCCGAAGAAGAAGATCATGATTGACATGGGCCAGGCCATCCAACCACCAAGCGTGTCAATGACCCCGACGGTGGTGAGCACACCCGAATCGTCAGGAGTAACCGTGGACAGGTCGAGCACGCCCGATGTCATAATGATGAAGCCGGTTGCAGTACACACCAGCATGGTGTCGAGGAATACTCCAAACGACTGAATAAGCCCCTGCTGTACCGGGTGGGAAACGGTAGCAGTTGCCGCTGCATTCGGATTCGTACCCATTCCCGCCTCGTTGGAAAACAGTCCGCGGCGCATACCATTCACCAGAGCCGCGATAATGCCGCCAGCCGTACCCGCAAGCGCTTCACGTAGCCCGAATGCGGACATGAAGACGTCTGCGAAGAATCCCGGAAGTGCGCCTATGTTGAGCACAATCACGGCGAGCGCAGTGATCAGATAAGCGATCGCCATGACGGGTGAGATCACTTCGGTTGCCCGCGCAACGCCGCGCACCCCGCCCACCACGACGACGCCGGTCAGGACAGCCACGACGAGCCCGGTTACCCATGGCTCAACTCCGTGCGAGTTAGCCAAAACGCCGGCGATGGCGTTGGACTGCACCATGGGCATTGCGACAGTCATTGAAAAGACCATGGCCACCGCGAATGCAACTGCCAGAGGCCGAGATTTCAGTCCGCGCAAAATATAGGTTGCCGGACCGCCGCGAAACGTGCCGTCCGGGTGGCGTTTCTTAAAGATTTGAGCGAGTGTGGCCTCTGCGAACGCCGTCGCCATTCCAAACGTTGCCACAACCCACATCCAAAATAGTGCGCCGGGACCACCGAGGATCATGGCGAGTGCGACGCCCGTGATGTTACCGATTCCAATCCTGGTCGCCATGCCGATGGCAAATGCTTGAAAAGAGGAAATTCCCCCTCGCGAGCCCTTGCGAGATTGCACAATGTACCTAGTCATGGTCCCAAAGTGGCGCAACTGCAAACCTTTTGACCGGAAGGTGAGGTAGATGCCGGTTCCGGTGAGCACCGCGAGCATGATCCAGGTGTATAGCCAGTCGCTGATTCCCCCTAGAAAGCCCGTAAGCGGGCCGGTGGCCGAGTCAAGCCATTGCTGAATCTGTTCCATGTGATCGCCCTTCGGAAATGTTTACGTCCTAGTTGCCCGCAGGCTTAGCGAAGCCAAGTTTCCCACATCGCTCGCGCGAACGGAGAACAGGCCGGCATATGATCAGCTGAAGCGTGCTTTGTCGGTTATTTTGATCTCAGCATTGGCAATCTTGTTAACCCTGCCGTAATCTACTCGTTGACATATGTTTACGCCGGTCATAGGGCTTGAGAAGCGCAAAGGATTCAAGCATCGGCGTAACAGATTGACGATAGGTCCATGGAGGCACAAGCCCCTTGTCTAGATTCTTCAGCCGGTTCAGCGGTCAACACAATGTGCAGGAGTTACTTAACGCGCAAGCATCTCATCTAGTGCTGGCAGCTAATGTGCTCGCCGAAATGGTCCGAGCAAATTCGCCATCGCGCAAAGACCTCAACGCTAGTTTGCACAGTATCGAAAATGATGCGGACACCGCCTTGCACAACGTTCTCCAAGAAGTTGGCTCGCGATTCGTCCTCCCCTATGACTGTGGAGATCTGATTCATCTTTCGAACGCTATCGACAATTGTGTTGACGCTATTGACGAAGCTGGCGACAATCTCGTCCTTTATCGTATTGGTAAGCTTCCACCTAAGATCCACCAAATGGCAGACATTATCGTGCAATGCGCCGAATACGCGGTGATTGCCGTCGGCAAGCTTAGAAAAATCGACTCCTCGATTCGCACTACGTGGCTTGAGATAAACAATCTTGAAAACCGGGCCGACTCCCTACACAGGGATCTCACGATTGAACTATTCAACTCCGATTTCACGCCGAAAGAGTTATTGGCCGGTAAAATCACGTTGGATTCTTTCGAGATCGCAGTTGATACTTTCGAGGAACTGGCAGCCGCAATCGAACTGCTCAGTTTGAAGGAGTCCTGACTAGGTGGACGTGGCGCTCGTTATCATCACCGTCGCCGTCGCCCTGATTTTCGGTTACACCAACGGCTTTCATGACGCCTCCGGCGCAATAGCGACGTCTGTGGCCACGCGCGCACTCGCCCCGCGCATCGCGCTGATGATGACTGCGGCAATGAACTTCGTGGGAGCGCTTCTTGGTACGGGAATTGCGGTCACCATCGGCTCGAGAATAGTGGAGGTGAGCGCCGACGACGGCGTTACCGGGATCGTCGTCGTTCTTGCGGCCCTCCTTGGGGCGATGTGTTGGAACGTGGTGACGTGGTGGTTTGGCCTACCCTCATCGTCCTCGCATGCGCTTATTGGTGGGCTGGCGGGCGCTGGGCTTGCAGCTGCGTTTACCGTGCACTGGGATGTGATTGGTGCGCTAGTGATTGTGCCGATGTTTATCGCACCTGCGGCCGGTTTCGTGCTGGCGTTGTTGCTGATGAAGGCGATTGCAAAAGTATTCCACAACGCCCCACGCAAGCAGGCAATGCGGCGTTTTCAGGCTGCGCAAACGATTTCGGCGGCAGCGGTGGCTCTTGGCCACGGTTTGCAAGATACCCAAAAAATCATGGGCGTGATCGTGATCGCGCTTGTTGCGGGCGGATACCATGACGATACTTCGATACCACTTTGGGTAAAACTCTCAGCGGCGGCAGCTATTTCTGCCGGCACCTACGCTGGCGGTTGGCGAATCATTAAAACTGTGGGCACCAAGATTTATCCCCTCAATCCGGCGCAAGGTTTTGCGGCCGAAACGGTTTCGGCGGGCATTTTATACACCACTGCCTTCGTGTTTGCTGCACCGATTTCTACCACACACACGGTTGTAGCTTCAGTGGTGGGAGTCGGTGCAGCCACCCGGCGCTCTGCGGTGCGATGGAACACTGCTGGGAGCATTGTGGGCGCTTGGCTTATTACGCCACTGGCCTCCGGCATGATCGCCTCCGTACTCGCGCTGCTACTCAGCCAGCTTACGTAGCTACCACTTTTCAGCTTTTGCAGCTCTTCGTTAGCCCTCCGGAAAAGCACGCATTAAAAGGCGGGGCGCTCAAGAGGAGATGAGCGCCCCGCCTGTACGTTCCACCCGACTACCCGAAAGTCGCTGGAACGCTTGGTTTAACCAAAACGGCCAGAAACGTAATCTTCTGTTTCTTGGTGTGCCGGGTTGGAGAAGATCTTGTCGGTATCGTCATACTCAACCAGATGCCCAGGTTTGCCGGTTCCTTCAATATTGAAGAAGCCGGTCTTTTGCGAAACTCGCGCAGCCTGCTGCATGTTGTGCGTCACGATCACAATCGTGTAGTCCTTTTGCAGTTTCTGCATGAGATCTTCGATTGCGAGGGTAGAAATCGGATCGAGCGCCGAACACGGTTCATCCATCAGGAGCACTTCGGGCTTCACAGCAATCGCGCGCGCAATACACAGCCGCTGCTGCTGACCACCAGATAGCGAAGAGCCAGGCTTTTCGAGCCGCCCCTTCACTTCTTCCCACAGGTTCGCGCCGCGCAGCGACTCTTCGACGATATCCTGCGCCTCAGACTTACCAAGCTTGCGATTGTTAAGCCGCAAACCCGCCAGCACGTTGTCGGCAATCGACATCGTTGGGAACGGATTCGCACGCTGGAACACCATGCCCACGTGCTGGCGAACCTGCACCGGATCAACGCCCGGGTCATAGATGTTTTGCCCGTCAACCATCACGCTTCCCTCAACTCGCGCACCAGGAATTACCTCGTGCATGCGGTTCAGTGTGCGCAAAAACGTTGACTTGCCGCAACCGGAGGGGCCGATGAGGGCTGTAATAGAACGTGGCGGAATTTCAACCGACACGTTTTCTACCGCGAGGAAGTCGCCGTAGTAAATGTTGAGGTCTTTGACCTTAATGCCTTCAGACATTGAGATTCCTTTCTTGGGCTCTCACCCGTGAGGCTCACGCCTCACGCGGCCGTTGCCGCTTTCTACGTTGGCTACTTCTCGCCCGCCGGAGCAAACTTCTTGGCAATGAAACGAGCCAGCAGGTTCAATATGAGAACGATCAGGATTAGCAGGAGTGCGCCTGCCCAGGCTTCAGCGGAATTTCCGGACTTGTACTGGTTGTAAACGTACACGGGCAACGTGTACATCTGGTTTTGGAAAATGTTGTAGTTGTAGAAGTCGGTCGTCCCCGCCGTAATCATGAGCGGTGCTGATTCGCCGATGATGCGTGCGGTAGCGATGAAAACTCCGGAAACAATGCCCGAAAGAGCGGTACGCAAGACAACGCGAACGATTGTTCCTGCCTTGGTAACACCAAGAGCATAGGAAGCTTCGCGCAATTCATTTGGCACCAGCCGCAACATTTCCTCGGTGTTTCGCACCACGATCGGCGTCATCAACACAACCAGAGCGATAGCGCCGGCAAAGCCGTTCTTAAACTGGGCCTGCCCAAACAGCGCTTGGTTGATCATCGGAATCATTGCAGCTGCAAACAAACCGGCAACGATCGAGGGAATACCAGTCATGATGTCAACCATGAAGGTGGTGACTCGTGCGAGTATCCCGCGCCCGTATTCAACGAGGTAGACGGCCGTCAGGATTCCCAACGGAACTGCGATCAGCGCGGCCATTCCCGTAATGAGGAAGGTCCCGACGACGGCGTGGCCGGCTCCCGTTACCGCATTCGGATCGGACTGGCCGAACGTCGTCGCCGTGAAAAAGCCACCGGCAGTCATTCGTGACCAGCCCTGCACAAAGACGGTCCACAAAAGTGAAACCAGCGGAATGACGGCGGCGATGAAGGTGCCAACGATAACCGAAGTCATGAGGCGATCGGTGCCGTAACGGCGGCCTTCCACGCTAAAGCCAGCAACAATGACGATCAGGAAGTAGACGGCTAAGAAAGTTAGCGTGCCGCCGACACCGCTACCGGCAACCTGAGCGACGAAAACTCCGAGAACTAAAGCTACAGCGATTGCTGCAAGGTTAAACCACTTCGGCAGGTACTTCTGGGGGCGTGCTTTCACGCCACCTGGGGATGTAAGGGTATCAACACTCATGCGTTTGCTCCTGAGAACTCTGCGTACCGGGCAACAATCGAACGAGCGATGAAGTTAACCACGAACGTAATGACGAACAGGATCAGGCCAAGAGCAATCAGGAAGTCTGATTCAATGCCTGAGGCTTCCGGGAACCTCAACGCGATCTGCGATGCAATGGTCGAGTGCTGGCCCGGGCTCATCAGCTTGAAGTTAATTTCTAGGCCTGGTGAAAGAACCATAAGCAATGCCATCGTCTCACCAAGTGCTCGGCCAAGGCCTAGCATCGAGGCCGAGACGATTCCTGATCGGCCGTGCGGTAGCACGACCATCTTGATCATTTCCCAACGGGTTGCGCCGAGTGCGAGGGACGCTTCTTCTTGCAAGCGCGGGGTCTGGAGGAAGACTTCGCGCGCGAGCGAGGTGATGATCGGAAGGATCATGATTGCAAGGATGATTCCACCCATCAAAATGTTACGGGCTGGAGGAATGAACGCGGCCGCGTCGGGGGCCAAAGGCCACCAATCCCAGTTGGCCGCAGCGTAGTTAAAGCCGGGGATACCACCCTGCCAAACCACTTCCCCATTCTCGAGCTTTTCGGGCGTTCCCGAAATCCACTCGAAAATCGGGGTTAGAAACGATGAAAGCCACGAGAAGATGGGTCGCATGACCGGCTCGAGCGTCCACATTCCCCACAGACCAAAGACAACCGAGGGAATAGCGGCGAGCAGGTCAATCATGTAGCCAAAAGCTGAGGCAAGCTTGCGTGGTGCGTAGTGCGAAATGAAGAGTGCAATTCCGACCGCAAAGGGAACCGCGATAATAAGTGCAATGATAGCTGCAAGGAGCGTGCCGAAAACTGTTACCCCGGCGAACTCCCAGAAAGTTTTGCCTCGCGTGAATCCGACACGCTCAGCGAGTTCTTCGCCTGGTGTAATAAGAATATTGCCTGAAGAGAACAGGAGGAAGATAAAGACCGCGGCCAGCAAGAGAAGAATTGAAACGCCGGCGGCCGTCGAAATTCCTCCGAAGACCTTATCGCCCGTTCTCTTTCCACCGGCACCCGGTGCCAATGCGGCTCGCCGTTCGCCGGCCGAGAGTTTACGTGTCGGGGGATGATCCGGCACTTTTTCCACCTGCGATTCGGCAGAGTTGTCAACGTGAGTCACGTCATACTCCGATCATTTACGTGCCGCGGGCCAGCCCAAAGAAAGGCTGGCCCGCGATGACGTTGAGAGTGTCATTTTAGTTGGTCTGGATCTGTTCGATCGCAGCCATTGCTTCTTCGCGAAGCTCGTCAGAAATCGGTGCGTTACCACCATTCGCTTTGGCCGCAGCCTCCTGGCCCTCTGGCGAAGCCATGTAGGTGAAGTATTCCTTGACAACTTCTGCTTCGTCAGCGTTGTCATACTCGGTGCAAGCAACGAGGTAGGAGATCAGCACGATCGGGTACGCGCCTTCGATCGAGCCATCACGCTTGAGGTCAACCGTGATGATGCGGTCGGTTGCGTGGTCTGTACGCGGCGAGCCGTCGACGATTGCAGCGGCAGCTTCGGGCGAGTACTCGAGGAATTCACCTGCAACTTCAACAGCAACGGTGCCTAGATCGCCAATCTGCGAAGCATCCGCGTAGGTGATCGCGCCAGGGGTCGACTTCACGAGATTAACAACACCAGCGGTTTGCTCAGCAGACTGCGTGCCGGTCAGTGGCCAGGTGTCGGAAGGCTCGTGCTCCCAAAGGTCAGAGGCTTCCGCGAGGTACTGCTGGAAGTTTTCGGTAGTGCCGGAATCATCGGCGCGGTTGACCGGGATAATCGGCTGCGCCGGAAGCTCGATGCCATCGTTGATCGCAACGAGAGCCGGGTCGTTCCACTCTGTGATTTCGCCCTTAAATACCTGTGCAATGATGTCGGCGGTCATGTTGACGTTGTCAATGCCGTCAAGGTTGAAGGTGAGAGCGATTGGTGAAATGTAGAGCGGAAGTTCGATTGGCTCGGAACCACAACGCTCGGTTGCGCCTTCGATCTCTTCGGCGTCAAGCATCGAGTCGGTGCCCGTGTAGTGGACTTCTCCAGCAATGAACTGGTCGCGGCCCGTACCGGAGCCAGTCGAATCGTAATTGACGATCGCACCGGCCTGTGCCGTGAAGTTATCACGCCATGCCTGCTGTGCGTTTACCTGAGCCGAAGCGCCCGAGCCGTTGATGGTGACACCTGATCCTTCACCATCGTTGGTCGACGTGGTTTCGTTGCCATTCGAACAAGCGGCCAAGCCAAGTGCGAGCGTCAAAGCTGCAATGCCGGCGATTCCGCGGTTACGTGCAATCTTCACAGTTTTCCATCCTTCTAGATGCGGGTTTCGTCAGAGGCTGGAAGCCTCTTGCCACGAACTACAATAAAAGGGCTTGATTGACGTTCAGCAATCACAGGGTTAACAATGGGTTAACAAGCTATAAGTTACCACACACTCCCCTGTTTTTCGGTGGATAATCAACACTTTATCGAAGGTAACAGATCGGTATCAGTTCTCTTTCGGTGGCGTTATTGCTTACTCAATAACGGGCCGGATCCTCTCAAGAGCCACAATAGTGGGCGCCTTACCCCGCCGATTCGCAACGTGAACGACGATAACTTCGCCGGTCTTCAACCACGGATCCTTTTCCGGCACTTGCCGCATAATCACTTGGGGAGTGTAATCCTCAATCGTTTGCATAACGGTGGGCAGGGTTGGGCGATGCAAGCACACGACGGTGGGCAGCAATTCCTTACGAAGCCAGTTTCGAATCAAAGAAGCAACCGGCTTTTGCTTTTTCGCATGCGCAGCCTCCGTCAGCTCGTCATGAGTCTCCACAGCTAACCCTGCCGCCTTCGCGTAAGGAGTCACGGATTCCACGCACCTGCGCCAAGGCGAGGACACGATTCTCTCCACGCCATAGGCCGAAAACACCCGCACAAGCGACTCGGCTCGCTCGTAGCCCGTCTTGGTCAGCGGACGCGTCTCTTCCCGCCCACGCTTGCCCTTTTCCATCCACGCCGAGCGCTTAGTTGCGCGCGTGTGCCGAGCAAGCAACAGCGGAACCGTCTCGTGCTTATCGTCAGACCACAAGTCCTTCATATGCCCGAGAATCGTGCGGTCCCCCTTGTGGGTGAGCAGCTTCTTCGCCTGCTTGATCGTCACCCACCGCGCGTCGTCGATCTCCTTCTTAGAGGCCAAGCCCACCTTCGGACGCAACTTCACGGCAGGATTCGATTTCTCGGCCACCTCCGCAAGCCAGTAACGCACTTCTTTCTTACGCCCACCGGCGATCGTATAGTGCTGCCACCCAAGGGGCACCCCAAGAACGACGTCGAGGCCCGTTTCCTCGCGCATCTCCCGGATGCAACACTCGTGCAACGACTCGCCTTTCTTCGCCTTACCTTTCGGAAAGGACCAGTCATCCCACATAGGCCGATGAACTATTAAAACCTGGGTCTTGCGATCCTTCTTTCGCCAAATGACCGCACCGGCGCCACGAACATCTGGTTTCACCACGAAACTCACCTGCTAGTACCGCGCGCTAACCGCGGTCTGCCACATTTTCGCGAGCGCGCACCATGAGCTGGTCTTGAATGTGCGGCAACCTCTCCCCTTCGGAATCCGTCACCACTCGCTCCCAACCATCAGCCTTCATGTGCCACGACTGCACCTCATCAGAAGTCGCCCGGCGAACGAGCTCAATCAGGAACTCTTTCTGATCTTTATCTTCAATTCGAATTAGAGCCTCAACCCGGCGGTCCAAGTTGCGATGCATGAGGTCTGCAGATCCAATCCAAACCTGCGGATCGTCGTCGTTACAAAAGGCGTAAATCCGCGAATGTTCGAGGAACCTCCCAAGGATCGAACGCACCCTAATATTCTCAGACAGTCCCGGGATTCCAGCGCGCAAGCAACAAATTCCACGCACCTGAATATCTACCGGCACACCGGCCTGCGAGGCACGATACAGCGCGTCGATAATACGTTCGTCCACAATCGAGTTGCACTTGAGTCGAATCCAGGCTGGCTTACCCTCCTCGTGGTGTTCTATCTCGCGATCAATCTGCTCGATCAGGCCCTTGCGAATACCGGTCGGCGCCACGAGTAAGCGGTGAAACTTCGCTTTCGGCGCGTATCCCGAAAGCTGGTTAAACAGGCGAGTTAGATCCTGGCCCACATCCCGGTCGCACGTGAACAAGCCAAGATCCTCATATCCGCGAGCTGTTTTTGGATTGTAGTTACCTGTCCCCACGTGGCAGTACCGGCGCAGGCCATCCGATTCTTGGCGGACAACCAACGAAAGCTTGCAGTGCGTCTTCAGCCCAACAATCCCATAGACCACGTGTACGCCCGCCTGCTCCAATTTTCGCGCCCACTCAATATTATTTTCTTCGTCGAAACGCGCCTTAATTTCAACGACGGCGAGCACCTGCTTACCAAGATTCGCCGCCTTAATCAGAGCATCGACGATCGGAGAATCACCGGAAGTGCGGTACAGGGTCTGCTTAATTGCTAGCACCTTCGGATCTTCGGCAGCCTGGCGAATGAAATGCTGCACCGAAGTCGCAAACGAGTCATACGGATGTTGAACCAGGATCTCCTTGCGGCGAATCGCGGCAAAAATATCCGGCATCGACGAGGACTCAATATCCGTAATACCCTTCGGCGTGACCGGCACAAACTTCTTGTACTTCAAATGCGGGCGGTCCAGATCGTGGATCACGTTCAAACCGGTTAAGTCGAGCGGGGCGGGAAGGGCGAGCACATCGGCGTCGCGAACGCCAAGTTCACGCACGAGAAGCTGTAACACCCGCTTGGAAATATCCTCTTCTACTTCCAACCGAACAGCCTGGCCAAAACGGCGCCGTAACAACTCTTTTTCCAATGCCTTCAAGAGATTTTCGGCGTCGTCTTCCTCCACCTCAAGATCCTCGTTACGAGTCACCCGGAAAGTGGAATATTCGACCACTTCCATACCCGGAAACAGGGAATCGAGATGTGCACCGATGACCTCTTCCAGCGGGATATAGGCGGTCTTGCCATACTCATCAACAGGCACGTCCTCCGGGCGGTACGGACGCCCGTCCGAATCCACTGCGATGAAACGCGGCAGCAGTGGCGGAACCTTCACCCGGGCAAATAATTCCTTGTCATTCTTCGGATTTCGTACCAAAACCGCCAAATTCAAAGACAGACCCGAAATGTAGGGGAACGGATGTGCCGGATCTACTGCCAGCGGAGTCAGAACCGGGAAAATTTGCTTGCGGTAGAACTTTGACAGGCGATCCTTTTCCTTATCATTCAAGTCCGACCAGTGCTGGATCACAATGCCCACCTCGGCGAGCTTGGGCTGAACGTCGTCGCGGAACACTCGCGCGTGGCGCTCCTGCAGCTCCTTCGTGCGGATCGTAATGCCCTCGAGCACCTGGCGCGGTGCTAGGCCGGAGGCTTTCGTCGTCGCCATTCCCGTAGCAATACGCCGCATCAAACCGGCCACGCGGACCATGTAGAATTCGTCCAAATTCGAAGCAAAAATCGCTAAAAACCATGCGCGTTCCAAAATTGGTAGCTCCTGATCCTCCGCCTGATCAAGTACGCGCTCATTGAACGCGAGCCACGAAAGTTCACGGTCTAGGAAACGTCCCGTGGGAAGATCACCTTCATGCAGCGCCTCTTCCTCAGCCTCGGCCTCGCGTACTAACTCTTCTGCCTCTTCGACGAGTTCTTCGGTGGAAACACCGGCCCCCATCCGTAAACCTTCGAGTACGCGAGCACGCAGGGCCTGCACGTCGTCATTAGACATCTCGGCGAGTTCTTCATCGCCTTCGATAATCTCTTCCAAAACTTCGGGAAGAGCTTCACCAAGGTCGAAGTGGTCTGCGGGTGTTGACGGGGTTAAATCAGGATTTAGCTCGCTCATACCGAAATGTTCTCAGATTTTGGACGGCAATATCAACGGCAAGTAGCTGCGGGCAGAAGCTCAAAATGCGTATTGGGTGTGCGTTTGCGAAATGTCGAAGCCGGCACGCCGATAGGAACGCACGGCCGGCTCATTATCCGCGTCAACATAAAGAATTGCTTGCTGGAACCCGTGCCCACGCATGATCTTCAACATCAGATTCGCCAGCGAACCGCCAAGGCCCTGCCCCTGAATCTGCGGATGGACGCCAAGCACATACAATTCAACCAGAGATTGGGACTGGGGTTTTAGCCATAGGAAGGCCAGCGGTTTATCTCCGTTCAGCCCGCTTGCAGAGGCCACCGAGGCGCTCATCGCCGCCCCATCTGCGATATCTTCCGGCCTGTCGATCCTCTTCGGCCGCACGAGCAATAAAAGCTCGGGGTCAAACCAGTCCTGAGCAAAACGCTGCTTCATGTCTTCAACTGTGAGCTGCCCCTGCTCGGGATGCTGAGCAAACGCGGCGGCGTTTAACTCTGTAAAGGCATCGAGATCGACGTCGGGACGGATCGGCTCAATCGACCAATTTGGAATCGCATTTTCCAAGTCAACCGGCTCGGCGACTCCTACCAGCGGGCGGCTCATCACCAACAACGTTCGCTCCGGCTTGAGCGCCTCGGACTCCGCGAGCGCCTGTGCCGCCGGCAATGTGCCATGCGCCCACAGTTGTGATTCGGGAAAACGCCCACGGACTTCTGCCAGCAGGCGCCGCCCCAGTCCACGACGCCGGTACTCCGGCTTGATTGCAAGCTCGACGCTCCCATTGCGCACGTCCCGAATAGCCCCGCCGATAACGTTGGCCGGGGTGTCGGCGTCGCCACCATCAACTACAAGCAGATACTCTGCAGCGCCGGGCGAGTCGAGGTTAAGAAGGGTTTGTTCGTCGAAGGCCGCGAAGCCATCAGCCTCGTAAACGTGTTGGGCAAGCTCGCGAATCTCGGTTTCAAAACCCACCGGTGTGCCAAGTGCGCGAATGTCAATTGCCATCTAGCCGAGCCTGCCCTTGACAAGCCGTTCGCCAGCAATGTGGAATTCTTCCGACACTCGGAGCATCGCCGTATCTCGACGTGTCACCTCCGTGGCAAGCTCGTGGTCATCATCGGTAATCCAGCTCGGTTGGACGTGACCTAAGAAGTCTGTAAAACGCGCGGATGAACGAAGCACGTCCGCGAAATCACCGCGGAAATTACCCTTGAACACCTCGTCCCACTTTGCACGAACATCGCGAGGAGGACACACCTGATCCAGCTTTTCGGGGGCGCTTTCGCTCGCGACCTTTTGCGCTGCCGCATGGCGCACTTCTGCTTCTTCAGGAAAACGCCGAATCCATTCAGCGAGCAAGAAGCCCCGCCACAACACTCCTGGTAGGGAATCCTCGGGCGAATTCACCCAAGATTCTGCGAGCACGTCCACGCCTTCTTCACGGATCAGAGCTTGCACCCGCTCAAGCACTTCAACGTCCTCCTGCCGGCCGCTTCCCATAGGGACAATCGCTTGAGCTGACGTATGTGCAAGTTCGGATGAAGTGGCCGTATCCACCTCACCTTCGATCATGTCGATCTGCTCGGGTTTCAATTGTGCTGGCCTGCGTGGCTGTCTCATGGTTGCCTCCGTTCGATTGGCACCATTGTCTCGCAAAACTTGCTCTCATGTGGGACGTTATTTGACAACGGCCGCATTCGGGGAATGCCTCCCTTGTAAACGGAGTAGGTTGTAAACGGAGAAGGTTTCACTTATCCCGGGCATGTTTCATGTGCTCCCTATGAGTGATTGATGCCCCCGTTTGGATAGGGAGTGAATAAGGAAGTGAACCCGTAAAACAGTGATGGCCGGCATCTCGTTTTCGGTGAGATACCGGCCGAAACTCACAGTAGGCCCCGTGGGACTCGAACCCACAACCTACGGATTAAAAGTCCGCAGCTCTAACCAATTGAGCTAGAGGCCCGCCCAGACATTTAAGTCTGATACCACAACAAATTCGCTGCAGCTCCACTGAGTCTACCGCCACCGGCGCCAAGCGAAAAATTATCCGCCACAATCGCGGCGGGAATCACGCGCGGCGCTTAACCGAATGGTTCTTTCGCGGCCGCCACGTCACGAGCACCACAGCTATCGAAATTAGCAGCAAACCTAAGATTTCCCCCGCAGTTGGGAACTGGCGCAGAAGTACCATTCCCACAACTAGCGATGTAGCCGGATACAAAGAATTCAAGAGCGCGAAGGTTGAAGCCGGGACTTTGGACAAGACAGTGACCTCGAGGAAATACGGCACGACCGAGGAAAACAAGCCAACCGCCACCATGAGCACCAGCAATTTCACATCCGTTAAAATCACGCCGAAATTCGGGATTGCCAACGGCACATAGAGTATCGCACCTATCGCCATACCGAGCGCCAACGAGTCCGGCCCAGCTCCCGCCGTCGCTACCTTCGAACCCATCCACATGTACAGCGCCCATGCCGCACCCGCCGCGACGGCGAAGGCGACACCCGCAGCCACGCCTGGCTCGCTCGTATCCACACCAATCCAAGAAATAAGAAAAACCCCGGAAACCGCCAACACAATTCCGGCCCAAATTCGCCAACCTCGTCCAGTCACCGCGGCCAGCAAAACCGGTCCGATAAACTCAAGCGCCACTGCAGTGCCGAGCGGAATTCGCGCAATCGCCTGGTAGAACAGCACGTTCATCGTCACCAAAGCGATCCCCAACACGGCAGGTCGCCACAGCTGCCGCCACACGATAGTTGGTCGGCGCCAGGCCATCATCACGATGGCACCGACTGCCACTCTTCCCCAGGCAACAGCAGCAACGCTCGTCGCTGCGAACAAAGTCACCGCAATCGAAGCGCCCACGTACTGAATTATTCCCGAGGCCAACAAAATGCCCGGCGCCGCATGACGCATTGCATCGCCGGTCATGTTCCGGATGCTGCCCGTCTCGTATCGCCGCCCGCTAGCCATTTTCCCATTCTCCCACATAACGAATTTCAGCGACGACGGCGGGAACACCGGAGCGCAACTTTCCTCAATCGACCTCTTGAAGGCCAAGAACATCGACCTCAAGAGCAGAAATTTCACGGGCCAAGCGCAATGTAGATTTCGCTCCTGGACCGTCAATCACCGAGGTACTCGATCTATATCGAGCGGGGATTGGACTCGCGTATTGAATATTGAAAGTGCCGAACCTAATCATACGGCTCCCCCAACTCACGTTTCCGGTGCGAACCTCAGCGACACCGAATTCATGCAATACCGTTGGCCAGTTGGCATATGTGGAGCATCCGGGAACACGTGACCAAGGTGAGAGCCGCACGTCGCGCACAGCACCTCCGTACGCACCATTCCGTGCGAGCGATCCTCAACGTAAGCTACCGCACCCTGTTCATCGGGTTGATAGAAAGACGGCCACCCACAGTGGGCATCGAATTTGGTTGTGGACCGAAAAAGCTCAGCGTCGCACGCCCTGCAGTGGTACATGCCCGCCCGCTCTTCGTGCAGGAGTTCTCCCGTACCAGGCCGCTCCGTACCCGCCTCTCGTAGCACATGGAACTCCATCGGAGTAAGCAGGTTGCGCCATTCGTCGTCGGATTTTGAAACGGGAAAGGTCATAAAGTCTCCTCGGAATTTTCTAAATCGTCATCATCAGCGGTGGAAAGATCTGAGCGTGAATCCTCAATCTTACGCTTTCTTTCTTCGTACACCTCGTCGCCCGGACCAGCGTAGGCGCGTGCTCGGGCCTCAGCTTCAGGTGAGCCGGAAAAGATCGCGGATTTCACCGTACCGGATTGCGTGGTTGAAGCCTGCGAGGTCATGCTCACTTCGGCCGTGTCATCATCCCCGTCGCGGCCACGATCTTGCCCGCTGGCAGCGCTATGGTCGTCCAGCTGGGAGCCGCGTTCGCTGATAGGTATCCGGCGTAACCGTTCGACGTCGTCACCCGAAATAATTTCCGTCTCCTGAGTGATACCCGACGCCGATCCATCAGCACCGGCGACAGGCACGAACACCGGAGGCTTGAGCTCTTCACGCTTACGCACGAGAGCCTCCGTGTACTGCCGAGTTTCCCAAAAATCACCTTTCTCATCCTTGTAAATGCGCGTGTGCGGTGCCGCCTGCGGTGCTTCTTCCTGGATCCATAACACCATCTCCTCGCGTACGTGGTTGCGCAAATCCGTTAGTTTCGGGGAAGATTCCGCAGAAATGAGGCATCGAAGTACAATCCCTTCGGTGGTTGAGGCGTCGTTGACTTGCAGAACGCCAGTTCGGCCGTCCCACAGGTCCGTTTCGGCGAGGATTTGTTCGAGGCGCAAGCGTGCAGCGTCAATCGGTACCTGCCAATCGACCTTGATAAGAACATCGCCAGTCATTTCGGGGGCTCGGCGAGTCCAGTTTTCGAAGGACTCCGTCGTCATGATTGAAGACGGAACGATAATCCTGCGCCCATCCCACACTGCTAGCACAACGTAAGTTAACGTGATTTCTTCAACTGTCGTGTAATTGCCCTGATAGTGCACGATGTCGCCCACGCGGATTGAGTCCGTAAAGGCGAGTTGCAGCCCTGCGAAGACGCTTCCAAGTGTCGTTTGAGCGGCAAGGCCGACGACGACGGAGGCGATGCCCGCCGAGGCGAAAATCGATGCACCTGCAGCTCTGGCTCCGGGGAAGGTCAAAAGCACCGCCGCGATACCAAGAATCCATACGACAACCACTGCAACGCGGCGCAAAATCTGAGTTTGAGTTTTCACTCGGGCGGCGCGCCCCTCGGATGTCTCAGCCATGCTCTCGTTGACAGCTTGGGTGACACCATTAACGAGCCCCGACAGCACCCAGGTTGCCAATAGGATAATCACGATGATCGCCATGTGGTTAACGAATTCGAACCAGCCCGGAGCTTCGTGACTAAGTGTTGAACGACCGTACCGGAATCCGAAGAATCCACCGATGGCTATGAGCAGGATCTGAAGTCTGCGGGAAATAGCCCGAACAACAAACTCCATGTGGCTTCCGCTGCGCGAAAATATGCGCAGGAGTGCAATCGCGAGCAAGCCCGCAAGCACACCGGCTGCTGCGCCCACACCAATGGTGAGCACCATGCGCAGGGTGTCAACCGTGGCCTCAACAGTCGCTTCGACCACTTCTTCAACCGGCTGCGGCGTGACGCCGTCTTCAGGAGCCTGCGTCAAAGCAAGCTGCATCGTCATCGCTTTCGCCATGACGTTCGTGGCAAAGTTCGTCATGGATTAAGGCTAGAGCACGCGCGCTCGCGGTTCGAGTTAGTTCGCCGATAACTCACGAGGAAGAGGCGAGTGTGAGAGTTACTCCGGCAGATGCGCGGTTCTGACTCGCTGCGGCATAGTCTCGGCGCACGCGAGAACACAAACGTGGTTAACACCACCCGGCGTCGATTTTGCTTTTCTGCACCCGGCTCGCATAGGCTAGTGTCCGTTCCACCAACGCTAAGCTGGCTGGGATAAAAAAGACTTCGGTCTTTGCCCCTATCGTCTAGCGGCCTAGGACCCCGGCCTTTCACGCCGGTAGCACGGGTTCGAATCCCGTTGGGGGTACTGCTTCACCAGAAGCTGGTAGCGATGCCAAATCTGGCCCTGTAGCGCAGTTGGTTAGCGCGCCGCCCTGTCACGGCGGAGGTCGCGGGTTCAAGTCCCGTCAGGGTCGCAGAGAAATCACCCGGTTTCCACCGGGTATTTTTCTCTCTAGGCTCTGTAGCTCAGTTGGTAGAGCGTTCGACTGAAAATCGAAAGGTCACCGGATCGACGCCGGTCGGAGCCACCATAAAATTCCCGCGAAGTATCGCGGGAATTTTTGGCTTATTGCCCACTTTCGGACGCACAAGCGGCTCCAGTAATCCGAGTGTTAACTTTGCGGCCCAGCTTCAACTCCACAGCATTTACGCGCAGGACAACATGAACCGATCAAATGGACCTATGAGTCAATTGCGCCGCACGGCACCATCCACTGCCTCCGTGGCACTCGAGGCACTCATTGCCGGCAACGAACGCTTTGCCAACGGCAATGCCACACGGCCTCATCAAACCCTGCAGTGGCGAGAAAACCTGCGAAGCGGCCAAAGCCCAATAGCGGCGGTGCTCGGCTGTTCCGATTCGCGAGTTCCCACCGAGATCGTGTTCGACGTAGGGCTTGGCGATCTCTTCGTTATGCGCACTGCGGGCCATACCGTGGATCAGTCCGTTTTAGGCTCGCTCTCCTTCGCAATCGAAGTGCTCAAAGTGCCTCTCGTCGTCGTGGTAGGTCACGAACGCTGCGGCGCAATCCAAACAGCCATGACCGAGCTGAAAGTAACCGAAGATCCGTCTTCTTATATTTCCCCCAATTTCCTAGTGAATGCGGTGGCGCCCGCAGTCAGGGATAGCCGACCTACTCTCGGCGATCCTGCCCTAGGGCGCCATCTCACCGCTCGGCACCGCGGACTCTGGAAGCTTTTCCGACTTGCCCGAAATCCGCCTATCACCGCCCGCGAATTCACAAAAAGTCGTTGCCACAAGCAGCGGTTCGCCATAGACTCTCCATACAGTTGTCTGACAACTGTGCTAAAGATGCCGCCTTGGCATCAAAATCACTATTCGCAATGAGGCGAAAGGTACAACTCATGTCATTCAAAAACTCTTGGCGACGGCGACTCACCCTCGCCAGTGCCGGCGCACTGTTAATCACACCAGTAGCACCCCTTGCCATGGCCAGTACTTCCCCCGACCTTACCGAGGCACAGGTTTCTTACTACTCGTTCGACGAGGAAGCCACAACCGATTCCTGGGGCGAGCGTTCTGGCACCATCACCGGCGACGTGCCACTAGTTGAAGGAAAGGCAGGAAAAGCAGCCCACATTGTTGAAGGGAATTCGATCGCCTTCCCCACAGCCGATCTCGGCTCTGACTGGACGGTTGGTTTCTGGGTCAAAGCCCCAACGGCACACGACAAATCAAACATTCTTGAGTCCTCCGATGGCGTCCGAGCCTTCTCGCAGCGAATCAATAGTGAGAAGGGCGACAAGATGGGAATGTACGTCCGGCCTGACACCGGTGGCTTCCTTACTTACGGGTCCACACTTCCGGATAACGAGTGGACTCACATCACGTGGACGCAAAGTTCAACTGAAGGCCTGTCACTTTACGTCGATGGCCAGCTACGCGAAAACAAGACTTGGTCTGTTCAAAACCCAATCACGATTCCTGCCGACAAGCTCGGAGGCAAAGGTTTCAGCGGCCTCGTCGATGAACTAAAAATCTACAACCGGGCACTCACGGCCGCAGAGGTTTCGGCATCGATCGACGCTCTAGAGCTCCCAGAGCCTCCGCCCGCCCCAAAACTCAACGCAACATTTTCTATCATGAATCCGAAACCCGAAGGCGCAGCCTTCGAAGTGGGTGAAACTATCCGGTTCGAGCTTAAAGTCACGAATGATACCGGCATCGATCGCTCATTTGAATCCACGGCTTCGAACCTCGATAACTGGCGCGGATGCAAATGGAGCGCGCTACGCGCCGGCGATACGCAGTCGTGCCCATTCCCCACGCACACGGTTACTGATGAGGACGTCAAGGCAGGCGGATTCACGCCGACGATCACATTCCAGATTTACGATCGCACCGGCTACTCTGGCCCTGCAACGCCGGCGGCACCCTTCGAGGGTAATCCGGTAGGCGTATCTCCACGCCTCGTCACAATCAACAACTTTGAGTTCACGGACGGGACGAATAAAGACAATTACAGCGCCGGGGATGAACTCACTGCCTCGCTGACACTCACAAATGTCTTCGATGAAACAGTGAACGTGTCGCTCAACGACGACGACCTTAAGTGTTCGGGCGCTATCCTCCCGGGATCCTCTCTCACGTGTGATTCATTGACCTACTCGGTGACCCGCGAAGATTTGGAGCGCGGTCAAGCCGAGCTGAGCGTCGTCGTGAATGCGTCATCTGGCGAGCTCACTGGAACTGCAACAGCTACCGCAACCACGCCTACACCAACCACGTGGCCGACAGCGCAGCCATTCCCTGCGCCAAACGCGGATCCTCGCTTGGCGCCAGCACTATCGGATCTGACGAAGGTTGAAACTCACGTGCCGGGCAGATACAACATTCGCATTCCAGCAATTGCCGCAGCACCCAACGGCGACATTCTGGCATCGTATGACCTGCGCCCAACTAATGGCGCGGGGAGCGGCGGAGACTCGCCAAACGAAAACTCAATCGTTCAGCGTCGGTCAAAAGATGGCGGTAAAACTTGGGGACCGCTTACGACAATTGCCAAGGGCCACGTCGCACCCGAAGGACAACGTTATGGTTGGTCTGACCCGTCGTACGTCGTCGATCACGAAACCGGGGAAATCTTCAACTTCTTTGTGGGTTCTCTCGACGCCGGTTTGCCGAACAACCCCTCCTACAAGTTAGACGAGAACGGACAGGTTGATGAAAGCCATCGCCGCACGATGAATTTCACCGTCGCAAACTCGACAGACAACGGCTACACCTGGAAGTTGCGCACAATCACGAACGACGTGCTCGGCGAGCGTGCAGCAGACGTTACAGGCTGTTTCGCAACGTCCGGTGCAGGCATACAAAAGCAACACGAACCGCACAAGGGGCGTCTGCTCCAACAAGCCGCCTGTCGGCATAAGGATGGCGGATTCCGCGCCTTAACGATCTTCTCAGATGACCACGGCAAGACCTGGCAAAGCGGCAATTTCGCCTCTGCCACGGAGGGCGCCCAGTTTTTCCGCTGGAATTATGACGAAAACAAGGTCGCCGAACTTTCCGATGGCCGCCTCATGCTCAATTCGCGCATTCCACGCGGTTCCCACGGCGCTGGCTACCGCCTCGTCGCAATCTCGGAAGACGGCGGCATGAACTGGGGAGAGTATCGTATCGATGAGCAATTGCAGGATTCTCAGAATAATGCACAATTGCTTCGCCCGTTCCCGACGGCGAACAAGGGAACATTGCGTTCGAAAGTTCTGCTGTTCTCGAACACAAAGAATCATTGGAACCGCGTCAACGGTCACGTGTCGATGTCTTACGACGACGGCGCGTCCTGGCCCGTGTCTAAGCAGGTTCGCACGGGCGGAACCGGTTACACCACGATGGCTGTTCAACAGGGTGGGACAATTGGTCTGCTGATGGAACCCAATATTTGGAACGACATCGGCTACATCAATTTCTCTCTCAGCTACCTCGAGCCTGAACTGCCATTCGAAGTCAAGCTCGGCGCTATTGAAGATGTATCGGCAACTGACGGGGTAGCCATTGAACCGATTGAGGTTACGACGACGGGCAATGATCCCTCTCTAGCGGATACCTATTCTGCTGAAGGCTTGCCTTCCGGGCTCGACATCGACCCCGCTACTGGAACGATCTCGGGTACGCCGAAGGAAGGCCTCTCAGAAGCCGCGAGTTTCGACGTCCGTGTGACAATTGAAGAAGCTGAGGATGGCACTGGAATCCCTCGTATCTCTTCGACAACCTTCACTCTCACGCTAGCTCCCGGCGAGAAAGCGCCCGAACCTGCACCGAGTCCAGAACTGCAGCCGTCGCCGTTGGCGGGTGTGGTTGGCAGTGGCCGGTTTGGCGATGTTGATGGTGATGGATATGCCGATGTGTTGGCTGTTGGTAGTGATGGGGTGGTCCATTTCTATGCTGGTCATAGCGGGGGCATTTATCATGTTGGGCCGATTGGTTCTGGTTTTGGTGGAACGTCGTTGACCAAGGTCAGTGATGTCAATGGTGATGGGCGGCCAGATTTCTTGGTCCGGCATGATGATGGGCGGTTGTTTGTCTACCATGTGTCTGCTGATGGTCATATTGTTCAAGGTGCCCAGGTTGGGCATGGCTGGAATGGGATGGATAACATCACCTATGTTGGCCGGTTGGGAGCCGGTTCACAGGAGTATGTGATTGCTCGTCAGGTGGCTAGTGGTGATTTGTATCGTTATACCCTGACATCTAGTGGTTTGACTGCATCGGCCAAGATTGGCCACGGGTGGGGGAAGATGACCCGTATTTTAGCCGTTGGCAACATTGTTGGTGATAGCAATCCGGATCTGGTTGGTATTCGATCTGATGGGAAGATGTTTGCTTATCAGGGCCATGGCGATGGGACGGTGTCTGCCTTTGGTCAGATTGGTCAAGGGTGGACCTCGTTCGTGAACGCTTTCGTTCCGGGTGATCTCACCAACGATGGCCGGCTTGATCTGATTGGTATTCGTGGAGATGGCAAGATGTTCTTCTATGAAAATACTGGCAGGGGCTATTTCAAGCCCGCCGTCCAGATCGGTCACGGCTGGCAAACCATGAAACACATCAGCTAGCGTCTAAAGCCAAATGTGCCTCGGGTAGTTTTTGCCACCCGAGGCACATTTCGACTTTCGGATAGCTACAGTCACTACGTGCCCTTCACGTTCACAATCTGGCGCAGTTTGTGCAATGTTCGCACCAGCGGGGCAGCATCTTCCATGACCTGATCGATATCCTTATAGGCGTCAGGAATCTCATCCACCCAGGCTTTTCCAGGCCGATATACGATCCCCTTCATCCGTCTGTCTAAATCATGTTCGGTAAACCGTCGTTTGGCCTCGTTGCGTGAGTAGCGCCTTCCCGCGCCGTGCGGGGCCGAGCGCAGGCCGTCGTCGTTGCCCAAACCTTCAACCACGTACGACGCCGTACCCATCGAACCCGGGATAAGACCCTTGACTCCCGCGTCTGCTCGGATTGCACCCTTGCGCGTCAGCCACACGTCTTTTCCTCCGTGTCGTTCTTCGACGGTGTAGTTATGGTGGCAGTTAATGCGCTCTTCCTCACGCACCTGGCGGCCCACAAATTCACCGAGCCTGGCCGAAAACCGGTCTATCATTTCTTCCCGGTTCAGCCACGCAAAGCGTTGGGCCCACTCGAGATCGCGCATATAGACGGCAAAGCTTTCCGTGCCCTGTTCCAGATAGGCAAGGTCGCGATGTTCAAGCTCGATGCCATTCATCCCGCAATAATTTTGGGCCTCCCAGATATGTTTTTTAGCGATTTTATTGCCCACCCCGCGCGATCCGGAATGTAGAAACATCCATACGGCTTCCGATTCGTCTAAGCACAGTTCAATGAAGTGATTGCCGCCGCCAAGCGAGCCCAATTGCATGTGCCACTTCGGGGAGTGGGATAAATCGACGTCGTTGTCTTTCGCTAACGCTTCCAGCTCCGCTATGCGTTCCTTGGCGGACTGCCCAGCGACTTTCCTGTTGTAATTTCCGGGCGAAAGCGGAATCGAATCCACGATCGCATCACGTAGGCGGCGCAAGTCCTTGCCTGCAAGATCCGCTGCACTAAATTGCGTGCGCACGCCGATCATTCCGCAGCCGATATCTACGCCGACGGCGGCTGGCAAAACCGCGCCCACCGTCCCAAACACCGTTCCTACCGATGAGCCCAAGCCGAAGTGCGCGTCCGGCATGAGGGCCACGTGCGGATATACAAACGGTAAACGCGCTACCATGCGCGCCTGTTCCAGGGTCTGTTCATCAATCTGGGAGGCGAAATTTTTGAGTTCTACAGCCATGTGGGCTCCAACGCTACCGGTCTACACCAAGTACTATATCCCCAAGAAATCGCGCAAGCTCGGTAATTGCTCCAAGATTTGCAGGCGGCCACGATTATAGTTTCGCCGCAGGCGGCTGACGTTGCGTTCCTGGTTACTGACCATCATGTGCCGGGGCCAAAACACCCATGCTTTTCCCGCTGATTCGAGCTCGCGTATGCGCTCTCGTGCGGTATTGTAGTTGCGCCATCTGTCATTGGCCGCTTGCGCCACCAGCGGTAAGTCCGGAAGCAAGCGTTCGAGAATTCGAGGGTTACGCGGAGGGCGTTTAACATAATCTCGCGACCTGGTAAGCACGACAATATAGCGTTCACAACCCGCTTCTTCCGCAGCGTCAAGTGGAATTCCGCCGGAGCTTCCGAGGGCGCCGTCGACGTGGAGTTCGCCGCGGATTTCGATAGGTGGCATGATGACGGGCATGGTCGACGACGCTCGAACGGCTCGCATGAGCTTGTCCGGCTCATCGAGTTCCGCTTTGGTCCAGTATTGGGTGCTGCCGGTCACCGAGTTAAACGAACCGATCCGCACGTCAGCCGGGTTAGTACGATAGGTCTGAAAGTTGTACGGGAGCGGACCGTCGTCGACCGTGGCTTCCTCGTAGATGTACCGCGCGTTGAATAGGCCTTTTCCCTCAGCGAATGAACGTAGGTTGCCAAATTTTGGATCGCCGGCGAATTCAACGAATCCGCTGCGTGCACGCTCTCGTTCACGCGAAAGAAAATTAGCGGCGTGTGTAGCGCCCGCCGATATTCCTGCAACCAGTGGAAAGTTCACGCCGAGGTCGAGGAGTGTTTGCACGACGGGCGCGGTATAACTCGCGCGCATCCCTCCGCCTTCGAGAACGAGGGCGGTATCTTCAATCATTCGGAGTGTCATCGGATGTGCGAGTTCTCGCCTAGCGTTGGTCTAGCTCAGTGCGGCCTTTGCTCCTTCATAGTTTGGCTCAGTGCGCCCTTCGGGTACCTGTTCGGTGTACGTCACCTTTCCGTTTTCGTCGATGATGACGACGGCGCGGGAGAGCAGGCCGCTCAGTGGACCATCAATCATCAAGACCTCGTAGTCCTGTGGAAATGAGGAGCGAAAAGCAGATCCGGTAACGACGTTTTCAATTCCTTCTGCCGCACAGAACCTGTCGTGCGCGAAGGGAAGATCCATCGAGACAGCTATCACCACGGTGTTATCGAACTGTTCGCCAAGTTTGTTGAATTCGCGCACCGACTGCGCGCAAATGCCCGTATCTAACGACGGAAAGATATTAAGCACGATCCGCTTGCCAACGAAGTCGGAGAGCTTAACCTCACCGAGGTCTGCGCCCGTCAAAGTAAATTCGGGCGCTTGAGTTCCGACCGCGGGCAGGTCTCCCAAAGTGGTAACCGGGTTTCCATCAAATGTAATTTTCGCCATGGAATTACGGTAACGGCGTTAGCTGCGAAGCTAAAGTCTCTCACGCAGTCAGCATAATGTATCTACATTTGGCCAAATTCCTGCAAAAGTCGAAAGATGACGCGTTTCCATGACAAACTAGTTACATGTATTTGGGCATCTGTGCTCGCATAAAGGAGAACACGTGACTAATAGAAATACGAACGCCGCGCCGGATCGGCCCGCTCCGACCGACCATGCGCCGGAAGGGCCCACTTCGCTTGCCGGGCAAGGCCCGATAGCACCTGAGAGCGGCCAGTCCATTGGCGAGCTCATCGCTAAAGTAACCGCGCAATTTTCCGCGCTCGTGCGGGATGAGATTTCCTATACGAAATTACAGGCAACATCCAAAGTTAAAAAGCTGGGCATCGGCGGGGTGCTTCTTGCCGTCGCGGGCATCCTCGCGCTGTATCTGCTCGGTTTATTGCTCATCGCGGCCGCTTTCGCATTTGCGCAAATCATGCCGGTGTGGGCAGGATTCCTGGTCGTTTCCGGAATCTTGCTCCTCATCATCCTTATCCTTGCATTTGTTGGTCTTGGCCGGATGAAGGCTGCCCAAAAGCACAAGATCAACCCGGGCGCCGGCATCCAAAAGAATGTTGACGCGGTGAAGAAGGGACTGAACTAGTGACTAACGCACGCCACAAAAAGGCTGTTGATTACGAAGCGCCCAAGGGTGTTCCAGATAACCGCTCGGCCGAAGAAATCGAAAAAGATATGCAGCGCGTCCGCGATGAGATGACTGAGACGGTCAATGAGATCGCCGCCAAGTTACATCCCGACACGCTCAAGGATCAGGCTAAGGCTTTTGCCAAGGAGAAGACCGACGAAGGCAAGACCAAGGCACGCAATCTTGCCGAAGACGCGAAAGCTGGAGATATACCCGCAATCGCGATGATTGCTACAGCTGCCGTGGCTGTTGCCACTTTCGTCCTACGGAAAATCTTCAAGTAAATCTTCGACTAGCTGAAGATCTCTCATACAAGAAAAGGTTGGCGGGCTGTGGAAAACCACAGCCCGCCAACCTTTTTCTGTTTCTGGCCCCACCGGGCCAACAGTTTGCTTAGTTATTCGTCTCCTGCGATTGCTGAATAGTCGCCAGCACGTCCTTGCGCGGGAAACGTCGATGACCTCCGAGCGTACGCACTGAGGGTAGTTTCCCACTATCAGCCCAGCGAGCGACCGTCTTCGGATCCACGCGGAACAAGGCTGCAACCTCGGCGGGGGTCATCAAATCGTTTTCTTCAATATTCATATTCTTAATTTCATCCTCGCATTAACGAGATCCTCCACGGCGAAACGGAGTCACGATGCGGAAAATCTCTGATTCTGGCTTGGCAAGGGCGGTTGCCAGCCGCATACTTTCAAGGCTCAGCAAGGTCCACTAAGCCAAGATCATTAACGTTTACAGTACCGTATCTTCAGTTGATTCAGCCAATCTACCTACTTGTCACGAGAGTGACATTTTCCCAATCGTAACCCGTAAATTCGCGCATTCGCGCAGACCTTCCGGGGTAGTAGACGGAGGGAACGGGCGCTGCGGTAATTCTTTTAGCGTAACTATCCACATTGCCCGCCCTCCACGTGGAGTTTTAGACCCGATTCGGGGTAAGGTATGAGCACGAACCAATTAAGAAAATAAGCAAGAGCCGCACTCAGTGCCTGCTCCAAGACAAGTTGAGGGGGGTCGAGCCAACTATGGGGCGCGGCCGTCAAAGAGCCAAACAGCGTAAAGTCGCACGTAATCTTAAGTATTTCAGCCCAGAGACTGACTACGAGGCGCTCCAGCGGGAGCTTTCGGGCAAGGCTGAATCGAAAGACGAAGCAGACGACTACGAAAGCTGGGATGAATATGACCCAGATTCATACGAAATCCCTCCAGCAACAGATGAATGGGATGAGGACGACTGGTCGCCTCGCCGCTAACACAAGTTATAGGTTAGACAAGCTCGAAGTGAACGTCGAGATTTTCATCAACGCTCACGAACCGCACCCGCACGCGCTCACCAACCGGAACATATTCCGCGTTGACAACGACCTCCAGCGCCGGATCAAAAACGGAAACCAATCCTCGCTCCCCCGGCCCATCATTGGACTTAAGCCGATCGACGATTACCCCATCGAATTCTTCACCTTCGCGGCCCTGTAAGGTGAGCGCCTCAACTGCCTCGATAGCACGATTTTCAAGCGTATTCGCAATTCTTATCCCGTTGCTCATCACTTTCGGTAGCTGTGGGAGCGCTTCGAGCACCCAGGCCGGAATCGAAATGCCAGCCACCAAACACCTGCACACCTCAAGTCCATACCTGTCAACCAAGCGCCGCAACGGAGCAGTCACATGCGCATAAGGTGCAGCTATCGCATTGTGGACCAGCTCCTCTTGCGGTTTAACTCCAGCGGGAAGGGCAAGGTAGCCTGCACCCCTAAATAAAGTTACTGCTTCGTGCATGAACGCGAGCGCAGCGGGATCCTTCGATTTCAGCGATCTGACGAAAAGATAGTCGAAAACCGTGCTCATCGCGTTCAACACGCTGCTCGGGAAGATCGAGTGAAACACCCCCACGCTCAACTTCCAACGCCTCCCGAAGCCTCAGTTTTCTCTGCAAGGGCCGTGATCGTCGAATTCATCGTCTCAATACTGACGATATTCGGATTGATAAAGCGCTGGCGCACAAGAATAGCCTATCGGGATTTACCACGGGCTCGCCCGGGTTTATCACCCGTCAGCTGCCCGGTGTCAAAGAGGGGAAAGTATTGCGATAGGTCTGCGCGCGTACCGGAGTAGGTGATCGATGAACTCTCTACCTCTTTGCCAACAGCGAGGCACAGCAAGGTATCGCCACCCAACTCCACAACATTTGCCGGTGTGCCACGAGTGTGAACCGGGCCTGCAATCGCTTGGACCGCCCCGATCCACGGTACCCGGATTTCGACGCTACGCCCCGGGTGACGTGAACCAAATTCTTCCAGCACAAACCGCACCGCTAAACGGTGTTCGGCATCGGATAGCACGCTTCCATCGGCGAAGGAACGCACTAGCTCCATCCCCTGCCCCGGGTCGATACGGCGTCTCATGATGTCAGTCTAGTCCAGCTGTCATAAACGCTGAGGGTGGGCCCGCGCGGATAGCGCTACAGCCCACCCTCAGCGTCGTGAGTAAGTTGATGTGCGACATGTTCTGCCAGCCGTAACCAATCTTTTCCGTACCCGACATACCCTGCGGGCTCACGATGTATTCGATCGTCGATTCTTGTTCGGCTTCCTCAGAGCTCACGGTCTGCTCGGCTGTGCTTTCAGTCGCCGAGTCTGCCGCCGGGCCTGTTGTAGCCATTGCGGGAGCTGCAAGGCCTGCAGTTCCAAGCAGTACTGCCGCCGCAAGGTTCACCGAGGAGCTCAAGCGTTTACGCGAAGGCTGCGTCATCACGGATGTCCTTTCATGGTGACATCACATGCCCGACCACGCTATTCCCGGCGAGTTAATCGCCTCGCTAAGGTCAAGGAAACGGGAAGATAACGCAATGGATCGTCAAGCCCGTTGCATTGGTAGTTTAAATTACGCCCTGCTGAATCATCGCATCTGCAACTTTCATAAACCCTGCAGCATTTGCGCCCACCAGGTAATTCCCCGGATCATCCAGCTCTTCCGCAGTTCTCAAACACGTATCATGGATATTACGCATGACAGCTTCCAGCTTGTCTTCGACGACGTCGAAAGACCAACCTTGAAGTGAGGCGTTCTGCTGCATTTCCAAGGCGGATGTAGCCACACCTCCCGCGTTGGCCGCTTTTCCGGGTGCATAAAGGATACGGGAATTTTGCGCGACCTCGACAGCCCCCGGAGTTAGCGGCATATTTGCGCCTTCCGCGATAAGCTGGAGCCCGTTGGCGTTCATCGCCCGCACATCGTTCGCATCAATCTCGTTCTGAGTTGCGCATGGAAGCGCCAAATCCGCCTCAATATCCCAAACTTTTCGGTTCTTACGGAATTCGGCATTGGGCCGCTCAGCCGCATAGTGCTCAACCCTTCCGCGGCGCACTTCCTTAATTTCTTTCAGCAGTTCGACGTCGATTCCATCCGGATCGTAAACCGCGCCGCCAGAATCTGAAATGGACACCGCTTTACCGCCCCGCTGGTGCAACTTTTCGATCGCGTAAGTTGCCACATTTCCAGAGCCCGAAATGATGGCCGTCTTACCCGCGATGGAATCGCCGCGCTGTGCCAGCATGTTGTCAGCGAACATCACGAGCCCGTATCCGGTCGCTTCCCGGCGTCCGAGCGAGCCACCCCAGCCCACTCCCTTACCGGTGAGCACCCCCGCTTCATTTCGATTGGCAATCCGCTTATATTGGCCGAACAGGTAACCTATCTCACGTGCACCGACACCGATATCACCAGCCGGGACGTCGACGTCGGCGCCTATATGCCGCGAAAGCTCCATCATGAAGGCCTGGCAAAAACGCATCACCTCGTCGTCAGACTTACCGTGTGGGTTGAAATCTGAACCACCCTTGCCGCCACCAAGACCCTGCCCGGTGAGCGCATTCTTAAAAATTTGCTCAAATCCGAGGAACTTGATCACGGACAGCGTCACGGACGGATGGAAGCGTAGACCACCCTTGTACGGCCCTAGCGTGGAGTTGAATTGGATACGATATCCGCGGTTGACCCGCACAACATTGTTGTCATCCTGCCAAGCGACGCGGAACATGATTTGGCGTTCAGGTTCAATGATGCGCTCAAGAATCCCGGCGTCTTGATAGTCCTGGCGACTCAACAACAGCGTTTCCAGGCTTTCGATAACCTCGCGCACTGCCTGCTGAAATTCTGGCTGGGTCGGATTGCGTTTGAGTGCTTCTTCGTAAACGGCCTCGAGGCGAGCATCCATAGGAACTCCTTAACAGGATTCTTTACCAGCCTTATGGCCGGACGCACCAACAATAATTTATTGGCCCAACCACGCTCAAATTCTGGGCTCCCCACTTACTTCACCGGGGCAGAGGACGGCTCAAAATCGCCACTATCGACCAAAAATCACGGACTCAACATGCCGATATCTGCTACCGGCCTCTTCAAGAACCTGCTCCGGCACATTCAGCTGCGAGCTAGTGCCAGAAACCCAGGCGAGCACCTCGTCCCCAATCGCCTCACGAACATAGTCCTTACCAAAAGTTCGAGGATTGCCTTTTTCAGCCTCCTCGGAAATCCAATAGGTGGCCGAATCGGGAGTGAACGCCTGGTCGGCAAATACGAACTCGTCGTCACCATAATCGCTCGAAGAGCCAAATTCCAACTTGGCATCGGCGATCGTCAGCCCTTTCGGCGCAACAATCTCATTGGCAGCACGGTACAGTTCGATCGATATCTCACGCAGACGTTCCGCAACCTGGGAACCAAGAATCTGCCCCATGTGTTCGAAGCTGATCGGCTCGTCGTCGGAATCCACCTCCGCTTTAATCGCGGGGCAGAAAATCGGTTCCGGAAGGCGATCACCCACCCGTAAACCAGCAGGCAGGGGCGCACCCTGGAACTCTCCGCTCGCCTCGTAACTCGCATAAACGGGCCGCGTCATATATCCAATAACCGTGCATTCAATCGGGTACATCCGCAACCTTCGCACAACTACCGCCCGCTCTTTGAGCGGCGGCGGAACGTCGTCGGAGAAGTAATGGTTATTGGCCACATCGGCCAACTGTTCAAACCACCACTTCGAGATTGCATTTACAACCGCGCCCTTGCCCGGCACCGCGATTGGAAGAACCCTATCGAGCACGCTGACCCGATCGGTCGCCACCAGCATGAGCACTTCGATTCCTGAATGCGCCAACGCATGGATCGGGGCATATACATCATGCACTTTACCGGCATAGACGCGAGACCAGTTCGGAATAGATACCAACTCAAGCTCCTCACATCCTCGGCAATGTGGACTCTCTAATTATATGCCAGCTCAGGCCGTTGGCCGTCAGCTCTCCGCTTATTCCGCGCCACTCAGTTGCTGGTCCAGCGGCATCGGTGCCGCGAGCGGGGTCGGCGCCGCAAGGAAGCTCGGCGCGCTGGTAAAACGAGTGGAGGGGAAGCCCAAGCTTCCCCTCCACTCAGATATGCGCCTTATGTGCACATGCCTTAGGCCTTAGCAGCCTGAATCCGCTCGCGGAACTTCTCGAGCTGCTCGGTCATCTCCTTCGGGAGCTTGTCTCCAAACTGAGCGAAGTACTCTTCCGTCGAATCGATTTCAGCCGCCCACGAGTCCGGATCGGTCGCAAACAGCTCATCCCAGACTTCATCGGTGACTTCATCAAGACCATCAAGGTTGAAGTCTTCCTTGTATGGGTAGTTACCCGTCATGCCTTCGATCGCGTCAACTTCACCGGCAACGCGGCGGATAACCCAGTCGAGCACGCGCGAGTTTTCACCGAAGCCCGGCCACAGGAAGTTACCTTCGTCATCGCGGCGGAACCAGTTGACCTGGAAGATCTGCGGGAACTTGTCTCCAACCTTTTCCTGCATCTCAAGCCAGTGGCCCCAGTAGTCCGCCATGTTGTATCCACAGAACGGAAGCATTGCGAACGGATCATGGCGTAGCGATCCAGCCTTGACGTCCGTCGCAGCCGCGGTGACTTCCGAAGCCACCGAAGCGCCAATAAACACGCCGTGTGCAGGCTCCTTCTGCTCTGCAACAAGTGGAACGTTGGTTGCACGGCGGCCGCCGAACAGGATCGCATCGATCGGCACACCCTCGGGGGCTTCCCAATCAGGGCAGATGATCGGGCACTGCGAAGCTGGAACCGTGAAACGCGAGTTCGGATGAGCCGCAAGCTCACCGGACTCGGGCGTCCAGTCATTTCCGTGCCAGTCGATGAGGTGATCCGGCGTTTCGCCGTCGATGCCTTCCCACCACACGTCGCCGTCGTCGGTCAACGCAACATTGGTGAAGATCGAGTTCGCACGAGCGGTATCCATCGCCATCGGGTTCGTCTTGTAAGACGTACCCGGAGCAACGCCGAAGAAACCAGCCTCTGGGTTGATCGCATACAGGCGGCCATCTGGGCCTGGCCGCAGCCAAGCGATATCGTCGCCGATCGTCTCAACCTTCCAGCCCGGAATGGTGGGCTGCAGCATGGCCAGATTCGTCTTGCCACATGCAGACGGGAACGCCGCGGTGACGTGGTACTGCTTGCCCGTCTCTTCGTTCGTGAAACGAAGAATAAGCATGTGCTCGGCCATCCAGCCGTCGCGCTTAGCCATCGTGGAAGCAATACGCAAGGCGTAGCACTTCTTACCCAGCAAAGCGTTACCGCCATAGCCGGAGCCGTAAGACCAAATCTCGTTGGTTTCCGGGAAGTGCGTAATATACTTCTCGTCATTGCATGGCCAGGTCACGTCTTCACGTTCGTTACCATCGGCATCGATCAGCGGGTAGCCCACCGAGTGGACGGCCGGCACCCAGACTTGGCCTTCGCCAATAAGCTTCAGCGCTTCGGCGCCCATGCGGGTCATGATTCGCATATTGACGACGACGTAGGGCGAGTCAGTCAGTTCAATACCGAGCTGCGAGATCGGGCCACCGAGAGGTCCCATCGAGAACGGAATAACGTACATCGTACGGCCTGCCATGGAGCCGCGGAATACGCCGTCGTCACCAATCAGGGTTTCCTTCATTTCCTTGGGATCGGCCCAGTTGTTGGTCGGCCCTGCATCCTCTTCCTTTTCCGAACAGATGTAGGTGCGCGACTCAACACGCGCCACGTCTGACGGGAGCGAGCGTGCCAAGAACGAATTCGGGCGCTTTTCCTCATTGAGGCGGGTGAACGTACCGCTCTCAACCATCTCATCAGTGAGACGCTTCCACTCTTCTTCTGAGCCATCTACCCAGTAGATGTCTTTCGGCGTCGTAATATTGGCAACCTCGGTTACCCACTCGACGAGGTCGTTCGGCGCAAATTCCGGCGCGCCGCTACGGACATCCTCAACATTGAACGCTTTTTCTGTCATCGCATTTCCTCCTAGAGACTGGCGATGTTTGGATTATTTCCAACCCCTATTATTCTTAAAGGAAACGTGAATTTCTTGGGACTATCGGGCATTGCGCAATCAGCATAACCACCCTGAGGAACCGAGGGCGTCCTACGGATGTATGAAGAATTATTCTGAACTATGAGACACTTCAAAGACACCACACCGTATTAAGATGTAATTCACCTGGGGATGGCAGGATGGTTCCCACCACCAGACAATACGAAAAGGTAACACATGAGCATGACAACTTCTCGCAAGAAGCTCCTTGCACTCACACTCCTTGCCCCACTGGCATTAACAGTCTCAGCATGCGAATCTGACAACGTATTTTCTGTGACAGAGGACGGCGCGGGCTCCCTCGTCATGGAGATCCGAGACACCCAAGGACTACTCGAAATGGGCGGCCTAAAATCGTGCGATGAATTCGTCGGAGACGTCCCCGATGCCGCTGACTTCACGGTCGAAGACATCTCGTCAGGCAACCAGCTGGGCTGCAGGATAAGCACCGAGTCTGGCATTTCTATAGTTGACGGTAAAACGCTGAAAGAAACAGATTCGACCTACATCTTTGAGCTCGATTCGGGCGAAACCGACGATATGCTTTCCACGGACCAGATGGAGCTGTTCTCATCGATGGGCTTCAATTTTACATTTACCGTCGAAATGCCGGGCGACATCATTAGGGCCGAAGGCGCCAACATCGACGGTAACCGTGCAACCTACACCGATTTTACTCAGCTTTCTTCGGGAATCTTGGTTGAAGGCAATAAAAGCCCGGGTGGCGGTGGCACGATTACGGATGCCCCTCCCACCGACGATCCCACCGAACCCGTAGAGGACGAGCCCACGACAACCGGTGGCGAGACCACCGATCCGGTTGGCGAAGATCCAGCTGAAGCTGAAGGCGATGAAGGAGGTATCCCCAGTTGGGTATGGATCGTCATCGCGGTTGTTGCCGTCGCGGCCATCGGTGGCATCGTATTCGCCGTCACTCGAAAGAAAGATGGCGGCCATGATGGATTTGGTGGCCCGGGCGGCTACCCGGGTGGACCACAGCAAGGTGGCCCCGGCTACGGCCAGCCAGGATCTGGCCAGCCCAGCTACGGTCAGCAGCCATACGGCCAGCCAACCCAGCAGTATGGGCCCGGCCAATCGGCTTCCGGTCAGCAGCCATACGGCCAGCCAACCCAGCAGTTTGCCCCCGGTCAGCAACAGTACGGTAGCGCCGGCCATCCAGAGCCTCGCAATCCCGGCGGCTACGCACAGGCGCCAAACGTGCCGCAATCTGGCGGCCCCCAGCACTCCTATGGTCAAGGTGGAGCTCAAGGTGGGTACTACGGCGGCGAACAAGGTGCACCAAATACCTCAAGCTTCAGCCGCGGCGGCGCCGAGGGTGGGCTAAACCAGACAGGCGAAATGCCGAAGTCTGACGGCAATAACCCGAACAGTTAGGGATCTGCCCTAACTGAGCACCTTTCGAAAATCGAGCGGGGGAGGGTCAGTACACATTAAGTGTGCTGACCCTCCCCTATTTTTCAGAGCACTCTCTAAATAGACCTTCCAGTTTTCGCTAGTGGGCTAGAGCGATGACACGTGCGGCGATTAAACGAACAGCCGCCGGCTGGAAAATTCGCAACGAAAAGACTAGCTATTCAGCGAGTGGCGGACGATCGTCTGATTTCGTTCCGGCCCCACGCCGATCGATGAAATTCTGCAACCTGATAGCTCTTCGAGCCGCAGCACGTATTTTTGCGCATTCTCCGGGAGATCCGCAAAGTCACGACACTGCGATATATCCTCGCTCCATCCCGGCAGGTATTCATAAATCGGTTCAGCATGATGCATATCGGACTGATTTTCTGGCATGTCTTCCACTCGCCCGTTATCAATGCGATAAGCAACACAGACCGGGATCTGCTCAATCCCGGTCAGCACGTCGAGTTTCGTCAAAACGATATCCGTCAACGAATTCACGCGAGAGGCAAAACGTGCCACCACAGCGTCATACCATCCAGTACGACGAGGGCGTCCGGTGGTCGTCCCATACTCGCCGCCGTTTTCTCTTAACCAATCCCCTTCATCACCGAGCTGTTCGGTGGGAAATGGCCCCTCGCCAACGCGAGTTACATAAGCTTTGGCAACACCCACCACGCGGTCGATCCGCCGCGGGCCAACTCCCGATCCCGTGCACGCGCCGGCCGCCGTCGCCGATGATGACGTGACAAATGGGTACGTGCCGTGATCGATATCGAGCATGACAGCCTGACCGCCTTCGAAGACGACCGTCTCTCCCTTATCGAGCGCATGATTCAACGTGGCGGACACGTTGATCACCATGGGAGCCACCTGCTCGGCGTAAGAAAGAAGCTCATTGGTCACCTCATCCACATCGAACGGATCTTCACCGTGAATGTGCTGGAGCTCAGGGTTCTTCCGGTGTAAAGCCCCTTCGACTTTCTGCCGCAAAATTGACGGATCGAAGAGGTCCTGGATTCGAATTCCGATCCTGTTCATCTTGTCGGCATAAGTTGGACCAATTCCTCGGCCGGTGGTACCGATCTTGCGTTTTCCGAGCAGGCGTTCATTGGCGGAGTCCAACTTTTTATTGTAAGGCGGGATGATATGCGCCGAGGCTGAAATACGTAGCTGCGAGGTATCCACACCTCTCGATTCGAGTTGTGCGATTTCTTCACATAGCACTTCAAGATCAACGACGACGCCGTTGCCAATCACGGCCGTACATCCCGGTGTTAAAATTCCGGCGGGCAATAGATGCAAAGCGAAAGATTCTTCGCCAACCACGACGGTGTGGCCGGCGTTATTTCCTCCGTTGAATTTCACAACGTAATCGACTTCGGTGCCAAGCTGATCTGATGCTTTGCCTTTTCCTTCGTCTCCCCATTGGGCTCCGACGATGACAATTGCTGGCATGGCTAATTCCTTGCTAGATGGTACTCGCGGGGGTGTCCAACGAGCAGGATAATTGTAGTCCCGTATCGGAATGCGGGCAATTATTTCTTACTCTCTGAGAAGATTTCTCTTAGATAAAGGTACCCCTTAGGTTTGACGACGTGAGTCTCATCGCTTGATACTCTGCATGTGAATGATAAATTGCCAAGACCGAGTTCGCTCTCCAGACATTAAAGGAGCTCATGATGCCTGATAGTTCTCATAAAGTCGGCTATCAGTTGGCGCAAACTGCAAACACGATCGTCTACTATGCGTTGCCTGACATCGTTCGCTCAAACGCATTGCGTAAATTACTCCGAACCGGCATCATTGGCGCAATGGCCTATAACGAATTCCAATTCTGGCCACTTGAACCAACGATGAAGATTTCTGCCGACGATCCACAAGACGATTTCAATGGCGCAGATTACGAAGAGTTCGCGAATAACCTCGATGAAGAAGTTAACTTTACTCAAGGCCCAGCATTAAAGTTAGTAAAACGAATGTCTGAGAATCCGGCGCTGGCAGCTGCGCTAACTACGATGGCCGGCGCTGGCGCAATCGCCACAATAATATCTGCAGAACGTGCGATCCTGCGTCGCGGTGAACGCAAGCGAGCAGCTGGTGACCGATTCGCCCACCTCAAGCAGGGATTGGTTCTCGGGGCTTTGACCCATATAGTCGTCAGAATCATTGACACCTTTGACGCCAATCACGAGGACTAATAACACCCTCCCCGCGCCACTAATATTGTTCCCGCGAGGCTTTACTTGCCAATACAAGGTGTCGCCGAAGCCATCTAAGAGTCGCGGGAAGATGAGAAGGTCCGTGCGGATGGAGGCTACAAGATAGAAAAGCTCCCCGGAAGTTAGACCAGTTGGTACCTACTTCCGGGGAGCACGTCATTTTGGGAGCGGTCAAGCCCTTCGAGTTCCGGTGAGCTACCAGAACTCTCCGCTAGTTACTTCAGCTTCTTGCCTGCCGAGCCCAGCTGCTGAGCGGCCTCAACAACACGCTCCGCCATGCCCGCTTCTGCCTTCTTGCCCCATGTACGAGGGTCGTACATCTTCTTGTTGCCAACTTCGCCGTCGATCTTCAACACGCCGTCGTAGTTTTCGAACATGTGGGAAACAACCGGGCGGGTGAACGCGTACTGGGTGTCAGTATCGATGTTCATCTTGATGACGCCGTGGCCAACCGCTGTCGCGATTTCTTCTGCCGACGAGCCTGAACCTCCGTGGAAGACCAGGTCGAACGGCTTTTCCTTGCCGTATTTCTCGCCAACGGCAGTCTGAATCTCACCGAGTAGTTCCGGACGAAGCTTGACGGCACCAGGCTTGTACACACCGTGAACATTACCGAAGGTTAGCGCCGTAATGTACCGGCCTTTTTCGCCAAGGCCAAGTGCTTCAACGGTGGCCATGCCGTCCTCGACGGTGGTGTAGAGCTTTTCGTTAATTTCGTGGGCGACGCCGTCTTCTTCGCCTCCGACGACGCCAATTTCGATCTCGAGGATCTGCTTGGCTTGGTTCGTCAGGTCTAGAAGTTCTTGAGCAACCTCAAGATTCTTTTCAAGGCTCACAGCCGATCCGTCCCACATGTGCGACTGGAAAATCGGTTCGCGGCCAGCCTTAACCTCGGCGATAGACGCTTCGATAAGAGGGCGAATCCACGAGTCGATGTTTTCATAGGCGCAGTGGTCTGTGTGTAGCGCGATCGTCACCGGATAGTTCTTTGCAACTTCACGTGCGAAAGCAGCCAGGGCGAGTGAACCTGCGACGCGATCCTTAACCGTAGAACCGGACAGGTACTCTGCACCACCAACTGAAACCTGGATGATGCCGTCAGACTCTGCGTCGGCCAAGCCTTGCAAAGCTGCGATGAGTGTTTGGGATGAGGTGACGTTAAACGCCGGGTATGCGAAGCCTTCTGCCTTCGCGCGATCGATCATCTCGTTGTATACCTCGGGTGTTGCGATACCCATGCTGCTCCTTTACTAGTCAAAACTTTTCGCAATCATTATCTCACGTTTGCCGCATTCGGCCTAGGCAGTTTCTCCCACAGCCGTCTTGGCCTTGAAATCTAGGCGCGCGATGTTCAGCCATTAGGATGTTAGGCGAGGTGGTCACATGGTGATTTCGGATTCGATCGAAGCAGCGCAAGCACTTGCTGAACTTATGGATGGCAGGAAAACACTAGCCATAACAGGCGCGGGCATCTCCACAGATTCCGGCCTGCCCGATTACCGTGGGAAGGGTTCAACGGAAAAGCCATCGATTGAGTACGACATGTTTGTGGCCGATCCGGTGTGGCAACGCTGGGTTTGGCAGCGCAATCATGAAACCTGGCGGGTCTTCGAGTCACTCGAGCCGTCGGGAGGGCACATCGCTCTCGCCCGATTTGAGTCAGCCGGCCTAATCTCGGGGGTTGCCACTCAAAACATCGATGGCCTGCACACGAAAGCTGGCTCCCACAAAGTATGGGAGCTCCACGGCTCATTTGCGCGCGTTCGCTGTCTCGATTGTGATCGGGTGATTGCCCGCGAAGAATACGCAGTGGACTTGGATGAGCTCAACCCCGGCTGGCCTCAATATGATCGTGATCCGGCCGTGCTCGCCACGGCCGATCGGCCTGAAGCCGAGGCTTCCAACTTCAGGGTGGCGCCGTGTTCCGAGTGCGGCGGACTGATGAAGCCTGCTGTCGTATTCTTCGGCGAGGGGCTCCCGAGTCAAGACATGGAAGCGGCTATGGAAGCAGCCAGCGAGGCGGACGTTGCGCTGGTCGTGGGTAGCTCGCTAGTGGTCAATACCGGCATGTGGATTACTCGGCAAGCATGGGGAACCGGATCACCACTTGCAATTATCAACCATGGCCCAACGGCAGCCGATGGCATCGTTGACCTTCGGATCGATGCCGGAGCGTCGGAAACCCTCACAGCCCTCGCTGATTTACTCCTGGGCTGACATTTGGGGGATGATTCCAGCACGATCTTCGTATATGTGAAGATCGGTTCCAAATCATCCCTCAAATGTTCTCAAAAGTACCTCAACGATCGGCACATCAGCCGGTGCCCACTGCACCGACTGCAGATGTTCAGGTGCCAACCACCGAATTTGGGCGTGTTCGGTGAGCTTCGGGGTCGCGCCGGCCGGAATCTCGCACATGTACCCATCAAGGAGCACCGTGCCAAACGAATAATCGTAGGTTCCCCTCGCTACAAACTCGCCGACCTCCACGTCAAGCTTTAGTTCCTCGCGTAGTTCTCTGACTAATGCCTCTTCAGGCGTTTCACCCGGCTCAATTTTGCCGCCGGGAAATTCCCAATAGCCGGCCATGGAAGAACCCGGACCACGCTGGGCTGCAAGGATTTTTCCGTCGCGCACAAAGATGGCACCCACGACGTGGATGCTTTTGGGCGTCCTTTTCGCGCCCTCGTGCCCCGAGCAGCCTTCACTGTTTCGCCCCTGCATCACATCACCTATCCGGTGCTGGAGGGCGATGTTGGCGCACCCATTCGTGCTGGGCGATCGCGGCAGCGGCGGCCACATTCAGGGAACGGGTCGATCCGAATTGCGGGATATACACCGCCATCGGACACACATGGCGCAGTTCCGAGGATATTCCGGTCGATTCTTGGCCGAACACTAAAATTGATCGCTCGGGCAACGCCACGTTTTCTATCGCGCGGGTCTGGCCGGTATTGTCGACGGCTACGAGCGTGTATCCGTGTTCCTGCGCCCATTCGGCCAGCCCTGTCGGTTCGGCGTGATGGTGGATGTTCAAATAGCGGTCAGTCACAAGAGCCCCGCGCTTGTTCCACTTTCTCCGTCCAACGATATGTACCCCGCCCACATTAAACGCGTTGCCCGTTCGCACGATCGAACCGATATTGAGGTCATGTTCGAGGTTTTCGATTGCTACGTGTAAGGCGGAGCGATCTTTTTCCAATTCGGCATGGATAGCTTCAACGGTCCAATACCGAAATTGGTCGGTCACATTGCGCCTGTCGCCATTGTCGAGCAACTCGGGATCGAAGCGCGGGTCGCTCGGTCTGGGCACGTCTGGGTATTCCTGTTCCCACGGCCCGACCCCAACTATCCCGCCGATCTTTTCTCCGTTGCCCCACTCGTTGAATCCGTGTGGATCGTTCTCATTCACAGTGCAATTCTTTCATACGTCCAAATTTTGGCCGAGCGCTTCGCCACCATTCCACAGGCGCGGAGCGAGGTCGCGAAGCAACTGCGGCACCTCTTCGCCGAGCCGCGGCCGCATATACTGCCCGGTGTCAACATCGGGGCAGTATTTTCGCACCCCTTGATCGTCGACGACGAGCGAGCCTCCGGCTTCTCCCAGCGGTCCGTCTAAGTGTGCTCGCACAACTTGAAAACGCCTTGCGAACACGGTGCCAGACTCGGCTTCCACGTGATCCCCGACGTGGATCAATCGCATCACGCTATCCGGTAGGCAAACGTGCACCACGACATGGTCTGCGCCGAACGTTTCAATCGCAACCTCACCAACAGCAAGCGCGCGCGGCTTATCTTTGTGATGCCGGGCGAGCATGTCGGCGAGCAGAACGGCCACTTGCGAGCCGTGGCCGAGGGTCGGGCCAGCAATCCACGTTTCGGTGTCGAGCACATAACGCATGATGAGTTCGCTGCCATCTTCAAAGGGTTCGAGCCGAAAAGCCGCGTCAAATTGGGTAAGCCCATCCGCGTTGGTGTAACAGGTGAAAATAAAGCCTTCACCCGTATCCACATTGGGCTGGCCGATACGCAATATCTCCTCGGTAAACAGCGGCTCGGCCCACATGTGGAAAGCACGATTATCGAAATTGAACGTAAAAGTGCCGGGCGGAACAGTATCGAGGTACCACTCAGGATGAACGGGCCACGAGGTGAAATACGACAGCATCGGCACTCCTTTTGGCCGATTCTATCTGTCAGTGATCTCCCGGGGTAAGGGATACGTGTTTCAGCTAGTAGACAATCACACTCTTGCCTAAAGTCCTTTTTAAGGACACCATACTATAAGGGTCCGCTTCAAAGCTAGGATTTCTTTGCATATTGGGCCTACCGTCCAACTTATTTCCACGCCCACTGCACACAACTAAGAACCACCCCTACGTTAGTTCCCAAAGCTCCAGCCGTACAGTAAGCACAGGAAAATGGCACGAATGTACATGCGAGCCCACACACTGAGGCCGCTATCGTGATGGCAACCCAGCTAATTCCTTGTTCTGAAATACACCTTCTAAAGTCATTCCAAGATAGGCCGGTTGGCGAATAGCCGTTTCCATGTTTGTCATTCACCTGACCTAATACGTACTGCCAATAGGTGACCTGATCTGACACAACGTGTTCACCATTCACCCACATGGTATAACTAGCCCCAAGGTAGCCCGCCGTATAACTGCTCTTCAACTCGAGCGTGTCCGTGAGCAATTCACCGGTAAACACATAGGAAACGTGATTGACCGGCTCAAGATCTTTATGTGGCGAGGAAGTTGGAACGGCGACTACCGTTACCCCGTCAAGTTGCGTAACCGTTGCTCTTGAAAAATCCTGAATCTGCCCACCCTGCGTCACATAGCCTTCCGACTGAGCGATCGAAATATAGTCGACCTCTTCCAGTTGACTTTGAACTGTGGTGATTCCAGTCGGCGGCCGTATGGAGCACTGACCCATCGCCGCCGACGTGAAATCTGTGTAGCTATTGCTCGCGACATGTCCGCTCGGTAACAGCACATGGGAAACAGCTGTTGACGGCGCAATGTTCACAAACGTCAAAGATAGCGCTACTAAGAAAATTGACAATAGTTGCCAACCCTGACTCCATGCTCCTTCATATTTCATTACGAGTTCCTCCGATCATTCTCGCTCGAGATATACAAGCCCAAAGATAACGCCCAAAGAAATACTGCCACTACCACTAAAAACACGGCATAGTCGCGAAAAATGATGGTCGAGATTAACAACAGTGACGCAACACCCCAAGCAATAAATGAAAGACGGCGCTTCGAGAGAACATGTTGGTGCATTCGTCCACCCCTCCCAACCAAGGTACGTCGGAGCCACGCAAGCACACATGTAAGCTACCGCTCCTGAGATCTAGGTTACATATTTTCGTATCATTCCACAAGGCTTCAATTCCGAGATGTCACCCATTGCGCCCGGAAAGGCCCGGGCCCGCGATTTTGCGAACAAGGGCCCGGGGAGCGAACTTCGCGAGCGCCGATGCCGCTTTGTATAAACGCGTTGGGGTGACGATCACCCGGCCACGACGCGCGGCCGTGAGCGCCTCGTCTACAACTTGCCGCGGCTGCGCGAAAACGAAATCCGGCCACTGCGAGGAATCAACTTCTGAGCGCTCGTGGAACTCAGTCCGAATGAGTCCGGGGGTCACAACTGTTGCGGTCACGCCGGTACCTGCCAGCTCGGCGGCAAGCCCTTCGGTGAAGGTGCGCGCCCACGCCTTGTGTGCGGAATAGGTGCCCTGCGCGGTAAGTGCCGTCATTGATGAGACGTTGATGATCGATCCGAATCCGCGTCCGCGCATCGCGGGCGCCGCGGCGTGGCAAAGCACCAAGACGGCACGAACCATCACGTTCAACCCTTCGAGTTCACGCTCAAGTGTTCCGCCCACGAAGTCTTGCCCGAGCCCAAAGCCGGCGTTATTGACGAGTAGCGTTACGGGATCGTCAGTAGCCCGCAATCTGCTCGCCACACGCGCAAGGTCCGTTTCGTTACCAAGATCCGCAGCGAGCACCTCGATGTTCACACCGGTGGGTGCAAGTTCAGCTGCGAGCTCCTCAAGCCGATCTGCGCTGCGGGCAACGAGCACGACGTCGTTCCCTTCGGCTGCCAGTGTGCGCGCGAATTCGCGGCCCAAGCCCGCGCTGGCTCCGGTTATGAGTGCTCTCGACATGCTCTAAGGTTAGCGCACCGCGCCCCCGCCGCTCAGCTTCGCTAGGGTAGTGGGCATGAAGATTGCGACCTGGAATATTAATTCGATTCGTGCCCGCACAAACCGCGCCATCGACGTCCTACAACGCCATGACCTCGACGTTCTCACACTGCAGGAAATCAAATGCAAACCCGAACAGTTCCCGATCGAGCAGTTCACGGATCTTGGATACGAGGTCGCAATCGAGGGGCACAACCAGTGGAACGGGGTCGCTATTGCCTCGCGTGTTGGACTAGACAACGTGAAAAATAGCTTTGCAGGTCAGCCCGGTTTCACCAAGGGCATTCCGGATGGGCCAGAACGTTTCATCGGCGGGGATCCGGAGGCGCGAGCGATCGGTGCGACCACGGGAAATATCGAGGTGTGGAGCCTGTACGTGCCGAACGGGCGGGCCATCGATGACCCCCACTATCACTACAAGCTGGCCTGGCTCGCCGCGTTGAAAGAACGTGCCGAAGCACGCCTTGCCGAGGACCCCGACGTCCTCATCGCCCTTACTGGCGATTGGAACGTCATTCCTACCGACGCTGATATTTGGGATGTGAACGGCACCGGTGGCCTGTATTTAACCCAAGCCGAACGGGACGCCTTTTTCGCTTTCGGGGATGCAGGCTTCACGGAAGTTACCCGAAAGTACGCCACAAACTATACCTTTTGGGACTATCAACAGCTACGCTTCCCGAAAAACGAGGGCATGCGCATTGATTTCGTTTACGCTTCCCCGGCGCTTGCAGCTCGGGTGACTGGCGCGCAGATTGACCGCGACGAACGCAAGGGTAAGGGGGCGTCAGATCATGTGCCCGTGATCGTTGAGTTCGAGCTCTAGGGTGCACGATTCGATCTGGAGCGCGCACGACCCGCAGGAAAATTCAGGCTCTCAAGGCAGGATCGAGTTTAGGATATCCATTTGCCCGCTTGGTTCGGGGTCGATCTGAATCATTGCATCGGTCAAGGCGGGCCAATGCTGGATGTGTTCCTTGTTGAAGTTTTGAACACCGAGGAATGCCCCGCCTTTGCCCTTGGATAGGTCCATGTAAAAGAAGGATCCTGACATACCAAAGTGCCCGACGACGTGGTTCGAGAATTCGTGCCCGGTCCAGTGCGGTTCTAGCGGGTTTCGGATCGAAAATCCGAGCCCCCACGGATTGTTTTGCTGGCGTCCGTATCCGGGCGTCACTCCGGGTATTCCCGCGAATTGGGACTGGAATGCTTTTTCAGCCAGATCACGCGGGATAAGCGTTGGTTTTAGGACTTCCCGGCCAAAGGGCACCAAGCATCTAGCGCAACCGGTTCCGGCGTGCGCGATCGAACCAACAATTCGTACAGATTCCATGCCAAGCGGATCAAGCACTTCGCGTTCGACCCAATCTTGAATCGAGACGTCCAGATACTTTTCTGCTTCTTGCCCCATCACGTCAAAACCGTAGTTGGAGTAGATTCGCCGCCGCCCGGGCATGGCAAGCGGATCGCCTTCCTCGGGTGGCAATCCAGAGGCGTGCGCGAGCAAATGCCTAAAGGTGGATCCCGGTGGACCGGCCGGCGTATCCAAGTCGAACTTGCCCTTGGCTATTGCCACAAGAATTCCCCAAGCAGCAATCGGCTTAGTGACGGATTTGTACTGATAAATCTTTTCAACATCACCCACCTCGAGCATGATGTTGTTGGCATCAAAAGCCACGTATGCGCGTTCGAACGCGAACTTATCTTCCGGTAGGGGTTCAGTGATCATGAGCCAACTCTTACACATTAGGCTCTTCTTTGGGCATGTAAGTGCCGTGCAATTTTTGGCGCATTTAGCCTCGTTCGCCAAATCCGTTAGTATGGCCGTATGAAGGACGAGACGCCGAGGTTGTCCGCGGACGAGGTTCGATTTGAAACGTCGCCTGATCCGCTACTTGTCGAGTCTGAAAACAACTTTGGCCCTAACTTATACGCCCCCGGCCCTCTCGGGCTTTTCCGCGGTGCTAGTTATCATCAATGTAACGCAAAGACGTTGCACAACCAGCACTATGCTCGCCAGCGCCAAGCGGCATTGCGCGCGCATCCATCCCAGCTCGGTCGCACGTCTTCAAAACCGCGAACCGCCCACCCTGAAATTTCCAAACCGGCGAATCGGGGCAAGAGGATGATCGCAATCTGCCTCGGATTACTATTTGGAACGCTGGGCGCTCACAATTTTTTCCTTGGCAAGACTCAGCGAGCAATTGTCAACATTGTGGTCTGGCTGATCGGCCTCGCCTCAAGCTCGGCAACCGGCAACCTTTTACTCATGCTACCGATCGTCGCGCTCGTACTTGTCGAATGCACACAAATCTGGCGCGGCACAGGCGATTACGCGTAGCGGCGGATCACTTCAAGTTGACGTTCGCGCCAAGGTAGCGCTCTTTCAATCTGAGCTGCCAGCCCGAGGAGCATCTCATCGGTACCGATATGCACTGAGTTGAGCATGATCGAGAACGGAAGAACGACGCCGTCGTGTTCGTCTAACGCCTCGCCGTTCGGCCAGTCTTGGCCCACTTTTCCAGCGAGTACGGGGAGCGCGATCGATGGCGCGCCGAGCATGTTCCACACGCTCGTCCACGGCGTGAATCGCCGCTGGGAGTAAAAATCCTCTGCCGGGTCCTCTTTCATGAGATCCTCGGGCCGGAGCGTGCCCGGCGGCAGTGCGGCTGTGAGGATCACGTCGAAGTCTGCCCATTCGCTAACCACCTTACGAGTTAGCGCCTGCGCTCCGCTCACCGCGTTCGCGTATTCGACAGCTGAAAATCCTTGGCCCATGTCACGTAGCCAGCGCGTCAGGGGCTCAAGCTGGTCAACGGCTTCCTCGGGCACGGGCAGTTGGGCCGCGGAAGTCGACCACAGCGGCATAAAGGTTTCCCAATCTTGTGAATTCATCGGCCTGGAAGCGATCTCCACGTGGTGACCGAGCGACTCGAGGGTGCGGGCTGTCAGCTCTACCGCCTCTCTCGAATGCGGGTGCATATCGATTTCTTCAACATTGAGCGGTTCCCAAAGGATGCCGATGCGCAGCTCATTTTGCGGCCGATCGCACGCGTCGAGGTAGGTGGTGTGCGGGCGGTTTCGCAACCATGGATCACCGGGCTGGTACTGGGAAAGAACGTCAAGGAAAGCGGCCGTGTCACGTACATCGCGCGTAATCACACCGTTTGTTGGCAGGCCAGCACCGTCGACGCCGGGCGCCGCCGAGACAAGCCCACGTGAAGGTTTGAGCCCAACCAGGCCGGTCGCCGAAGCAGGAATGCGGATCGATCCGCCGCCGTCGGAAGCGTGGGCCACCGGTGCAATGCCAGCGGCTACTGCCGCTGCGGCTCCGCCCGAAGATCCACCCGCGGTGCGGCTCAGATCCCACGGCGAACGAGCTTTCGGCCCAGCAACAGGTTCGGTATACGGCGGAAAGGCGAACTCCGGGGTGGAGGTTTTGCCGATGCACACCGTGCCAGCTTCGGCCAGAAGTTCGACGACGGCGTCGTTCGTTTCGGCAACGTGCCCGCGCATGATCCGCGCCCCGGCTTCCATCGGCTGGCCGGCAACCTGGTTGATGTCCTTGATCGGAAGGGGTACACCGGCGAAGGCAGGGGCATCGCCGTCGGCGAGAGCGCGATCCGCGCGCTTTGCCTGCTCGCGGGCAAGTTCGGGCGTAAGGTGAGCGAACGCGCCCACCTGGGCGCCAACGCGTTCGGCACGCTCGAGCGCATTTTCAGTCACTTCAACCGCTGAGACCTCTCGGTTCTTCAAAGCGCCGGCAAGTTCACGGGCAGTCATTTCGTTCAGGTTCATGACAAAAGTATGGCATGGAAATAATTTTGGCGGGATGCTTCGAGTGCTTAGGCAAGCAAGATCAGCGGGTAGCATAGCGCCCGGCGTGAGCCGCGAAAGAATCGTTAGTCTAGGCTCATGCACTACGACCTCGTCATTATCGGATCCGGATCAGCAAATTCGATTCCCGGGCCGGAGTTCGCAAACCAGAAAATCGCGCTCATTGAAGAAGGCACCTTCGGAGGCACATGCCTCAACGTCGGTTGCATCCCAACAAAAATGTTCGTCCATACTGCCGATCTTGCACGCCAAGCCGCCGATGGCGCACGCTTCGGCCTGAACACATCGTTTAACGGCGCGAGCTGGCCAGCTATCCGCGAGCGTATTTTTGGCCGAATCGATCCGATTTCACAGGCGGGCGAGGAGTATCGAAACTCCCATCCAGATAACGAGAATCTCGATCTATATCGTGGCCGCGCTCGCTTCCTAGGGCCCAAACAACTCGAGGTTGCCACAGAAAACGGACTGGTGGAACTCACTGCGGACAAGATCGTGATAGCCACGGGATCGCGGCCCGCACTTCCAAACTTGGCTGGTATCCACGACGTCGACATCTTCAATAACGCCTCCGTCATGCGAATGGAGGAACTACCAGATTCCTTGCTCGTGCTGGGATCTGGCTATATCGCCGTCGAGATGGCCTACGTGTTCTCGGCGTTGGGTGTGAACGTGACCGTCGTAGCCCGCAGTGGCGCGCTATTGCGTTCCCAAGACGCGGATATCTCGCGCACCTACACTGAACTGGCGACCGGCTCCCACGGTGTTGAGCTGAACTTCAACTCTACGAAAGTAGAACACATCGACGGCCAGGTTCACCTAACCGGCGTACAAGATGGCCGCGAGCGCACGCTCGTCGCCGATGAACTTCTCGTGGCAACCGGCCGCATTCCCAACACGGATCAACTGGGTCTAGAAAACGCCGGAGCCCTCGTTGAAGATGGGCGAGTGTGTGCGGACGAATACCAACGCGTACTCGGCCTGGATCGCACGCCGATCGATGGGCTCTTCACGCTCGGAGACGCTTCCTCTGCCTACATGCTCAAACATATTGCCAACCATGAGATGCGGGTAGTACGCCATAACCTGCTCAACCCGCACGACATGATCAAGGTCAATCACCAAGTTGTTCCCGCCGCGATTTTCGGACATCCGCAGATAGGCACCGTGGGAATCACCGAACAGGCCGCAGCCGATGCGGGCATCGACGTCGTCGTTGGAATTCAAAGGTACGCCGATATTGCCTATGGTTGGGCAATGGAGGCGCCGGAAGGATTTGCAAAAATCGTAGCCGAACGGGAGACCACCGCAATCCTTGGCTGCCACATCATTGGCCCGCAAGCACCCACGCTCGTGCAGCTCATCGTGCAAGCGATGGCCACGGGTCAGACCGCCCGCGATATCGTGCGGGCTCAACACTGGATCCATCCCGCGATGCCAGAACTTATTGAAAACGCACTGCTTCACATAGTCGAAGGATAGTGGAGGTGGCCTCGCCCAAGGGCCAGGCCACCGTCCATTTACTCCACTTTTGTGAGTACAAGCTTGTGCTTACGCACGGGCTCGTCCTTTTGCTGGGCCGTTTGCGGGGCTGAACCGTCGCCGCTCTCCGCAGAAGGTTGCGAGCTAAGGAACGACGTATCGATTTCAGGAGAATCCACGCGGACAGTATCCCCGTCTTCAACCTCGCCGCTCAGGAGCATACGAGCTAGCTGATCGCCAATCTCACGCTGGATCAACCTGCGCAACGGGCGAGCACCATAAGACGGATCATATCCCTCGAGCGTGAGGAGATTCTTAGCCGACTCCGTGATCTCGAGCGTGATTCGGCGGGACTCTAGGCGCGCCATGAGCTGTTCAATCTGCAGATCAACAATCTTGCCGATCTCCTCAACATTCAATGGATCGAACACGATAATGTCGTCCAACCTGTTAAGGAACTCCGGCTTGAAATGTGCCCTAACTGCGGTCATCACCGCATCATGTTTGCCCTCTTGCGTCAGATCCTCGTCCATTAGGAACTGCGAGCCGATATTCGACGTCAAGATCAGGATCGTGTTGCGGAAATCGACCGTGCGACCCTGGCCGTCAGTGAGGCGGCCGTCGTCAAGAACCTGAAGCAGGATGTCAAAGACCTCCGGATGTGCTTTTTCGATTTCGTCGAGCAAAATCACACCGTATGGACGTCGGCGGACTGCTTCCGTAAGCTGGCCTCCCTCCTCGTAGCCGACGTATCCCGGTGGCGCACCGATCAGGCGCGCGACCGAGTGCTTTTCGGCGTATTCCGACATGTCGATACGCACCATGGCGCGTTCGTCGTCGAAGAGGAAGTCCGCAAGCGACTTGGCGAGCTCCGTTTTGCCGACACCGGTCGGGCCCAGGAACATGAAAGATCCCGTGGGCCGGTTTGGATCCGCAACTCCCGCGCGTGAACGGCGCACGGCGTCCGCGACCGTTGCCACGGCTTCGCGCTGTCCGATTAGGCGCTGCCCAATGTGATCTTCCATGCTGAGCAGTTTCTGGGTCTCGCCCTGCATGAGCCGCCCAACAGGAATACCCGTCCACGCAGCCACGACCTCGGCGATACCGTCGGCGTCCACCTTCTCCGCAATCATCGGCGCAGATTCGCTGGAATCGGACTCTTCTTCTGCCTCACCGGCATCGATCTGGGCCTGAATATTCGGGATATCGCCGTTTTGGATTCGGCCTGCGTCTTCGTATCGACCCTCGCGGATAGCCTTCTCAAGTTCCGTACGCAATTCATCTAAACGCACGCGCAGGTCACCGACCTTGTTGCGGCCAGCTTTTTCAGATTCCCACCGCGCATTGAGCGCCGCCAACTCTTCAGATTTGTCTGCGAGCTCTGCTTCAAGACGCTCAAGGCGCTCCGTAGCGGCTTCATCCTGCTCGTCGTTGTCCTCAAGATAGGCTTTTTCCATCTTGAGGCGATCAACTTGGCGCTGAAGCACGTCGATTTCTTCAGGTGATGAATCGAGCTCCATGCGCAAACGCGAGGCCGCTTCATCAACGAGGTCAATCGCCTTGTCCGGTAGTTGGCGGCCAGAAATGTAACGATCGGAAAGGCTAGCAGCGGCTACAAGCGCACCGTCCGAGATCGTTACCTTGTGGTGGGCCTCGTACTTGGGTGCGATACCGCGCAGAATCGCCACCGTATCCTCCACCGAAGGCTCACCTACAAATACCTGTTGGAAACGCCGCTCTAGCGCCGGGTCTTTTTCAATATTTTCGCGATATTCATCCAGCGTGGTTGCACCCACCAAACGAAGTTCGCCGCGAGCCAGCATCGGCTTGAGCATATTGCCAGCATCGAGCGATGAATCTCCCCCGGCTCCAGCGCCAACCACTGTGTGGAGCTCATCGATAAAGGTAACGACCTCGCCGTCGGAATCCTTGATCTCTTGCAGGACTGCCTTAAACCGCTCCTCAAATTCACCACGGTATTTAGCACCCGCGAGCATACCCGAAATATCGAGCGAAATAAGCCTCTTACCCTGCAAGGATTCGGGCACATCGCCATCAACGATCCGCTGCGCAAGGCCTTCAACGACGGCCGTTTTGCCGACGCCTGGCTCACCGATAAGAACGGGGTTGTTCTTTGTTCTGCGCGAGAGCACTTGCACAACCCGCCGAATCTCGGAGTCTCGGCCAATCACGGGGTCGAGCTTTCCTTCACGAGCCATGGCCGTAAGATCCGTACCGTATTTTTCGAGAGCTTGGAAGGTGCCCTCCGGGTCGGGACTATCTACCTTTCGGTTGCCTCGAACATTGGGCAACGCGGCCATCAATTGATCGTGGCCCGCACCCGTTGAACGCAAAATTTCACCCGCTGAATGCTGCGAACTGGAAAGTGCAAGTAGCAGGTGTTCCGTTGAAATATAGGAATCGCCAAGCGCAGTTGCTTCCTTGCCCGCATCGGACAAGACCAGGTTCGTGGGCCGGGACGCCTGCGGATTACCCGCGGAACTCCCCTGCACAGCGGGCAAAGTAGCCAGTTGCGCGCTCACTCGTTGCGCAATCGTATTTTGATCCGCGCCGACTGCTTCTAACAGCGCGTTTGCCACGCCGTCCTTCTGATTGAGAAGTGCGGCAAGAATATGGGTGGGCTCAAGCTGCGGGTTACCTGCCCTGGTTGCGGCAGTTAACGCGTCAGCAATGGCCTCCTGTGACTTGGTTGTCAGCTTATCCATCTGTACCTCCGTTAGGCTCGCATGGAGCCCGCTATAAAAATCTATCCACTAGTAACAACGTCAACTAAGTTGAGTCTATTCCACTCAACTAAACGAGTGGGTGTGGTGTGCACTACAGGCGAAGACGACGTGGCGCACCGGCAAAAACGGGCGCGCCGGGTAACCTAGAACCATGCCAGAAGGTCATTCCGTTCATCGCCTTGCCCTCGTTCTTACCGAGCTCTTCGCGGGAGAAGTCGTTGCAGCCTCCTCTCCGCAGGGCCGGTTTTCTGCGGGAGCGGAAATTCTCGATGGCAGCCGCGTGCTCCCCTCGCAGGCGTGGGGTAAACACCTATTCATTCCATTCGTGGATGCAACCGTTCCTCACGAGGCAGCGGCATTCACCCTTGAACAGATCGCAGAGCACCCTCACATCAGGTGGATTCACGTCCATCTCGGTCTTTACGGGCGCTGGGTTTTTAACGGCGATGAATCATTCCTCAAGTCCAAACTACTAGGCGTGCCGCACATCATTATCGGCGAAGGTGATGAGATCCGCTCTGCGATCACCGACCCATCGGATGATGTACAGTTCGGAGCCCGGACACGCTCAACAGAAGCCGCATCCCCGTCGCAGCCGTGGCAGGCACCACCACCTCGAGGCGCCGTCCGGCTTCGCATTTTGACCGACCGCGGCGCGGCCGATCTTTCCGGCCCGAATCAGTGCGAAGTGAAAACCGGCACGGAGGTCAACAAAGTTCTAGAACGGCTCGGGCCGGATCCGCTTCGCAATGCACCCGGCGATCGTTCACTGTTCATCGATTTAGTTCGCAAGAGACGTTCCCCCATTGGGGGGCTTGTCATGGACCAATCGATAGCTGCGGGTCCGGGTAACATCTACCGCGCAGAATCACTTTTCCGAGTTGGCATCCACCCGTATCGTCCCGGCTCCAGAGTATCTCGGGAGCGTATTGGCTACCTGTGGGACGATCTCGTCGAAACGATGACCAATGGGCTGGAGACAGGAACCATCCAGACCATCCAAAACGACCTCGCACCCGAGCTGCCAATCGAGGGCGATCCTGAGGCTTCACGCTGGGCGGTCTACCATCGCACGGGCCGGCCCTGCCTGCGTTGCGGCGTTACGGTTCGAGAGAAACTCATGCAGGGCAGGCGCCTATTTTGGTGCCCGGGCTGCCAGCACTAATGTGCAAAACTACCGCCAGCAAAGGTGAGAATGCTCTAAGTTCCTCCCACAAGATCACGATCTCATGCGCGGGCCGATACCGTACCTGCGGATGCAAATCTCAGTTACAGGAAGTAGAAGACAATGCTCAAACGCGTCATAGTGATAGCTCTCGCCTACATTGGAGTCGTGGTCGGCGCCGGATTTGCATCTGGCCAAGAGGTTCTTCAGTATTTCGTCGCTCACGGCCGCTCTGGAATCGTCGCAGTTGCTATCACCGCAGCCCTCATGGCAGCGATTGGCGTTGCCGCGCTTCAACTGGGTTCCTATGCTGGAGCGAAGGAACACTCGACGGTATTTAACCAAATTGCCCATCCTTTGATCGCCCGAGCATTGGACGCATTTATCGTCTTCACATTATTTGGCATTGGCTTTGTGATGATCGCAGGAGCCGGGTCGAATCTGGAACAGCAGTTCGGCCTACCCGTGTGGGTGGGATCAGCAATTATGGTTACCTTAGTTGTGTCCGTAGGCATGCTTGATGTCGAAAAGGTTACGAACATCATTGGCGGGCTGACCCCACTCATGGTCGTCATTATCCTCGCAGCAACGGTGTACGCATTCCTCAATCCGGATGGTTCGATAACAGAAATGCAAGTGTATTCGTACACTGTTGAACCCGCTTTGTCTAACCTCGCACTGTCAACGATCAACTACGTCGCATTCGCGTTTGCCACAGGCGCGTCGATGATGATCGTCATGGGTGGAGACATGTTCAACCCTAAAGAGGCTGGCGTAGGCGGCCTTCTCGGTGGCCTCGGGTTTGGCACTCTCCTCGTGCTGTCCACCATGGCACTATTTCTCAAACTCCCGTCCGTATCAACCTCCCCCATGCCCACCCTTGCACTTATCGATTCGATCAATCCCACCTTCGGCCTCATTGCAGCTTTGGTGATTTACGGGATGATCTTCAACACCGCGATCGGCATGTATTATGCACTCGCAAAGCGCGCAGCTGGCGTACGAAAGACCTTTTTTAAGCCCACCTTGTTCGGAACCGTTACCATCGGTTTCGCGCTCTCGTTTCTTGGCTTTGAGGAGCTCGTCGGCACCCTTTACCCAATTATTGGATACGTGGGCATCGCTCTTACTGTTCTCATCATCGTCGGCTGGTTCACTGCGCGGAGTAAAATTTCGGAAGAGACAAGCCGCCGCGCTCGGATTCGCAGACTCTTCCGCCTACGCTGGGAAAAGCAGGCAACCTACTCACCCGAAAACCACGAAGAACTGACTAAGCACATTGAGGCATCAACCCTCGATAATCACGAAGTAGCGCTAGCCGTTCGTGACGAGATTGTGGCTGAAATTGAAGCAGATCCAAACGCTGATGTAGATCCGGTGCTCGCGCAGCACCACGGCTATCAGGACGGCGAATTCGGCGAAACAAAATTAGATTTCCCGCATCCTGCCGAGCTCCGCGCTGAGTCTTTCACCGAGGCCCCTTCTCAAGAGCGCTAACATCCACAAACCACGGCTCTCGAGGGATCAACTCCGGTGAAATGTCAGCCAGCTTAGCGTCCGCTACCAGTCCGAGCGACTCGAGTAGGAGCGCACGCACATCCTCGGCATTCCAACCGTGTTTGGCTAGATCGCCGAGCGTAACCGCGCCGTCACGTTTGGCAAGCCGCGCGCCTTCGAGGTTCAGCACGAGCGGCACATGGATATATTCCGGCATGGGATAGCCGAGCAAATGTTGCAGGTAAACCTGGCGCGGGGTTGAGGAGAGCAGATCGTCGCCCCGGACAATTTGCGTGATCTGAAAATCGCCATCATCGACGACGGCAACAAAGTTGTACGCATAGGTGCCGTCTCCACGGCGAATAACGAAATCGTCGACTGCACCCGTGTACCGACCGGAGATTCGATCTGTTATTTCCAGCTCGAGAACGTCAGTTTTCAGACGGTACGCGGGGCCGCGATTCATTTCTGCGATCTTTTCCATGCCGGCCCGACGTTCGCTAGCGGTGAGCTCGCGACACGTGCCCGGGTAGGCCCCGGGCGGGCGATGCGGAGCGGTTACGACGTCGGCAAGCTCGCGGCGCGTACAGTAGCACTCGAAAAGCAGGTCGCGTTCCCGAAGGTTTTCAAAAACTTCCTCATAACGAACCAGCCGCTTCGATTGGAACAAAACCTCGCCGTCCCAGTCGATGCCAATAGCTCGAAGATCTGCCAGTTGGGGCGAATAGAACTCTTCGCGTGAGCGCTCGTCGAGATCTTCCATGCGCATATGGAAACCAAGACCTTCCCGGCGGGCGAAGGCCCAAGCCAGTAGGGCTGTGCGTAGGTTACCTATGTGGAGCTCCCCGGAGGGGGACGGCGCATATCTGCCACTCATGTGCAGATTCTTTCATAGGTGCTTAAAATTTCCATGCCGAGGGTATTAATATCTGCGAGGCGGCCTCGGCTCAGGTTCCGTGGTTGGTCGCCCCTCTCTTGGCCTCACCTTCGTAATTTTGTGAATTACCCCAGCCGTAAGCGCCGATGACCAGATCGTTCGAGCTCACATCGCCAGTGCTTGCAAGAGTTTAAGACTCTACTGAGCTCAAGAGTGCCACCGATCCCGCCGAGGCACTCATATTCACCCCGCCACCGGCGTCCGCGTAAAGCTCCGTCATGTGCGTATGATTCGCGCCCAAAACTAGGTAGTAGCCACCAGGGGCATGGCCAACGCTACAGCCGCAAAACTCGTGGCAATTGATCGTTTTTTCGCAGAACATCCCTTCGTGTGTGTGACATTTGCGCGCAAAGCGCAACCGTATAACCGAGACTAGCTTTCATTTTCGGCAAGAAAGTGAACGGAAACTAAACACTGTTTAGGATGACGAGTAAAAGGGGAGAGTTATGGATGTTTTAGCATCTGGCGCGGCCGTCATCGGAGCAGGTCTCGAGGGAACAGCGATCGCCGAAAGGCTTGTGTCACTAGGTACGACGACGTTCGTGGCCGCCTCGCGCCCAGCTGAGAAGCTTGCGCCAGAGCTCGCCAATACCGTTCCGGGGGCCAGGGCCATCGACGTCGCCAAAATCGCCAATCTTCCAGACGAAACGCCGGTGTTTTTAGCAATCCCCCTCTCGGAAATGCACACGATTCCACCGGCAACACTCGCGGGCAAGCTCGTGATCGACGTTGCTAACTTCTGGCCAAAATTAGATGCCGCCACAGAATTCGCCGACGCTCCGAGAGATACAAGTCTCGTAACACAACAGCACTTCCGGGACTCGGCAGTCGTGAAAACTTTGAACCACATGGCCTACTCGGACATCAGCTTCGATGCGCGCCCCCGATCCTCCGCATACCGCCGCGCACAAGCAGTGGCTGGCAACGATGCGCAAGCCCGGCATCGGGCGGCATACCTGGTAGACACCATGGGATTTGATGCCGTCGATGCAGGCCCGCTCATCAATGGGCGAATGTTCGGGCCGGGAACGCAAATATTTAATGGTGGGTGGCGCACAGCCGAGCAGATTGCTCGAATTTTAAGGCGCAGAACCGACTATCCAGCAAAGGCTCTTCTTCTTTCATAACGCCGTGAACACACATTTGTCAGCGTGCTCTAGAATGCGCTCATGACAATTTTTGAATCCCTGGAAAACTTCGTATCTCACCCGCGCATCAGTGCGCTGACCACCAAGCACGGTCGGACCATCGCAACTGTTGCCCGAATTTCTCAAGCGAAGGATTCCTACGTGTCATCGCTGGTCGACATCAGCAACGACCGCCCGCGCACCCTGACACGATCAATGAAGGGTGAAAGCCTGATGGCAATTGGCGAACGCGGAGAAGTTTATTTCGCCTCCGGCCGCAACGACGAACACGGAAATGAAAACGCTCACGCACTTTGGATGCTTCCCCCATCCGGCGAAGCGCGGGTCATTGCAAGAACTCCCGGTGAGATCTTGGCGGTGATTGCCGCAGGCGGCAAGCTTTTTATAACCGCAAAGACCTTTCCAAAGCGCAACGCTGAAGAAGCAGCAGAACTCGCCAAAAAGCGTGCCGACCTCGGAGTCTCCGCGATCTTGCACGAAGACTTTCCCGTGCGCTACTGGGATAGCGACCTCGGCCCAACCTATCCCCACCTTTTTGTGGCAGATACGCCCGATTTAGATGACTTCGCAGCGGTTGTTCCCGACGAACCCGAGGAAGAGCTTGCGCTTCCGAAATCGGAGATTGCTTTACGCCCGATTCGGTTACCCGAGGGGAAACTGAGCGATGTACACGTTAGCGCCGACGGGACTCGCGCCCTTGTAACGATCGGTCGAACAGTCAAAAATTCCACGGAGCAAGTCAGTTCTGTTTACGAAATTGACGTCGAAACGGGCGCGAGCCGCGAAGTCGCCGTCGCGCCGCGCCAGCATTCCCTGGTGGCCGACTATACAAGTTACACGGCAGGTCCTTACAGCCCGGATGGTTCTCAAGTCCTGGTTCACGCCTCCAGCGGAAACATGGACGGCGATCCCCTACGCGCGTGGATAGAAATCGCAGAAGGTGGCGAGCGACGTCGTATTCCGGCTGATTTTGACGACTGGCCCTCGGAATGTGCGTGGGTTAGTAATGACACTCTCGTTTTGAGTGCGCCGCGGCGCGGACGGCAGTCGCTGTACCTCGTTACGACGGCGGGCCACGCTAATCTGCTCACGGACGACGACTATGCCTACACCAATATCGGCGTTCGCGACGGCGCAATCTACGCCCTCCGTTCGGCAATCACCGAGCCCGGTCAGCCCGTGCGCGTCAACCTCGACGGCCAGGTGACAGAATTGACTGAGCTGACCCCCGACGTTCACGCTCCAGGGCGCACCGAAAACGTTACAACCCACGGAACCGATGGCACCGAAATCCGGGCATGGCTCTGCCTACCAAAAGATACTAACTCACCCGCACCGCTTCTAACTTTCGTGCACGGCGGCCCGTGGGGCACGTGGAATGACTGGACATGGCGCTGGAATCCCTGGCCGTTCGTCGCCAAGGGCTACGCGGTTCTTCTGCCAGACCCCGCAATTTCCACCGGGTATGGGCAAGCAATGATCGATCGTGGAAACGACGCGATCGGCGATGCACCATACACCGACATTCTCAAACTCATTGCCACCACCGAGGAACGAGAAGATATTGACGAAAAGCGGACCGCTCTGCTAGGCGGATCGTACGGCGGCTATATGGCCAACTGGATGGCCGGGCACACTGGGAAACGATTCGCCTGCATCGTTAGCCACGCTTCGCTTTGGAACATCGCGCACATGGCTGGCACTACCGATAACGGCTCGTGGTATGAGTGGATGATGCCTAGTCAAGAAGCCATCTACTCGCCGCATCGTTTTGCAGATCAAATTCAAGTTCCCATGCTCGTCATCCACGGCGATAAGGACTACCGTGTTCCTATCAGCCAGTCACACGCACTTTGGCAAGCGCTGAATCGGGTGGCACACGTTCGCGGCCACAAGTTCCTCTATTATCCCGACGAAAATCATTGGATTCTGAAGCCGTCGAACTCGATGGTGTGGTATCAAACCGTGATGGCCTTCCTCGACCATCACGTTCTTGGAAAAGAGTGGTCGAAGCCAGAGCTGCTTGGCTAGCACATTCCAAAACGGGCCGGAATTTCTTAACTCGGGAAAACCGCTGCGCATATTTTCAAAATTAACCTTACGTTATCTTTTGTTTGCCCATTGTTTACCCCATGTTTACACTTGCATAGGGGCTTCTCCACGCACATAGTCACACAATGGAGGTTGGACTTGATGACGCAACGGATTTTCGCACATCGAGGCGTCAGTAGCCTCAAACCTGAAAACACGATGGCAGCCTTTAACGAAGCCGTAAACTTGGGATTGACTTGGATAGAAACTGATGTGGATATTCTCGGTGATGGCACCCCTATCCTCATTCACGACACCTCGCTCGATCGCACTACCGACTCATCGGGCTCTTACTATTCACTGACAAAGTCTGACTTAGCAAATATTGATGCTGGATCTTGGTTTGGACCGGAATGTGCAGGAGAACCTATTCCGACACTGCGCGAGCTCGTCGATTTCATGAACGAGACCGGGCTCAATGCCAACATCGAACTGAAGTCAAACGAGGCTGGCGCACAAATGAGCCGACAACTGATCGACCGCGTCCTGTCGGAGCTAGAGCGTCTCAACGGCCCGGAAGTTATCCTTTCGTCTTTCAATCACCTCCTCCTCAAAGAGGTCAGGGACAGAAATTCCGAGGTGCCCATCGGAGCACTATTCGTCAAAGAAAATCTGTGGCCCGACTGGAAATCGATTCTTGAGTTGCTCGAGGCACAACACATTCACCCCGAATCAGACGGCCTTACAAAAGAAATGGTCACCAAATTCCGATCCGCTGGCTACGGAGTCAATGTCTGGACAGTTAACACTCCTGAACGAGCAAGTGAGCTTTTCACCTGGGGCGTTACCGGAATCTTTTCTGACGTCCCCCATTTACTCCTCGACCGATAGCCTCAACGCTTATTTTCAGTCGATTTTGGAAAAACCATAAAGGAGAAATAATGACCGGCAACGAAGCCGCCAAAATTAACTCTGATAAGAAGAGATTTCAGATACCTATTTTTCTACGCAGAGGCAGGATCGCACCGTTCCTCACGGTCGTCCTTGCGGGCCAATTGACCTATTCGGCATTTGAGGCATTTAAAGGCTCGCTGATGCTTCCACTGACCGAGGCGCTTGGGATTTCCATCGGTCAATTTGGCGTCCTCATGGGCTGGCTTGGCATTGCCATGTTCCTATATGTCCCTGGCGGGTGGGTAAACAACAGATTTACGATCCGACAGATCCTCGTTGCTTGGGCGGGTTGGCGTCTCATCACGGGACTCGCTTTGTTCACCATTCCAGGACTTTCTTTCAACATGATGATTGCTATCGCGATCTCGTGGGGTGTCTGGGATGCGATCGGCTGGCCCGCCGTCGTCAACGGTGTGGCATTTCTGTCCCAAGATCAGGACAAGGAAGGCCGCGGCCTAGCCATGGGGTTACTCGAATCGATCCGCCGCGCTGTTGAATTTCTCATGAACGCGGCCGTCATCGGACTCTTAGCCGTTTTCGCCGAACATGCTACCACCGTGATGCGGATTGCTGCGATCACCTACACGTTGATACTCATTCCGCTCATTTTAGCAATCCTAAAATTCGTTCCAAAGAATGCAACAGCCGCACCTGAGAACGAGGACGACACGGAAAATAAAGCTGCCCTGCGCGGACTTGCTCACGTGCTCATCAAACCACGAGTTTGGATGGCCGGCGTAGCCGCCATGTGCGTCTATTGGTGCTACGTCAACCTCATTTACTCTTCCGCGCCGTACCTACAGCTCGTTTACAATGCCAACGCCGCCCAGGCGGGCGCGTTCGGTATCTTTAACACCGGCTTAGTTGGAATTTTTGCTGGGCTCATAGCGGGCCTCCTAGCCGACTACGTTTTCAAGTCCTCAACGAGGATGATGGGGGTGTCGCTCACGATCATTGCGCTCGGAACCATCGCAATATTCCTGATGCCGGGCGCACACGTCGTGATGGCAATGCTTCTACTGATTGTGATGGCCTTCGGCGTATTTATGGGCAAGGCCGTCATTCTGGCACCGATCGCCGAACTTCAACTACCCGAGTCAATTAACGGATCTGCGATGGCCGTGGGCTCCTTCCTTGCCTACGCTTCTATTTTCTGGGCAAATCCGCTGACGGCTGGGCTTGTTGAACGAGCCGGCGACAATCCGGCAGCCGGATACCAGCAGGTATTCATGATTACAATCATCGTGTCACTCGTTGGCGCAGCAGCTGCGTGGGGACTCGATTTCCTCAATCGTCGCGAAGCTCGGAAAACGCAGTAGCCCACCAGCCTCCGGGCTGGGATCTCGCGGCACAAGTGTGACACTACCCGCTAGTGTGGATGATCGTCCATCAACTAGAGGTTGAGCCCCACTTTTTCATCGGCATGGCAACTGTTCGCCCGCGGTCCCAAGGCTGCTGCCACCCAGCAAGCTCTAGCAAACTATCGATGAGCATTGCGGTAAATCCCCAGATCACAAGATCACCGTAAACGAATGCCGGGCCCGAGCTCCCGGCATTCGCCGGTTGCTTTTCTGTGTGGCCAAGCTCGCCCCACACCCACGTTCCTCGATTTTCCGGGTTAGCTAGCGCACTCACAGGAACGCGATATATTCCGGCCACTTCGGCAGGATCCGCCAACAATTCCAGATGCTCTGGTGAATCCCACACGCCAATAACGGGAGTCACCGCATATGAGGTAACTGGCAGCGAACTAGCGGGCAAGCGCCCAAGCAATCGAACTCCCTCTGGATCAATCCCGCATTCTTCCCGCGCCTCCCGAAGCGCCGTTTGCTCCGGCGTCTCCGTTCCGTCCCGGCTCCCACCCGGGAAGCTGATCTGCCCCGCATGCTTACGCAAATGAGTGGCCCGCAACGTCAAAATTATCTTCGGATCGGGCTCGTTAGTCAGCAGAATTAAAACGGCCGCCTTCCGCATCCCCATGTCGGGAGCCGGAAGGCGGCTGCCAATATTTTCACCCTCAAGAGCCGATTCGAGTCTGTCGAATTCGCTGCCTGCCAATACGTTACTCCTCGAATAAGCTATGCGGAATAAGAGATCGCGGGCGCCAGATCACAACATCCCGACTCGATCGTGGCATGTGAGCACGTAAAGTTTCACGCGCGTGCTCACGGCGGTCGGCCATGAGCACATCACCGTCCATATCAGCCGCAAAAACGCGACTCAGGCGCCGATCGTAGCGAGTAAGTTGGTCATGCAAATACGCTACGGCTTCGCGTAGCTCCGCAACCTCTTCCTCGGCCCGCATTCGGGCACTTTCGGCACGCGAGGCAGCACGTTCAGCCCTTTCCAACTTTGCTTCAAGATCAAAAATCTTCGCAATGCCGTTTAGGCTAACGCCTTCGTCTTGTGAAAGGCGTTGAATTTCACCAAGCCTATCGACGTCGTTGAGGGAGTAACGCCGGCCTCCGCCCTTTGTACGTTTGGCCACAACGAGGCCTAGCCTGTCATATTGCCGCACCGTCTGCGGGTGCATTCCAGCGAGCTCAGCCGCTACGGTGACCGACAGAATCGGAGTTGATCTCGGTACTTTTGCCATGTCTCCTCCTCTCAAAAAGTTCTCAGATACCTAAATCTTAGCCATATCTCGGAAATCCCGGCGCGGATCGGCATCAGCAGAAGCATCGCGGAACTGCTCAACTGCCTCACGGGCCTCATCGGAGAGTCGCTTGGGCACAACAACCTTAATCCGCACGTACATGTCTCCCACATCCGCACGCCCGTTATCTACGCCCTTGCGCCGCACCCGCAAAACCTTATCGCTCGACGAGCCAGCCGGCACTTTAACTTTCACGGTCTTGCCGTAAATGGTTGGCACTTCGATCGTTGCACCAAGCGTGGCCTCATCAAAGGACACCGGAACATTCACGTACACGTTCAAGCCGTCTAGTTCGTAGACGGGATGGGGTTCCACGTTCACGGTCACCAGCACGTCACCCGCTTCGCCACCATTTTTGCCCGGGCGCCCCTTGCCCTTAATCCTGACCTTCTGCCCATCCGTAATACCGGCAGGCACTTTCGCGGTTACCTTTTCACCGTTTGACGTCACGGTCACCGTGGTCCCATCCATTGCCTGCCGCAGCGGAATCGAGATCGACGCCGTCACGTTCGCACCCTTTTCGGGTCGGCGCCGCGAGCCGAACCCACCGAAACCTCCGAAGCCCCCTGCATCTTGCTGCGGAGCTCCCGCGCCAAACATTTGCGAAAGAATATCTTCAAAACCTGGCGCGTTTGCGCCTCCCGTGGAATAGCGGAAGCTTCCGCCACCGCCTTGGAACGGCGAGAATATGTCGTCGAAACCGCCGCCAGAACCCGAGGAGAAGCGTGGGCCGCCACCTGCCATAGCGCGGATCGCGTCGTACTGTTTGCGGTCTTCCTCATCGGAAAGCACCTGGTAGGCTTCCGAGGCCGCCTTGAATTTTTCTTCCGCCGACTTATCGCCAGGGTTTCGGTCCGGGTGATATTTACGAGCATAGGAATTGTATGCCTTTTTAATATCCGCTTGGCTTGCGTTCTTGTCCACGCCAAGTGCGGCGTAGAAATCCTTCATCATCCAATCTTGGCTAGCTGCCATCGTTCACCTCCTTACCGAAAAACCTTTCATTGCAATCTTTATTCAGGGGAAATCACTCCCACGCGTGCCGGGCGGATTACCTTATCGCCCTGCCGATAGCCGGGCTGGATGAGCTGCGCGATGTGTTGGGTTTCAACCTCGGCCGACGTTTCATTCATCAAAGCATCGTGCAACTCCGGATCGAATTCATCACCTTCAGCGCCGTAGCGCACGAGGCCAAAGTTAGTTTCGAGGGTCTGCTCAAGCTTGTCCACAATCGTACCGGCCGGCCCATCAAGATCGCCGTGTTCGCGGGCCAGAGCCGCGTCGTCGAGCACGGAAAGCAGGGTATCTAGCACCTTCGTGATTCCGTTTTCGTACTGTACCCGCCCCTCAGCCTTCGAGCGCTTCACATAGCCGTTATATTCCTGCTGCAGGTTATATACGTCTGCGTTGCGCCGAGCTAAGTTTTCCTCCAGTTCAGCAACTTTCAGCAACGCCTCGTCTAATTCGGTGAGTTGCGGAGCCGCATCTTGGTCTGTCGATTCGCCTTGATCCTCGTTTACCTGCGAGTGCTGGTCAGCCGTTTCCTGCCCTGACTCTTCGGGCTCTTCGTGATCGTTTGGCACGAAATTTTGATCGTTCGTCATATTCGTTCCCTTTCTAAACGGGGGCGGCGAGATCTCGCCGCCCCCCAGATCACTTTTAGTTCTTCGAGTCGTCTGATTCTTCGTCGTCGACGATCTCGGCATCAACGACGTCGTCGTCCCCAGCGCCAGCGGACTCTTGCGCAGCCTTCGCCGCCTCAGTCCAACCTTCACCAGCCTGCTGGGCTTGCGCATCTGCATACAGAGCCTCGCCAATCTTCTGGCCCTTGGTATTCAAGTCTTCCTGGGCCGCCTTGATTGCCTCGACGTCCTCGCCTTCCAACGCCTTCTTCAAAGCGTCAACGGCTTCCCGGACCTCGGTTGCAACCGAGTCCTCGAGCTTGTCCTTATTTTCATCGAGGAGCTTCTCGATCGAGTAGGCCTGCTGTTCTGCCGTATTGCGAACCTCAGCCTCTTCGCGGCGCTTCTCATCTTCAGCCGCGTTGTCTTCGGCCTCTTTGACCATGCGCTCGATATCTTCCTTCGACAGGGCTGAACCGCCAGTGATCGTGACGGACTGCTCCTTGCCAGTGCCAAGATCCTTGGCAGAAACGTGGACAATACCGTTCGCATCGATATCGAAGGTCACCTCGATTTGCGGCATGCCTCGCGGCGCCGGTGCGATACCCGACAGTTCAAACGTGCCCAGCTGTTTGTTGTCGCGAGCAAATGGGCGTTCGCCCTGGTAGACCTGAATCAGCACCGAGGGCTGGTTATCTTCCGCTGTCGAGAACACTTCTGAACGCTTCGTCGGAATCGCCGTATTGCGTTCGATCAGCTTCGTCATCACTCCGCCCTTGGTCTCGATACCAAGCGAGAGCGGGGTGACGTCAATAAGTAGGACATCGGTACGATCACCCGTGATAACACCGGCTTGGAGAGCTGCGCCAACGGCCACAACCTCATCCGGGTTAACACCCTTATTCGGCTCGCGACCACCGGAGAGCTCCTTAACGACCTCAGAAACGGCCGGCATACGAGTGGAGCCGCCAACCATCACGACGTGGTCAATCTCGGAAAGCTGAATACCGGCGTCTTCGACGACCTTCTTGAACGGCGCCTTAGTGCGCTCGAGCAGATCGCGGGTCATTTCTTCAAACTTCGCACGAGTGAGCGTCTCGTCTAAGTGGATTGGTCCGTTTTCTGACATCGACAGGTACTGAAGCGTAATGTTCGTCGACGTCGTAGACGACAGCTCCTTTTTCGCCTGCTCGGCTGCTTCACGCAACCGCTGCAGCGCAATCTTATCTTTCGACAGGTCCACGCCGTAACCATTCTTCACCTGCTGGACCAACCAGTCGACGATGCGCTGATCCCAGTCGTCACCACCGAGCTTATTATCGCCCGAGGTTGCCTTGACCTGGATGATCGAGAAATCGTCGTCATCCTTGCCAACTTCAAGGAGCGAGACATCGAACGTTCCGCCACCGAGATCGAAGACCAAAATGAGCTCGTCTTCCTTGCCCTTTTCTAAACCGTACGCAAGTGCGGCGGCGGTGGGCTCGTTAACAATTCGCTGGACGTTGAGGCCCGCGATCTGGCCGGCGTCCTTCGTTGCCTGCCGCTGCGCATCATTGAAGTATGCCGGAACGGTAATCACCGCATCCGTCACGGTTTCACCGAGGTATGCCTCGGCATCCTTCTTCAGCTTCTGCAAAATAAACGCCGAAATCTGCTGGGGATTGTACGTCTTATCGTCAATCTTGATGTTCCAGTCCGGATCGCCCATGTGGCGCTTGACTGACTGAACGGTGCGTTCGACGTTGGTCACCGCCTGGCGCTTGGCAATTTCACCAACAAGCACCTCGCCCGTCTTCGAAAAGCCAACCACCGACGGGGTTGTGCGCTGCCCTTCCGCGTTCGCGATCACCGTCGGCTCGCCGCCTTCCAGAACGGAAACCACGGAGTTGGTGGTGCCAAGATCAATTCCTACTGCACGTGCCATAAATAAATCTCCTTCTCTCGGGTTACGCCTAGCGGCGACAACCCCTTCCGAGCCGCAGCCCGGGACCAAATTTTCTTCCTCGTCAAGGATATGCCGCTCTAGTTACTTGCGTCAAGCCAGCTACCCTTTTATTGAGTCCACTTAACTCAACTTTAAATTTGCGTTTTTATTCCCGAGTAGATCGACTGGCCTTCCTGGAGAACTTTGCCTTGGCCACCTCCACAAACCCGAACACCAATCGGCATGGGGAGCATCAAAAGGCATCGGGAGCACCAAACGAGTGGTGCTTTAACCCGTTTGGTGCTCCAGCTGGCTATTTTTGGCGCTCCGGCTGGCTACGGCCTAGCTCAGGCCAGCGCCCTCGGACTTACGACGATAAGAATCAGCAACAATATCCGAAATGGCCCGCGAGCGCTTCAGCGAGAGTGTGCCACCTTCCTCAAACCGCGCCAGCTGCCATGGCGGAGCTAGCGTCAGGTAGGTGTTGACAACTGCCTCTGGTGATTCGCTCATGTCGGTGCGCAACCAGGCGACGATCACAGCCATGAGGTTGTATACCTGCTGGGCGATTGCCATCTCTTTCCACAGCTTCGAGATTTCTTCGCCCGATAGCCTCGCCTCAAACTCTTCCACGTACGCTTCGAAGGATTGGGTGAGTCGCACAGAGATGTGCCCGAGCACCACCGACTGATGGTCCGCCAAGAATATTCGCCGGACGACGTCGCTGTTTTCCTTAAGCGCCCCCAGCATTCGCACGCCAATTTCTCGCCAGCGCACCAGATAATCGTCGGAGGCCTGAGCGATTGCCGCGACTAACTCGTCGAGGTACGGCTGCATGATATCGACGACGACGTCCGCCACGAATTGCGCCGGCGTATCGCCATGCTGATAGAAAGTCGTCCGTGAAATTCCCGCCTCCCGGGCGAGCTCCGAAACCGTGATAGTATCCGGCGGCTTTTGCAAAACGAGCCGCAGGGCGGCTTCGGTAAGTCGTGAGCGCACTCGAACATAGCGCGGATCCGAATTCATTGCGGCCATGGCGGGCCTCCTAGTGCCACATAATGTTAAACACAGTGTAATCCTCCTCGCGCAAGGCAGGAAAACATCGCTATCTGGAGCAAATCCACACTATGCAACACTTGTTCAATATATGAAAACCGAGTATCACGTAAAGGTTTCGCACAAATTCTAATCTCGGCCAAAATTCGCGCAAACGCAGGACCTTTGCCCTATGACACATGTTCAGTAGATATTAGCTTTGGTTCAAATACGCTAACTAATTCGTGGCTTCGCAAGCAAAGGCGCAGGCGCAGCATCTATGAAAGGAGCTGTTATGAGCCAAACAATTAATCCACCGGAAAGGACCGCGCAAGGCCCCTCGCGTCGGACATTTCTTAAATGGTCGGGAGTTGCCGCAGGAGTAGCCGGTCTCGCCGCCACATCTCAGGGTCTAGGCACGCCAACCGCCCGCGCCGAAAACGTCGTCGGAATGGAAAGCGTTGATAAGACTGTCTGGAACGCGTGTCTGGCAAACTGCCAGTCCCGCTGCCCGCTGCGCCTGCAGGTCAAGGACGGCACCATCGTTCGCGTACTTGGCGACACCACGGGTTCTGACGAATTGGGCGATTTCCAGATCAGGGCATGTGTACGCGGACTCAATCAGCGCGAACGCATATACTCCCCAGATCGCATTAAAGCCCCCATGCGCCGAACCGGCGAACGCGGCGGCGGCCAATGGGAGGAAATCTCATGGGAAGAAGCTTTCGACACCATCGCTTCCGAGATGAAGCGCATCAAAGAGGAGTACGGCAATGAGGCGCTCTTTAATCACTACGGATCGGGCTCAACCGGTGGAAACATCACGAAGCGAGGCTCATCGCGTCGATTGATGAACAGCTACGGAGGCTATCTCGGATACTACGGAAGCTACTCGACGGCCCAAATAACCGCCGCATCCCAATTCCACTACGGAGCAAATATAGCTTCAAATTCCTTCGAAGATAATCGGAACTCCGAGCTCATTGTCATGTTCGGGAATAACCCCCTTGAAACGCGCATGTCTGGCGGAGGCGAACTCGCAGTCGTTCAAAAGATGCGCCAAGAAGGCGAAATTCGAACGATTATTATCGACCCGCGCTATTCTGACACCGCACTAAACGTGGGCGATGAATGGGTTGCGTTACGCCCGGGAACCGACGCGGCCCTCGTCGCAGGTTTCATCCATGTCATGCTGGAAGAAAACCTGCATGATCAGGAGTTCCTAGACAAATACTGCCAAGGTTTTGACGAGGCAACGATGCCCGAGGGTGTTCCGGAAAATCTATCGTACCGCTCTTATATCGAAGGGAAGGGGCCGGACGGCATCGAGAAAACGCCGGAGTGGGCATCGGATATTACTGGAGTGCCAGCCGATACGATTAGGCGGCTCGCCCGCGAAATTGCAAACGCGAAACCTGCTGCGATCGGCCAAGGCTGGGGACCGCAACGCCATGCAAACGGCGAAAACTCTGCTCGCGCAATCATGCTCCTCGCCGCAGCCACGGGCAACATTGGAATTCCCGGTGGTGGAAACGGCATGCGTGAAGGTAACACGAAGATCCCCGTCAAGGCATTTCCCGATTTCGACGGCGATTCCGCCCCGGTGAGCACTCAGATTTCGTGTTTCAACTGGATTGATGCCATCAACGATGGCCCCTCCATGACGGCCGAAAAGGATGGGGTGCGCGGCAAAGACAAGCTCGACGTGGGCATTAAGTTCATGTTCGTCAACGCCTCCAACACGTTGATTAACCAGCACAACGACGTGCACGTAACACAAGAGACACTGAAAGATGACTCGAAGCTCGAGTTTATCGTCGTCGTTGACCATCAGTGGACTCCCTCGTGTGACTGGGGAGATATCGTACTTCCAGCAACAACGAATTTCGAAGAAATCGACCTCGTTCCTGGCGCCTCCTGCGGAGACATGGGCTGGGCGATCTGGGCTGACAAGGCCATAGAACCTCTCTACCAAGCCAAGACTGGCTACGAAATCTGCACCGAAATTGCTAAGCGTTTAGGAATTGAAGAGGAATTCACACAGGGCCGCACCCAAGAAGAGTGGCGAAGCTGGATCATCGAAGAGACGCGCAAAGCCGAACCGGACTTCCCAACAGAAGAAGAATGGCCCGAGGTTGGAGTGTTCCGTAAGCACACAGGCAAGCACAGGGTCGCAATGGCAGACTTCCGTGAAGATCCCGAAGCCAACCCACTGGACACCCCTTCGGGCAAGATCGAGCTCTTTTCTACCAAGCTCTACGAATATTCCCAAACATGGGTATTTGAAGGGGAACGTGAAGGTGACAAGGTCACCGCCCTACCCGAATATATCGAACAGTGGGAGGGGCAGGCCGAAGCACGCAGCGCCGACACGAAGTACCCGCTACAGTGCATCGCCCATCATTACAAGGGGCGCACCCATTCGAGCTATGCGAACCTCGCTATGAGCCAGGAAATGCATCCGCAAATGCTGTGGATCAATCCGGTTGATGCGCGCGAACGTGGAATCGACAACGGCGATACGATCTTGGTTTTCAACGATCGTGGAACAATCCAAACCGAAGCCCGAGTTACACCGCGCATCGTCCCGGGAACTGTGTCGCTGCCGCAAGGCGCATGGTATAAGCCGAACGCCGAAGGAGTCGATATCGGCGGAAACGTCAACACCATCATGAAGTACCACCCATCTCCGCTTGCCAAGGGCAATCCTGGGCATACGGCACTCGTAGAAGTTAGGAAGGCGTGATCACTATGGGAATCATGACGCAACGAGATCCGGCCGACTATGTTCTGCCCAATGGTAAATACGGCTTCTTTTTCGATCAGGAGCTGTGCACCGGATGCAAGGCCTGCCAGATTGCATGCAAAGATAAGCACGATTTACCAATCGGAGTCAATTGGCGCCGCGTAGTTGAGTACGCCGGTGGAGCAACGACGACGACCACCGGTGACGCTTTTACAACATCGGTTTTCGCTTACTACACGTCGATCGCTTGCAACCACTGTGAGGATGCAATTTGTATGACGGTCTGCCCGACGACAGCGATGAGCCGGCGCGAGGACGGAACAATCTACGTGGATCCGGGCAAGTGCGTTGGATGCAGGTATTGCGAGTGGGCCTGCTCCTATGGTGCGCCGCAGTTTAATCCTGATGACGGCCAGATGACCAAGTGCGATTTGTGTTACGACTACCGTGAAACGGGCCAGGAACCCGCCTGTGTGACTTCCTGCCCCTCGCGTGCACTTGACTGGGGCCCGATCGAGGACCTTCGCGCAGAGTATGGCACGGAGGCCGGCGTCGCGCCGCTGCCCGATCCCACCGTGTTGAATCCTCGCCTCGTTATCAAACCCCATAAGGACGCCCAGCCGTGGGATTCCGCCAACGGTGAGATCCTGAACCCGATGGAGATCTAAAATGAACGTTCACGAATTACCAATGATTTTATTTACCGTGATCGCACAAATGTGCGTGGGTATGTTCATTATCCTCGGCGTGGTTGAGCTGTGGCTCAGCGCGAAGGCAGATGAAAAGACAACCGATCGGCTCGTCGCCCCAATCGTGTATGTGATTGGCCCGGCGATGGTGTTCGGTCTAATCGCGTCAATGTTCCACATGAACGACGTGACGAACACACTCAATGTGATTCGTAACGTGGGAAGCTCGTGGCTCTCGCGCGAAATCGTGTTCGGCGTGGGATTTGCAGGGTTTGGTTTTCTTTATGCGATCTTGCAATGGTTCCGTGTGGGCGGAAAAACTCTTCGCAGGGCGTGTGCGCTCGTCACGGCCCTGTTTGGAATCGGGCTAGTGTGGTCGATGGCCATGATTTATGCCTCGCTCGTTACTGTTCCGGCTTGGCATACATGGGTTGTTCCGTTCCAGTTCTTCGCGACGGCGCTCGCGCTAGGCGCAAGCGCGGTTGCGGCCTCGATTGTGGTTATGACCCGCATTCGCCAGCGATCGTCGGCCGTTGCGGTAGGAACTTCGCAAAGGAAGGCCGCCACGCAGAAAGACTCTGCCGGTGGGTGGCGTCAGAGGCTCGGTTTCGATCGCAATGTGGCGAGCATGAACGCTCCCGCGACGGACGGCGAATGGGCGGCGTCAGTGAAGATCGTACGCGCATGCGCCGCAGTGGCCGCGATTGTGGCGGTCGCAATCTTCATCTCCTATATCGTTCACATCCAGAATCTAGCGTTGCACCCCGAACCTGCAGCCGCGACTTCATTAGCGGTGTTCACGGGTGGATTCTTCTGGGCGCGCCTCATCTTGCTTGGCATCGGTGCCGTAGCAGTTAGTTTTGTGGCCTATCACCTCGCGAGTGAAGAGGGTTTGAACAGGTCAGGCACCTTGGCGGCCGTGGTCGTGACAGCCTTCGTTCTCATCCTTATCGCGGAGTTCATGGGCCGCTCACTGCATTACGATTCCATCCAGCTCGTGGGTATAGGTTAGGCACTAGCCAAAAATTTTGGAGAAGAAGGAGCCGCTTTCGCGGGCGTGACCTTGGCACCGCTTAGACTCGGGAACGCCCGCGAGTGCCTGCTCGATGTGCTGGCCGCATCCCGTCCAGGTCGGTTTTCCGCACTTGTTACAAGTGATTCGTTGACACATGATTCGTATTTCCAATCTTTTCTGGTCGAATTAAAATTTAGGTAGCTCGCAATCAATGTACGAAAATCTCGTTTGCCCGCTCACCGAGTTCCGCTCGCATAGTCATCAGACCGCCAGTGTAGTTTGCGACCTCAAAACCTGCTTGCTGGAGGATTCGCAAGGCGAGATATGAGCGCACTCCAGACAAGCAGTGCACCGCGATCGCACGCCCGGCGGCAGCTTCACGCACTTCGTCGAGGCGATCACGCAATTCGGTGTGCGCGATATTGAGTGCCCCAGGCAGGTGCCCGCCGGCGAATTCTGCCGCGGACCTCACATCCAAAATGAGCCTATTTTCAAGCATTGCATCGAGGTCTTTCGTGTGCCAGACAGGCATCGTTCCATCGAGCACATTCGAGGCAATCATTCCCGCCATATTAACCGGGTCTTTCGCCGATCCATACGGTGGGGAATATGCCAGGTCAAGATCGATCAGGTCATGGACGCTCATGCCCGCTTTGATGGCGGTGGCAAGCACGTCAATACGTTTGTCCACGCCGTCCTTACCCGCCGCCTGCGCGCCGAGCACCTTGCCGTCGTCACCGAAATGCACACGCAGATGGATCTGTGAGGCACCCGGGAAGTAGCCCGCATGGTTGAGTGGATGGAGGCTGATTGTGTGGTGGATAATGCCGGTAGCTTCGAGCGCGCGCTGGTTTGCGCCGGTCATCGCGGCGGTGAGTTCGCCGATGCGGACGATTGCCGTTCCGCTCGTCTTTGGTACTGCGTGAGCGAGGTTGCCCGAGATCGCGTCTGCAACCAGGCGGCCTGCACGGTTGGCAGGGCCGGCAAGGGCAACGGGCCGGCGAATTCCAGTCACGAGATCCACGGACGTCGCCGCATCACCCATCGCCCACACGTTGGCAACGTTCGTGCGCCCGTATTCGTCGACGACGATGGCGCCATTTTCGACTTCGATTCCCGCCTTTTCCCAGATCTGGGTGCGCGGGCGAACGCCGGCTGACAGCACGATGATGTCGGCTACAACGCGTGATCCATCGGAAAGGACGGCCGTGTCGGCGTCATCACTTACCTCAATCTTGTCAACGGATGTCGCGGCACGCACGTCGATGCCGAGCCTGTGCAATTCTTCGGTGACGTAAAACGCGGTTTCGGTGTCGAGCGGTGGCAGTACGTGGTCAGCAAATTCGACGACGGTGGTCTCCACGCCGCGCATGTGCAACGCCTCGGCGGCCTCTAGGCCGATAAATCCGGCTCCGATAACGACGGCGGACTGCGCAGTTTTCGCCATGTCATCGAGTTTGAGTGCGTCTGATACGGTGCGCAGCGTAGTCACCCGCGGTGAATCGATTCCTTCAATATTAGGGCGGAATGCCTCCGCTCCCGGGGAGACGATCAGCTCATCGTACTGCAATTCGTAGGTGCCTTCAGGGCCTTCTACCACCACTTTCCGGGCAGTTGGATCGAGGCTGGTCACCTTGGAATTAACCCGGGCATCGAGGTTGAGCGATGCCTTTAGTGACTGTGGTGTTTGGACCAGAAGCGCCGACTTGTCCTCGATCTCACCGCTAACGAAGTACGGTAGCCCGCAATTCGCAAACGATACCTCCGGCCCTGCTTCTAGCACAATGATCTGCGCATCTTCGCGCAGACGGCGCAAGCGAGCCGCGGCACTCATTCCGCCGGCAACACCACCAACGACGACAATTTTCATTGGTACTCTCCTACCACTATCGATACCCCCTAGGGTATAGGGTAGGGTCAGAGTATGCAGAAGGCAAATAAAGTGGAATAAGCTGGGCTCATGGCAGAAAACGACATTGATTGGGAAAAGGAGCATCGGGCCGCCCTCAACCGCCTCAAGAGAGCCCGAGGCCAACTCAACGCCGTTATCGAGAACTTTGAAAACGGCGGCGACTGCACTGACGTCATCCACCAGCTTTCTGCCGTCACCTCGGCGCTGAACCGAGCGGGCTACTCAATTATGGCCTCGGCGATGAAGAACTGCATGATCGCTGACGAGCCCAAGCACACCCCAGAAGAGCTACAAAAGGCCTTTATTTCACTGGCGTAGCGGAGCCCACCTCCGAGCGCGCGTTTTCACAAGCAAATCATTACGTATATCGCACCGAGCAAATCCGACATTGGCGCCACATCGCCCAGATTGAGGACCTACGTCTAACGAACGGTTGGTCAATAGTCTTATACTTAACACATACTCCCATGGAAATTGATGCGCCCACGCGGCGCATTAATCCGCACCCAGACCAAGGTGACAAGACTTATGACTCAAACCCTCCCCTCGAAAAGCGATAGCGGAACGGCGCAAAACGTAGGGCCCTCGCGTCGTACGTTCCTCAAGTGGTCGGGCGTTGCCGCCGGAGTCGCCGGTCTCGCTGCAACCACTACCGGACTGGGATCACCGAGCCCGGCACGCGCAGCCACGGAAGGCATGGCCGACGCCGATCGCACCGTCTGGTCGGCATGCACAGTCAATTGCGGCTCACGTTGCCCGCTACGCCTTCAAGTCAAGGATGGCACCGTGGTGCGGGTCCTTCCAGATAACACCGGCGATGACCAACTCGGCTCTCAGCAGGTGCGCGCCTGTGTGCGCGGTCGGTCAATCCGCGAGCGCATCTACAACCCAGATCGTCTCAAGCGGCCGATGAAGCGCAAGGCAGGCACCAAGCGCGGCGAAGAGCAATGGGAAGAAATTTCCTGGGATCAAGCACTTACTGAAATTGCCGAGAAGATGGACGACATCAAGGCGCGCTACGGCAACGAAGCCTTCTACATCCAGTACGGTACCGGCGTTCTGGGTTCCACGATGGCCTGCTCCTGGCCGCCCGAGGCCACACCACCGGCCCGACTGCTGTCGCTCTATGGTGGCTACCTCGACCACTACTCTGATTACTCAACGACTGCGATTACCCAGGCATACCCCTACTTTTATGGCGGATGGGTTAACTCAAACTCGCTGGACGACGTCGCCAATTCCAAACTCCAAGTAATGTTTGGCAACAATCCACTCGAAACTCGAATGTCAGGCGGCGGGCACGTATTCGTATCCCAGCAGATTAAGAAGGAAAACGGGGTTCGCACAATCGTGATCGACCCGCGCTACTCCGAAACTTCGGTGGCCCTTGGCGACGAATGGATCGCACTGCGCCCCGGAACGGACGCGGCCCTCATCGCAGGCATGATCTACGTCATGGTAGAAGAGGATCTACATGATCAAGAGTTCCTAGACAAATACTGCATCGGTTTCGACGAAGAACACATGCCAGAAGGCGCTCCAAAGAACGCCTCGTACCGCTCCTACCTGGAAGGAAAGGGCCCAGACGGCGTTGAGAAAACGCCCGAATGGGCAGCGGAAATTACGGGCGTTGACGCCTCGACAATACGCAGAATTGCTCGTGAAATCGCCAACGCTAAGCCGTGCGCAATCACCCAAGGCTGGGGTCCTCAGCGGCACGCCAACGGCGAAAATACTGCACGTGCTATTTTCCTCTTGGCCTGCGTAACTGGAAATCCCGGCATCCCCGGCGGCGGCACCGGAGCTCGCGAAAGTTCATCCGGGCTTGCGATTGCCAGCCCGTTCTACTCCCAGTATCCCAACCCCTCGGACAAAATCATCTCCTGTTTCTCGTGGCTCGATGCGATCATGCGCGGTCCTGAAATGAACACATATAACTCCGCCGTCGGAGTAAAGCCAGCGCCAGGCGTGCGAGCTTTGAAAGTTCCCGTTGACGACGAGGGCAACCCGGAGAACACCAGCCTCGAAGTACCGATCAAGGCGCTATTCCAATACGGCTCGAATTCGCTCGTAAATCAGACTGGTGATAACAACGAGTCGGTGGACATTCTTCAGGATGAATCCATGGCAGAGTTAGTTGTCACGTGCGACATTATGTACACGGTAACGGCTCGCTACTCCGATTACATTCTGCCCGGCACGTCAACCTCCGAAGAATTCGATTTCCACAACGGGCAAAATGGTGGGCCGATGGCGTACGGCATTGTTTCTGAGCAGGCCATCGAGCCGATGTATGAAACGAAGTCGATCTTTGACATTTGCACCGAGCTTGCCGCAAAGCTCGGCATCGAAGAGGAATTCACGGACGGTAAATCCCGTGAGGATTGGCTACGCCAAACCATCGAGGAATCACGCAAGGAGGATCCAGACCTCCCCACGTGGGACGAGTGGAAAGAAATGGGCATCTACCGCCGCAATGCGGGACCAGTAGTTTCCATGACCGATTTCCGTGAGGATCCGGAAGCTAATCCACTTGGAACACCGTCGGGCAAGATTGAAATCTATTCCGATCGTTTAGCAACACTTGCGCAAGCGTGGGACTTCGGCACATTCCGGGAGAAGCGCCAAGGTGACGTAATTACGCCACTACCCGAATTCACTGCGACATGGGAAGGTGCACTGGAAGCTCGTGAAAATGAGGAGTATCCACTTCAGGTGATCGGGCACCATTTTAAGGGCCGCACCCACTCCAGCTACGGAAACGTCAAGGTTTTGAAAGAAGCGCACACTCAGACCGCATGGCTCAATCCGATCGACGCTGACGAACGCGGTATTGAAAACGGTGATGCCGTCTTCGTATTCAACGAACGTGGCACCGTCCAGTTACGCGCATTCGTCACTCCGCGGATCATCCCAGGATCGGTTTCGATCCCCCAGGGAGCCTGGTACAAGCCCCTTCCGTCCGCGGACTTCTCCCTTCCAGAAGGCACGAATCCTGAGAAGCCGGTGGACGTCGGCGGTTCGGTAAATTCGCTAACCTCGCTTCATCCGACTCCTCTAGCTAAGGGGCTGCCCAGCCACACAACGCTTGCACAAGTCACGAAGGCAGGCTCGGGAGCGCTCGAGGATATCGAAGACCGCTACTACGAGCCGTACAGCGCAGACGCTGTCGGAATGTCTGAGGAGAACTAATGACTGACATGTTGACTCAAGCAGGAGCAAACTACGGGTTCTTCTTCGACCAAGAAATCTGTACCGGATGCAAAGCCTGCCAGATTGCGTGTAAGGATAAGCACGATCTTCCCGTAGGAGTAAACTGGCGCCGGGTAGTCGAATACTCGGGTGGTTCGTGGCAGCAAAGCGGTAATGTTGTTACCCCGAACATCTTCACGTATTACACATCAATTGCGTGCAATCACTGTGAAGATGCGATCTGTATGACGGTATGCCCGACGACGGCGATGAGCCGGCGTGATGACGGAACGGTCTACGTTGATCCCGGCAAGTGCGTCGGTTGCCGCTACTGCGAGTGGGCATGCGCCTACGGTGCACCGCAGTTCAATGCCGAAGTCGGTCAAATGACCAAATGTGACCTGTGCTACGACTATCGCGAACAAGGGCAAGACCCCGCCTGCGTTGAAGCATGCCCATCGCGTGCGCTCGACTGGGGTCCGATCGACGTACTGCGTGCTGAATACGGTACCGAAGATGCAACGGCTCCCCTTCCTGATCCCGCTGTCACGAAGCCACGCCTGGTAATCAAGCCGCACCGCAATGCGCAGCCTTGGGATTCTGCCACAGGTACGATCGCTAACCCGAAGGAGATCTAATGAATCTGCATGAACTACCCATGATCATCTTCACGGTGGTTTCACAAATGGCCGTGGGAATGTTCATCGTCCTCGGTATCGTTGACCTGTGGTTGAGCACGAAAGTGAACGATGAGACTGCCGACCGGCTCGTCACCCCGATCGTCTATGTTATTGGTCCCACACTCGTATTCGCGATGATCAGCTCCATGTTCCACATGAATGACATCACCAACATGTTGAATGTTATTCGAAACTGGGGATCCTCGTGGCTCTCGCGTGAAATTCTCTCGCTTGGCGCCTTTGCTGGATTAGGAGCTCTGTATGCCGTTATGCAGTGGTTCCGGTTTGGCAGCCGTAGACTCCGGCAACTCGTTGCTTTTGGTGCTGCGGTTGCCGGCGTGATTCTCGTTCTATGCGAATCGATGATCTACGCTTCTGTTCCCACGATCCCCGCGTGGCACACCTGGGTGGTTCCGGTCCAGTTCTTCATGACTACCATCATGCTGGGCGCTGCCGCGGTATCGACGTCGCTTGCGGTGATGACGCTCATCCGCAAACGTACCGAGCGTCAAAACGAAACTTCGCACGAGGCCCGAGTGAAAGTCTCGGCCAAGGTGAGAGCCGAATCCGGGGGCGTCGTCGTTGAAGATCGCCCAGCAGAAAATCAGAGCGAACAGGCCTGTGAAGAATCGAGTGCGGATAGCTGGAAGGAAAAACTCGGGTTCACTAAGAATGTGCGCGCAATCCACGCCCGGCCAACCACGCAGGAGTGGAAGTACACCACGATCATTATTCGCGCGGCGGCCATCATTGCCGCTCTAGCGTCCGTTGTCATTCTCATTTCGTATGTGATGCACGTGCAAAGCCTTGCAATGCACCCCGAACCTGCCGCCACCTCATCGGTTGCTATTTTCTCCGGCGGATTCTTCCTGGCGAGGTTGATCCTACTGGGAATCGGAGCCGTTGCAATCGCGTTCGTATCCTTCCGATTAGCCAAAGTTGATGCGCTTGAAAACCCAACACCTCTGGCAGGCACGGTACTGCTTGGATTTGCGATCATGTTAATTGCCGAATTCATGGGCCGTTCACTCCACTACGACTCCATGTTCCTTGTCGGCATCGGCTAAGTTAAACTTCACTCATGCATAATCCTCCAGACTCCTTTATCCACCTTGAAGAACTCAATAAAAAGAATCATCGATGGGTAACTAAACACTCCGATTCGGCCCTGAAGGAGTTCGGCGGACGTGGTTTTCAAGCCCGTGAAAAGGCGATTGCCGAAATTCTCTCCGCGCAAGATGAACTACCGCTCGGTGAAAAGCACGGTGAGTGGATCTACAACTTTTACACCGACGGCGACCATCCGCGTGGCCTGTGGCGCCGTACAAAAGCTACGGATTACCTCACGAAAGCGCAACACAAAATTACATGGGAAATCTTGCTCGACGTCGGTAAACTCGGCGAGCAAGAAGATGAGTCGTGGGTCTTTTTAGGGGCTAATCTGCTCTACCCAGGGGGCGAGCGCGCGCTCATTACTCTTTCTGTGGGTGGCTCCGATTCGAATGTCGTTCGTGAATTTGATGTCGAAAGCAAGCAATTCCTCGACGATGGTTTTGTTAAACCCGAATCGAAAGGATCGATGAGCTGGGTCAACATCGACACCGTCATCATCGAGTCTGATTTTGGGGAAGGCAGCCTCACCGAGTCGGGCTATCCCCGCACGGCACGCCTATGGCGGCGGGGGGAAGCCCTTGCGGACGCCCCCACAATCATCGAAGGCGAGTACACCGATGTTGTTGCGGGAGCAAGCTATGATCCCACTCCGAGCCACGAAAAGCTCGTCGCGTACCGCGCAACTGATTTTCGGAGCGCAATCGCGTACGACATCGAGATCTCTCAGCTTGAAAACCCCGATGTCAAGCTCGATGCCAAACTTTTCCAATCCGCACGGCGTGAGATTCAGGTGCCCGATACGGCCGGGACGGATGCGGTAAGAGATTGGTTGCTCGTTACGCTACGCCATGACTGGGAGCTTGGCAGCGAGATCTTCGTAGCGGGATCAGTGCTTATCCTTCCCTATGCAGCAAGTTTGGAAGGGCCACAGGCGAGCGACGTCCACATTCTCTACACCCCAACTGAGACTTCCTCACTACTTGACGTGGCAAGCACGGCCACCGGCGTGGTTCTCACCATTCTCGATAATGTTAAGACCCGAATCTTCTTTGCCGTCGATCCGCATGTGGATGACGAGGGTGGGGATGACCGGTGGCACCTGGTCGAAGTCACCCCGGAGGTTACGGAATTCGCGTCGGTGGCAGTCAGCGCAGTTGATCCTTTTGAGTCTGGCGACATTTGGATGATCGTGTCCGATTTTCTTACTCCCTCTTCCCTCTATCACGGCCATGTGTCAACCAAGGAACTCAAGGTTCGCAAGGTGCACGCTGAACCCGAGCGCTTCGATACTCACGGATTAGAAATTCGGCAGTTGTGGGCAAAGTCGAAAGATGGCACAAACGTTCCCTACTTCGCCGTGGGCCCGCAGGACGCTCTCGATGGCACGCAGCCGAGCCGCACGCTCCTTGACGGCTACGGAGGTTTCGAAGTTTCGTTGCTCCCCAGCTATGTACCGACCTATGGCAAGGTGTGGTTAGAAGAAGGAGCGGTGTACGTCGTCGCCAATATTCGTGGCGGAGGTGAATTCGGCCCTCGCTGGCATCAAGCGGCCCTGAAAGAAAACCGCAGGAAAGCCTACGAAGATTTCGCAGCCGTGGCAGCCGACCTCGTGGACCGAAATGTGACGTCGCGGGACCAGCTTGCCGCTATAGGCGGTTCAAACGGTGGCCTCTTGATGGGAAACATGTATACGACGTATCCCGAACTTTTTGGGGCGATCGTCTGCCAGGTTCCCCTACTGGACATGAAGCGCTATTCACATTTGCTCGCCGGCTCCTCGTGGGTAGCCGAATACGGCGATCCTGATACAGACGATTGGGAGTTCATGGCGCAATATTCGGCCTACCACAATGTGACAGATGGCCCCCACCCGCCAATTTTGCTCACCACCTCCACCCGGGACGACCGCGTCCACCCGGGGCATGCCAGGAAGTTCCATGCTCTGTTACAGGAAAAGGGGCTCGAGTCTTATCTGTATGAAAACACCGAAGGCGGCCATGCCGGCGCTGCGGACATCGATCAGCAAGCACGCATGAACGCTCTCGTCTTTTCGTTTCTTGATAAAAAGCTTGCCAAATAGCCGACTGCAACAGTTTCACCCGCCCACACTGGAGGATTTCGAATAATGGAGGAATCTCATGGATGATCTCGATGCTCTCGCAGCTGCCTTCCTCACGCTCGGTCGGCTTCATTTAGATGCGCCTCAAGAGGAGACGATCACGCAACTTTCCCAGATGTATCAGGAGTGGCCGCTGCCGTTAGATGGCGAAACGGCCACGGGAATTGAACAGTGGGAGCGATCGTTCAGTGAAGGCGAAACTGCGCAGGAGTTACGAACCGATCTCAATGATCTGTACGGCCGAACGGCGCGCGCGAAGGTCCCACCGTTCGAGTCGGTTCACAGAGGGCGCGATGGGCTCGTTTTCGATGAGGAAACCCTCCAGGTACGGCAAGAGTACAAGCAACTCGGCTTGCAGGCACCCAATCTCCACAAAGAACCGGACGATCATATTGGTCTAGAATTCGACTTCGTTTCGCAAGGGCTTGTTAGGGCGCTGACGGCACTCGAGCATCATGCTCCGCGCGACGCCGAACGCTACGTGGCGATCGTGCACCGGTTTTATTCTCATCACCTTGCGCTGTGGGCTCCGGACATGTTGGCCACAGCTCGCGAGGCAGCCCAGACGCATTTTTATCGCGGAGTGATGTCTCTTTCGCTCGGCGCTTTGGAACAGCTCGTGGAAGTTCTCGAGATCGCAACCGAGCAATGATTTTCGTTGCCTACCGTGAGAGAATGCGTGCATGGTTCTCACTATTGGCGTTGATATCGGTGGCACAAAAATAGCGGCAGGTGTGGTTGATGAGAATGGGGAAATTCTCCGCATGCTCCGCCAGCCAAGCCCGGCACGTGACTCCGAATCGGTTGTTGACACGGTGGTCAATCTCGTTGGTTCACTCAAAAAAGACCATGAGGTTGAAGCTATCGGTGTCGGCGCAGCCGGCTTCGTGAATACCGGCCGCGGCCGGGTGATTTTTGCCCCCAATTTAGCATGGCGTGACGAGCCGCTTGGAGACCGGTTAGAGGAGGCGACCAGCCTGCCCGTCGTGGTGGAAAACGATGCTAATGCCGCCGCCTGGGGCGAGTTCCGATTTGGCGCCGCGCGGGAGTTTAACTCTGCGGCGGTTATTACCGTCGGAACAGGAATCGGCGGAGGAATTATTATTGACGGTCAGCTACGTCGAGGAACAGCGGGGTTTGCCGGCGAGATCGGCCATATCAATATGGTCTCAGATGGTTTGCCCTGTGGGTGTGGGCAGCGCGGTTGCTGGGAAGTGTATTCTTCCGGCGGAGCACTGCTTCGTGCAGCTCGTGAAATTGCCCGTACGGATCGCGAGCGCGCAACCCTCCTCCTCGATTTGGCAAGCGGGGATCCTGAGGCAATCACGGGATTGATGGTAACGCAGGCCGCGCAAGCCGGTTGTTCTGGCGCTGTGGATGCATTTCGGGAAATTGCCCACTGGCTTGGTCAGGGTATGGCCGATCTGGGAGCTATTTTAGATCCCGAAGTTTTCGTTTTGGCTGGTGGGGTTTCCGAGGCGGGCCATGTGCTTTTAGAACCGGCTCGGGAAGCTTATGAGCAGAAATTAACAGCAGTTGAATATCGCGAGGTTGCTCCGGTAGTTCTCGCCTCATTGGGCAACGATGCCGGAATTATCGGCGCCGCTGATCTTGCAGCTCAGCGCTGATACTCGCGGGGGTCCTTTCGCTCTAAGTAGGTCCGTCCTGCCGCAGGAGGTCCGAAGGCCACAAATTTTCGGTATTTCCGTGGCTGACGGACCTCCGCGCGAGTTACCGACCCCCGAAGGAGACATCGATCCCCGCCGACGAAATAGTTCCCCGTCGACAAGTGCGAAAACTGGCCCTAACGGCCTTTTACTGTGCTGTATAGCGTCGTGCTAGCACAATCAACGATCCTGCTAGCCACATGCCAGCCGCCGCAGCAACTCCACTCGCAACTGTAACTCCAGTTCTTGGCAACGAGCTCCTCGGCGCCTCCTTGGGTGTTCCAACCGTCGTTGGAGGCTCCGTTGGTGGAGGCGCCGTCGGCTTCGCTGTATTCGTCAGTAAAACCTTGATGTTCTCACCGGATTTGACCGTCGCAACCGCAGTTTTACCGCCGTCGCGTAGCTCAATGGTCTCGCCCGCACCGAACTGGGGGGATACCCCATTCGACGCCCTCAATGGTTGGGAGCTCAATTTCCTTAAGAGTAATTTCCTTAAGAGTAACCGTGTCTCCCACGTTCAGTTCTTTCAGTCCACGCACTGGCGTTCCATCGGCCTTGATAGTTAAGTCGTAACGCTTATCCGTTGCCACTAACGGTGGGATATTCGATGTGAAAGAATCGCCATCCTTGACAATGCCATCTGGCCGCTCAGACTTCCAGTTAAAGGTAAGCTCAGCCCAATCCCACCTATAGAAATCATGGTTCTTCAGCTCGGGGTCGGTAGCAACACCACGCCTTTCCGCTTTGAAATCGGAAAAAGAAAAGGGGGGGGGAGATAGCCTGCGCTGACGTTGTTGCAAGAATTCCAAAGAACATGACGAGCGCGCCTAAGAGTGCCGCAACGACAGCTAAAGTTCGCTGTCTTCGGGTTGTGTTTAATGGACGACTCATCACATCAAACTTCGTTATTCGTGGACGGTACTGCGTGTGAGCGTTTGAGGATGGAACGTACCATTCCCAATACCTGCCGTTCAGTTATCACTGCAGCTGCAACTTATCTTTCGATTTGTCCACGTTCCAGAACACTGGCAAAACGAACCGGGGCGTGGCGGTTCCGAGCCGCCACGCCCCGTCGGTTTGCGCTTAGGGCATCAATGCTCTTCGTTCGGATCGCTCTCCGCGTCCTCCTGAGTCTCATGAACGGTTCCCGGCTCATGGTCCGGCGCAGCGTAAATCGTGTATAGCTTCAACGGCTCATCGCCGGTATTAGTAATGTTGTGCCACACGCCGTCCGGCACGAACACGGCCGAATCGTGTTTCACATCAACTTCAAAATTCAGATCATCTTCCGCCGGCCCCATCTGGCACTTGCCCGTTCCCTGCTCGATGCGCAAGAACTGATCGACTCCGTGGTGAACTTCAAGCCCGATGTCTCCTCCGACCGGTATTTCCATCACCGTCATCTGCAAATGCTTGCCCGTCCACATCGTCGTCCGAAAATTCGTGTTGTCGAGAGTTTCCTTTTCGATGTCAACAACCCACGGCTTCGTGCCCTGGTCGTCGTACACGCCCGCGTACTGCTTAGCCATTTCTCCTCCTAAATATTCACACGTGGTTACAGCACAATTATCGCGCGCAAAGCTCATCCTTCGTGCGAAGATTCGCTTGCCGAATAATAAGGCCCACCTAATTAAGCCACGGAACCGTGCGGTTCACGGACGAAAAATATCCACCCCACTGCCACCGCAATGAGGATCGCACCCGAAAACCCATACGCGAGCAAATAGCCGGAGTAGTCGATCATGAAGCCGGCCAGTACTGGCCCGAGAATCTGCCCAAAATCTGCTGACATCTGGAAAAATGACACCACTCGGCTGCCCGGCCGGTCGCCAACGATATCAGCTACGGCTCCCTGCTGAGAAGGTTGAATACAACCCGAGCCGAAGCCGCCGAAAAAGCTTCCCACCATCACCACAACTGTCGTGTCCCACATTCCCATAAGTGCTGTGAAGATACCGGATACCAACAACCCGAATACCACAATTGGTTTGCGTCCGTAAACGTCCGAATAGTAACCAGCCCGGCTCAAAGCTAGCGCATTTCCAGCGGCGAAAGCGACGAGCGCGCCACCTGGCAACCACGTTGGGGCACCCGGAATCGAAGCGGCTAACAATGGTACGACGGCGACCCGCACGCCCATATTCGTCCACCCTTGAGCAAAAGCAGTCAACAGCACGATCTTAAAGCGACGAACCTGCAGAGCCTCGCGGACCGTCATTGGCACCTTTTTATTACTTCCGCCCTCGACATCTCGAGCAGTTAGATCATGCCTCAGCTCCGTTTGATCGGCACCTACGCCGTCGTCGTCCCGCCTCCGTACAGCGCGCTCGGATTCTTTACCATCCGCAGGCACTAAAAAGAAGACGATCGCACCCGCCACTGCTAATAGGACCGCATAAATCATGAAAGGCCAGCGATATCCAAGCGGCGCAAGAACTGCACCAACCGCCGGTCCGAAAATACTGCCCAGTAAAAAACCTGAACCGTATGCAGCCGATGCACGGCCCTTCGCCCCCGATGGGGCGAGCTTGAAGATGAGCGACATCGCTGCAACCGAGAACGTGACCGAACCAATGCCACCCAAACCCCGGAAAATCAACAGTTGCGTGTAGGTCTGCGCGAGCCCGCTCGCAATCGAGGACGCCGCCACGATCGCCATCCCCAGTATGTACATCGAACGCTCGCCAAACGTGGTAGACAGCCGCCCGGAGGCCGGCGCAAACACGAGGCGCATTAAAGCAAATGCAGAGACGACGAACGTTGCCGCCGTCGTCGTCACACCAAAGCTCTTTGCAAACTGCGGAAGAACTGGAGCAACGATGCCGTAGCCAAGCGACACCGCAACAGCGGCTGCCACCAGCACCCAAATTTCCCGAGGAAGAGTTACGCGTTTAGACACCCTCTCGTTGTATCACCGCGCGGGCCACATCGAAAGCGCACAGGTCACGTTTAAGGCGACAGCGAAAGCAAACACAGTCCTCATCCTGTCAGCCGATGGGGGAAATATATTGCTTGTGGCAAATTAACCACAAATCAGGTGCCGATATTCAGGTTCGCACCAGACAATAGATCCGATAGACGGGCACGAAAACGCGCCCAGTACAGATTTCATGCAGGAGATTGAATGACAGACTACAGAATGCTTGCGGAAGTGGAAGATTATCAGCAGGCCCAATTCCTCGTGGACGGCCTATCCGATGCGGGCTTCCCGGTGGAACACACCCGAATTATCGGCACCGAGCTTGAAACCGTGGAAGATGTGCGCGGCCGCAAAACTGTCGCATCGGCGGCTGGTCAAGGTGCGCTCAGCGGCATTTGGCTTGGCGTCTTCCTCGGGCTCATGTTCTTTATTTTGGCTCCGGGGCTCGGGCTTTTGGCAACATTCGGCTGGCCAATTCTCTTCGGTGCAGTGTTTGGTGCGATTTGGGGCGCTGCCGCTCACTGGGCGACCCGCGGTCAACGCGACTTCTCCTCCATTCACACACTTCGTGCACAACGCTACGAAGTGCAAGTACGCTCCGAGTTCCTTGAACAGGCCAACCAGGTGGTCACCGAACACGGCCTGCGGCCTCGCTCACAGACCACCGTCTACTAACGTCAGCACGAAGACACCAAGAAAACGACGCCGGATATCCGGCGTCGTTTTCTTGACGCGGGCCCCGCGCCGCGCTGATAGGATTGGCCCGCAGCAACTGAAAGGATCTCGCATGCCAGCTTATGAATCTTTCCGCGAACCGCTCACCACAATGGCGGACGGAACGATCAAGCAACTCAATCCCTTTTCTGGCACCGAGGTGTGGACTGTGCCGGGGCGGGCCAACCGTCCGCTAGGCATTAAAAATCCCGATCCGCAGCCAATCGACCCCGAAGAAATCGGCCATCACTGCGCTTTTTGCACCCAGCGCATCCTCGAAACTCCACCAGAAAAGGCCCGTCTGGTACGCAAGGGAGATGATGCGGAGATCATCCGCACCGAAAGCGTTGACATGCTCTGGCGCCAGTGGGAATTCCGGCGGGTTCCCAACCTGTTTGAAATCCTCTCCTTCGACTACTGGGCGATGAACTACGACTACCGCCTCACGCCCGAAGCCTCGAAACGGCTCGAAGCGTACATTGCGGACCCCGCAGGCCGCTCCCACGTGATGGGCGTACTGCGCAACAAGTACTCGGCGAGGATGTCTGCCGAAGAATTCGAGAAACTATCCGAAGGGGAGAAAATGGCCGGAGCCTACTCCTTCTTCGGTGGGGGCCACGATCTTATTCTGGCCAAGCGCCACTTCATCGACGGTGCGAGTGACGACGCCCAGCTTGCCGGCTCTGGCACCCTCACCCCGCAAGAGCACGAATGGTACATGCGGCTGACCATCAACGCGATGGAAGACCTGTACAACAGCAACCGCTATGTGCGCTACGTGCAAGTTTTCCAAAACTGGCTTAAACCGGCCGGCGCATCATTTGACCACCTGCACAAGCAGCTCGTCGCCATCGATCAACGCACCGTCAACGGCCGTATCGAAGTTGAAAAGGTCCGCAAAAATCCCAATCTCTACAACGAGGCGGGTCTCAACTACGCGGCCTACCACAACCTCGTCATTGCTGAAAATAAGCATGCGGTCGCGATAGCCGGATTTGGCCACCGCTACCCAACCCTGGAAGTTTGGTCCAAATCGGCGAATATTCAGCCGTGGGAGCACACCCGCGAAGAACAAACCGCCATGTCGGACCTCGTGCACGCCATGCATGCCGCAACCGGGGTGGACGTGCCCAGTAACGAAGAGTGGTATACCAAGCCGATGGATTCCGACGTTAACATGCCGTGGCGAATACTCCTCAAATGGCGAGTATCCACCCTTGCTGGATTCGAAGGTGGCACGAAAATCTACGTGAACACCATCGACCCGTGGTCCGTGCGTGACCGCGTCGTTCCACGTCTTCTCGAGCTGCGAGCAGAGGGTAAACTCGCCCGCAATATCAACATTGCCACCGAATGCCTGTGCGAGGTCAACTCGCTGAAATACAATCCGCAGCTCCAGTAGCTGGCTGTACTATTCGGCCAGTAGGCGAAGCACGACGTCGGAAACCGGATTTGCGATCACGTCCTCGGGGTATCCGACCTGAACGAGCTCGCCTGCGGCCATTACCCCAAGCTGGTCGGCAACAGTAAAAGCTTCATCCCGATCGTGAGTGACGTACAGCGCCGTCGCACCAGCTTCGTCAAGAATATCGCGCAGGTCCTCAGCTAACTGGGTGCGAGTTATCCGATCAAGAGCGGACAGCGGTTCATCAAGCAACACAACCCGCGGCTGCGGAGCAAGTGTTCGTGCCAAGGCAACGCGCTGCGCCTGCCCTCCGGACAACGTTGAGATCTGGCGGTTCTCAAAACCCCCTAGCCCCACCAATTCCAGCATCTGTGCCACTCGCGCGGAGCGCTCCCGCGCTGAAATTCCTTGAATCTCGAGTCCGTAGGCAACATTGCGCGCCACATTGCGATGCGGGAATAACATGCCCTCTTGAAATACCATGCCGATATTTCGCTTATGAGCGGGCAATGAACTGACTTCCGTTCCGTTCACATGTACGCCGCCTGCTGACTGTTCGAGGCCCGCAACCGCGCGAAGAAGCGAGGATTTGCCGGAGCCGGATTCCCCCAGGATCGCCACCGTCTGCCCGGCAGACACCTCGAGATTTACTTTGTTCACTGCACTCACCGGCGGATTTTCATATGCCACACTCAAGCTCTCAATTTTCAACATTAGAAACTCACTCCTTTGGCACCTCGCGGCTGAAGGGCATCGGCTAAAAATACGACGACGCTCGTCGCGAGCGCGAGGATCACGGACGCGGCGAGTGCCATACCAAAATTGTCCGCACCAGGGCGGGCCAGCAAACGCTCAATGAGCACCGGCAACGTCACATAGTCGGGACTCGCGAGGAACGCCGACGCACCGAACTCTCCGAGCGAGATGGCAAATGCGAAACCGAAAGCCACGCTCAAGCCGCGTGCCATGATCGGAATGTCGATTGTGAGCAGAACACGGTTCGGACTCGCTCCCAAAGTCGCAGCCGCCTGCCTCATTCGCGGATCAATCGCTCGCAATAGGGGAACCAGCGAACGTACAACGAACGGCAAAGCGATCACCGCCTGCGCGGCGGGAATCAGATAAGCAAGTGACACCCCCGGGCGTGCACCCCACGTAACTAGAAATCCCAAGCCCACCGTAACAGCCGACATCCCGACCGGCAGTGCAATGGCGCCGTCAAGTAAACGCTGACCGGCTGCCAAGATAGAACTGGCTACGCGGCGCGATAACGCGAGCGCTACCACCACTCCCACGGCAAGGGCGAGCATCGCAGCATCAAGGGCAATTCGACCGGAGTGCTCGAGTGCCTCAAACACTGTCACTGAGCTCGCCACACCGTAACCTGCCTCAGTCAAAAGACGATAGTTGTGAAACGACCACTCACCTTGCACCTTCAGCGACTCGCTGATCAAAGCAAGCAGCGGAAGGGCAAGAAAAACAAGTGCTCCCGCCGTGACCGCAAGGGCCGGAGCGTCTTGACGAGAGGGGGCTAAAGCTTTCGAAGGCGCCACCTTTAATGCGCGTTGCGTACGCGATGTCAAAGAATGTGATACTAATAAAGCGGCGGCAACGATAACCAGTTGCACAATGGAGAGCACCGCCGCCACGTCGAGATTTAGATACGCGGTGGTTTGCACATAAATTTCTGATTCAAGAGTGCCATATCCCGGCCGGCCAAGCGTCTGCACTAGGCCGAAAGACGTGGAAGAAAGCAAGAAAACTAACCCTGCCGCCGCAGCGATTGCTGGGCTAAGCTGGGGCAAGGTCACACTCGCAAAGGCTCGAGCAGGGCCCGCTCCAAGCATTCGAGCAGCTGGAGTCATATCTTTGAGCGATGCCCACATCGTACCTACCGTTCGCACAACTACGGCATAGTTAAAGAAGATCATTGCCAAAATAACCGCCGCGGTCGTTTGGCCAAGCCCGAGAAACCCGAGCGCACCGCCGTCGTCGAAGAGCGCACGAAACGCCGCGCCCACAACCACCGTCGGCAAAACGAACGGGGCGGTGACAAACGCCCGAAGCGCTCGCCGAAACGGGATGCGAAGTCGATAGAGTACGTAAGCTCCAGGAATTCCGAGCACGATCGAACCCGCTGTAGACACGAGCGCCATCCCAATCGTTTGGCCAACTATGCGCCAGGTTCTGGGCTGGGACACAACTTCGATGGCCCTCCCCCAATCACCAAGGCCTCTGGAGAGCAAAGAACCTACGGGCCATAAGAAAAACAGCAGGAGGAAAATAGTCGGTATTGCAATGACTATCAACCAACCAACACGATGGAATACCTGATCCGATTTCAACGGCAATTATCAGCCTTCGCACCTAGTTATGCGCTTCGAAGAGCCGAGTCCACTCATCCTGCCAAGTTTGGCGATGTGTGGCGACAAGCGCGGGATCCAAAACTATCGAATCGTCCGGTTGCTGGGCATACGCTACCCATTCTTGTGGCAGTGGCACATCTGCGACGGGGTACATGAACATTGTTTCCGGAATTTCGGACTGAAACTCCTCCCCAACCATAAAATCGATCAGCATCCGCGCGCCTTCAGGGTTTGGTGCTCCCGCTACAACTCCTGCGTATTCCACCTGGCGGATACAGGTTCCCTCAATGATGTCGAAAGCTCCACCACCGGCGGCGGGGCTTGATGCATAGGAAAGCACGAGCGGATAGTCACCATCGGAGATTGAAAAGTCCGTGTAAAAAGCAGTGGACCAAGAATCGACCACTTTAGTTTCGTTATCTAGCAACGCCTGCCAATATTCCTGCCAGTTCTCCATTTCCACAGCTGTTGCGGCCAAAAAGGCGAACCCCGGGCTGGAAAGTACGGGATTTGTTACAACCAGAAGGCCTTCATATTCCGGATTGGTTAAATCTTTGAACGAATCAGGAAGTGCCAGGTTTCGTTTTTCGAAATAGGCGGTATCGACGTTGACGCACACATCACCCCGGTCAACTGCTGTCAGCCCATCTATTCGGAGCGCCGCATCCGGATCATTTTCCGGTATGTAATTCTCGATGATGCCCTCGTCAATCACTCGCCCGGCGGAGAGGGTATCAACTCCGAATACGGCGTCGGCAGTCGGATTTGCTTTATTGAGGATAAGCTGGTTGAGCACCATACCCGTATCACCTGGCGAGGTAATTTGGAGCGTCAAACCGGACTGTTTTTCGAATGCCGCCCGCGCCTCGTCGCTAATAACGAATGAATCGTGGGTCAAAAGAGTTACGGTCTCGCCAGTACTTGATCGGCCAATTGCGGAGCAGGAACCGAGTGCTCCAAGCAGCAGTACTGTGAAAACTCGTGTTAAAAGGCGCGTTGCCTTCATGGATCCTCCCTCCGGGAGGGCCCGCGTCGCGCGTAGCAGTGGATGCCGGGCAACGTGGGGAGAGAAACTCGACTTCCTTCGCCGGTCCTAACCGGAGCAGGTTCGAGGGTCTGCGGCCTATCCGCACTCTCAGCGCCTATGCGCTCCCCTGTCGTTGCTAGGCACTATAGCAGATAGGGCTCACAAGTGCGGTTACTTCGGGCGGTCAGGCTTGATCCCTCGTAGCCCGCACTTGTGAGCCCCTCAGCGCCTAATCGTTCCCGTACCACTGAGCGGCTTTACGCTTCAGCAAAGTGGTGATGGTGGCGTGTACCACGGCAGTAATAACGGTGAAGAGGACAACTTCCTTGACGGGCAAGCTTTCCATTTCGTCATCATCTTTGGGCCGGGACTTACCCAATCCCTTTTCCCAGACCTGCCCGGCAGCTGTATTAGCCGCTGCACCGGCAGCGGCGGTAATACCCATGCTGATGAGCTTCCAACCAATATTCATCTTGCCTCCAAAAGATCGTGACGCCTTCCATTATCGTCGCCAGCGGGCCACGTGTCACGCCCCATCTGGGCTTCAATCGTGCCAGCGGCGTTTGCTAGTCGCCCTCTTCACCGCGTGCAATATCTTCTCCTAGCTCATCGAGCACGAGCTGGCTGCGATCGATGCGATCAGTGCGGTAGCCAGCACGAGCCATCATGTGGGCAGATATTGGCGAACTCACGAGCTGAAATCCAATCACGAGCATCATGGTCCACGTCATTGACGCCTCGCGAACCATGAGTGATACACCAACCATGAGCATGATCAGCGAGAACACCTGCGGCTTGGTTGCCACGTGCTGGCGGGCAAGAAGATCGTTATATCTAAACGCTCCGATGGCGGCAATGAGGGTGAAGATGGAGCCTGCCACAATGAGGACTATGCCAACGACGTCTGCTATTATTTCCCAGTTCACGAGCCACTCCCATTCTCGAGCGCATCCACCTCGTGTTTCACAGCCGCGCTATCGGGGTGGACCTTTTGGGCAGGTTCATCGTGCTGCGTATCTTTCCAGAAGGTCCGCTTCGCACTCGGATCGACCGGGGTGATGAAACGGGCCAGAGTCATCGACCCCACGAAACCAACAAGTGAGAGCACGATGAAAAGTGCCAGCAAATCCGATCGTCTCGTCAGTGCGGCCAGCAGAGCCACCGAGCCAATCAAAATAGAAGAGATCATGTCGACAGAGACCATGCGGTCAAGCGATGTGGGACCTTTCACGGCTCGAGCTGTGACTAGGAGGGCCGCAATGACGAGCATGAGCATGCATGCACCTAGAACGTAAATCATTCCTCCACCTCCGCCTGCAGGATATTGCCCGCAATGCGTTGTGTGCGCTCGTGGCGTTCTTCGCGCTTAGATTCTTGAACACGAGCCAGTTCTTCGGCTTCCGAAACCGGTTGCTCAATCGGCTTGCCGGTAGCCGGAGCGTACGGTGTTGGTAGGCGCCCAGCTCGCGGCGTGGCACCCGGCACGAAGCCAGCGTCCACAAGCTCATCGTGCGACGCAAAGGCACGTAGCACTCGTTCTTCAAGCTCCAGCACCGTCTTGTGTACGCCTTCAATCCCTCCGGCCAGGCGCGTATCGAACACGTGCACGTATATCGTTCCGGTTACGCGGTGCGCTTCAACGACGACGGAACCCGGCACGAGCGCGGTCATTCCGGAAATCATCGAAAGATACACATCAGAGTGGGAACGCAGATGGATACGGATGATGGCCGCCTGCGGTTGGCCACCCGTCAAAATGAACTTTCCCTGTTGGAAGGAGGAGACGAGAATATCCCAGAAGAATCGTAGCGCGAGATGGGCTACACCCATGGGTCTGAAGCGCCCGTCGAACGGTGTGGCAGGGAATGGCGCCACCGTGGTTACAAACAGTGCGACGAGTAGGCCGCCAAGGAAGTTGCCGGCCGTAAGGTCTCCCCACAGCAACACCCAAACGAACATGAGCCACATGAGCATTCCGGCGGAAGCATGGGGGAAGCGCCCGGGACGGCGGGTTACCCGGTGGATGGCCCGGGCGGATTTACTCCACTGAGGTCTATCCATGGGTGCCTCCTTCGTCCGGGGTAGGTGCCCAGTCGGGCGCCTCCGTGTCCTCAACCTCCGGGAGGTCCTCGCCCTCAACGCGCGGGCTTTCACCCGTACCGCGCCCGTCTTCGGGCAGTACTGCCACAATGTAGGGGCTGCGCGACTTGAGCTCGACCGCAGCGCCTTCAGTGAACTGGTTGATTGGGCCTGCCCAGAACGAAATGAACAGTGAAATTGCTACGAGACCACCTGCAGAGGCTGTCATTCCCCATGGGATCGGCTTTTCGGGAAGCGGCTCCGGCGCGGTCTGCCAAAACGCCATATTCCACGCACGAGATACCGCGTACAGGGTCAGAAGCGACGAAATAATTCCCGCCGCGATCAGTAGCCAGTCAATCCATGCCAAGCGGTCAATCGACGCCTGGATCAGTCCCACCTTGCCGAAGAAGCCCGAGCCTGGGGGGATGCCCGCCAGATTCAAGGCTGGCACGAGGTAAAGCGCAGCTAGCACGGGGGCGAGCTTAGCCAGTGAGCCAAGCCGGACGAGCGACGTCGTTCCGCCCCTCCGTTCGATCAGTCCAACAACGAGGAACAGCGCCGTTTGAACGGTGATGTGGTGGACGGCGTAGTAGATCGTCGCTCCAAGCCCTGCCACTGTCGCAATGGAGATTCCCCACATCATGTAGCCGATGTGGGAGACCAGCGTGAATGACAGCAGCCGCTTGATGTCCTGCTGCGCCACCGCACCTAGGATGCCCATGATCATCGTCGCCACGGCGATCAGGCCGAGAACGATCGAAAGCCTGTTGTTGGGGAAGAGGAGGGTCTGCGTGCGGATGATCGTGTACACGCCTACCTTCGTCAGAAGGCCGGCAAACACCGCGGTCACGGGCGCTGGGGCAGTTGGGTAGGAATCGGGCAACCAGGCCGATAGCGGGAAGACGGCGGCCTTAATGCCAAAGCCCACAAGCAGCATCACTTGAATAATCAAGCGCACAGTCGGATCGATTTCTGGCAGACGCAGCGCCAATTGCGCAAGATTCACGGTTCCCGCAGCCGCGTAAGCAAGCGCAATTCCAATCAGGAAGATCACCGAGGAAATCAGCGAAACTACCACGTAAACAGTTCCCGAACGGATCCGTTCGCGCGTGCCACCCAACGTAATCAGCACGAACGAAGCAACGAGTAATAGCTCGAAGCCGACGTAGATATTGAACAAATCACCGGACAGGAACGCGTTGGAAACGCCTGCGGAGAGCAGCAAAAACGCGGGATGGTAGACGGCAATCGGCGCGGCGTCGTCGCCGTCAGCGGCGCCCTGGGCCAAGGAATATAACAAAACCGTGAGGGTTACAGTCACCGAGGTCAGCAGCATGATCGACGACAGGCGGTCGGCCACGAGGGAAATACCTACCGGGGCCGCCCACGATGCTACGTCGAGCACCACCGGGCCCTTGGTCGACTGGTAGAGAAGCACCGCCGCCACCGCCCACACGATGGCAAGTACGCCCGCTGACAGCCAGCCCTGCATGCGGCGTACAGAGGCGAATGCGAGCGAGAGCCCCGCGCCAAAAATCGGAAGGGCGACGGGTAGGGCAACGAGGAAAGTCCAGGTCACTTAGTCTCCTCCCTATTGCGTGGCCGGTCATGAACCGGGTCGATCGTCCCGGCAAGTTCGTGATCTTCGAATTCACCTTCGGTTTCATCATGCGCTTCGACCGAGTCGGTGGCGAGGTCAGTTGCGCCGTCTGCGCGGGCGTCGAATTCTTCCTCACCTTCGCGCTTGGCGATCCGGCGATCTTCCAAGTCGTCTTGCACTTCGTCATTACCGTTGAGCTGCCAGGATCGGTAGGCCATGGCCAGCATAAATGCGGTGGTGGCTAGCCCGATAACGATCGCGGTGAGCATCATGGCCTGCACGAGCGGGTCTGACATGTCTTCTTTTTCGGCCGCGCCCACCAGCGGCGGCTCACCAGAGGGCCCACCCGCGATCAAGAACAGAATGTTTACACCGTTGGTGATTGCGGACATGCCAAGGATGATCCGCGAGAACGATCTTTCGAGCACGAGGTATATTCCCACCGCGACTAACCCGCCAGCGAGAAGTGCGAGAGCAAAAGATGAGGTCACGAGCTTTCCTCCTCATCCGTCACGGCTTGCATGCCGCTGGTCGTTTCCGGGTCGGTTGCCACGGTGGTTAAGCCTGTCTTTGGATCCACGGTTTCCTCTTCAAGGTCGACGACGTCGGGCTGAGCGTCTTTCACCGCTTCGGCAGCTTCGAGAGCCTGGCGCTGGGCCTGGTCGGAAACCTCGGGCGAATCGGGATCATGTTCAACGGGCGACGAGGGCGCTGCGACTGCGGCATCAGCCTGCGTTTCGGTCCCTTCAGCGCTACCTTCCGCTGCCCGAGAGCCCACCAAAGCAAGTTCTTGTTCGCGCGCATCGGCGCGATCCTTGCCGTGCACATGTTCGCGCTTTTCGTCAGCGTCAAAGTCGCGTGCTTCGCGAGCGTCAGTGGTTTCACGGCGCTCGTCTTGGGAAGGACGGATCTCGTAGTCCTCCTCGTCAAGTCCCTCAACTTCGCCGTGCCGATCGATCTCAGCGCCGAGCGAGCGCAAGATATCCAAAATCAGACCAACGACGACGAGGTAGACGCCGATGTCGAAGAACACCGCAGTCGCGATCGCTACTTCGCCGAAGCCCCACAGGTTCACGATGATCTTGGCCGACTGAAGGATCGTGCCTCCCAGCAACACGGGTGTCACGGCGGAGATTCCCGCGACGACTAGGCCCGCTCCCATCAGGTGGCCGGGATGCAGTGGCACGGCCGCGCCGAGCTCGTAACGTCCGCCGGCAACATATCGCAGCACGAGGGCGATACCTGCGAGCAGACCGCCCGCGAATCCGCCACCTGGCGCGTTGTGGCCGGAGAACAGGAAGAACACGGACACGATCATGATCGTGTGGAAGATCAATCGGGTGCCGACTTCGAGAATGACGGATCTGCGCCAGAAGGGCAGTTGGTCAGTTCCTTCCAGCCAGCGTCGGTTGCGCCCTGGCGAGGTCACTGCCGGCTCAACTCGGCGCGTGCGCCCCGCACGCTTGAACGGGCTCTCGACGTCGCGTGACGTGCGAATAACTTGACCTGCAACATTGGTAAGCGGTGCTTGCAAGTTTCGGAATCGATCGATTCTACCGCCGCGGTCCCGGATGAACAGGAGCGAGGAAATACCGATTGCGGCCGCCACGACCACTGAGATTTCACCCATTGTGTCCCACGCCCGAATATCGACGAGTGTGACGTTAACGATGTTCTTGCCGTAGCCGTACTGATAGGCCTCATCGTGGAAAAATAGCGATATCGGTTCGTGCACCCGAGCGCCCGCGGCGAGCACGCCGACAACGGCTGTCATAGCACCGAACAGCCCCGCCAACCCGATACGCCACATGCGTGAAATACGCAGCGGACGGTTCGAGAAATATTGGGGCAACCGGCGCAGAACAAGGATGAAAACAACGAGCGACATGGTTTCAACCAGCACCTGCGTCAGCGCTAGATCCGGCGCACCGTACAGTTCGTATGTGAGTGCGACCCCATATCCCGAGATTCCCATCAGGAGAACGGCTTTTAGCCGGTGCCGGGCGCGAGCGGCCAGCACGGCCGCGAGGACTGTGACGGCGACGACGAACATCTGCGCAATTGAATCGTAGGCCCGCAGGTGGATCATTCCCGTGATGTCACCAACGAGCAGCACGATACCTACCGAGCCCACCGTGAAGGTAAAGATCGTCGATAGGTATGCGGGCAATGACCCTCTCTGGGTGAATGCCGTTGCTCGCCCGGAAAGGTTGTCCAGCCCATCCAACATGTGATGGTAGGTGGCATCCGCTGCAATCGGGAAGTGCCGGTTTCCAAGCGTACGCTCGAGTGGGCCACGAGCGGCAAAGATCGCGGCGCCCGCAGCCAGAATAACCAGCGTCAACACGAACGGCACGCCAAAACCAGGCCACGCTACGAGGTGACCGGCCTCCCCCGGGATCTTTTGGGCGTGCGGCGAAAGAACGGCGTCGAGCCAATGCGCTCCGATGCCAAAGACGAGGCCGCCGAGCGAGAGTCCGACAACCGGGGTGGTCATGATCCACGAACGCTTCTTCACCTTGACGTCCGCAACCCCATCCTTATTGGCGAAGGCACCCCACCAAAAACGCAGTGTGTAGGCAGCTGTGAATGCCGAACCCACGGCGATTGCGATAAGCGTGATGGTATCGACGAGGCCTGCGCCCACGAGCGCATGCAACGCAGCTTCTTTGGCGACGAAGCCTGCAAATCCTGGGAAACCGGCCATAGATAGCCCGGCGAGTGCAGCAGCTGTGCTGGTGATCGGCATTTGGCGGCCAAGCCCGGAAAGCTCGCGCAGGTCACGCGTTCCGGTGGCCCAGTCCACCTGACCAACAGCCAAGAAGAGCGTGGACTTGAACATTGAATGGGCAACTAACATCCCCAGGCCTGCCAGCAACATGGCGGGCGTGCCGTAGCCAACCATGATCATGATCAGACCCAGCTGCGAGACGGTACCAAAGGCGAGAACCAGTTTGAGATCGTGTTGCTTCAGCGCTCGGTAACCGCCGAGCAAGAGCGTGCCGATACCTCCGATAAGGATCATCCAACGCCAGGCCGCTATGTCCGAGAAACCGGGAGCGAGCCGGGCGACCAGGTAAACGCCTGCCTTGACCATGGCCGCAGCGTGCAGGTAGGCCGACGTAGGTGTTGGGGCAGCCATCGCTGCCGGCAACCAAAAGTGGAACGGAATGATCGCTGATTTACCCATCGCGCCGAGCAAAATGAGAACCACGGCGGCGACGATCACGCCCGAAGGAGTCGAGTTTGCGGCAATCGGCGCGACGCCGAGCGTGCCAGCTTGCGCCGATTCGATCAGCTCCGTCAGCGAATAGGAGCCGCCAGGGATATTGCCGAGCGTGATAATGCCGACCAACATGGCCAAGCCGCCGAACGTCGTCGTGATAAAAGCCTGGCCGGCCGCACGCCTCGAGGAACGCTTTTCGTAATTGAAACCGATGAGCAGGAAGGAGAAGACCGAGGTCAACTCCCAAAACAGGTACAGGGCAAGCGTGTTATCGGTTGTGACCAAGCCGAGCATTGCGCCGGCGAAGGCGACAAACACGCCGGCAAAACGCCCCATTCCTGATGCGGCCGCAGAGAAGTACCGCGAACAATAAAACAGGACGGCAGCTCCCACGCCCGTCACGATGAGCGACATCACCCACGCCAGGTGATCGAGTCTGAAGGTGAGCTCAAGGCTCAGCTGCGGAACCCAAGCCCAAGATTCTGTGGGAAAATCCCCCGAGAGCACCCGCGAGCCCTGCATCGCCAAGAAGACGAAGGAAGCTAACGGAATCAGTGACAAAATCACGTAGCCGAGCCTGCCGCGCCGCATGATAATGGGCGCCGCAAGAGCGCCTATCGCGAAGGCGGCTAACAAAATCAGCATGATGCTCCCGATATGTTGTTCCGGTGTCTCCACCATCCTAAAGAAAGCGACACCGAAAGTCGCTCCGTCTCATTCCTTTCAGACGAATCTCACGCGCTAGTCGCTGAAGTTGTGGTCCGAGACGTCGATGCGATGGAAGTTCAAATCGGAACGCGATGCCGTTGGGCCGCGCTGGCCCTGATAGCGCGAACCGTGTGCGCCCTGGCCGTAGGGAGCCTCGGCCGGTGAACTCAGCTGGAAGAAGCAGAACTGGCCAATCTTCATGCCGGGGAAGAGCATGATTGGCATGGTCGCAGTGTTGGACAGTTCGAGTGTCACGTGACCCGAGAACCCAGGGTCGATAAAGCCAGCGGTCGAATGCGTGAGCAGGCCGAGCCTGCCCAAGCTGGACTTGCCTTCGAGCCGGGCGGCGACGTCGCCGGCCAGCGTGACCTGTTCGTAGGTGGAGCCGAGTACGAACTCGCCGGGATGGAGAACGAGGTGACCGTCGGCGGGGACTTCCACAAGGCGGGTGAGCTCGGGTTGGGGCTGCGACGGATCGATCATCGGATATTTGTGGTTGTCGAAGAGGCGAAAGAAGCGGTCGAGGTGAATGTCGATCGATGAGGGCTGGACCATCTGCGGATCCCACGGATCGAGCGCGATTTTGCCCTGTTCGATGTACGTGCGGATATCGCGATCTGAAAGAAGCATGGCTCGATTCTCTCACGGGCCGATTACCCGTGCAGAAAGTTATTGCTTGCGCAGGGCGATGTTGGACGGTTTTGGCAGTCGAGACCGAAATTCTCTATGATCATGTCACCGGCGGGTGTAGTTCAATGGTAGAACTGCTGCTTCCCAAGCAGCCGGCGCGAGTTCGATTCTCGTCACCCGCTCCACGTTTGCACCGGCCAAAGCCTTAGCTCCCCGGCCCGGCGACCATTTGTTGTGAGAAAAAGCCGATTTTCGCCTCTTTTGTTGATCAAAATCCTCAGATTCACAACAAATGGCCGAGTGTGATGGTCAGGTGCCTGTACGATGTCCTTTTAGTCCAATCGCGAATGTCTACCACCTAGGAAAACCATACAAAACTACGAACTTGACTACGGCTGGGCGTGGGGGCCGAAGAATTTCGGCGACCCCGTGACCTTACGCGCCCACCTTGAGTTTACTGACAGCAAGACCGCAGACACCGCTGTTACGAAGTTCTTGGACATCCTCATCGCCGAGAACGGTTTTCCCGGTAGCGGCGGGTGGGTAGCCCGCACGCTCACTCCTGACCCATCGGCAACCAGCCGGATCATCGACTTCACGGCCGGCGGGCAGGACGTCGCAGATGCCATCAGCTACGCAGCCGAAGACGCCGTCGCCCACTTTGGCACCTTCGAAGGAACGAGCGTGCGCTGGGAACAGCTACCGTACGCCGACGGCTCCGCCGGCCGGCGCTAGAGCGAATCGCCAAAATCTTCGCGGAACTTTTTCACCAGCTGGTTGGGCCAATCTGAGAGCGGACGCATACGGCCGTAAAAGAAGCGCAGGATCTCCGGCTCTTCCTCCCATTCGAGACCCCTAATCATCTCGCGGTTGTCGTATAACCACTTCACCCGGTCAATCAGGTAGTTCACCTGTGAAAGAGTGAAAACGCGGCGCGGCATCGCAAGCCGCACCAGCTCCATGTTGGCGAGCGGTTCGACGCCGTCGGCGTCACGTTCTTCGGACATCGTCCCGCGCTCCATGCCACGCACGCCAGATGCCAAGTACAGCGCGGCGTTCAAAGCTCCCGCCGGATATTCTCGCTGATCGAGGTGGTCAACGAACTCCATTGCATTCAGGTGAGCTCCTAGACCGCCGGCGGGCTTAACAACCGGTACGCCGCGCTGGTCCAGCTCCCGCACCGCGTACTCGATGAACTGCGGGCCATGGGAAATCATGTCGTAGTCCATCGTTTCCTCGAGACCAACCGTGATCGCTTCCATTTCACGCACCGACATTCCACCATAGGTAAGGAAGCCTTCGAACATCGGCACAAGGCCACGCATCCGCTTATAGGCATCTTCATCGCGAATAAGAATGCCACCGCCACGGCCAAAGCCGAGCTTGCGAGCCGAGAAATAGAAGATGTCACAAGCATCCGCAATCGCGCGGGCGATCTCGCGGATAGACATATCCGCGGCCTGCTCTTCGCGTTTCTTAATGAAGTAAAGGTTGTCCTGAAGCAGTGAGGCGTCGAGCACAAGTGGCACGCCGAATTCTTGGCAGAGCATGGACTTCTCGGAGGTTTTCAAGCGAGAAAGGCTGGCCGCCAATCAGGTTTGTGCCCGCTTCCATTCGCACCACCGGCACCGACGCATCTGACTCGAGCAACTCACGCAGCGCATCAGTGTCCATATTGCCCTTGAACGGGTGGTCAATCTTTACGTCGATGCCTTCGGGGCGCAAATACTCCACCACCGTGCCGCCATTGGCAACAATGTGCGCCTTGGTGGTTGTGAAGTGGTAATTCATCGGCACGAAGTCGCCCGGGCTCACGTAGGTCGAGAAAATGATGTTTTCGCACGCACGCCCCTGGTGAGCTGGCAAGAAATAGTCCATGCCAAAAAGCTCAGTAACCTTGTCCTCCAATCGGAAGTACGTGGCTGAACCGGCATAGGCATCATCCGCGTTAAGCATCGCAGCCTGCTGTTCTTGACTCATGGCGTTCACGCCTGAATCGGTCAGCATGTCTAGGAAGACGTCCTTGTTCTTTAGCAAAAAGGTGTTAAACCCAGCGCCCTCTATTGCCGCCAAACGCTCCTCGATGGGCAACAAGTGCAACTTCTGAATAATACGCACCTTGTGCATTTCAAGTGGAAACTGCTGATCCCCGTAAAACGAAACGTTGGCCATCTGGATTCCTCTTCGATAGATGCCCATTTACCCTAGCGAAGTTTGGTTCGCTTGCATCGGGGTGTCCATTATTGATTGGAACTTCGCACAGCCGAAAATATGCGGGACGATCCCTGACAGATCTTGGCATATACGAAGATCGTTTAGGAATCGTCCCTCAAATGTCCAGACTACCTCGGGAAAACTTCCTCGATTCGGGCCTTCACTTCAGGTGTCAGCCGCTCCAAAGCGTTGAGCGCACCGAGGTTTTCGTTCAGCTGCTCGGGCGAGGAGGCACCGAGGATCACTGTGGATACGTGCGGGTTCGACGCCGTCCACGCGAGTGCAAGCTGAGCCATCGTCACGTCAAGCTCACCTGCAATCTGCGCGAACTTCTTGACCTGTTTGACACTGTTTTCGGCGTCCTGAACCAAACCGGTGTGCCCGTCAATCGTCGCACGCGAGCCTTCTGGCACGCCTTCTAGGTACTTGCCAGTCAAAATCCCACCGGCGAGCGGGCTAAACGTGGTGAGGCCGAGGCCGATATCCTCGTAGAGCCTTCGATATTCGTCTTCGACTCGCCTGCGATTGAGGAGGTTATATTGGGGCTGTTCCATCACGGGTTTGCGCAAGTTGCGCTTGTCCGCGATTTCCCAGGCCGCGCGGATTTCATCCGCGCTCCATTCTGACGTGCCCCAATAAAGGGCCTTTCCGGACTCGACCATATCGCTCATCGCATACACGGTTTCCTCAATGGGAGTGTGCGGATCGGGCCGGTGGCAATAAACCAAGTCAACAAAATCTAGGCCTAAACGCTCCAAAGAACCGTCGATACCCTGCAACAGGTATTTGCGATTGAGCGTGTTCTCCATGTTTGGCATGGCGCCGTTGATGCCCCAGAAGAACTTCGTGGAAATTACGTATTCGTGGCGTTTCCAGCCCAGTTCCCGGATCGCCTGGCCCATGATTTCTTCGGATTTGCCGCCGGCGTAACGCTCGGCATTGTCGAAGAAATTCACGCCGGCCTCAGCGGCAGCCTGGAGCTGCTCCTTGGCGATCCCGGTGTCAACCGAGTTCCCAAACGTCACCCACGAACCGAAACTGAATTGAGAAACTTGCAAACCGGCCGCTCCTAGCCGGTTATATGGCATCTGCGGTAGTTGAGTTGTCATGCACCCACGCTACACCGGATCGCTAAGGCGCGACTAGCCCCTCCGTGTTCGGAATCCAGCCGAGCTCTGGGGCCACATGCTCCGCAAAGTTTTGCAAGATCCGCAGGTTAGGCTCCACCCCTAACTGATTGGGGATCGTGATCATCAGCGTATCGGCGGCAGCGATGGCCGGATCGGCTTTGAGCTGTTCAACCAAGACGTCGGGTTCGGCGGCATACGTGCGTCCGAAGGTCGTCTTGGTCTCCCCTTCGATGTAACCGATTTGGTCTTCGTCGGAGGCGAGCAGGCCAAACTGTTGATGATCCTCCTCGGAAACGATCGGGAAAATCGACCGGGAAACAGACACGCGTGGCGTCCAGTCGTGGCCGGCTTCTTGCCATGCCTCGCGGTATACCCGTATTTGTTCTGCTTGCAGTTCACCTAGCGAGCTACCATCGGCCTCTGAAACGAGTGTTGAGGACATAAGGTTCACCCCGTCTCGGGCGGCTTGCTGCGCAGTTTTATTTGTTCCAGATCCCCACCACACACGCTTTTCCAGGCCTTCCGAGTGCGGGAAGATCGGAAGCGCAGTCCCTGGCTGGTACATGCGCGGGTACTGCTCCTCAAGTGGCGCCGCTTCCGCTATGCCATAGCCGCGGATGGCCGCAAGAAATAGCTCGAACTTCTTACGTGCCATGTCCGCGCCGTTGGGCGCTTCGCCGGTGTATCCGAAGGCTTCCCAGCCTTTTTTAGCCGGTTCGGGTGAGCCACGTGAGAGCCCGAGCGCCAGGCGCCCGTCCGCCAAGAGATCGAGCGCCGCGGCTTCTTCCGCTAAATAGAACGGGTTTTCGTAGCGCATGTCGATCACGCCGGTACCCACCTCAATATTTTTTGTGGCACCGATGATAGCGCCAAGTAGGGGCATGGGCGAAGCGCCTTGCGGCGCAAAGTGATGGACGCGGAAGTAGGCGCCATTTACCCCGATTTCATCGGCCGCCTTTGCCAGTTCGAGTTGGGTATGTAAAGTATCGCGGGCGTTCATCCCGCGCTGGCCGGCAACAGCATGGTGCCCAAAACTAAGAAATCCAAAAGCCTTCATAGTTGAACCTTAAACCATTTTCGTTTGGGTGTACACACCTAGCGACGGCCCGGCCGTGGCGCAGATTGAGCTCAAGCACACGCGGCGACCTTCACCGGCGTTAATGTCGAAATGTCAATTATTGAAATCTCGCAACTAGTTCTGTAAACTCACCTTCTCGTGTGTGCCTTCGTGCCCGAAACGCACCAAAGGGCTCTGTTAGATTTTAAAATTTTAGGAACACCCATGAACAAAGCGCGATTTAAACCGCACAACGTGCGGCTAAGGAGAACCCTTCTCGTAATTCTTAGCACTGCATTCACTTTCGTTTACGTGTATGGGGCAAGCCTTCCACCGTCTGTAGCGGTTGGCTTGCAAGATAGCGACCCCCCCCCCGAGCACATCCAGCGTTGAAGAACCAGTTGAGCGCGAGGATCCACCTAAAGCGATACCGGATCCGGATTCGCTCGAGACCGACACACCACCTGACAGGAGCTTCCGTGAGGATTCCGAACTAAATCTTCCTGCTAGCCCAGATCTTGAGTTGAGCCCCGAAGACGACTTTCAACCACGCGCTGCTCGATCTGGTCGCCAAAGAGGCGCCGACGAACTCAATCCACGTAGCGGTTTAATGTTCTCTCTTGGACATGATGGCACAGTGTATCAACGACAGACTGCTGGGGTCATTTCCGGAGATCATTCCGAAACTGATGACGATTACGTGGGAACCTTTCACAACAACTCTTACCCAAATTGGACTAATCGCCAGTGGAACGCACTAGGATATGACGAGGAAAACAACACACTATATGCGGTGTATCGGAGGTTTCAGAGCGGCAGGCACTCACTGCGAGTAGCAAAATTAGACTTGAGGCAAGAACATCCACAAGTTGAAGCTCTCGACGATAACTGGTGGACGATGAAAGCGCCGGTTAATATCGTCAGCGGAGCAATTAGTCCGAAAGATAAGCAGTTCTACTTCGGCGGATACCGCAGATCAAAAAACGCCGACAACACGGAGTTTGTGATCTACAGGTTTGACTCCAAAGATGCCAGAAAGCGCGAATACCTCCCAGTAGGCTATGTTGATTTGGGGCAGAATGTTGGCGGCCCTGCAGGAGGAGCCAACGGGGACATGGCCTTCGACCAGTCTGGGAACATGTATATTCTTGTAGCGTCTCCACCCATCGGCCAGTCTCCAGGAAAAGCTGAGCTCTTTACGGTGGGTCACGAGACCCTAGAAAGCCTCTCACCGGACACACAACTTCAGGCTTCGAATCTTAATCTTACCGGCGTCAATATCGCTGCCCATGGCTTAGCATTCGACTACCAGGGAAATCTTCATGTCCAAACAACCGGCAGTAAGAGCTTTTATTACAAAACTCGTGGGCTAAAGAAAATAGGCGAGGTTCAACATGTGCACGGGCAAACGACGAATCACTCAACTCGCCGTATGGTGACCGATCTTGCCAGCTCTGGCATACCCTATCCGGTTATTACTGTTCGGAAGGAGATCGATGGGCAGCGTCGCCTTCCTGATGATCAGTTCAGGATAAGTTACTCACTGGGCGGCACCGAAATTTCATCGAACACCACCGCAGGCAATTCCTCGGGCCCGCAGTTTAACCACCAAGTAGGTCCCTTCCCCGTCACACAAGACGGCGCTCTAGTGGTCAAGGAAGAAATGGCCCCCGGATCAACCTCAACTTTGGATGACTATCAGAAAACGTGGGTCTGCAAAGCGCTCGACTTCAAAGGCAATCAAAAGAAGTACGTCGAAGGCACTCAGGCGAGCTTAGAGCTTTACGACGCCACCGGCGTACCTATTCCTACTGGTGAACCAACCGATATTGCGCAGATCAACTGCACGATCACAAACACGCCGATTGGCGAAGTCACCTGGAATAAAGTGAACCAGGATGGCCACCCTCTTACCGGCGCGAAATGGACGATCGAAGAGGTGCATCCAACTACCGGCCAGCCAATACCGGGCGGATACTCCTACACAATCGATGACTGCACGGAAACGTGTGGCACGGGCCTAGGCACTGACCTTAATAGCGCATTGGCCGGATACGAGGTGAAGCTCGACGCGAGTAAAACCTACAGGCTCACCGAAGTAAAACCGCCAGAACACTATATGTTTGATCCAGACACACTAAAAGAGGGGCAAGAACACCCTCAATGGACAATCGATTTCAACGACGAGCATGGCGAACCACGCGCACTCGTTGAACTCGGTAAGATCAAAAATCTGAAATCGCAAACCATCACAATCGCCAAGATTGACGCGAATACGAAGGAGCCTCTAAAAGGTGTGGGCTTTCAACTGTGGGAAGACGTCAATAACAATGACCGTCTCGATCGTGGAGCAGACAAGAAGATTGGCGAACTAGCCTTAACAGACGACGACGGTAAGATCACGTGGAGCGGACCAAGCATTATTTCCGGACGCAAGTACCTTATCGAAGAAATCAAACCAGCAACTGGATATCAGGCGCTAAAAGAGCCGCACGTCGTCGTCGCACATGAATCTGATAGAGAAGAAACTATCGAAAATCACAAGCTTCCAGCCGCGTTCACGTGGGGCAAGATCAGTGCTGACAGCGCGGCTAATCCGGATTACCTGTCTGGTTCGCAGTGGGAGTATCGCTCGCGAACTCAGGGCGCCAGCTGGTCGCAATGGCAAGCCGTTGAGGATTGCGAAGCCAGATCCGTCTCCGCATGCAGCGGACCAGATCAGAATCCCGAAGCAGGAAAGTTCGAGATTGCCGGGCTCGACTGGGCGGCTGAATACGAGCTGCGCGAGGTCAAGGCGCCAGCCGGATACAAATTGGACCCCGAAAGCCGCACGATTACTTTCGATCCAAATAACACCGCTCAAAACGACGGCCGCGTGATCCGCATTGACCTCGGAAACATAGAAAACACAAAGGCCACCCCGCCCTCGCTGCCCTTCACAGGAGGAACAGCAACCACCACCTACATTGCGGCCGGAGGCCTCACACTGGCCCTCGCGGCGCTCACGGCGGCGATCGCAAAACGCCGCGCCCATTAAAACTTGCCTCCCCGAAAGCACTTCGGGCGAGGAAAGAACCTACATTTATGAAAGGAAAATTATGGCAGTCTCACACGCGAAGAAGGTCTTCGCACTGGCTACAGCTTTTGTGCTGGCGTTTATCGGGCTCGTGTTCGCCCCGACGTCGGCACATGCTCAGAACATCGACACAGACAAAGAAGGATCGGTGACTGTCCACAAGTACGACAGCACCGTAACCGGCCCTGGAACCGGCAACCCGAGCCACGACGGTCAAGAAATCTCCGGGCTGGATTCATCGAAGGCTCTGAAAGACGTTGAGTTTACTATCTACCGCGTTGACGATCTTGACCTGACCGCCGGTGACACGGCCGACTCGAAGCTGTGGGAAAACATCTCGGCAGCCACGGCCACCCCGGATGCCACGAAAGCTACGGTTGGTGGCACGCAATACGACCTGGTTCAGGTTGGGATAGAAAAGACCAAAACCGACGGATCAGCTAAATTCGACAACCTACCAGTCGGGCTTTACTACGTGGTGGAGACCGACGTCGGGCCGAACAATATTTCCAAAAAGGCTCAGCCTTTCTTCGTCTCCATTCCGCTTCCGCAAGGTGAACGCGGCTGGCTATACGATGTCCACACCTACCCGAAGAATGTTCTTGCAGATGATGGTAAGAAGGAAGTCAACACCGCGAGCAACGAGGCGCTTAAGGTTGGCGACAAGATTCCGTACACAATTACGCGTACCGCGCCGGCTTCCTCGACTGACAACCCACTGACTGCCTTCGGCGTGGTTGACCTTTCAGCAACCAACGTCACGTTCAACACGGATTCGGTGAAAGTGAGTGCAGGCGGCGTCGACCTCGACCCGCAAGAGTTTAAGGTCGAGTCCGAGGGCACGCGTGACGTCCGCGGTGAAACCCGCAACGCTTACCGGATTTCGGTGATCGGCGGCGGGCTTGAGAAAGTAGCAGGCAAAGAGGTCGTGTTCTCCTACGATGTCACCGTCAATTCACTCATTGAAAGCGGCGAGGTCAAGAATTCCTTCTACCCGCACACAAACGATTATGATCCTTTTGAGGCCAATGATCCGAACAATCCACCAATCGACCCGGAGAAAACTCCCTACTTTGGCGAATACCGTTTCAAGAAGACGGACTCCAATTCCGGTGCCGCGCTAAAGGATGCGACCTTCGCGGTTTACGCTACGGAAGATGATGCAAAGAATGGCACTAACCCGATCTACGAAGGTCTGACGTCTGGCGCTGATGGCGTTGTTAAGATCAATGGGCTCTACCTTGGCGAACACGCCAAAGAGCAGGCAAAGGGCACGATCACGAAGACGTTCTGGATCGCGGAAACTCAAGCTCCGGCCGGGTACAAGCTGATCACCAATGAGGTCAAGATCGACGTTAAAAACGGTACGTTCACAGACTCTGATCCGATCGGGCAGACGGTGCCGAACACCAAAGCTGATCAGCCCGATCTCCCGCTGACCGGTGCCGCAGGCATCGTAGTTCTCAGCCTTGCCGGAACGGCCCTTATCGGTGGCGGTATCTCACTGGGTGTGATCGCCTCACGCCGTAACCGCCGGGCATAGCGGATCACTGCGTGCTATACGGATAATCATCTAGGCGGTGCTCCCGGGCAGGTCACCACGACTGCCCGGGAGCACGTACATGTGGAAGGAACATGCCAAAACTCGCGCTGAATTACGCGACTGCATTGCTCGTCGCACTCGGAGCAACCTTGCTCTTCTACCCCGCAGCCGCATCCTGGTTCGCCCTTGCCAACCAAACGCAGATCACAGCCGAATACTCCGCGCAGATTGACGACGCCAAACCCGAAGCCACGCTACAACTTTCGGCAGCCAGAGAATACAATTCGGCCCTCAGCTCCGGAGTACTCGTGGGCGCGTGGAATAATCTGCCGGAAGCCGACTCGGTTCACTCCGATCACGTCAGTGCCCACGGTATCGAATGGCACTACGAAGATATTTTGAGCACTGAACAAACCGACGTCATGGCCCGTTTACGAATCCAATCAATCGATGTCGATATTCCCGTTTATCACGGCACCGAAGAAGACACACTCCTCAAAGGGGCCGGCCACCTAGAGGGAACCGCCTTTCCTGTAGGTGGTGAATCAACCCGATCGGTGATCACGGCCCACCGGGGGCTGGCAAACGCCACCATGTTTACGAATCTCGACAAAGTGGTTAAAGGTGACACCTTCGTGATCGAAGTGTTCGGCGAAACCTTCACCTATTCCGTGATCGACATTCAAGTGGTACCACCCGAGGCCACTGAAGAAATTCAGATTGTTCCCGGCGAAGACCTCGTCACGCTCATCACATGCACGCCGCTAGGAATCAACACTCACCGCATCCTCGTCACCGGAGAGCGCGTCATCCCAACACCCGCCAGTGATCTCGCGCAAGCAGGCGAACAATCCAACCTTCCCCGATTCCCCTGGTGGGCAGTAGCTTACGGGGCAATTCTCTTGGGCGTGGTCATCTACCTCGTACGCTCACACCGCCGTTCCTAAACTCGGCCAAGATACGCGCGCAAATCAGCGAGCGTAGGCTGGCCGGGCGCCGTCGTCGCACCCGCGGAAGCAAAGGTCGCAATCGAACCATATTTCCAGCCGTCCAATCGCGAACGCTGGCCAGCCTCCCCCATCGCAATGGTCATCAGCGGTCGGCGCGTTTGGCCGGCAACGGCTTTCGTCACATCGAGCAAGCGCGCGGTGTCTTCTTCACTACATGCCATGACGGCAAGTTTCGCTACCGCATCCGGAATCTTCAACATGTCGTCGAGCATGACGTACATGATTTCCGCGTCCGGCGTTTCCTTCCAGTCGTGATGTGAGACCACCGGCGTGTAACCTAGCCCGGCCGCTCGCCGCGCCAAATCGGGCGTCGCAGCGGAGTGAAACTCAAAATCTATTCCCACTCGTTCGGCCGGCACGCGCTCCTGCATCAGGATATCCAGCGCGGTGGCGAGTAAGACACGATACCTAAACGGCGTAATCGGAAGTTCACCGCCCTGCTCCCGGCTACGCACAGTGAACAGGATCGGCAGTTTGGTCTGAGCGAAAAGTTCGCGCAGCACGTCGCGAACGAGGCCGTCAACATCTGCTTCCGGGTGTTTAGCAAGCAGATAGTCCGCCCGAAATTCAAGCGCGTCAGCGCCAGCGTTTTGCCGGGCAATCGCCTCTTCTACGATGACTTCGGCGGTTGTGCCAACCAGCGGCACGATGATTGCGGGCCCGACCCGGCCCGGGCTATCGAAAATCACCAGTTTTCCCCCTTCCAGTCTCCATATGTTCCATCGCGTTGCTGAGCTTCACGGCGCAGACGTTCGGCCTCTTGGGCGCGGCGCTCAAGCTCTTTCGCCTTGAGCTCGCCAGTTGATGGTTTCGGTTCATCTCCGTTCGGACCATCCGGTGGGTCTTCGCCCCCTGGTGAATCACCACCCTGGGATTGGCCCTCACCTAGCTGGTTTTGCTCGCTCGCCTCTTGCGCCTTGCCGTCGGTATCTTGCTTTTGCTGTTCCGCGTTTTGCCCTTGGGGCACACATTGAGCCACCGTATCAGAGGCGGTCATGTAGGTAGCCTGAGCCTCAATGAAGTAGCCCGCTTCAAATAGTCGGTCGCCCTGGATCTCGTGCCCAATGGCCAGATTCATCCGCACTCGACATTCGGGAGTGAAATCTTCCGGTTCTTCCACATTTGCCGGCATCGGTTCATCCAAGTCCTCGTCCTTAGGAACCAGCTCCAATGCCACGGTCAACGTCTGCATACCGGCATCGACGGCGTCGGCACGGATTTCCGCCGTTCCCTGCCCGAAGTACGCCTCCCAGCTATCGAACCTTTCGGGAATAACGCGAGTGCCGATGCCGTACGACCTTGAGCTATGCCCATAGTCTCCAGCAGCGTACCGGGATTTTCCCGATCCCATCGAATAAACGGCAACGCCGGCGACGACGGCGACACCGGCGAGCACAAGCGCTAAGACTATCGAGAGCGCAAGTGCGATTCTTTGCTTCAAACCGTGGCTCATGTCCGTCCCTGCCTTCCGGGACGCCGCGTTGCAAACATTCCAGCCGATCGAACTTGCGGAATGAGGTGTGCAATTTCCCAGGCCGTCAACAGCGCAAACACAGTCGCACATGGCCAAATTGTTGGGCTATAGGTTTGCTGTTCGTCTGACTGGCTGAGGAGGGCTTGCGCGCCTATAGTCTCCGCAATTTCTTCCATTCCACCAGGAGCGGTGCGGTGGAAGAACGGCACGCCAATTTGCTGTGCAACAGTATTGAGAGCATTAATATCAATTCGCGATATCGCATCCCCACCTGCCGGATCTCGAATGTATTCCTCGTCCTGGCTCCACAGGTGGTGCTTCAACATTCGGCCGCCTTCTTCGGTGCCATAGCCGAGCACCATGCCGCCTTGGAACAGGCCCTTCCACGAAGAAAAATCGGGCTGTTCGTCACGGCTCGACGAGGACGTGTCGGTTGATTCACCGTCCGTCATCAAAACAATGATCGGCACCTGCGTCGGATCCGTCTGCCTTCCCACGATCTCAGCCACCAATTCAACCGGCCTATTCATCGATGAACCACCCGAATAGTCGGTGGGTTCCCGATCATAAACCTCGAGCCACGTCGCCACGGCATTCTTGTCAGACGTGAGCGGCAATTGCTGGCTGGCGGTCGAAGAGTATTCAATGATGGCATAGTGGGCGCTCGGCAATTCTTCCATCAACGCCAACGCATCCGCACGCACCCCTTCCACTCGAGGTTGCCGATCGGGGCCGTAATCTTCGGCGGCCATCGAGCCCGTCGCATCGATGACGAAATAGACCGCAAGATTCGAGGTCGACGTCGTTACGGTCAGCTGAGTTGCCGGCGCGAGGCCCATCGCGATCACCGCGAGCAGCATCCCGGCTCGTCGCAACCAGGCCAATATTCGCCGACGATCCTTGATTGCCCCGAGCACGATGAAAATCGTGCCAAACACGCCGATTGCCGCAAGTAACCAAGCGGGGATTAGAAATTGGAAGTTCACAGCTTAAACCTCCACGCCACACCCAGTAGCACCAAGGAGGCAAGACCTATAAAGATTGGCCACCTCCCGGGGGTATCGACCGTCAAGGTCTCGCCGACGCTCCCCAAATCCACGGCGTCTTGATCCTGAACAGCTTTGACGATCCCGTCTGCAGCAGACGCGTCGCTAGCCTTGTAGTAGTACATTCCGCGCGACTCAAGAGATTCTTTCATCTCCTCATCATCGTCGCGCCACGGGCTTGCGGTGTAAAGCCCATGAACCACGATTCCCCTATCGGCCGCGAGTTGCACAGCTTCGTCGAGCGTGAAGACGGGGTTACCGGCCAATTCATTGTCCGTTGCGAAAATCATGGAACGCGAACGTTCCTCATCTTGCTGATCGAAGGATTGTGTACATGCAGCCAACCCATCACCAATGAGCGAGGAGCCATACGCGATACCTGCCTCGGTCCCAGCAACCAATTTCGCGAACTCTTCCCACTCGTAGGCATCGGCTAATGCGTTTTCGGCCTGCTCAAGCTGATCGAGAACAAGCTCGTAGTCACTGGTCAGCGGGAAAACGAGGCGGGCACCAGAATTCCACACCATCATTCCCACGCGTTCACCTTCAAAATTCTCCACCACCCGCGAAAACGACCGGACGATCTCAGCATCGAATTCGATCACGGAGCCGGAAACGTCCAAACACAGCATGATGTCCCGAGTTGCAAGCTTCGATTCGGTATTCACCTCATCCGAAGGCCTGCCCGCCAGATACGCCGCTGCCACGCCGCTAAAAAGTCCGGCCGCCATCATCGCCGCGAGCGCGACGCGCAACATTAGCAACCGGCGCTGGAACCGGGGGTGTTGCCGCGCGCGCTGCGTATGGGCCACGGCCACTCCCCCAGTTCGCGAGCGTCGCACGCTCAGCAGCCACCCCAGGGCGGCGGCGCCTAAAAGTATCCCGATCAGCAGTATGAACAGCCAGGTCGTTACCATGCGAGCACCGCCTCAACCGCCCGATCGCGGGCGCGCGGTATGTCCGCACGAGCATAGGGCGCGAATGACGGCTCCTCCCACGAAGAAATCGCGTCGGCGGCTTTCTCAAACGCTCCCACCCGGCGCAAGTGCGAAGGCTGCCATGCGCGCACGTCCATTCCGGCACGTTCACTTAAAATTGCACGTAGTTCCGCCGCGAGTTCGATGTGAAGTTCGCGTGCCTGCTCATCTGCGCTGTGCCAGTGTCTGGCGACGACGTCGTCGATCCGGCGAATCCACCGGTCACGTTCGTTTCCACTCGGAGCGTGGAGCTTCATCCTCCGTACGGGATCACGGTGGAAGTACCACATGCCAACGAGGAGAATCACGCTCATCGCGACTAGGCTTCCAACCAGGATCGCTATCAAGGTTCCCGATGCGCCCGTTGGGTCAATAAGTTTGTCAACTGGCACGGCGCCTCCGCAACAATTCGATCAGTGCGCCCGGAACTTCTTCCGAAGAGGTCACTGTTGCATTCCTGACGCCGGTGGATCGCAAAATGACACGCGCGTGCTGGTGCGCCCTGCGCCTATCATTTTCCAGATCTTGGCGCAGTATCTTATCTTCGCGAACAAAGCGCGGAATGGCCGAGCCGTCAACCACGTCGACCATGTGCCGAATTCCTTCGCTAGCCACGTTCATATCCGCCACCCGCATCACCAACACCTCGTGTTTGGTTCGGATTCGACGCAAAGTTTGTTCATCCGCCTGTTGCGGCCAGTATTCGTCCGTCACAATGAGCAAAAGCGCTCGGGGTTGCGGCACACGCAAGATCTCTTCGAGCATGGCCGACACGTCACAATAGCCGGAAGTATTATCCAAACGCTCCTGCGCCGCGTCGAGCGAAAAATCCAAATGGTTATTGCCGTTGCGCGCGGGAACTCGGACCATCCCCCGGGTGTCCCCGTAGACGACACTTAGCCTATCGCCGCGCTGTATCGCCAAATAGCCGAGAATATCCGCGGCAAACATCGCAATATCGGCCTTGGTCTGGCCCGAAGGTGCAGCGCCGAGCATGTCACGCCCCGTATCAATCACGAGCTGCGTGAACATGTCTGACTCGCGCTCAAACCGGCGGATGATCGGATGGCCTGCACGAGCGGATGTTTTCCAATCGATATCGGCCACGTCGTCGCCATGTTCGTATTCAACGAGATCCTCAAAGTCGTGGCCGTGCCCGGTAAAAATCGAAGCGTGGTGACCCTCGTACATTCCCGAGGCGCGCCGTATCACCGGTAGCGCAACTTTTGCCCGAACGAGCGCTGCACGCGTTGCCTTGGACTGATCTGAAAGTCGTCTCACTGTCGATCTCCGCCACCATCACGGGGTTGGTACGGCTTGGAAAACAGCATCAATGAGCGATTCTGGATTAACGCCATTGGCAAGCGCATCGTACGTGCGCACGAGCCGGTGGCGCAAAATCTGGTGGCGAAGCCGTGTAACGTCCTCCGGAATCACATAGTTGCGCCCGGCTTGCAAGGCGAGCGCCTGCCCAACCTGCATCAGGGAAAGCCCTCCTCGTGGCGAGGATCCCACGCGCACGTGGCGTGTAAACTCGGGGATCGGGCGCGGCCCCTTGCCGCGCGTCGTATTAATGATGTCCACGATGTATCGCTTGATCGAATCGTCGACGTATACGCGCCGGGCGACTTCTTGAAGATACTGCACGTCGCCGGTGGAAATCGGTTCGACCCCGCTCGGCCGCCCAAAGGAACCTTCCGCAGTTTTCGTGAGAATCTCGAATTCTTCATCCGGCTCCGGATAGGTGAGCACTTCCTTGATTAAAAAGCGATCCATCTGAGCCTCTGGCAGAACATAGGTACCCTCCTCTTCAATCGGGTTTTGGGTAGCCATCACCATGAACGGATCAGGAAGCTTAAAGATAGTCCCGCCGATCGACGTTTGCCGCTCCTGCATCGCTTCCAGCATCGCTGACTGGGTTTTGGCCGACGACCTATTGATTTCATCAAGGAGGACCATGTTCGCATGGACCGGGCCAAGCTGTGTGGAAAACTCACCGGTTTCATAGGAGTAAATCTGGGTTCCAACAATATCGTTGGGCATGAGGTCAGGCGTGCACTGAATCCGGGAAAATGATCCAGAAATCGCGTCCGCCACAGTTACAGCCGCCGTCGTCTTTGCCAGACCTGGCACGGATTCAAGTAGCACGTGCCCACGTGCGATCAGGGTTGTTATGAGCGCTGTAGAAAGATCTGCCTGACCAACAACTCTGCCTTCAAAAATAGCTTTCACGCGGCCGATAAGATCGGCAGATTTGGTCATCTCTTCGTCATTAATCTGACCACTGGCAAGTGCTTTCATTTTTCGTCCTTGCATTTGGAAACTACCGTGGCCAATTGTACGGGTCACCACACGCACATTCATCATCCGCGAAGCCGACACGAAGAACGTGCTGGTAGTTGAAGATTGGCGAAAGTGGAGCGAACGAAGGGGCAGCAATGACCAACAACTGGTTACCTGATCACGCAGATCCGCCGCCCTCACCTGGTTCGCTGGCTTCCGGTTGACGCTCCACTTATCGCGATCACCGCGTGGGCATCGACGCATCGGAAAGACCGATCGATGGTCAACAATATCGCCACGGTAGGAGCCGCGTGCTTAACATTGCTCGTCGCCGTTGACATGGGCCCTGGTAGCGGGGCCGACTGGCCGCGCAACTTTACCCCGCGTAGCCGCGGAATTTCTTGTAGGCCCGCAGGAGTCTAAGTGAAGCTTCCCGTTCGGCAACGCTGACGCGCACACCCTCGTCTGCAAAGGTGCGCACCACGATTTTTTCCTCTGCGCAGTGGCGTGCGAATCTTTCCGAGCCCTCACCAAGTTCGAACCACACAAAGTTTGCCTGCGAGTCCGGTCCGTTCCACTCGAGAGCCCGCAGGGCTGTCATCAGCTTTTCTCGTTCCGCAACGATCGCTGCAACGCGCTGATCGACGGCGGGGCGAACCTGCAAAGCTGCCACCGCAGCCGCCTGTGCCAGCATATTCACGCCGAAAGGTGTGGCCACCTTGTCAAGACCTAACACAATGTCCTCCACTCCAAGCGCGTAGCCCACGCGTATTCCAGCCAGCCCGTACGCCTTGGAAAAGGTGCGCAACGATACCGCGTTCGGAAATTGGCGGACCAGTTCGAGCCCGCGTACGGGATCGTTCATGGTCACAAAATCTTCATAAGCCTCGTCGATCAGCACGGGGATCTCACGTGGAACTGCACGCATGAAACGATGGAGCTCATCGTGGGTAAGTGCGGCACCCGTCGGGTTGTTCGGCGTGCACACGAGGATTGCCCGGGTCTTGGGCGTCACTGCATCAAGCATCGCCGCAAGATCCGGCTTGCCATCTGCGCGCAATGGCACGCCGACGGGCGTGCCGCCCGCCACCTGAATCGCGATCGGGTAGGCCTCAAAAGACCGCCACGGCATCACGACTTCCGAGGCCGGGGTGCAGATTGCGGTCAAGAACTTTTCGATCAACGCAGTCGAACCGTTTCCCACCGCCACGTTTGCCACCGAGGTCTTGTGATAGGCAGCGATCGCCTCGCGCAAAACCCCATTGCCCATATCGGGGTACCTGTTCAGGTCCCCAATCCGAGCGGCGATCACCGCTTCCACACCGGGTAAGGTCGGGAACGGCATCTCGTTGGAAGAGACCTTGATGATCTCCGGATCCGTGGAAGCACGCCCAGCTATATAGGCTGGTAGCTGAGAAAGTTCGGGTCTGAAATAGGTCATAGCCCTATCTTGCCCCCATTTCGGGGCGCACGCACCACGGCAAGGCATCTCGAGCCTGTGCCAGCGGATGACTAAGCTGGAATCATGAAGTTCTTCATCACCGCTGCGGTCAACGCCGTCGCACTTTGGCTCACCACCCTGTTTCTTTCGGGGGTCCGGCTCGAGGGCGCAGTGCCTGCCGATTCTTTCCTCGCTGAGCTCGATCCCTCGGGCCAACGGGGCGTCTACTTCCTTCTGGCCGGCGCGGTACTCGGCGTTGTTAATATGCTGATTCGCCCCGTTGTGAAAATACTTTCCCTTCCATTCTATCTGCTGACCCTCGGCCTATTTTTCCTCGTGGTTAACGCGCTGATGATTATGCTGACGGCATGGATCACCAGCTTCTTCGACCTATCGCTCTCCGTCGCTTCATTTTGGTGGGCGGTGGGCGCCGGCATCATCGTCGGCCTGGTGAACTGGATACTGGGTGGAATATTTGAGGAGGATGAGCGCCATTCCTAAGACATTTACGAAATCTGCCCGCGAACGGGCAATAGCTCACGAAGTTGCCGGCCTAGAAGCACTATCGCAGGCTGCTCGCCACGGCGGAGCTCCCGTGGCTCGTATCGCGAAGTCCTCGGCTACCTCGCTCGCAACCTATGCCCTCACCGAAACTTCCCCCACCGTTCAAGCTGCGCACGAATTCGGCGCTCGCCTCGCGCGCACGCATGCCTACTCCCCGGCGGGTAAACGTGTTTTTGGCGAAGAACCACCCACTTTTCCCGCGCGCTTTGGCCATGTTGGCCACATGGGCTCCGCCTTGCTGACCATGGTCCCCGCCGATTCACCCGCACGCACATTCGGCGAGTTCTATGCCGAAGATCGCCTGCTCCCATACATCGAAGCCGCGCTAAAAAACGGGGCATTTCATTCCGGCGACGCTGAGGTGATCGAGCGTTTGGCCGAACGCCTTCGAGACGGCGTGTTCGACGCCCCGCAGCCCTGCCTCGTTCACACTGACGCGGCCCTTCTCCACGGCGATCTATGGGCCGGAAACCTTCTGTGGGCCAGGGCTGATTCGATCATCGACGGCGCGGGCCAAGCTCACGGCTCGCCCTCCTATCCCGCACCGGGCGAGCGCCGAACCACCGGCACTAGCGAGCCGATCGGCGTCGTTATTGATCCCGCATGCCACGGCGGACACGCAGAATCAGACCTCGCGCAACTACACGTTTTTGGCGCCCACCACGTGGAACACATCTACGCTGGCTACAACGAGGCATCTCCGCTAGCCGAAGGCTGGGAAGAACGGATCGGACTGCATAAACTCCACATCCTCATCATCCACGCGGCCCTTTTCGGAGGTAGCTACGGTTCCCAGACGATTCGGACTGCGAAGCCCTACCTATAGATGTGCAAGAATCGGGGCATGACGAACTTTACCGCTGCACTGGGGCCGCTCGATGGCCGCTACCACAACGAAACATCCCCGCTCGTGAAATACCTATCTGAGCCGGCGCTCAACCGAGCAAGACTCAAGGTTGAGGTTGAGTGGCTCGTCTTCCTCTCCCTGAACGGGGTGCTCCCCGGTGCGCCCGTGCTAAGTGAAAACGAGATATCCTACCTGCGCTCTTTGGTGACACACTTTGGCGAAGACGATATTGTGCGGATAGGTGAGATCGAGGCAGAGACTCGGCACGACGTCAAGGCCGTGGAATACTTCCTCAGAGAGAAAATGGATGCAGCTGCAGGAGTCCTGGGCGAAACCTCTCTGCCTGACATGCATGACATCGTCCATATTTTTGCTACTTCGGAAGACATCAATAACCTGGCACACGCGTTAAACATTCGAGACGCCGTGACGCAAATCTGGCTGCCGGAGGTGGAAAATTTCGTGGCAGAGCTATCTGACCGAGCGCGCGAATATGCAGATGTTGCAATGCTTGCTCGCACGCACGGGCAGGCGGCATCGCCAACCACACTGGGTAAGGAGTTCGCGATCTTTGCCTGGCGGCTGAGCCGTCAACTCGCCAAGGTCCGCGACGCTGAGTATCTGGGCAAATTCAATGGAGCCACGGGCACATACGGCGCGCATGTGGTTTCAGTGCCGGATGCGAACTGGCCGGCGCTCACCCAAGAGTTTGTTGAGAGCCTCGGTTTGACTTTCAACCCGCTTACCACCCAGATCGAATCACATGACTGGATGGCCGAGCTATTTGCCGATGTTGCGCGCTTTAACCGAATCGCACACAACCTGGCCACCGATTTTTGGACCTACATTTCGTTAGGTTACCTCAAGCAGAATCTGGCCGCGCACGGATCCACCGGATCGTCAACCATGCCGCACAAGGTTAATCCCATTCGTTTCGAAAACGCGGAGGCAAACCTCGAGCTATCGTGTGCGCTGCTGGACACGCTTGCCGCAACGCTCGTCACCTCGCGGCTGCAGCGTGATTTAACCGATTCCTCAACGTTGCGAAACGTGGGTGTTGCGTTTGGTCATTCGCTTCTAGCGGTAAAGAATTTACGGCGCGGGCTCGCCGGAGTTGACGCCCACCCTCAGCGCCTCGCCGAGGATCTCGACGGCGCATGGGAGGTTCTCGCCGAACCAATTCAGCAGGTGATGCGCACGGCGTCCATTGCCGGCGCCGAAGGCATGGAAGATCCTTATGAGCGGCTCAAAGACCTCACTCGCGGCCATGCCGTTGGCCAAGAAGAGATGCGCGCTTTCATTCGGTCGCTGAATTTGCCGGCGGATGTTGAGCAACGGCTAACCGAACTCACGCCCGCTAGCTACACGGGGCTGGCCGCCAAACTAGCCGAGATCGGATAGGTCGAGGCCGGATTCGCGCGGGATCACCTCAAATTGGTCGATGCGCTCAAGGAGCACGCCTTCGCGTAGCGCCCACGGGCAGATTTCTAAACGTTTCACCTTGAACAGTTTCATCGCCCGATGGGCAACCTCGGCGCCCGCAACGATCTGGTACGTACGCTCTGGCGTGATGCCGGGAAGTTCCACTCGTGCCGCAGCCGGAATACGTGCAATCCGGTCCACCCAGTCACCCAAATCCGATCTGCTCATCCGGCGCCGTTCCTCCGGCCCCACCACGCTGATCCTGTTTCCGGCAAGCCGAGCCAGCGAACGGAAGGTCTTCGATGTCGCTACCACGTGATCAGGTGTGGGAAGATCGTCTAGCGCAGCCGCTAACGGCTCAAGTTCCTTTTCGATCTCGCGCCGTAACATCACAAGCTCAGAAGCCCGAGGTGGATCATGCTTGAGGAAATCCTTCGTCAGCCGCCCGGCCCCAAGCGGCACGGAAGCCACAAATTCTGGTTCCTCGTCGATACCGAGCGACACCTCAAACGAGCCTCCGCCGATATCGAGCACCATAATGCGGCCGGCCGCCCAACCGTGCCAGCGCCGAGCCGCGAAGTAGGTCAGCTCGGCTTCCTCAGCACCGCTGAGCACTCCGAATTTCGCTCCTGCAATCTTCTCTAGCCGTTCCAGCACGTGGGGTCCATTTGTGGCCTCCCGGATTGCGGAAGTGACGATGCCGATCATTGCCTCCACATTGTGTTTGCGGGAAAAAGCTGCCGCTTTGCGGGTTGCATCTTCAAGCGCGCGAATACCTTCATCGTTGATCGAACCGTCATCTTCAAGGTATTGCATGAGCCGCACCACGGATCGTTCGTCCGCAAACGGATCGGGCCTGGCCCGCGCATAGGCATCCACAACGATGAGGTGAACAGTATTCGAACCAATATCTAAAACTCCGAGACGCATGTCACAAGGGTAGTCCACTTTTGTGGTTTGAGCAGATCTTTTAACCACATAGCAGCGTGACCGCTCTGGCAGCGGTGTGCCCTCATCGTCGCTACCACTAGAGTAGGTGTAAGGGTCAAGGAGTCACATGGTTACTTTTATGCTTGCAGTTTCCGAGCCACAGGCGCGCGCACTGTTAGAAACGGGGTACGACGTCGTCTCCGGATTTGCGGTTGATGCTGCGGCTGCCGCATCGGTCGCCGAAGTTGGGGACCTCATCGATCTACTGTGTCTGCGTTTTCCAGATTCGCCGTTTGCCGACGATAAGCCGATAGATATTATCCACGTGCCGGCTGATCCCTTTACGACGGACCGGCTTGCTGTTGGCCCATTGCATCCGCAGGCGATTCAGGGTGGCGTTATCGAATGTGGCAACTATGACGGCTCGGGAGTCGCCCGCGGAGGAGGGGTGGAAACCGAGCTACTCTTACTTGACCCGTGCCGGATCACCGCCGGATCCACCCTGTGGCGCTTCTATCCCGGCCAACCCGAACCCGAACATCGCGGCACCTACCACGGGCTGGCATTTGGTTGGGAAAACGCCGAGTCCGGAACGTTTAAGGCGGGGATCCCCACCCCCTACCTTGGCCCGCTCATTCGCCGCAGCTGGGGCTCGATTCCGTGTAATGTGGAGCTGGGCGAGAACGGCAAACCGGCGTCCGTCACCATGGTCTCCCCCGTTAAGCCCAAAGGGGAGGACGGTTTCGAGCAGGTGGAATCGGGCATGTGGGCAAAACGTATCGAGGTTGATGAAACAGCTGACATTTTCACAGATGTCGTAACCGGTCACGTATCGGGAATACCCGTGCGAATCGTGCGATCGGTTCGCAAAGATAACAAGATCCTATTTCAAGTCGCATCGACGCTAACTGACGCGCTCTATCTTAATCGTGCAAAATTCCACCGCTGGTCGGGCGCAACGTACACCGCGCTCGTCGACTCCACACACATCACCGATCAAAGCCGCAAAGAAGCAAAACCCACCGTATGGGACGTGGCAAGCCGTCCGGCGGTAGCCACGCGTCCGTTAAAACCGGTGGATTTTTCAGACCCGAATTCGCTGCTTCGCGAAACCTTCGCACTCATCGCTAAAACAGCACCTCCGGGTTGGCAGGAAGTAACGTTACGGACGCAAATTATCGGAACGTCCGCAATTTACGAGGGCTTTGCCAAGCTAGCGGAAAACAAGCTTGCCGCACTGCGAGTCATTCCGACGGCAATCATTCACCACATGCGCCGGCTCAAACAAGACCGCGCGCTAGCCGGCGAGGAACCATTCGTGGTAGCGGTTTTGCGGCTGGAGAACAATGGCAAGGGAACGCTCAATCTCAACGGTTCTCAAGAGCCCCCGTGGGCGGATCTCGTAGAGCCCGAGGAATGGCATCACGAAGTCGCCGCCTTCCCACGCACGGGTACCACGATGCCCGATTGGCTGTTGGATCGAGTCTCCCACGACCCGCCCGAACAGCAGGAGCAAACTCCTTCGTTGACCCCCTATCCGCAAGACCTCACGGCTAATATCCATTGGATTAACGATCTAACCAATGAAGAAGCGTAGTACTATCACCCGCACTGCGGGCACGAAAGAAAGGTGGAAAACATGGCACATATCCAACTTCGAATCGATGGCATGACCTGCGACAACTGCGTGGCACACGTCAGTGAAGAACTTACTGAGCTTGACGGCGTCGCAGATGTCCTTATCACTTTAAACACGTCCGGCACTTCCGAAGTGCAGGTGGTTACCGATGGTGAGGTCACTGACGAGCAGCTGCGTGAAGCGGTTGACGAAGCTGGCGAATACCACATCGTCGATATCGTGCGATAAGCCATGGGCCGAGCGGAGATCGACCTCGCCGTCCAAGGTATGACGTGCGCCGCCTGCGTTGCACGGGTGGAGAAAAAGTTGAACAAGGTTCCCGGCGTTACCGCCGTGGTGAACCTGGCCACCGAGCGCGCGCACGTCCACCTCGACTCCGCGGATCTCACCGGTGATGATCTGGTCGAGGTCGTTACCAAGGCCGGTTACGACGCCACGCTCATTCGCCGCGTTGACATCGACGACGACGGCGGCCGCGTGTCATCTGGCGGGGCCGATCCGGCGGCTGTTGAAGCGGCCACGGAAGCAGCTGCGAAAGCTCGCGTGGATGATCTGTGGCGCCGTTTCGTGGTCTCGGCCGTGCTGTCCGTGCCAGTGATCGCCCTATCAATGTTCCCCGCATTACAGTTTCCGGGCTGGCAGTGGTTGATCGGCGCACTCAGCTTGCCGGTTGCCTTCTGGTGCGGTTGGCCCTTCCACAGGGCCGCGTTCCGTGCCGCACGTTTCGGTTCATCGACGATGGACACGCTCGTCTCGCTGGGTATCGTGGCTTCGATGGGCTGGTCGCTGTGGGCGCTACTGTTTGGTGGGGCTGGCCATATCGGCTACACGATGCGCATGACCGGCATCCACGGTCTTGCCGATAACGCCCATCCGCACCTGTATTTTGAATCGGCCGCTATGATCGTCACCTTCTTGCTGATCGGCAGGTGGCTCGAAGCGAAATCGCGCCGTTCCGCGGGCGATGCCCTGCGCGCGCTCCTCGATCTTGGCGCCGATCAGGCCTTCTTGCTGCGGCGCGCGGATGGTACAGAGGTGTATGCGACCATTCCCGTTTCTGAACTTCAAGTTGGCGATGTCTTCCGCGTCAGACCAGGGGAGACGGTGGCCACCGACGGCGTCGTCCTCGCGGGAAATTCTTCGATCGACGCTTCGCTTGTCACCGGCGAATCCGTACCCATCGACGTCGGGCCAGATTCACCGGTTACGGGCGCGACTATCAACAACCAGGGCTCAATCGAAGTTCGAGCCACGCGCATTGGCGAAGAAACGACGCTCGCTCAGATGGGCCGGCTATTAACCGAAGCCCAGACCGGCAAAGCTCCCGTACAGCGGATTGTGGATCGCATTTCGGCGGTGTTCGTTCCAGCCGTAATCGTGATTGCGCTCGCAACGTTCGGCATCCGGATCACGATTGGAAACCCGCTTGAAATGGCGCTTGCCTCCGCGATTACCGTGCTCGTGGTGGCATGCCCGTGCGCGCTCGGCCTTGCCACACCGGTGGCACTGCTGGTTGGCTCCGGCAGGCTTTCTCGGCTAGGCGCACTTATTCGCGGCCCCGAAGTTTTGGAGAGCGCCCACCAAGTAGACACGATATTGCTCGACAAGACCGGCACGTTAACGACGGGCGTCATGACTGTCAGCGAGGTCGAAGCAGCGGGAGATTTGAGCGACGATGAGCTTGTCGCCATCGCGGCCGGTGTCGAATCTTTCTCCGAGCATCCCGTGGCTAAGGCAATCACGGCGCACGCCAAAGAGCTCGGCGTCCAGCTTCCCGAAGTAACCGGATTTGAAAACCTGGCGGGCAACGGGGTGGTTGGGCGCATTGGGCGGCAATCGGTGGCAGTTGGCAAATTCAATTGGTTGGATGCCGAAGGCCACGACGTCGAACCGCTTCGCGAGCGCGCGAAGGCCTTTGCTCATTCGGGTGCGACGGCCGTCGCCGTCACCATAGATCGTCAGGCTGCCGGCGTGCTAGCGATTCGCGACTCGATCAGACCCGAAGCTCGCGAAACGATCGATATGTTTCGCGGCCGCGGCCTCACGCCCATCCTTCTCACCGGTGATAACGCGGGAGCAGCCCGAGCAGTAGCCCGCGAACTGGACATCACCGAAGTTCACGCCGGGGTACTACCAGAAGGAAAAGTGGAAATTTTAAGCGAGTTGAAGGAGGCCGGAAAGTCCGTTGCCATGGTTGGCGATGGGGTCAACGACGCGGCAGCGCTTGCAGGCGCAGACCTGTCCATCGCGATGGGATCAGGCACCGACGTCGCGAAAGCCGCGGCCGACATCACAATCGTCAACTCCGATATTCGCACCATCCCAGCCTCGCTGCGCGTCTCTGAAAAAACCCTGCGAATCATCAAAGAAAACCTCCTGTGGGCCTTCGCGTATAACCTCATTGCGATTCCGCTCGCGATGTTTGGCGTGATCGTTCCCGGAATCGCGGCGCTAGCGATGGCCAGCTCGTCGGTGATCGTCGTGCTCAACTCACTTCGCCTACGCGGGGCCTAGGTGCATGGGCTTCCTCACCCCGAGGTATTGCCTAGATAACCCGTGTTTTCGTTAGGATCATCGTGTGAGCACGCACTCGCCCGACTCCAGGCCGCCCAGCAAACACACAGCGAGCGGCTCTCAAGGTGTGCGCATCCGCAAACCTCGCCGTGACGTGCTCCTCATCGACTCCCCACAGCGATGGGCCCGGAATCCTGCAGATCTGTTCGGCGTCATCTTAGCCTTTATCGGCGCAGCGCTCGTCGGACTTGTAGCTGTCTACGGCCGCACTACCACAATTGCCGTGGCTGCTGATGTTCGCCGAGCAACCGGAGGCGTTCTCGAAACAGTCCTCGCGTTACCAATCAACGCACTCGAAGGTATTCTCTCCTTCTTCCTCCCGCTCGCGATCGTCATCGAAATGATCGTGCGGCGCCGATGGCGCACACTTGCCACAGCCGGCGTGGCCGCAATACTCTCGGTTGCGCTCACAAACTTAGTCCTCTGGGCCGGCGACCATTGGTGGCCAAGATCGCCCCTGGTGGACCAGCTCTCGGACGCCGTCGAACAGCAATCCCATATCGCGCTCGTACCCTACGTGGCACTCGTTTCGGCGCTGCTTGCAGTTTCCGGATCATCTAAGGGTTCGAGCCTGACCCGTACCGGTTGGTGGCTACTGGCCGTCGTCCTCTTACTTTCGGTGCTGCAGGGAAATCAAACCCTCACGGCAGCGCTACTGACAGTGCTCGTCGGGGTCATCTCTGGCCTGCTGACACGCTACGCGATTGGCGGAGAACCCGAGCGCACAACCGGCCCCCAGCTCATCGCGATGATTCGCAGAGCCGGAATCGACGTCGCCACCGTCGTACGCATCGACGACCTCACCGCCGACGATCCTCTGTATGCCTACGATATCGCCTCGACAGCGCCCATCGGCCACACCAATATGGCCGGGCTCGATCACATCCGCCAAATACTGGCCACCACCCCACCTAGCGACGACCATGCTACCGAAGCTCAAAACCTCATCCACGAAATTGAGTCCATGGCATCCTCCGACGAGGCGACCGAAATTAACGGGCTCGACGCGGAAACATTTCGCAAGGACATGGTCGAACGCTACCCCGCCACCTGCTCATCACTTATTTCCCGCAATTACATCGCTACCGATGTGGATGGAAAGGCCTACCATCTCAAGCTTCTCGACGCTGACCGCCAAATCATGTCAGTCCTCGATGACCTGTGGGCGCGCCTCACACTGCGCACCACGATCCGGCAAACTCGCTCAACAATCGAAGCCACAGCCGAGCACATGGCACTGCTGGCGATGCGTGCCGAACAGCTCGGCCTAGGCGCCACTAAATTCGTCTCTTTGGCCAGATTCGAATCGTCCATTGTGATTGTGGACCATGCCGATCAAGCCCCACTTTTGGAAGACGTGCTTAGCGAAGATATCTCCGATGCCGATCTGGACAGCCTGTGGCACCAACTTCAACGCGCCCATCGCTCCGGAATGTCCCACGGGCACATGCAGGCAAAATACGTGAAAAAACACCCGGACGGACTGCAAATCACATCATGGCACAATGGTTCGGTTCTCTCAACGGACGCTTCGCGGCAGGTGGATATCGCACAGACAGTGGCGATGCTGGCCGGCGCCGTCGGCATCGAACGGGCCGTAGCTTCGCTTCGGCGTGCACTTCCCGGGCCAATCGTGGCGTCGGTGGCGCCCTTCCTCCAAAAAACGATCCTGCCACGGCCAACTCGCGATTTCTTCTCGAAGAAGGAACTGCAGGCATTGCGCGACGCGCTCGCAGAAGACGTACCGGATACAACCACACTTCCAGCAGTTGAATTCACACGCTTCTCTGTCAAAACGATCGTGACCGTCATTATCGGTGTTGTCGCCATCGCAGTGCTTCTCGGTTCGCTAAATTTCGAAGACCTCAAAGAAGCTATTACCGGCGCGAATCCGTGGTGGATGGTGGCGGCATTCCTCACCGGCCTGGGAACCTACGTGGGAGCGGCAATCGCGCTCAAGGCATACGCCCAGGAAGATGTACCGTTCGGACAGACGTTGCTCGTGCAGGTTGCCGCCTCGGTTGTTACCCTGGTTGCGCCCGCCGGGATCGGGCCCGCAGCGCTCAATCTACGCTTCCTCCAAAAGCAGGGAGTTGCCACTGTCCCGGCCGTTGCCACAGTTTCGATCACTCAGATCGGTCAATTCCTCGTGACGGTGATCTTGCTGATCATTCTTTCGCTTTTCACCGGCGATCTTGGCAGTTTATCGTTGCCGTCCGGATCCGTGATGATCGCAATCGGAGTAATCGCCCTTATCGTTGGTGCGATTGTAGTTATTAGACCTGCGCGTCAGTGGCTTCTCGCGCGCATCCGCCCGACTCTGCAGCAGATTTGGCCACGGCTGGTATGGTTGGCGACCAACCCATCGCGCATTGCTCTCGGTGCTGGCGGTGCCATATTCCAGTCGATTGCGTTCATTGGCACCTTCGGGATGAGTTTGCGGGCTTTTGGTTATGAACTACCGCTTATCACCTTGGCGATCACGTATCTGCTTTCAAACTCGGTTGGTTCGGTTGTGCCCTCGCCAGGTGGTATTGGCCCGGTGGAGGCTGCGCTCACCGGCGGCTTGGTGATTGCGGGCATTCCGTCGTCGGTCGCATTTTCCACTGCGATTGTGTACCGGCTTTTCACGTTCTGGGGGCGTGTGCCGCTGGGCTGGGTTGCGCTGCAGATCGCACAGAAACGAAACGTCGTTTAAATGGCGGAGCGTAAAGATTCGCGAGCGCCGGTGGTCCGGCGGGCGTCGATCATCCGCGAGGTTCACTCCGATCGTCTGGGGTGGGTGCTCGCGGGCGTCATGTTTGCCGGTTACACCGCGTTTTCAGTGTGGCAATGGCGAAATTTTGCGGCTCCAAGCTGGGATTTGGGAATTTTTACCCAGCTGCTTGAGCGGTATCGCACGCTTTCGGAGCCGATCGTGCAGATCAAGGGGCCGGGCTACAACCTATGGGGCGATCACTTCCATCCCATTCTGGTTCTTCTCACGCCGCTATATGCGCTTTTCCCGTCGGGGCTGACCTTGATGGTTGCGTAAAATGCGCTGTTCGCGGTGTCGGTGGTTCCGATTACGTGGCTGGCGCGCGATCGTATGGGCCAGGCTGGAACGTTCGTCGCGGTGGCATATGCGCTGAGTTGGGGCCTTGCTCATGCTGTGGCAGTGCAGTTTCACGAGATAGCGTTTGCCGTGCCACTGCTGGCGTATGGCCTTGTATTTTACGTGACTGACCGGGTGTGGCCCGCGATCATTGCGGTTGGTGCGCTGGTTTTCGTCAAGGAAGATTTGGGCCTGACCGTGGCCGCGTTTGGCGCCGTTGGGCTGTGGGATGCGTGGCAGAAGGGGCGCGGGCGCGGGCCGTGGATTGCCGCCGGGCTTTGGGGAATTGCTTGGTTTGTGCTGAGTATTTTTGTTATTCTGCCGGCCTTCAATACTGCCGGGCAATGGGATTATACGAACCGTGTGGAAGACGTGAGCCTCGGCAGCCAGTTACTGAACTTCGTGACGCCCACCGAAAAGTGGATCACGGTGGGGCTGCTCATTGCGCTGGGTGGGGTTATCGCACTGCGATCTCAGCTCATGTTCCTGGTGGTGCCGACTCTCGCGTGGCGGTTTATTGGCAACGTGGAATATTACTGGGGATGGACATGGCACTACTCTGCCGTATTAATGCCGATCGTGGCGGTGGCGGCTGTTGACGGTTTTGCGCGGTGGAAGGCTGACCGCGCTGACTCAGCAGAAAGCGATGATCCGGTGAACTACCAGAGCACGACCGGGCGGTTAGCGCTAGCAGCGGGCGTCGTCGCTCTAGCCTCGGCGCTCGCGATGGTTGGCAGCGGACCGCTTAAACATGTGTGGCACGGCTATTACGTTTGGGACCCGCAAGGTTCGCATGCCGCGCTCGAAGAATTGGCGGATCTGGAGGCCGGCGCAGACGCCGCCGTCGCATCTGACGTGACGCACCTTGCCTATCTGGCACCGCATTACGAAACGTACTGGACCGGATCAATGGGCACAGTCGTGCCGGACGCGTGGATAGTGGAGCTCGATGAGCCCGCGGACACCAAGGTTGCCTACGCTGAGGCGCGGTGGGGCGGAGCATGGGAAGCTCAAACATTCGGCCACGTGGCACTGCTGACCAACGCCGATGGATAACGCCGAATTTGAGCCCAATTTCGCCGCGCAAAGCTCGGAAAGTCGCAGTTCGCGAAATCTGTAGATCTAGCTCACAAAAAGTGAGAACATACAGTCATGAATGAACGTGCTGGCAAGCTTGCCCAAGAAGAAGATCTCATCGATGTTGATGCCCTTATTTCGGCCTACTACGACGTAGAGCCAGATGCCGATAACCCTGCCCAGCAGGTCGTGTTTGGCACCTCCGGCCACCGCGGTTCCGCGTTTGACGGCGCCTTTAATGAAGCTCATATCGTCGCTACCACGCAAGCAATCGTGGAATATCGCGCCTCGCAGGGAATTGACGGCCCGCTCTACATCGGGCGTGACACCCATGCCTTGTCCGAGCCGGCAGAAAAAACGGCTCTCGAGGTGCTCGCTGCGAACGACGTCGAGGTGCGGATTGACGCCCGGAATTCCTGGACGCCCACCCCGGCTGTATCGCTGGCAATTCTCACCGCGAACGGAGCGGACACCGCGGAGGGCGTGCGCACGCGCGGCCCGGGCCTGGCTGACGGAATCGTGATCACGCCGTCGCACAACCCGCCTCGCGACGGCGGCTTCAAATACAACCCGCCGCACGGTGGCCCGGCCGACACGGATGCCACCTCAGTGATCGCAGCCCGCGCGAACGAGCTTTTGCGCGACGGCTGGAAAAACGTGAAGCGCGTGCCCTACGAGCAGGCGCGCATCAAGGACACGACTCGCGGGCATGACTACCTTTCCGCATATGTGGACGACCTTTCCTCCATCCTCGACCTCGAAGCGATCCGCTCTGCCGGGATCCGGATCGGTGCGGACCCGATGGGTGGCGCTTCGGCCGAGTACTGGGGTGCGATCGGCGAACGATACGGGCTCGATCTGACAGTGGTCAATCCCGAAGTAGATCCCACGTGGAGGTTTATGACGCTCGACTGGGACGGCAAGATCCGCATGGACTGCTCTTCCCCGCACGCGATGGCTTCTTTGCTGGAGCGGATGAAGCCGGGCGCTGATGGTTCAGTGCCGTTCGATATCGCCACTGGAAATGATGCCGACGCCGATCGGCACGGGATCGTGACCCCCGATGGTGGGTTGATGAACCCGAATCACTACCTCGCGGTTGCGATCAACTACCTGTTTAGCAATCGCGGACAGTGGGCTGACTCTGTTGGTGTTGGCAAGACTCTCGTGTCTTCCTCGCTCATTGACCGCGTGGTTGCGGGAATGGGCAAGAAGATGGTGGAAGTTCCAGTTGGCTTCAAGTGGTTCGTGCCTGGCCTGATCTCGGGCGACATTGGATTCGGTGGTGAGGAATCGGCCGGTGCCTCATTCCTGCGTAAGAATGGCACAGTGTGGACCACGGACAAGGATGGCATCATCCTTGACTTGCTCGCATCGGAGATCATGGCCGTGACCGGGAAGTCGCCGTCGGCACTTCATCGCGAACTGACCGATCAGTATGGCGCATCCGCGTACGCGCGTATCGATGCTGCTGCCACACCGGATGAAAAGGCGAAATTGAAGGCGCTCTCACCCGAGGACGTCACGGCAACGGAGCTTGCAGGCGAGCCGATTAAGGAACGCTTGGTCAACGCTCCGGGTAATAACGAGGCAATTGGTGGCCTGAAGGTTGCCACGGAGAACGCATGGTTCGCTGCACGCCCGTCTGGCACGGAAGACGTGTACAAGATTTACGCGGAATCTTTCCTTGGTGAAGATCATCTGGCCAAGGTTCAGGCTGAAGCCAAAGAGGTCGTGAACGGAGCGCTCGGAAAGTAGCACTTTAGATAAACTCGCATCTCATACCGAAAGGGATGCGAGGTTTGGGAATTTAACGTTTTATCTCCCGTACCGCGCATCCCTTTCGCTTGCGAATCACCTACAATGCGTCAACCTACGGTTGACAGCGGCGTCAACTTTTGGTTGACTGACTCCATGGATCCATTAACCAACATTCAACACCACCTCCAAGCCGTCAACCTGGCCGAAGTTCAGCTCGATGACGCAGTCTCTCAAGCCCGCGAAGCTGGTCATTCGTGGGCCGAGATTGGCGCAGTAATGAACATCTCGCGGCAAGCCGCTTTCAAACGGTTTGGAAGTGTCAAAGATCCAACGACAGGAGAAATGATGACTCCCCGCGACACAACAACAATTCCCACTATTGCGGAAAAATTTATCCGGCACATCGCGGCCGGTGAAGAGGCCCAAACTATGGCTATGCTTCACAAGCGATTCCATAAGGACCTTCCGTGGCCGGAAATCATGTCCGTCTGGAATTCTGTCATCACCGAAATCGGAGAGCTTGAAGGATTTTCAGACACCGTGGTGACCACCGTGAAAGGCGACCGAACAAAGGAATCCTTGCTTACCAAGCTCTACACGAAGATCATCGGCACCTGCGTGGTCGTCACGACGCTCGAACACGAGGCCGGTGAGCTGATGGCCCGAGTTGCAATCGATCGCGACGGTTACGTCGTCGGGATCTTACTCTTACCAACGGACGTAACCGAATACGCATTCTAAGCCAACCACTCCGGCGACACCGGAGCGAGGCCGTGCGATGGGTGGCTCAACGTGCGCGTTCAGACAACTGCACACGCTCAGGCAACGGGCATTGCAACAAGTCGTTCACCCACCCGCGCAACCTCAACATCGACGCCGAAGATTTCCTCGAGCCGCTCCGGGCGCATGACCTCTTCAGGGGTTCCAACAGTGGCAAGGCGCCCGTCCTTCAAGGCCACCATCGTGTCCGCATAGGCCGCAGCCGTATTCACGTCGTGAATCACGATCACAACCGACAGTCCGCGGTGATCGCACACGTGCCGCAGGTGACGCATCATATCGCGGGCGTGGCGCATGTCCAGCGCGGACAGCGGCTCGTCAAGAAGCAAATACTTTGTATCTTGCGCAAGCGCCATAGCGATAAACGCGCGCTGGCGCTGTCCGCCAGAAAGCTCGTCCAAGAAGCGATCCGCGAGGTCTCGCATATTCACGCAATCCAACGCGTCAGCAACATGCGCATAGTCCAGGCGAGTTCGCCGCCCCTTTGAGTGCGGATGCCGCCCGAGCATCGTCAGCTCGGCAACCGTCAACCGCACAGCCAAATGATTCTCCTGGCGTAAAATCGCAATCGTCTGCGCTAGCTCTTGCGTGTCCCAGTCAGAAAGACCTTTCCCGTCGACCGAAATCTCACCGGAACGCAGGTCGTGCAGCCGCCCGATGCCGGATATGAGAGTCGACTTGCCCGCACCATTCGGGCCAATCAAGGCAGTCACACCCGATTCTGGGATCGTGAGCGTCACATCGCGAACGACCGGATCGGCGTCGTAGGCCATCGACACGTTGACAATCTCGATCATCGGCGAATCCCCCGTAAAATCATGGCCAAAAGCAACAGGCCTCCAACCAATTCCAAAATAACTGGCAACACGGTGGCCTGGTGAAGCAGGTGCTCCAAAATGGCTTGGCCACCTACCATCACAACAATGCCAATCCCGCTCGCGGCCACGATCAGGTCACGCAAACGGTTCGATTCCACCACATACACGGCGATATTAACAACCAGTAGGCCGAAGAACATCAGCGGCCCCACCAAAGCGGTCGCGCTCGCCACCAAGATTGACGACGCCGTCAGCGCCCTGCGCACCTCGGTTGCGTAGCGCAGGCCAAGCGCGCGAGCAAGATCCGGGCCGAGCGCGAGAATGTCCCACAGCCAGCACTTTCGCCAAATGTAGATCAACGCAAGCCCGGCAAGAACGCTCGCGATGGCCAGAGATTCGGTATTGATCACGGAGAACGACGCCGTCGTCAGGCTTGCAACCGTCAGGTATTCGCCGGGGTCCATCACGGTCGAAAGCAGGGCGGTAAAGGCGCGGAAGAACGTTCCAACAACGATTCCAACCAGTACGAGCAGGTACACATTTGATCGCCCGCGCCGCAGCACGGATAAGAAGAGTGTCACCGCCACGCCCGTCATGATTCCAGCGTTGATCACGAACATGGTCCAGTTTGGGATTCGCACGGCGGCGGCCGAGCCCAAGAAAAACACGGTCGCGGTGGCGATCAGCTGGTACATCGAGTCGAAGCCCATCACCGAGGGGCTGAGGATCCGGTTGCGCGTCACGGCTTGGAATACGGCCGTTGCAGTAGCGAGTGAAATAGCGACGACGAGCAGCGCGGCCAGTCGTGTTTTCCGAAGCTGACCGATGATCGCCCACGCATCCAGCGCGTCGTAGAGGAGGAAAAACACGCTCATCGCGACCGCCGCGAGCGCAATAACAAGGAGCCGAATAAGGATTTGGCGGCGTCGCCCGTTGATCGCCACGTCGATGTCGCGGTGTTCGGCGATGCTCGCCGTCCTGCTCGTAGTTGACTGCGCGCTCACTTGACCCTCCGAAGCAAAATGGCGAGGAAAATACCCGCGCCGAGGACTCCCATCACAACGCCCACCGGAACTTCGGATGGGTAGATGAGGAGTCGGCCGATGATGTCGGCGAGAAGCACGAAGGCCGCTCCAACAAGCGCGACGAGCGGCAGGGAGCGGCGGATATAGTCGCCTTGAATCATGGACACGAGGTTTGGCACCACGAGGCCGAGGAATGGTAGCGGTCCGGCAACCACCGTGGTGATTCCGGTGACGACGGCGACGATCGTCAAGCCCGCCGCTTGAACGGATCTAAAGTTAAGCCCAAGATTGCGAGCCAAATCTTCGCCTAGGCCTGCCACGGTGAAGCGATCCGCATAAAGGTAAGCCAGAGCGGCCACCACAGCCACGATCCACAACAGTTCGTAACGCCCGCGAATGATTCCGGAAAAATCGCCTGTCATCCACGCATTCAAGGTTCCGTGCAAGCTGAATTCCCAAGCGAGGAAGGTAGCGCCGGCGCCGATGACACCTGACAGGATGAGTCCGATCAGCGGCACAACGATGATGTCACGGTATGGCAGGGTACGGATTACTGCCGTCAACACAACCGTGCCCAGAAGGGCAAAAACGACGGCAACGGCCATCTTCGCAGGCAGGCTCAGCGTGGGATGGAAAATCGTGACAACAAGAATGCCAAGGCCTGCAGATTCGGTGACCCCCGTCGTCGACGGTTCCACGAATCTGTTACGAACGAGGAGTTGCAAGACCAGTCCGGCAACGGCCATTGCTGCACCCGACAGCATGATGGCCAGCGTGCGCGGCAGGCGCGATGCGAGCAGGATCTGCATGTCATCAGCGCTGGCCCGGCCGAGCAGGATGTCGATGATCGACATTCGTGCCCCGCCGATCAACATCGAGATTGCACCAAGAATAAGGACCGCGGCGATACAGATCGTAAGCCAAAGGACATACTTTCCTCGGCGGGCTGATCTTTTACAGGTTGGCGCATGGTTGCAGGTCTCGGGGGTGAGGCACGGGCGGTCCGGCTCAAGTTTGAGGGGTTGCAACGAAGAAACGGTGGTAGGCGTGCCACTGGCACGCCTACCACCACTCGATGGATGACTTGATCGATTACTTGATTGCAGCTGCAATTTCGTCCAGCATTGCCGGGAAGTTCGAGGCTCCCTGCATAACCATGTACCACCGCTCTGGCGATAGGTACACGACCTGGTCGTTTTGCCATGCTGTCGTAGCGTGGATCAGTTCGTTGTCCAGAACTTCTTTCGCGGTCTGGCCAGGTTCCGACTTTCCAACTGCGGCGTCGCGGTCAACGACGAACATCCAGTCCGGATTGATCTCCTTGACCGTCTCAAAGGAGACCTTTTCACCTTTGTGGCCCTCGTCTGATTCGGGGCGCTTGTAGGCTTCCTCGAATCCGAATACCTGGAAGATCGGCGCCCAACGCGACCCAGAATCATGGACCGAGATCTCACCGGCGTTCGTCATGACGACGAGCGCCTTGCCCTTGTCCGCTGCTGTATCCTTGTATTCCTCCATGAGGTTCTCAAGGTCGGACGCAAACTTTTCAGCCTTTTCTTGCTGACCGACAGCCTGGCCGATCATGGTGAAAGTTTCAGGCACAGTCTCTGAGTAATCAGGGTTATCCCACGAATGCGAAGCATCAATGGTGGTGAACGTTTTCGCGAAGTCTTCATAGTACTTCGAAGAGCGAGCACCGACGATCACGAGATCTGGGTTGAGCTTGGCGATCGCTTCCATATCTGGCTCTTGGAGTCGGCCGATGTCTTCGACTTTGGTGTAGTCAACGCCGTCGTCGTCCGAAAGCCAGCTTGGAACGAAGGCTGCCGAAGTTGCGACTACCTTGTCTCCAACACCGAGCGCGTCGATCGTGTCAAGCGCAGCCATGTCGAGAACCACGATCGATTCGGGTTCTTTCTCGATAACGGTTTCGCCGGAGGCATGGGTGATTGTCTGCGGAAAGGCAGATTTGCCGCTGGTCTCGTCTGCGCCTTCGGCAGTTGTTTCTTTGGCCGTATCGGTGGCTTGCGCACCATTACCTTTTTCGCCGTCGTCGCTGTTAGAACAGCCGGTGACAAGAAGGGCGATGGCCCCAAATAGGGCAGCCATTTTCCTGAGTTGCATAGATTCTCCTGCTAGGGGCCGGACATCCGACCAACAACATAATACGCAAGCCTTTGCTTACCTAATTAGGTTAGGGCAACCTGTGAAAAATCGACAGGGACTAACGTCCTTGAAAGTAAATCGCTTTTAACGTGCAGTTAACCCTCCCTCGGATGCGGACACTTGGGTGAGAGGCGATGAAATTAGGTAGATTTAACATGACGACGGCGGAACGTTCGCCGCGCACAAGGTGTTGCCTAAACCCCGAGGAGCCCAGATGACCTTCCCCGCACCACAGCATGCAATTGCCGACATTGGAGTTACCGGCATGGGAGTGATGGGATCAAATCTTGCCCGCAACCTTGCCCGCAACGGCTATAAGGTAGCCGTGCATAACCGCTCCCCTGAGCGCACCGAGCGCATGATCGCCGACCACGGCGGCGAGGGCGAGTTCTTTCCGTCCACCTCGGTTGAGGATTTCGTGAATTCTCTGGTAAAGCCGCGCGTGGCCATCATCATGGTGGCCGCAGGCACGCCGACCGACGCCGTCATCGAACAGCTCGCCGCCCAAATGGAAGAAGGCGACATCATCGTCGACTGCGGCAACGCGCAATATGAAGACACCCGGCGGCGTGAAGCTTCACTACGCGAACGTGGGCTTCACTTCGTGGGAGCCGGGGTATCTGGCGGCGAAGAAGGTGCACTCCTCGGCCCGTCAATCATGCCCGGCGGTACCGTCGAATCCTATGATCGCCTCGGCCCGATGTTCGAAACCATTGCCGCGAAGAAAGACGGCAAACCCTGCTGCACTCACGTGGGACCGGACGGCGCCGGCCATTTCGTCAAGATGGTACACAACGGCATTGAATACGCGGACATGCAGTTAATCGCCGAGGCCTACGACCTCATGCGCCAGATTCTCAACATGAGCGCCCCCGAGATTGGAGAGGTTTTCGCCGAGTGGAACAAGGGCGATCTCGAGTCCTACCTCATTGAAATTACCGCCGAGGTACTTCGGCACCACGACCCGAAGACTGGTCAGCCTTTCGTTGATATCGTGCTCGATCAGGCCGCACAAAAGGGCACGGGCGCGTGGACTGTTCAAACCGCTGCCGCGCTCGGCGTTCCCACCACGGGAATCGCCGAGGCCACCTTCGCCCGCTCCCTTTCCGGTTCCGTTCCCCAGCGAAAAGCCGCGCAGGGTGTGCTGCCGGGCCACGGCGGCGTCGTTGAAATTGCCGACCGCGACGCGGTCATCGAAGACATTCGACTCGCACTTTACAGCTCGAAAATGGTGGCCTATTCACAGGGCTTCGAGCTGATCCGCGCAGCCTCGGCCGAATACGATTGGAACATTGACCTCGGCGCTATGGCGCGAATCTGGCGCGAAGGGTGCATTATCCGCGCCCGCTTCCTCGATCGCATCACCGAGGCTTACGACCGCAATCCGCAGCTGCCGCTACTGATTGCAGATGAATTCTTTGTGGCCGAAATCGCCAAGTCCGTGGCTGCCTGGCGGCGCATCATCAGTGCTGCTGTCAGCGCCGGAATTCCGATCCCTGCCTTCTCCAGTTCGCTCGCTTACTACGACGGCGTCCGGGCCCCGCGCCTTTCCGCTTCGCTCATCCAAGCGCAGCGAGACTTCTTTGGCGCGCATACCTACCGCCGCGTTGACATGCCGGGCACATTCCACACGAACTGGTCAGAGGATCGCGACGAAGAACAATGGGATTAGCGGCTGGCTCATAGCAGACCGGAAGGGATCACTTATACCGGGGGAATCTACCCCGTTTGAGTGACCGCCTACTCCGCCTACGCATGCGCCTGCTATCAAAGTGAAACAATGGGGGGCGCGGTATCGGCTGATACCGCGCCCCCGCTACTTTGCTGGCAATCCGCTATATGAGCCCAAAGACCCCCGGCAGCCAGAGCGAAATCGCAGGAACGAACACGACCACGAATAGCGACAGCAAAATTCCAACAAGGAATTGCCATAGCTTTCCGATAACCGGTTCGATCCGTAAGCCTGCAACCTTCGCGCCAACAAAGAGCACGTTACCCACAGGCGGTGTAATCACGCCCACCGACAGGTTCATAACGACCATCGCTCCGAAGTGAACCGGGTGAACGCCCAGTTCGGTTACGATCGGCAGGAAGATCGGCACGAAAATCAGGATGGCCGGCGTCGGATCCATAAATGTGCCGACTAGGAGCAAGATGAGCATGATGATGAGCAAAATGCCCGTCTTCGACTCGGTTACGGACAGCAGACCGCTCGCGATCATGTCCGGAATGCGCGCGAACGCCATCACCCAGGACAGTCCCGAAGATACGGCCACGAGAAGCATCACGACGGCGGTGGTGCGGGTGGCGCTTACCAAAATTGCTGGCAGGTCCGAGACTTTGATGTTCTTATAGATGAATCCGAGGATCAGGCAGTAGACCACGGCGATCGCCGAAGATTCGGTTGCCGTGAAGAAGCCGCCCAAAATACCGCCAATGACGATGATGATCATCAGCAGTGATGGGAAGGCACGCCAAAGCGTAATTCCAATGACCTTCGCCGACGGGCGTTCTTCCGGCTGAACGACATTCTTCTTCTCATGCCGGTAGTAAAGAATAACCGCCACAATTAAACACGCGACGATCCACAGCACGCCGGGGCCAACGCCCGCCATGAACAGCGCGGCAATCGAGGTCGAGGAGACCAATGAGTAGACAATGAACGTGTTCGACGGCGGCAGCAACATGCCCGCAGGCGCCGAGGCAACGTTGACCGCAGCGGCATAAGGGCGCGAGTAGCCATCCTTGACCATCCGCGGATTCATAATCGTACCGATCGCGGAGGCCGCGGCAACTGCGGCGCCCGAGACCGAACCGAACAGGCCGTTGGCGACGACGTTCGTCTGCGCCATCGCGGCGGGTAGCTTGCCGACAAGAACCTTGGCGGCATCGATCAACCGGGCAGCAATACCACCCTGATTCATGAGCACACCGGCCAAAATGAAGAACGGTATGGCAAGGAGTGAGAACGAGTTCACGCCGGTGAACATTCGGCCGGCGATCGACATCGCGGCCACATCCGGGGCCATCACAGCCATTGCGGCGATGACCGTCGGCAAGCCGATAGCGATAGCAATCGGCACCGAAGTGGCGATCAAGACGACGATTCCAACAAGCAGGATCAGACCTGCGGCAGCTGTAGGTGTCACTTGCCTGCTCCCTTCTCACGCGCATTGACATCGGTGTTGTCGTAAGTCACGTGCACTTTCTTTGCCTCTTCCTCATCTTCGATGAAAGAGCCGTCTTCAGCGAGGTGCAGTTCTTCCTCGGCTTCCTCGGCAAGTTTCTCTGCCTCGGCAGCGGCAGCCTCAGCTTCTGGCACCGGGTAATTCGATTCGCGACCAGCCGAGATTTCGATGATGTGGTAAATCGCGTACAGCACGATTGCAACACCAGCGATCGGGATCACCAGGTACACCGAACCGATGTTGACCGGCAAGGCCGTTAGATTCTGTGACCACGCATTCATCGCCGCATTCCAGCCGCCCCACACGAGGACGAGGGCCGCGAAGATCAGGGATACCACGTGCGTCCAGATAGCAAAGACGCGCTCCTTATTCTCATCGAATTTGCGTGCCACGTATTCAACGGCCATGTGTCCACGTTCGCCATAGACGAGCGCGGCACCAAGGAATGACAGCCACACGAACAACATTTTTGCCAGTTCTTCAGACCAGGTGACCGGCGAATTCAGAACGAGGCGGGAAAAAACCTGCCACGTCGTCGCCAATACGAGCAACGTGAAAAGGATGGCACACACAACTTGCAAGAACCGATTAAGTACTTCAATTACGGTATTCATTAGTTAGTACTCCCTTCACCCGTATCGGCGGAGCGGATCGCCTCAAACAGACTCTTTTGATAGTCCGTGACCACATACTGATCAACGATCGGCTGGAGAGCTTCATTGAAGGCCTCGTTATCAACCTCGTGATAGGTCGCACCGCCAGCTTCGGTTTCAGCCTTAGCCGCCTCAGTTTCTTCGAGCCATAGTTCAGTGTGGTGATCCATCGAGTCGTACCACGCCTCGTAGAGCAATTCCCGATCTGCCTCGGGCATCGCCTGCAACAAATCGTGGCGCATGATCATGTAATCCAAACCAACCAGATGCGTGGTGTAGGACAGGTAGGGTGCCACCTCAAAGTGACGGGCTGTTAGGTAGGAGACGATATTATTTTCCGCCCCGTCGAGCACTCCCGCTTGAAGGGCCGAATATACCTCGCCATAAGACAGCGGAGTGGCCGATCCTCCCATCAGCTCAATCATGCGAATATGCATATCGGATTCCTGGACGCGGATCTTCTTGCCATTCAGATCGTCCGGAGTTGTGACCGGGCCAAATGTCGAATAAATGTGGCGCTCGCCCTGGGTGTAACCACCCAGAACCGTGATGTTCTCACTTTCTTCGAGGGAGGCAAACAGGTCACCAACAATCTCAGGCTGCTGGAGCACGTCGATCTGATGGGCAATGGAACTAAACGTCGTCGGCATGTTTAAAACCCGGAAATCGACGTTCACATTCTCGAGCTGAGTGCCTGACACGATTGCCATTTCAATCGCGCCGGACTTCACCATTTGCAAAACTTCCTGCTGGGAACCGAGCTGTTCGTTCGGAAAGACTTCGACGACGTAGCGGCCGTCCGTCTTCTCGTACAGCTCTTCGGCAAATGCTTCTAGAGCAATAAATGACGGGTGGCTTTCCGTTTGATTTAAAGCCACTTTAAAATATGAGACGGTGTCTTCTTCTCCAACGCTATCCAGATCGATACCGCCAAAACCTGCACATCCGGTGAGGGCAATGAGCGAACTGGCAAGCAGTGTGAGAAGCTTCCAACGTTTCTTCATTGGAACTCCTTACTGTGAACTGACTGTGCTGTCGGGTTCACACGTAGTATGTGTGCGTTTCGCAACGCTGCGTTAACGCTCGCGTAAGCACCGCCGTCGGCGGCGGAAAGGCGAGATGAGAAGAGCGTAGCAACTTTTTCCGCAAGCCGAAATACCTTACCCGTATTTATCCATATAAAACGCTAGGCTCTGCCCACATTAACCACTATCCTTGATAGCAAGCTCGGCTCACAGATGACCGACACCTCGCCAGCAGGCAGGCCCACCAATAGGAAGGCACTTATGAAACTCCAGCCACATCCAGATCGCCTGTTCCCGGCCGATCCAACCACTCGCGACATCGCAAGACAGTTGCATGACACGATCAAGGACGAGCCAATCATCTCTCCGCACGGCCACGTCCCGCCAGAATGGCTTGCTGAAGACATCCCGTTCAAGGACCCGACCTCGCTCCTGATCACTCCAGATCACTACGTCAACCGAATGCTTCACAACCACGGCATACCGCTCTCCTCACTGGGCGTGGGGCAAACCGAATTTTCCGAAGAGGATTCGCGTAGGGCATTTTGGCTTCTGTTCAAGCACTGGTGGCTCTACCGAGGCACTCCAGTCAAGTACTGGATGGAAAATGAACTGTACGACTACTTTGACATCCGGGTGCGCCCGTCTGAAGAAACAGCCGATGAAATCTATGATGCGATCGCTGAAAAGCTCGAGAAGCCCGAGTTCCGGCCGCGTGCTCTGTACAAGCGCTTCCCGCTTGCTTTCCTTGCGACCACCGATGACCCGGTTGACGACCTGCGCCATCACAAGAAGCTTGCCGAAGATCCGGATTGGGACGGCGAAGTACGCCCCACCTTCCGCCCGGATAAGTATCTTGAACCAGCACGCGAAGACTGGCCGCAGCTCATGCAGGACCTTTCCGACGTCTCCGGCATTGACACGAGCACCTGGGCCGGTTTCAACGAGGCAATGGAAAACCGCCGCGCTTTCTTCAAGGAAAACGGCGCGATTTCTACCGATCATTCCCATCGGGATCCGGGCACAGCCCGGCTATCTGACGCGGATGCCGAGCGTATCTACAAGGAGGCCCTGGCCGGTAAGGTTAGCCAGGAGGATGCGGATGCGCTGCGCCGGTCAATGATGTACGAGCAGGTGCGCATGGCGAGCGAGGATGGCTTGGTTATGACCCTGCATCCTGCCGTGTACCGCAACCATCACACGCCGACGTTCGAAAAGTACGGCGCCGATGTCGGTACAGATATTCCTCTCAAGACGGAGTTCACCGAAAATCTTCAGCCAGCGCTCGCCGATTTCGGTACATCGGAAAACTTGCACATCATCCCGTTCACGATGGATGAGACGGTGTACTCTCGCGAGCTTGCTCCTCTGGCCGGGTTCTACCCATCGGTCTTCATCGGTGTGCCGTGGTGGTTCATCGACGCTCCGGAGGCAATGGCTCGTTTCCGCGGCGCGATCACCGAAACTGCGGGCTTCACCCGGACCTCTGGGTTTATCGATGATACTCGTGCATTCCTGTCGATCCCGGCTCGCCACGATGTGGCTCGCCGTGTTGACTCTGGCTACATCGCGAAGCTGGTTGCCGAGCACCGCTTGGAGATGGATGAGGCTGTCGAAGCTATTCATGAGTTGACGGTGAATAACCCGATTCGTGCTTTCAAACTTGGTGACATTTTGAATAAGTAGCGGATCTCTAACATTTGAGGGACGATCCTAGACTGATCTTCGTACAAGCGAAGATCGCTTCGGGATCGTCCCTCATTTTTCTGCCGAGGCGCGAGCTGTTCCGGGGGCAAGCAAACGTGCAGTTAGCCTTGGAACTATTAACAGATGTGCACCACCTTGTTAGCCACGCAACACCCGATTAAACTTGTTATATCCGTGAAAAATGTGGACGTCCATAATATATCAGCCAACGGAGGCTGATGTGACAGCAACAGTTTGGAGGAACTCGTGTATACGTCAACACTTTCAGCAGAAACTCGCACAGAATCACTCAAGGCGATGACGGAGGAAGAGCTCGACATCCTCGTGATCGGCGGTGGCGTGACTGGCGCGGGTATCGCATTTGATGCCGCCACACGCGGGCTGCGCACCGGCATCGTGGAAGCTCAGGATTGGGCGTCCGGCACGTCGTCGCGTTCCTCGAAGCTCGTGCATGGCGGTTTACGCTATCTTTACCAGCTAAATTTCGCACTCGTGGCGGAATCTTTACGCGAGCGCGGCTTGCTTCTCACTAAGACGGCTCCGCATCTGGTCAAGGCTCAGCCGTTCTTGTGGCCGCTGAAGATGCGTGTCATCGAGCGGAGCTATTCGGCAGTGGGCGTTGGAATGTATGACGCGATTGCGCAGAGCTACCATCGCGGCTCCGTGCCAGTCCAGAAGCATCATTCGAAGAAGAGTTCCCTCGAATTGGCGCCGGCGCTTGATCCGTCATCGCTCATCGGTTCACTCGTCTACTACGATGCGCGCGTCGACGACGCACGGCTGGTGGTCAATCTTGTTCGTTCGGCAGCACAGTTCGGCGCCTACGCAGCAAATCGCACTCAAGTGGTCGAGCTGCTCAAGGAAGGCAAGCGCGTCATTGGTGCGAAGGTTCGTGATTCCCTGACTGGCGACGAATACGATATTCGCGCGAAGGCGGTCATTAACGCAACCGGCGTGTGGACCGAAAAGACGCAGTCACTGGCGGAGACGGGTGGCGGTCTCAAAGTTCTGGCATCCAAGGGTATCCATATCGTTGTTCCTAAGGATCGAATTCGTTCCAAGGTCGGAATTTTCCTACGCACGGAGAAGTCGGTTCTCTTCATTATTCCGTGGAAGCGCTACTGGGTGATCGGTACGACCGATACGGCGTATCACGAGAACAGGCTCGAACCTGTGGCAAATAAAGAGGACATCGATTATGTGCTCGAGCAGGCTAATTCGGTACTAGCCGACAAGCTGTCGAAGGATGACGTGGTTGGCACGTTCGCTGGCCTTCGCCCACTGCTCCAGCCGGGAACTTTGGATGGAGACGAGTCGAAGTCCACCAAGGTATCTCGCGAGCATACGGTCACAGAGGCCGCACCGGGGCTGACAGTTATTGCCGGCGGCAAACTGACCTCGTACAGGCAAATGGCGGAAGACGCGGTCGATTTCGCACTCAAGACGGCGAATCTAGCCGAGCGTGAGTGCCGCACGAAAGATACGCCGCTTGTTGGCGCAGCCGGATATCAAGCGTTGTGGGATTCGCGTCATCGCCTTGTTGACGAGTCCGGGCTCTCGTTGGACCACATCGAGGATCTCCTGGATCGGTACGGCACGGATACGATGAAGATTCTCGAGATGATCGAAGAAGATGAGACACTCGGTAAGGGCCTTGAGGGTGCGGAAGAATACCTGCGGGCAGAGATCGCTTTCGGCGTTCTCCATGAAGGCGCACTTCACCTGGAAGATCTTCTAACCCGCCGCACTCGCTTGCAGTACGAGCATCGTAACCGCGGTTTGGACCAAGCGGAGGAGGTTGCGGATATCGCAGCTGAGCTCCTCGGTTGGAACAAGACGACCCGCCAAAACGAGATCGACCAGTACAGGGCGCGTTGCGAAGCGGAAGACAAGGCGGAGGGGATCACATCCGAGGCTGAAGCTCAGAAGGTGCGCGAGGAAGTGGAGCCGATTACCCCGTTTGTGGACGTCAACCCAGACATCGAAGGCTAACCAGAGCAACTCGAGCGGCCACACGCACAGCTCGAGAATCCGCCCACCTGCGAGGGGTTGTGGTTAAACGCGAGGGGAAGATCCCCTCGCATCTGACCAACCCCTCGCATCTGGCGTATCTATCCTTGATCTTGTACTGATTCGGAAGATTCAATCGGTGTTGGGAGCTCGCTTTCCGTAGGAATTTCTAGCAAGAGACCCTCAAAAGCATCCAACTGATCGCTGTCTACCTCATTCCCAAACACCAAATCGATGTCTTCATTTGTGCATGTGAGACGGATCTTCGGCTGATTCCCATCCTTGTTATTTGCTCGTGGCCGCACATATTTCACATCATCACGCGGAATCTTATGGGAGAACTTACCGGTCTGCATAAATTTTTTGGCCTCGGCAACCAGCAAACGCTCATTTGTTAAAACAACGAAATTCCCAGCAAAATCGAGTTTCGGCAATTTTAGAACTCCAGATACCTTGCCAACTGCGGACCTAAAGCCATCAATTTTCAAGTTCAAATCGGATTCATTTACAAATGCAATGACCTCGACTATCTCATCCGCGTCCAAAGACCACCGAAGAATCTTCAAGTACGATTCAATATCCATTTCCTCCGGCGAGCATACAATTTCGGGGATGTTCACCGAAGCGTGTTTGGGGCTCAGCTTTTCCACGAGTGGTTCCAAAGCAAGTAACAAACCTTCGGCACGTTCTTTTACCCTTCTCCTATCTTTCTTTAGGGGATCCTTAAAGGTGCGTCTCCCATCAAGCCGAACAATATGGTCGAGCTCTCGATAGAGCGAGACAGTCAGCTCGCGAATCTCATCAAGATAGTCATCGAGTTCATTTGGCGTTTCACGTGTCAATTTTTCATAATGAAGGGCTTCACTTGGATCGTGCGGAGCGAGTTGCTTAGCACGAAGCGCGCGCAAAACTCGGTATCGCGCGTAGAGCACCAAGGAATCAATTTGCGCGTAGGCATCCTTAATAATTTTTTCACCGTTATCAAGCAGATAATCGCAGAGCTTTTCCTCCTGAAACTCTCGAATTTTGGAGACGTGCGAATCGATATCTTTGTTGTATCGACGCCTAAACTCATTAATCTTCGGATCCGAAGCTCTGACCTGATCCCACGTCGTGTCGGTCATCCCTCCGATCTCTACAACTTCCTTCAGTGCGTTTGAAAGCGAGTCTTGGTGGCCCTGAAACTCATTCTCTCGTTCCCTTCTAGCCTCATCGAGAATTTGTTTAGAGATTGCAATGTTCCGTTGATTCTGTTCAGCGATTCGATCAATTTGTCGCTGGATCACTATCATTGCGACTGCGGGCCCGATTTCCCCCATGATCGCTCCGACTCCGGCGAGGGACACCGGAACGAATCTCGCTTGTGCGATTATTTTTCCGTTTTTCATCACGGAACCAATTTTCGCCCCACCTTTAGTTGATAACTTGGCACCTGTGCCGAGCAACATCTGGGTCTCCGGAGCAAGAGCGTAGAGTCCTTTCAAAGATTGGTACAGTGTTATCCCATTTCCGGTAAGGGTGCTCGCATTCGCGACTTTTGAAATCACACTCTCAATATTTTCAAACTGGAATTCGGGAATATCCTCAAATCGCAGAATTTCTGAATCGTCTGACTTGGTTTCGTATTCAAAGAGGAAACCATCGCCAAGCCCATCAAGAGCGACCCCAAGGTCTTCGCTATTGGTTAGGCTCACAAGCTCATCAGAAGGTTCATACGAATCATTCTGCGTCTGATCAAGATCCGGTTTATTACTCATATTGCAACCTACCTAATGTGCGGGTTTCATCTTTCCCAGTTTAGGACTATGAGCACCCTTGCGCACTAACGCAGAAAAGCGCCAAATATTTTCGAGAACAAAAATTTGAGGGACGAACCCAGCCAGATCTTGCTAAATACGAAGATCGGCCCGGATTCGTCCCTCAAATGTCACGAGGCCTAAAGCCCTAGTAAGAATCTGGCTCCTCGCCTGCATCCCTACCCTCGCGGGCGTCTATGTACTGCACGGCCAAAGCCTCGGATTGCCGGGCCAAGATCGCCACATCCGCCCCGACCAGGATGAAATCAATCCCGGCATCGATATAACTATTCGCCAGCTTCGGATCGAAGGCATTGATCCCAACCGGCTTGCCAGCCGCGCGCCCGGCTTCGATTGCTTTGTGAACATTGGCGACCACATCGGGATGGCCCTGCTGACCAATCAGCCCCATCGAGGCAGCCAGATCGGAAGGTCCGATAAAGATGGCATCAACGCCGTCAACCTCGGCAATAGCCTGCGCGTTTTCAACAGCCTCGGCCGATTCGATCTGCACAATCAGCGAAACGAGCTCATCGTTGGCACGAGTCAAATAGTTTTCAACCCGGTTCCACCGGGCCCCGCGCGCGAGCGCCGAACCAACCCCGCGCACGCCCTCCGGCGGATACCGCAGCGAACGCACAGCTGCCCGGGCGTCGTCCGCAGTATGCACCATTGGCACCAACAGGTTCTGCGCGCCTAAGTCGAGATACTGTTTGATCATCACCTGATCGTTAAACGGCACGCGCACAACCGGCGTAGCCGGATAGGGTGCAATCGCCTGCAACTGCCCCTGGATGTCCGCCAGCGAAAGCGGCGCGTGCTCGCCGTCGATCAAAATCCAGTCAAGCCCGGAACCGGCCGCAATCTCGGCGTTCACCTGCGAGCCTGAGGTTACCCACATGCCGATAAGCGAACGCCCTCCGCCGTGCGGCTGACCTAAGTCCGCGCCGCGCTGCTCAGAAAGCCTCTGCGCAAAAGTCGGGGGAAGTTCTACACGAAACGACATGAGATCGTCCCCATCGGCCCGTAATCACATAGAACAGTATCGCCGCGCTCAACCCACATGGGCCGCGTGAAAGATCCGGCCAGAATAATCTCGCCGGCCTCCAAACGATCCCCGTGCTGGTGGAATTTATTCGCCAGCCACGCCACGCCGGTTGCCGGATGGTTGAGAACCCCGGCGGCAACGCCGGTCTCCTCGATCGTCTCGTTCTTATACAAGAGCGCACCCACCCACCGCAGGTCGATGTCTTCCGGCCGGGTGGGATTTCCGCCCAAGATCATCCCGCCATAAGCCGCATTGTCCGAGATCGTATCCACGATGGTCCGCCCCTCAAGCTCGATATGCGAGTTGAGAATCTCCAGCGCAGGGGTCACGTATTCGGTGGCCCGCAACACGTCGAACAACGTGCAGTTCGGCCCCTCGAGTGAATCCTTGAGCACAAACGCCAGTTCCACCTCGATGCGAACATTCAAGAACCGGTCATAGTCGATCACGGAACCGTTTTCATACACCGTGTCTTCAAACATAACGCCGTAATCCGGCTCCGAAATCCCAGTCGCAGCCTGCATGGCCTTCGACGTGAGCCCGATCTTCCGGCCCACGATCTTCCGGCCAGCGGCAACTTCACGATCGCGCCACGCGGCCTGAATAGCGTAGCTGTCCTCTACCGTGGCCTCCGGGTAGCGTGCGGTAATTCGAGGCATCACACTGCGCGTGCGATCAGCCTCGGCCAACTCGGCCGCAATCTCTTCAAGTACTGATTTTTCAAGCATGATGTCCCTTTTCAATGATCGTTGCTCCGGTGGCCGCCCGCGGATCGCGAGCGGCCACCCAAAGCAAGATTCCATCCAGCAGCGCTTAGCTCAGATCAAAAATCGGAGCGAAGAAATCCGCGATGGACTGTGTGTCTTCCAGCGAGGCAATGTGCGCCACGTACATGTCGGGGCGAACCACGATAACTGCACCATCGCGGGAGATACCACGCATGTCGAAGATGTCTTCCTTCTGGAATAGATTGGTCGTCATCGGAACCACCGCATCGCGCTTCTCGGGAATACCCGGGTGGTGGATGATACCGAACACCTGATTCTTATCTTCGAGCTGCCACTTTCCAACGCGCGGCCGGAAAATCTCCGGCGCATCACCAAGTTCGAACTCGCGGTGCGGCTGCTGGTAGATCACCTTCACGTCAAATACCGAGTTGACGTCGTCGCCCGGCTTGGTATGCCGCACAACCGGAGAGTCCGGCGAATTTTCGAGCCAGTCACCGAACGCACGTACCTTTGAATCTTGCGCGTCGGCCTTCGGGCGATCGGCGAACACGTAGATCCGCCAGCGGCCGTCCGCCTCGTGCAGGTGGCCAAGGTGGACGTCATGAGCGTCCGAGCGGCGCATGACGCGCGCCGACTTAAAGCGCTTGCCCAGCGGGTATCCGGTGGCCAACTCCTGCTTCGCATCGGAGGCGATCAGCAACGACGGCGGGTACTCGGTTCTAAACCCGGATGGGAACTCCCACGTACGAACGTAGAATTCCTCGATCGACTCATCGTCCGCAGCAGTGGCAGCCATGCGGCTCGACCACTCGAGATCAAAATCGATCAAGTCCTGCGCCACTGGCTGACGCTCGGAATTATAGGTATTGAGCAGTGCCGGCGAGGAGTATCCGCGCAGCACCTGGGCGAGCTTCCAACCGAGGTTGAAGCCGTCCTGCATGGACACGTTCATGCCCTGGCCTGCCTTCGCCGAATGGGTATGGCAGGCATCGCCAGCGATGAACACGCGCGGATCTTGCGAGCCGCGGTTTTCCGGTAGCACGTCGTCGAAACGTTCGGTTACCCGGTGCCCAACTTCGTAGACCGACCACCAGGCAACCTCTTTAACTTCGTAGGAGTACGGAGCCATGATGCGGTTGCCCTTGGCCACGATTTCTTCGAGCGGAGTGTTGCGGACCTGGTGGTTGTCGTCTTCCGGTACCTCGCCAAGATCCACGTAGGTACGGAATAAGTAGCCGCCCTCGCGTGGAATGTGGAGGATCGATCCGTGGCTGGAGTTAATGATCGCCTTCGTCATCGCATCCGGGAAGTCCGTATCCACGAGGATATCGGCCACGCCCCACGCGTGGTTGGAGATCACGCGGGAATTCTTTGCGCCGATCGCTGCGCGTACGTTGGAGCGGGCGCCGTCTCCGCCGACGACGTACTTGGCACGTACCGTCCGCTTCTCACCTTCGTTATCGGCACCGCTTCCGATGATCTCGCACTCAACCGGGTATTCCTCACCTTCATTGATCTTGAGGGTCACGAAATCCCAGCCGAAATTGACCGGCATACGCGAGGATTGACGGCTCATGAAGCGGCGGAAATAGTCGAGTACGCGGGCCTGGTTCACAATCAGGTGCGGGAATTCGGAAAGCCCGGACGGGTCGTCGTCAGTCCAACCGGTACGCACAATGTGATCGGGGTTGTCTGGATCGGGCTTCCAGAACGCCGTCTCCGTAATTCTGTAGCCTTCTTCAATGATTTCCTCGGCAAAACCGAAAGCTTGGAAAGTTTCGACCGAACGGGACTGGATACCGTCCGCGTGACCAAGCGGCAGCCGCCCGTCGCGCTTATCAATAATCCTTGCCTCAATATCAGGGAAAACTGACAGCTGCGCGGCCGTGATCATTCCGGCGGGGCCCGAGCCCACGATCAGAACATCTACTTCGTCGGGCAGGTCCGGATTGCGGTCAACGCAAGCGTCGTCAACAATTTTGACGCGGGGATCTTCGGAAATGTAACCGTGGTGGTGAAATTGCACTGTAAAAACCTTTCATCTATGCGGCGTCCCGGAGTGATCGCTCCAGCGACTCCAACTTGTGCGCGCGGGCGTAGGCCTCGATCTCCTGGGCCGTTGCGCCAGTTGTCATAAGTTTCAGCAGATGCGAATGCTGTTCGACGGAGGACGTCGAGCGCTGCTCGTCGAATTCGAATGACGTGCGGCGCATCAGCGAAACCCGCTCCGCTTCTATATTCATCAAGTCAATGAGGCGAGGATTAGGGCATTGCGAAGTCAACACCGCGTGAAAATCGTTGTTGAGTTTGCGGTAGTTCGCCGAATCAAAAACCGGGGCGTCGACGAGGTAGCGCATGTCCTCATTGAGTTTACGCGCCTCGTCGATGTGGCTTTCGTTCAGGTAAGGTGCCGACGACGCCGTCGCCATACCTTCAAGCAGTGCGAGAACCCGCAGCGCATCCGCGTAGCCTGAAACATCCACGTGCGTGACTTGCGCACCGACATTATGGGTGTATTCGACGAGTCCTTCTGCCTGAAGCCAGCGGATGGCTTCACGCACGGGAACAGCAGATACGCCGAACTCTTTGGCTAGCGTGCTGATGGTCAGCTTGTAGCCTGGCGAGAACCGGCCGGTTACGATGGCTTCTCGGACGGCCTCGTATACTCCGGCGGATTTCGACTTCTGCATTCCCATGGACTTTCTACTTTCTTGTTGTTGCTGTGGGGCCGGGAATGGCCCCACAGCTTTGGTTGAATCTCTGTAGAGATTCTACGTGTAACCTTAGAAACCAGCTCCGCGTTCGAAGGTTGTTTCGATGACGCCCTCTTCTTCGGCCGCGATCTTTTCGATCTCGGCGTTGATTTCGCCGTCGGCTGCCGGGCTGAGGTCGCGGCCGGTTGAATTCGGAATGGTCACGAGCGCGATCGCCGCAACAACCGTGACGATCGCGATGTAGATTGCCACCGAGTTCGTTGTGCCAGTCTGCGCCACAAGGTAAGTGGCGATGAGCGGAGCGAATGCGCCGCCGAGGATCGCGCCGAAGGCGTTACCGAGGCCTGCACCCGAGTAGCGGATCTTCGCCGGGAACATTTCGGCGAACATTGCCGCTTGCGGACCGTAGGTGAAGCCAATGGGTATTGCCCACACCAGCATTCCGAGCAGGATCTGGGTCATGGTGCCGTTTTGGACGAAGCCGAACAGTACCCATACCCAAACGATCTGGATGACGAAGCCGATCATGTACACGGGCTTGCGGCCGATCTTGTCCGAAAGCCATGCCGAGAAGATTGTGGAGATGATCCACATGACGGCCGTGATCGAGATGAAGTTCAGGATCGTGTCCCGATCTAGGCCGCGATCTTGCGTGGTGTAAGACAGGATGAAGCCGCCGGTGATCATATAGCCTGCTACACCGTTTCCGGCGAAGACGAGCGCGCTTTGGATGAGCGGCTTCCAGGCGGTCTTGAACATGTCAACGATCGGGAGGCGAACCTGTTCGTCCTTCTCGTCCGCTTCACGAATTTCTTCCATGACTGGCGATTCGGAAACGCCGAGGCGGATCCACATGCCGATGCCGATCAAAACGAGCGAGAAGAGGAAGGGCACTCGCCAACCCCAGCTCATGAACTGCTCGTCGGTGGTCAGCACGGATACGACAGTCAGCACGAGAGTTGCCATCAGCATGCCTAGCGGCACGCCGATCTGCGGGAAGCCGCCGTACAGGCCACGCTTTTTCACGGGTGCGTGTTCGACGGCCATGAGAGCCGCACCGCCCCATTCCCCGCCGGCCGCTAGGCCCTGCAAAATACGGAGGATAAGCAGTGCGATCGGTGCGATGACGCCCGCGCTTGCGTACGTGGGCAGCAAGCCGATCACAAAGGTGGCAATACCCATCATTAGCAGGGTGGCGACGAGCATGGCTTTGCGGCCGAGCTTATCGCCGTAGTGGCCTGCAATCGCAGCGCCAAGCGGGCGGAAGAAGAAGGAAATACCGACCGTCGCGAAGGAAATTAGTCGGCCGGCAATTTCTCCCGCGCCCTGAACGAACGGATCGAAGAACAGCGGCGCAAAAACGATTGCCGCCGCGTTCGCATAGATGAAGAAGTCGTACCATTCGACGGCGGTGCCAACGAGTGTGCCAACGGCAACGCGACGATCTTCGCTCTTCTTGGTTGAAAGAACGAGGTCCTCGCGGTTGTGTGGATGTGCTTCTGGTGCCATCAGATTTGTTCTCCTAGCTTGAAGCCCTTCTCTTCATCGCCCTTGCGGGTATAGGAGAAGCCGTCCGCACCAATGGTGACGTCCATTTCGCGTGCGTCGGTGCGCTCGACGAGCGGCTGGAGGTTGCCGTCGAGGTCGAGCACGCGCGAGGCGTCCGTGTACCAGGACGGTACGACGGGCGTGCCCCACCAGTCACGACGCTGGTTGTCATGAACGTCCCACGTGACGACTGGGTTGTCCGGATCACCGGTCCAGTAGTCCTGGGTGTAAATTTCAACGCGGTGGCCATCCGGATCGCGCAGGTACAGGTAGAAGGCGTTGGAGACGCCGTGGCGGCCGGGGCCACGCTCGATCTGATCGGACATGCGCAGGGCGCCGAGCTTATCGCAGATCGCGAGAATGTTGTGCTTTTCGTGGGTTGCGAACGCGATATGGTGCATGCGCGGGCCATCTCCACCTGTCATGGCGGTGTCATGAACAGTGGGCTTGCGGCGTACCCAAGCGGCGTACGTCGTTCCCTCATCGTCCTTGATATCTTCCGTAACGCGGAAGCCAAGATTTTCCATGTACTTAACCGCGTTTGGCACATCTGGTGTGACCTGGTTAAAGTGATCAAGGCGCACGAGTTCACCTGGAGCCTGCCGGTCGTATGCCCAAGCCAAACGCTCAACGTGGTCTACCTCGAAGAAGAACTCGTACGGGAAGCCTAGCGGATCCACAACACGCACGGCGTTGCGAACGCCGTCGACGAAATCACCCCGGCGCACCTCGCAACCGAGCTCTTCGTAGAAAGCCGCAGCCTTCTCCACTTCCTCCTGACTGCGCACGCGGAACGCGAAAACCGCCACCGCTGCCTCTGGCCCCTTGCGCAGGATCAGGTTGTGGTGGATGAACTCTTCGGCCGAGCGCAAGTAGATCGCATCCTCGGTTTCTTTAGTCACCACCAGGTTGAGAACGTCCACGTAAAAGTGGCGCGACTTTTCCAGATCGGTGACGACGAGCTCCATGTATGCACAACGCACAATATCTGGTGCTGGTGCCTGTGGCTGCTTCGTGTAATCGGACATATTCAGTCTCCTTTGGCTGATGCCTCTCCGTTGAGGGTCGGCAGATTTTTAATATTGCTCAAAACGAGCGGCGGGCACGCTAGGTGGACCAGGCGTGCCCGCCAAGTGTGTTAGGCGCTCGGTCCTCCGAGGCCAAGATCGTTGTCTGCGTATCCGGTGGCACCGAAACGCGTGGTGTGCACGTCGCCGAGGGTGACGTGTATGGCCTGCTGGACGGAGTAGAAGTCGAGCGAGCGGTAGCCACCTTCGTGGCCAAGGCCCGAACCCTTCACGCCGCCAAACGGGGTGCGCAGGTCGCGAACGTTGTGCGAGTTAATCCAGACCATGCCGGATTCGATTTGGTGGGCGACGTTATGCGCGCGGGCGATGTCGTTCGTCCACACGTAGGCTGCTAACCCGTATTCGACGTCGTTGGCCAATTCGATCGCTTCTTCCTCCGTATCGAAAGGCGTGATAGCGACGACGGGACCGAAGATTTCTTCCTGGAAAATCCGGGCATCGGCCGGCACGTCCGCGAACACGGTGGCCTCAACGTAATTGCCCTCGGGAAGGTGCTCAGGGCGCCCACCACCGGCGACGAGGCGGCCTTCGTTCTTACCGATTTCAATGTAAGAGGTGACCTTCTCGTAGTGCTCCGGGTGAACCAGTGCCGCGATTTCCGACTTTTCGTCCGACGGCGGGCCAACGACAACCTTCTTGGCACGCTCGGCATAGGCCTCAACGAACTTGTCGTAAATCGAACGCTGGACCAGCAGACGCGATGAAGCCGTGCAGCGCTCACCATTAAGCGAGAAAACACCAAAGAGCGTGGAGTCGAGAGCCTTTTCAAAGTCTGCATCCTCGAAAATAATGGCCGGCGACTTACCACCGAGCTCAAGCGAAAGATGCTTCATGTACGGCGCGGAACGCTCGAAGATCTTCTTGCCGGTAGCAAGCGAACCGGTGAAGGACACCAGCGGCGCATCCGGGTGCGTGACGAGCTTGTCGCCCGTCGTGCCATCACCGTAAACAATGTTAAACACGCCCTTGGGAACGCCCGCGCGCTCCATGATTCCCGGCCACAACGAGGCCGAAACCGGGGTGAACTCGGCGGGCTTGAGCACGACGGTGGCACCGGAGGCGAGCGCCGGAGCGAGCTTCCACGATTCCTGCATGAACGGCGTGTTCCACGGGGTAATCAAAATAGCGACGCCGTGCGGCTTGCGGTTCACGTAGTTAATTTGGCGGCCGGGCATCGAGAACGCCTTATCCTCATTCGCCACGATCAGATCGGCAAAGAAGCGGAAGTTCTCCGCAGCGCGGTTTGCCTGGCCGCGGGCCTGGCGGATCGGCAGACCGGAATCAAAGGACTCGATTTCGGCGAGCTCGTCGTTGATCTTTGCAACTTCGTCCGCGATCGCGTTGAGGATCTTCCAGCGGGCGCGCGGAAGCATGTTCGCCCACGAACCCTCGTCAAATGCTGCCTTAGCTGCTGCGACGGCTGCATCCGCTTCTTCCTGACCACCCAGCGGTGCGCTCAGGTAGTTTTCGTTGGTGGTTGGCTCGAGAATGTCGAATCTTTCACCCGACTTCGAATCCACGTACTCACCGTTGATGTAATGCTTAATTTCTTCGGGAATTCCCGCAGGCTTTTGTGCCATGATGTCCTCTTTCGAACTCGTTAGCAGTTGGTATCGTTATTTAGCTGAAAGCCACTCGTTGTAGCGATCGCGCCACTGGGCATTGAGCGGATACAGGCCGTCCACAGACTCGCCGTTCGCAACCATTTCCGCGATAAATTCTTCTTCGGATTCCTGCTGCTCGGCGTCGGCAACCAGTTCCTCAACCATGTGCGGTGGGATGACGATCGCGCCGTCGTCGTCGCCAACGATCACGTCGCCAGGCTGAACGGCCACGCCGCCACAGGTGATGGTGACGTCGGTATCCCACGGGATGTGGACCCGACCGAGCACGGATGGGTGGGCGCCTTGCGCGAACACGGGCAGGCCGACCTCTTCAACCGGCGCCCAATCGCGCACCGCGCCGTCGGTGATGATGCCTGCCGCGCCGCGCACCTTGGCGCGCAGAGCGAGAATGTCACCGAGTGTGCCCGCGTGTTCGTAGCCTCGGGCCTCCATGACGAGCACCTCGCCCGGGTTGACCGAGTCGATTGCGCGCTTTTGAGCGTTATATCCGCCGCCGAATTTCTTGAACAGGTCCGGGCGGTGGCCGACGTAGCGCAGCGTGCGAGCCCGGCCGACGAGCTTTGTTCCCGGGGTTTGCGGGTGAACTCCATCGATGGAAACGTTCGGATAGCCCTTTTGGCGCATCTGCGAGGAAAGCGTTGCGAGCGCGAGCTTGGATAGGCGTTCGCGCAGATCGTCGGTCAACTCAAATTCTGGTTCGAGGCCCGCTTCTTCGCGCGAACCCCAAGCGTCGATCTTCTGCTTTTCATCCGCCTTCGGGGCCGAGCCGATGTCCGCCACCGGATCGCCGGCCACGACCGTCGTCGTCAACTCACCGGACGTCATCGACGGATCGTCTTCCGAATACACCTCAACCGTGACCGACTGGCCCGGCTGCAAAACCGAAGAACCCGACGGCGTGCCGGTTAGGATCACGTCGCCGGGCTCGAGGGTCATGAAGCGCGAAAGGTCAGCGATGAAGTGCGCGAAGGAGAACAGGAGCGTGGAAGAGGAATCATCCTGAACCACCTTGCCATCCACGGTGGCCTTCACACGCAAAGCATCAGGCGAAATCTTGGTGGCATCAATCAGCTGCGGGCCGATCGGGGTCATCCCATCGCCCGACTTGGAGCGCACGTTAGAGCCCTTATCTGCCGCGCGGAAATCAAGCAGCCCCATATCGTTCGCTGCCGTGACGTGGCTGACGTAATTCCACGCGTTTTCTTCGGAAACATTTCGCGCCGGCTTACCAATAATGACGGCGATCTCCGCCTCGAAAACCAATAGATCGGTATTTTCCGGGCGGGTGACCTCACCGGGACCGGTCAACGAGGACGAAGCCTTCATGAAGTACGAAGCCTCGGCGGGGATACGGCCACGCTGCTTTGCACGCGACGGATAGGACAGGTGGACGGCGATAATCTTGCCGACCTCGCGGCCGAGGGTTTGGGAAACGATGTTGTGGCTCAAAGCCCGCTCCTTTGCACGACTCCAGATTTTCCTTCAAGAGCGATAGCCCTCTCAGTATTTGCCTCAGAGGCATGTGCCCCTTCGACGCAGATCGTATATGATCTTGTATATGATCTTCGTTGCAAAATGCTTCGACGTCAAGGCGATTTTGGAAATTGACCCAAATTACCTCTAAAACGGCAGGTCACAGGGCCAAATTACTAAACTCTTAAAATCGAATACCGCTCCACAAACCACAAAGCGCACGCCGATGTGCGCCAAAGCGGAAAGGCAAACCCATGGCAGAATCACGAATCACAGACCTCCTCGCAAGGATTCCAACCGGAATTTTCATCAACGGCGAATTTACCGACTCCTCATCCGGCGAACGCTTCGACGTGCTTAACCCGGCCACCGGCGAAGTGCTGACCACCGTAGCGGACGCGACGCCCGAAGATGCCGCTCGCGCTATGGACCTCGCGGCCGAAGCCCAGTGGGATTGGGCGGTCACGGCTCCTCGCGAGCGCGCAGAAATTCTCCGCCGCGCCTTTGACCTTGCCACCGGCAAATACCGGGATGACCTGGCCACCGTCATGACACTCGAAATGGGCAAGCCCCTCGACCAGTCCTACGGTGAGGTCACATACGGAGCAGAATTCTTGCGCTGGTTCTCCGAAGAGGCCGCCCGTATCCGTGGCGACTACTTCCGGGTGCCTGAAGGCCACCTGCAGGCCGTCGTCGTACGCCGCCCCGTCGGCCCATGCCTATTTATCACCCCGTGGAACTTCCCACTCGCGATGGCCACCCGCAAGGCTGGGCCCGCATTCGCTGCCGGAAACGTGGCGATTATGCGCCCTTCGCAGGACACTCCGTTGACGGCTTTGCTCTTCGCGCAGATCATGAACGAAGCCGGGCTGCCCAAGGGCGTGTTCGCCGTGCTGCCCTCAAAGCGCTCGCGGCCGATTACCGGCCCGCTCATCCAAGATCCGCGCATGCGTAAAATTTCGTTCACCGGATCCACCCAGGTGGGCAAGGCACTCCTCAAAGAAGCTGCCGACAACGTGCTGCGCACCTCCATGGAGCTCGGCGGAAATGCGCCGTTCATCGTCTTCGAGGATGCGGATATTGACAAGGCCGTGGAGGCCGCCGTCGCTACAAAGCTGCGTAACATGGGCGAGGCCTGCAACGCGGCCGATCACTTCTTCGTCCACACGGACGTCTACGAGGAATTCGCCGAAAAGTTTACGGCGCGGATTGCCGCAAAGAAGGTGGGCAATGGGCTTGAAGACGGCGTGGACGTTGGACCGCTCGTGTCCGAAAAACAGCTCGAAGATGTTTCCGCAATGATCGACCGCGCCGTCGAAGCCGGCGCAAAGATCGCGGCCGGTGGCGGGAAGCCGTTCAACACCGGATTCTTCCTCGAACCGACAGTGCTGGTAGATGTCGACCCTGAATCCGACATCGTGAAGGACGAAATCTTCGGACCGGTCGCGCCCGTGATTCGCTTTGAGGACGAGGCCGAACTGATCAAGACGATCAACAAAGACTCGGTTGGCCTTGGCGGCTACTTCCACACCAAGGACATGAACCGCGTGATGCGCCTTGCCGAGCGGCTGGAAATTGGCATGCTGGGCGTTAACTCCGCAACGATTTCCAATGCCGGCGCTCCGTTTGGCGGCATGAAGCATTCGGGCATGGGCCGCGAGGGCGGCAAAGAAGGCATCGAGGACTACCTGCAGACCGTGTACGTGGGTATGCCGGCGCCGGATTTCTTCTAGCCGGGCAAGCCGTGTGAGTACGGATTGATCAGCGCGGGTGGGAGCTGCTTCCACGCGGGTGGGAGCCCGGCCTTGGAACTCTTCGTTTACGTTCCTGCGTCCGGGCTCCCAAGTGCCGACGAAACGACTGATAGAATGCCGACGAAACGACTGATAGAAACCTGAAAGCACCATGTTACCTAGTTCCACCTCCACCTATCTCGGACGATATATTGACGACGAACTGGATGATTTATTGGACACACTGCCAGGAATTGCCATTGATGGCCCTAAAGGAATTGGCAAGACGGAAACAGCCGCGCGCCGTGCCGCGAAAACTTTTGCGATCGACAATCCAGCGACGCGCCAAATAGTCGCAGCCGACGCGCATAATCTCTTGACGTCTGCACCTGTGGTGCTGATTGACGAGTGGCAACATTACCCACCACTTTGGGACGCAGCCCGCCGACTCATCGACGCCAAGTCAGACACTACTTTTCTATTTACCGGATCCGCCACACCTATTGATGGCACGGACACTCATTCCGGCGCGGGGCGAATCGTGTCTTTGCGGATGCGCCCATTTTCTCTGGCAGAACGTCCAAGTACTCAACCGTCTGTTTGGATTAGCGATCTCTTCGCTGGGCGCGCAACAATCACTGGGCATACCCACTTCGAGCTATCCGATTATGCACGAGCCGTATGCGAAACCGGACTGCCCGATATTTTCCAACTCTCTGGCCGACCACACCGCACAGCCATCGCAGGATACGTTGACCGTATTATCGATCGGGACATTCCAGACCAAGGCCTCAATGTCCGGCGGCCCGCCGCGCTACGGGCATGGCTGGCCGCATACGCGGCAGCGTCATCAACCACGGCCTCGTACACAACCATCCTCAACGCGGCCACACCAGCGGACGACGACAAAGTCGCCAAAAGCACGGCCTTAACGTACCGTGACATGCTCACCAAACTGTGGATTCTTGACCCCGTTGAAGCCTGGCTGCCAAATGCCAATCCATTCAAACGCCTTAACACCGGACCAAAACACCAGCTAAGCGATCCAGGCATTGCCGCTCACCTGCTCAATCTCACACCCGAACTACTAGCGAGCGCCAGCCCCGGGACCGGAGAAATTTTCGGTCAGCTTTTTGAATCTCTAGCAGTTATGACGATTCGAGCGGCTAGCCAAGCCGCTGAGGCGCGTGTCTTCCACCTACGAACTAAAGGCGGAGAGCACGAAGTTGATGCAGTCGCTGAGCGGTACGACGGGAATGTGCTCGGTTTCGAAGTCAAACTTGCCAAAACTGTATCCGATTCAGATGTTTCCGACCTACACTGGTTAGGCGATCAAATTGGCGAACGATTAATCGACAAGGTCATCATCACAACCGGCAAAGATGCATACCGGCGGAGCGACGGCGTTGCTGTCGTCCCCCTCGCACTCTTGGGATAAGCCCTGCCGCAGCAACTCAGCGTTCGAACACCCTCCCAATATCCGGGTTCGCCCGGATGTACGCCTCGAGCACGTCCTTTGCCACATCAATGGAATCAACAAGCGGATGATGGCCAAGCGCCTTCCAGGCGAGGGTCTTATCCCCCGCGAGTGCCGCATCAATCACCAGTTCCTCGCACGCCTTCACCGCAGTCATGAGCCCGAGCGGCGGGCCGGTCACCGGGCCGGGCCGCCGCGGGTGGATACCATCCGAATCCACGGTGCATGGCAGCTCAATGATCGCGTCTTCGCGAAGTTCGGGCACCAGTAGTCCGTTCTCCGCATAGTCATCGGCATCCGTGTTCCCAACACCCAAGATCATCTGAAAATTCGAGGGGTTACCATTGGTCAGCCCATCCATCAGCTCAAGCGCCACGCGCTGGTAACCGCCGGTATCAACATCGGCAAGTGGGCGGGCCTCGCCCTCTTCGCGTGCCTCGGCCATATACGTCGCGTCCCGCTCGGCATTCACGCGCCGCCACAGCTCCCCCGAGCCCTCCGGATCAGCGGCCGCCCCCTCATAAAAATCACCCTGCTGGCGCACCAAAAACTCGCCGCGAGTTTCCCCCTCGCGAAGCCTCGCCACCACTTCCCGGTTCTTGTAGTAATAGAACAGGTACTCGTTCGGCATCATGCCAAGTGCACGAATCCAGTCCATGCCGATCTCTTTGGCTTCTTCCATTTGCGGCAAAAGCTCGTCGTCGCCAAGAAGCTTCGGCAGGTAATCCACGCCGCCCACCTTCATCGACCGCAACCACCCCAAATGATTCAGCCCCACGTAATCGAAGTCCACCTCCGCCTCGTCGAGCTCCATCAGGTGCATCGCCCGCCGCACCATCCCAATCGGCGTATCGCAAATGCTCACCACCTTGGGAAACACCCGGCGCATCGCCTGCGTGATAATTCCCGCCGGATTCGTGAAGTTCATAATCCACGCCTCGGGCGCGAGATCGCGCACGGCCTCGGCCAACCGGAGCGCTTCGGGGATCTGCCGAAAGGCGTAAGCATAGCCCGCGATCCCCACAGTTTCCTGGCCAAGAAGCCCCCGGTCGAGCGCCTCGCGCTCATCAATCACTCGCCCGCACGCACCCGAGATCCGCATCGCCGAGAACACGTAGTCCGTCCCGCGCACGGCTTCCTCGAGCGACGTCGTCGTGGTCACCTTCCCTATCGCGCCCATCAAACCGAGCTGCTCGAGAACGTTGCGCATCGTCGCAAGCCGCTCGGCGTCGATGTCATAGAGGACCAGCTCGCTCAGCCGCACGCTCGAGCCTTCTTGGAACACCGAAGCCATATGCGGCACACGGAAACCGCCACCGCCGATGAGAGTAAGTTTCATAGCGCCTTCCGGGTCTGCTGAGGATCTCACCTCCAGACTACGGCTGCGCCCGCCGCCGATCAACGCCGCGCGCATTGTAGCTATCTATGGGTATGCTGGGCGCATGCACAAAGCGCAAGTGGTAGCGGCCGGGCCGATCTTCTTGGACATCGTCAGCTACGGGCTCAAGCACGCGCCCGTTCCCGGCGAGGAGCAGTGGGTCGACGGTGGGGAGATCATGGCCGGCGGGGTCGCCAATCAGGCTGTGGCCTGCGCGCGCCTCGGGCTGGACGTCAACATTCTCACGGCTTTCGGCACCGACCGGGCCGGCCGGTGGGTGCGCGAACTGCTTGACGGGGAGGACGTTCGCTTCGATGGGTCGACGACTGTCGAGCGGCAGTCCGTGACGATCGCCCAGTTTTTCGACGGCGATCGCGCCTTGACCACTTGGGGTGAGGATGGTGCTCCTTTGCCGCCGGCCGATATGCCCGCGCCAGACTACTTATTAGCTTCAGTGCCGTATCTTTCCGCAGCTCGCGATACGGTGCGCCGCTGGCGCGAAGCCGGCACTACCGTGATTGTCGATTCGTGCTGGGATCCCGCCCAGAAGTGGGATCTGGAGAACATGGCGCCGATCGCGGAGGCGGACATCTTCGTTCCCAACGAGGTCGAATGCTTGAAATACACGCAGGAAGATTGCTGTTTCAAGGGGGCCGCTAAATTCTTGGAGGCGGTGCCGGCCATGGTGATCACGCGCGGCGAAAGGGGTGCGATCGTGGCGGAACGGGGAGCGATGGCGGCTGAGCTCGGCAGCTCCCGGGGAGATGAACCAGCGGGCGGCGCCCCGCCCTACACCGAGCCGACGTTCATCGAGCTCCCCGCAATCACAGTGAAAGCTCTCGATACCACGGGAGCGGGCGATTCGTTTACGGCCGGGCTTGTGCGCGGACTCGTGGCCGGCGCTTCGCTGGTTGAGGCGGCTGTGCTCGGCCAGGTCACGGCAGCTTGGACCGTGGAGCGCCCCGGCGGGTCCGCTTCCGCGCCAACCTCGGAGGAGCTGGTTCGCTGGGCGGATTCTGGCCAGCTGCGCTCGGCCGATTCCGACACGCTACGCCGGGCCGAGGGGCAAGGCGCCAGGCATGTTCCCAACCCCGCCGACGTCATTCGTCGCCTCCTCGGGTGAGCCGTCCCTCCGGCGGCTCAAGCCCCTAATCGTAGATCGCCTTCTGAATATCGGGATCATCCAGATTCTCGGCGTCATACCAGTAAAAGCCCGAGTCGATCACCGGTTCAACCTCTTCACCGCGCGCCGCTTTCACTGCCGTCTCCACCGCGATGTAGCCCATCAAATACGGGTTTTGGGTGACCGCCCCGGCCATATGGCCCTCGCGGACCAACTGCACCTGCACCGCTCCCGAGTCGAATCCGATCACGTGAACATCGGCCCCCACCCGTCGGGCGGTTTGCGCGGCGGCCACGGCGCCGTCGTCGTCAGTTGCAAAAATGCCGCTCAAATTGGGGTGGGCCTGAATGATGGCCGAGGCCTGCTGTTCGGCCTTGGCCTGATCGGAATCATTGTATTGGATATCCACAACTTTGAGGTCGGGCGCGTGCTCGGCGAGGTGGTCGACGAAGCCGTCACGCCGGTCGGTGCCGGTCACGGATGTGGAGGATTGCGCGAGGATCGCCACTTCGCCCTCGCCCCCGGTCAGCTCGATCATGTGCGCGGCGGCGGCAGCGGCGGCCGCTCGGTTGTTCGTCGCTACCGTCGAGATCGGGATATCGGAGCCCGGCACGCCCGAGTCGAAGGCCACCACGGGGATCCCCGATTCGACGAATTGCTCCAACGCGATCACCGAGGCCGATGAATCCAGCGCCGAGAACACGAACGCGTCCGGGGCCATGACGTGTGCGAGGTTGATTTGGTCCACCTGGCGCACCACGTCAGATTCGGTGTCCGGCCCGTTGAACGTGACGTTGACGCCCAAGTCCTCCCCCGCGGCGAAAGCACCGGACTGAACGGCCGCCCAGAATGGGCTTGCATATCCTTTGGCGACGACGGCGATGTCCAACTTATCGTCGGAGTCGGTCAAGCGCTCTCCGAGCCCGGCACATCCGGCCAGCCCGAAAGTGAGCGCGCCGATCAGTGTGGCGAGCGCCGCCCGACGTCGTCGTTCAAAACGCCGAATCATGCGCGCTCCTTTGGCCGGCGCACGTCAAGGTACACTGCAATCAACACGACCACGCCGAGCAAAATCTTCTGGTTCTGATCCGATACGCCCATGTGCACGGCGCCGTTGCGGATTGTTGCGATGAGGATCGCGCCGATCACCGAGCCGAACACCGATGCCTGGCCGCCGCGCAGCGAGGCCCCGCCGAGCACGGCCGCGGCGATCGCATACATTTCGTAGGATTGACCGACGTCGGGCTTACCGGAGGCAAGCCGCGACGCCATGAGCACTCCCGCAAGGCCGGTAAACATGCCGGCCAGCGCGTAAACTCGCCACTTCCACTTCTCGACGTTCACGCCTGACATCCGAGTGGCCTCCTCGTTGGAGCCCATCGCGAGCGCATACCTGCCGATCAGCGTGTGTTTAAGGAGCACATGCGCGATAATCGCGGCGAGGATGCACACGTAGATCGCGTTGGTCAGCCCGAAGGTTTTGCCGTTGCCGAGCGCGAGGAAAGGGCGGTAGTCGTTGAGCGGGATCGACGACGTGCCGGTGATCGACAGCGCCGCACCCCAGGCCACGAGCATCATGGCAAGCGTTGCCACCATTGGTTGCATGTTGAGTTTGGCCACAAGGAAGCCGTTCACTGTGCCAAGCGCCAGGCCGGCTGCAATTCCAGCCGCGATTCCTGCGGCGATCGCCAACCACATCGGCCCGCCCACATTGGTCATGACGAGCGCCGTGATCACACCGGTGAAGGCCATACCGAATCCTGGAGTCAGGTCGATACCGCCGGTGGCGATCACGAACGTGAGCCCGAGCGCCAACAAGATGTACACGGAGGCATCCAGCAGCAGCGCCGAAATGTTGCCAAGATCGAGGAAGTACGGGCTGATCACGGAGAAGATCACGATCAGAGCGAGCTCAGAAACGACGATCAGCACCTGGGCGGGATGGCGTTTGTACATGCTACGCATCCACCCGAGCGGGCCGCGCGCTCTGGTCTGCGGGCCGCGCTCTTTCGCCTGCGGCTGCGCCTCCGCCGTGGTTTTCGCTTCGGTGGTTGCCTCCGCCACAAGGGCGCGATCGGGGTCAATTGGATTCATTGTTCTCTTTCCTTTTCGTGCGCGGCGGTCTCGCAGCCGGCGGCTTGGTGCCCGGCGCCGAAGCGGGTGGCCAGTTCCATGATTTTTTCCGAAGTGGCCTCGGCGTTGGTAAGCGTGCCGGTGAGGCGGCCCTCGCACATAACGCCGATCCGGTGGCACACCCGAAGCAGTTCCTCGATTTCCGAGGAAATGACGATGATGGTTTTGCCTTCGGCGGCGAGATCTTCCATGAGGGTGTAGATATCGTCTTTGGCGCCGACGTCGACCCCGCGGGTTGGCTCATCGAAAATCAGCACGTCGCAGTTACGCGCCACCCACTTAGCGATCACGACCTTCTGCTGGTTCCCGCCCGAAAGATTCCGCACGGCCTGAGCGGTGGACGGCGTGGCAATACCCAGCTCGTCCACGGCCTTTTGCGCGATGCCCGCCGCTTCGGCGTCGTCGATAATTCCGCCCACGTTCGCCCACTGCCCCAACGAAGGCAGCGCAACGTTTTGCGTGATCGACTGTTCGAGCAGGAGGCCGTACTCTTTGCGGTCTTCCGAGAGGTAGCCGATCCCGGCCCGCACGGCGTCTTCCACCGTGGCGATGCGGGCTTCCTTTCCGCCGACGACGACGGTGCCAGTTTCCTTCGCGTCCGCGCCGACTATTGCCCGCGCGGCTTCGGTTCGCCCTGCTCCGACAAGGCCTGCGACGCCGAAGATTTCGCCTTTGTTGACCGTAAAAGAAAGGTCGGTGACCATGCCCGCGTTGAGGTTCCGGACTTCGAAGCCGATCGCGTCGGGGCCAGGCCTCACGTCGGGGGCCGTGCCGGTTCCAGCGCTCGGCGCTGGTTGTGGCCGGTGCGAGGTGTCGATGGCGCGGCCGACCATGCGGGCAATCATTTCTTGCCGGGTGAGTTCGGAGGTTCGGTCGGTGGAGACGTTGCGGCCGTCGCGCAAAATGGACACGTGGCTGCACAGCTCCTGGATTTCGTCGAGCCGGTGCGAAATGTAGATAACCGCGCGCTGGCCGGGGTGGCCCGGCGTCGGCGGCTCCTCGCTGTCTACTCCCGTTATCGGCCCGATGCCGCCGGCAATGAACTCGCGCGTCATCGCGAAAAGTTGCTCGACCTCGTGTGCGGATAGCGCGGCTGTTGGCTCATCCATGATGAGCACGCGAGCATCCATGGATAAAGCCTTGGCGATTTCGACCATTTGACGCCCGGCTACGGTCAGGGTGCCGAGCTTCATTCCAGGATTGACGTCGAGGCCGATTCGCTGCAGAATCTTCGAAGCCTGCCGCACCATTGCGGCATCGTCAATCACAGGGCCCCGCTTCGGTTCGCGACCGAAGAAGATATTTTGTGCCACGGTGAGGTCGGACATCAGGTTGAGTTCTTGGTGGATGAGTGCGATGCCGGCCTGCTGGGCCTGGAGCGGGTTACTAAACTGTGCGGGGTTGCCGTCAAGTGTGATCACGCCCGAATCGGGACGCACGATCCCACCGAAGATTTTCATGAGCGTGGACTTGCCCGCACCGTTCTCACCAACGAGGGCGTGGATCTGCCCGGCCTCCAGATCGAAATTGACTCGATCCAGAGCTTGCACTCCGGGGTAGTGCTTGCTGATCTGAGTGGCCTGAAGAAGCATTTGGTCAGATCCTCGATTCATAGTGTTATAGGTGAGTGAAAAACGAAGCCATTAAAGCGTGCAATTTAGCCGTTTATGAAATTTTCTTTCAGAATTCCTTTCCAATGGACAACAGCATATGTCATGACATATAAGTTTTGTATCGTTTTCCAGCACGTGCCAATAAACTGAGATAGGACGCACAAGAGAAATTCACAGGAGGGCCATGATCGAAAAGTTTCGGCCGGCTATCGAGCTGGATCGCAATTCGAGCGCGCCCCTCCATGCTCAAATTTCGGCGCCGATCAGGCGCGCAATCCTCGATGGCGTTTTGCGTCCAGGCACACCTATTGAGAACGAGGTTTCACTGGCCAAGCGTTTGCAAGTTTCCCGGCCGACTGCGCGTCAAGCTTTGCAAACGCTGGTCGAGGCCGGCCTTCTTCAACGACGCCGGGGAGTTGGCACGATCGTTTCCCCGAACCCCCATCACCAGCTGCTCCAATTACCGTCACTACACGAGGAGATCCAAGAGGCTGGCCACGAATCAAGCACTCATATACTGCAGTACAATCACCGGCGCGCAACTGAGGCCATCGCGAAGCAGTTGGGGATTGAGGTCGAGGCGTCCGTGGTGGAACTTGAAAGGCTACGCTTGCGGGACGGTGAGCCCGTGGCGATTCTGTACAACTGGTTACCTGCCGCGATTGTGCCACCCCGAGACGCGCTGGAGACGTCCGGCCTGTATGAACTGCTGCGCGCCAGCGGAAATTCACCGACTTCAACTCGCCAGTCCGTGGGTGCTGAGCGTCCCAATAAGCGCGAGGCAGCGTTGCTTTCGATCTCGATGCGCGACCCCGTGCTCACCATCGACCGCACGGCATTCGATGCGCGTGGGAAGATCGTCGAGTGGGGGTTCCACATTTACCGAGCTGACCTGTATCGCTACCAGTCCACCGTCGTCGCGCAAAAGTAGCCACTCTAGCCACCCACCCGGCCATTTGCTGTGAGTCTGGGAGTTTTAGTGAACGTTTCAGCCTTAAAACGGCTTTTTCTCCCAACAAATGGCTGCATCACCTCGAAGCCAGCCGCAAAATGGAATTATTCTACCTGCGAAGTCCCAGCCATTGCCCCACCACGCTCCATTCGATACCGTGGCATAAAGGCGCAAAGTGGCGCCCATTACATTTTGGAGAGATCTTATGACGCACACCCACGAATACGATTTCGTCGTCGTCGGCTCAGGAACCGGCCTTCTTGGCGCGCTGGCAGCCAAAGAAGAGGGAATGAGCGTACTCGTTATCGAAAAGGACAAGTACGTCGGCGGAAACACCGGACTATCCGGCGGTGGCTTTTGGATTCCCGGAAACAATGTTCTAAAAGAGCACGGCCTGAAAGATAGCTACGAGCGCGCGGCAGAATACATCACCGCCGCAGTCGACGGCGAAGAATCGCAAGACCGCTGGGACACGCACCTAACCAATGGCACGGCAGCGGTGGAACTGCTCCGCCGCAGGACACCACTCGAGTTCAACCCGATGGAAGAATACTCGGACTACTTCCCTGAACTACCAGGTGGTTCACCGATGGGCCGCGCAGTCGAGCCGAAGCCCTTCGATATCCGCAAGCTCGGTGATGATCAAAAGCGCCTGCGCCCACCGGGTGTCAAGGCCCCGATCCCCATGCCGGTCACGGGTAAGTCCTTCCGTTGGATGAACGTCATCAGCCGTCATCCGCGCGGCTTTTACGAGGCGGGCCGCCAGGCTATTCAGGGCGTGGGCGGATTGGCAATCGGGCGTGAATACGTTTCGGGTGGCGGAGCGCTTTCGGCTGGCCTGTACAAGGGTGTCGTGGATGCGGGTATTCCGATCTGGTTCGACACCTCAATGACTGGACTCATCACCGAAGGCGACCGCGTTGTTGGCGTCAAAGCCAAGAGGGATGGCAAAGAGATCGAGATCCGCGCGAAGAAGGGCGTTTTGCTCGCGGCGGGCGGGTTCGAGCGCAACAAGGAGATGCGCCACGAGTACCAATCCGAGAAGATCGACGGCGACTGGTCGTTTGGCGCTCCGGGTAACGTTGGCGACGCGATCAACATTGCACAGCGCGACGCGGGAGCGGGCACGAAGTTCATGGAAGAAGCTTGGTGGTTCCCAGCGATGCCGTTGCCCACTGGGCCAACCTTCATGCTTTCTGAGCGCTCGCTCCCGAATCAGATCATCGTGAACTCCAAGGGCGAACGCTTCATGAACGAGGCGATCAACTACATGACGGCCGGGCAGATCATGCTCAAGGAAGATGAGCCGTTCTGGATGATCATGGATCAAACGTTCAAGAATCGGTACATCGTGGGCGGGGCTATCCTGCCGCGCATGCCCTTCCCGCAAGAGTGGTATGACTCCGGTTCGCTCATCAAGGCAGAATCGCTGGAGGAGCTTGGCCGCAAGCTCGACATGCCAAACTTGCCGAAGACTGTCGACAGGTTTAACCTGCACGCCGCTAACGGCCACGATTCTGATTTCCAGCGCGGCCAGTCCGCTTACGATCGCTACTACGGCGATATTACCGTCCGGCCGAATCCGTGCCTGGGTGAAATTAAGCGGGCTCCGTTCTACGCGATCCGGATCGTGCCTGGCGATCTTGGTACGTGTGGTGGTATTGCCGCGGATGGCAAGGCGCGCGCACTGCGTGAAGACGGCTCGGTCATCGAAGGGCTGTACGCTGCTGGCAACGCTGCCGGAAACGTATTCGGCCGCGTGTACCCTGGCCCAGGTGCGACGATCGGCCAGGGCCTTGTTTACTCCTACACGGCGGCTCGCCACGCGGCTGGTCGCGAGTAAATTCAAAGCTGAATACCTGTAACTGACGGCGGGCCTGGCCACTTTTAGCCAGGCCCGCCCTATTGCACCCGCCACGCCTATCAAAGGGCCCATGAGCTGTTGCAAGCGCGCTGTAGACTTGACCAGTCAAGGAGGTCTCATGCGCATCGGCGTACCTACAGAATTGAAGAATAATGAATTCCGAGTGGCGGTCACCCCGCTCACGGTCAACGAACTGGTCCGGGCCGGCCACGAAGTTTTCGTCCAGGCGGGGGCGGGGGCGGGCTCGTCCATAACCGACGAAGCATACGCCGAGGTTGGGGCGCGAATCGTCGAGGGCGCCGATGCCGTGTGGTCGCAGGCTGAGATGATTCTGAAGGTAAAAGAGCCGCTGCCGCAAGAGTATGAATTGATGCGCGAGGAGCAGATCCTTTTCACCTACCTGCACTTGGCGGCCTGCGAGGAACTCACCCACGAATTGCTCAACCGCAAAGTCACATCTATTGCATACGAAACCGTGCAGTCCCCCGACGGCTCGTTGCCCTTGCTCGCACCCATGTCCGAAGTAGCCGGGCGTCTCGCCGCGCAAATCGCGGCGCATATGATGCTCAAAGTAGCCGGCGGTCGGGGCATTCTCATGGGCGGGGTGCCCGGAACGCGTCCGGCTAAAATTGTGGTGCTCGGTGGTGGCACGGTCGGCTTCCAAGCCGCACGAATCTCCTCGGCCATGGGAGCGCAGGTCACCGTGTACGACGTCGATTTCCGCCGCATGTCCTATATCGACGACGTTACGGCCGGCCGGATCCATACCGAGTATTCGACCGAACTTTCGGTGGCACAGGGGTTGAAAAATGCCGACGCCGTCATCGGATCGGTGCTCATTCCAGGAGCTCGTACGCCCCAGCTCGTCACTAATGACATGCTCGCCGACATGAAGAAGGGTTCCGTTCTCGTGGACGTGGCCATCGATCAGGGTGGGTGTTTCGAAGCGTCGCGGCCCACCACCCACGACGATCCGACTTTCGAATTTGACGGCAAACTGTTTTACTGTGTGGGCAATATGCCTGGCTCGGTTCCCTACACTTCGACCTACGCGTTGACGAAGGCGACCTTGCGCTACGTTACCCGAATTGCCGACGTCGGCTGGCAGCGGGCGATGCGCGAGATGCCGGATCTTGCCGAGGGGCTGTCAACTTTTGACGGTAAGCTCTATGAACCCGGAGTCGCGGAAGCTTTCGGTTTGGAGCTGTCTACGTTCTCAGCGTGATCCGCCGGCCTGCCCGTGCCTATCAAGTAGGATTACACTGTGGCTCTAGCGAATTTTGCTCGTAATTTTGAAGACAGCCTGAATCGGCGAAATATCGTCCGACGCCGGAATCAGGGCTGGCTGCCCCAGCTCACCGGGTACACCGGTTACGGTTCTGTTCACGCCGCCAAAGTGTTGGCGCGCGCGATCATGGCGGATCCGCAGGAGAATGCGAAGCCCTTCCAACTACCCTTCCTTCCCTCGAACACGCACTCTTTTACCACGCAAGGTATGCGCGACATCGCAGCGCTGGCGGCCGAGCACGCCGAACATGCTCAGCGCGGCTGGCGCCAGTTTTTCACCACCCAGGTGGGCTTTCTACCGGTCACGATAACGCTTGGAAATCAGACGATTCGCACGCGCACTGACCGTTCGGGGTACGTGGATTTGCTGGTGGAAAACCACGGTTTGGAACCGGGGTGGCATTCGGCCACGCTGGAACCGGCCGCTGGCGAGCCGATCACCGCGCCGGTCATGATCGTGTCGCCCACAGCCACGAGTGGCCTGGTCTCCGACATTGATGACACGATCGTCGTCACGTCCCTACCGCGAGCGATGATCGCGGCCTACAACGCGTTTATTTTGCACACAAACATGCGCAAGGCGATCCCGGGCATGGCCGAGTTTTACAACTATTTGCTTGATCCCTTCCCGGATGCTCCGGTGTTTTACTTGTCAACGGGCGCATGGAACGTCTATTCTTCGATGCTCACCTTCATCCAGCAAAATGATCTACCGATTGGCCCTATGCTCATGACCGATTGGGGCCCAACACCCACGGGGCTGTTCCGTTCGGGCATGGAACACAAAAAAACGCAGCTCCGCAATTTGCTGATCATGTTCCCGAACATTCAGTGGCATTTGATTGGCGACGACGGGCAGCACGATCCGATTATCTACGACGAGTTGGCCCGCGAATATCCGAGCCGGGTGCGGGGCATTGGTCTTCGCACACTCGATCCGATTGAGCAGGTGTTGTCTCATGGAACGACGGAGGCAACTCAGGGCACGCGCCAAGATTCCGATATTGAAGACGACGGCGTGCCAATCATTCGCGGCGCGGATGGCCACGAGCTACTTTCCAAGGCTCAGCATCTTGCCGATATGGCCGGCTCGGATCGTCCCAATTCACACAATAACTAGGGCGTGAGAGAAACGGCCTGGCAGTTCTAAAATCCGCGCGGCTGGGAGTTTCGCACGATGCGTTCGCCCATGTCGGCTAGGTCAGCGCCGGTCAGACCCGGCCAACCAAAGAGCGCGTCCTTCCATTTGTGTGGGACCGCGCTTTCGCCCCATCGCGCTCCGAGTAGAGCGCCCGCAATAGCTGCGACCGTATCGGTATCGCCGCCTAGCTTGACTGCCCGGCGCACGCCGTCGTCAACGGCAGCCTCTCCAAAGTATTCCAGCGTGGATTTCACCGCGAACCACGCGCATTGCAGGGCGGAGACGGTGTAGCCGTTCGTCCTGGGCGTGACTAGGCCGCGTTCGGCGTCGTCGATAAGTGCCGCCCACTTGTCCCGTGAATCTTCAAGCAAAAGGTCGAGTCCCGCGCGAACGTCGAGCACACCTTCGACGACGGCGAGCCGGATCGCCTCCGCCCACAGCACGCAGGATTCTTCCACTTCGCGGTCGTGGTGGGTGAGCGAGGCGTTATCTTTGGCTGCCTGTGCCGTGGCGTCCCGGTCCCACAGCATTGAAATTCCGATGGGCGCCATTCGCATGATGGCGCCGTTTCCGGCAGCTCGATCAGTGTTTGCGCTGAATTCACGGGCTGCGTGGCGAAGCCGGTCCGACACATCGCCTTCCATTTTGGCTGCCCGACTTAAAACCGCGCGGGTTTGGATGCCGATGTCTGTGGCGCCCTCGTGCATCCAATCGATAAAGTTCTGGCCGATCTCATCGTGCGCCGCATCAGAGGTGAGCCGGACGCCCGAAGCGGCAACCTTTGCGATGCAGATTGCCATTTGCGTATCGTCCGACCATTCGCCTGGCGCGTAGGGGCCAAGCCCTCCGCCAATCATTTCTGGATCGTCGGTTGGTTTGGCGAATTCATAGGGCACGCCAAGGGCGTCACCCGCGGCGGACGCGAGTAGCGTGCCCCGGGCGCGGTCAATCATCAGATCGGTGAGCTCGAAGTTTTCCATGGATACCTCCTACGAGACACCCTCAGTGTAGCGCCGATCACACGCCCCGGTATTGGTTTAAGAGTGATGCGGATTTAAGACCGACCGTCGCTAGGGACGTGCACGGCTTCGACGTGAATCTCGTCGTCGTCACTGTTGACCTTGTCTTTTACGGCCTCAGCCGCCTCTTGGAACTTCACTGCCGCCACGTCTTGGGCCTGCTGGAAGGTTTCTGCTGCCTGGTTGCGCACCTTCGATCGACCCTCGCGCACGGTGCCCGAGTTCCAAAGTTTTTGGGCGTTGGTCTTAATCTGTTCGTAGCGTTCACGCCCGGCACGCGCTCCGAGCACGTAGCCAATTGCACCCACAGTTAGCGTTTTCAGAAAACCCATTCTCACTCCTTATGTCGATCTGCCCAAGTTTACCCCGGGTCAGTTTCAATCTGCCACTGGCGCCAGCCGCACGATGACCCCCCGGTGATCGGTATCACCTGATTCGATGAGCATCGCGTCGACTCCTTCGTAAGAGCCATCGTGCAGAACTCGATCGATGGGCGTGCCAAGCAAGGTTGGGATACCGGTGGGCCATGTTCCCAATCCGCCCGAGCCCGCCTCTATCGCGCCATCTTCGCAAGTTCCGCCGACGACCATTTGGTGATCGATCGTGGAGTTGAAGTCCCCGGCAATGATGAACGGGCCAGGTTGCGAACACATGGCATAGGTGGCCGTGATGTCGGAACGCCAGCCGTCGATACCCTCGAGCGTGGGCGCGTAGGGATGAACTGCGATGATTGTTGGTCCCTGCCCCGAGGCTGGTACAACAGTGACTGAGCTGCGCAGGTTTTCCGGCGAATCGATTTGGACGTACTCGCCCATCGCCGTCGTTATCAAAACAACTGTTGATTCGAATTCGGTTGCGTATTCGTCGGTTCCGGTGTTGAAGTGTTGGAATTGGAGGCCTTCGGTGGCGAGCATTTCCGCCATTTCTGTTCCGCGCGCGGTGGAAGTTTCAGTGAGCACGACGACGTCGACCCCGTTGTGTTGGATCGCCGCCACCAGCGCTTCAGGGTCCGCGCTGCCACCCAGCGTGTTGTAGGTGAGCACCGTGATTTCGCCGGTTCCCTGGCCGGCGCTCGTGATGCCGCGGTCAGGACCAAGTTGCTCCGGGCTATCTAGGCCGCGTGCGAAGACGGTGCCACCGTGGAAAATCGCCATCGCGAGGTATGCCAAGCCCGTTGCGAGGGCAATGCGGCCCATACCGACAAGTTTGTAACGAATGGCAGCAAAAAAGAATAGGAATATTGCGATTCCCAAGAACGAGATGAGTAGCCACGAGCGCAAAGCGATCAGGTGGGCGATCGGCGCGGAGAGCGCAATGTCTGTGAAGCCGGGTACAAGGTCTGGGCGCAGGGTGAGCGCACCGGCTAATACAACGACCAGAGCCAATAGCCCCCAAATGTATTTCATCTACCTCAGCTTCCAACCATCGCCAGCTAACAGATGCGCCTTGTTTCTCGTATTGCGCGGCGGTGTAAGCGCTACTTGAGTGGTTCCACCAACCGCGCTCGTTGCCCGGAACTGATTCTAGCGATCTGAAGTGGCTAGTTTGGATGAGACCCACTTAAGCCCGCGTGTGAGATCAGCCCTGCCCGCCGGAGGTCGGTAAGGCCGGAGGAGGTCGATAAATCACCCGGCGCCCGATATGCCGCGTTTTAAGCGCCTCCGCGCGACGCACGGACCCCCGGAAACCGCATCGACCTCCCCGATCATCCTCCCCGAAGCACCAAACGGCATAGGGAGCACCAAACGAGGGGTGCTTTGACCCGTTTGGCGCTCCGGCCGGCAAGAGCCAGCTCAAAAAGGGCGGGGGCGGGAACCAATCGCTCCCGCCCCCGCTCACTGCAGTGAAACTACTGGGTGTTAATGATGAATCCGATGTGCGTGTAGAAGTTCATCGCACCAAACAGGCCAAAAATAACGCCGCCGACGATCCAAAGCCAGAAGATGGTCTTCCACAACCCCTCGCCCGTCGTCGCAATCTTGCTTTCCGCCGTACGGAACACCGCGATCGGGAAGAGAAAGGCACCAAGGCCCACAATGAAGAACAGCGCCGAAAGGAAGATCGCCTCGAACCACGGGTAGGGCGCAAAGAATCCAGAGACCGGCTCCTGCGGCGGAGCGGCATACAGCTGGTAGACCAAGCCGGCAAGCGTGACGGCGAATAGTGCGAGCCCGAGGCCCCCGACGAAAATGGACACCGGCTTGAGCGTAGACATCGTGGACACCGTTGGGTCCGGCGCGGACAAGAGTTCGGGGCCCTTCTTCCAAAGGAAAATGCCAGCGATAATGAGGAGTGTTCCGAATGCAAGCGTGGTCTCGCCGAAAATAATGTTGTCGTACGCGAAACCGCCTTCGGCAAGCGGCCAGGTGACAGTCATGTGCAAACCAGTGAGGAACTGGATGATGCCGACGACGAGGAAACCTGTCGCATAACCATTCGTGTTAACGAACGAGTTATCTTCGCCCTTGCGCACACGTGCGAAATCCCGAATGAACATGGCCACCATAACGAGGCCAGTGCCGGCCGCGAGCGCCATGATCGTGTTGTACGTGGGCATGGCCGCCCAGTCGATCAGGCCGGGGCTTTCAAGCCCGCGCATAAAATCTTCAAACGAATCTTGTCTTTCGGTAAAGAACAATTTAACCCCTTAACACCGGTGATAATGGAATTGCTCCACTTTAGGCCTAAAGTTCAGAATTTAAAAAGGACACGCGTCACATTGGGCTGGGGACTTCGCAGCCGCGAACAGAACTGCATCGCTCAAACGAATTAGGCGCGCAGCAATTCAACGATGCTCAGATCGCAGCTCTGTCAAGGATCAACTTCCGCTATTTTCTCGGATATGCACGGAACTACGGCATGCTATTCGATCGAGAAATTTTCTCAGGCCCCGTGATCCTCAAGACGTCTTCGATCTGATCGCCTTGGACCAGAACGTCTCGAACTGCCTTTTCGACTTGATTAGGCAAGTTGAATTAAATCTTCGCACTAAGACCGTAGATTTCTTTTGCGCCAATGGCTCGCCGACGAGGTACCTTGACGAAAGTCGCTTCGAAAAACTGCCGCTTGAGATCGACGAACATTCGGAAAGAACTTGGAGAAAACTGGCGGCCAGTTTAGACATGAAAGCACCCGTTTACGCTACTGAAATTGAATCTTTATCAATAACTCGAAACCTCGTTTGCCATCACGCACGATAGTGGATGCGCCCTGCAACATATTCTCCTAAGAAACCGAAGATATTTGAAAAGCAACTGCGCGGAGTCGACTCTAAGTCCCAGTTGATGGCGTTCGCCAACGTTGCCAACTTTCAACAGAAAATTGAAGCAAAGAAACAGGATTTAGAAACGATTCTTCAACTTGTTGGCTCCAATGACACATATCGATACGGAGTATCGCAAACCAACCACAAGTAGGTTGCTTCCAATTCATCGGGGTCGGTAAATCCGGCGGAGGTCGATAAAATCACCGGAGGCCGATAAACCACTTCGCGCCCGATATGCCGCGTTTTAAGGGCCTCCGCGCGACGCACGGACCCCCGGAAACCGCACCAACCTCCCCGATCACCCTCCCCGAAGCACCAAACGGCATAGGGAGCACCACACGGGTTCAAACACCCCTCGTTTGGTGCTCCCTGTGCCATTCGGTGCTGCGGCTGGCACTTGCAAGGGCGCACCTAGTGCTGCGGGCGGCGGGAGACAGCTCCGAGCATCCGACTAATGGCATTTACAACATAAAGAAGGGGCACCGAGCCAAAGCTCAGTGCCCCTTCCGGAGCCTTGCACCACCCAGTAATCCTGGCCGCTCAGTAGCTCAGGCCACTCAGCAACTTCAGACCGCTAGGCAGCGTTCAGCCGAAGCCGCCACTCTAGCGCTGCACGCGCGCCGAGCCACCTGCAACAACACGCTCGATCTCTTCGAGCGAGGCCATCGTCGTGTCGCCGGGTGTGGTCTGTGCGAGCGCACCGTGCGCCGCACCGTATTCCACGGCTTCCTCGATCGAATCCTTCTCGAGGATGCCGTAGATCAGGCCGGTCGCGAACGAATCGCCGCCGCCAACGCGATCCATGATCTCCAAGCCATCGCGCTGGGTAGCCTTCACGAAGCCCTGATCCTTGTGCCATGCCACGGCCGACCAGTTGTTGATCGACGCGGTCACAACCTCGCGCATCGTCGTGCCGATCACCTGGAAGTTCGGGAAGTCCGCGCGGGCCTTCTCGATCATCTGGCGGAAAGACTCAACTTCGAGGTTATCCAGATTCTCGCCCGCACCCTCAATTTCAAAACCGAGCGAGGCCGTGAAGTCTTCCTCATTACCGATCATCACGTCCACATACTGAGCTAGTTCGCGGTTCACGCGGCGGCACTCTTCGAGCCCGCCGTGTGCCTTCCACAGCGATGGGCGGTAGTTCAGATCGTAGGAAATGATCGTGCCATGCTTCTTTGCAGCCTGCATTGCTGCCTTTGCCGTTTCAGCCGACTGCGGCGAAAGGGCTGCGTAAATACCGCCGGTGTGCAACCAACGCGAACCGTATTCACCAAAGAGCTTGTCCCAATCAATGTCCTCGGGCTTCATCTGGGATACAGCGGTGTGCCCGCGATCGGAGGTGCCCACGGCGCCACGAATACCAAAGCCGCGTTCGGTAAAGTTCAGGCCGTTGCGCGCTGCCCCGCCGTAGCCGTCGGATTCAACCCACTTGATCCACTGGGTGTCCACGCCACCGGTAAGGATCATGTCCTCCACCAGGCGCCCTACCTCGTCTTTAACAAGGGCGGTCACGATTGCCGAGCGCTTGCCGAAAGCCTTACGCATACCACGAGCTACGTTGTATTCGCCCCCGCCTTCCGACGCGCGGAAGTGCCGGGTGGTCCGGATGCGACCCTCGCCCGGATCCAGGCGAAGCATAACCTCGCCCAGGGATACGACGTCGTAGCGAACCTCGTCCGCTGGTCTTAGTTCAATCAAACTCATTTGCGTAGCTCCTTTACTCGCTCCGATGCTTCCTTTGAAAGCTCGGTAATCTTGTCGAATTCCTTATTGTTGATAAGGTCGCGCTTGATCATCCATGAGCCCGATACCGAAGCAATCGCCGGATCGGTGATCCACTCTTCGAGATTGCCGGGGTTCACGCCGCCAGAGGGCACGAACGCCGTGTTCGGGAACGGGCCACGCAGCGCCTTAACCATCTTCAGTCCGCCAGCCTCGCCACCGGGGAAGAACTTCACCGCAGTCGCGCCGCGATTGACGGCCATCATGATTTCGGTGGCCGTCTGCACACCGGGCAGGTACGGGATGTCGCGTTCCGCCGCAACGTCAGCGACGCCGGGATCCCAGCCTGGCGAGACGAAGAACTTCGCACCCTGGTCGGCGGCGCGTTCGGCCTGCTCGCGGTTGAGAATCGTGCCGGCACCAACCGTCATGCCTTCAACAGCGCTCATGTTCTTAATCGCCTCCGGCCCGGCCTCGGTACGGAAGGTCACTTCGGCGCAAGCAATTCCGCCCGCAACGAGCGCCTCACCCACGGCAACCGCGTCCGCGGCATCGTCAATCACGACGACGGGCACAATCGGGTTCTCCTTCAAAAACGGACGTGCATCGGGTAGTTGCTTAGGCATTGGCGTTCCTTTCCTTCAGTAGGGCGATGGCGTCCCACAGGCCGAGCAGGTACTGGGCGCCAAGTGCACGGTCGTACAGCGGGTAGCCCGGGCGGCCCTCTTCACCCCAGATCATGCGGCCGTGGTCCGGGCGCACGTACACTTCGAACGGCTCGCCCGCGTCGGCGGCCGCCTTCTCGATGTCGTAAATCGCCTCGACGGCTTCTTCCATCGGGTTGTCGCCCGTGCGAGACAGGTGTGGCGATTCCTTAAAGACCCGATCCGAGAAGTGAATGACGTTGCGCAGGTGTGCGGCGTGTAGGCGGCCGCGCTCCCCGGCGTAGCGCAAGATTTCGACGACGTCGTTCTTCACTTCCGAGCCGAGCGAGCCGATGCACACGCACAGGCCATGGTGCTTGGATTCGTGCAGGTCAAGGATCTTTTCCACGTCTTCCTTGTTCTTGAACACGCGCGGAATTCCGAACAGATCCCAAGCCGGATCGTCTGGGTGGCAGGCCATCTTGATGCCGACCTTTTCACAGGTTGGCATAATCGCATCGAGGAAGTACTTCCAGTTTTCGCGCAGTTTATCGGCCGACATGTCCTGGTAGAGTTCCATCACCTCATCGAGGCGAGCAAGGCGTTCGGGCTCCCAACCCGGCAACGTCAGGCCGCCCGATTCTTCGGCGGTGTTGTTCACGATGTCCTGCGGGGTCATGCCCTGAATCTTGTCGTGATCGTAGTACAGGGCGGTGGAGCCATCTTCGGGATCCTCGTGAGCGAGATCGGTGCGCAGCCAGTCGAAGACCGGCATGAAGTTGTACACGACTACCTTGATACCGAAATCGGCGAGGTTTTCGAGGGTGGTCTTGTAGTTTTCGATGTGCTCATCTCGGGTGTCGAGGCCGAGTTTGATGTCCTCATGCACGTTCACCGATTCGATGATCTCGCATTCGAGGCCGGCAGCGTTGACGCCCTCGACGAGCTCCTTGATCTCGTCTTTCTCCCAGTTTTCACCCGCCTGCTTGTAGCTCAGCGTGCCCATGATCCCGGTGACCCCCGGAATTTGCTTAATGTACTGGAGCGGGATTGGGTCATGCCCTTCGCCGTACCAGCGGAATGTCATCTTCATGCCATCATCTCCTTGTTGAGGGTGGTGCGGACGGCGCCCGGGCCGGCCACAAGTTCGGTAAATAGTTGTTCGATCCGCATTGCGAGCGGAGTTGTGTAGAGGTCGACGCCGAAAATCGACGGGTTGGACAGGATCGGCTGGAGAACAAGGTGCGCATCGACGGGCTGCCCAAGTTCAACCCCTTTGAGGTGCCCCTGCAGTTCCTCGAGCAGTGGGTCCGGCGAGGGATCGAAGGGCTGGCCTTCGTCGTCGACGGCGAGCAGGTAGCGCATCCAGATCGCGATCGCGAGCGAAATTGCCTTCAGTTCGTTAAGGTCGCGGCCCTGAGCAATGTACTTCTTGATCGTCTCGCCGAATCGAATGCCAACCTTTTGGGAGGTATCCATCGCGATGCGCGCCGGATCGTCTGGCAGGTAGCGGTTCGGGAAGCGAACCTCGAGCACTTCGTTGAGGAACTCTTCGGGGCTGACGATGCCCGGATCGACGACGACGGGCAGGCCTTCCACGCGTCCGAGGCGTTCGACGAAGGCACGCAGCGCCGGATCGCGCATTTCGGAATCGATCGTTGGGAATCCGAGCACGACGCCGGCCGTGGCCAGTGCCGTATGGAGCGGATTGAGGCAGGTGGTCACTTTCATGTTTTCGAAGTCATCTGCGACTTCACGCGAGGTGACGTTCACACCGTACTTATCGAAGTCCGGCACCTCGCCCACCAGCACATCCTCAATGATGAGGTATTCGGTCGGTTCCGCGTTCACGAAACCCGCAACCGGTGTACGGCCCACGTGATCGATATCCATATCGGTGAAACCGAGAACCTTGAGGTCTTCGCTGACTGACTCATTCGGGCGTGGGGTGATCTTATCGATCACCGTGACGGGGAATGACACCTTTTCGGGATCTTCCACCCAGGCGAGCACTTCGGCGTCGAGTTTTCCTCCGGCCACCCAGCCGCGCATGACCTGAAGGATCGAGTCCTTGAGCTTGTCACCATTGTGGGAGAAATTATCGAAGGACATGAGGTTGATCGGTTCGCCACCGGCGTCGAAGCGGTGGACGAGCAGTCCGGCGAGCGTCGCCATCGTATTTTTGTGGAAACCGCGCGGTTCAGAATCAATGTCCTCGCGCACCTGTTCTGAAAGCTGGCCCTGAGAATCATGGATGCCGTAGCCCTTTTCCGTGATCGTCATCGAAATCATAGAGACTTTCGGCTGCTTCACGATGTCGACGAGCCGGTTGTAATCCTCGGCTCGCGACCAGGCCAGGCCCTCAGAAATACCGGCGATCACCTTTAAGTCACGCGTGCCGTCTGGATTGAGGGTGACGGACAGGGTCATCAGATCGTTTGCGCCCAGCTGCTTGTCGAGCTCTTCCGGATTCATCGGCACGACGGCGGTAATCGGCCAGTGCTCGCCGTCGGCAATCAGATCGTGCGCCACCCTTGCCGGGAATGCACGGAAGATATTTCCAGGCCCGAGGTGAATCCACCGCGGGTCTTCCTTGCCCTTTTCCTGCATGTCAGCGACGTCGAAACTGGGAAGCTGGACGTCTGCCCGATCAAAATCTGCGCGGTTTTCAATACCGCTTAAAGTTAATTCCATGTATGCTCTCCATCGAACCACGTGCGTTTATCTATGATAAACGCTAATTTATCCACACTAAAAGCATAGCGCCTTCTGCGGGTGCTGTCACCCACAATAGTCTACTGTGTTCGCAGGCACATATACATGCTTTTAAGCGGAATTGAACCAACATTTCACATAGCAAACCGGGCTCGATTATGCTTGGAACATGGGAAAACCAAAGCCGCTAGCCAGTGTGAGCCGAGCAATTACGCTCATCGAATACCTCGCAAAACAGAGTTCGCAGGGCACCTCACTGGGAGTCCTCGCATCAGATCTCGGCATCAACAAAGCGACCGCCTACAACACCCTCGCTACGCTGCGCGAACACGACTGGGTCGAGCAAGACCAACACACCGGCTACTACCGCCTGGGCAACGGGATAGCGCCAATCGCACAATACCGAACAGCAACCTCCCACATCGTCGATAAACTCCGCCCCGCACTGGTCCACATAGGGCAAAGATTCAACGAGCTGGTTCATCTTGGCCGACTCGTCAATACCGACATCATTTACCTCGACAAGGTCGAACCCGACAGATCTGTCAGAGTGATCTCAGCCGTTGGTAAACGCACGCCCGCCATATCAACCGCCCTTGGCCGCGCCCTCATCGGCACATTCGAAAACCGCGAAGAGCTCATCGACTGGTATATGAGCGCAACGCAAGTAGAAGCCCGCACAGCAGCCGACAAGGAGAAGCTGCACACCGCCGTCGTCGCCAACTTCGCCAACCTCGACGAACGCGGCTGGACGGAAGAGTTTGAAGAAAATGAACCGGGCATCGCATGCGTCGCCGTGCCACTCATCAGCGAAAGCACAGAAAATCTCGCGATTTCCGTGTCTGCCCCGGCGGAGCGGATGACCACCGCATACCGCGCCGAAATCGCCGCCGGCATCCGAGCCGAACTAGCTGAGCTACCATCTGATCTACCCCTGTGCCTGCGGCCGATCACCGAATAGATGTTCGCGCACCAGCTAACGGCGGAAAGATTCAACGAATACCCGTATTGTCAACACTGCGCTTCTAAACGACCCACAAGGAGAACCTCATGCGTAAGATCGCAGCAATTATTTCCGCATCCGCATTCGCCCTCGGCCTGGCAGCATGCTCTGATTCAGGTAAGCCAAGCAAAGACGAGGTAGTCAAAGCGCTCACCGAAATTGGCGCCGATTCCATGGGCTCTGTCGGCGAGCACGTTGGCGACGATGCTCTTGCAGAGTTCTCGAAGTGCTGGGCGGACGGCTTCTACGATGACGTCTCAGAGAAAACCCTCGTGCACCTCGTCGAAAAGGACGAAAACGCCGGAGCAACCGAAGAAGAGAAGACTGCCATCATAGAGGCCGCGTCAGCCTGCCAGCACATCCTCACGGAGGCGGTGATGGGCGGCTAAACAGGCCGCTTTCCTCACTGCCGAGGCGTTCGGGGCTTTACCTTTCCTCCCCGAACTCCTCGGCATTCGTATATCCACGTACGGTTTGTAGATATGCCCACCGTACTCACACATGCGCGCCGCGCGTTCACTTACCTGCCGCGCGTGGAATGGTTACACTTACGGAGATTGATCGCGCCCGCAGAGGTCGATAAGTCGCGCGGAGGTCGATAAGCCACGAATTTCCGCGATTTCCGTGGCTTACCGATCCCCTTCGACGGGACGGACCTCCAGCGACGGGACGAACCTCCGAGGGCAACCGGGCACTCCTGGCCGTCTACACTCTTCTCAACAACATGCCGCAACGCTTCTTGATAAACTCAACTAAAACAAGAATTCTTGATTTAGTTGAGTTATGGAAGGTGGATCCGTGAATTTAGCCAAAGTTTCCGCAAATGGGCAGATTACCGTGCCGCTCGAAATCAGGAAAGCACTGAAGCTGAAAACCGGCGACAAAGTCTTATTTATGCAAAATCAGGACGGCCTTTTCACCATCGGCAACGCCTCCGAGCAAGCAATTTATAAGGCCCAGTCCACTTTCAAAGGAGTTGCAGAAAAAATGGGACTAGAAAGTGAGGACGACGTTCAGGCACTGGTGGATGGCCTGCGAAGCAATTCATGAGAATCCTCGTCGACACCAAATATCCGCGAAAACCTCCCGCACTTCGTTGTGTGCATGATTCCTATTGTCCCACGCTAGTTATCTTTGGAAAGAGGAACATGAGCCGCAAACTTCCAGCACTTCTAGCCGCCGCACTCGCCCTTGGCGCCTGTGGGAACGACGCCGGTTCACGAGTCGGCGAGATCAAAAAAGCAATCGCCGAATCGGCGGAATCCCAATTCGGCGGAGATGTGGAAAACCTTAGCGACGAAGAACGCAAGGCTTACGACGAATTCGTTGATTGCATGGCCAATGGAATTGACTCCAAGATGTCTGACGAGGCCATCGATGGAATCATTAACGATCGGGATTCCTACCAGCCCTCGGCCGAGGACATGGAGGCCAGCCTCGAAATTGTACAAGAGTGCGTGGGTAGCGCCTACATGCCCGCACCAGAATCTGCAAACTAATGCTCTTCCGGGGGCAAGCGATTAGCCCAGAGCCTGCCTATGGTTGCGATAGGACCAGTGGGATTCCAATCGCGCTGGGGGTCCGCCAGCCATCGTTAGTTTCGCTAATCGGCCTATTATCGACGTGATTTCCCTACCTGCGCTTCGTTTGACTAGGCTTTTGGCGCGACAAGTACATTGGTTTCGCTTCTATAGGGATTGCTATTCGGCAACTCGCCGCGCTTTGAGAGGGCGAACGCGAATCCAAAGCACAGGATGGCAAGCACAACCAAGCCGACCGCCCATTGTAGGTAAGAGAATGCGGATAGAATCGGCGCTAGCGAGAAACTATCTACCGGCATGCCGTCGTGAAGCCACGCATGGGTTCGGTATAGTCCATTAAGTGAAGCTATAAGCAGACCAATCGATGCGATCACACTTATGATTCCGGTGGCCAATAGTATTTTTACTGAAGCTCTCACCGATTTCACCTCACTATTGAATGGCACTGCTCGGTTACGAATACACCATTGACTTTGAGCCGCGCACATTGGACGCCACGATTCATTGTTCGCGGTCGTGCGGGGTTTAACGATGGATTCATAATCATACCGCTGTTAGACGCAATCGACACGCATCGATTGTAGATCGGTGATCGATCAGTTCGGTAAACGGTATTTCCCCATCGATTCTGAAATTCAATTTGGTAGTTACAAATGTTGCCTCCAAGCGCAATTATCTTAGCCCACTCGCTTGAAACAACTAGACCCTTCCCGAAAATTTGGTGATCGAGTGCCAATCGTGGGATTCTCACTGGAACTCCCTTAACCGTGATTGTAAATCCTCCTGAAAACTGAGTACCGCTGGCATCTAATGGTCGAATCTGATCTAAAGGAAAGCGGAAACTTGGGTAGTAACGTGAATCGGTCGGGGCGGGTACGAAATTAGGGGCTGTAGGATCTTCACTCTGGGTGGTTTCGTTGAAAGTTGTTTCCCAACCATCAAGGGTCTCGATTGTAGCTGGAGAGCTGTCGGTAGGTTCTGCTTGAGCAGTAAATGCGCCCCCAATCAGGAGAATAACGACACTTGAAACAAAAACGGATATGCGTACTCTTTTCATGACCGCTCCTTGGTGTCGTGCCTAGTAGCATTGTGACGCTCAGTGTAATTTCGAAATGGAGTCGATTCAAGTCATCGGCGTACCTTATGTATATTGAGCGCGAATGCGTTGGTTTTGGGCGACGGCATTCAGGGCAGCCTCGAAATTGTACAAGAGTGCGTGGGCAGCGCCTACATGCCCGCACCAAACCGGCCAATTAATTCCAAGGTTGTCTGAAAGTCGGCTGCGCTGTTTAGCTTAACGGCGGAGCCGAGTTGACGAACGACGTCGTACCCTCCGTGTCCCGCCGCCCGGAGGACCAGAGCACTGGTTCGGGAGCGAGTCGGCCGGCGTCGTCGCGGGAAGCCCCAAGATCGATAATCCGCTGGTTGCTCGAGCCGCGGAAGGCCAGATCGTGGTGGTAGAGCCGCTGGATGAACGGGCCGTCCACAACAACATCGCAAAGCTCGAGAAGCTCGCGCTTATCTGCGGTTTCCGCCAGCAGCTGCTCGTAGGTGTAACCCGTCCAAATCCATACATCCTTGGCGGGGCCGAAGCGTTCGCGCACTCGTTTGACGAGCGGCAATAGGATCGGGGTAGATAGCATGGGCTCGCCGCCCACGAGCGACAGCCCGGCCACGTATGGCTGGCTCAGATCCTCGAAGATCTGTTCCTCGAGCTCGTCCGTATACGGCCTGCCGTAGCGGAAGCTTTGCGCGGCGGCGTTATAGCAGCCTGGGCATTTGAACGGGCAACCCGACACGTACAACGAGCAGCGCACACCCTCGCCGTCCACAAAATTGAACGGCTTATAGTCTGCAACATAGCCGGCAGACAGCGCTTCGCCCCGCCATTGCCCGGGTTCGGGAATGACGACGCCGTCGCTATCTTCCACCCGCACTGAACATCATCCGATCCATCGCGCGCATTCCGCGCGATCTTTAGATTTCACGAGTGGGGCCATCCATGTGCTTCACGCGTGACGAAATCTCCACGTGCCGGCCGTGTACCATCGGGCGCTTTTGCGGATTACCGAGGTAGCCGCAGGTGCGCTTGACGACGTCGCAGGTGGCCGGATCCGTGTTGTGGCAATCCGGACACTCGAAGCCTTCCGCCGTCGCTGAAAACTCGCCTTCGAAACCGCACTCGTAGCACTTGTCGATCGGCGTGTTCGTGCCGAGGTAGGCCACGCGATCGTACGCGTAATCCCACACGGCCTCCAATGCTTTCGTGTTGTGCGTGAGCTTGGGGTACTCGCAGTAGTGGATGAAACCGCCCTTGGTGAGCTCGGCGTAGGGCGCCTCGAAGTCGATCTTCTCGAACGGGGAAATCTTCTTACGAACGTCGTAGTGGAAGGAATTCGTGTAGTACTCCTTGTCGGTGACGTTTTCGATCACGCCATACTTTTCACGGTCAAGGCGGTTAAAGCGGTCCGTGAGCGATTCCGACGGCGTTGCGTACACCGAGAACCAGTAGGGGTAGTCCCGCTTCCACTGATCCGTGTAGCGGTTCAGCGCGCGCAGGATCTCGAAGGTGAATTCCTTGGCCTCCGGGGTGGACTCCCATTCCGGACCATAGAACAGCGTGGCCGCTTCGTACAGGCCGATGTAGCCTACCGACACCGTGGCACGATGGTTGCGGAAGAACTTCTTGACGTCCGTTTCCTCCTCCGTTGCGCGCTTACCGAAAGCACCGAACTTGTACAGGATCGGCGCGTTGGCCGGCGTCGCGTCCTCACAGCGTGCGGTGCGGAAGAGGAGCGCTTCACGCATAATCTCCATGCGCTCGTCGAAAATTTCCCAAAACGCGTCAATGCTTCCGCGCGCCTCAATGGCGATGCGCGGGATGTTTAGCGTGACGACGCCGAGATTGTTGCGGCCGGCATTGACGGCCTCGCCCGATTCCGGATCTACCCACTTCGGCAGGAAGGAACGGCAACCCATCGGCGTCTTGTAATCGCCCTCGATTTCCACGAGGCGATCATAGGAGAGCACATCCGGGTACATGCGCTTTGCCGAACATTCGAGAGCGAGCTGCTTGATGTCATAGTTCGGGTCGCTGGGCTCGAGGTTGACGCCGCGGCGCAGACCAAAGACGAGCTTCGGGAAGATCGCGGTGTGCTTGTCCTTACCGATGCCACCGATGCGCACTTCGAGAATTGCTTTTTGAATCTCGCGCTCGAACACGCCCTCGCCCAAGCCGAAACCGAGCGTGACAAACGGGGTTTGACCGTTCGAAGTATAAAGCGTGTTGATCTCGTACTCGAGGGACTGCATGGCGTCGTAGATATCTTTGCGGGTCTTCGCCATCGCGTAATCTTCGCGCAGTTCCGGCGCCACCCACTTTTCGGCGTCGACCATGTGCTTGTTGTAATTAAGCTGCGCGTACGGTGCGAGCACCTCGTCGATGCGGTCCACCGACGTGCCGCCGTACTGCGAGGAGGCCACGTTGGCAATAATCTGCGCAATCTGCGCGGAGGCCGTGTTGATCGACTTCGGGGATTCCACGCGGGCATTGCCGATCTGGAAGCCATCGCGGAGCATGCCGGGGATGTCGATGAGGCAGCAGTTCGTCATCGGCTGGAACGGGTTGTAATCAAGATCGTGGAAGTGGATATCGCCCTTGATGTGTGCGTTGGCCACGTGCTTGGGCAACATGTGCTTAAGCGCGTAAGCCTTCGCGACCGAACCGGCGGTGAGATCTCGCTGAGTGTTGAAGACCGTGGCGTCCTTGTTCGCGTTCTCGTTGACGACTGACTTATCGCGCGAGAGCAGCTTGCCCACCGAGTGTTGGACGTCCATCGCCTGGTCGCGGGCAACATCGCGGTCATGGCGGTATTCGATGTATGCGCGCGCAACTTCCGGGTACTTTGAGCCCATGAGGTGATCTTCGACGGCGCGCTGGATCGTTGGGATGTCGAGGTTTTCGTGCGGCAGGTTGGCAACGACGGCGTCGGTGGCCTGCGCGGCGAACTCGTGATCCTCTATACCTCGGCTGTTGAGCGCTGCTTCAATTGCGCGGTAGATCTTGGAGGCATCAAAACGAACCGAGCGCCCATCCCGCTTGAGAACTGTAATTTTCGTGGTGACGTCAAGCGACATGTGTGAGCCTCTCTCGTTGCGTGATCTCCTAGTCAACGCCCCGATGGTGATCTTTTGCGGTGAATTCACGGAAATAACGCTGCTATGCGAAATTTTCGTTAATCCCTAAATGTGGTGCGTTGATTTTTTTCGAACACTACATATAGTAGCCACTTTAGAACTACATGCATGTTATTTGAGGAAGTGAACAGCACCTCATGCATGCTTTGGCGGGTTCTGGCGCAAAGATCTAAAAACTACTTGAACTTTTCGGCGTGTCGCCCTCACCCGACCTGCTGCAGGCGTGGGTGACACCCTCTTGCTCCCACCCCGCTGCGATCGCCACCCTTTCGGGTAGCTAAAAAGCCCCTTAGATCTTCAGTTCGGAGATCTCCTCGCCAAGCTCCCGAAGCAGGGTATGGCGCGATTCGCGGCGCTCACGCTGCTCGTTCGGATCCGGCACTGGCGCCGCAGCCATGAGGCGGCGCGTGTAATCCTGCTGAGGATTGTGCAGCACGTCTTTCCGATCGCCCTGCTCAACCACCTTGCCGTTTTGGAGCACCACCACACGATTCGCGAGCAGATCCACCACCGCCAGATCGTGCGAAATAAACAGGCACGCAAAGCCGAATTCGGCCTGCAAATCGGCCAGCATTTGCAGCACGTTCGCCTGCACGGACACATCGAGTGCCGACGTCGGCTCATCAGCAACCAGCAAGCCCGGCCGCGTAATCAACGCGCGCGCGATACATACACGCTGGCGCTGACCGCCCGAAAGCTCGTGTGGATAGCGATTAAACGTGGACGAGGGCAGCTGCACCGCGTCCAGCATTTCGTAAACGCGCTTTTCCTGTTCCTTCGCATTACCGATCTTATGCACCTCGAGAGGCTCCGAAATACAGCTACCGATCGGGAATCGCGGATTGAGCGAACCTGCAGGATCTTGGAAAATCACGCCGATGTCTTTGGAACGTTCGCGCCGTTGTTTGCCCTTTAAAGACAGGAGGTCTTCCCCGAAAATCTCCACCTCGCCATCCGCAGCAGGCTGCAGACCTAACAAGGTCTTACCAATCGTTGACTTACCAGAGCCAGATTCGCCCACCAGGCCAACGATTTCGCTGTGCGCCACATCGAACGAAACACCGTCGACCGCGCGGAAAGGTTCACGCCCGCGCATCTCATACTCAACAACGAGATCTTTAACCTTGAGCACCTTGTTGTCGATGTCGAAATCCTCCGACATCTCCCGAAGCCCGAACTGTTTGCGTCCCTGGCCCAACCTGGGCACCGAACGTAGCAAACGCTTCGTATACGGATGTTCGGGCCTCATCAGCACATCCTCAACCGTCCCGGATTCCACGATGTTGCCGCGGAACATCACGTGAACATGATCGGCCATATCGGCAACCACACCCATCGAATGGGTAATCAGAAGAATGCCCGTGTTCAGCTTGTCTTTCAACGAGCGCAACAAATCAAGAATGTCTGCCTGAACGGTGACGTCGAGCGCCGTCGTCGGCTCGTCAGCAATGATCACCTTCGGGTTACACGAAATCGCAATCGCGATGACGACGCGCTGGCGCTGACCACCCGAAAGCTCGTGCGGATACTGATCAAACCGCATCTCCGGATTATCTAGCCCAACCATCTCGAGCAACTCAATCGCGCGTTTACGCGCAGCTGCCCCGTAGTACAGGCCGTGAATTTCGAGTGCCTCAACGATCTGAAAGCCCACGGTGAGCACCGGGTTAAGAGCCGTCATCGGCTCCTGGAACACCATCGCAACCTCGTTGCCACGCACATTGCGCAACCCGCGCGAACTCAGAGCGCGAATATTGTAATCGCCCACCTTGATATCGCCTTCGATCGCCGCATTTCCGGGCAACAGCCCAAGCGCCGTCATCGAGGTCACTGACTTACCGGAGCCAGACTCACCAACAAGGGCAACAACTTCGCCGGCTTTAACATCGATCGACACTCCCCGGACCGCATGAACACGGCCGAATTCGGTCTTAAACTGAACGTCAAGATTATCGAAAGAAAGAACTTTGCCCGCGGGCACTTTTGCCTTATCCATGACCTACACCTTTGCCTTCTGCCGCGGATCAAACGCATCACGCAGGCCATCGCCAATGAAATTAATCGACAGGGCAATCGCCAAAATCATCGCCGCCGGGGCGAAGAACAGCCACGGGCGGGTCGAGAACGTTTGCTGATAGTTATTAATGAGCAAGCCAAGCGACGTTTCCGGAGCTCGTACGCCAAAGCCAAGATAGGACAGCGATGTCTCCAACAAGATCGCCGAGGCGATCGACAGCGTCGCAGACACGATGATCGTGCCAAGCGCATTGGGAAGAATGTGGCGCACAATGATTCGGCTCGGGGGAGCACCAACGGCGCGCGCGGCAGAAACGAATTCCCGTTCACGCAGCGAAAGAACTTCACCGCGCACCAACCTCGCCAAGCCCGTCCAGGACAGCAGCCCCAACATCACGGCGAGCAGCACGATACCGCCGCCGCCAACCATCTGACCGATCACAGCAGCAAGAACCAGCATCGGAATCACGATGAACAAATCCGTGATACGCATGAGGATAGCCTCTGTCCAGCCACGGAAATAACCCGCGATAGCGCCGATAGCCGTGCCGATCGCCGTCGACACCAAACCAACAATCAACGCGATAATGATCGACTTTTGCGTACCGCGCTTCACCAGCGCGAAGTAGTCCACACCCACGTTGTCCTGCCCGAACGGATGCGTACCAAAGCCAGACCAAGAAATGGTTGGGGCACCACCGTTTTCAATTGGCATCGGCGTGATATACGAATGCGGATACCATCCCGGAATTGGGCCAAAACCAAGCGAGGTAAACGCCAGCACAATGATGCCGATCAGCACCACCAAGGAAATCATCGCACCCTTGTGCCGCAAAAACCGGCGCAGGACCAACTGCCCCTGCGAATACGAGCGATCAGCGGTGTTATCCAGGACCTCATCCTCGAGCTCAACGAGGTCAAAATTCTCACTGCCAGCAACCGCCGTTTTCACAGCGTCAGCCTGAGCCTGCGACGCCGGCCCGGTTCCGTCTTCTTGAACGGCAGGGTGGTGAATATCTGCACTTAACGAAGAATCTTGAACCTCGCCTAAGCGATCCGGTTCACCATCGGGCATCGGCTCGGGGAATCTCGGATTGGTCTCATCACGCATGAGAGCCTCCTTGTGCCACAAATTTCACGATCATCACTGCCACTACCTCCGAATCCGCGGGTCGATCGAAGCGTAAGCAATATCTGCAAACATGTTCATCAAAACGGCCACCGTTCCGGTCACAACGAAGAACGCCATCACTGGATTGGGATCAACCTGTTCGAGGCCAACCCGGAAAAGGTCACCCATTCCCTTCCAGCCGAACACCTTCTCCGTAATCACCGCGCCACCGATCAAGCCCGCAAAGTCGAAGGCGACGATCGTCGTGATCGGCAAAAGCGCATTACGGAAAGCATGGCGGGTGATCACCGTACGTTCCGGCATGCCCTTCGCGCGGGCCGTACGCACATAATCCTGGCCAAGCGACTCAAGCATCGAGGAGCGCGTGTAACGCGTGTACGAGGCCACAGACATCAGCGTCAGCGAAATCGTCGGCAAGATGAGATGTGTGAACGAATCGGTAAAGCTGAGCCAGAAGATATCCCCACCACGGAAATTAGGCGTTCCTGAACCGATCGTGGAGATCGGCCTCCCGCCCACCATGTTGGTGTAGTGGGTCCAAAAACGAGCAACGTACATGACGATCATCGTCACGAACATGGAAATCACTGTCGCGATCGAGGCCCCGCGAATCGCTTCGCGGGCATACCCGCCAAAGAAGCGCGGAATAATCACGGCCAGTGCGATGCCAATTATCAGCACCAAGCCCAAAATGGGGTAGCTCGGATCGATCAAGACGCCGTTCATTGCGATCATGACGGCAAGGTAGCTACCGGCAACCGCAAGCGTCACTACAACTGCCCGGCGATTCGACAGGCTCACAAGAAGAGCCGTGAACAGTACCGCAGCTGCCACGCCGACGATCACAACCATGAGGATGCTGCCCTGCGGATCCCTGAACCAACCTGTCACAGACAGCAGTTGCACGAAGCCAAACACGGCAACCGTGCTCACCGTGAATGTGATCACGCGGCGCTGCTTGTCGCCAGCCACCATGGCCTGCATGAACAGGCCAAACAAGGCGGCAAACAATAGTCCGCCCAGCACCGAAATATACGGGTCCGCAAGCCAGTTGTTGTAGCGGATTGCGCCGTACTCCTTGAGCAACACGGCGAACACAAACGATGGCAACGAGTAGAAGATGAATGCCATCGTCGTCACAACGTAATCGAAGCCGGAGTACTGGCGGATCGCCGTCATCGCACCGAAGAAAATGCCAACGACGATACCCAAGATCGTCGCAAGGAGAACCAACCGGATAGTTGAGCTGGCGGCGTCGGCAAGCAACGCATTCACGGACTGCCCGTTGCGGCTCACACCAAAATCACACTGGCCAACAAAGCACCCAAGAACGCCGCGCAGCCACGAGGCGTAACGCTCATACCACGGCAGGTGCAAGCCCATCCGTGCCGCACGCTGCTCCATCAGGTTTTCGCGGTTAATGTCATTCGACTCGCGCAGATCCGCCAACGGATCGCCCGAGTTAATCACAAGCACATACAGCAACACCGAGGCAACAAAAAGCACTAATGCGGAAATGCCTATCCGCTTCGCTATGAACTTGGCCATGGTTGGATTCCTTGTTCTATTTCAGCTCCGCCCGAGACGATCGCCAATAATTTTTCAGGGTAAAGGTCATGCGACCTAACGAGCACACCTTACCCGAGTTCTTTAATTTGCAAAAAATTTTGTTCGCAATGCCACCCAAGAAGAGATAGCCCGCGTGATTCGGGGCACTAACAGCAATTCTGCTAGTGCCCCGAATCGGTTAATGGACTGCTAAGGCAATCAAGTGATTACCAAGCCCACTTTTCAGCGTTCCACGGAATACCAACCTGTGTGACGTTGCGCTCAACGTTCTTTAGACCGTCGGTATGTGCGGCGACGCCGGGGTGCGCGAAGACCGGCAGGTTGTACAGTTCGTCCCACAGCAGCTTCTCGATGTTCTTCTTGGCATCGAGGTGCTCAGCCGGGTCAAGCGACTGGCGCACGCGCGCCCACTCAGAGTCAACCTCGTCATTTGCCCACTTGGAGAAGTTCTGCTGACCGGTGGTCTCGTAGATGTTTGCACCGGAGACGATCTGGCCGGAGCCGGACCATGCGAACAGTGCGACATCGAACTGGCCGGTGCTTAGCGCGCCATCTGGGGCGAAGAAGTTCTCAGCTCCGATGTCTTCAATGGTGAAACCAGCCTCTTGACATGAAGAGCGGATGAGGCTCACCTGATCGGCACGGCGCTGGTTAGGTGCCGAGTAGCCAATACGGACCGTCGGATTCTCGACGCCTGAGGCTGCAATGAGTTCCTTCGCCTTCTCGATGTCGACCTCGTCGTAGCGGCCGTCGTATGCGTGATTAACCACTTCCTGGTAGTCCGAGTCAGTCGGGAAGTACTCACGTGCGTTCATGACCTCTGCGTCAGGGTTGAGCGGCTTGATGAGCTTGTCAACGATCTCCTGGCGTGGCACACAGTATGCGAATGCCTCACGGAGCTCGTGGTTGTCGTGGAAGACGGAGGTTTCCGCCCAGTTGTAGTCGAGGTGTTCCCAGATCATGGTGGATCCGGTCAGCAAGCTGACGCCGTCAGTGGCGTTCAGGGTGTCAATCGCATCCTGGGTCGCCTGCGGTTCGATCACGTTGACATCGCCGTTAGCGAGTGCCTGGATCTGGCCTTCAGGGGCAACCTGACGAATCACGAACTCTTCGGTTGCGGCTGGCTCGCCCCACCAGTCAGGGTTACGCACGAGCGTGATATATTCGCCAGCCTGCCAGCCACCATCCTTGTAGGTGTAGGGGCCGTAGGAAGGAACCTGCTCACGCGGCTGGAGCTCACCCGGGTTCGGCGAGTACCAGTTGTTCCAGAAGTCGGCTGCCTTCTGGGCCACTTCAAAGTCCTGATCCTTTAATGCCTTGAAAAGATCTTCCTTGCTCATGTCGAGGGCTTCAGCCACAACGTGCGAAGGCAGAGCGCCCGAGACGACGAGCTCCCAGTCCGGGTTTGGCTCACTGTAGGTGATGGTGAAGGAGCGGTCGCCAGCTTCACACTCTGGACCATTCGCAACCGGGTTCGCGTAGGAGGCCGGTGAGGAGACGTTGTCGAACAACGGAGCCGTGTTTCCGGCGTCGTCCGTATTGCCAGCTGCTTCCTGGGCATCCATGATCCACTGTGGATTCTGGGAGACCCAGTCCATGTAGTAGTCCTCGCACGTGATGGGCGTTCCGCCCTCGTATACGGCGGCCTCATTGATCGTGTACTTGATTGTGAGCGGGTCTTCAGAGACCATCTCGTAGTCGCCGAGCTCGGTGCCCTTCTGCCACTCGCCATTGGCGTTGAAGTAGCCGAAGCCAACCCCCATACGGTCAGCAACAACACGGTTACCGGTCGAATAGTTCGCTGAAATCTGCGTGTTGTAACCGGCGTATTCTTCAGCACCGGTGGTAAATGCTACGGTGCCGCCGCCGGTCTCGGCGCCGTCGTCGCCACCCTTGACGACGTCGTCTGCATCGTTGGACGAACAAGCGCCCAAAGCCAGAGCGATTGTTACCGCTCCGGCGAATAGTGAAAGTGACTTTCTATTCTTCATATGCCATCTCTCTTGTATAGAAAATGCGGAGTGTCTGATCTGCCGACCTTGGCCAGCCCCTTGCGCGGATTGCGTGGATCTTTCTCCACGTTGCGAAGTATTCACAACGTTTCGCACATATTAGCGCACATTACTTACGGAACCGAAACTCTTACTCATTTATACAGCCACATATGGCGCTATCATTGCTCCTGAAATCTTCCTTTGATAACAATCGCGCCACGGCACTTAAACGAGAAAATACCGCTAGAATGGCGCCAACTCGGGCGTGCCCAACGGTCTTCAAAATCTTTCATAACTTTCTTTTATAACTTTTCCGCAACACTTTAACACGCGCTTTTCATGTGACCATTTATTGAGACGGCTTATAGAAGCAATGCAAACCCGGCAGTCGACACCGTTGTTCCGCCTACGATTAAAGCAAGGCTCTGAGTGTTCCATATTGACCGTCTGTGCCCAGGCTGTTGCGCCCGCGCAGAAGCCTCTTCGAGCCGTTCCAGAATCTGGAGGGCTTGACTCTGGCTGACTCGGATCGTATGGCGGCCTTGGGAATGCCAGCGCACCGGCTCGGCAGCCTGGCGGTCGCCTCGCAGTTGGGATATCCCAGCGGACAGTCCGCCTCCCGAAGGAAAGGCAGTGGAGACTATCCGCTCGTCGTCGTTCGTCAGGATCGTCAGCGCATACTTACGATCGAAACCGGATACGTGCGCCCAGTCAAGAACCTCATTCCGAAGTGCATTGACGATCATAATTCCCGCCGGGCTTGCTTCAATACGCGGCAGGAGCCACAAGGATGCGGCAATCGCAAGCGCACCGCCGGCGATTAAAATCGGCTGATAGGTGGCCACTGCCGCGCTGTCTACGTATGTGATGACCAGCAGAAATACTAAAAACGCTGCGGCTAGGGCGAACTTGATGGCCTGGCCGGGCGAGCGCATCACGAACACCGGTTCGCTCATGTGCTCTCCTTACTCCATTGCAATCGATTGCCTTCACATATATACCATGGTGCCAAGACCGCCTACCTCCTTCGAGGGGCAGGTCTTTTTATGCGCTCGTGAGGCTGAGCCGTAGTTCAAAAGTTACCAATGCGACGCTCACTGGAACAATGTTGGCTTATACCAGCTCCGGTTAGATTGCTTCACGTCTATGCCCGGGCGTCACTTTTCACACCCAAACATCGCCCTGTGTATAACTCGGGCACACCTAGAATACACTTTATAAAATCAGGGCATGCGAATAGGCGTATATGTTGACGGTTTCAATTTGTACTATGGGGCCCGCGGTCTTTTCTCTAGAGGAACAGCTGGTTGGCGCTGGATCGATCTGCGCAAACTCTCGAAAACTATCTTGGCGACGAAGCCGAGATGGAAAGCCACAAACTTAAGGGTCGTTTACTGCACCGCGAAAATCAAAGCGAGCTCGTCAGCTCCAAATCTAACTGGCCCCCGAGATCAGGATGTATACATTCGAGCGCTTCAAGATTCGGGTTCCATAGACAGCTTGGAATTAGGCCATTACGTAGAGCGCGTAGCCAACGCGCCGCTTGCCATTAAGAATAGACACGGAAAACCTTCCATCGTCCGTCCGGCCTGGCCAATTAAAGTGTCAAGCGACCAACATGGCAATATTACTGACGGCTTGTTTATGGCCAGCGTCTCCCGGCGAGAAGAAAAAGGAAGCGACGTCAACATCGCTTCTCACTTACTCATTGACATCCTAGAAAAACGAATTGATGGTGCCATCGCAATAAGTAATGACTCTGATCTCGCATTTCCCATTCGTTACGCACGAAAACAAGTTCCCGTCGGCGTGGTAAATCCAAGCCGATCCCCATTGGCAGGCGACCTCAGAGGTACGCCAGATGATGGCGTTGGAAATCACTGGTGGTATCGTCTCACGCCCTCAGACATTCTCAATAGCCAATTACCCACGAAAATCGGAAATCTTTCAAAACCTGAGGATTGGTGAAAATGCTTGGCCTCTGTTATTGCCCATTCTCAAATATTGGTTGCCGCTTAATTCTAGTTTCCGCGCTCCCTACAACAGAGATACACATGACTTGCAAGAATAAACGTTAGGCGCATACTATGTAACTAATACCACCTGCCTCCTTCGAGGGGCAGGTCTTTTTTATTCGATCGCGAGGCATAGTTCAAAAGTTACCAATGCGACGCTCACTGGAACAATGTTGGCTCGTTCCGGGGGTTGGTCTTGCCCACGGGGGTCGCTCTCACCCGCGGGGGCCGATAAATTCCAAGGAGGTCCGTAAACCAAGGGAGTTCAAGATTTTGCTGGCTTACCGATCCCCCTGCGACTTATCGACCTCCCTAGGCACAAGGGACCTCCGGGCGTGCCTTAGCAACCCCCGCTAGGGCCTAGCCCAGGAGAAGAGCAGGGAATTGGGCGAGCCGATTACACCGCTCCGGTGGCGGTGAGATAGGTGAGAACGGCCCGTACCCGCCGGTTGTCCTCGCCCGGTGCCAGCCCGAGCTTGGAGAACACGTTCGCAACGTGCTTTGACACTGCGGCGGCCGAGAGCACCAGCGCCTCGCCGATCTGCGCATTGGATTTTCCCTGAGCCATCAGCTCGAGCACTTCTGATTCGCGTGGAGTGAGTGCGTCAAGGGCGCTCGCCTTCCCGCGCACGAGCCCCGCGGCCACCTCTGGGTCAACCACGATCCCGCCACTGGCCACCACTTCCAGCGATCGCACAAAATCGGCCACCCGGGATACGCGTTCCTTGAGCAGGTATCCTAGCCCGCCGTGTTCGCCGCCCGGCCGCGCCATCGCCGCAGGGTCGAACAGCGCCGAAGCGTAAGCTGGTGCAACGTATTGGCTGAGCACCATGATGTTCAGCTCCGGGAAGTCTGCTCGAAGCTGGGCGGCGGCGCGCAGGCCATCGTCCGCCATGCCCGGTGGCATGCGAACGTCCGTCACCAGTACGTCGATCGCCTGCGGGTCGGCGCTCAGAAGCGTTCGTACCTCGGCTACCGTGGCAGGCGCGTCGGAGGTTCTGCCGACGACGCCGTGACCCGCCCGTTCTAAAATGCCGGCTAAACCTTCGCGCACCAACACGGCGTCGTCTGCAAGAAATACCTTCACGATTACGCTCCTTTTCGTCCCGAACTTGCCCGTCCCCTACTTGCCAGCCCGCACGGGTTACCTTTCATCCGCGTCACCCGTCTTTTGGGTGCTGATTGCGCTTTCCCCGCGGCGCAACAGTAGCGGAATTGTGCCCGCGATCGTGGTGGGGCCGCCGGGCGGTGAGTGTACGTCCAAAGAGCCGCCAAATGCTGCAAGCCGTTCGCGCAAGCCAGCCAACCCGCCGCCCGGCTTGATGGTTGCCCCGCCAGGGCCGTCGTCGACAACGGAAACCTTCAGCGCCTGATCTGCGGCAAGTAGCACGGTCGCATTCGCGCCGGGTGCGTATTTCACCATGTTTGTGAGCGCCTCGCTTACGAGGAAGAAGGCGGCTGCCATCACGCCTTCTGGCAGCGCGGGCAGCGGGTGGGGAACCACCACTCGGGCGGTGGCCGGGCTGCGCTCTGCGGCGTCGCGAATCGCGCGTTCGAGCCCTAGATCGGACAGCACCTTCGGATGGATCTGATTCACGGTTTCGCGCAGCGTTTTCAGCGCCGCCTCGTTGGCGTCAAGCGCCCGCGCTAACACGCTAGGCAGATCCGCGAGTGCGGGCGGCACACTCCCCGCCTGTTCGAGCATGAAAATCGCTTCGCCGATCGCCATTCCGGAGGCGACGAGGTGTTGTTGCGCGCCGTCGTGGAGGTCGCGCTCGATCCGGCGTCGTTCAATTTCGAACGCCTCCACGATGCCCCTGCGCGATTCGGTGAGCTGCGCAATCTCCTCCGCGACGGCGCGTTTGCGTAACCTCATGCGTCTAGCATAGCCACGCGCGCGTGGTCGCCGGGCTGGCAAGCTCAATGGTAGACCTAGCTCTACCTCGAATTCGCCATGTGGCACCATGTTAAAACCAGAGTTCAGCGATTTGAATGGAACCATGAACGTACAACTGCAGGCCAGCGGCCTGATAAAACTATTCGGCTCCGTCCACGCCCTTGCCGGGGTGGACATCACGATTGACGAGGGAGAGCTCGTGGCCATTATGGGGCCTTCGGGCTCGGGCAAATCGACGCTTCTTCACGTCCTTTCCGGAATTTTGCTTCCCGACGGCGGCCAGGTGCGCCTTGGCGACGTGAACGTCACCGCACTGAAAGATTCCGAGCGCTCGAAGCTGCGGCGCGAACGCTTCGGCTTCGTGTTCCAAGATGGCCAGCTTGTGCCCGAACTCAGCGCGCGCGAAAACGTGGGGCTACCGCTGATGGCAAGTGGAGCTTCGCGCGGGCGGGCGCTACGGGCTGCCGACGAGTGGCTCGCTCGCCTCGGCGTGGGAGATCAAAAGAAGAAGCGACCCGGCGAGATGTCTGGCGGCCAGGCCCAGCGCGTGGCGATTGCGCGGGCCATGGTAGCTAATCCGGCGATTATTTTTGCCGACGAGCCCACCGGCGCGCTCGACCAGGCCACGGGGCACGAGGTGATGCAGGTACTTTCGACGACGGCGCGGATGAACGGAACCACGCTCGTCGTCGTCACTCACGATCTCAAGGTGGCCTCGTGGACGAACCGGCTCATCGAAATCCGCGACGGACTGATCCACACCGACCGCCCGATGGCGCAGGTGCTAGCTAACGCTGGAGTTGAAGCTGCACAGCCGGGCAACCCGGTGCAGCTTGGCTGCCTAGCACAGCTCGGCAATTCGACAGATCCGGAGGTGGGGGCGTGAACACGTTCACAATGGCATCGAATCTTGCCACGGCCCGGATCCGCAACGCTCGTGGAAGCGCTCTACTCGACGTGTTCGCGGTTGTTGCGTTCTCGGTGTCGGCATGGCTACTGCTCACCGTGCTGGGCGGCGTGTGGATGTTTTATAACCGGATGGAAACGGTAGGCGAGGATCTGGTGCGCGCCATGGGCGTGGAACCAGGCTTTGCCTCAGGAGTTGGTGGAAGTTATTTCGGGCTAGCAATCGTCGCTCTTAGCTTGCTCATTGTTCCACTGCTGAGCTTGGGCGCTGCTGCAACGCGGCTGGGCGCGAACGGGCGCAGCCGGCGGCTTGCCTCACTTCGCCTGATCGGCATGAGTGCCCTACAGGTCAATCTCATCACCATCGTAGAGACCGCACTTCAGGCACTCGCGGGATTCACTATCGGAATCGGCATCTACCTGGCCTCACTCCCATTGTGGGAGAACGTCAGCTTCACGAGTTTTAACATCGCCAGCAGGGAAATGCTTCTGCCATGGTGGGGGTTCATCGCGGCGTTCGCCCTGGTCGCGCTGATTACACTAATTTCCACCGTGCTGGGGCTACGCCGCGTCTCCATCACGCCGCTTGGCGTATCGCGCCGGGAGACCCCTGCCGTCGTGAAACATTGGCGTGCGATCGGGATCCTCGTCGTATTTCCCCTTCTGATTCATCTGGCTCGAAAGACGAGTCTGGAATCGACCACCATGCAAATTCTTGGCTTTGCCACCGTTTTGACGTTCCTATTTCTCGCGGTGTCCATCGCCGGCCCGTGGTTTATTCAGGTTGCCACACGCCCGTTTGCTCGCACTGGAAACGCGGCGCGGCTGCTGGGAGCCCGTCGAGTGATTGACAATCCGCAAGCGGCATGGCGAACCGTTTCAGCGATTTCGCTCATGGGCCTCGTCGCTTCAATCGTGGTCTTTGGCACGAGGTTTTCGCTCACCGTCGACGGCGATGATGCGGCGGCGATGGGACTCCTGCACACGATCCGCGGCGACATCGTCCAAGGCGTTGCCATCGCCCTGGCAGTTGCGCTCATCTTGGGCGCCACGTCCACTCTCATCCAACAAACCTCCGATGTGTTCGACCGCCTAGACGAAGCGCACTCCCTTCACAAGATGGGCATGCCGCCCGCCATCCACCTGCGTGCACGGCTATGGCAGGTGATGCCACCCCTGCTGCTCATGCTTGCTGTTGCAATCGGAATCGGCGCAATATTTGGGATTGGCCAGAACGTCTCCCCCGATCCAGACAACTTGGCGATGCTCGGCGTCGTCATCGCGATCGGCGTCGTTCTCACCTTTGCCGCCGTACTGGCCACCGTGCCGATTCAGCGCACGCTGCTACGGCAAAACACGCGCAGAAACGACTAGCAACCGGCGGGCGGGTTTCTGATATTGCGGCCCAGATCTTCCTCTCGGAAGGCACGGTGCGCAATCACCTGCCTTCCGCGATAGGAAAAATGGGGGCGGAAACGTGTGGCGAGGCGGCTCGGCGTGCTAACGAACTCGGTTGGCTATAGCTGGCTGGGCATCAGCCTCGACGCCCAGCCATTTACTGTGAAAATGAGCGTTTCTTCGAACGAAACAGCCCGAAAACCCGATTTTCTCACAACAAATGGCCGGGCAGCCCCGGTGTCTCACTATTTTTGATTCCCATATGACTGAATTGGCCCAGCTGCCTGCTCCTGCTCTTCCTGTGAAAGAAGCGCGATCGGCGTGCCCGTTGCCATGGCTCTTAGGTGGACCTCGCAAATGTATTCCAAAATGGGCAGCATATCCGCTGCTTTCTTCAGCGTTGGCCCAATGGTGATAGCGCCGTGATTCTTCATAAGCGCACCGGTGCGGCCGCGCAAAGCTTCCGTAACACCTTTGGCTAGTTCATCAGACCCGAAGTAGAAGTACGGAGCCACGCGGATCGGCCCGCCAAACATCAGCGAGTAGTAGTGCGATACCGGAATCTCATCGACGACGAGCCCAAGCGCAGTCGACGCCGGGGCATGGGTATGCGTAATCGCTTGCGCATCAGTGTTTTGGTAGACCGACAGGTGCAGCGGGAATTCCGAGGACGGCTTCAGTTCACCATCCACCTTTTCGCCGGACATGTTATAGACGACGACGTCTTCCGGAACGAGATCTTCATACGGCACGCCGGATGGGGTAATCGCGAAGTTATCACCGTCCCTTACCGAGACGTTACCTGCCGTTCCAACTACTAAACCTTGTTCCTGCATCCACAGTGAGATCTCGATGATCTCCTTGCGAGCATCTTCCATTAACATTTTTCTTCCTCACTTATCTTTCAAAACCTCGGGATTGGTAACGTACGTAGGCCGTTGCCCGGCTGCAAAGGCAGCAATATCTGCCGCATTAATGCGTGCCGCAAGTTGTGCGGCACCTTTAGATGCGCCGCCCAGATGCGGCGTGATTGTGACGTTGCCGAAAGAGCGGAGACGGTGGTCGTGCGGCAGTGGTTCTTCTGGCAGTGTGTCGAATGCAGCAGCGAATAACTTGCCAGATTCGAGGGCGTCACAAACGGCGTCGTAGTCAACAAGGCTTCCGCGAGCGCAATTAACGAGGATAGCCCCCTCCGGCATCTTCGCCAGTGCGCCAGCGTTAACGATGTGTTTGTTGTCTTCCGTGGCACGCGCGTGCAGTGTCAGGATGTTTGAGCGGCTGAAGAACTCTTCTAGGTCATCAACTAACTCGATTTCTTCCACGTCGGCACGCTCGACGAAGGGATCGTAGGCAATAACGTTGGCGTCTAGTGCGATCAATGCTCGCGCGACGCGCTTGCCGATTGCGCCAAGGCCGAACACACCCACCGTTGACCGCGCGATTTCGGGGCTGACCTTATCGTAAATATAGAAGTCAGAACCCCAATGGCCCGCCTTCACTTCGGCATCTCGCTGCGCGATCTGGCGGGTGGCGGCAAGGATCATGGCCAGTGAGTGCTCGGCCGTCGCGATTGCGTTGCGCCCGGGAGCGTATGTGACAATCACGCCGTTGTCGGTGGCAGCTTCGATGTTCACGTTCACAGGTCCGCCACGGCCGATGGCAATAAGTTTGAGCTCGGGACTAGATTCGATCACCTTGCGCGTGAACGGAAACGTGTGTGACATTGCGATGTCACATCCACGCAGGGCTTCGATGAGCTCCTCCTCGTTACCCGAAGCTTCTCGAACATCTCCGATATCTTCAAACGGGGGAACTGGCCATGACGAAGCAATGTTGGTGGTTTCGGCCTGCACACCTTCTTGTTCCAAGGCCGAACGCATCACATCACCGGTAACAAATTGGTCTGATGCAAGCAGAATTTTCATTCTTTCCTCTTCTTGTTGCTACGCCTAGAGTTGGCGCAGGCTCCTCATGTCCTTCCACAGCGGCTGAACAGCTTCCCGTGTGCGAAGGAACAAATCCATGACTTGCTTGTACTTCTCGTGATTTTCTTCGTTGGGTGTAAACGTTTCGGTGGTAGCACCGAGTGCCTTCGCGGCCTCCTTCAGCGAATCGAACCTTCCGGCAGAAACAAGGCCGAGAACCGCGGCACCACGTGCACCGGCCTCCGGCGCGTCTTGCCGCACGACATTCAAGTGGGAGATATCCGCGAGTAGTTGGCACAGGAAGTCCGAGCGGAAGCCACCACCTGACACTACGAGATCTCGTTGAACTTCAAGTACGCGAATACACTCAACCAGTGATAGCGCCACGCCTTCGTATACCGAGCGCAGAATATCTGCCCGAGAACTCGTCAACGATAGCCCTTGCCAGGACGCCGAGGCATTGAGATCAAGGAAGGGTGCGCGTTCGCCGCCTGGGGAAGCGTAGGGCAGGTAAATAATGCCCCCACTACCAACCGCGGATTTCTTTGCAGCCTCCTCGATTTCGTCCCACGTGGCATCTTCTACGCGAAGGATTTCGCGAATCCAATTGAGGTTCGGCGTTCCCGTCATCGGAGCCATGAATTCCAAAACCTGCGTCCCGATACCCGTGGCCAGAATCGAAGATTCCTTCGACTTACGCTCGGCAGCGCTTGGCAAGAGTGTTCCAACGAATCCAGTTGTGCCTAAAATGAGCCAAGTTTCGCCGTCGTCGACCGTTCCCAATCCCATGCCCGTAACGGCTACGTCGATCATTCCGATGCCGACGGGCGTACCTGCCGGGATGCCGGTTTCAGCGGACGCCGCCTCCGTCACATGTGCTGGAGGTCCGTCCGCATGACGGATTTCGGGCAAAAGCTTGGCCGCGTCGCCAATTCCAAGCGCCTCGGGAACAGACATATCGTAGCCCTCAACGGTGTTCACGTCGAGGAACGTCCTAGACGCCTCGGTGTAATCCGTTAGCCGTTCGCCCGTTAACTTAAACCTGATCCAATCTTTACAGTAAAGCTGTGTTTGTGCACGGGCGATCGTATCCGGCTCGGCTTCGCGTAGCTCCTCGTAAAGAACGGGGAAGAACCCGCCGAACGCCGGGGTGCCTGTTAGCTCGAGTAACTTTTCAGACCTGCCATCTTCTTGCCACTGATCGACTCGATCCGCTGACCGGCCATCCAGCCAGTTTGCCGCCTTTCGAACCGGCTCGCCCTGCTCGTCAACCAGCCAGACGCCGTCGCCCTGGCCAGTAAGCCCGAGACCAATAATTTTCGAATCGCTAACATTCGCGGAAACCGAACGCAGGCACGAGGCCACCGCCTCCCATATGGAGTTCATATCCTGCTCGGCTTCTCCGCGCGAGCCATACTCCACCGGCACGCCTTCGTGATGGGATGCCACAATTTCGCCGTCGAGATCAAATGCAACGGCTTTTACTGCCGTGGTGCCGCCGTCTACACCAATAATAACTTCTTTCAATTTCACTCCTCATTGAGTTAAATGGACAAAATTTTCTGCCTACAAGATATTTTTATCAGACGAATAGATATTATTCTCTGTTTTTAAGAAATTGGCGCCATTCCAATATCATGTCTCCAAACGGAGGGACTTCAAACGATGGCTGGCAAATCAACAAATCAACGCTCTGCTCGGCAGCGCCTTCTGGTTAATGCAATTATTGATTCAGGGGCTGAACGGATTGAAAAACTCGCCGAAGAGCTCGACGTTTCCCAAGTGACCGTGTATCGCGACGTACAACACCTCGTCGAGCGCGGCATCCTGCGGCTTGATCGCGGTGAAGTCAGTGTCCGCAGCACGTCCACCATAGAATTGCCACCCCAACTCCGATCCCAGCAATCGGCAAAAGAAAAAGAAGCCATCGCCGAACTTGCAGCCGAGTACATTCGCCCGCACATGGCGGTGATGGTCGATGACTCATCGAGCGTGCTCCCCCTTATTCCCCTGCTGTCCGAGCACGCGCCCCTTACGCTGATCACCAATTCGATTACAGCCCAAGAACGCGCTAAGACGATCACGGATATCGACGTCGTGCTCACCGGCGGCAAACTCCGCCGATGGGCAAACGCCCTTTACGGGACGATGGCTACCGACAGCCTGGCCGGAATCCGTGCCGACATCTGCTTGATGTCTGACGCGGCTCTTTGTGACGGGGGAATTTACAACCCAATCGACTACGTGATCGACATGAAGCGAAAGATGCTCGCGAGCTCCAATATGAATATCCTGCTCGTTGACTCGGCCAAGTTTCATAAACGTGCGTGGCAACAAACCGCCTCGCTATCGGACTTCGACGTGATCATCACCGATTCAAACTCTCCTGCCGAAAAAGTCGAAGAATTGGGGGAATTCGCCGAGGTCCGTGTGGCTCAACTTGGCTAAAAACCAGGCCACCCAGCCATTTGTTGTGAATCTGCACATTTCCTCGAACGAAACAGTCCAAAAACCCGATTTTCTCACAACAAATGGCTCGGTTCTCAGCTATAACCGCGTCTGGCACAATAGTCCCGATGACTCAATCAACTCCCACCCCCAAGCAACCTCGCAGGAAGCGGGGTAAACGCTCTCCGCGCAGCACCGGCAAGCCCAACCAACACCGTGGCCCGCGCCCATACTCCCCGCAAGAACTCCAGGCCCGGCGCACCGCACTGCCACCGATTAGCTACCCGCCCGAACTTCCCGTCTCCGCGCGTAAAGAAGACATCGCAGCAGCAATCCGCGACAACCAAGTGGTGATCGTTGCCGGAGAGACCGGCTCGGGTAAAACCACCCAACTCCCAAAGATTTGCCTCGAACTTGGCCGCGGCATCACCGGCATGATCGGCCACACCCAGCCCCGCCGGATCGCAGCCCGCTCGGTGGCAGACCGCATCTGTGAAGAGCTCGGCGTTGAGCTCGGCGGCGCGATCGGCTACCAGGTGCGATTCACAGAGCAGGTTTCGCGCACCACCCTCGTCAAACTCATGACCGACGGCATCCTCCTCGCCGAAACCCAATCCGATCCCGAGCTTCGTAAATACGACACCATCATCATCGACGAAGCCCACGAACGCTCTCTTAACATTGATTTCTTGCTCGGCTATCTCGCCCGTCTTCTTCCCCGCCGCCCGGACCTGAAGTTGATCATCACGTCCGCAACGATCGATTCCCAACGGTTTGCCGCGCACTTCGGCGAACACATGCACGGCGGCTTTCCAGGCAACGAAGCCCCGATCATCGAGGTTTCCGGGCGCACTTATCCTGTTGAGATCCGCCACCGTCCGCTCTACGACGACGCCGCAGCACCGACCGCCGTCACCGAATCGGATTCTCAAGAGCCGCGTGAGCGCCTGAGCCGTGCCGAAGCGCAGGATCAAGTTTCTGGCATCCTTGACGCCGCGGCGGAACTCATGGCCGAAGGCCCTGGCGATATCCTCGTGTTCCTTTCCGGCGAGGGCGAGATCCGCGATACCGAAAAGGCGTTCGAGGAAGAGCTTGGTAACCGCTACGTGCCGCCGGGTGGGCGTTCGTCGGCCCCGGGGGCCGTGGAGGTGTTACCGCTATTTGCGCGTCTATCGGGCCACGAGCAGCGCCGAATCTTCCAGCCAGGTGCCTATCGGCGCGTCATTTTGGCCACCAATATCGCGGAAACTTCGCTCACAGTGCCCGGCATCCGCTATGTGATCGACCCGGGCACGGCCCGCATCTCGCGCTTTTCTGCGAAAACTAAGGTGCAGCGCCTGCCGATTGAGCCGATCTCGCAAGCCTCGGCAAACCAGCGTTCGGGCCGTTCGGGCCGAGTCGCCGACGGTATCGCGATCCGTTTGTATTCCGAGGAAGACTTCGCCTCCCGGCCAGAATTTACCGAGCCGGAAATTCAGCGTACATCGCTCGCCTCAGTGATCTTGCAAATGGCTTCGATGGGGCTTGGTTCGGTTGAAGACTTCCCGTTCATTGACCCGCCTGACATGCGCGCCGTACGCTCCGGCATCCAACTTCTCGAAGAGATCGGAGCACTCGAACCGGTCACCGCGAACGCCCGCGGCGCCGTCGTCGGGTCCGGCTCCCACCTGCTCACAGACACGGGCCGCGCCCTCGCCAAACTTCCCATCGATCCCCGGCTTGGCCGCATGCTCCTGGAAGCAGTGGAGAACGACGCCGCCTCGGAGGTTCTCGTTCTTGTTGCGGCCATGTCGATCCAGGACGTTCGCGAGCGCCCCGCCGAATTCCGGCCGCAGGCCGATCAGCTACACGCGCGGTTCGTTGACCGCACCTCCGATTTCTTGGCCTACCTAAATCTGTGGCGCTACCTGCGCACCCAGCAACGTGAGCTATCCGGTTCAGCGTTCCGGCGCATGTGCCGGGCCGAATACTTGAATTGGTTGCGGTTCCGCGAGTGGCAGGACGTCGTCCAGCAGCTTCGCGAACTATCCCGCCCGCTTGGTATTACCTTAAAACCCATGAAGTTGCCCACCCGGGCTCAGCTTCGTTCGGCTGCCGAGGACGGGAAGGACAACTCCCACAATCAGGATGTTGCTCGCGCGGTGAAGGCTCTTGGCCAGTCCACTGGCACCCCGGCTGCAGAAGCGATCCACAAGTCGATGCTGGTTGGCCTGCTCTCCAACTTGGGCTACTGGGACGAGCGCACAAAAGACTATCTGGGCGCTCGCGGCACACGGTTCGTGATCTGGCCCGGATCGGGGCTGCACCGGCGCAATCCCGATTGGGTGATGGCGGCTGAACTCGTAGAAACCTCGAGGCTTTTCGCTCGTACGGTGGCGCGGATTAAGCCTGAATGGGTGGAGGGTGCTGGTAGCCATCTGGTCAAGCGGCAGTATTCGGAGCCCTTTTGGTCCACGCGCAAAGGCGCCGCAATGGTTCACGAAAAGGTGCTACTTTACGGCCTGCCCATCATTGCCGACCGCCGCGTGCTCCTATCAAAGCTCGGCACCGATTCCGCGCGCGAATTGGCCCGTGAAATGTTCATTCGCCACGGTTTGGTCGAGGGCGCCTGGCGCCATCACCACGCGTTCGCCAAGCACAACCAACGCCAGCTTGAGCAGGCCCGCGAGGTTGAGCAACGCTTGCGGCAGGCGGGTTTAGTTGCCGACGACGACGCGCAGTTCACGTTCTTTGATGAGCGGCTTCCAACGGGGATCGTGTCTGGCGGGCACTTTAATTCGTGGTGGAAAAAAGAGCAGCGGAAGAATCCAGAGTGGCTGAATTTCACGCAGGAATTTTTACTTGGTACAACGGAGGTCTCGGAGGAAGATTTCCCGACAGAGTGGATTCAGGGAGATATCGCCCTTCCGATCGAATATGACTTTTCCCCCGGCACATACTCTGACGGTCTGACGGTCGAGGTGCCAGTAACACTGTTGCCGCAGCTCAAAGATGAGGGCTTTGACTGGCTCGTTCCCGGAATGTTGAGCGACCTGGTCATTGCCACGATTCGAGCACTGCCCAAGCCGGTGCGGCGTAATCTCGTGCCTGCCCCCGATGTGGCACGGGAAATTTTGACCCTGCTTCCGCCGTGGGAGGAGGTTGCCCATGGCCAGCCCGGGGCGCCGTCGTTCCGGGAGGCGTTTACGGCTGCTGTCCGCCGCTTGCGAAGAATCGATATCGAGCTGGCGGATTGGGCCGCTGTCACGTTGCCGCCGCATTTAGAAATCACATTTCGGGTGCGTTCTGAACGTGGCGCCGTGCTCGAAGAAGGGCCTTCGCTGACCGAGCTGCAACGTCAGCTCGCGCCGCAAACCCGGTCTGCAGTCGAGTCGGTGGTCAAGGGTGCAGTTGCACAGGCATTGGATGAGGCTCGCGACCAACTGTTGCGTGAAGCAGCTCGCGAAACCGAGGGTAATAACGACGGCGCTGCCTCCCCTTTCAGCTCCGCGCAGCAAGGCTCCACGTGGCAGGTTCCTAACGCCACCGGCCTGGAAACTTGGCCAGAAAATGTGGTGGAGTTACCGGACGTCGTCGAAACGAAAGGACCTGGAGGGATGTCGGTTCGCGGCTATCCTGCATTCGTGGAAGCCGAAGGCAGTGTTGAGTTGCGGGTGGTGGCCGAACCGGCCGAACAAGTGCGAGACCACCGCCGAGGGTTAATTCGTTTACTGGCCACAGATCTGGCCCTTCCCGAAGCGCGAGTGATATCGCGGTGGTCGGGGGAGGAGGCGCTCACTTTGGCCGCAACCCCTTACGCGAGTACAGCTGGACTCGTCGAGGATCTACAACTGGCGGCAACGCGAAATATTGCTGACCGCTGGGCTCGTGAAACAGACAATCCGTTAGGTCGTTTGCGTACGCTCAGCACCTATCGTGAACTTCGCTCGTATGCGCGCGAGCGGCTCGAAGATGAGGTTTACGAGTTGGTGAAAATTGCGGTACGGATTATGCGAGCCTATGGCGAACTTGATGCGCTCATCCGGGAGACGTCGTCGTTGGCACTGATCAACACGCTAACTGACGTTCGCGCACAATCCGACGCACTCGTCTACGACGGCTTCATTTCCGCAACTCCCGAAGAGGTTCTACCCCACCTGATTCGATACATGCAGGCCGCGAAGATGCGCATCGAAAAGGCGGATTCGAACCCGGCCGCCGATGATTCACTGGCTTGGCAGGTGGCAGACATTGAGGAACGGATCGAGGCCGAACAAGCCGATGCGGCTAACTCTGCCTACGATCCGAAACGAGCTGCCACGTTGGAAAAAGCGCGCTGGATGGCGGAAGAACTGCGCGTGTCACTTTTTGCTCAGCAACTGGGCACGGCCGGTAAGGTTTCTCCTCAGCGGATTCGTAAATTGTTGCAATAGCGTTCATAAACCACGAAAGGGTGGCTGGGAATTCCCATCCACCCTTTCGCTGTATTCAACTGTGATCAGCTGAACTCAGTTCGAGTCAAATTTTAAGCCCGCGAGCGCCTCACCAGGAGGGCGCCGCTGCCAACTGCAACAAATCCGAGGATCGCGAGGATTCCAACGGATGCACCCGTGTGCACGAGCTTGGGCTTCGGCGCTTCAGGAGTTGGAGTCGGAGTCGGGGTTGGCTCCGGAGTAGGAGTCGACGTTGGCGTTGGCGTCCGCTTCCACGTGAAATGAGCCGCAGAATCGGCGGCATCCCGCTTCTCTTCAACAATAATCAAAGCCTGGCCGCGCCCACCAGTCGGCGCAGAAGTTAGCGCCACCTGAGATTTGATCGCAGGCGGTGTGATTAACTTGCCGTTGTATCCTGTCACATTCACATAGGAGTGTATGCTTCCTGAGACCGAATCCTCTTTAGTTTGATTATGTTTCACGTAAAACTCTGTTCGAGGGTCTATTGTAGTCGGGTCGATTTCATCACCATTTGCGTCAACTAGTACGATGTCACCGTTTAGAGTGACGCTGATGGAATTCTGCGCGGATTCAATCCGGACAGGCCCGAGCGTCTCGCCAATATTGCCCTCAATGTTGTCGGCTTTAATTTCAACAGAAGCTTGGACATCACCCTCTGATATGCCAATGTTTTCAGATCCAATTAGGTAGCCGTATAACGCCTGAAAAGCCGCTTTTTCCGCATTAGTCGCCTTTTGACTTGTCGCCGCATCGACAATCTGCGGGTTTTCCAAGCCATCCGTCAAGTGCCAGATCGCACTTTGCGTAGCCGCAATCGCAACCTTGTTAGTAAGACCGTCAACAATTCCCACCGTTTGGGCGAGCTTGTCTAATTCAACATTGGGGTAAGAATTCAAAACTATCCATCCAACTTTTTGCTGGACATCTGAATTTTTAAAACTGTTGTTACCTTGGAATTCATCCCATGGGCTCACATAAGCGAAAGAGTCGTGAGTAGCAGGAATACCAAGTTCAAGACAATACGCCCTTAGGTCCGGCTGATTAGAACCATTCGTCGATACCGAGAAAAGTATCGGCTGAGAGCGGTGCACTCGACCGTTTCGTGTTCCTGAAACGATGTAGCCATAATCATGATGTCGCGGCGCCAAGATCTTAGGCGTGTCCGCAGCTGCTGGGTCCGAGTCTGCAATCGCTACTTGCGGAGCACATAAACCGGCGAAAAGCGCGCCGAATATGATGAACATATCCTCACACTTGCGTGTTTCATGTTTCTTCTTTCTTCGCTGTCTTGCATCCCGAGCTCATGAAGTGGAGCAGGATGCAACAATTATGTTACAAAAATTCCGTTTCAGTTGTGGCGTCTCATTATTCAACAATGAACAAAACGTGGCTGCGGAACCGCGCTCCAAATCAATCTGAGTAATCAAGTACTGGCAACACATTTAAATCAAGCCACGTGGCCGAGTCGTGCCAGTTCGAACCGATCGAGATACCGAACGCTTCAGCGTTCTGTTCCTTCAAGGTGGGAACAACAAGCGTGACATCAACGGTTTCTCCGGGATCCACCTCGGCGAGCGCATAAGAATCGTTGGTGAGGAAGACGGCCTCTGCGCGCACATAATCTCCGGTGTCGGTTCTTACGAATGCTTGGAAAGTCCCCTGTAGGAATACGGCGGTGTTCCCGTTATTCGTCACGGTAGTTTCAATCACCGTGTGGGCGACGTCGTCATTAAGCCACGGATAGTGGCCATGAATGCTATTACCGTCCGAAGAATCGTAGCGCCACGCGCCATCTACCTCGAGGGTGAGAGTTTCTCCCTCGGAATCTGGAACGGGGATAGTGAAAGACTGGCCTTTCAGATCTGGTGCTTCAACGGGGTCTGCCTCGCCTTGCCCCGATTCCCCGCCGTGCACCGCCGGGGTGGCGGGATCCAACGGTGCATCCGCACGTACTTCGGGGCCGCGAAGCACGGCGACGCTCACAATCACGCCTGCAAGCACCATCGCGAACGCGATGAGCACCGCGATAAACGCTCGCGCTGGGCTCCACCCGCGTTTCTTAACGGGCTTCGCACCTGCAAGTTCGTTCGGCGGACGCACCGATACGTGCCCGCCATACCCTCGCTGCCCGGGTTGCCCTGGCTGCCGCGGCTGCACGTTCGGGCCGGCTTGGCCTGAGAAATTCTCTTGGTTCACAAAAAGTTCCCTAAGCGAGTAACGAAATTACAGCAAATACGAGCAGGCCAGCAATCACAATACCGCCCCACCATTGCGCGGCCGCCCACCCCGGAATCCGCTCGAATACGCCGCGCCGCATGGGAAGGGCAGGCGCCCTGTTGGAAAGAATACGCGGGCGGCGCATCAGCCGATCGCGCAGCTCAACTTGTTCCGGTGTCACCTCGGCAATATTAGCCAGTTCCCCCATGCCAGGCTCCACCTGTTGCAGGGCCATCAGCGTGCCAACCTCAGGTTCTGTCACCTCGACGCCCGGCACGGTTTCCCGAAGAAGAATAACTGAGCGGAAGGCATCCGAACCGTCGGTGGGTGCCACCACCACGGGCACGAGCAGGCCCTTATTCGAACCGTTTTTCACATAGCGAAGAAATGGGCTCTCGGAAGTCGCAAGCGTGCGTGCTATCACGGGAACGGGATCGCCCGTCCGCGGCGTTTTGACCACCTGCCACACCACAAGAAACAGGATCACCATCACCAGGCTTGGCACGAAGGCTACAAGCATTTTACCCAGCGTGAACTCGGAAAAATTCGCGAAAATCCCGGCAAAAGTTCCTAAGAATGTGCCAATGGTAATGGCGGTAATGATCCGGCGGGCATGGTCGATCGGGCGGTCTGCCGGGATCGCACCCGATTCGGCAATCCGGGCAACAAGATCGGTGTGAGATGCCATATTCCTCCTGTCCACACCTATCCTAATCGCTTGCGAGATAGTCCACGATTTCGCGTACCGCCGCGCGTGAATCCCGCCGAGCCCCGACCGTCGACGCACTGGCTCCGTAGCCAAGCAAATGCAGGTTGGGATACGCTGCCACACGCGTGCCGCGCATAAGGATCCCACCGCCCTCGCTCCGTAGTTTCAGCGGCGCCAAATGCCGAAGATTAGCTCGAAAGCCGGTGGCCCACACGATTGCGTCAAGTTCCACGAACTCTTCGCCCCACCAGGCGCCGTGCGCGTTGAGCCTGTCGAACATGGGCCGCCGATTCAACAGGCCGCGTTCTTCCATGTCGAGCACCTTTTCGTTACGTGGTAGCCCGGTTGTGGCGACGACGGGCAGCGGCCTCAGCCCAGCCTCGGTTCGCTCTCGCACTCGCCGTTCCACGGCTCTACCCGCCTCCACCCCGAGGCCTCGGCCGGTATTGCCCGAACTGAAGTGTTCGGCATCTTTCCATCGGGGTGGCGTGCGCGTAGCCCAATACGCGTTTTCCGTGACCCACGAGATTTCGTCGAGGTGGTCGAGTGCGGAAATGCCACCGCCGACGACGAGGGTCCGCTTTCGCCAAAACAGTTCGGGATCCTTGTAGTCCCGCGTGTGCAACTGAATACCGCGGAACTGATTTTGACCGGGATACCACGGGATGAATGGGGTATCCCACGTGCCGGTACAGTTCAAAATAGCTCGGGCGCGAAAATTGCCGATCGTCGTCGTTAACCAAAACCTGTCGTCGTCGGCGCGCACTTGTTTGACTCGGACTGGGCGCATAATCGGTAAGTCGAATTCGGATTCGTATTCGGCAAAATACTCCGGGATAAACTCCGCCGCCCGCTCGCTTCCCGAGTGCGGCTGGGCCGCCATGCCGGGCAGGTCAGCGATCATGTTCACGGTGGACATCCTCAGGCCGGGCCACCGGTGCCGCCACGCCCCGCCGGGCCTCGCCTCGGCGTCGAGAACCACGAACGTCCGGGCGCTCAAGCCCTGCGGACGCGATGTCGGCGAGTAGCCTACCACGCCGCGGCGCTGCAACTCGTAGGCGGCCACCAGCCCGGCCTGCCCGGCACCGATCACGACGACGTCAACCGCCCACGCCGCTCCGGGCCGGCCATCGCTGAAGCTAGTCATGTGTTAAACGTACCCCACGAGTGTGGACATCGATTCGTTCTCGCGGCCGCGGCGCTTAGGATCGGGGTGTGAATGTGGAAGAGGCGCTGGAAATGGTGCGTGGTCTTATGGACGGCCACGGCCTTTCCGACTGGTCGCTCCGCCTTGATCGCGCGAAACGCCGTGCCGGTAGCGCGAACACCATCCAGCGCGTGATTTCCCTATCTCGCCCACATCTTGAGCTGTATTCACCCGAACAAGTCCGTGAACTGGCGCTGCACGAGATTGCTCACGCGCTTGCCGGGCCGGGCCACGGTCACGACTCTCACTGGCGCAAAATCTGTCTAGCGATCGGCGGCAGTGGCCATACGCGCGTCGATCCTAGTTGGCCCGAACCCGAAGCCCTGTGGGAAGGGCAATGCCCGAACGGTCACGGCCATTCACGCCACCGCCGCCCGGCTGGGAGGACTTCATGCGGGATATGTACCCGGACTTTTTCACCCAACTTCCTGATTACTTGGCGTAATGTACGCACAGGAGAGGTAATCGCATGACTCAAGCCACGGAAGTTCGGAAACCGGAAGTTCGCCCGCGCAGCCCGCGCAAGCGCAAAGAGGCGGCGACGGCGTTTACGATGCTGATTCCGTCGTTTATCGGTGTGGGCCTGTTCCTCATGGTGCCGATCGTGCTGGTCATCGTGATCTCCTTTTTGCGGTGGAATCTCATTTCCGATCCGGTGTTCGTTGGGATTTCGAACTACGAGAACATGTTCGCCTCGAACGGGTTTTGGAACTCGGTGTGGGTGACCGTGAAGTTTTCCCTGATCGCGATTCCCGGGGCGATCATTGTCGGCTTGCTGATTGCGCTCGGGCTGAATCGCAAGCTTCCCGGCTCGGGCGTTTTGCAGATCATGTACGTAATCCCGTGGGTGGCGGCGCCGCTCGCGCTTGGCATCGTGTGGTCCTGGCTGCTTGCGCCGTCGGGGTTGATTAACGAGGTGCTCGGCACGCGTACCGCGTGGCTGGCAGATACGACGACGGCGTTGCCCGTCGTCGCGCTCGTGTACGTGTGGCAGAACATCGGCTACATTTCGCTGTTCTTCTTGGCGGCCTTGCAGTCAATTCCGAAGGATGTGTACGAGGCGGCGGAACTGGATGGGGCGGGCCCGGTGCGTAAACTGTGGTCGATCACGTTGCCGCTGATCAGGCCGACCACGTTCTTCGTGAGCGTCACCTCGCTCATTGCCTCGTTCCAAGTCTTTGACCTGGTGTATGGCCTGACCGATGGCAATCCGGGGTATCCGGGGGGTACAACCGATGTGATTGCGGCGCGGATTTATAACTCGGCTTTTACGTCCCACCAGATTGGTGACGCCGCGGCGATGGCCGTGTTCTTGATGGTGCTCATCGTGATTGTGACCCTTGTTCAGCAGCGCTATTTTTCATCGCGCATGACCTACGATATGAGCTAGCCATGAGCGATATTCGACGCGGGGTAGATGGCGCTACTGAAACTGTCGAGCGCACTGGCACAGACGCGGGCGCTACGTGGAAGGTTACGCCTGTTTCGGCGACTCGGTTGCGCAAGAAGAATTCGATATGGTCCGTGCTTTTGACCTACGCGGTATTGATCGCGGGGGCGTTGCTGACCGTGCTGCCGCTGGTGTTTTCGATTTTGGTTTCCCTGCGCACCGAGCGTGATCTGCTCTTGAATGGCGCGCTATCTATGCCCGAAGAGATCACGTTTGATAACTACGTGCGGCTGTTTACCGACCACGACTTTATCGTGCCGCTTGCCGTGACCGTGCAAGTGGTGATCGTGATGGTGATCGGGCAGTTTATCTCGTCGATCTTGGCGGCCTATGCGTTTGCGCGGCTGGAATTTCCTGGGCGCGACGTGCTGTTTTGGGCGTATATTGCCACGATGATGATCCCTGCGATCGTCACGATGATTCCGCTGTTTACCATGATGTCGCAGTGGGGTTTGCGCAATACTTTTGCAGGCCTCGTCGTGCCGTTCATGCTTGGATCGCCGTATGCGATTTTCTTGCTACGGCAAAACTTTAAGGCCGTGCCGCAGGAAATTTTGGATGCGGCTGAGCTTGATGGTGCTGGCTTTTGGCGGCAGCTATGGTCGATCGTACTGCCGCTGAATCAGCCTATTTTGGTGACGCTGCTGCTGATTACGGTGGTTACTCAGTGGAATAATTTCCTGTGGCCGTCAATTATTGCGCCGCGCAAAGAGTGGAATGTGCTCACGGTTGCGACGGCGGGATTGCAGTCTCAATATTCGGAGAATTGGACTCTGGTGATGGCCGCTACAACGCTGTCGATCTTGCCGCTGTTGATTTTGTTCGTCGTGTTCAATAAGCAGATCGTGCGTTCGATCGGTATTACCGGTTTGAAATAGGCCGCCGGATTCCATGAAAACAGGTTGGCAAATCTTCGAGAATCGGGTGGTAAATCTTCGAGAATCATCATCTCGCACTCCCCCCCCCCCCCCCCCCCGCAAAGGCTTGGTAAATCAACGATTTTGAGAAAAGAACTTAGGTTCCGCGTGACGCCCGGAAACTACTGTGTGAGCTAGAAGCTGGTGGGCTACTCGGAGGGTGCGTATTTCCCCTTGAAAAACAGCGCTTTTCGCCGCGAGCATCGCTCAAAACGCTCAAAGTCAGAGGAAATCCGCACTACCTGAAGTACCCCGAACATCTGCTCAGCAGGTCTAACGTACTCTAACAATGTTAGAGTACGTTAGAGTAAATACTAGAGTAGCTACGTTAAACTCCACGACGCGCGCGGATCATTGACCGAGTTTCCCTGCCAAGCCACCACTCCTTGTTCTTGTAGCGAACGCAAATGACGCAAAACTGTTGGCCGAGCCAAACCGTTTAATTTTTCGATCTCGCCGGTGCCCTGTCAAAGAAGGTATCTGAAGCATCCGACGATCATCGAAAGATGTGACTACGCATCAGATGCTTCGTGAATATAGTTCTTTGCTCTCTGGTTAGGGATATCCCACCAAAATCCCAATGAGGACGAGGCTTGGCGAGTAATATTGCACGTTGACGCAAAGACTTCACGGCTCATGTCTTCATCGCTTTGATGCGTCAATTCACTACGCACCATGGAGTGACAGACATATTCGTTAGCAAATGACTTGACTCTTTCATCCGAATAAATCGCACATGCTGGGTAACCTTCGGCTCGCCCAGATTCTGGCACAAGTTCTTGTGCTAGTACCTGTATAAAGTCAAACTGACAAAGTGAGTTCAAAGACGCATCATCCCTAGGCGCATCGTCAACTGGCAGGTCTCCCGCAATGTCGGGGCGGAGCTCCCGAACGTTCGCCATCAGACCTCGAGCTAGGTCAATCATCATCCCAGACTGTCCTGAGAAAAGATCCGCTCTCGAAGCATCCACTTGCGTTTCCCTTATCCACGACCGGTAAGTATTCCCAGAACCTCCCCGCAACACCATAGGAAGTAAAGTACTCCACCGTTTATACCGGACAGCGGCAGCCCCGATAACGTAAATGAATACGATAATCTCAAGCTGTCGATTCCGGTTGTTGGTAGATCTCTCGTACATCTCAAACAGGCAATCCACCGCGAATGAGACTAGCTCGGAGTCGTTGTATTCGAGCGCTCGGACTGCTGCGATAGCTATAACCGTCAGATTCCGTTCCCATTGGGAATCGTCCGCATTCAGCGCCTGACGGATTAGCCGCTCGAGTGGTACTTTGCTGCCGTTCGCAACGTGCGAAGCTATCGCTGCTCCCAATGAACCGTAGTTCATATCCAGAGAGAGCGGAATGCGTATTGCACTAGCCGGATCATTGACCTGTAGTTTCGCGAGTTCTTTGACGATCGTTTCAATGATTCGGCGAGCTTCATCACGCATCTGACGATCGTGAAGAGCCAGGAGCCTTTCCCAATGTGCATACCGCAAGGAAACATTCTGGCTTCCTTCGCGTAAATACACATCTCCCACACGGAAGACTTGACATGGATTGCCATGAGAATCCTCGTAGTTGCCCTGTTTGCTCATAGGTATGGGGTACGTAGTGCCAGAAGAAATAGCAATCAATAAGACATCGTTGCCATTCATGCTGTGGATCTGTGCGCGAATATTGATCGGGCCATCTACGTATTTGGATACGACATCACGAAGTCTCGCACTGTCGTATTGTTTCGGATCGAGTATTTGCCCAGTATCAGGGATTGCACCGCTATTTTCTACACCAACAACAAGATGACCGCCGGGGTGGGTATTCGCTAGAGCTACCACGTCTTTGGCGAATTTCACTTTGCCTTCAGTGCTTTCAAGATCCAATTGGAGTTTGAAGTCCAGGTGCTCGCCCTCGGTTTGTAACAGGAGATTGCGGAGCATTTCCAAGTCTGTGCGTGGTTCCCAGCTGTTCGTAATCAAACTCGTTCACCTACCAAGGAAGAATGTGTTCAGGATGGGAATCGTGAACTGTCACTACGGAATGCACAGCGATCTAGCTTTTGATCCGCAGGTTTAAGTATTTGTTGCGTTTGCTTCTCTCGATTTATCCGAATATTTTGTGAGCTGAGGTAGCCCTTAAAGATTGCCGATGCAATTCAGCCTAGCGGTCTGTCCATTGAGATACCAGCAGGCGAGCGCGAGAGATTAATTCTCGCCCGCTATCTATCTGGAACACCTGAGATTATCCGAAATGATTACCTCATTACCGACTTACTCCTCGATGATCAGCGCTGGAAGGGAGGCCACCAGCGTTTGCGTGCGGATTGACACCGTGACCAGCTTGGGTACGAGTTCTGCGATGTAGGCGGGGTTGCCGATTTCACGGCAGTAGTCGTTCGGATCGTTAACGATGCCAGACTCCTTATCCGTGGTGATCTTGTACCGATCCACCATCCATTCAAGTGGGCTGCGCCCGCCGATGAGGTATTCGTTTGCTTCCTCGGGGATGCCCGTAAATGTCAGGTGCGGGTTGTAGATCAGCGTCGTATAATCGTCGATAGTTTTACGACGCCGGCCGCCATCCACTTTCTTCTTTGCCCAAGCGAGTTTTTCCACGCGGTACTTTTCCCACGGATCGAGAGCTTCGGATGCGAGCGGCCACTCTGCAGAGACATCCGGATAAGGCTCGATGTTTTCGTAGTTGACGTGGAGTTCTGCCAGCTCGCGGCCCACGTTCGCGTAGCTCCAAAAATCTGCCACTTTGGGGATGCGTGGGAGCATCTTCTTCAGGTCAGCCGAGTACTTCTCCCGATATTCCGGGTGATGAAGCAGCGCGTAGACGTAGAAGAAGATATCTTCTTTTGAGATTCGCTCACCTTTGGGGTTGCGGGCATCCTTGTAATGATCGCGGTATGCGTTCAAGGTTGCGTCGGTAATGTTTTCCCGACGGCGGTACCCGCCAACTTCGAGCGGCACCTGCGATCCGATCGGCTTGGTGAAATCGAAAGTGCCCGAGAACTCGACCGGTGTGCCCTGAGCAAGCGCTTCAAGGTCAAAACCGCCATCGTCTTCAACGAGATGCCACGTGTAAAGCGGGCACCATTGAGCCTTAGAAACCATCTCGAGGTCAGGCAGAATGTCCGCCATTAACACCGAAAACTCTCGATTTGCACCGATACCCTGAGGCCCGAAAGCAAGATTCGGCTGGGCGGGTGTCGGAAAAATCTGCGGCAGCTGATAAACCATGTCATTCATGGAACGCTCGAAATAGACCGACTGCTTTACAAAAGGCCGATAGACAGATGCCTGTAACGCATCCTGTCTAAATGTGTGTTCAACCTGGCGATCTAGATCTTTGCGCAGTTGCCGGTTCCATGAAATAAGCTTCGGATCGTTATTGGCCGTTTGCGACGTGTGCCCGGCTGCAACCTCAGCATTGTAATTTTTAATCATACGAGACATGTTGGTTGCCACCGCATCCTGAGAGAAGTTGTAGCACCACGCATCTCGAGCAGTTGCTAAACCGCGCGAATACAGGCGGAAGACCGCTGGCGTATGCTCCTTTCCTTTTGCCTTCTTGTTTCCGATTTCTTGGTACGTAAGGTAACGGTCATCGCGCTGGTTGAGCCAATCGCCGTACGAATTCGGCTCGATGCGGGTGAATCCGGTGCCAAGCACATCGTGTTCGGCCACCAAAATATCAAGCTTTTCTTGCCGGGAAAGATAATCGCCCACCTCGGCGTACCGGATTCGCGCTGGACCGATCTTATTCTTGGTCTTCACAAGCAGGGTGATGGCAACACCTGTTCGCGATCCTTCACCAAAGATCCCGTCACCTTCTTGGCGCCTCCGCTCGCCCTGTGTACGCGCATTTCCACGCAAGTTATACACGTATATGTCGCTGAACTCGTCTTGAAAGGTGAGCCGCACGCCGTCGGCGGTATTGCCGTCAATAAACGAGGAATTTGATACGAAAGCGATCACGCCCTCCTCACCGATCCGGTCGGTAGCCCAGCGCAAGGCCCTGAAATACGAGTCATAAAGCGAGTTCTTATTCGTCGCAGTCGAGAGCGCCACATATGTCTTTTCAATCTGGGAGTCCAACCGCTGGTATTTCAGATTCTGATTGTTGTCATTAGCCGATTTCTGACCCGCTGAATACGGCGGATTCATCACCACCACGCGAATCGGGGCGTCCTTTTGCCGAAGAGCCCGCGCAGTATTGTCCTCAAAATAACCACCCGCGCGATCAAGCTTGTCATCCGACTCATACATTTGGAACGTATCAGTCAGTGAAATACCGGGGAACTCCACGTACTCATCGCTCGCCCCCTGCTCCTTGCGTACCTCCCGATACACCTGCTCAATATTGATCGAGGCAATGTAATAGCTCAGCAGCACAACCTCATTCGCAAAAATCTCCGTCAGATACTTGCGCTCCAACTTATCCGCCGGAATGATCCCACTTTGCAGTAAACGCGTTACGAACGTGCCCGTGCCCAAGAACGGATCGATGGTCGCCACGCCGTCGTCGGCCAAACTCTTACCAAAATGCCGCTGCATCACGGCCTCAGCCGAATGCAGAATATAGTCCACCACCTCAACCGGGGTAAACACGATGCCCAAGCGTTCCTGAAGGCGCGAAAACGCCTTCGTGAAAAACCGATCGTAAAGCGTGCGCATAATATCCTGCTTGCCAGCCAAGTTATCGATCTGCTCGATCTTGGCCGTCATCGTCGCATAGAAATCAGCCAGCGGCTCGCGCTCAACCTCAAAGCGCTTACTCGTAGCCAACCGATCGACGATTCCCTGCATCGCCCGGCTCACCGGATTCAGCGCCGTGAACTCCTGATCGGGGAACATCGCATCAAACAACGGCTTCGTAATCAGATGCTGGGCAAGCATCTCCACCGCCTGCGCCGAATCAATCGACGGATTTAACGTGCTCTGCAGCGCCTCCACAAACGACTTAAACTCATCCTGATTATCCGGATCCTCCAGCAGGAGCTCAATTAGATTAATGTACCTCGAGGCAATATCGGCGATGTCCTTACTCCAGTCATCCCAATATTCCCGGTTGCCCACCTTCTTAACGATCTTGGCGTAGACAGAGTCTTTCCAATCACCGGCTTCACCTGGAAAAACGAAAGCCGGCTGGTGATCCGTTGAGCCTGGATCACCCCCCCCCCGCCTCATTTGGGGCCGAACCATCAAACGGATCCGGGCGCTTGCGCATACCAAGATCCACCACGTCTACCAAAATATTCTCCGGCCGAGCATCGTTATACTCAATCGAATTAACCGTGGCGTCAAAACGCTCATCATGCGCCCTGATCGCCTGAAGAACCTGCCACACCACCTTGAAACGCTCATTGTCATTAAGCGCCTCATCCGCAGGAATGCCAGCAGGTACCGCCACCGGCAAAATAATATAACCGAAATCCTTACCTTCAGCTTTCCGCATCACGCGGCCCACAGCCTGAATCACATCAACCTGCGACTTGCGCGGATTCAAAAACAGCACCGCGTCCAACGTCGGAACATCCACGCCCTCAGAAAGGCAACGAGCGTTCGTCAAGATCCGGCACACCGGATGATCCTTACCCGGATCGTCCTTCAGCCAATCTAACGCCTCGCCACGAGTGATCGCGTTCATCTTGCCGTCCACGTGCTTGCACTGAATCTCAAGATTGTCCGACTCGTCGTCGTTCGTTAAATCTTGTAAATGGACGCGAACCAGCTCCGGGAACTCCTCGGTGATCTGCTTCGACGTGTTGATATCTTTAGCGAACGCAACAGCGCGCTTCATCGGGGCGGGGTTGGCGCCATAATACGTTTCGCCATACGGATTCTTCCGCTTGGCTAACGCGTTCCAACAGCCCACCAGCTTGCCTAGCTCGTTCAGCGGAAGTTCACCGAAAGCCTCACCCTCTGCAAGCTGGAATTTCCGTGCAACCTGATCTTCCGGAACAGCAAGAACCACCACCTTGTAATCCGTCAGCAACCCCTGAGTGACCGCCGCTCCGAAACCAAGGCGATGGAACACCGGGCCATACACCTCGACGTCGTCCATCGACGCCAATACCGCATCCTTCTCCTTAGCCAAATTCTTCACATTCGGCTGATAAATGCGCGGGGTGGCCGTCATGTAAAGCCGCTTGTCAGCACGGACATACGCATCGGAATGGACGCGGGTGAACGCTGACTCGTCCTCACCAGCAAGTGTGACGCCCGTGGTTCGATGTGCCTCATCGCAAATAACAAGATCAAAATCCCGCCACTCATCGCCTGCGATCTCCTGCGCCTGATGAACGATGTCAATACTTTGATAGGTGGCGAACACAACCTGCAGGCCGTCGTCGTGCTCGGTATCCACCAAAGACTCCGCAAGCTTGCGCGCATCCGTAGTGGGCGGCGTTTTCAAATCCACCATCGCGATATCAACGAGGTCCTCGTGTTCGGCCCGCTTGCGATTCACCTTCGTATCAGAGCACACACTCCACGCCGAAAACGGTAGCAAACACTCGGCGCTCCACTCCTGCAACGTTTGGCTCATCAAAGCCAAGGACGGCACCATGAACATCATGCGCAACGAACCACCGTTGTTCTCCGCCATCCTCTCCGCCAGCTTGAGCGACGTGAAAGTTTTGCCCGTGCCGCACGCCATCACCAAAATTCCACGATCGTGGCTCGCAAACCCATCAAGAACATCGCTAATCGCATTGACCTGATGCTCCCGAAGCAGCTTTCGCGCCTGCTTATCCGGCGAACGCTCTGGAGTGGAAAGCCTATAGCTGCTCCAATCGATGTCTGAATTCTTCAGATCCGTCAGCCCGATGCGGGTAACAGGCGCCTGCTGGTTACGAATCGTCTCTTCCGCGTTCCTCCCCCACGGCACGCCCGAAGTTTCGATAAAAATACGGCGCTTAAACGGGCTCTTACCGGACTCGGAAAGGAAAGAATCGAGGTGCCCCTTCTGAATCGTTGTTCCATGAGCATAGAACTTGCACTGAATCGCCACGGCCGGAGTATCGGGGCCAACTTCGCCGCTGGTAGGCATGTCCTCATGCTCGATTGCCACGAGGTCGATGCCCGTATCGCCGCGACCGATCACCCCGCCTCCTGGCCAATCCCGCCACAAGTACACGCGCGCAAACTGCCGGCTCATCACCGAATCATTCAATAGATAAACGCGGATTAACTGCTCAAAGAAATTACCCTTAACGCGCTCGGAATCACTCATGTCCCGGAGTTGGAAAAGCAGCTCCTCAAACGCGTGCACGCTTCGAGCCGCTTCACGTTGCCCATCCAGTGCCACGTCGCCGTGGCCAAGTGTCTCTTTAACTGCCTGGTCCGCAGCGTGCGCAGAGGTTGACTCATTCATCGCCATTGATATTCCTTGCCCTGATGCCGATCCGGGGCGTGGGTGCTACGTGGTGAGCTGCCGAGATCGTGCCTTTCGTTCCCTTTGGAAGCCTAGCAAATTCAGATCCCGCAGCACTCCAATAGACGGCGGGCATTGCCAAAGCCATGCTCTTCCTCAAAGATCACACAGTAAACACTTAGCGCCTGCTCAACAGATCTAACGTACTCTAACTCTAACAATGTTAGAGTTAGAGTACGTTAGAGTAAATGTTAGAGTAGCTACGTTAAACTCCACGACGCGCGCGGATCATTGACTGAGTTTCCCTGCCAAGCGTCTGTGCACTCACAGCTTAAACTGTGAAAACTTCATTCATACTATGAAAATATCTCTGTTAATTTCCCCTTCCAAGATCAGCGCTTAACGCGAGAAAACCCCTTGATTCGGCCGATTCAGACCAGCAGGCGGCTCAAACTCTGGAATTTTCATACTTTGAGTCATACTATGAAACTATGAAAAATCCAATTACCACTTTGGAGCAGCTGAACTCGGTGCTCAGTCAGCTACGTGCACGCCAAGGCGATTCCACCGCAATTGAAGTAAAATCCGCGCAGGGTGGTTTTCCGGAGAGTCTTGGCGCCACCATCTGTGCGTTTGCGAACATGCCAGAAGGCGGCACAATCATTCTTGGAGTCACGGAACCAAGTTTCGAGATCGTCGGCGTCGAAAACCCGGCAGATTACGAGGCGCGGATTGCGAACATCGCACTTTCTGCCGTTGTGCCCTCACCTACCGTTGCCACGCAAACGATCACAGTCGGCGCTAAAGCTGTGGTGATCGCTCACGTATACCCGCTAGGACTCTCATTCAAACCCGCAACTTTCGCTGGCAATCCATATCTTCGGCAAGCCGATGGCGACTACCTGATGCCCGCCAACGAGCAGCGCATGCTAGAGGTGGCCAAATTGACCCGCCGCGAGGAAGCCGCCTACGAATTGCGAGAAGTGCCAGGAACATCCATCGACGATCTTGACCCGGAATCCACCGGTCAATTCATCGCCGAAATGCGCCGCGCCATCCGCCAAATCAGCGGCGAATCAGACGAACGCATACTCGCAACCACACACGTGCTCCAAAACGGTAAACTCACGCGCGCCGGGCTTTACGGCTTGGGTAAGTTTCCGCAGGGTGCTTTTCCTTCCCTGGCGGTCACGGTTGCTAGGCGGCACGATTCATCACCAGCAAACGTGCGCACCTCTAACCTCTCAACCTTCTACGGCTCCGTTCTAGATCTGTTCCATCAAACTACGGACTGGATCCGGCGCAACATTACCTATTATCAGCAATACCAAGATTCGGGCGATCAGCGCAGCGTACCCGAAATCCCACTCACAGCCATCCGGGAAGCCGTAGCCAACGCTCTCATTCACCGTGATCTCGGGCCAGACACCGTGGAAGCCGGAAAAGCCATCGACGTACGCCTTCACCCCGATCGACTCGTGATCTCCTCACCCGGCGGCTTGAAAGCCGTCACGGTTTCGCAGCTTTACAGTGAAGAACTCACACGGGTAGAGGTGAATCAACACCTGTATCGCATTGCGAGAACTTTAACTGACGCCGAAGGCAACAAACTAATTGAAGGCGAAGGCGGCGGCGTTCAGACCATGATCCACGAGATGCTACGCGCCGGACTACCCAAGCCCGTCATTGTTGACACGGGAGTGAAAGTCACCGTGATCTTCCATCGAATCCCGCCGGAACACAGGGTAAAGCCTCCTGCGCCCGGGGCGACGAACTCGCACGAAAGCCCCACCCCCAGGGTGCCACCTGCGCAGATGCCTAGCGAGGGCACACACTCAGCGGGCACACCGGCGCGAGCGCAGCCTATCTCTGCCGCGCACGTCACGAAGAATGGCGAGCTCGTTATGGACGCCATCGCGGCGCACGGCGGATCGGCAACACTTCGTCAAATCATGAACGCGGCCGGTCTCACGGCCCAACAGGTTCGCTACGCACTCAACGCGCTCCACGATGCGCATCTTGTACGGCGTAGTGGAGGACAGGGAATCCGCAACACTGTGTACCTGACGAACGCTCCCGCGTAGAGCGCTGAGATTTCACCCAATGAGACTTTTCAATTAATTGCATTTTCAATAGTCTCTGGCTGGTAGGCTGGTCGAGTTGGCGTTGACACGCCCCCACGCATTCAATTGAAATTTCAAGGAGCTTCTATGAAGAGATCAACCCTCGCAACGGGTGCCGTGGTCGGCGCGCTGAGCCTTGTGCTCGCGGCGTGCTCGCCCGGCTCGGACGACCCCGGCAATGGCGCGAGTGCGAGCGCAACCGACAGTGGCGAAAAGACCACCGTGACGTTCCGCCTCTGGGACGACGTGGCCGCCCCCGCTTACGAAAAATCTTTCGCCAACTTCGAAGAGCAGAACCCCGATATCAAAGTCGAAATCGAACTGGTTCCATGGAGCGAATACTGGGATCAGCTGCCCCTCGACGTCGCATCTGGCGATATGGCAGATATCTACTGGGTGAACTCCTCCAACTTCGCCCTCTACGCGGACAACGGTAACCTCATTAACATCACCGAAGAACTCGGCACCGAGCACGATAAGTGGCAGCAATCGATCGTCGATCTCTACACGCGCGACGAGGCTCTGTGGGGCGTGCCCCAGATTTGGGATTCGATCGCGCTGTTCTACAACGTGGACATGGTCAAGGAGGCGAGCGTTGATCCCACGGATCTGAAGTGGGGTGGCGACGACGACACGCTCCTGCCCGCGGCGCAGGCGCTGACAGTCGATGGGGCGGGCAACACCGCCGACTCTCCGGATTTCAACCCGGATGACGTCGAGGTTTACGGCTTCAATGCCCAGGCGAACCTCCAGGCGATCTACAATCCGTTCCTTGCTTCCAATGGTGCGCAATTCCAGGACGAAGACGGCCACTTTGACTTCGCCACACCCGAGGGCGTGGAATCCTTCCAGTACCTCGTGGATCTCATCAACGAGCACCACGTAGCACCACCAGCCACCGAGACCAACACGAATGGTGACATCACGCGCGACATGTTTGTGCGTGGCGAGCTCGCCCTCTTCCAATCCGGCCCATACCACCTGAAGACGATCGACGAGAACGCCGAGATCAACTGGGCTCTCGCACCGCTCCTACCCGGCCCGGAAGGATCGTTCTCCGGCTCGCACGGCGTGGTAGCTGTGGGTAATGAGCAGACCGAAAACCGTGAAGAAACCATCCGCGTGCTCAAGTGGCTCGGCTCCGCGGAAGGCCAGATGCCACTTGGAGAAATGGGCGTCTCATTCCCGGGTGCGGTTGATGCGCAGTCTGCCTACGTGGACTACTGGGCCGCCAAGGGCGTTGACGTGTCAGTCTTTATTGACGCGGCAAACGGTGACACCGCCAAGTCGCCATTCGGGCCGGATGTCAATGCCGGAACGATGGCGTTGACACCAAAACTGCTCGACATCTTTCTCGGCGCCGTCCCCGTTGAGCAGGGCCTCCAAGAAGCTCAGGACCTTGGCAATGCGGCAATGAACCACTAAAAATAGCTATCCAAAAGGCTAAACGCGAGGCCCCGGTGGGCGTATCCCACCGGGGCCTCGCACGTTCCACCACTTCGCCAGCCATCCGTTTTCAGGCAATTCCCAGCCAACCCCAAGGTTGTGATCGGGAATCTTCCGGGTTTAGCCGATACGCTCGGGGGTATCCATTGTGGAGTTGCGTGTCCGGATAAGCGTCTGAAATGGAGGTGCGATGGTTTCAACGAGGTGTGTGGCCACTCTCGGCGCCCTGTCCTTAGCGCTTACCGCTTGCGCAGATGCCGAAGATGAAGTTACCGCAGAACCTACTGAGACCGCCGTCGTTGATCACTGCACCTATCCACTAGCTGGCCAGCCCACGCAGGTCAACGCCCAGGAACTTGCCTACTGCCAAGCCGAAGCACTCGGAACAATTGCCGGCTGGGTTCAAGAAGATACGGTCGATGGCAAACTGGCCTCTATCTCCCGCGTCAACATCGATCCGCTAGCCGTTGAAATTCAAGCCTACGCAGCTTCGGGCGCACCCGGCCCACGCGCAATCCTCGTGCGCGGCAACACCTTCTTAGAACGCGACGGGCAGTGGATCCAAACCACCACGGACTCAGAAGACGAGACCATGGCCTACCAAGCAACCATGCCAATGCGCTTCGAAGCGCTCTTAAACCCGGCGATTCGCGCCGCGGGAACAAATCCCGACCTGACCTACAACGTACTCGGCCGTGAAGAAATCGACGGTGAGCGGGTGACGGTGCTTTCGCTTCACATTTCGAGTGAAGCCGAAGATGGTGACACCCGCGAATCACGGCTTTACATTCGAGACGATTACGTCGTGGTGCAATCAGAAACAACGTTCTACGTCAATGGCACCGGCCAGGTACGAGCAAGTGTTCTTACCACCATCGACGAACCTCAAGAAATCATTAATCCGCGGTTCGAAACCGATGAGGAATCCGGGATTTCCAACAATGCTGCCGGCAATGAGGCCGGAGCCGAACCGCGCAAGTAGTCCGGCAGCCCGAGCCCACACCACCTGGGCAGCACTAAACGCTAGTTCTGGAGCTGATCTCGAATATAATCGGCAACTCCATCCGCTCCACGGCTCACGACTTGGTAGGTATCGTAAAAACCTTCTTTATCGCCGTACCACGGATCGGGAACGTCGAACTCTCCGCTTGACCGGTAGAAGTTAGCGGACTGTGAGCGCTGCGCGAGATCCTCCGCGAGCGCCCCGCCGGAGCCGAATGCTCCTCCTTCGGCCACGTCGAGCGTGCCATCAAATTCGCGCCACAGATGGATCTTCGCCGGGTTTTCATCCAGCTTATCCATCATGGACCGCAACGAATGCGCGTGGCCGGTGGTCATGGCGAGAACGAGGTCGGCCTCGCGAAGCTCCTCGGCTGTTGCGCGATGGGCGTGGTGATCGGCCGGAACTTCGTGGCCAAACTCGCCAAGAACGGCACGAGCTCGGCTATCTATCGGGTTTCCTGTTTCTTCCGTAGAGACACCTGCGGATCTTACTTCCACATCGTGGATTCCCTGTTCGGCGAGGCGGTCACGTAAAACGACCTCGCCCATTGGCGATCGGCAAATGTTTCCAGTGCATATAACTAAAACGCGATACGTCATAGTGCCATCGTACCCAATCCATTCGCCGTGTTCTGGCGCCACGATAGCGCCGCATAGAAAATATCGCTCTCCACAAACACGGTTTTGTGCACGATCCCTTCCGCTAGCGGCGTTCACGGAGCAAGGCCCAGAAAATTCCCTGCTAGCGTGAAAGGAACACTGCGCAAAGGAGCATGATGAACGCCGAACTTTCCATCCTTGACCTCGTGTCGATCACCGAGGGTTCAACCGCCGCCGACGCCATCGAACGTTCCATGCGCGGGGCCGAACTCGCCGATGAGCTCGGCTATAAGAGGTACTGGTTCGCCGAGCATCACAACACCACTAGCCTTGCCTCTTCCGCAACAGCGCTCCTTATCGGGCGGGCCGCCTCTCGCACTAACCGAATCCGGGTTGGCGCAGGTGGCGTGATGGTGCCAAATCATGCTCCGCTTGTGATCGCCGAAAATTACGGCACGCTCGCAAACATGTTCGGCGACCGTATCGACCTTGGACTCGGCCGCGCACCGGGCACCGATCAGATGACGGCTCAAATGCTCGGGCGAACATCAGCCGATCCGCAATCTTTCGCCACGGCAATCTATCGGATGCAAGGCTGGTTTTCCGACGACGGCGCACCGGATTCGATCCCGATTGGCTCGGCGGTTTCTGCGGGAACGAAGGTACCGATGTGGGTGCTGGGCTCAACGGTCAACGGCGCCTCAATCGCGGCTCAGCTAGGGTTGCCGTTTTCGGTTGCCTCCCATTTCGCGCCCGATTCGCTCGAGGACGCTATCGCCGTGTACCGTGCAAACTTCGACCCCGATGCCCCAACGGCGCAGATTTCCGAACCCAAAGTTATGGTCGGCGTGAATATCCTTGTTGCCGACTCGGACGAGGCTGCCGAACACGAATTCACCTCCCACATGCGAATGATGCTCGACGGCACCACGAACAAGCGCCGCAAAGTCCAGCCACCCGCAGAGGTTTCGAGTTTCGCCGACGGCCGGGCGGCGGCTTTCGTCAGCGCCGCGCTCCGCGTTCGAGCGGTGGGATCACCGGCCACGGTGGAAGCGAAGCTCACCGAGCTTCAAAACCGCACCGAAGCCGACGAATTTATTTTCACGTCCTACATTTTCGACGAGGAGAACTGGCACAAGAGCCTTCGCCTCCTCGCCGAACTGTGGATGTAGGCGAGAGATTCTTAGAAGTCCCAATCGTCGTCTGTTGTTGCTTCGGCAGTGCCGATTACGTAGGAGGAACCAGATCCTGAGAAGAAGTCGTGGTTTTCGTCTGCGCCAGGTGAGAGTGCCGCCAGGATCGCCGGATTGACCGCCGTCTCCTCGGCCGGGAACAGCGCTTCGTAACCGAGATTCATTAGTGCCTTGTTGGCGTTGTAGCGCAAGAACATCTTCACGTCCTCGGTCAGCCCTAGTGGATCGTAAAGCGCAGCGCTGTATTCAACTTCGTTATCGTACAGCTCGTCCAAAAGTTCATAAGTCCACATCTTCATCTCGTCTTGGCGCTCCTGGCTTTGTTTCTTCATCGACACCTGGTACTTGTAGCCGATGTAGTAGCCGTGCACAGCTTCGTCGCGGATGATGAGTCGGATGAGGTCAGCGGTGTTCGTGAGCTTCGCGTGTGCGGACCAGTACATGGGCGCGTAGAAGCCAGAGTAGAACAGGAAGGATTCAAGCATGACCGAGGCAACCTTCCGCCTGTCTGGATCATCGCCCTCGTAGAGCTCGTTAATGATCTGAGCCTTTTTCTGCAGGTTCTTATTTTCCTGCGACCAGCGGAAAGTTTCGTCGATTTCTTCGGTTGAAATAAGGGTGGAGAAAATCGAGGAGTAGGATTTTGCGTGCACTGACTCCATGAAGGAAATATTTGTGTACACGGCTTCCTCGTGCGGAGTGACAGCATCTGGAATAAGGGAGATCGCGCCCACGGTTCCCTGCAGCGTATCAAGCAAGGTGAGCCCGGTGAACACGCGGGTTGTCATCAACTGTTCGTGTTCCTTCAGCGTATTCCACGACTGGATGTCGTTCGAAAGCGGAATCTTTTCCGGTAGCCAGAAATTAGCTGTCAAACGATCCCAAATCTCCAGATCTTTCTCATCTTCAATCCGGTTCCAGTTGATCGCCTCAATCGGGGCATATTCGGCGGCCATACTTCTCCTTAACCTCAACGGGTATGTCACGAAAGTTTTCTAGATTCCATGCTCTCATGTTGCTAGGACTTTAGCCCGGGTGTCCGAACGGGAACTGGTCACATCGTCTTTCGAAGCGATCTCGTTTTCAGGTGAAAGGCTTACGCTAGTCGTATGGAGAGCACAGCTGACAACCCACACACCGCACCTGTCTCCACTCGCTACAGCGGCCGGATTCGCGGCCTTGATCTAGCGCGTGGGATCGCGATCATCGGCATGATTTGGGCACACGTGAAACCACTCACCGACGACGACGGCCTAGCGCACCTCCTTTCAGAAATTCCCTCTGGCCGATCCTCGGCATTGTTCGCCCTGCTGGCCGGGGTCTCTATCGCGATTTTGACGGGCCGTAACGCAGCGTATTCCGGTGAGCGTATGCGCCACGCTCAACTTCGAATTGCGGGGCGAGCCATCATGCTATTCATCTTTGCCGGAATTCTCGAACTGTTTTCAACGCCGATAGCCATCATTCTCGACTTCTACGCGCTGTGGTTCCTCTTATCGATTCCGTTCGTACACTGGTCGGCTCGCCGACTTGCTGTCTCTGCGCTCGTCGTCGCATTCGTAGGTCCACAACTTATTATCGGTTTCCAATGGCTAACTGAAAGCATGGCTTTGTGGGGCTCAAGTATTCTGACGGACACTCTTATTACCGGAACTTATCCGGGACTGGCTTACATGGCTTTGGTGTTTGCGGGCATGGCGCTGGGCCGGCTGGATTTGACCCAAGTTCTTCTCCGTTGGCAACTGCTTATCGTAGGTGTCTGCCTTGCTGTGCTTGGGTATGGCGCCGCATGGGTGGCCACGAACTCATTTGCTCCCGAAGAACCTGGTTGGAATATAGAATATGGTATTGGCGGATCTGGTTTTGATATCGACGACGGCATCTATAAGTCTGATCTTGATCTACCGAGTTTCGAGGTGCTTAGCGGCGAACTTCCGAGCTTCGACGTGGATGTTGCCGAAGAGCCCGCTTTCGCCGAACCAGGAGTCACGCTTTTCGATTTCTTTAACGCAACCCCACATTCGAACACGACGCCCGAAGTGCTGGGAAATCTTGGGGTTGGGCTTGCCATTATCAGCCTTTGCCTATGGCTTTCACCGCTCGCTAGGCACGTGCTCTACCCCGTGGCAGCTGTTGGCTCACTGTCGTTGACTGCCTATTTCGGCCATGCGTTCTTCCTTCACTTCAACGAAAACTGGTTCTTCGGAGAGTCAGTAGTGCCATTCTTCTGGCTGGCCGGCGGAGCCCTCATCTTTTGCACGCTGTGGTGTCTTCTACCGCTGCGGCGCGGTCCACTGGAATGGTTAACTTGGAAGTTTTCTCAGTGGTTCGCACGTCCTTCAGTGGATCGCCATGGATGAGTTCGCAGTTTTTGATTCACCACTCGGCCCACTGACGATCCAAATGAAGGCGGGCGCACTTTGCGGCCTATGGATGGAAAACCAAAAGAACTTTCCTAACGAGGCTATCGCAGCAGCCCGGTCTGCACCCCTTCCACCCGCTCGCGGTGTAGTAGCCCAATGGCTCACCGATTACTTTGCAGGCTCTCGCCCCGGCCTGAGTTTCCCCGTTCGGCCTGCGGGCACCTATTTTCAACTGGCCGTGTGGTCCGCATTGCTCGACATTCCCTACGGCGAAATGGCTACGTACTCCGCGGTTGCGCAGATCGTAGGCGAGCGCCGCGGAGCTCCCTCGTCGGCGCGAGCCATCGGCGGAGCCGTGGCGAAGAATGCGCTTATGATCGTGGTTCCTTGCCATCGCGTCGTCGGCGCAAGCGGAAGTCTGACTGGTTAAGCCGGGGGAATTGGGCGCAAATCGTGGCTTCTTCAGCACGAAAAAGCTACGGCTAGCTACTTCCCTTCCACCACCGCTTGGCGCCGCCCGAGCCAGTCGCGCGAAGCGAGCCCGAACAGCGCGTAATTCACTCCTTGCGCACATAGCGCTACTCCCACGCCAAGTGGCAGGGTGAACCAGTCAAGTTCGGGGCGCACGAGCAACATGATCGCCGCAGCGAGCACAACAGCCGTTGCGATAACGGCGAGGATCAGCATGGCACCATTGTGTCGGTTAAGCCGTGGCCATAGCGGTATATTCGCTATCGCATCAACGATCAAGAAAAGCGCGACGATGTAGATCAGCGCATCGCTAGCAAATTCTGGTCGTGCAACCAGAATGATGCCAATGATGAGGAGCGCACCACCAAAGACGAGTGAGGATATGGTGACCATCGAATCTTCGGTGTTTTTTACTCGCAGGCCATTGATGATGAGCATTGCGGCGCGCAGAATTACCACGGCGCCTATGACGAATGAGATCATCGCGATCGTCGTTTTAGGATTGGCTAAAACAAATATGCCAATCAACATCATTACTGGTGCCACGATTAGTGCGGCCCAGTGCCATGTCCAGTTTTGTTTCGTGCGCTGAACGTCTTCGCCTGCCATTAAATTCCTTTCGTTAGCTCCCATTCCAGTGAGTGGAACGCGGCCTTACGGTTTCTAAGCGTACGTGGCGGGCGGGCGAACTTTAAGCCTAATCGCCAGGGGCGATAGCGATGAATCTGCCCTCGGGCGTGCCCACAATTTCTTCGCACCCTTCGTGGCATGCAGGCCCGAGCTCAGGATCGTACAGCAAGTATGTTGTGTCGCCGCTTTCATCTGCGTGGCTCCATAAAACGAACTTTTGCGTGTAGTTTCCGTTGGCATCAACCATGTGAAAACTGTTGGTTTTCCTCAGTTGCGTTTGGGCCTGCGCTGGGACGTTTACGTACCAGTTAGCGCTGCCGTCGTCGTTTTCCACTATTTCACCGACGAAGAAATAGTACTTTCCGCCTTCGACCGGCACAGTCTCATAGCCACGATTTCCGGGAATGTCGCTAACTTTCAAGGGGATGCTGTCAGTTCCTAGGGCCAATGACACGTCCCCGTCCACAATCGTAACGTCGTGTGCGTGAGTGGCTGGATCGGCACCTGTTCCCGGTTCTACCACGAAACTCGAGTACGGCTCTGCTTCGACGCCGGTCTGGTCAACACATACGTCCGACGAGGTGGCAACGGTACAGCCGCCACTTGCTCCGAGCACACTAAGCACGGCCAATAGTGCCAGTTCACGTCGCATCACTGCGGCCCCTTCACAGTTCGTTTGCGTATCTCGGCCTGTGCCAACATCCGCTAACTTACTGCCTATTCAGAACGTGTGGAGTCCGCCCACGGTCGCATACGGTGGCCGGTAAATCCCGGGGCTGGTAAGTCGCAGGGAGGCCCGTAAGCCAAGAATTTCTCAGTTTTCCTTGGCTTACGGGCCTCCCGAGGAGTTACGGAGCTCCCGTTATCGAACAGACCTCCCGGGTGCTAGCCCGTTACAGCATGCACGACACGCAACCTTCAACTTCCGTGCCTTCGAGTGCGGCCTGCCGAATACGCATGTAATAGAGCGTCTTGATGCCCTTGCGCCACGCGTAAATGTAGTTTCGGTTGACGTCGCGCGTTGTCACGGTATCCGGGTAGAACAGCGTGAGGGAAAGCCCCTGATCAACGTGCTGGGTGGCAGCCGCATACGTGTCAATGATTTTTTCCGGGCCAATTTCATAGGCGTCCTGGAAATATTCGAGGTTGTCATTGTTCATGTACGCAGCTGGATAGTAGACGCGGCCGAGCTTACCTTCCTTGCGGATTTCGATCTTCGAGACGATCGGGTGGATCGAGGAGGTCGAGTGGTTGATGTACGAAATCGAACCGGTTGGCGGAATGGCCTGGAGGTTCTGGTTGTACATCCCGTACTTTTGCACTTCGGCCTTAAGCTCACGCCAGTCATCTTGAGTGGGTACATGGATCCCCGCGAAGAGCTCCTTCACCCGATCGTGTTCGGGTACCCATTCTTGGTCGATGTACTTGTCGAAATATGTGCCATTCGCGTAATCGGAATTCTCGAAATTGTAGAACGATTCTCCGCGCTCTTTTGCCAACTCGTTAGAGGCTTTAATGGCGTAATAGGCAACGGTGTAGAAGTAAATGTTCGTAAAGTCGAGCGCTTCGGGTGATCCATAGTAGATCCGTTCACGGCCAAGGTATCCGTGCAGATTCATTGCTCCGAGCCCGATCGCATGGGAAAGGTCGTTTCCTCGCTTGATCGACGGCACCGATTCAATAGATGTCTGATCGGAGACGGACGTCAGCGCGCGAATAGCAATACGGATCGTGTTCGCAAAGTCTGGCGAATCCATGGCTTTGGCGATATTGAGCGAGCCGAGATTGCAGGAGATATCACGCCCGACGTGGTCGTAAGAAAGATCTGCGTGATACGTCGACGGCGTGGAAACCTGCAGAATTTCCGAGCACAGGTTCGACATCGTAATACGCCCCTCAATTGGGTTCGCCTTGTTGACGGTATCTTCAAAAACGATGTACGGATAGCCGGATTCGAACTGGATTTCGGCAAGAGTTTGGAAGAATTGACGCGCGTTAATCTTGGTTTTTTTTATCCGCTTGTCGTCCACCATTTCGGCGTACTTTTCGGTCACTGAAATCTCGGTGAACGGTACGCCGTAGACGCGTTCGACGTCGTAGGGCGAGAACAGGTACATGTCCGCGTTATCGCGAGCAAGCTGGAACGTCACGTCTGGAATGACGACGCCAAGCGAGAGGGTTTTGATTCGAATCTTTTCGTCTGCATTTTCGCGCTTGGTGTCTAGAAAGCGCATGATGTCCGGGTGGTGCGCGTGCAGGTAGACGGCGCCGGCGCCTTGGCGCGCTCCGAGTTGGTTCGCATACGAGAATGAATCTTCGAGCAGTTTCATCACAGGGTTGACGCCCGAGGACTGGTTTTCGATGCGCTTAATTGGCGCTCCCTGTTCGCGCAGGTTGGTGAGGTTGAGAGCGACGCCCCCGCCCCGCTTCGACAGTTGCAGGGAGGAGTTGATAGCCCGCGCAATTGACTCCATGTTGTCTTCAACCCGCAAAAGGAAGCAAGAGACCAGTTCACCGCGAGCCGTTTTGCCAGCATTCAAGAAGGTGGGGGTTGCGGGCTGGAATCTGCCCGTGATGATCTCCTCCATGAGATCCATCGCCATGTCCTCATCGCCGCGGGCGAGGAAAAGCGCCACCATGCACACCCGATCTTCAAAACGCTCGAGGTAACGAGTGCCGTCAAAGGTTTTGAGCGTGTAGGAGGTGTAGTACTTGAACGCACCGAGGAAGGTGGGAAAGCGGAATTTGTGAGCGTAGGCCGCCTTGAAAAGCTTTTTAATGAAGTCGAAGGAGTACTGTTCGAGTACTTCGGGCTCGTAATACCCTTCTTCGACCAGGTAGTCCAGCTTTTCCTTTAAGTCATGAAAATAAACAGTGTTCTTGTTGACGTGCTGAAGGAAATACTGGCGGGCTGCCTGCTTGTCGGCGTCGAACTGGATGTTGCCGTCAGCGTCGTACAGGTTTAGCTGCGCATTCAGCGAATGGTAGTCGAGTTCAGGCGGCAACATTTCTTCGCCCGTGTCCGTCATAGTTGCTTCCAAAATTCTTCCAATCCCTCACGAACAACCTGGACGTCTCTTGGCGTGCCCAGTAGTTCGAATTTGTACATGTGTGGAACTTTAGTTTTTGCGGAGATGATGTCTCCTGCAAGGCAATATGCCTCACCGAAATTTGTATTTCCGGCAGAGATAACACCTTTGATCAGTGAACGATTATGTTCGTCGTTCAAGAATTTGATGACCTGTTTTGGTACGGCTCCCCGGGGTGTGCCACCACCGTATGTTGGCGTAATCAGAACGTATTCTTGGTTCACCGTCAAAGCCTCATCCGTACGTCGCAGCGGGATGCGCTCGGCCGGAAAACCCAATCTCTCGACGAATCTGTGCGTGTTGTTCGTAGCCGAAGAGAAGTAAATGATATGCACCATCGACGTCACTCCTTGATCCTTCAGAGCCCCGACCCTTCAGAGCCCTGATCCCTCAAGGCTCTGGCGCGTGTGCGCAGATCGACCACCTTTAGGCGGTGGCGGACTCACTAACCTGAGCGGGAACGAGGGCCTTGATCTTGTCTGGACGGTAGCCCGCCCAGTGATCGCCGTTGGCAAAGATAACTGGCGCCTGCTGATAGCCGAGTGCCTTCACGGTTGCGAGTGCGTCGGCGTCCTCCACAAGGTCTACTTCAGTGAATTCCAGACCATATTTCGTCAGGGCGCGAGTGGTGGCGGTGCACTGTACGCAAGATGGTTTGGTGTAGACGGTGATTGCCATCGTATGGCTCCTTCTGTGCTCAAAATTGGGATCATTACGATCTCGAGTGGATACGGATATCAACACTACACCTAGTGGATCAATTTGCAATGACCACTAGATAATGTGCTTTCGGCGTGTCAAAACTGCCTTCGCATGAAGCCGCGCAAAGGTCAATGTGGATACGTTCCAGTTTCCGAAACTCGAGGCAAATCTCATAGCTGAGTTAGCCACGAGGGTGTCCACAACCCCGGCTGCCGCATCACGCCCGCATGCTTCGCACCGCCGCGATTTCATCGTCGCAGCCGCCTCCGACACAAAACCCAATCCACATATCCACAGCATTGTGGAGAAAAGAAATCCACCTTTCCACAGCTCCTGAGAACTTAATCCACAGCCGTGGAAAGCTACTGCACGATCGACACCATGGCATGGCGCGGCTCACTACGCCCGCCGCCTGCAGTCAAAACACCACATACCCCTCCCCGAATTATAGCTTTTCCCGTAGCGATATCTCTTGCTTTCCGAACTGATTCCTAACAAAATATTCGACATGGAGATGTCATTCGAAGATCAGCTACGTGATGCGGGACTTCGCGTCACCAAACCACGTATATCTGCCCTCGAAGAACTCAGGGACAACCCCCATTCGAGCGCGGATCAAGTGCGCCAAGGTGTCGAACGCCGGCTGGGCTCCGTTTCAACCCAAGCGATTTACGATGTTCTCCACACTCTCACCAAAAAACAAATTCTGCGCGAAGTTGAACCGCATGGATCCGTGCCTCTTTACGAACTCGCGCGCCACGATAACCACCATCATCTTGTGTGCCGTGCCTGCAGGAAAATTATCAATATCCCGTGCGTGATTGGCGCGGCTCCATGCCTTACGCCTAGCGACGATCACGGCTTTGAACTTGATGAAGCCGAAGTTGTGTTCTGGGGGCGCTGCCCCCAATGCCAAGAGAAACAAACCTAACCAGAACGATTGAAGTATCCGATGCAAAAAACGAACGTAGAATCTTTCAACCTCGATCACACGAAGGTAAAAGCACCTTTTGTTCGCGTGGCTGACGTCAAAGAATTTGGCGACGTCACACTCACGAAGTACGACATTCGCTTTTGCCAACCAAACGTGAATCACCTCGACATGCCAGTCATGCACTCAATCGAGCACTCTTTTGCCGAATACTCCCGAAACCACGCCGACGACGTCGTCGACTTCTCCCCCATGGGCTGCCAAACCGGGTTCTACCTTCTACGCTCGAGCAAGCCCGATCTTGACGGAACAATGAACCTGGTAGAAACGTCCTTCCGCGACATTTTGGCCGCAACTAGCGTGCCCGCCGCGAACGAGGTCCAGTGCGGTTGGGGAGAAAGCCATTCGCTTGAAGGAGCACAAGCCGCCGTCGAAAAGATGCTCGATAGCCGCGGCGAATGGGGCGATGTCTACTAATGCGCCAAGTCAACGCCATCATCGTGGCGGCCATGGAGGAAGAAACGGCCCCCTTCACCAAAATTTTTAATGACTTCACCTTTTCCACGTGCGACGTGCCTGCCGGAACCGCGAAACTGGCTACCCGAGGGCACACCACAGTACTTTTCCTCACCACGGGGGTGGGCATGGTGGCCGCATCCACTTTGCTTAGCTGGGTGCTGAGCAAGTTCAAACCACGCCTGATCCTCTCAGTTGGCTCGGCTGGCGGCCTCGATTCCAAGCTGAGCATTGGCGACGTCGTCATTGGAACCAACTATGTTCACGGAACCGCAGACGCCACGGCGTTCGGCTATAAAATCGGGCAGATTCCCGGCCAACCCGAGTCATTTGCCGTACACCACAACCTGGTTGAGCCTATTCAAACGCTACAAGCGGCCCATAAAGACGTCATGCACGTGGGTACCGTCGCCTCCTCCGATACCTTCGTTACCGAAAACAATGTGGCCGACCTACGCGAGGCTTTTCCAGGCGTACTTTCGGCGGATATGGAATCCCACGCGCTCGCCCAGGTTTGCCACACGTTCAAAGTTCCATTCGCTTCGATCCGCTCAATATCCGACGTCGTTGGCGCAGAACGCTCGGCCGAGCAAGCCAAAACCTTCAACTCCAAACTCGACGACGCCGCATTTGCCGCGGCCCGCGCAACCAAAGAGTTGCTGCTCAACGCTCAGGCACTCAAAGTGCGACGCTCCGGCCACGGCCCTGCTCAACACTTTTCGAGGGAATCCCTACAGGCCGCGCTGTACTTCATGCTTGCGCAATCCCACAGCCTGGAACCGAGCTCCTACCAGCTTCCTAGCGACATCGAACGAGAAGTCAACAGGCACCTTGAGGGCCTGACCACCTCGGAAAGGCACCGAATCCTGGGCCTTGTCAGCGCCGGATTCGCGCTTGCGCAAACGAATCCATCGGCGAGTTTGACCGCAAAAGATTTTGATACGCACCGAACAAACTTCATCGAGCGCTATCCCGAAGCTGACCGCTCCGGATTCGCCTGGCCACCCACCTCCCAAACCGTGATCAAACGCTTTAACGGCTACTGGAATGATGCGCTCGGAGCCATTGGGCTTACTCCGCGCCGCGGGCGCAACCGCGGCGGCCTGAAGTTCACGCCTGATGACTACCTCTTCGCGGTGCGTTCCTACGTCGTGGATTCGCGCCGCGCACACCGCCAGCCTTCGTTTAACAACTATTCGCTGTGGCTCGAAAGGACAGATAACACGGGCAAGCTTCCTTCCGGGGCGGCGATTCGGCAACGCTTTGGTTCGTGGCGCGAGGCGCTCGCCGCCGCTGCCTTACGCACGGATGCTTAGCCACGGATCTATTGGCTAGGCCACGCCGAGCTGGCGGAAGATAAAGGCTAGTTCGCGAGCGCGCCGCTCCCACATGTGATATCGGCCAGAACCGCCGAAGTGCCCCGCGACTTTTTCGGTGTACTGCACGATGAGGCCCGAGTCTTCGCTCACGGTATCGCGCAATTTTTGCACCCATTTCGTGGGCTCGACGTAGGAGACACGGATGTCGTTGATCGACGTCGTTGCCAAGATAGCCGGGTAGCGTTCGGCGGAAATGTTTTCGTAGGGCGAGTATTCGGCCATGTACTCGTAAACTTCCGCCGATTCGATCGGGTTGCCCCATTCTTCCCATTCGCCCACGGTCAATGGCAGTTCGGGTTTGAGGATCGTGGTTAGGGCGTCAACGAAGGGCACACCCGCGTGCACCACCCGGTACAGTTGCGGCGCCAAATTCGTGATCGCTCCCATGAGCAGGCCGCCCGCGGATCGGCCCTCGGCTGCCAGTCGGCCCTCTTCAACGAGCCCGCTAGCAACCACGTGTTTAGAGGCGGCCACAAAATCGGTGAAGGTGTTCTTTTTATTGAGCAGGCGGCCATCTTCGTACCAATGCCGGCCCATTTCACCACCTCCGCGCACGTGCGCGATCACGTAGACCACGCCGCGATCGAGGATCGGCAACCGGAGCGCAGTAAAGTGCGGGTCGATCGAGATTTCGTAGGAGCCGTAGCCGTAGATGAATCCGGGATTGGCGCCCGTACGGTCAAGATCGGCCCTGTGCGCGATAGTCAGTGGGATTTTCGTGCCGTCTTCGGCTTGCGCCCAGTCGCGATATTCCACGTAATCGTCGGCGTCGTAGCCCGGAACGTCGAGCGTCTTGAGCGTCGTCAGTTCCTTTTCCTCGACGTCCCAGCTGTACCAGGTGCGCGGCTGGATGAGGGATTCAGCGACGACGACGAGCTCGCTCGTCTCCCACTCGCGGTTATCACCAATTTCTAGCGTCATCGTTTCCGCGATGGGCAGATCTTCGGGCTCGGCCCAGCCGTTTTCCGTACGTTCCAAGATCCGCACGCGCTGGCTGCCCTGCGAGCGTAGCTCTAGCGCAGCGAAGTCCTTGAATGCTTCGACGCCAAGGAGCCGTTCGCTTTCGGCTGCAACGACGACGCTGCGCCAGTCTTCCGGCTCGCTCGGCTCGAGCGGTGCGCGGGAAAGTTCGAAGCCTTCGTGGTTCAGATTGTGGATGATAAAAAGCTCGTCTCCAGCTACCTCAGCCGTGTAGTAAAGGCCGTGTTCGCGCCTGCGCACCTGGAAACGCTCGTCGATATTCGCCGTCGAAACCAGGTGAACTTCGGTGGTGTCGGTAGATTCGGCGGTGATGACGATCCACTTACCGTCACGCGAAGCACCAAAAGAAACGTTGTACAGTTCGTCAGGTTCGTCGAAGATGAGCACGTCGTGGTCGGGATGCGTGCCGATTTTATGCAGCCACACTTGGTTTTGCCGCCAGGCGTCGTCGGTTCGCGTGTAAAAAACGCCACTGGAGTCGGCAAGCCACGCGAGCCCATAGCCGATGCCTTCCACGGCGTCGTCGACGACGAGATCGCCGTCAATGTCACTAACACGCAAGGTGAACTGCTCATCACCACTGGTGTCGATCGCAAGTGCGAAATATTTGCCGTCGGGGGAAACGGCGGAAGATCCGGGCGCGAAGTACTCTTCGGACGCGCCGAGCACGTTGCCGTCGTAAACTCTGGTTTCTCCGCACTGCCCAGGTATTGGGCGAACACTTCCCTGCCCCTTTTCCACCTGTTTCGCGTTTGTATTTAACGGTGTGCGGAACAAGCCCGCATACGGTCTGCCTTCCCACGTGCGGACCCAGTACCAATGGTCACCTTCACGCACGGGCACGGAAACATCGGTTTCTTGTGTGCGTGCCGCTATTTCGGAGACGATTTGGGCGCGCAGGTCATGTTGGTCGTGCGTGTGCTGTTCAAACCAGGCGTTCTCAGCGTCGATATGTTCCATGACGGCGGGGTTGCCGAGGTCCCGGAACCACTCATAGTTATCCACAATGGTATGCCCGTGGAAGGTTCGTTCAACAGGGTGTTTTTGCGCGCTTGGAGCGCCAGCATTCGCGAATGTCATACACCCATTGTAGGGCGAGTGCGCGGCCTAACCCTAGCTGGCACATTGCACCGCCAGTCACGTCTAAAGCGTGGGTGGCATAGGTTAACAAAACTTTGGCAAACCTTTGTAGGCTAGTTCGCATGACACATGAGATTGTTGTTCACGTCTGGTCCGATATCGCCTGCCCGTGGTGTTGGATCGGTAAACAGCGCCTCGAGCAGGGCATCGAGCAGTCCGGCCAGCAGGTCGCGGTTGAGTATCACTCCTATCAGCTCTACCCGGAGGCGCCCTCATCCGCACCCGCGTCCTATATCGAATCGCTGGCTGGGATCAAGAACCTTGACGAGGCCGAGGTGCGTTCGATGGTTGAAAGCGTGGGCGAGGTTGCTCGCGAAGAGGGCCTGACCATGGATTGGGATCGGGCCCAGCACGTTAATACGTTTGAAGCTCACCAGTTCGTTTATGCCGCCAAAGCTCACGGGAGCACGGCCGAAGAGGCCGCCGAACTGGGCACCGCGGCATTCGAGCGCCTCTATCGGGCACACTTCACCGAAGGCTTGAATATCTCCGACACCGACACCCTGCTTGAACTGGCCGAAGAGATGGGCCTAGATGTCGAGCAGGTGGAAGACGAGCTCGAATCCGGTGAGCACGCCAATGCGGTGCGCGGTGATATCCGTGACGCCCGTAGCCTCGGCATTCAGGGTGTGCCGTTCTTCGTCGTCGGCGGAAAATTCGGTATTTCTGGCGCTCAGCCGCCGGAGGTGTTCGCGGAGACGATCAACCGGGCGGTCGATGAGCTTCGCTACGCGCAGGCGCAGGAGGTGCCTGTCGAGGGCGCGCCCGCCGATCCGGAGGCTTAGCCGCCGCGGCTAGGAAAATTTCGCCGTTTGTTCGACGGCGAGCCGGTCTGCCATCTCGTTGGCCTCATCCCCGCTGTGCCCGCGCACCCATTCGAGTTCTGTGCGGCCCGTTCGTGCCTCGTATAGGTTGAGCATCCGTTCGATGAGGTCGCGGTTGGCTACCGGTTTGCCGTCGGCCTTCTTCCATCCGCGCCGCCGCCAGCCGGGCGCCCACTCGGTGAGGGATTTGATGACGTAGCTCGAGTCCGAGCGCAGCAGGAGGTCGCCTTCGGGGCCAGCGTATTCGAGCGCGGAAATCATGGCGGTCAGTTCCATGATGTTGTTCGTCGTCGACGCCGATCCCCCGGCGTTCGTCGTACCCGTTAGTTGCTCGACCCACGCCCATCCACCGGGGCCGGGGTTGCCGGAGCACGATCCGTCGGTTGCGATGACGAGGTCAAAGCCGGGGCGCGGCTGTCCGATAGTTTTTCCCATGCCTGCCAGCTTACGCGAGTTCATCGCGTGCCTTGGGTGTTCTCCACTGTCAGCAAATCTGGCTCGTCCGAGTGCCACCCTGCTCTAGGAAGTCGGGTAACCTTGGTGGTAGCGACTTCAGGAAGGTTTGCGATGCTGTCACTGTCTGAATATAAGGACGCCATCAAACTCTCGGAACCGTTTCCGGTACCGGTGGACGACACGCGTTCCACTTACGATCTACTCATGACTGCCCTTGGCGGACTTCCCGACAAGCACTACACGGGAACGACGTCGATGGCGCATCTTTCAACGGACGATGGCCTGACTCGCTGGCTCGAGGCCGAGCTGGCCCTTCGCGAACCGGCTCCGCTGAATCCGGTGGCATCGCGTGCGATTAACACTTTGTTGTATCGCCAGGTAGGCGAACATGGGCGTGTTGAGGCGATTAATCTTCGCCGCGTGCACGACCTGCTTCCGCAAAATGACTTTGGGCAGGCCTCCGATACCGTTCTCTATCGCGGGGATATGCGCCAGCTTGTCATTGACGCGGTAGTGAACACCGCGCTCCCCTCCCTGACGGGATGCCGTGTTCCGCTCCACGGCTGCCTCGATTCTGTTCTGCACGCCCAGGCTGGCCCGTGGATGCGTAATGACTGCGCGAAAATCATGGAGATGCAGGGCCTGGATGAGGAACCTCCCGGCAATGCGAAGGTCACCCGCGGTTACCGCCTTCCCGCAAAGTACGTGATTCATACCGTTGGTCCTAATGTTAAGGACGGCAAGGTTGAAGAGCACGATCGGGAGAATTTGTATAACTGCTACTGGAACTCCTTGGAGCTCGCTGGCAAGATGCCGGACATCCGTTCGATCGCTTTCCCGGCGATCGCAACTGGTTACAATGCTTTCCCGATTCGTGAGGCGGCTCAAATCGCGCTCGACGCGGTGAATAACTGGATGGACGCACACGGGCAGAATCTCGATCTCATCGTGTTTTCGGTGCAGGGCGAGGAGGATGCGCTCGTTTACGCTGACGTCCTCAACACCTGGATTGACTAGTTCAACATGTAATCTTTTGCCGAATTTTCCGCATATTCAGCTGCTTGAGAACCAGTATTGGGCAATATAGACTGTGGGCGTTTTCTTGTTTGTCTTGTTGTGAAAAGGCGTTTCATTCACATGCAGTCTACTTTTAGCAGATTTCTTACTCTCGTCCTCGGTTTATTTCTAGTCGCCACTCCGACTGGCACAGCCCTAGCTACAAACGCCAATCAGGCCCGCCTTGAGGTGAGCATCCGAGCCACCGAAACACCTATCGAATCTGGCGAAGCAACAACCTTCCGTATCGATTGGAGCTGTTCGGCAGTTGATTCCAGCTGTGCTGATGCTACGGTGACGTTTAAGTTAGACGAACTGACCGAAACAATTCACAATCAACCGACCGCGCAAATTCAGCTCGCCGAGCAATCTACGGGCAGCTACGTGTCTAAGCCAGACACCTCGAAAGCCAAAACTGAGGGCGTCGTCGTATGGAATCTTGGCGACGTAGCGGCCGGCGCTAATGGCCAAATGGGTGTTCGTATTAAAACCCCGAACCTGATTACCCCGGATGGTGCTACCTACACCGCGACAGCTGAAACCTCCGGAACCGGCGTGACCGGCACTAACGACACCGCCGACATGGTTGTGAGTGCACAGCCGCGCCCAGACGTGGAAATCCGTCGCGAACTCGCACCTTCCCGGGTAGGCCCGCAAGGCGACGACCCAGAAAGTACTTGGCCCGCCATCGGCGCTCTGGTGGAGTATCGCGTACAGTCCGGCTATGAGGGCAGCTACAACGATCTACGCTCTGGCTGGGGATTCAATCACGATAAGATTAACAGCGGAACCCTAGGGATGACGGATGTTTTGACCACTGTAGCGCTACCCAAAAACGCTATTTTTGAATCAGCTACGCACGACGGAGTGTACGACCCTGCAACGCACTCGGTATCTTGGCCGGCATGGTCAGCACCGCAACAATTATTCTCACCACGCTACCGACTCGTCGTGAAATATCCGGCCGAGCATTTCCCAAAGACGTCCACCGTCTCACTCACCGCAACAATGGCGGGTAAACGCCTAGATACTGGCGAAACGCTCTCCGATACCAGTACGTGGACGCATGGATTTAAAGATCGGAAAGCCAGCGGCAAGATTTCTAAACATGTCTGGAAAAATCGCGTTTCACGCGGGGAACAGGCCGGCTACAATTTCCGCATTGACAATACGGGCAACGTGCCCTTAGATGTTGTGATTGAAGATTATCTTCCCTGCCCGCTCACCAGCCCCACAGATGGAAGCACTGACTGTACTACTCCCGCCTTGAAAGACATTAAATTAAGCATGCCCCGAGGAATTGGCACCTCGATTCACGTTGAGTACACCACCAACACGGGCCGTACGTTGGAGCACATACAAAATAGCTCAACTAGGGTTATAGGCCTTCCCGTAGAAGACACTGAATGGGTGACTTACCTGAAGATAACGGCCGAAGGTATTCCTGCGGGAACCTCGCAAGGCATGATCCGCCTGCAGGGCACGGTAGTCGAAGACATTCCGGAGGAGGCACCCGCGAACACACCGTATAAGCATGTAAACCCGCAAGACGGCGGCACCCGCGTCGAAAACTGTGCGTCGGTTTTACGCTTGACCAACGAGGGCACAACCATCGTCGACGAGACGAATAGTTGCGCTGGTTTTCACGTTGTTGCCCCATCCCCGAAAATAGGCACCGTCAAATGGATGGGCCCAACTCCACGGCACTATGAAGGCATCTCAAGTGCTACTGCCTTAAGCCCGGCGGGAATCAGGGCCACGTCATGGTTCCGGCAGGCCAAACCACGCAGGTTCTGATGGAGTTCACCAACGGGGATACCCAAGCCGAATTTTATCCCGTCGTCGCCGATTTGCTCGACCCTTCCTTGGAATACATTCCTAATTCTGAATTCACTCACGGTAACTGGCCCGAACAGTACCTGCCATGGGATGCGCGTCAGGTCGAGATCATCGAGAACTTTGAGGGAACCGGGCGAACCCTGGTCCGCATCTCTTGGCCCGATCAGTACTCCGTGCCCGGAAACTCTCCGAAGTTCATTTTCGGTTTCGACGTCAAAGTCAAATCAAGTACTCGCCCGTCTCAAGAGATGAAGGACTATAAGCCAGAGGGTCTGTACTCAAACACGGTCTACATCGCTGACCGAAAGAATCCGGCTACGGCTGGCGATCAGTGCGTTCGCACGTTTAACGTTTTTGCTACACCACGGGAAGATACCGGCAACCTGCTCGGACTCGATGTTCCCCATGTGTTCGCATGCACCGATACAGATCACTATGAGGTTGGCCCCTCAGCTTCCCTCGAGTCGAAAAAGTACGTGAAGGGATCTGAGGATTCGGACTTCCGTTTAAGCCCGGAATTCGGAAACGTACTTCCAGAGAAACCAGCCGAGTTCAAACTAGAGATCGTTAATTCCGGCAATATTGATCTTGACAAGGTCATCGTTTACGATGTTCTACCATTCATTGGTGATCCGGGAGTTCGCGTCCATGAGAATAATCGTGATTCTTCGTATCGTCCGCTCATGACTGGACCGGTCAGGTTCGACCCGGAAACACCCGAAGCTGACGTCCGATACAGCCTGTCATCGAATCCCTGCCGTGGCGAGGTCGTGACCAGCGGCGCGCAACGCGCTTCAGCACCCGATGGATGCAACGATAGCTGGGTTGCTGAGCCGGAGGTCACCGATTGGTCTAAGGTACGCGCCGTTCGCGTAGACTTTGGCGACACCGTTTTAGAGCCTGAAAAGGTATGGAACCTGTTGATCGACGTCAACGCTCCTGAGAAAAGCGCACGCCGCGTCGCGTGGAATTCCTTCGCGGTTGCAGCACGCGATCGTTCGCTCGATCAATTCCTGCTACCAGTTGAACCAGCGAAGGTTGGTTTGCTCGTTCCAGGTGAGCTAGAACTAGTTAAGAGCCATCATATTGTTGACGACGCCGGCGCGAAACTTCCCAATGGTAAGTATCAGCCCGGAGCCACTGTAGAGTATCTAATTAAGGTTACTAACAACGGCCCTGGTGATCTGACCGAGACGGCGGTCGCAGATACTCTTCCTATGGGGCTGACCTGGGACACCTCTTTCCAAGAGGCTTCCAACGGCTCCTTCGATTTCGACACCGGGATTTGGACGCTCAACGATCAAGTATCATTCCCCGTTTTGGACTTCGAAGGTAATGAAGTTCGCGACGTCGAGGGTAACGTCGTCACGGAAATGCGCGAAAAGGGACTTCCTCGAGATGCTTCGGCAACCCTCAAGCTTCGCGCCACCGTTGACGAAGCAACCGAGGGGCAAGAGCTGTGCAATCATGTGAAAGCTGATGCTCTAGAAGCCCGAGAAGCTGTCGAGGCCCAGGATTGTTTCATCGTAGGCGTCGAGATCGGTGAGCTGGTGTGGTATGACACTGACGCCAATGGCCAGTTTGACGAGGGTGAGCAAGGCTTGCCGAACGTTACGGTCATCTTGAAGGACTCCGCTGGCACAGAAATTGAGCGTGCCGTGACTGATGAGAATGGTCGATACAAGTTTACGGGTATTCAGCCAGCTGGTTACACGGTAGAGATCGACCGCGATTCCCTCCCACAAAAGGATAGTCCGTGGATCGACACCCACGATGTCGATGGTACGCCAGATGGTAATGCCACGATTACCCTCGACCGGCAAAACCGCACCGACGTTAATTTCGGCTTGACGCAGCCCGTGTCGATTGGTGACTTCGTCTGGCTTGATGAAAACTTCAATGGTATTCAAAACGACGGTGAACTAGGCATTGGGGGCGTGAGCGTTGACCTGTATCAGGGCAATAAGCTAGTGGATAGGGTGACGACCAACGATGACGGCCGTTACCTTTTCGAGGGGCGCTTACCAGGCAGCGATTACCGCGTCAAGTTCGGCTTACCCGGCGGCTACAATTTGGCACCCGTGCGTGCCGGTGAGGATCACACGATTAATTCCAAGGGTCTGGTGGTTGAAATGGTCTAGGTTTTCTTCCGTTTGAGTAGATGGGAAAATCTGGAATATGGCGAAGAAGTTTGATCAGGAAGCGAAGGATCGTGTGGTTCGTCTTGTTGAGGATCGGATCCTTGCTGAGGGGCTTTCGATGCAGGCAGCATGCCAAGCAGTTGCACCAAAACTCGGGGTCTCGTGGCATACTGCCCGGCAATGGACCCAGGCAGCTCGACGTGAAGGAGAAGTTCCTCAACGCCTGCCCGAAGATCTGGCTGCCGAAAATGCCAGACTGCGTCGTGAAGTTCAAGAGTTGCGTGACACGAATGAGTTGTTGAAGGCTGCATCGGCTTTTTTCGCGTCCGAACTCGACCCCAAACGTCGGAAATGATCGCATTTATCGATGAGTATCGCGATCGTTTCAGTGTTGAGTTCATTTGTCAGACGTTGAAGAATCACCGTGAAGGAGGCTTTATCACCTCCCGTGGATACCGGGATGCGAAGAAACGTGCCCCGTCAGCTCGCCAGGTCAGGGATCGCGAGCTGGTCGAGCTCGTTGGCCAGATTCATGCTGAGAATTACGGGGTGTATGGGGTGCGGAAGATGTGGCGTGCCTTGAAACGTCAAGGAGTTGACATTGGTCGTGAGCAAACGCGGCGGATCATGAAATTGGCGGCAGTGGCAGGTAAACGGAAAGGTAAAAATCCTGTCACCACAGTCAAGAGTAAGGACATCGATACTCGCCCAGACTTGGTTCAACGCGAGTTTACAGCTAGTGCTCCGAATCGATTGTGGGTCGCTGATATCACCTACGTGAGAACCACTGCGGGTTTCGTGTATGCGGCGTTCGTAATCGACGCTTTTAGCAGGAAGATTGTTGGCTGGGCGCTGTCAGATTCCATGAAAACCGAGGCATTACCGCTCCAAGCGGTCAAGCAAGCAATCTGGAACGCTCGCTCAACCACAGGCCTGGTTCATCATTCAGATCACGGGTCTCAATATGTATCTTTGACCTATCATCAGCATCTCGTGGATGCTGGAATTGTTGAATCCACTGGCAGTGTGGGTGACAGTTATGACAATGCGCTGGCTGAGAACGTCAACGGCTCATACAAGAACGAGATCATTCATACCCGACGATGGGCCGATGTTCTCGAAGTCGAGATCGCTACATTCGAGTGGGTGCACTGGTGGAACACCAAGCGTCTCCACCAAGCACTCAACTACCGCACGCCACACGAGGTCGAAACGGAATACTGGCAGCAACGAGAAAAAACAGCAACAATAGAAAACAGGGTAAACACCTAGGAAGAAAACCCGGACCATTTCAGGTAGACATTCCCGAATTGGTAGCAGAAGGAAGCTACCTTGATGCGGATCTTGGTCTCATAGGCGCGGGTTCACTCACGGGAATCCTGTGGGAAGACGACGATCGAGACGGCGCGGTTGGGGAATCGGAAATGCGCTTCCCCAAGGTCGGTATTGAGCTAGTGGACGCCGATGGCAACGTCGTCGCTACAACGGCAACTAATCGCAATGGCGAATATAGCTTTACACAGTTGGTGCCCGGGCAATATACGGTGCGTATCGACCAAGAGGCTACGCAGCTGGACGGCTTCGAACTGATCGTTGATCCCGATGGGGAACTTGACGGTCTAACGACAGCGACTTTGACTCCGGAAGCTCTGATGCAGATTGACGGCTTGAACTTTGGGTACGTCAAGGTTCCTGAACCTGAGCCAACGCCAGAGCCAACGCCAGAGCCAACACCTGAGCCAACGCCAGAGCCAACGCCAGAGCCAACGCCAGAGCCAACGCCAGAGCCAACACCTGAGCCAACGCCAGAGCCAACGCCAGAGCCAACACCTGAGCCCTCGCCAGAGCCAACACCTGAGCCAATGCCAGAGCCAACACCTGAGCCCTCGCCAGAGCCAACACCTGAGCCCTCGCCAGAGCCAACGCCAGAGCCAATGCCAGAGCCAACACCTGAGCCAATGCCAGAGCCAACACCTGAGCCCTCGCCAGAGCCAACACCTGAGCCCTCGCCAGAGCCAACACCTGAGCCAATGCCAGAGCCAACACCTGAGCCCTCGCCAGAGCCAACACCTGAGCCAACACCTGAGCCCTCGCCAGAGTCAACGCCTGAGCCCTCGCCTGAGCCCTCGCCTAAGCCATCTCATGTTCCAAAGGCAGACACGCCGCTCGCATTTACCGGTGCAGGGGTTGTCGGTCTGGTTCTTCTAAAGGTGATGCTTCTCGTATCGGGCGCGGTGCTCGTGATTAACCGCAAGGCTCAACTCTAAGCGGAACTACACATGCGGATACCTCGAATCTAAGGCGAATCTAATCGGTGTACCGCTCGCGCGGGGAGCTTGAAGGGCTCCCCGCGCCGGTGTCTGGACTCATATCCCGAAATAAAGAACTGGCTGGTACGAGAGGACAGCAAACACCTCGTACCAGCCAGTTTGGCAGGGAAGTGATAGAGAACCGCTCACCTCAGTTGTCGATCACGAAGGACCCTACCGAGCGCGACACAGCAATATCTGGTGCGCAAGCTTGAAATTATCATATCGAAACATGAGCCCATGTCAAAGCGATTTAAGGCATTATCTCACTCGACTTGGGAAAGTTCTCAATCACGTAAATATGGGAGGGTTCAAGCCCTCAACTATTGCTCGTCCGTGAGTACAAGCGCCTCTGACTCGATCGGAATCAAGGTTCGTACCCACTGCCACGCATCCGCCGATTCCAACAAATCACTAAGTGGAGCGCCGAAACGATCGTCAACCGATCGGCGGCTCACCGAATACTGCGCACTCGGCGAATAGAACGTCACGCCCGTGGCGTTGTCGACACTCGCGAATAGTGCAATAGCCGAATAAAGGGCATCGTTTCGTTCGTCTAACCATTCGGCCTTGGTATCTTCGCTGAGAATAACGTCAACGTCAGTCTCGTGAATCTCCACCCTGTCGATCCTGTCTCCGAGTGGCAGGGCATGCAATAACTGGACGGTATTGGCGTTATCGCCAACAAATTCGGACGTATAGTCCCCGATGGTTGCCAGATCATGGTTTTCGTACGTCACGAACTTCTCGCCCGTGGTCTCCGCAATCGCGTTCGCGCGAGCCATACTCATACCGACGATAACGATGAGCGTCAGTCCCAACGCGATGAGAGCCTGGGGGATTACTGTCGTTTTCTTATAAGCAGGCATAGACCCATTGTGTACGCATCGCTGGACTTTTGGTATCGACCCCAGGACTGAACCACAGCGGTGAGGAACGTGCGTGCACTAGCCGCGCGCACGACGTCGTGCCACAGCCTCGTTGTGTTAATCCGTGAGGTTGAGGAAGTACGGCCCACGCTGGGATAGTTCGTTCATATATAGGGCGTCCCAGTGCAGCCACGGCTCTTTCGATAGCGAATCGTTGGTAAATCGCGGATCGGTGGTCACTTCTGTGACGCAAAATTCCGGGATTTCCACGTTGGTGACGGGCGTGAGGCGTTCGATTTCCGCCACGATCAATCCGGTGTTTTGGCCTGCGAATACGTCGAATTCCCAGCCGTCTTCGTTAAACCACAGCGAGTGCCGCGTTTTGGCAATCACGCGTGCTGATCGCTGGATGATTTGAATCGCGACGTCGGTGTCCAGTTCGGTTTCCATCTCATAGCGTTCCCCGCTCACCGACGGGGATTTCACGGCAATGGTGGCGACAGCGTCGTCGCGCCGATCCCGTATTAGCGCGGCGAGAAGACGCCGCTCGTAGGCCCCAAGTTCGTCGACGGCGGGATTAAAGGGCTCTTCAGGTAGGCGTGCCCCACGGAATTGGAGGCGCACGCGGATCGCATACCCGGCCTCAGCGAACACATAGGCCTGAATAATAACCTGCGCGGCACCGTGATCGACGACGCCGTTAGGCAACTCCTTGACGAGGAACTTGCGTTCAAACTCGAACGGGAAATCACGCTTGGCATCCATTGAACCATTGTCCCACACGCCATGGACCTCTGCGGAGCACCGAACGGGTTAAAACACCCCTCGTATAGTGCTCCTGCCGAATGGTGCTCCGGCGGCGCAGATGCAGCTCTAGCCCAGTGGGCGTAGGTAGTGCAGCGCTCTGCCGTCCCATTCGAAGAACATGTTGGCGCTGTTGCCTTCACCCACAAGCACCGGGTTGTCCACGAGCTCCGTGCCCGTAACGACGTCGATCAAGCTACCCTCAACATGGGCGAACGGCGCTCCCCGTGGCAAGAAAGTAGCATCGGATGGCAGTTCGGTGATCCATTCACCGTCGTGCAAAATGGCGGGTATGCGATAACCCGGAAACTGTGAGCCGTCTGTAGCATCATCGCCCTCGCCGGCCTCTCCATGCGTTTCTCCTTCCTCTGCCGCCTCTGCATCCTCAGCCGATTCCTCGGCATTCGCGGACTCCTCGCGAGTTTCCGCCTCTCCAGTTTCAGCCGCTTCACCACGCTCGTCCACGTTCTGCGCCAGCGCCTTGGCGAGTTCATCCGACGTCACGTCGTCGTTAAGTCCCACCACGTCGTAAAGGAACATCGCCGCATACTCATCTACGTCGGTTTCGGCTACCAAGTTACCTCGCCGGTCATATTGAACTACGGAGTCCTGCGTCAACCTCATGCACACAATGCCGTCAGTCACCGACCAGCATTTGTGGCCATACACCACGCTGAGTTCGGGGTAGGCAAGGTTCGCTGGCCCATCCTTGGAACCCAAATACGTATACACGAGGTCAGTATCAATCTCGACCTCGTCGGTGGAGCGGTCAAGCATAAACAGGCGCTCATCTTCGATGGCTTCTCCGGATTCGTCAACAATCGCGGCCAGCACTGACTCCCGGGATAGTTTGACGATGCCACCACCTGAATCGTAGGCACCTACCAGCATCGGAATGTCAGCATCAAGCACGTGCGCACGCGACCACACGAGTTCCTCATTACCCGTGCGAGCGTTCAAAATTACCAAGTCATCCGAATTGTTTCCATCGCCAACCTGGACGTAGATTAATCCGCTGGCCGCGTCCATGGCTCCCACGATCCCGCCGTCGGCAACTTCGTAGTTCCAGATGGGAAGGGTCCGGCCAGAATTCGTTACCGAAAATGCCTCCAGTAATGTTCCGCGCGAAGTTTCAAAAGCGACGACGGCAGTGCCGGCTTGCCGATCGTAAACGACGGCGCTTGGCTCGTCATCAAGTTCGATCGCCCAGTCGCGTTCCGCGCCGGCCTCGTACGGGTTTCGCACTGGATCAGGTTCAGGTTCGGGTTCCGGTTCGGGAGCGGCGCTCGACGGTGGCGGTTCGGGCGGGGCCGAAGGCGAGGCGGGCTGCGTAACCGAGCTGGAGCACCCGGCCAGCAATACCACCATGCCCGCAACAATTGGAAGCTTCTTCATCCGCGTCCTTTCCGTTACCGTCTACGATACCGCTGCCCATTCGCTCACGGTAATTTGGTTTCAGCAACCCGGCCTAGGAAAATGAGAGCATGACACACACAGCCCTGACTGGAACAGACGTGGTGCTTGCCGCCCAGACGCTTGGCAGCACTGTTCGTACCACCCCGCTCGAAGAATCGCCCCGGCTCAGTGCCAAATTTGGCCGGCCGGTGCTACTTAAGCGGGAGGACATTCAGGTGGGCCGCTCGTACAAGGTGCGGGGCGCGTACAATTTCATCGCCACGATGGACTCCAGCGAAGGCGCCAACGGAGTGGTGTGCGCTTCGGCGGGCAACCATGCACAAGGTGTGGCATACGCCTGTAACGAGAAGCAGATTCACGGCACGATTTTCATTCCGTCGACGACGCCGCGTCAGAAGCGCGCCCGGATCGCGGACATTGGCGGAGACTGGGTGACGCTCAAGATTTTTGGTTCCACTTTCGACGAATGTTCCATCGAAGCCGTGAAATACGCGAACGAACACGGTGCCGTCTACGTGCACCCATTCGACGACGAACGCACCATCGCCGGCCAGGGCACGGTTATCAAGGAAGTGTTCGAACAGTCCGCGCAGCCGCCCGGATCGGTGATCGTTCCAATCGGCGGCGGCGGACTCGTTGCCGGCACACTCGCATGGGTGAAACAGTTCCATCCAGAAGTTAAAGTAATCGGCGTTGAACCGGCAGGTGCGGCTTCTATGAAGGCTGCGATGGAGGCCGGAGCGCCGCAAACTCTTGCCGAGATTGACAATTTTGCCGATGGTACCGCCGTCGCGCGCGCCGGTGACATCACCTTTGAGATTGTGCGCGAGTTACTGGACGAAATCGTCGTCGTTCCCGAAGGAGCCATCTGCACCGAAATGCTCGAGCTGTACCAAGTTGAAGGGATTATCACCGAACCGTCGGGGGCGCTCGCGAGCGCGGCGCTGGGCTACGTCGACGAGCTCCCACCCGGCCCGGTTGCGTGTATTGTGACCGGTGGGAACAACGACGTCTCACGCTATGACGACATCGTCGAACGCTCCATGATTCACGAGGGTTTGCGCCACTATTTCCTTGTCACTTTCCCGCAGAAGCCCGGAGCATTGCGCGGCTTCCTCGACGAGGTGCTTGCCGAAGGGGAAGACATCATCCAATTCGAGTACACGAAGAAGAACAACCGTGAAACTGGGCCGGCGCTTGTGGGCATCGAAATTGATGATCCGGGCCACCTGGACGAGTTGCTGAGCCGAATGGCCGCTTCCGAGCTCGCGATCGAAAAACTCGAACCTAATTCACCTGCTTTCTCCTTCGTCCTCTAGGATGTCCGAAGGAGGAGATATGGCAGAAGAACTCAACATGGCACAGCCCCCACGCGATTCGGGTTCGAATCGGAACCTGATGATCGCCCTTGTGGTGATTGGCGTGACGATCATTGCGCTCCTCATTGCCATCATTTTCTTTAACCTCGGTAAGAACGACGGCGGCGGTGGAGCTCCCGCACAGGAAACAGAGCAGGTAGCGGCCCAGGGTCAAGGTCAGGCCCAGGGTCAAGGTCAGGCCCAGGGTCAAGGGCAAGGGCGCGGCCAGGGGCAAGGGCGCGGCCAGGGGCAAGGGCGCGGCCAGGGCGCCGCAGAAATTCCAGAACTTGGCCCGGTTGAAGCAGATCAAAAGGAACTCATCGAATCCCAGTGGCGGCTAGACGACAATGATCAGCTCGCAGCCGGTGATCTGGATTCCGAGCTGCTTGTGCAGGTCTACTACGACTTCCAGTGCAGATATTGCACCCGGGCGGCAACCGAACTTGAACCCCAGCTTCAGCCGCTAGTAGAAGATGGCACGATCCGCATTGAATACCATAATCTGCCGGTACTCGGAGAAGGGTCGGTGCTGGCGGCACAAGGCTCACTCGCCGCCGCCAACCAGGGTAAGTTTGCACAGTTCCGGGACTATCTTTTCGAGCAGAACGCAAACCAAACTCCCGTGGCCTTCACGGAAGAAGGGCTGGCGGATGCCGCTCGTGAAGTGGGCGTCGCCGATATTGACCAGTTCACCGCGGATATGACCTCGGACGAGATTGCCACCAAGGTTCAAAAAGACCTTGCGCGGGCTACCCAAGGCCTAGGAATCACCGGCGCACCAGCGTTTATCATCGGCTACAGCTACATTCCGGGGTACATTCCCTACGAAACGTTCGTTCAGGTGGTCAACGCCGAGCTGGCCCGGCCAACCGAATAATCAGCACGACCACTAACCAGCACATTCGAGGAGTTTCGTTGGGAATCAAACGGTTCATTTCCCGCACCTACCAAAAGTTTTCGAAGTGGACCTTCGAACCTGGCCCGCTACCTAACAAGGGCATTATTATCGGCGCCTATCACACTTCCTACTGGGACGGCTGGTTTATGCTGATGGCACTATGGGATTTGGGGGTGCCGTTCAAGTTCCTCGTCAAAAATTCTCTGGCGAAGGGGATCACCGGCCCAATCATCAGAGCAGTCGGTGGCATCGCCGTTGACCGGTCGCGAAAGACTGGCATGGTGGACGGCATTGTGGCGCAGCTGGCAGAACTTGAGGATTTTCAGTTGGTCATCGCGCCGGAGGGCACCCGCAAAAGGCAAGATCATTGGAAGTCCGGCTTTTGGCATATTGCTCAACAGTCCGGGCTGCCCGTCACACTCGCCTACATTGACTCCACCCGCAAGGTATACGGCTGGCGTGAATCCATCGAGATCTCCGGCGATATGAGAGCCGACATGGATCGCGTGCGTGAAGTCTACAAAAACACCTCCGGCTTCCACCCCGAAGGCAATACGTGGCCGCGCCTGCGCGGTGAAGGCGACGATTCGCTCCCGGGCAATCCCGAGCGCGATCCCGACACTCCGCTAACCTAGCTCGCTATCAACGAAAACCGCTGACCGCCGGCATTGCGCGTGCGATACTGACGCCATGACTCAACCACTCATTGAACTTTCCTCCGGTGCCCAGATTCCACAGCTTGGCTTTGGCACCTACAAGATTGGTAACGACGACGCCGAACGGGTTGTTCTCTCGGCGCTCAGCGTGGGCTATCGCCACCTTGATACGGCGCAAATGTATGGCAACGAAAAGGGTGTGGGCCTTGCGTTGACGGCAATGGGCCGCGAACTTGGGCTTGAGCGCGATGAAGTTTTCGTGACGACCAAGCTCAACACGCCGAACCATCGAGAAGATGACGTGCGGTCCAGTTTCGCCCAATCTCTTGCGGATTTGAGTGTCGATTACGTCGATCTATTCCTTATCCACTGGCCGATGCCCATGTTTTACGACGGCGATTTCGTCACCACATTCAAGGTGATGGAAGAATTCGTTGCCGACGGGCGGGCAAAATCCATTGGCGTATCGAACTTTGAGACCTACCACTTGGACAAGCTGATTGCTGACGCCTCAATCGTACCGGCCGTGAACCAGATCGAAATTCACCCCTACTGCCAAAACCGTGAAGTGGCGAACTACTGTAAAGAGCGCGGGATCGCCGTCGAATCGTGGAGCCCGCTTGGCCGTGGCGGCGTACTGGATGATCCGGTGATTGCCGAAATTGCGCGCGAGGTCGGGGCGAGCCCAGCCCAGGTTGTGGTGGCATGGCACCTTGATAAGGGATATGTGGTCATCCCCAAGTCCGCTCATGAACAGCGGCAGCGAGAAAACTTTGAGGGCCTTAACGTGAGGCTCAGCGAGGAGCACATCGCCCGCATCGATGATCTCGATCAGGGTGAAGAGGGCCGCACGGGTAAACACCCAGATGTTTTTGACCGCATGTAGATAGGCGTAGGATATAACCTGCGCCTACTCGAAAGGTAAAAGATGGTCACGTACGCATACACAATCGCAGGATCGGAAGCGACCGGCGGTGCCGGCTTTCAAGTTGATCTGAAAACGTTTCACGAACTCGGCACATACGGGCTTGGCACACTTTCATGCATTGTGGCCTTCGATCCAAACAATGGCTGGGATCACCGTTTTACTCCTATTCCGCCGCACATTATTGAGCAGCAGATGGAAGCGGCCACCGGTCATGCGAACCTTGACACCGTGAAAATCGGCATGCTCGGCACGCCGGAGACGATCGACGTCGTCGCTGAGGGTCTGAAAAAGCAGGAGTGGAAGAATATCATTCTCGATCCCGTACTCATCTGCAAAGGGCAGGAGCCGGGGCAGGCGTTGGACACCGATAATGCGCTACGAGAAAAGATATTGCCGCTTGCCACGGTAGCTACACCGAATAATTTTGAAGCCCGCACGCTCGCGGGTATAGACGAGCTGGAAACGCTCGAAGATCTCGCTGAAGCCGCGCAGCGCATTTCAGAGTTGGGGCCCAAGTATGTGGTGGTCAAGGGCGGGATGGACTTTCCAGGTGAAGACGCCGTCGACGTACTGTGGGACGGCGAACAGGCCATCGCCTTCTCTGTGCCCAAGATCGGCACCGCGCGCGTATCGGGTGCCGGATGCACACTGGCGGCCGCCATCACAGCGCAACTAGCAAAGGGATCGAACATTCACAAGGCGATGCGCATAGCCAAGGATTTCGTGACCCAGGGTATCGATGCGCAAGTAAGTGCGAACACGCCGTTTAACACCGTGTGGCAAGGCGCTTTCCAGCCGATGGAAGATTACACGTTCCCAGCCCAGATGGACTACTCCGACATGGAACCCGAGGAGGGCGAATGCGGCGGTCCGGGCGAGGGCAATTGCGGGCCAGACGGCTGTGGCTGCCAACAGTAAAGTTACGAGCAGTTGAGTGTAGCCGTGGGAAACTATCCCGAATTTGAGAAGGCTCAAGAGTTTCTCCGTTCTCATTTAGCCGGCGCGCACGCCTCAGACGCGGCCAAGCGCTACCGCTTCGAACACTCGCTACGAGTAGCGCGAATCGGGCGAATGGTTGCCAACAAGGCATTTCTTGACTCCGACCTGCTCGAGCTGGGGTGCCTGCTACACGACATTGGAAAGTTCGACGCCGAACAACCTGTTGATCACGGGCGCGCGGGAGCGCTGGTTGTGCGCGAATGGTTCACTGCCGAGGGTTTTTCGGGGCCCGCCGCCGACGAAGTTTTACAGGGCATAGCCATGCATGTGGACGGGCTTTTTAACCCGCGCGAGGATGCCCAGGGCAGTGCTCACGACGCCGCCGGCCGGCCGTACATGCTGTTCGACCGCGTGCCCGGGCCGGTTGCCGTTTCTATCGGGGATTGCGACAACATTGATCGTTTCGGATCCTACCGGATCGCTGACACGCTGAACTATGTGCAATTCATGGACAAGTCCACCGAAGAACAACGCGAATTCATCGCGAACTACCTGGACAACCTACGCGGGTTTTACGACTACGAATGTTCCACCGACGCCGCTCAGGAAATGTGGATCGATCGGCTCGACTTCCAACAGGAATATTTCATGCGCCTACTCTCAGAAGTCGGGACGGTCGGCCTGTAAAACGGTCAGCCCGTACAACCACCGGAGGTAGTACCGCCCGCAGGGATTCATACCGCCCGCGGAGGTTGCTAAATCCCAAGGGGGTCCGTAAGCCAAGGCATTTCGAATTTCGCTTGGCTTACGGACCTCCTGCGGTAACACCGACCTCCCACGGCAAGGCAGGCCTGCCCAGGCAGTGCTAACCCTCGACTGGCGAGCTAGTGGCCAATTTCCTTTTCGTTAGCCTGATATGTCCATTCAGCGTGCACTCGAGGGAGATATCTTGAGTACGTCAAGCGCAGGCGCATTCCCTTCGTCCAGAAAAAGATCAGAATTCCAACGACGGCGAGCGCGTTCATTCCGCCGCCAAATATAAGCGTTGCTCGAGGGCCAAAGGCATCACCGAGCCAGCCAATTATCGGCGCACCAATTGGGGTTCCACCAAGGAATATCGCCATGTAGATCGCCATGATTCGACCCCGGAACAGCGGGTCAGAACTGAGCTGGACTGCAGCATTCGCGGAAGTCATGACGGTCAGCGAAAAGAATCCAGTCGGCACCAGCAATACGGCATAGGCGAAATAGTTTGGCGCGAGGGCCAAACCGATAGTTAACACCGAAAATGCGAGTAACGCCAGCAGGATCGTGCGCATCCTCGGCCTTCTGCGGCGAGCAGCCATAAGCGCTCCCGCTAGCGTTCCCACCGCCATGATCGTGCCGAGCATGCCATATTCGCTCGAGCCTTGACCAAAAATCTGGGTGGCCATAGTCGCGTTGAAAATTTGGAAATTGAGGCCGAAAGTTCCGATCATGAAAACCACGACGAGCAACACGATGATATCCGGCTTCGTCTTCAAATACTTCAAACCACCGCGCCCCGCACCACGTCGCTCTGCCCTCGGGGCCGGATGCAATTCCTTCACGTCCATCAATACCAACGCCATAAGCATCGCCAAAAACGTAAGAGTATTCAACAGGAGTGCCGGGCCGACGTCGTCGTTAAACGCAGCGATCATCAATCCTGCTACTGCCGGGCCCACAAGACGCGCGCCGTTGAACGACGTCGAATTTAACCCCACCGCATTCGCCAGCAGGTCTTGGGAAACAATTTCGGGTACGAGCGCCTGCCGCGCCGGGTTATCGAACGCAACGATCACTCCCTGCACGAACGCGAGCAAGTACACGTGCCAAAGCTCAACCACCCCCGCGAAAACCACAAGCCACATGACCAGCGAATTCAACATCAGCAGTAGTTGAGTTACGATCAGCACGTTCCGCTTTGCAAACCGGTCAACCACCCCGCCCGCATAGGGGAAAAGAAACGGGATGGCAAGAAATTGAAAAGCTGTGACCAAGCCGAGTGCTGATGAGGAGCCATCCGTAAGGATCGTTAACACTAGCCAGCTTTGCGCGATTCGATACACCCAGGTTCCGATGTTTGAAATCAACGCTCCCGCAAAATAATGCCGATAGTTCTTGACTTCAAAAGACGCAAAGGTGCGTGACACATAACTCCTTAGCTGTGTTCCAGATTGACTTAGCCCTCACCAAAATTCGCGAACCTTGTGTAGTTACCCTGGAAGGCCAGCTCGATTGTATCGGTTGGGCCGGAACGATTCTTTCCGACGATCACTTCGGCCGGCGGATCGTCGGGGGAGCCATCAACATTTTCAGGGCGATTGATGAGCAGGACGACGTCCGCATCCTGTTCCAGCGAACCCGATTCTCGAAGGTCGGAAACGGCCGGGCGCTTATCTCCACGCTGTTCCGGATTCCTGTTCAGCTGCGAAATCGCGATGATAGGGATTTCCAGCTCCTTGGCAAGGAGTTTGATCGATCGGGAAAACTCCGATACCTCTTGCTGACGTGATTCTGGGGTGCGGCCCCCGGACGTTAATAGCTGCAGATAGTCGATCACGATCAGCTCGACATCGTACTGTTGGCGCAACCTACGGGCTTTGGCACGAATCTCCATCATGGTCAGATTCGGCGAATCATCAACGAGGAAAGGTGCTGAGGAAATACGATCAAGTGTTTTCGAAATGCGTGCCCACTGGCTCTGGCGCACATCACCGGTGATGAGGTTCTTCAAAAAGACCTCGGATTCAGCGGCTAGGATACGCAGGCCAAGTTCCACTCGGTTCATTTCGAGGGAGAAGAACGCAACCGGTTTCTTTTCTCTGATCGCAATGTGACGGCAAAAGTCCATGGCGATCGTCGTCTTTCCCATACCCGGGCGGGCGGCCACGATAATCATCTGGCCTGGACGAAGCCCGTTGAGCGTGTCATCCAGTGCGTGAAAGCCGGTGGACAGCCCGGTCACCCCATCTTCACGGCTCGCGTTTGCCTGAACTTCAGCCAGCAGCTCACCCACGAGGTCTTTCATCTCGACGTGGTCCTGCGTGGCTCGCGATTCGGTCATGTTATAGACCTCGGCCTGTGCGGTGTTCAGCAACTCGGCCACATCGCCGCCGTCAGTGGTGTAACCAAGCTGAGTAATCCGCGTACCCACCTCGATCAGCGTGCGCAACTTCGCCTGATCCGCAACGATCTGTGCATAGTAGCCGGCGTTTGCCGCCGTCGGCACGGAATTGACTAGATCAAAAATATAGGTGCGCCCACCAACCCGTTCAAGATCCCCCTTTTTCGAAATCTCGGAAGAGACGGTGATCGCATCAGCGGGTTCACCACGACCAAAGATTTCGAGGATCGCATTAAAAATGATCTCGTGAGCCGGGCGGTAGAAGTCACTAGGGATGAGTACCTCAATGACGTCCGCTATCGCGTCCTTGTTGAGCATCATTCCACCAAGAACCGAGCGTTCCGCTTCCACATCCTGCGGCGGAACGCGCTCAAACGACATCGTGGACACTTCCGACATTGGGCTCCCTTCGAGTGATCAGCGCACCACTCAATCTATACCCCAACTCCGACACCGTCCGGCCACAAACCGAAGATCACAGCAGCTTAAAGACCAAAGTGCTTATTAGCGATCTTCGTTCCTTCAACAAGCGTTTCAAGTTTCGCCCATGCGATCTCCTCGTGAACACGCCCGCCAAGGCCGCAATCGGTAGAGGCAATCACGTTTTCAGGACCAACGATCTCCGCAAATCGGATCAAACGTTCCGCTACGAGCTCCGGATGCTCGATGATATTCGTCGAATGCGATACGAGGCCCGGTACGATCACGTTACCAGCCGGCAACTTGCCGTCCTGCCAAATCTTCCACTCGTGAGCATGCCTACCCGATGCCGCCTCGAATGAGAACTCCTTAGCGTTAACCTCGAGGCACTGATCGACGATTGCATCGAACGGAATATCCGTCGAATGCGGGCCGTGCCACGAACCCCAGCAAATATGCAGGCGCACAAGCTCGGGATTAATTCCCTGAAGTGCACGGTTAATCGCATCGATGCGCAACTGCAGCCAATCCTGATAGTCAGCGATCGTCGGTTCGGGGTTAATCTGGTCCCACGACTCAGCAAGGTCTGGGGCATCAATCTGTACAGTTAGGCCGGCGTCGGTGATGATCTTGTATTCTTCATGGAGCGCATCGGCGACGGCGTCCAGCAGCTCTTTTTCGCTGTCGTAACGCCTGTTTTGGATTCGCGCAGCCGAACCAGGGGAAATGGCGGGCATGAAGCCATCTTCGATTCCGTAGGCATCCATGTTCTTCTTGAGAAGATCGACATCCGTGCGTGTGGCCTGCTCGCCGATATATGTGATGTCACCGGTGAAAACGGGAGCCTCGGTCATTTCGCCGCCCGTATAGATTCCAGATTCGGGGTCCGCATATGCTCCTGCGAAAACCTTACGGTCACGGCGATCTTCGAATGAGGTCAAAACGATGTTTCCAGGAGTTGAGAGTCGCTGCCCTCCGCCGTCGAGCGTCGAAACTTCCTCAAACTCAATACCACCAAGCCGAGTGAAAGAGTAGAACCACCAGGCTCCGTAATCCACGCTTTCTTGCATGATGTGGCCATATTCGCCCTCGTTAACGACGTCGATCCCGATGTCCTTTTGACGCTTAACGACGCCGGCAACTTCGGATTCCAAAACGCTATTGAGCTCCTCAGTGGAGATCTGTCCATTTGCATGCTGGGTATTAGCTTCGAGCAACGCTTTTGTACGTGGGAGAGAACCAACGTGGGTAGTTTTGATAGTCACGATCACTCCTTGATTCGCGTGAACCAGTGGTCTGAACTTTACCGAGCTTAGCTCGGCGCTACCAATTCGGTTGGCATACCTTCTTAAAGATCGAGACAGTCGCAGAGGAGGGTAGCTAGCTTGGTCCTCCGGCCGTGTCAAATCGAGGGAAGACAGTTATCCACAGAATTTTGGAAATGCTGTGGATTCTTTAAGAAATTGCGTGGAAACTGATTCCGAGTTCGTGGAGAATCAGGGGAGAACTACCTCAACTTATCCACAAAACGTAAAAGAGTTAACCACAGTCGTGGATAGACGTGTGATTTTCTGCGAATTTCCGTACACAGGTTCGTCCACAGCCGTGGATAACAACACTAGGCAGTGAGATATTTCCACAGTTATCTACCTTGAAGTTTTAACCCTGCGTGTCGCCCGGTTTACCGAAAAGTAAACAAAGCACTTAACAGACATTTGAGGCCACCCTCCTTCCCGTCGCGTATGGTTAGCAGTAGGCCATTGGACGTTTTTACTAACGCAGTTCGGGAAACTGAAAGGGGTGCTCATGGCTGTTTTTCGGTCGGATAACCCAACCGGCTCAGCGTGGGTTGAGTCAGGCTCGCGCTTTCGCCTTCCGCAAAGACCAGAAAGGCTAGAATCTGATTTCCTTGCGGGCAACTACGATAAAGCGAGCAAACGGCGTCGTCGTAAACTCTCACGAGCAAAAAGCGCACGCAGGCAGCCGCACTCCTGGACGGCTTCCCCGCGGGAATCGAACCCCACGCACGATGCCAGCGGAACGGCACCGGTCCATTCGGCTTCGGCAACTCCTTCCGCCTATGAGAATATGCGGTCAGTTGGCAGGCTCAACAACGTGGTGATCGCAGCTGATGGCTCGCCTTTCGCTCAACTCGCTCGAACTGCCCGTAACTTCACCAACTCGCGCCTCACCACCCACAAAGAGACGATCCTTGACTCATCCGGATTCGCCCTCGACGGTGTAGAACTGACAAAGCAGGAGTACGACGCCTGGATCAAGTCAGATCCCAATTCGAACGCTTTTCTCACCGTCGAAGCAGCAAGCCACAACGGTGCGAACTTCGATAATGCGAATTTTGCCGAGAATGCGGCGAGGCCCGTCGTCCACTATTCTTCCGATTCCCCAAGCGAGAGCCCAGCGGTTCCGCACGAGGAGACGTCTGAGAAGGAAGACGGAAAGATAGGCAACGTCATAGGCGGAGTGTTCATAATTATTGTCGTTCTTACGTTGCTTGGAGAATTTTTCTCGTGGATCGCGGAGTTCTTTTCCTGACTCCAGCGCTTTAGGTCTCAAGCGCTTAGGGTTCGAAGGCTCCGTAAATTTGTATTTCTCGCATAGCAACTTAATACTAGGGCCGTGACCGAACGCGATATCGACCGCTCTATCCGCAAGCTGGCACTGCCCTCGCTCGCAACGTTGCTTGCCGAACCACTCCTTATTGCAGTGGATACAACGATGGTGGGCAGGCTCGGCACGCATCCGCTAGCTGGCCTTTCGCTTGCATCCACCGTGTTAGCCACCGTGGTTGGAATATGCATTTTCCTGTCGTATGCGACCACTGCTGCCACGGCTCGCCATGTTGGCTCCGGCCATCCAGATAGGGGCCTGCGGCAGGGAATCGATGGTATGTGGCTGGGCCTTTCTCTCGGCGTCGTGCTCGGCATGCTGCTGGCAGCTTTCGCTCCCACGATCCTAGGATGGTTCGGCCCTGAACCGGAGGTTTTGGCCGAGGCTGTAAGGTACGCGCGCGCTTCCGCCGTCGGTCTGCCGGGCATGCTTCTTGTTCTTGCTGCGAATGGAACGCTGCGTGGTTTTGCCGATACCCGCACGCCGCTCATTGCGGCAACAACCGGCGCTTTAGTAAACATTCCACTGAACGCGGCACTCATCTACGGGGCAAAACTCGGTGTGGCAGGGGCCGGGCTTGGCACCGCCATCGCGCAAACTTTCATGGGTGCCTATCTTGGCTACACCGTCTACCGTTTGGCCCGCACACACGCGGTGGCGCTGCGTCCTAGCGGCGCGGGGGTGCTGAAATCCTTGCGGGATGCAATTCCGCTTGTGATCCGAACGCTCTCCCTACGCGGTGCGATCATCTTGCAGATCTCCGCCGCCACCTCGCTCGGCACGCTCGCCCTAGCCACGAATCAGATTGTGATGACGATGTGGAATTTCGCCGCATTCGGCCTTGACGCTTTGGCAACGGCCGCGCAAATTCTTGTCGGCCAAGGTTTGGGATCGGGTAGCCGCGAGCGCGTTCGCTTGGTTCTCAAACGAAATCTTGTGGTCGGCGTTCGCATTGGCGTGGTGTTGGGTGTGTTGTTGGCCGGGCTTTCCTTCGTTATTCCGCACGTTATGACGATCGACGACGACGTCGCATGGCTTGCAACCCAGGCAATGTGGGTCACGAGCGCGGCTTTGCCTATCGCGGCAGTGGCCTACATGCTCGACGGCGTGCTGATTGGTGCTGGCGACACCAAGCGGTTGGCCTGGTACATGGTTGGTGCTCTCATCGCATTCACGCCCGTGGCCCTGTTCTTTATTGGGCCAGGAGCTGGCTGGGGTGCAGCTGGCATGATCTGGCTGTGGGTGGGCTATGCAGTGCTGTTCATGGCGGTGCGGGGCGGCACGATGCTGTGGCGTGTACGTAAGGACGAGTGGATGAGCCTGGACACCTAACTTGAAACTTTGGCCAGACGCCGCGTCAAAACAAAGCGGGTGGGAGCCCGTCCGCAGGAACGTAAACGAAGAGTTCCAAAGACGGGCTCCCACCCGGCTCATGCCAAGCCCAGCTAATCTTGGGTCTGGCTCATTGTGCACCCGATTCCAGCCGCTACTTAGCGGCAACAACCTCGATCTTGATGTTCGCGGTGATTTCTTCAGCGAGCTTGATCGAACCGGTGTATTCACCAACCGACTTGATCGTTCCATTCAGATGGATCTGACGGCGATCGATCTTCTTGCCGGCCAATTCGGAAGCAGCCTCCGCGACGTCCTGAGTCGTAACTGCACCAAACAGGCGACCATTGGTACCAGCCGTCTTGGTGATAGTCATGGTTGAAGCTTCGAGTGCTTCGCGCGATTCGCGTGCCGACTCAATGTTTTCGGTTGCGCGACGGCGGCGTGCTTCGTTGATCTGGTCGATCTGACGCTGTGCACCCTTGGTCCAAGCCGTGGCATAGCCACGCGGGATCAGGTAGTTACGGCCGTAGCCGTCCTTAACCTCAACAACGTCACCGGGCTGGCCGAGATTTTCAACTTCGTGAGTAAGGATGATCTTCATTTTTTATCCCCTTCCTCAGCGGTTCGAGCTAGAGAACGGCAGGAGGGCCATTTCGCGCGCGTTCTTCACTGCGCGTGCGATCTGCCGCTGTTCCTGCGTGCTGACTCCGGTGACGCGGCGAGCACGGATCTTGCCGCGATCGGAGATGAACTTGCGAAGTGTTGCGGTGTCCTTGTAATCAACCTTCGTAATTTTTGCAGCCTTGAGCGGGTTCGCCTTCTTCTTTGGCTGCCGCAAAACTGGTTTTGCAACCATAATAAATCCTCTATTTCTTGTGAACACGGCCCGCACTTCTAGCTACGGGTCCGGAAAAATATTGACCTTGTGCTTAGAACGGCGGGTCGTCGTCGAATGCCGATCCGCCTGGCGCCTGTGCCCACGGGTCTTGACCCGAGCCACCTTGAGGCGCGTTGTAGGAAGCTTGACCTCGCTGACCATATCCCTGGTTCTGCTGGTTGTATCCGCCGCCCGAGCCACGCCCGGAGGTCTTGGTAACCTGCGCGGTAGCGTAACGAAGCGAGGGGCCAACCTCATCTACCTGCATTTCAACGGACGTGCCCTGTGAGCCGTCCTGACGCTGGTAGTTGCGAACCTGGAGTCTGCCTTGAACGACAACGCGCATGCCCTTTGCGAGCGATTCGGTGACGTTTTCGGCGTAGTCGCGCCACACTGAGCAACGAATGAACATGGCTTCGCCATCTTCCCATTCGTTCGTGTTGCGGTTGAAGGTACGCGGGGTTGAAGCGACCGTGAAGGAAGCGACTGGCGTACCCGAGCCAACGTATTTGAGTTCGGGATCTGCAGTGAGATTTCCGACGACTGTGATTATTGGTTCGCCTGCCATGTCTTAAACTCCTTCTTACTCGTTTGCCGGTGCCGAAGCGGGCTCGTAACGAAGCAGCTTGGTGCGCATTACGCTTTCGTTGAGGCCGAGCTGGCGGTCGAGTTCCTTGGCAGTTTCAGGGTTGACGGTCATGTAAATAACGACGTACACACCTTCGGTCTTTTTATTGATCTCATAGGCGAGGCGACGCTTGCCCATGATGTCCACATTGTCGAGCACACCGCCGTCGTCAGTAATGACGGAAAGCATGGCTTCCAGCGTGGGCTGGAGGTTGCGCTCGTCCACTTCGGGATCGAGGATGATCATCATCTCGTATTGACGCATGTATACCCACCTCCTTTGGTCTTCGCGGTCACGGCCTTTCCGTGACAGGAGGGTCATGCGCTGCCCTTGGTAACTTCAGTAACTTTGGACAGACAGCACACCATTCTAGCTCAGATCGTAGCTGGCCAATGTGCGCAATTGGCCACATGTGGATAAGCCCGCCCTATTCGCCCGAGTCTTGGTCTTCTTCGAGACTCTCATCCGATGGCTCTTCCACGGGATCGCCCGGTTCTTGCGGGCTGGTCTCTTCGGTGGGTTGTTCAACGGGCTCTTCCTGCTCCACAGTGGCTTCTTCGGTCGGTTCTTCCGTTTCCTCTTCCGTTGGCTCTTCGGTGGGTTCCGGCGTGTACACAGGAGTTGGCTGACGTTGGGCCAACAATCCACTCACATCTGGAAAATCGATGACTTCCATGCCTTCGGTGGCAACGACCATGTAGTCGTGCCAGACCTGGGCGGGCAAGTTACCACCCGCGATCTGATACACACCACCAAAAGGCTCAAGTAGTGCTTCCGAGCCGTCATCGGCGATCGCGAACATGTTCACCACCGTTACCATCTGCGGCACGTAGGCGGCGAACCATGCCGACATCGGCCCCGATGAGGTTCCCGTTTTTCCGGCCGAGGGACGCCCCGGTAACGCCGCATCCGCAGCCGTACCGCCCGGCTTCAGGGTGTGTTCGAGGACGTAATTGGACAGCTGTGCTGTTTGTGAACTGATCACCCGCTCACTCGAGGTGTCACCCGTGTAGATTCGATTTCCGTCTCGATCGAAGACTTCCCGCACGATGTGCGGTTTGATCCGTTCGCCGTCGTTGGCGAGCGTACCGAACGCTGTGGCCATCTCGACTGCGTTCGGAGACGCCGAACCGAGCACGTTTCCAACTCCCGCGTCCAGACCGGGCGTATCTTCCGGTAATCCGAGCGTGATGGCCATTTCCATCGTATTGTGGGGCCGAAGTTCCTCATTGAGCTCAATAAATCCGGTGTTTAACGAACGTGCCGTCATGGTGGTCAGGGGCACATCGTAGTAGCTACGCTGATCCACGTTGTTGAAAACCAAATCTTCGCCATTCGGGTTTTCCACGGTGTACTGTGCGGGCGAATCGAAGCGCTCTTCCGGTGACATTCCTTGATCCATTGCCTCAACAACGCCGAACATCTTGAAGGTCGATCCTCCTTGGGCGCGATCTTGAGTTGCGGAATTACGTTGACGCTCCAGGTAGTCGGCGCCGCCATACATGGCGTAAATTTCACCGTTTCGCGGGTCAACTGACAGCAGGCCCACGTGGTTGTTTTCTGGGCGGTCGTCTGGCAAAGCATTCACTGCATCCACGGCCGCCTGCTGCATGTCCTGATCGATTGTGGTCACGATCTGGTATCCGGCGGTTGCCAATTCCTGTTCCGAAAATCCGTTCGCAATAAGTTCTGTGCGCGCCCGGTCCATAAGGTATCCGTCCGGCCCGGCAAACGCATTATCCGCGCCGGGCTCCAGCACGTCAGGAAACGACGCCGCATCGCCTTCAGCTTGCGTAATCCACCCGTCGTCCACCATGAGTGCGAGTACCCGGTGGAAGCGCTTTTCGGCTCGTTGTGGATCAACTGCCGGGTCCCATGCACTTGGCGCAGGAATAATTCCCGCCAACATGGCCGACTGGCCAAGGTCAAGTTCTGCTGCAGATAACCCGAAATAGGCCTGTGCCGCCGCTTCAACACCGTATGCACCGCGGCCGAAATAGATCGTATTCAGATAGTTTTCAAGCACCTCTTCCTTCGACTGTTCACGGTCGATTTTGATCGCCAAAATCGCTTCTTTGACCTTGCCGGGGATCGACGTCGTCGTTCCCATGTAATAGCGCTCAACGTACTGTTGCGTCAGGGTTGATCCCCCTTGGAGGGGTTTGCCCTGGATGTTGTTCCACAATGCGCGAGCGATACCGCGCAGGTCAATTCCCGAGTTTTCGTAAAAGGAGGAGTCTTCGGATGCGATCACGGCGTGTTGCATGTGCGGTGCAATTTGCTCGAGCGGCACCGAGGTACGGTTGAGTTCGGAAAACGCGCCGAGTTCGGTTTCGCCGTCCTCGTAGAACACCGTGGTGCGTTGCGCGAGCGCAAATTCGTCGGGTTCAGGAATCTCGGTCGTGACATACATTCCGATCAGACCGCCGAATGCGATTGCGATGACGCCGAGCAACGTTCCGAGCACCATCCGCCAGGAGGGTAGCCACCTGCGAATCGGGCCCATTCCGGCACGAGGATAGCCGCTTCCGCGGCGTTGCTTTCCTGCCTGCCGTTTCTTCTTCGCCATCGGGCCCCCTCGTCGTGTTACCTATTATCGCGCCTATTTCTTGCGTCGGTCCGATCGCGAACGTAATTTACGCCGCGATTTCCGCGCGCCAGCCCTGGGTACTTCGTAGACGCCCTGTTTTTTCTTTCGCTCGATGTGTTCTTCGGAAATCAGGTAGGCATCTAGCCATCTGGCTCGTGGATCGGAGTCGATGAGCAGAGCCTTGAAGAACAACGTCAACGGTACCGCAAGGATTGAACCCAGAATACCAACGATACTCGTCCACAACGCTAGGGAAATGAAGGTCACCGTGGGCGATAGTCCGACGGCGTCGCCGGTGAACTTGGGCTGAATGAATGTTTGGATCACCACGTTGATCACGGAGTAGAGAACTAATACCCACACCATTGACTGCCAGCCTTGATCGAGCAAAGCCATGGCCATTGGCGGTATCACACCGATAACGAAGCCAATGTTTGGGATGTAGTTGGTGACAAAAGCCCAGTATGCCCACGTCCACGCCAATGGAATCCCCATGACTTGCAAAGCGAAGCCATCGATGATTGCCACGATCAGACCAAACACGGTGGACACGATCCAGTATGAGCGTACACGCCGTTCAAAATCGGACATGGCGCGGCCAAGGTTCGAGTGGCGTTGATTCACAAGAGAAACGCGCCGCTTCGTAATGGTCGTGTCAATCGTGATGAAGAATGCGGCCACGATGATGATGGCGATCAACCCGCCAACAGCCGACAGCCGATCTACTAGTTCCCACGCGAACCCGATAATCGAGTTGAAGTTGATTTGATCGACGAAGTTCGTCAGATCAACGGTTTCCACGCCGAGTTCTTCCAACCAGTTCATAAACTGGTAGGTGGTCGCCTCGAAGTTCACCGAATAGTTCATGAGCGTTTGCGGCACGGGTGTCAGTAACAGCACCGTCACGCCCAATACCCCAAAAACGATAACAATCAGCACGATGATGACTACACAGGCTGCCAACCATGCCGGCGAGCCCTTGGCAATCATCTTTTGCCCCACGGGCCGCACCGCGAGGACCAGTGTCAAGGCTAAGAAAATGGGGGTGAACACCTCTGAAATTGAATGCAGCCCAGCTCCGAGCACGGCAAGCAGGGCGAGCACAACGAGGATCTTCACACCGGAGGTTTCCCGATCTTCTGGCGGAACGACGGCGAGTTCCTCGGCTGGCTTACCCGCCGATTCTTCGGCCGATTCGGTCGCTGATACGTCTTCTTCGATTTCAGGTGAATCGACTGGGCGCGAGCTGAGCTCATCGTTTTCGCTCGCGACCTGCGCGGGTTCCTCTTTGTTCATGGCTCTATCTTCTCACTTATCTGGGCTGGCAAAAGCAGGGCTACTCACACTTCGCTCCTACTCGCATCAGATGGCGTTTTGATTTATCGGGGTGCTGATACCGGGCGCGGTTGGAAGTTCACGGATCTTACTTTGTACCAGTACCAGGCTGCTGCCGCGATGTAGGTGGCAGTCAAGCCGGCAAACACCTGGGGTGACCAGCCCGTGTCCGGCAGGGCGAGCGCCGCTAGTAGTGCGGCTGCCACGAATGCGGCGTTATACATCATGTCGTAAAGGGCAAATGCTCGACCGCGGACAGCATCAGCGGTATCTGCTTGCACGATAGTGTCGACGGCGATCTTGGCCCCCTGCACACCTAGGCCTAGCAGGATGGCCGAAACGAAGATCAGCGGAGCGCGGTAAGTGATCATCAGCAGAGCCTGGGATATGACCGAGATTCCCAAGCAGAACATGATCCATCTTGCAGGTGTCATCCACTGATAGACGGTCGGGGTCAAAATGATCGCCAGGCCATTGCCGACGACTGACACGCCGGCAACGAGCGCAAACGTAGCGAGCCCGGCGTCGCCATCCATCGGATCGGAAAGCAAGTTGCGCGAGATCAACAACAAAGCGATGAAATTGACGCCGTATAAGAAGCGGTGAATCGCCATGATCCCAAGGCCGTACATGGGCGTTCCACGGCGGGTGAGATACACGACGCCGTCGGCCATTTTTCGTAATACCTTGCGGAAATCTTGGGTAAGCGTGGTTTTCGGCTTCTCGTCCGGGCCCAGTTCCCATTGGCCAAGCCGCAAGGCCAGCATTGCAGCCATCGCGAAAATAATTGCCGCCATCACCAGCGCAATCGCGTTTCTTAGCCCCTCGGATGAGATCCAGTTGAGTACCAAGCCGAGCACGGCTCCAACAACGGCTGACACGGAACCGAGAGTCGGCGTAATTGAATTGGCCATCACGAGCAGGTGTTTGGGGAGCGTGTGTGGCTGCCCGGCGGAAAGCCCGGATAGCAAGAATCGATTAACGCCAAGGGTGATGAGCGCCAAAACGTAAATCATCCAATGGGTGGGAACGTAGTAAATCAGAACGGCCAAAATAAGCGCGAACACCACGCGCACCAAGTTCGCGTAGTGCAATACGTTGCGCCTGCTCCACCGATCAAGCAGCGGGCCGGCGAACGGGCCCACGATCGTAAATGGCAGCAGTAGCACCGCAAAGGCCGCGGCGACCCCGCCGGCCGTCGTCGCGTTGTGCGGATTGAAGAAGAAGAGGCTGGCAAGCCCAACCTGGAACATGCCATCACCCGCCTGCGAGACGAGGCGAATAGCGAGCAACTTACGGTATTTCGGGTAGCGCAAAACTCGCTTCAACTGCTCTATCAGCCCAAGCTTTTCTGCAAGCTCTTCACCAACGTGATACTCATCGCGCTGAGACTTGCCGTGCTGATCTTCGCCGCCCTGGATCTCTGCGCCGAAGTCCCCGCTCACCGGTTCTGCTCTTCCCACCATGCAAGCAGACGTTTCGTGGCTTCCTCTTCGCCGAGCGGGCCCTCTTCCATCCGCAATTCCAACAGGTAAGCGCGTGCCCGGCCCACGTCCGGCCCGGGCTTCAAGTCCAGAATTTCCATAATTTGCGAGCCGTCCAGATCAGGCCGAATCGCATCGATTTCTTCCTGCGCTTTCAGCTCGGCAATTCGCTGTTCCAAATCATCCATACCGGCTGAAAGCCACCGCGCTTTGCGCCGGTTTTGGGTAGTGACGTCCGCGCGGGTCAGCCGATTCAGGCGTTCGAGCAAGTGCCCGGCGTCGGTCACATACCTGCGCACGGCAGAATCTGACCATTTCTGTTCACCGTAGCCATGAAAACGCAAGTGCAATTCCACAAGCCGCGCCACGTCCTTCGTCGTCGCCTTATCAAAGCGCAAGTGGCGCATCCGCTTGGTTGTCATCCGCGCGCCAACAATGTCGTGAGCGTGGAAGGATACAGTCCCATCCTTTTCAAACTTGCGGGTAGCCGGTTTGCCCACATCGTGCATGACAGCCGCGAATCGCAATACGAAGTCCGGCCGCGGAACGGGCCCATCAGCTTCGGTTTCCAGCGCAATCGCCCGATCCAATACCGTGAGCGTATGCTCGTAAACATCCTTGTGCCTACCGTGTTCGTCCACGGTTTCACGCAGGTTTGACAGTTCGGGAAGCACGACGTCGCCCACTCCGGTTTCCACCATGAGCTCCAGGCCCGCCCGTGGATTGCGCCCGATAATTAACCGTTCTAGCTCGGCCTGAATGCGTTCCACAGAAACAATTTCTAGCCGATCTGCCATGTCGGCCATCGCTCGCATCACCGTTTCTGACACGTAAAAGTCGAGCTGTGAGGCAAATCGGCAAGCGCGCATGATGCGCAACGGATCGTCGTCGAAAGACTGTTCGGCCGGTGCCGGGGTGTCCAACACGCCGTCGATCAGGTCATCGAAGCCACCTGTCGGATCAACTAATTCTATTTCGGGTAGCCGCACGGCCATCGCGTTGACCGTGAAGTCGCGCCGGGTGAGATCCCCTTCGAGCGTGTCGCCGTAGGAAACCTGGGGTTTGCGCGAGGCCGGGACGTAACTTTCTGTTCGGTACGTGGTTACTTCGACGACGAGCCCGTCGCGAGCGGCTCCGATTGTTCCGAAATCCTTACCGATATCCCAGGTCGAATCGCCCCACTGGTTGAGCAGTTCCTGCGTCTGTTTCGGGCGGGCAGAGGTAGCGAAGTCGAAGTCGTGAACGGGCAGACCGAGGAAAGCATCACGAACTGGTCCGCCAACCAGCGCCAATTCATGCCCAGAACGTGCGAAAATAGATCCCAGTTCAAGAATTGCCCGAGGCAACTTGGTTAGGGTCTGCTGTCCTCGACCAAGGAGCTGGGCACGCTGATTGACGTCAGCGCTGGCCGTCGTCTGATGGGAAGTGGTTTCGCGTTCAGTGTTCACCCCTTAAGGGTGCCAGAAAAGCACGCGCGAAGGCACGCTCGCAGACCTAGTTCACTACAGTAGAGACATATGTCCACGAGATTACCGACCCCTCCCTCGAAGGGTCCACGCCGAAGGCGCTACATGGCTCGCAATCGGCGTCCCCTGCCCGTCGTCAACGAGACGTCGGCCGGCGGCGTGATCGTCTCGGTGCAAAACGGACACGCCTACATCGCGGTGATTGCCCGTCGAAACCGTTCTGGGCGGCTCGAATGGTGTCTACCCAAAGGTCATCTTGAAGGAACGGAAACTGCAGAAGAAGCAGCCGTTCGCGAGATCTCTGAAGAAACAGGAATCTTTGGGCGAGTTCTGCTTCACCTTTCGTCAATTGACTACTGGTTCTCGGGATCGGACAGGCGCGTGCACAAGGTGGTTCATCATTTTCTGTTAGAAGCGTTATCTGGAGAACTCACGGTAGAAAACGATCCAGATCAGGAAGCTGAAATCGTCGAATGGGTTCGTATTGATCAGGTAGCTTCGCGCCTTGCCTATCCCAACGAACGGCGCATCATCAATATGGCCAAAGGCCTGCTATACGGGGATAAGCGATGAAGCGGGCCACCTGTTTGATAGGTATCAGCGCACTGGCCACGGCTGCTTTCTCCCCCAGCTACGCCACCGATATCATCCCCCCGGTCACCGATTCACTGGACATCGTTGATGTGGGAGAACCTGTTCTCGACGTCGGTGAGAACCTTGACCTCACGGTTGCCTATACAAACAGTAGCCAAGGCCAAGTCACGGTGACGGACATCGAACTTTTCGCCCAATCCTCTACCGCGATATCTAGCCAGTCCGTCTATAACTGGATGGATGGCAAAAGTTTGGCCAGATTCATTTATTCGATTCCCACTAATCTAGAAGTTCCCCCCGGCCACACGATTGAACATACTCTGACCATCCCTCGTGAAAATCTTCCATGGGAGTCCGGAGAATTCACGTGGGGGCCTCGCGGTATTGAAGTTCGAGCCGTCACGGATTCGGATGTAGTTGCCGATCGCACCATGATCGTCGTCGCCTCAGAACACGATCTGACTCCCTACCCAGCCAGCGTCGTCGTTCCGATCACGGATACCGATATTGAAAACCTCACTCCGGTCAACGAAATCCTCATGACCAGCGAAGGTGATCCAGCGGCTTTCTCAAACGTTGACCAATACGTCGATCAGTGGGATCACCCCGGCGTCACGATCCTGGCCGATCCGACCCTTGAAATTACGCCGAGCCGCGCCGAAAAACTTTCGCTTCCCCAATATGACGCGGATATTGCCGCACTCCTAGCGGCCGGCCGGATCGCCCAAGCTCGCGAACTCGGGGAAAATGCTGTTTTTCTTCCTGCTAGCGCGCCAGATCGTGAAACTCTCACGCTTGCCGCGGATCTGAATATGCAACTTCTGATTTCGGATACTGAACTTGCCCCAATCGCGGGTCTTACCTACACACCGGGGGCACTGACGTCCATCGAAGTTGACGGTGAATACCCTGCAATCGCCACGCACGCAGAGATTGGCTCTGCACTGGAAGGGCAACTCGCCGTCGGCGACAATCCGGAGATCGAACTTCATCAGGTTGATTCTCGCCAAGTGGCCATCGCCCTGTCTGCCATTCATCACAGGCAGCGGCCAAATGATCCGCGACCCATTGTGATTACTGCAGGCCGTGACGGTTCAACTGACCGTGAAACAGCCTTGGAGATACTTGATTTGCCGTGGGTCCAGCGCACTACTCTCACTCAAATCTCGGATGGCGATTCTTGGGCGGAACGAGATTTTACAGATTCCGATGAACTTGCTCGCGGTGCCATCACCGCTTTAGAACTCACACAAATCGACGAAGGCTTGGCGGAATTCACTCGCCTTGTCACAATTTTCGACAACGGCCCTGAACTATTCGCAGCTGCAACCGAGCGGGCCAATCATCTGCTTTCCGTCTTGTGGCGTAGTGATCCGGCCGCTCGGCAAGCACACATTGCGCACTTGTCTCCTACCGCGCAGCAAATGGAAGCCATCACGGTCAACACCTTATCTACCATCAACATGATTTCGGAAAGCTCGGCTCTGCCAATTCAAGTGACGAATGAGTTTTCGGAGCCGGTGAACATCGTCGTCCATTTAGACACCCCGGATTTTCGGCTTGTGGCACCCAATCCTGTTCCCGTTCGCCTAGAAGCGTCGTCGACGGCGACGGTGCCGGTTCCGGTTGAAGCTCACGGCTCAGGAAACGTGGATGTTGAAGTGTTTGTTAAAAACGCTCACGGTGACCTTGTGGGAAGCCCGGATATTTTACATGTTCGAGTTCGAGCGGACTGGGAAAATGTGGGAACAGCTGTGCTTGCAGCGATCGTCGGTGCCGTGTTTATTTTCGGGCTAATTCGCTCGATTCGGGACGGTCGCCGATCTCAACCGATCGAACCTAACGAATTTGTTGCTGCTTCACGGCAATGAAGATAGATGTACCATTTCAATAACCCAATCGTAGTTAGACTAGGTTGGACGACAAAGGGAGTTGATGAGTGAGCACTTCATACGCGCGGCCAGGACAACGCATTGCCGATCGCTTCGAACTGGTGAGTCCGTATGCGCATCCCTCCTGTAACGCCGCGCGCGCCTGGATCGCGCATGACGTAGCCCTATCTCGGCATGTGAGGGTGGTCGTGATCGATCCGAATGCCGACCAGGTCACCGATGTCATTGATGCGGCGCGCCGAGCGGCCCTTGTTACCGATCCTCACCTGATGGCAATCGTGCAGGTGGTGTCTGGCGAAGATCACGCGTATATCACTGAAATTCCACCCGGGAAATCACTTGCGGAACTCTTGGCGGACGAGGCGCTACCAGCAGAGCAAATCCACGCGATCATCGGTGAAACCACAAGCGCAATTGCAACCGGTGCCCGCCGCGGTGTTCGCCATTTACAGGTGCGCCCAGATGCAATATTTATAACGCCAGAAGGCGAAGTTGTTGTGGACGGCCTAGGAGTCTATAGCGCACTTGTCAGCGCCGATACTTCGAAGTCCGCCTCCGAGCTTGATCGCGACGAGGCACGCGGATTAACAGTTTTACTTGCCTCTTTGCTCCTTGGCCGCGAATTTCCCGACCCGGCAGAACATGACGCCGTCATTGCTCAAGCGGCCGAACTTGAACTACCCGCCCAGCTGGCAGCGACTTTGGCGAGCGAACGCGATGGCGACGGCGCGGCGTCGCCATCGGATCTCACCCGGCGTCTTGTTCCGTGGGAAGAAATTGCGCCGCGGGAAGAGACTGCGCCAAGTGAAGAAAGTGCGCCTCCGGCACAGAATCCGCCGCAGGGTGATACTGATGAGGAGCTGGCATCTGCAACTGAGTTAACGGACCAGGCCGAGCCGGCAGAGCAGCCTTCCGGGAATTCTGAACCACGAGCTACCACGCATGATGAGGCGACCAGCCTCATTGATGAGGCACTTGGCCTGGATGCCTCTAAAAGCCCGCAAGTTAACTATGCGTGGCCGGGCCTATCCAACGCTGCGGCCTCCATGGCAAGTGCCGCTCCCGCGGCGAAGGAATCCGAGCGGGTATCACTTCCACCCGAACGGCGGGCCCTTGCTGAACGTTTTCATGACGCGGAATCGGAAACAGCTCCACCGAGTGGTTTTGACCCGGATGCCACGGCGCCCACAGCCAAAGTGCAAGTGCCGCAAACTGCTACCAATGATGTTCAGAGCCACGAGGAGCCCGAGCACCGGCGCCCAGCCTCTCTTGAAGCACACAGTGAGCGCGAAAAGAAATTTGATGCAACACGCATCGTGCTCGTCCTATTCGTGATTGGCGTAATTGTCATTGGCATCATGGGGCTTCGTAAACTCACATCCCCCTTCGATCCGGTGACTTTGACAGATCCGGATTCTGATCTCAACTCAAGCTCTACAACCGACACTCCCGCAGAGACCGAAACACAGGAAGACACGCCCGCACCTGAGACCACGACCCCGACCACCGCACCGGAAATTGCGAACGCTTCATTAGTTTCACCGGATGCGGGAATGATCGCCGGAATCGATCCGGCACAGCAAGATAATCCCGGCTCTGTTGGTCATGCAATCGATTCGGATCCATCGACGGCATGGAATTCATGGACATACACCTCACCAACGATGTCCCCCATGTCCGGCATCGGCCTACATATCGAACTCGAAGAAGAGGCGGTTATCACAGAAGTCGTCTTGGATGTATCTGGCAACGGTGGGAATATTCAGATCCGTGACACCGTTCCAGATGCACCGTCGTCTGGCAAAATAGTGGCCGAAGGGCCCGTTACAGCTGGAGGCACAACCATGACGCTCGATGATCCGCTAACCGCGAGCTCGTTCGTCGTATGGATAACCGAACTCCCACAAAATGTTGCGGGCGAAAACCAGTTGGTCCTCAACGAGATCACGGTTAACTAGAGCCCACACCTAGAAAAGAGGAACAGTGACTAAGATTCACGACGTCGTTATCGTTGGCTCTGGACCAGCCGGCTGGACCGCTGCCATCTACACGGCCCGCGCGGGCCTGAATCCCATTCTGCTTGCGGGAACTCTCAACGCGGGTGGTGCCTTGATGACCACCACGGAAGTGGAAAATTTTCCCGGCTGGCCCGAGGGCATCATGGGCCCGGAGCTCATGCAAAAATTTGAAGAACAGGCGGTCCGATTCGGTGCTGACATGCGCTACGAGGACGCCGTCGAACTCACACTTGACGGTGAAATCAAAGAGATTCGCACCGACGAACAGACCTACCGCACCAAATCCGTGATCCTCGCGGTGGGTTCCGATTACAAGAAACTCGGGCTTGAAGGTGAAGAACTGTTTACCGGCAAGGGTGTTTCCTACTGCGCCACCTGTGACGGTTTCTTTTTCAAAAATCGCGAAATCGCAGTAATTGGGGGCGGCGATTCGGCCGTGACCGAGGCGCAGTTCCTATCGCGATTCGGTACCACGGTTCACGTGATTCACCGCCGCGACGAGCTTCGTGCCTCCCAGATCATGGCTGACCGTCTGTTGGCCAACGACAAGGTCACCATGCACTGGAATAGCGTGGTGGAAAAAATTAACGGTACCGACAGGCTTGAATCTCTCACCCTACGCAACACAGAAACGGGAGAAACTAGTGATCTTCCTGTTTCCGGCATGTTCGTAGCGATCGGTCATGAGCCACGCACCAAATTTTTGCAAGGCGCCCTCAAACTAGACGAAGGTGGATACATCGTCGTCGACGAACCTTCGACCAGGACTTCCCTGCCGGGCGTGTTCGCTTGCGGCGACGTCGTCGACTCCCACTACCAGCAGGCGATCACCGCAGCCGGTACCGGTGCCAAAGCCGCGCTCGACGCCGAAGAGTACCTGGACTCCCTTTCGATAGAAAGCGAAGATGTCGATGAATGATTCGCGCATTGCGCGCAAACTCGATGCCTCCACAGGGGCGGGCACGCGGCTCGACCCATGGTTTGATCGGTATGCTGATCGCGCTTTGGGAATGAAGCAATCCGAAACCCGCTCACTGTTCGCGGTGGCAAACCGCCCCGAGGTGGTCTCGCTGGCTGGTGGCATGCCAAATATTGAGGGTCTCCCACTCGATTTTCTTGCCGACATGACGGCGAAACTCATACGTGAACGCGGGCCGCAAGTTCTGCAATATGGCGGAGGTCAGGGTGAAGAAGAACTGCGGGAAATGATCGTCGACGTGATGCGGCCAGAAGGAATTCGCGCTCACCCTGACGACATCACGATTACTACTGGCTCGCAGCAGGCGCTTGATATCATTACACAGATTTTCATTAATCCCGGTGATGTGATTGTGGCTGAAGCGCCCTCGTACGTGGGCGCCCTCGGGGTGTTCCGTGCCTACCAAGCCAACGTTGTGCACGTGCCGCTTGATAAGGATGGGTTGATTCCGGAAGCACTAGAAGAGACTCTGGCCAAACTTGCGCGAGAAGGCCGTGAAGTAAAGTTTCTTTATACAGTGCCAAACTTCCACAACCCGGCGGGAGTTTCGATGTCTGCCGAACGCCGGCCGCAAATCGTGGAAATTTGCGAGCGATACCACGTGCTCATACTTGAGGATAATCCGTATGGCATGCTCGGCTTTGACGACCAAACGATGACGCCGCTCCAGCGGCTCAATCCCGATGGCGTGATTTACCTTGGATCATTTTCAAAAACTTTCGCTCCTGGCTATCGGGTGGGTTGGGCACTCGCTAATCATGCGGTGACTCAAAGGCTGATTCTTGCCAATGAAAACGCTGTTCTTTCACCAACGAAGATGGGGCAACTTTCGATTGCTGAATATTTGCGTAGCTACGATTGGATGGCACAGATCAAACAATATCGGTCCATGTATCGCGAGCGGCGCGATGCGATGAGTGCCGCATTGGATAGACACCTGCCTAGGGCCTCGTGGAATGTGCCGGAGGGCGGATTTTACACGTGGGTGAAAGTGCCCGATGGTATCGACGCGAAGGCTATGCTTCCGCGTGCGACGACTAATTTGGTTGCTTACGTATCGGGCACAGCATTTTATGCGGATGGCCAAGGTTCCGATCACATGCGTCTATCTTTTTGCTATCCCACCCCCGAACGGATTGAGGAAGGGGTGCGCCGACTGGCCACGGTGATCGAAAACGAGCTAGAGACGATCGAAATGTTTGGTCATCCCACCCGATATCCAAATACCGGAGTTGAAACTCCTAAGTCGAATTTAAGGTAGGTACCCATGAGTCATATGACGGTTGCTATTCTGGCTGGCGGGCTTACACACGAAAGAGAAATCTCTCTTAATTCTGGGCGGCGGGTAGCGGAATCGCTTCGTTCTTCGGGTATCCAAGTAAAGGTTCTCGACGTTGATGCCCATCTCATCCATCGGCTTGAGGCGATTGAGCCCGACGTCGTGTGGCCACTCGTTCACGGCTCGATTGGTGAAGATGGCTCGCTTCAGGATCTTTTGGTGCTCGCAGGTTATCCTTTTGTTGGAACTGAGTCCTATGGTTGCCGGCTAGCATCCGATAAGTCGGTGGCCTCGTCAGTATTGTCAAAAGTTGGATTACGAGTTCCATCTTCGACCGCTTTGCCACAAAGCCTTTTCCGCGAGGTTGGCGTGGAAAATATTTTAAATCTGGTAGAAAAGCGCTTTTCTTTCCCTCTGGTTGTGAAGCCCACGAATGCGGGTTCTTCGATGGGCCTATCAATCGTTGATCATCGCGCCGACCTACCGGGTGCTATGGTGGACTGTTTCGCATACGGGGATGTTGCCCTGATTCAGCAATATGTTGCTGGCCGTGAATTTGGTGTGAGCGTGGCTGACCTTGGTGAAGGTCCGGTGGCTTTACCTGCAGTCGAGATTCGCGCTTCTGGGCCCTATGATTTCGACGCTCGTTATAATCCCGGTCGGGTTGAATACGTTATTGACGATACTAGTGATGAGGCTGCGCAGGTTGGGCGGATGGCCGAGTCCGTCCATGAAACCTTGGGTCTGCGGCACTATTCGCGGACGGACATCATTGTTGATGACACGGGCGAGGCATGGTTCCTCGACGTGAACGTGGCGCCGGGCATGACTGAGACATCAATTTTTCCGCAAGCTGCTGCTGCCTTAGCGGCGCAGCAGGGCCGCACTTTGGATGATATCTATTTGGATATTTTAAAGACGGCGGCCGTTTCGGCTGACGAGGGTTCCACGAGTTAGTTCTGGGCGATCTCTACGTTTTGTTCGTCGAGGTTGTCCAAAATACGGTTGAGATCCTCTATTGAAGCAAATTCGATGGCGATCCGGCCCTTTGTGACACCCAAATTTACCTTGACGCGGGTGTTAAACCGGTCGGATAAGCGAGTTGCGAGTTCATTAAGCTCTTCTTGATATCTGGTTTGTCTGCTTCTTCGCGTTCTGGATGGTGTACCTTCCTCACCCACGGCCACGATTTCTTCGACTTGGCGAACCGAGAGGCCTTCAGCAACAACTCGTTGGGCCAACCGTTCCATCGCCGCTGGATCTTGGAGCCCAAGTAACGCTCGCGCATGTCCCGCTGAAATGACTCCCGCCGCTACGCGCCGTTGGACGAGCGGTGGAAGTTTCATGAGGCGCAATGTGTTGGAAATTTGCGGACGTGAACGGGCGATTCGCTTAGAAAGCTCTTCTTGGGTGCACTGAAAATCTTCCAATAGTTGCTGGTAGGCTGCGGCTTCCTCCAATGCATTCAAATTAGATCGGTGAAGATTTTCTAACAGAGCATCACGAAGGAGATCTGAATCCTCCGTTCGGCGAACTATGGCTGGGATCGTCTTTTTTCCTGCCCGCTGCGAAGCTCGCCAGCGACGTTCACCCATAATGAGCTCGTAACGCGCATTCGGCGATTCTTCGGGAGCTTCTTGAATTGGTCGGATAACAATAGGTTGAAGGACGCCTACCTCATTGATCGAATCAGCTAGTTCCTGGAGTTCGTCTTCATCGAAGATTTCACGAGGCTGGCGAGTGTTCGCAATGATTTCTTCGAGGTTAATCTCACCGAACGTCGCTCCTGGAATCGGAACCAGCTCATGAGCTTGCGCATTGTCTTTATCATGATTTCCAGCCTGATCTGATCTATGGCCAGCTTCGGCAAGGCTCTTCTCGCCCCTGAGGGTCGAATGATCTTCGGTTTTGTCCGTCTCAGGCTTATTCACACGTGTCGGGTTGCTGAAGAAAACATCGATCGCTCTACTTTTTGTTTCTTTCTGCTCTTCTGGAAACAGCGCACCAAGGCCGCGACCAAGTCCTTTTCGTTTTTCTGACATATTTCTTCCTTTTCAAATCTAGAGTTAACCAGCTACGCGCGATGAGCAATTTCGTGTGCTGCAGCTAGGTAGGCTACGGCTCCACTTGATCTTGGATCGTAAGTCAAAACAGTTTGCTCATGGCTCGGAGCTTCAGAAATCTTTACGTTTCGAGGAATCACCGTCTCCAATGTTTGATCCGGAAAATACGACCTCACTTCACGTGCAACTTCATTAGCAAGATTGGTTCGCTTGTCATACATCGTTAAAATGATGGTCGAGATGGTCAGTGTGGAATTGGTTGACTCTCTGACGGCTTGGATAGTGTTGACAAGTTGTGTCAATCCTTCCAATGCGTAGTATTCCGTCTGTATAGGAATGAGGACTTCCTTCGCAGCTACCAGCGAATTGAGAGTAAGAAGGCTGAGACTGGGCGGACAGTCAATAATGATGTAATCAAAGTCTTTTGGAATCTGATCGATCGCGTGCTTTAAACGATATTCACGCTCGTCTTCTAGCATCAAAGACATTTCTGCGGTTGAAAGATCGATCGTAGATGGAACAACCCAAAGATTATCGATTTGTGGATTTTTCTTCGTCACATCATTAATGGATAGTTCTTGTGTAATGACGCTGAACAGTGATGGAGTTCCACTAGTGTGTTCTATTCCCAGGGCTGTGGAGGCATTACCTTGAGGATCGGAATCTATGACAAGTACTTTTAATCCGCCGAGTGCCAGACTGGCAGCAATATTCACTGCAGTAGTTGTTTTACCTACGCCACCCTTTTGATTGGCAACTGCAATAATTCGTGTTTCTACGGGTGCTGGGAGAGTGCTTCCGCTGATTTTTTTCAGCACTTCACGATCTTTAATTAGTTGCGCACCTACCGGACTAACATCATCTCCGAACTGTTCTTCAAAAGATTTCACAGTGGGCGTGCTTTTCCTTCGACGCTCTGCTTCCCGCATAGGATCAGCCACTATTTCTCCTTAACTATTGGACACTTCATCCTACCGCTGATTTCCCGTGACGATACTCTGAAACGTGTGAGGAAAAATTGTTTCACGTGAAACATTGGAATTTAGCATACACCAATTATTAACCCAAAGATCTGGAGCAGATATTTCACGTGAAACATTACGATAGTGAAATGGCGGAGTTTTCGATGCGTAGTAGATCTCCCGCATGTTTCACGTGAAACGCTTTCATGTGAACCGGTGGCGCAATAAAGTGACTGGGCCGAATGTTTCACGTGAAACATTCGGCCCAGGAGGTGGAACAGCCATCACGGATTATCCGACTTTCACGGCCTCGAGAACCCGAGTACCTTCCTTTGTTCCCCATACGTCGACATCGTAAACGCGTGCCGACTGCGCTTGAAATTTGAAAAGCTCCTGATCCGCTTCTTCAATTTCCTGTTCGGCCCGCGCCCCTTTTAAAGCGAGTAACTTACCGCCGGGCTTAAGCAACGGGAGAGTCCACGGAACGAGTTTCTTTAGTGCAGCAACGGCCCGAGCCGTCACTACGTCCACCGAATAATTCTTCGGCATATCCTCGGCGCGAGAGCGGATGACGTTCACATTCTTTAAATTGAGTTCGTCTTTAACATCCGACAACCAGATAGCGCGCCGCTCCATAGTTTCAATGAGGTCAAAATTTAAGTCTGGTCGCATAGTGGCCAAGACTACACCTGGGAATCCAGCTCCAGATCCGACGTCGGCGACTCTCCCAGAAGAGGGGAGAAAAGAAGCCACCGCCGTCGAATTTAAAATATGACGGGTCCAAAGGCGATCTAATTCCCTAGGGCCCAAAAGTCCGCGTAGCTCACCTTCATCCACGAGCATCTGCGCAAAGCGCGTTAATCTCGACCACGCGTGCTCGCCAAAATGCTCTGCTCCTGCGCGGGGAACTTCCTCTACATGAACGGACTCAGCCATGGATTCGCCAGACTATTCGTTCTCGAGTTCCTCGTCCTCATCAACGTCCTCATCTTCAAATTCGGACTCGAAATCATCTTCGAGGTAAATAACTACATGTCGGTTATGTCCGGTACCGGAGGAATCGGAGAAGAATCCGGCTTCAGCCACGACGTCGTGAACAACTTTTCTCTCGAAAGGATTCATGGGCTTCATCGAGTACGGTTCACCCGTTTCTTCGACCCGTTCGATAGCGCGCTGAGCAATCTCGGAAATGTGAGCCCTGTGGTTGTCACGGTATCCAAGAATATCCAGCATCAAACGGGAGCGTTCACCCGTATCCTGTTGGACAACAAGCCGAGTCAGTTCTTGCAAAGAATCAAGAGCTTCACCCCTGCGACCAATGAGGCGCTTGAGTCGCCTATCCCCACCATCATCAGCAACGATAGCGACGGATGCCCGATCTGCTTCAACACCGATTTCGATGTCTCCATCGAGATCGGCGATGTCAAGTAGTTCTTCCAAGTAGTCAGCTGCAATATCGCCTTCGCGATCAAGCTTATTCAAGTCAGTCATAAGGAATCCTTTAAGTGGTCTAAATTATTTTCTACCGGCGCTTTTTCTTCTTACGCTTCTTTTTAGATTGTTGTCGTTCTGCCATACGCCGTTGGTAACGCTTTTGTGCACGTTCCGCATCAGTCAGGCCGTCTGATCCGCGAACCTCGCCGGCATCAGACTCGCCGTCTTCTTTCGGAACTATGGCATTTTCAGGTATCTGGCCAGTTTGGCGCGCCTTTTTGGAGCGCTTCTTGCCTAGTGGTTGGGCTCGCTGACCGGTTTGTTCCTGCGTAGCTTCACGACTTTCAGAGTCATCTTCCTCTGGCAATCCCTTACGCTTACGCTTTTGTGCCAAGCGCTCTTGACGGGCTCGATATGCCTCGGAACCAGGTGCTGGATTCGTAGTGATCAGCCAAGTTTGCTGGCCAATATTCCAGATATTTCCAGTAAGCCAGTACACCAGCACGCCGATTTGGAAGACTCCGCCCGAGAATACGTAGATCAAAGGCATGCCATAGAGCATGTACTTTTGCATCTTGAAAGCCGGATTATCCGGATCGCGCGCAGAGTCTGGCAAGTTCTTCGTCATAATCTGCTTTTGCGAGAAGAACAGAGTCACAATCATGAGTGCAATGAGAACGACGGCGACTACCAACACGGCAGTCGGATCACTGAACTCGTTGCGCGTTGAGATTGAGGAAGAAATCGGTGCGCCAAAGACTGTCGACCGTGCGATTTCCGTAGCAACATCCTGATCGATAGGCCCGATCGAATCACGCCCGTAGGTGCCGTTCGAGAGCGGGAGAACCGCGTACAGGAGGCGGAACAGAGCGAAGAATATCGGCATCTGAATCAGCATCGGCATACACGCGGCAAACGGAGAAGTTCCATGATCGCGATAAAGCGCCATGAGTTCTTCTTGCTGACGCTGCTGCGACACCTGGTCGGTGCGTCCCTTGTACTTCTTCTGAATCTTTTGAATCTCCGGCTGGAGCTCTTGGCCTGCACGAGAAGCGCGGGTCTGCCGATTAAACAAAGGGATAATAAGAATGCGAATGAAGATGGTTAGACCGACGATGGACAGGACCCACGCCGGCCCTGAACCGTCCTGCATTCCCAGCATGGTGAGAAGTGCATGCACTCCGTACATGATGTACGAAATGACCCACATAATGGGGTAGAGGATGGTATCCAACCTGAGCTCCTATGCGTCGTGATCATCGCCATGGTCACAGGTGACCTGATGATCTAAATCCTTGTCGCGTAATGCGATGAGTTCCTTATATCCCAGCGGCTTCTTCGGCCATTTGCCCTTTTCCGGCACCCAGTCCACGCCACCCTTTGACCAAGGATTGCAACGAAGAACCCGCCACACACCTAAGAGTGTACCTTTAATTGTGCCGTGAACCTGAATTGATTCTAGGGCGTAGGCCGAGCATGTGGGCTGGTATCGGCAACGGCGCGGAAAATTCACAGAAATATTGCGCTGATACCAACGAATCGCACCGCTGAGTGCTTTGCCGGTGAAGTTAGTCATGGATGATTCCTAGCCGAACGAGTGCGCTGTGTAGAGCGTGGCGCAGTTCGCCCGACGACGCCGTCGCACTTACCGGTAAGGCGCGAATCACAATCTTCTCTGCCGGAACATCGAGGTATTCGCGCATGATGTGCCGCAGCCGCCTGCGCACCCGATTCCGGGTGACGGCATTGCCTACTTTCTTGCTAACAGTGAAGCCGACCAGAAGGTCGGCTTCGGGATTGCCAGCCACAACGTGGATGACGAAATACCTGCATGCTGAGCGCAACCCCTTACGAGTGGCGGACCGAAAGTCCGCCGAATCCCGCATTCGGTTGACTGCAGGCAGCATTTACGCAGAAAGCTTGGCGCGTCCCTTACGTCGGCGTGACGCGAGAATTGCGCGGCCGGCGCGGGTGGACATGCGCTTGCGGAAGCCATGCACCTTGGCACGGCGGCGGTTATTCGGCTGGAACGTGCGCTTCGTAGTCATTGTGGGACAACCTCTAAATCGTAATGTTGGATCGCTTTGGAAAAGCAGTGTGCATGGCACACATGACTCACTGACTTTACTGAAGTTTGCGCCGAAAGGTCAACGAAAGGAGGGCTGGCGGTGACAGATATAACAAGCAGGCCATCTAACCACAGATGAGGAAAAGTTTGACCAATTCCACTTATCGGTGATCTCCACATCTGTGGGAAGTTCTGTGGATCATGGTTTGTGGCGGATCGCCAAGGATCGACGATTTGAATTACAACGTTGTAATATCCACACATGTGAACAACTTTGTGGATAACTCGTCTGACTTTCCACATCTTATGCTCTAGGATGGCTCGATATTGGCAAAACGAATCGAGGGAAAAATGGAAAGCTCACCCGCACGCGACGCGTGGACGGCCACGACCGAGTTACTTCGCGCTCAGGGCGAGCTTTCCGATTCTCAAACCGCATTCGTTCGCCTTGCTCACCCACTCGCCACGGCCGATGACATTTTCATGATCGGCGTTGGGTCAGAATTCGTTAAAGATTGGTTAAACGAGAATGTGGCGTCGATTATGGAAGATCGTCTGTCTGACATTCTTGGGCGTACTGTTCGCCTAGTTATATCCGTTGACCCATCGCTTTCCGAACAGGCGACCCCTCAAACACCAGCCGCCGTTCAATCTTGGCAGCAACCCGAACCAGCCTGGCAGGATCATTCCGTGTTCGACAATCCGGATCCTGCTTTCGTGGAAGAACCTGAAGATTCGAAACATGCGGAGCGGATGTTACACGCCGTCGATATTCCCGAACAGGATTTTTCTGAATCACCGGCGGATTCCAATGAACGCTTGAGCCCATTCCTACCTCGGATCCAAACGAACAAAGACCAGTCGGACGCCCACTTAAATCCGCGCTACACATTTGAAAACTTCGTTATTGGAGATTCTAATCGATTCGCCCATGCCACAGCCCTTGCGGTTGCCGAAGCACCCGGATCCACCTACAACCCGCTCTTTCTATATTCGGATTCGGGTATGGGAAAGACGCATCTCTTACATGCGATCGGGAATTACTACATCAACCTTTTCCCCGGCCATCGCGTTCTATACGTAAGTTCTGAAGAATTTACAAACATGTTTATTAACGCCATGCGTACCCAGCAAGGCCACAACTTTAAAAACCTTTTCCGCTCGGTCGATATTTTGCTCATTGACGACATTCAGTTCCTATCCAACAAGGAAGGAACTTTGGAAGAATTTTTCAATACGTTTAATGCGTTGGCCAATGCGAACAAGCAAATCGTGATTACCTCCGACGTCGCGCCCAGACTCCTCGATGGATTTGAAGACAGAATGATCTCTCGATTCGCATCTGGAATTGTGGCTAATATCGACCTTCCCAATCTCGAGACCCGAATCGCAATTTTGGAAAAGAAGGCAGCTTCAGAAAAGCTAGAAGTACCGCGGGAGGTTCTGGAATTCATCGCTTCGCGGATCACGACCAACGTCCGCGAAATGGAAGGTTCGCTCCGCCGCGTCACTGCTTATGCAGGACTTTTTAATCTACCGGTCACGATCGAAGTCGCTGAAACGGCACTCAAAGATATTATGTCGGATCCCAGCTCGGTGACGGTGACGGCCGCATTGATTATGAACCAGACGGCTTCCTACTTCGGTTTGACGTCCGACGATCTCAAATCACCCACGCGCACTCGTACCCTCACTCAGCCTCGTCACATTGCCATGTATCTATGCCGTGAAATGACGGATCTTTCCTTACCAAAAATAGCGGAATCCTTTAATCGTCGGGATCATACGACTGTTCTCAACGCGTTGAACAAAATCGAAAAACTCATGGCTGAAAAGCAGACGGTTTTCAATCAAGTCTCCGAGTTGACGTCTCGTATCAAGCAAGCAGCTAAAGAACAGGCTCAACTGGCAGAAAATCACTGAGGAACGAAATCAAAGTTATCCACAATTACTGTGGACTGATAGTTGAGCTCTTAAAAATCTTCAGTGGAAAAACGAATATTTACTGCGGATAATTAGCAATCCAAAGTGTTCCATCCACAAAATCCTAATTTTCCTCGCAACCTTATAACCACACTTTCCACAGGCTGAAGCTGGCGCAATACCGCTAAATAATCTGGTTATCCACGAACTCCACAGACGCTATAACTACTACTAATTAATAAAACTCCATGACTAACTTCGGCCACCAACTCATTTTCAAGTTACGTCGAATGTGGATCGCTAAACAAAACTGCTCGTCCTCACGTAAAGTAGAGCCAGAATTAGATGAAAGTAGGTTTGACGGTGAAACTTAACGTCGATCATGAGGTCTTCACTGATGCGGTCACGTGGGCATCCCGTACTATCCCCAACCGCCCTGCCATTCCAGTGCTTGCAGGTATGCACATTGTTGCAGCTGAAGACGGCACTATTTCACTTGGATCACGCGATTCTGATATCTCTTCTCACATCACCATTACTGGTGATGTTGATGAGCCAGGTGACGTGCTGGTCAACGGAAAATTGCTCGCAGATATTTCACGCTCACTTCCTTCGGGCCAGATACATCTTGAAGTTGAAGGCGGAAAGCTCGAGATTGATTGCGCCAACGCGCACTTCTCGTTGAAAACGATGTCGACCGCGGACTATTCAGAACTGCCAGAAATGCCGCCCGTTATTGGGAAAGTGAATGCGGCGGAATGGGAAAAAGCTGTTTCCCAAGTGACGATTGCGGCCTCGAATGACGACACGTTGCCCATGCTCGTCTCGGTCTGTATCGAAATTGAAGGCGATCAAATTTCCCTCATGGCAACCGATCGGTATCGCCTTGCGATCAGGGATCTTCAGTGGAGTCCCTCATCTTCGGATATGTCCACGCGAATACTTGTACGCGCCTCGCGCCTGCTCGACGTCGCCAAGGCACTTGGTTCCGCACGCGAAATCGAAATCTCCCTCCAAGATGAAGGAATGGGAGCCATGATCGGCTTCTTGGCCGACGGTAATTTTGACACGAAACGGCGCAATACGATTCAACTTATCGACGGCGAATATCCGCAAGTGCGATCGCTATTCCCAACCGAAGTCAACGGACACGTCGTCATGGACCGTCAAGAAATCCTCGACGCGATCAAACGCTCGCGCCTCGTTGTCGAAAAAAATGCGGCGGTACGTCTATCTTTTGCTGAAGGGGAGATCGTCCTAGAAGCCGGTCACGGAGATAACGCCCAAGTCTCGGAAGTTCTGCCCGCACAGCTTGACGGCGAAGAACTCAAAATGGCCTTCAACCCCGCCTTCTTGCAGGAAGGTTTTTCGGTGATCGACATGGAGTTCATTCGCCTATCCTTCACCCACCCAACCAAACCCGCGGTGGTCACCGCTCAAGATGAGGAAGGAAACGTCAATGACGATTTCCGCCTCCTCCTCATGCCGATCCGCACATTCGGTGCTAACTAGGCGTAGTTAAGATCCTTGTACATATCAGATCTGGCACTACACGATTTCCGTTCGTATCGAGAGGTTGTGCTTGAGCTAGAACCCGGCGTCGTCATTTTCGTGGGCGAAAACGGGCAGGGAAAAACTAACCTCGTTGAAGCGATCGGATATTTGGCAACGTTTACCTCCCACCGGGTGGCTGCTGATACGGCGCTGGTTCGGCAAGGGGCAAGCGCAGCCGTGGTGCGGGCAAAGGTCTGCCGCGGGGATTCCGAAACTATAGTTGAGATCGAAATTCTCACCGGAAAAGCAAACCGGGCACGAATAAATCGGGGAAATGTTCGCCCTGCAGAACTTCTGGGAATTGTTCGCGCAGTGGTCTTTGCGCCCGAAGATCTCGAACTGATCAAGGGAGATCCGGGAGCTAGACGGCGTTTCCTCGATAATCTGATGATTCAATTCCGCCCCCGGCTAGCTGCCGTGAAAAGCGAATACGATAAGGCCCTGCGCCAGCGCGGCGCGCTACTGAAAACAATGCAGAAAGCCAGGCGGCGCGGCGGATTCTACGACGAGGCGGCACTTGAAATCTGGGACGCTCAGATTGCTAAATTCGGCGCGCAAATCATCGCCGAGCGCGCCAAGATCATCGCTGGATTACGGCCCCTTGTCGAGAAATATTACGCCGATGTTTCGGGAGGCCGTGGAATCGCGCGCATTGACTACGGCGCAAATCTTGATGAGCGCAGAGGCTGGGTGTTACCCAGCCCGCAAGAGCTCGTTGGCCAAGATGGTGAGGCCCACCGAGCCGGCGTCGCCGAACACGAAACTGAACTGCAAGACGCCGAAGCAACCGAACGTGCGATGCTCGCAACTTTGCGTCAATGGCACGATGAGGAAATCGAACGCGGGGTCAACCTTGTTGGTCCGCACCGCGACGAGCTCGAACTGAGCCTTGGAACGTTGCCGGCAAAGGGCTTCGCCTCCCACGGGGAATCGTGGTCATACGCTTTGGCGTTGCGCCTAGCATCGTGGAAGTTACTGTGCGGCCAGGAAGGGGATTGGGCTCCAAGTGAAGAACCAATCCTCATTCTCGACGACGTCTTTGCCGAGCTCGATTCACGGCGCAGGGCTCGGTTGGCTGACATTGTGAAAGAGGCGGAGCAAGTTTTTGTCACGGCCGCTGTGGGCGAGGATCTACCAGAACTTGGCGGAACGCGGTTCGTTGTACACGATGGGGTCGTTACTGGCGGTGGTGGTTAATGACTGCCGCGTCAACTGGCAGATCGGCAAATGTCAAAATTGCACGTGCCAAGCAACTTGCAGCAGATAAATATGGTGACCGGCTGCCTCTGGAAGCTCTGGATCGGGCGCGCCGCATGGCCGAACGGCACGGCTGGGTGCGCCGCAGAATCGAAACCCACATTCCTCTGCGCGAGGAAGAACAAATGGGTGAGGACGTCTTTGTGCCAAGCCCCGGTCAAGAGGTCGGATCGGGCGCGCGCCCTTCCAAGCGCGATCCGAAGCCCTTGAGCTTCATTTATCCCAATATCGTTGACCGAATGGGGTGGAAAGAGCGCCTCGATGTGGGGGCGGTATCCGTTCGCTGGCCGGCTATCGTGGGCCCGGCTATTGCGCAAAATTGCGTGGTGGAAGATTTTTCCGACGACGGCATCTTGACTCTGCGGGCAAAGTCGACGTCGTGGCAGACTCAAGTTCGGGCACTCTTGGCTTTTCTGGATAAAAAGCTTGCCGAAGAACTTGGGGAAGGCGTGGTTAAGGACATCGTTGTCAACGGCCCGCACGTTCCCTCGTGGAAGCACGGACCGTATTCGGTACCCGGACGTGGACCGCGCGATACCTATGGTTAGACGCTAAATTTCTCCACACTTGATGAAGTGCCGAAAGTATCGACAGGCGGCTAGCAAAACTCGAAAAAGGGCCGTGCAAGCGGTACAATTACGTGTCGGACCGAATCAGTAGGTACCCACCAAATCAGGGTTCAAAGCCTAAGAAAGGCATTTAGGCCTGTTTAAGAGACGCACACCACATGTGCGAGCGTTAGGAGATGCCAAGCGTGGCAGAAAATATGAGCGAGGAATCGTCGAAAGTAGGCGAAGTTTCGTCTGAGCAATCATACGACGCGTCTAATATCACCGTCCTCGAAGGGCTCGAAGCTGTTCGCAAGCGTCCTGGCATGTATATCGGTTCTACCGGGGAACGCGGTTTGCATCACCTGGTTTACGAGGTCGTTGATAATTCTGTAGATGAAGCCCTCGCGGGATTTGCGAGCCATATTGAAGTGACGCTACTGGAAAACGGCGGTGTGCGAGTAGTTGACGACGGCCGTGGAATTCCCGTTGATATCCATCCGGGTGAAGGAGTTCCTGCAGTCCAGGTGGTCATGACGGTGCTACACGCCGGAGGTAAATTCGGTTCCGGATCCTACGCTGTTTCTGGCGGATTGCACGGCGTTGGCGTTTCCGTGGTCAACGCGCTGTCGACCCGGATGGATACCGAGGTTAAGCGCGATGGGTACGTTTGGCGTATTTCCTATGAGGATGGCGTTCCGGTAGCACCGCTCGAAAAGGGTGAAAAGACCTCGGAAACCGGTACTACGCAGACCTTTTGGCCCAACGCCGATATCTTCGAAACTGTGGTGTTCGATTTCGAAACGTTGCGCCACCGGCTCCAGCAGATGGCTTTCCTCAACAAGGGCTTGCGCATCACGCTCATTGACGAGCGTGAGCAGGCTGTCGCCGAAGGTGAAGAAGTGGTCGGCCCCGATGTGATCGAGGATCAGCCTAAACTCGAAGTTTCGTATCGTTACGACGGCGGTCTGCGCGACTACGTCGAACACTTGGTCAACACGAAGAAAGTTGAGCCCGTACACGGCGAACCGATCTATTTCGAGGCTGAGGACGAACATAACAAGATCTCCCTCGAAGTGGCCATGCAGTGGACGAGTGCCTATTCGGAAACGCTGCACACTTTTGCCAACACCATTAACACCACCGAAGGTGGTACTCACGAAGAGGGTTTCAGAACTGCTCTGACCTCGGTGATTAACAAGTACGCACGCGAAAAGAATTTGCTGAAAGACAAGGATCCAAACCTTTCAGGCGACGACGTACGCGAGGGTCTCGCCGTCGTTCTTTCCGTCAAGCTTGGCGAACCGCAGTTCGAGGGCCAGACTAAGACGAAGCTTGGCAACACCGAAGCTCGGACCTACGTTCAGCAACAAACGTATGCGCATCTCAGCGACTGGTTCGACATGAACCCGTCAGATGCGCGCGAGATTATCCGGAAAGCAACTCAGGCTTTCCAGGCGCGTATGGCGGCCCGCAAGGCGCGCGAGGCCACGCGGCGCAAGTCCGTGCTCGAATCTGCTGCCATGCCCGGAAAACTCAAGGACTGCACGTCGCGAAATCCTGAAGAGTGCGAAATTTACATTGTGGAAGGTGATTCGGCGGGCGGATCTGCCGTCAATGGCCGAGATCCCTACAACCAGGCGATCATGCCGATTCGTGGAAAGATCCTCAACGTGGAAAAGGCGCGCCTCGATCGCGCCCTGAGCTCGGATACGATTCAAAACCTGATCACCGCCTTCGGTACGGGTGTGGGAGAAGAATTCGATATCGAGAAACTGCGCTATCACAAGATTGTGTTCATGGCCGATGCGGACGTGGATGGCCAACACATTGCCACCCTCCTGCTCACCCTGGTTTATCGCTACATGAAGCCGCTGATCGAAGGCGGTTATATCTATTTGGCGATGCCACCGCTGTACCGAATCAAGTGGACGAACGCGCCACACGAATACGTCTTTTCCGACGAGGAACGCGACGAGGCTTTAGAAACGGGATTGGCAGCTGGTAAGAAGCTCCCCAAGGCTGAGGGTCAAGCAATCCAGCGCTACAAGGGTCTAGGTGAAATGAATGACTCAGAACTGTGGGATACCACGATGAACCCGGAAACTCGCACACTCAAACGAGTGAACATTGGCGAGGCAGCGGCCACCGATGAAGCATTTTCTGTACTCATGGGCGAGGACGTTCAATCGCGGCGCTCCTTTATCCAGCGCAATGCCCGTGACGTGCGATTCCTCGATATTTAAGGATAACCGTGAGCGAAGATACGACTACCGAAAAGCCCGATTTTGACTCCGTGAAGGATGTTGACCTCCAAAAGGAGATGGAGACGTCCTATCTTGACTATGCGATGTCCGTGATCGTCGGGCGAGCCTTGCCCGATGTTCGCGATGGCATGAAACCCGTGCACCGGCGCGTAATCTATGCAATGTGGGATGGCGGCTACCGGCATGATTCAGCGTTTTCGAAATCCGTGAAGATTGTTGGCGACGTGATGGGCCACTACCATCCGCATGGTGATGCCGCGATTTACGACACGATGGTGCGCCTGGTCCAGCCGTGGTCGATGCGATACCCACTGGTTGCGGGCCAAGGAAATTTTGGTACTGCCGGTGATTTGGGCGCTGCCGCAGCTCGGTATACCGAAGCTCGAATGGCGCCGCTCGCCGTCGAACTTGTTCGCGATATTAACGAAGATACGGTTGATTTCGAGCCGAACTTTGACGGATCGGTAGAGGAACCGAAGGTTCTCACAGCGCGGATCCCGAATCTGTTGATAAACGGTTCGGAAGGTATCGCGGTTGGAATGGCGACGTCGATTCCGCCGCACAACCTGCGCGAAGTTGCCGCCGGTGCACAGTGGTTCTTAGAAAATCCGGATGCGAGCCGCGATGAACTTCTTGAGGCTCTCCTCGAACGAATTTCTGGGCCGGACTTCCCGACCGGCGCTACCATCCTCGGCCGAAAAGGCATCGAACAGGCATACCGTACGGGCAGGGGATCGATCACTCAGCGAGCGATCGTAGAGATTGAGGAAATCCACGGGCGCCAGTGCCTCGTCGTCACCGATCTGCCCTATCAGGTCAACCCCGATCGACTACTCGACCGCATGGTTGAAGGCGTCAAAGACGGCCGCCTGAGCGGAATTGCCGATATTCGCGATGAATCTTCTGGGCGAGCCGGCCAGCGTATCGTCGTCGTTCTGAAACGCGACGCCGTGCCAAAGGTGGTACTGAACAACCTTTACAAGCACACTCAACTACAGCAGAATTTCTCGGCCAATATGCTGGCGCTGGTGGACGGCGTTCCGCGCACACTTTCCCTGGACGGGTTCATCTACCACTGGGTGCAACACCAGATAGAAGTTATCTCGCGCCGCACCGCTTATCGATTGCGCAAGGCTGAAGAGCGGCTGATGATTTTGGAGGGTCTGGTTAAGGCTCTCGATATGCTTGACGAAGTGATTGCGTTGATCCGCGGCTCAGCCACCGCCGATGACGCGCGGCAGGGCCTGATCGAACTGCTCGATATCAACGAGGTTCAAGCCGATCACATTCTCGCCATGCAGTTGCGAAGGCTTGCAGCTCTCGAACGCCAAAAGATCAACGATGAGCGCGATGAAAAGCTTGCCGAAGTGCGCGATTACAAGGACATTCTGGCCAAACCCGAACGTCAACGCGCGATCGTTTCAGAAGAACTGAGCGGCGTGGTCGAAAAATACGGCGACGACCGCCGCACCACCATCTTGCCCTTCGACGGCGAGGTATCCGAGGAAGACCTGATCACGGAAGAGGACGTCGTCGTAACCGTGACCCGCTCAGGATTCATCAAACGCACGAAGCTTTCGGAATACCGTGCCCAGCGCCGCGGCGGAAAAGGAATTAAAGGAACAACGTTGCGCTCCGACGACGTGGTTGAACATATGGGTATCGCCTCAACCCACGATTGGCACCTGTTCTTTACGAATTTGGGCCGAGTTTACCGTGTGAAGGGTTATGAGATTCCTGAAGGTTCGCGCGAATCTAAAGGCCAGCATGTTGCGAACGTGTTGGCGATGCAACCGGGTGAAGAAATTGCCTCGGCGATCACTTTGCGGAACTACGATCAGGCCGACTACCTCGTGTTGGCAACCGAAGATGGCCTGGTGAAGAAAACCAGGCTATCTGACTACGATTCCACGCGTACCGGCGGTCTGATCGCCATCAACTTGCGCGAACATGTTGATGGCAGCACCGATCAGGTGGTTTCTGCCCGGCTGATTGACGAGGGCGATGAGCTGATTCTGGTTTCGCGCAAGGGCCAGTCTCTACGATTCGTTGCCGACGACGAGGCGCTGCGGCCAATGGGGCGCGCAACTGCTGGTGTTCGTGGAATGAAATTCCGTGACGGTGACTCGCTGTTAACCATGGAGGTTGTGCGGCCTAGCTCTGAGGTTTTCGTTATTACCGAGGGTGGCTTTGCTAAACGTACAAGCATCGAAGAGTATCGCCCGCAAAACCGGGGCGGCCTTGGCATTCGCGTTGCAAAAATCGTCGAAACGAGGGGCGACCTCGTGGGCGCGCTCATCACGCAGCCCGGCGATGAGGTGCTCGTAATTATGGCCGGTGGCAAGGTTGTACGTTCGGCAGTTGACGAAGTGAACCTGACCGGTCGCAACACTCAGGGCGTGCGTTTCGTCCGGCCAGATAATGGGGATCATGTGATCGCTATGGCGCCGCATTTGGAGGACGATAATTCCGACGTCGTCGACCAGGAAGCCGCCGACGAATCTGCGCAACCGGAGGAAGAGGAGGAAGCAGTGCCTGAAAATGACGAAACTCAGGACGATCCGCCCAAGAGTGATGATCAAACTGAAAAAACGCGGTAGCGTCATACCTATCGAATAACTGACGGAGAAAGCCCATGACCGAGACCAAGCAGGATCACACGAATTCTTCCGCTCCACACGCGGAGCAAAGCGATGGACAAGCTCCCCAAGTGGCGCCTCCCGCCCGAAAGGATGTGGGAATTCGACGTGTGCAAATGACGATCTCGCGAATCGACCCGCTTTCGGCAATGAAACTATCGTTTCTCATTTCCGTGGGCATCGGAATAATGATCGTGATCGCCACGGTTATTCTATGGTCCGTGATGGATGCGATGCACGTGTGGGCGCGTATCGAAGACCTTCTTGTGACGTTGAATTCTGAGCCGCTTCTTGAACTTGGGCAGTTCATGGAATTTGGGCGTGTAGTATCGTTCTCCGTTGTTGTTGGCGTGATTGAGGTTGTGCTTTTTACCCTGCTAGGCACGGTTTCAGCGCTACTTTACAACGTGATTGCGATGCTTATTGGAGGGCTTTCAATCACGGTGACGGACGAGTAGAGCCGGCCGAACAAAGCGGAGAGCCCGCCGAGTGAAGCGCTGTGTAATCGCGCAAATCAAACTGTGAGGTGTAGCGCTTGCTATGCTGGTGGTTTGAATATCGAACAGGAAATGAGTTAATCTAATTCGGCGCCCGATTAGAGGCGCAAACCCGGGGCGTATAGCTCAGCCGGTTAGAGTGCCACACTGATAATGTGGAGGTCGGTGGTTCGAGTCCACCTACGCCCACTCCGGGAATCGAGAAAGGTCAAAATGAGAAAATTTCTTTTCGCAGTTGCGGCCTTGATGGGAGGAGTAGTAATCTTCCTAAGGGTTCAGGAGAATCTGCAACGTCAAGCAGTTTGGCAGCAGGTAACTGATCCGGTCGATTTCTAGGGGGCCGTGGCGCAATTGGTAGCGCACCTGCTTTGCAAGCAGGGGGTTAGGGGTTCGAGTCCCCTCGGCTCCACAAAGAGGGAAACGCCAACGCGTTTCCCTCTTTTACTTTGCTGGCTTTTGCTTTGCTGGTATGACGCTCCCCGATTCCTTCCCGCGAGACTTAGCTGCTTCCCGCGAGAGATTTATTACCACATAAAGTGGCGCCGGACCGATCTAAGTGTCGCGGGAGCCAGAGGCCTCGAAGTCACGTGCGCAGCTGTAGAAAAAGCAGTGGGGGCTGTGCTCCACGAGCACAGCCCCCAAGTTCGCAATGATGCGATTAGTTCTTGGCTTCTTCCTTCTCGGAGTCCTCAGCTTCAACGTCGGATTCGGCAGCTTCTTCTGTTTCCTCAACCTCCGCTGACTGATCCTCTGCATCCTCAGCAGGTTCATCCACGGCGTCTTCTGGAATCGAGACGTCCTCCCAGTAAGCTTCTGCCCAAGGATCGGCCACAGGCTTTGAGCGAGCCCACGCATAGTAAGCAATTGCTGCACCTACAGCGGCAACGGCGAGGAATCCGAAAACCTTGCGGCCACGGCCCTTCTTCTCCGGCTTCTCGAGTTCTTTGCGCGAGGCTTTCACGACGTCCTTCGCACGCGTTTGCAGATCACCGGATCCAGAGCGTGCCTCATCGATAGCGGCATTTGCTGCCCGCCGCGCGCGCGGAATGTAATCTTCACGGAGATTTTCGGTAGCATCTTCAGCTCGCTTCGCGGCATCTTCGAGATAGGGGCGGGCACGATCGTAAGCATCATGAGCCACATCGTTCGCCTTCTCGTAGGCATCTTTCACATACGGGCGAGCGCGATCGTAGGCATCGTGTGCGACGTCGTTCGCCTTGCTCGCAGCTTGTTCAACCTTTGGCTTAGCTGCTGAAATTGCAGTTTCGAGAGCGTCAATAACCACATTGCGAACCTTATCGGCACTTTCAGAGGCCTTGTCAATGGCCGGTTCAACTTGGTCTACGACGTTTTCCTTCGTGCATTTTTTTCTGCGTAGAAAGGACATATCTTACCTCCACATCTGGGACGGTCGAGTACCGCCAGTTACATCTCCCTATCTTTCCATGTAGATGAGCGTTTTGCAGGCTCCGGACCTGGTTTAGTGCCGATTTGCTGCTAAATTTCTTCGAGAGAGTAAATTTCGCCGATAGCGCGTTTAAGGCACGAAAGCGCTACCTGTTTCGGTTGTTGGGCGGCTGTGTGCCAAGATAGGCACTATGGAAGCTACACTGCATACTAATTTTGGTGACATCAAGGTTGAGCTGTATCCGGAGCACGCTCCAGAGACAGTCGCGAACTTCACCGGTCTAGCGACCGGTGAGAAGACATGGACGAACCCGCAGGGCGTTGAGACCAACGAACCGCTGTACAAGGACGTCATTTTCCATCGTGTTATCCCCGGTTTCATGATCCAGGGCGGCGATCCGCTAGGCACTGGAACGGGCGGGCCAGGTTATAGGTTCGACGACGAAATCGCGGCCGAACTTAACTTCACCGAGCCGTACATGCTCGCCATGGCGAACGCCGGTAAGCAAGGTGGCCGTGGTACGAATGGTTCACAGTTCTTTATCACGGTTGCCCCAACCACATGGTTGCAGGGCAAGCACACGATCTTCGGCAAGGTGACGGATGTTGCCTCGCAGGAGGTTGTGGATAAGATCGCGAAGACGGAGACGAATCCGATGGATCGCCCCCTCGAAGACGTCGTGATCAGCTCGATCAGTGTGTTCAACTAAAGGCCGTTAAAGATATTTATGAGCGACGCCGAACAGCACCAACCTGAGCCGCAAGGCAACGCTGTTCGGCGTCGCTTATCTCATTGGCCGCCGATAACGACGGCCGTGATCCTCATTTGCGTCCTCATGGCGGTGGTGGGGCGCATGCAGCCCCAGGTCACGGTAGAGCTGATGTTTTATCCGCCGTTAGCTACCGCGCAGCCCTATCGATTCCTGACGTCAGCGGTGTTGCATGGAGGTTTTTGGCACCTCGTTTTCAACATGTATGCCCTGTGGCTGTTGGGGCGTCTTTTAGAATCCGCGTTGGGTAAATTGCGTTTTCTATCGCTTTATATTGTGTCGGCAATCGGTGGTAACACCGCGATTATGTTGTTATCGAATCTGACGGGCGAATGGAATATCGGAGCCGTAGGTGCCTCAGGCGCGATTTTCGGACTTTTTGGATCACTCGCGGTGTTATATCGCAGGGTTAAAGCAAACATGTCCGGGATCATCACGCTATTGGTGATTAACGTTGTCCTCGGATTCGTGGTTCCCGGTATCTCGTGGGAGTCGCATCTTGGCGGTCTGATTGTCGGTAGCATTTTGACGTGGTTATGGATAGCCACGGGAACGCGGTTTAAAGGTCAACGCCAAACTTTACGCAAGGTCGTTGACATCGCCATTTCAATAGCCATCTTGGCCATCTTGCTTGCCTTGGCGTGGATTTAACCCCGCACGGCGAATCCCACACCGACTCATCCTTTCGGCAGTTTTATCCCCAGCTGTGAACACATCTGTGGATAATTACATCGATGTCATTCGAAAGGTAAAAGCCCGGTCGGCTACTTCCATCCCATCGTCATTAAGAAACCAACGAGCATGATTCCGATACCAACAAAAAGATTGATATTGCCGTTATCCAAGCCGGGAATCGGATACCTGCCACCGCTGATATAGGCAATAACGACGATGATCAGACCAAGTACAGCAAGCCCAACCATGACGGGTACCCACCACTTAGGGGAAGCCTGTGGAGCATCTGATGATTTACTCCGGCGCTCTTCTGCCTGCTGACGTGCAATACGGCGCTGTTCAACCTTCTTGCGCTTCTTAGACTCGGCCATCTTGTTCCTTTGTTCGTTCCTACGCAAATCCTATACGGGCACACAAAAAACATAAAACTATCCCAAGCTCCCGCTTCGGCTAAGCTTATGCCGTACCACTACCGAAAAGGACGATAGCATGACACCTGCGGAAAGCACCGCCAAGAGGAAGCCTTCCCTCTTTAACCGCATTCTCGGTGTTATTGGCGAATTGCTGATTACCGCAGGCTTGGTCATCGCACTCTTTATTGTGTGGCAGATCTGGTGGACGGACATTATCGCCAATGCAGCGCAGGCCGAAGAGATCGAACAGCTGCAACAGGAATACGGAGTCGTCACCGTTGAAGATGACGGGATAGCCGAACCTCAGGAGGGGCCACCACCCGAATGGACGCACGAACCGGAATTCGGGGAAATTCTTGGCATTATGAGAATTCCGGCTTTCGGGTACGACTATGGTTACACCATTCGAAACGGCACGGACATGACGTCGATCCTTGATACGGGAGCGTTTGGCCGCTATGAGGACACGGCGCTGCCCGGTCAGATCGGAAATTTTGCGACGGCGGCACATCGGCAAACGTACGGCGCGCCAATGTTACACGTGCCCCAGCTCGAAGAAGGCGATGAGATCGTTGTCGAAATGGAAAATTCCTACCTCGTGTATTCCATTATCAACGACGAAATTGTGGATCCGACGGAAATTTGGACGATCGCCCCGGACCCATTTTTAGCGTACGAACAACTTCAGGGCCGTGGCAATCTCAGTGAACCCACCCGCAGGCTGCTAACAATTACCACCTGCCATCCGCCATTTGTTTCGAACGAACGGTGGGTTGTCCACGCCGAATTTAAGTATTGGACCAAACGTGAAGACGGCTTGCCGCAGGCACTGGTAGAACCGGGTGTCACCCAGCAGCTGGAAGAGGTGAACTAATGTACGGAGCGATTTGGCGTGCCCTTCCCGGGCCTACCTGGTTGAAGGTCATTCAGGCGCTGGCACTTATTGCCCTCGCCGTGTTCCTCCTATTCGAATACGCATTCCCATGGGTCATGGAAAACACGAACATCGTGGATAACACGATCGGCGAGTGATTTACCTGGCTGATTCTTCGTCGTTTTCACCCTCGGACGGGTTATCCGGATCAGGTTCCGGCATCGGATCAGGTGTGGGTATCGGATCAGGTGTGGGTATCGGAACTGGTTCACGTGCGACGACGATCTCAACCCGCTGGTCGTAGGGAACCTTTCCAGGCATCGGATCCATGCCGATAACGGTTCCAGGCTCGGCTGTCGGAGTTTCAGATTCGATCACCGAAATGATCGGAATCTTCAACTCATCGCGTAAGAACTGTTCGGCGTCGGCTTGACTCATTCCGCGCACGTCCTCCAACACGATCTCGCCGGAAGCAACCACGAGGTTGACGGAACTTCCGCGCTCAACTTTTGTGCCAGCAATCGGTGAGGTTTCGGTGACGATGTCAGCTGCACGGCCGGGAACGTCTGCGGTATCAACTCTGCCGACTTCAAGTCCAAGACTTTCGAGTGCCTTCTTCGCCTGATCTTGTGTGTAGGTACCGTTGGCAAGGTCGGGAACTTCCACGTTGCCTACACCGGAAGAGAAGTGGACGGTGACGGATTCGCCCTCGTTAATGTTCGCCCCGATTTGTGGATTGGACGAAACATAAATTCCTTCTGGGATGGTGTCGTCCTCCACGGGATCGCCCACATTCAGCACAAGATTGACGGCGGCAAGAGCGGCTCTAGCTTCCGCTTCGTCCATGCCTTCTAGATCAGGTACGGTGGTTTGTACGGCGGTGGTTTCGTCCTCACCCGGATCGTTATTGGCGTTCATAATTGCCCATCCGATACCAATCGCCGCTAAGAGCAAGAGAATCACGCCCACGATGATGAACGTACGGTTCCGACCGCTATCGTCCCGCTCCGGTTCGACGTTGGTTTGGGTGGCGGTGGTCGGCCCGGGGCTGTGGTTATGCACAGGGGGAATGGGTGCAACTTCGGTTGGCGGTGGAACCGTTTGTGTTTGCCAGGTGCCCACGGCGGGTGCGGACACGCCTTCCCCGCGTGAGGCGGCGAGCAGATCTGCGCGCATGTCAGCCGCGCTTTGATAGCGATCTTCGCGGCGCTTGGCCAGCGATTTCATAACTACGCGGTCGAGCTGATCTGGAACGTCGGGCGCGATCGTCGTCGGTCTTGGCGGGGTTTGGGAAACGTGCTGGTAGGCCACAGCAACCGCCGAATCACCGCGGAATGGTGGTTGGCCGGTCAGCAGTTCGAAAAGTAAACAGCCCGTCGAATATAGGTCGGAGCGTGCGTCTACCACTTCGCCGCGGGCCTGTTCGGGCGAGAGGTACTGTGCCGTGCCCACCACGGAGTTCGTTTGCGTCATGGTGGCCGAGGAATCCGCGATCGCGCGCGCGATACCGAAGTCCATGACCTTGACCTTGCCGTCGGGTGTGAGCATGACATTGCCCGGTTTGATGTCGCGGTGAACGATTCCTTCCCGATGCGAATATTCGAGGGCGGATAGCACGCCAATTACGATCTGTACGGCTTCATCGATCGGCAGTGCATCACCATTGGATAGCAGCTGAGAAACTGTGCGGCCCTTGACGTATTCCATGACGATGTAGGGAAGCGATATGTCGCGCCCCGAACTGGACGTCACAGTTTCTTCACCCGTGTCATACACGGCAACGATTGACGGGTGGTTGAGAGCGGCAGCGGATTGCGCTTCGCGGCGGAAGCGGGCGATGAATGTGGGGTCGGTAGCGTGATCGGTGCGGAGGACTTTAATTGCTACTGTGCGTGAAAGTCGGGTGTCGTATCCCAAGTGCACCTGTGCCATTCCTCCGCGCCCAATGAGATCGCCGACCTCGTATCGGTCGCCGAGGATGCGTGGTACGTCAGCCATGCCGCCTGCCCTTCTTCAGTTCCACATCATTAAACATACTGCCTGAGTTTGGGGTTGTAAGCATCTCTAGGCAAGTCACAATACGGTTACATTTCTTAAGCGCGGTGTTCAACTCGCTCATTGGGTGACCACCGCCTCGATGACGGCTCGGGCGATTGGGCCTGCCACCTGGCCGCCGTCGCCACCGTTTTCCACAAAAACGCCTACCGCTACCTGTGGGCTATCGCTGGCATCGTAGCCTGCAAACCACGCGTGGGGCGATACTCCGTCAGCAATTTGCGCGGACCCCGTTTTTCCTGCCACTTGCACGAAGCTGGAAGCCGCATAGGCGCCGGTTCCCTGGTTGACGACGTCGATCATCATGGATTCCAGTTCTCCGGCGGTTTTTTCGCTGATGGGAGTGCTCAACGTAGAGGGTGAGGTGGTGGAAATGACGGCGAGATCTGCGGTTAGTGTGCGTTCGACGAGGTAGGGGCTCATGAGTGTGCCGTCGTTGGCCACCGCCGCGGCTACCATTGCCATCTGCAGCGGAGAGGTGAGCACATCGCGTTGGCCAAACGCTGCCATTGCCAGTTCGGCCTCATCCTGCGGCTCGGGGAATCGGGAGGGGCGCACGGGTAGCGGGATTGTCAACTCTTGATGGAAGCCAAACTTCTCGCTCATCGCGATCATCTCTTCGTCACCAACTTCGAGACCACCGATCGCGAAGGCGGTGTTGCATGATTCGACGAAGGCGGTGCGCAGTGGAACTTTGCCCGAGCCATCGCCGCACTGGCGCTGAAGGGGATTATAAATTTCGTGCGTGGTTCCCGGCGGAGAGTAAGTGTAGGGTGCTTCAACCATGGATTCGGCGGTCAAATCGCCGTTTTCAATCATGGCCGCCGTGGTGATGATCTTGAAAACCGAGCCGGGAGCGTACAAGTTATCGCCTATCGCGCGATTGAGCAGTGGCTGCGATTCGGCTGCCAGATAGTTTTGATAGGCCTCCCGTGCCACCGTTGCATCGTGGGAGGCAATGAGGTTGGGATCGTAGGCCGGCTTTGACACCAGCGCAAGAATTCTGCCGGTTTCCGGCTCGATGGCGACGACGCCGCCGCGGCGGTCTCCGAGCGCGTCCCAGGCTGCTTGTTGAACGGCGGGGTCAATGGTGAGTTCAACGGCTCCGCCTTCGGGTTCTGCGCCCGTGAAAAGTTCTTCGATCCGCTGCGGGGTAAGCGCGGAGTCACTGCCACCAAGGATCGAGTTTTCTGCCCGTTCGATACCCGTCATCGAATTGTGTGTCACAGAGAAGTAGCCGGTCAGATGGGCATACATTTCGGGGCGAAGATAGGTGCGCTGATAGTTATACACCGAATTAACGGGTTCGGAATCCGCGATCGGTTCCCCGGCCACGATAATTGGGCCGCGGTCCACGCCGTATTCCTTATATAACGTGCGCACGTTACGCGAATCGGCGTTGAGGGAATCAGCGCGGAAGAACTGGATCGAGGTGGCGGCCACCATGAGTGTCACGAACATAATGATCACGACTATGACGAGTTTCCGAAGGGGCGGATTCACCGGACCACCTCCGTAGGGTAGCGATCTTGTTCGAAATCAGAGTCGTCGCTCGTATCGGCAAACTTGGCGTCGTTTGAATCTGGGGACTCGGCGCTGGAAGCCGGCGATTCGGCGTCGTCGGAAATGCTTGGAAGCGGGCTGGAAGCGGGAACGTATGGGCGCCGGGCGGCGTCAGACATCCGAAGAAGAAGACCGACGATAATCCAGTTCGTCAGCAGTGCCGAACCGCCAAGGGCCAGGAACGGCATCGCAAGGCCAGTGAGCGGAATAACGCCGGTGACGCCGCCAACCACGATGAAACACTGCAGGCCAATCGTGAACCCCAGGCCGGAGGCGAGTAGCTTACCGAAACCGTCGCGTAGATCGATCGCTGTTTTTAATGCTCGAGTTATAAAGACTAGGTAGGCACTCAGCATTGCGAGCAGGCCGATAAGCCCTATTTCTTCGCCGAACGAAGCGATAATCATGTCCGAATTTGATTGCGAGGCGATTGCGGGATATCCGTGGCCAAGTCCCGTACCGAAGAGGCCACCGGACGCCATACCAAACCAGCCTTGCACGATTTGGTAGGAGCCGTGCTGGGCGTCGTAGAGTTCGGGACTGAGTGGATCGAGCCAGATTGCGAACCGGGCCTGAATGTGCGGCATCACCTGCACGATGAAATAGACGCCGACGGCGGTCAACAGGCCGCCAATAATCAGCCATGAGACTCGTTCGGTGGCCACGTACAACATCGCCACGAACAGCCCGAAGAAAAGGATTGCGGTGCCAAAATCGCGCTCGAGGACGAGCACGGCCATCGAGGCAGCCCAGCCGACGAGGATCGGCCCGAAGTGGCGGGCGCGCGGAAGTTGGACGCCCAGGATCTTTTTACCAGCAAGAGCAAGATTATCGCGTTGGCTCACCAGGTATCCCGCAAGAAAGATGGCGAAACAAATTTTTGCAAGTTCGGCCGGCTGGTAGGAAAAACCGGCAACGTTGATCCAGATGCGCGCGCCGTAAATTGTGCGGCCCAGCCCCGGCACCATCGGTAGCAAGAGGAGCACGGTGCCCGCAATGAGCGAAATATAGGTGATGCGCCGAAGTTTGCGGTGATCTCGGATGGCCACAATGGTGACGAGCATGAGGATCAGGCCAACGCCGGCGAGCATCAGCTGCCCGCCAGCTTCCGCGCTTCCACCCCGGGCGATCAGCGTGTTGTCGATCCGATGAATCATCACGAGCCCCAAACCGGTGAGCAATACGGCCGAGGGGTAAAAGACGGGATCAGCCCACGGCGTTACAAAGCGGATTATCACGTGGCCGATCAACACTGCGGCGCCGGCGATCCCCGCGATCTTCGGAAAGTTTTCGGGTAGTTCAGAAGCTTCGGGTGTGCCCACCCCGTGATGGACCAGCACCCATCCGAGCAGGCAAATACCAACAGCGATGACGAGCAGGATAAATTCGCGGATCCGCCCACTACGAGATTCCTGCTGTGTGATCACACTCATGAGTCGTCACCCTCGGTAGTCGGCGTTGGGCTCGGTTCATCGCCGCTCGGTTTCTCGGTAGGATCAGGCGAAGTCCGAGTGGTGGGGAAAACGGACGGCGATGGTTTAGGCGTCGGTTTACCCGTCGGTTTTTCGCTTGGTGAGGGCTGTTCTTGGGCGGCGAGGTCGTCAACCACTTTCTGAGCTTCTGCTAGCGAGCCGCGCGTAATTGGCTCTTCCAAGCGGTCTTGAGCAACCGTGGTTAATGTTGATATCTCGACGTCGGAGCGCTCGTAAATTTCGGAGAATTTCAGTGGGCCGAGCGCGGCTGGAACGCCTTTGTAGATGGCAATGTTGCCGTCGGCAGGGGCCACGTAATACTGCGTTTGGCTCCATGCGTAGGCGGCTGTTCCACCGCCGACAAGTAAAAGAATGAGCGCTAAAACAGCCGCGAACCTTGCTCCCCTGCTCGGCTTAATGGGCTTGAGTTCCGCTTCGTCGTCGGTTATTGGTTCGTGCCTGCGCCGTAGGCGGCTAAGTTTTCCGGCCGCGGATTTGCCGGCCCGGGTTGGTTTGCGCGAGTCGGCAGCTGCCGATCCCACGACGACGGGTTTGCGGACGGGTTCCGGATCATCTTCGACGACGTCGGCGATCACCACGGTCACGTTATCGGGAGCTCCTGCGGCGAGCGCAAGGTCAATGAGCTCGCGAGCGCACTCGTCCAGGTTCTCATATTCGGTGAGAGTTTTTTCGATGCTCTCATCGGAAACGACGCCAAACAGTCCGTCCGAGCTGAGTAGCCAGCGGTCGCCGGGAATGGCTTCGCGTACGGATTCGTCAATTTCTAGTGGTTCTGGCGCGTCACCAATATTTCGCATGATGACGTTGCGCTTGGGGTGATGTTCGGCTTCTTCTTCGGTAATTTCACCGCTGTCGACGAGGTATTGAACAAGGGTGTGATCGCGTGTGACCTGGGTAAGTTTGCCGTCGCGAAGCAGGTAGGCGCGCGAATCACCCACATGCACCATGCCGAGCTTATTAGAGGCGCGCAGGATTGCAATGCAGGTGGTGCCAAGGCCTGCGAGTTTGGTTTCCTCGCGTGAGCATTCGATGAGTTCGGCGTGGGCTTCCTCAAGGGTTTCAGTCAGGAGTGGGAGGAGGTCTTCGGCCTGGTGTGCGTCGTCGATGTGCGCAAGGTGTGCGACGACGACGGACGAGGCGATATCTCCGCCTGCCGCGCCGCCCATGCCGTCTGCGAGCACGAGGAGATTACCCGATGCGTAACCGGAGTCCTGATTGGACCGACGTATCAATCCGACGTCGGACATGGCGGTGTATCGCAATGAGATCGTCACCGGCGAAGCTCCAAGGTCGTCTGGCCGATGGTGATCGGCGTTCCGTGGCTGAGGCGTGTTGGCTGGTAGATGCGCTCGTTGCCCACCCATGTTCCGTTCGTGGAGTTGAGGTCTTCGACGAACCAGTCACCGCCGCTGTTGAAGAATCTGGCGTGGCGTGCTGAGGTGTAGCCGTCGTCGAGCACGAGCGCCGAATCGGGGGAGCGGCCCACGGTGATTGGCGTGCCGGAAAGCGGAATTGTTGTGCCGCTAAGGGAGCCTGCGCTGACGACGAGGTGTGAGGTTACCGGCCGTGCTTGGCTCGCCTGCGCTTTGGGTTGAGATCTGACTCTGGGTGGTGACGCCCTGCCCGTGCGGCCAGTAATTCGCGTTCCGAAAACATCATTTTTGATCGTGAGCAGAACGAAGAATACGAAGATCCACAGGAGGGCTAGAAAGCCGAAGCGAAGCAGGGTGATAACGATGGCGCTCATGGCATCTCCGGGCTGGTCCAAAACATGATGCGGGTGCGGCCGATGGTGATGGTGTTGCCGTCCAGCAAGGTTGCGGCAGTGATTCGGTGGCCTTCAACGAAAGTTCCGTTCGTCGTGTTGAGGTCGGTGGCGATTACGCCCCCGGGGGTAACGCGCAATTCTAAATGTTTGCGGGACACGCCCGGATCATCGACGGTGATATCGGCTGATGATCCGCGGCCGATCACTGTGACGGTTCCGGTGAGCAGGTACTTTTCGCCGTCGACGTCGATAATGGGATTTTCCGGCGTCGCATCGCGGGTGGTTGCGGGAGCCGCAGAGCCTCGCTTGGACCTGCCGCGCACGATAAGTTTGCCGCGGGAAAGTTCGGAATCGAAGGTGAATTCGATTTTGATTGGGCCGAGGAAGGTGTAGCGCTGTTCTGCGGCATACTGGGTTGCCACATCGATGAGCTCTTCACGCATGGCCTGTTCACCCCAGTCGGCGATCTTGGTGAAGTCGGCTTGCGCGAGGATGATTTGGAATTCGTTCGGAACGACGACGCGATCGCGGCCAACTGTTGCCGCCCGATCATCCATCGCTTTTTTGATTCCCGAGGCGAGTTCAATGGGTTTGAGGTCCGATCTGAAGGCGCGAGAAAAGATGCTGTCGAATGCGTTCTCCACGCCCCGTTCGATCCTGTCGAATGCGCTCATCCCTCTCCCTTGCTTTCTCCCGCTCACGTGTGAGCGAACCGTATAGTAGCAGACCGTATGGCACTAGAGTACTCGCTTGACGCGCAAGTGGGCAGTAGGCTGTGGACTTATCCATCCTATTTCGCGGGGAATCTCGTGGCGGACATGGTTGCGGAAATGGTGGGCACAGAGGGCGGATAATTTCGTGACAGCTAGGCAGGTAGTGCCGTGCCGAAGCCTATATAAAAAGGCGTGAGAATCGTGACATCGGTGGGCAAACTTGGATCCGCTGAGAGCGGCGGTGTAAGGTAATGAGCGCTTGCTCGAGTGGCGGAATAGGCAGACGCGCATGGTTCAGGTCCATGTGCCCGTTAAGGGCGTGGGGGTTCAACTCCCCCCTCGAGCACCATTTCTCCCCTAGTTGTACGGACGCCCAGTTGTATGGGCTCCAGTTGCATGGGCTCGGCGGGGGTTGGTGTTGCCCGCGGGGGTCGCTATCGCCGCCGGGGTCCGTAAGCCAAGGAAACCGGCAAAATCTGTGGCTTATCGATCCCTGCGCGATTTACGGACCTCCCTGGGCTTTAAGGATTTCCCCGAGCGATTTATGGGCTCCCGCGCAATCCTTGAAAGAATTAGGACGACTGAACGGGCGGTCACGAAAAGCGTGACGGGAAGTGGTAGCCCCAAACACGCACGTGCGGGAGGGGAGGAAACTAATACGCGTGAGAATTGGGTGCGCCAGACGAGGTGCGAAATGGGGCGCGAAATAGTGACCTACTTGAGGGGGTGCGTATTTCCTCTCGAAAAAAGCCGTTTTTCGGCGCGAGCATCGATCTGAACTCTCAAAGTCAGCGGTTTTGCGCACTGTCTGATGTAGACGTCTGATGTAGACCCTAGCTCGGTGGCCATGTCCCGCATTTCCCGACCCCAGCAACAACGGCTGCGATCTTAGTGTGGTCTGTGGAAGTAGTTGGGCTCGAAAATATAGACGGACGTGGTTTGTCAATTTTCCCGCCATTTCTCCCTTGGAATCGAACAGCATTCAAGGTAGCCTGAGATTGACGGGATGTCCCCGCGCAATCCTTGAAAGAATAGGACGACTGAACGGGCGGGATCGGCGTCCCGTCATCATTTTAGATTGATTTCGAAAAAGTCTTTGCCGTCATTGCTCATTATCCAAAGACGTCGGATATGACCATCCCTAATACGCTTGTTATATAAGGCAAGTTGCCGCCGTAGCTTTTCACTCGCGCTTTTCATTCCAAGATCGATGATGAAGAAATCCTTAACAACCTGATGATTGTCCCGTGCGCGTAACACAGCCTTCTGGATCGCATCCTTAATCGACGAGTATTTCGCAGTAATCGATTTCAGTTCACAAACTTCTTCGTCCAAATTTATCCAAATGAAATCATTCGTAGATTTAAACCTCAGCGTGTCACGTGGAATCCACCTCGCGCGATGTCCAAGATGTTCAAATTTTTCAAGGAATCTGATCTCGTGTGGGTAGAGACTCTCACCCTGTAAATCAGACTGTAAAGCTTTCCGTCTAAGGGCCCACTCGTTGCTAAAGGTATCCTCGGTTACTGGGAAAATCTGTGATCTGTTTTCGTCATGAATGTTCCTCGGCGGGAATTTTGGTGCGGATTGGTTATCATTTTGTTTCGAACCGGACTGTCTGACCACGTCATCCATAGTCGCATGACCGCGTCAGTGGCTTTTGTTTGATCCACAGCTGAAGAAGCTGGTGCAACGTTAGCCGGGTGGGAGCATTAGTCGCGGGGGTTGGTGTTGCCCGCGGGGGTCGCTATCGCCGCCGGGGGTCCGTAAGCCACGGAAACCCGCAAAATCTGTGGCTTATCGATCCCCGCGCGACTTACGGACCTCCCTGGGCGGTAAGGATCCCCACGAGGCGCTTTGTAGACCCGCATCTTCCCTGGACGAAAGCGGCCCTCGGCGAGGTTTCTAAGCGCTTTGGCTGGCGTCAGTGGCAGTGGTCTTTCTATCGCGGCGAAGCTTGATCGCAACCGTTAGGATAACGACGCCGATCGCCCCGGCAAACAGCACGAAGTACCAGTCTTTCATTCCTCTGGATGCAACAGCGACGGCGCCACCGCCAGGACCGCCCGGGGTGTAGGGGTAGCGTTCTCCGGTCACCAGGAGCCTTTCGGTGTTTATCCCGTAAGGCGTGCAGGTAACGAGCGTGACGAGGTCCTTATCCGGCGTCGGCCGAAATTCGCGCATACCCTCTGGTTTAACCACCTCAATCTCTGTGACCCGATATGCGTGCCTTTCCCCGAGCACGTCGATGAAGAAGGAATCTCCCACTTGCACCTTGTCTAGATCAGTGAAAAGCAACGCGTGCGGTAACCCGCGGTGTGCGGACATCCACGAATGGCGCCCAGGCCCGCCATAGGGCGTCGAGGTGTATTCAATGTGGCCCACGCCCTTGGCCAACGCCTCGTCACCAACACCGTGATAGATCGGTAGTTTAATGTCAATCACGGGAATCGAGATGGATCCCATGATCCCGTCCCCGTTGACGTTCAACACGTCTTCATAGTCGCCGGGTAGAACGTAGCCAGCATCAGGGTCGAATGGATCGTGCACCGGCTGCCCGGTGAGGTTATCGTCGTAGCGCTTAACTTTCTCTATTTCGGCGGCAAGTTCCGCGTCGTCGATCTGTTCCACTGAAGCATCGTATGAAGAAAGAGCCTGACTCATCCGTTGCTCCGAGATCTTGTTCGCGATCCACGGATAACTCATCAACCCCACCCCGAGAATGAGGAAGATGACTGCGACGATACGAGTCAGGCTCTTTTTCATGTGTGTGGCCGATGAGGCCCTGTTTCAGCGATTGGGTTACTTCTTGCGCGTGCGCAGAACGAGGTAGGCGCCCGTGCCGAGCAGGCCCGCGCCGATCAAAGTTGTAAGCACGATACCCTGAGCACCCGTCATTGGCAGGTCGAAGCCCTTGGTGTTTTCTACGCTCAGTGCCACACGGCCTTCGTTATCGGTTGCTTTATCAGCATCGACGACGCCGTCCAGGTTGTCGTCGGCGATCGTTACTTCGATGTCAACTTCGCGGACGACGTAATCCTGTGGCGCCTTGGTTTCGGTCAGCGAGTACGTGCCCACGTTCAGGCCATCGATGAGCAGCTTGCCCTCAGAGTCAGTAGCGAGTTTGGGATCGCCGGTCTCACCGGAGACTGGCAGACGGTAGTGACCAGCAGCAATCTCCACGAAGTTCAGTTCAGCACCCTCCTTGCTGAGTGTGAACTCGGCACCCGGAAGCGGCGTTTGCCCATCAACTTTGGTCACGTCGATACCATAGGTGTGGATTGTGTCGCTAGCAGACACGGTCTTGTGGCTAGCTTTCGCAGGATCGTAGGGATCGTTCGAGTACTGAACCCACGCATCGTTGGTGATCGCCGTTCCCGGAACTGCGCCCTCGTTAACGTTGGCTTGGTAAGTGATGGTGATTTCACGCGGATCGTTGGTACCGAGTGCGTTGTCAACAGAACCATAGTTAAATTCAAGTCCGAAGTCTGCGTTCTGTGGCAGATTCCTTGCCTCCGAGAAGGCGGTTCCTGCCAGATCGACGCCACCCACCGTGACGTTCGCGGAGCCGGAAACATACGTCAGTTCGTTCGGAAGGTTATCGTAGAAGTTGTAGACGGTATCCACCGCTTCGAGCGGGTACTTTGGCACCGCAACGGTTACGGTGAAGGTCACCGTGTCGCCAATTGCCACGGTTTCAACGCTGGCGGCCTTGGTTAGCGGAACCGGGGTGGACTTGATCTCGAGCGTCGGGTCTTCCATCGTCCAATCGCCGGTATCCGGGTCTTGGATTGGTTTAACGACGGCGACGGACGGCTGGTACACGTCCACGCCACCCGCGAAGGTAACGAGGTGTGCACCCCAATCCATATCGGCGAAGCTTGCTGAACCGCCGGTAGCCTGCGCGGTAGTCGAGCCAATGCCCGTGACCGTGCCGTCCTTCAGAGCCTTTGCCAGCTCAGCGTAGAACTGATCGGCTGAACCTTGCTCGATCTCGTCATTAAACGCTGCCGTGACGGCGTTACGCTCACCGATGTAAGGACTGTAATTTGCGCGAACCCAGTCAGCCAGTGAATCGCTTGCCCACGAATACTGCGGAGCCTGGTACTGCTGGGCATCGTCGTTCCAGTTGGTGGTGGTGATGTGCCAGGCGGTACCGACCACGTCACCGGTTTCTGTTGCTTCGAGGGTTGCGTTGATAGTTCCCTTGTCGCCGTCAGGCGAGACGGCGTATGCCGCGCCAGGAGCTAATAGCAGGGCGAGAGCCAAGCCCAAGCCGGCTAAGATGCCAGGCTTCTTTCCGATTTTCATGAGTGTACCTTTCGTGTTCCTGAAAATTTTAGTTCTAAATTTCGTAGTTCGTGGTGTGAGAAGTTCTTTTATTCCGCAGTGGCACCTCGCCTTGCAAAGAGTGCCACGCCAATCAGCGCGAGGCTGATGCCGGCAAGGGCAATCCAGATGATCATCCCACCGGTCACCGGAGGGCTAATGATCGGAGCATTCGTCAGATAAACCGCGCCCCACACGTCGTCGGCGCCGTCCATGTACTGGGCGCCCGACCAACTCGAGTCTATCCGGCCCTGCGAATCGCGCTGGATGTTAAGGTCGCCCACTTGATAGGCCTGCGCATAAGGCTGATCTCCCATGGCCTTCACGCTCACCACCGGATCACCGTTAACCGCGTATCCGAGCTGAATATACCAAGCGCCGCTCGGTAGTACGTAGCCGTCGGGTGCCGTCGTTTCCGAAACTCGATATACGCCAGGTGCGAGCTGGAGGCCGAAATAGCCGTCGGAATCGGTCAGGTACGTCCCCAATTCGCGGGTGACGACTTGATTCGCGTAGCCGTCCGGTTCTTGGGCGAACGTAGGCAACTCGTTGAGGTTCGTGGCCTGCAGTTTGATCGAGGCCATCGCGAGCGGCGTAACCTCCGGCGTCGTATTGAATCCTTCGCCGGAAACCTTGCGCAGTGCAAGCGAGTATGTGGGGGCCTTCTCGTAGTTACTCGAGAACGGATCGGTATCGCTGACTCCGCCGATCACGTCGCCGCTCGCGCTGGTTGCGGTGGCGTTCACCGTGAGCGTGTTTGTGTGAGTGGCTTTACCCTCTGAGAAGCCGACATGGAAGTATCCGCGGATCACCTCGCCCTTTGCCAGCACGATTGGCTTTCCGTTTTCGTCCACCACATCGCCGTTCACCAGCTGCGCCTTTTCGACGACGCCGGTCGGTTGCCCTGCGTTATCAGCACGCTCGACTCGCAGGTCGGTTCCAATAACGGCCGGATTGCCAGCCGTGGTGTTATCGGACAGTGCGATGTTCGTCAGGTTTTCGTTCGCCGGGTTGGTGACCGTGAACACGTAGGCGTTGGTACGCGGATCGCCGTCGCCGTCGTTCAAGAGTGCGTGCGGGCCGGTGGGCTCGCCGAGCTCGTCGAGGTTGAGATCGGCGCGCAGTGTTGGCGCCGTTGCTTCGAGCGTGCGATCGGAGCGGACTTCGTGGCGCTCGATTTCGGTACCGGGGCTCACTTCGCTCGCGCCGGGCGCGAAATCATCGGCGCCGCCCTTTTGCAGCTGAATGCCGGCATCCAGTACGCGCAGCCCGAGATCGGCGCGGCCGAAAGCGTCCGGATTTACGCCGGGGCCGCTCTGGGAAACGGTCACGACTTGGCGAGCCGTACCGTTGATGTAACCGGTGGCGTCGGCGTCGGAATCGATATTCGCGTTAGCACTTCCGGGTGCGTCACCCTGAATCACGGGCGTCCAGATCTTGCCGTCGTGTTCCCAGCCGAGCACGTTGTACTGCACGTCGACTGGAATACCTATAGGCAGGCGGTCAGCGACCCAGCGGCCGTTCGCGTCGGTCACCGTTTCGGCGAGCACCCTGCCGGTTTGCGGATCGCGGATCGTGACGGCCATACCGGCGACGCGCTCTTCGCGGGTGGGATCGGATGGATCGGCGTCGTCGCCCGCGCGCAAGTTATCGAGTGGATCGTCGGTGTCGTACCAGACGTGGCCGCCAATCTGGCCGCTGAGATCAGCGCTTGGCGACGCCGGAATGAGCGCCGGGGTCTGATCGGCAAGATCGTCGACCTGACCGGCATCGGCGCCGCCCGGGTTGAGCGACACCGTGTCGGTACCCTCGATTCCCGCAGGATCCACATCCGACGGCGCCGGGAGCACCGGGATGTCGGGAACTCCGGGTGCCATACCCGAACCGGTCACCGTCATCTTCAGGTTTGGATCAGCGATGTACTCCATGCCCTCTCGTGGCGTGAGCGGCGAGGTGACCCAAGCCTGATTACCCACGACCTGCTCGACTTTGTCTTTAGGCATCGTGCCGGTCAGTGTGATGACCATGTTTTCACCCGGCTGCAAGGTAGGCAGATCGTAGGTGCGGCGTACCCAATCGCGGCCGTCAGCGCCGGTCTCGGTAACGGGCTGGTTCGCCGTCGTTAGAGATTGCCCCGCGATCAACTCGTAGTGCTGGCCGGTGGGGCTGGCAACCTTGGACCCTAAATTGACCACCCAGACGCCGTCGCTGGTCAACACTTCCGGAAATGTGACTCTAGAGGTCTTCTTCGAATCGAAAGCGGTTTGATTGTCCGCGAGCGCTATGGGTGTACCGGTCATTCCCGTAATTTTAAAAATCGTGGGTTTTGAATCGACGAATGTGAGATGCCAAAAGCCATCTGTGGTAAGTATGTTGAATTTTCTATCGTCAGTAGTGCCAACGTCAATGGGGGTGCCCGTGATCTCGTCTAGTGAAACCTTTTTGCCGTCGTGGAACATTTCGAATTTCTTGCCCGTAAACACGAGGAGATCTTTCTCCTTCTGCCATGCACCTGCTCCGCGGGATGCCGAGAAAAGGAATTTTTTATACAGGGTTGGAGCCTCCCGGTCATCCTTCCAATCTTTGAAGTGCCATAGTCCTTCTGTGGTCACTAGGTAATTTCCATAGTCTGCGTGCAAGAATGGGCCAGCCCCAGCAAAGGCAAGGGGCTTTCCGGTGTATCCCGTGTACTTATGAAAGCTGTTGGTTTGGCTGTTCCATCGCATCCGGAATAGCCCTTCGGTCGTCGAGATAAACGTTCCCTCGCGTTCATCCATGCCGAGGAATTCACCCTCGACTTGCCCCTTAAACTCCGTGTTTTTAGACACGTCCCAGACACCATCACTAGTGATCACCGTTAAGCCTGGGAGGTCTAAGTTCCCACTCATAGCAATCGGGGTGCCGGTGATATCCACCTTGGAGGCTTCATTTTTACCGTTAACAAACCACATTCCGGCATCGGTGAGAACGGCCGTTTGTTCATTGTCAAGAGGGAGTATTTTTACAACTTGTCCAGTTACGCCATCAATTTTAGTGGCTCGGGTATCCCGAAGTTCTTGATCGGCCGTCACCAACCATAAACCATCACTTGTTGAAACAAACGTACGTGATCCATACCAATGAGACACGGCATGTGCGGAATAGTGCGTTCCCGTCATGCCTTCGACACGTTTGCTTTGACTTTCCGTGAGTTGCGGATCGGTCTTAGATATCCAATATCCTTCGCTTGTGAGTACTCCGACGTTAGTGCTTCCAGGTACTCGGACGATATCGAGTGGCTCTCCGGCGAATTCTGACCATTTCTTTAAGTAGCTGACCTTGGTATTTAGATCCGTAACTTCTTTGGAAGTCCGGTCGTGTAAGTCGATCCCTTTAATCGGAGTGTTCCCCGAGTTCGTGATCGTGACATCCCACGAAACGTCCACATAATCACCGTGATCAACGACGGCGGCAGGGGACTTATCCAGCGTGCCATCAACTTTTGGTTCTACAAAGCCGAAATTGACGTTATCCAGGCGCTGATCGATTCCCAGATCAACTTCCGCTACCGAGCCTGCCGCGCGGTTAAGCGACTGATAGGAACGGGTCTGCTCCGTTGGCATCAACACGTTGAAGCGATTGCGCTTCCCGGCAACCAAATCGCCGCTGGCCCCCTCGGGGTCGCCGTTGATAGCGGAGACTTCACGGCCCTGCCCGCGTTCCACTCCGGGGAGAACCACGCGGTACTTGCCCGAAAATAAGCCTTCGAATAGGTAGGAGCCGCTCCCGTCCGTCGTCGTTGAATACGTATAACCCGCGCGGTCTGGAACCGCTACCCACTGGCCGTCAACCAGCTGTTCGAGCGCCACCTGCACCCCGCCAAGCCGAGGCTCCGCGTCGTCGAGATTCGTGTTGTCGTTAGCGTCCTGCCATACGGTACCCGCGATTTCAGACATGACGACCTTCGTGTTATCCGGCCAGGGCATCAACGTCTGCGCGGTAGCGGGACTATCAAGAGGTGAAAGCCAAGCGACATAATCGTCGCCTTCCACGCTATCGCGCGGTTGGATCGAGAACGTCACCTGGGCGCCGGCCGATTGCTGATCCGAAATATTGCCCGTTGAGCCGATCTTGAAGAAACCGACGTTTTCAACGCCCGTTAGGTCAACCGTGCCATCTGGGCCAACCTGGCGAACAACTTCGTTGATCGGATTTCCCTGATCGTCCTTGTCGTAGAACGTAACCGTGGTGTGCTCGTTTACGTGCTCCACCTTCATAGTTGCCAGCGAGTAATCGCCATGAAACTTCGACCTGCCGATATCCGGGTAGCCTCCGCGCCCCTCCGGCCCCCGGTTTCGATCCAGGCCAGTTTCCGGGTCGATGTCGTAGTCCCTTCCGTTAGACTCGTTGACCTCTCTCATCCAAGCGATGTCATCGTTGGCCGGCAGACGAACTTCCTGAGACCACTTTTCGCCGTCTTTTAATTTACCGGCGGCAACGTTCAACACCCAGGTGTGCGGATCGCCAACCTCACGGACCTTGTCAACCGCCGCAATCACAGAGGACGTGAAATTAACCGTCGTGAACACGGCCGAAGAAGCCGAACTAGCGTGCGCCTCGCCGGGGGGATTGGAGGCTACGCCCGGATAGTAGACGGTGAGATCTTCCCTGATGACGCCAGTAACTTTCCAAGCATCATCGGACAGGTAGGGCACGGTGTCCACCGTGAAAGTAACGTTCCCCAGGCTCCAGCCATTCGAGCGTGGATCGCTCAGGGTTGGATTGGGATGAACAAGTACAACCTGATTGCCTGAGACGGACTCGATCTGCCAGCCGTGGGACTCGACAAAGCTGAACGTTGATGGATCGAAAGCCTGATCGAAGGTCAACACCGTGCGAGCCGTGTTACCAATCGTCACCACCGGATCCAAGATGCGATCCTCCAGTTTCCAGGTTGTTCTGAAAGTACCAGAGTTTGGTACGAGATCCGGGCCCTGATCGAGTGAGATGCTGGCGTAGGCGCGCGGCTCCACCGGGAAGATGAGCGGGACGTTACGTTCGCGTTCCCCGCCCAGTTCGCAGTCTCTAACGGTCACGCTGCCCCGTGAATTCAGCAACTTTCCGGCATCTACTGATGCCTCGTAGTCATCTCGGGCTTTCGCAGGCCAAAACACCTCGACGGTTGAGCCGCCATCGCCCACCACGAAGGCATCCGGAGCGAACGTTACCCTGCCTGCCGCGGCGTCCGCGGGCGCGCGGCTGGTGGTATACCAACGTTCGCCGATCTTCCACTCGACCTTGTACTTGGAACGGTCTAGGAGTGTTCCTCCGACGGCGACTTCCACGTTGCGCCCAGTGTCATAGCCGTGGGCTTGGTAGCTTGCGTTATTCGAGTGAACGTCAATCTCGTCCACCACGGTGATCGCGGAAGCGTCGGCGGGGCACGTGGCAAGATCAATATCTTGAACCGAAACGCTCATGCGATGAGAAAGATCCGAATCCCACGTGACCGGCCTGTGGTAATTCGGCTGCGAGCGGCTCTGCTCCCACCACTGTGATCCCGAATTCCAGTAAATATTTCCATCCTCGAACGGTGTTTGATTCGCGTTCCTCGGGCTGAAAACTTCGTAGCGCCAAATCGCACCTGGTGCGGGCGGCTCCTCCCACGTCCACGACCCGCGCGCCCAATTGTTGTTCGGGAAATCACGACCATCGCTGACCGAAAAATCGGTGTCTCCAACCTTGTAGGTCGAGGTGCGATACTGTTGCGGCTGCCCGTTGCCTGGATCCGGCACATTCCTCAAATCGCCGGCAGAAAAAGAATCCGGATGGACGTTCAACGAAACGGTGTAAGACACCTCCGGGTTGTCCTCGCTCGGCATGGCCTCCTGCGGTAAAACGTATGTAAGGCGCTGCCTTCCGTTAGCAGTTAAGCCTTTCAGAACACCGTTTTCTGGAGTGTATTCCGCCCCTCCCATCGACCAAGTGGTACCAGCGGGAAAAGCCGAAACATCGACGTCGGTAATCCAATCAGTTTCTCGAGTTAAACCGTTCGACGAATAACCCTCGGGAGTAATCACCCTCGGCTCGATCGTGAAATAGCCCGACGTGGAATTCTGGGTGAATCGGCCACCAGAAATCGTCAAGTCAGCCATCGGAGCGGAAATAACCGTGACCGGTTCGGTGACCGAAGTGAAAATAGGATCGTCGCTACCAGCCATCGAACTGGTTAATTCAAGCCGAAGCCGATTGTCTGCGATAGCGTTTGCTCGCGTATCCTCGCCGCGAACCGCCACCGTTCCGGTAATCGTGGTGACAGCGCCTCGTGGGACGTCAAAAGTCCAAGCGTTAAGGTCGGAATCCCACGTTCCCCGAACGATCGGCGTCGACATGTTCAGATTCGCGAAGTCCGCCAGCCGCAGGGCATAGTTATCACCTGCTGTGCCCGCCTCAGAAAACCGAAGCGTCACCTTTCGAGCAGGCCCAGCCTTGATCTTTAACTCGACCAAATAAATGGCCTCGTCCCCCGAAGAAATAACGCCGTCGTGCGGGTCATCATCGGCCGGTGAATAACCATGCTCTGAGCGAAGGAAGGTCTCAGTTCCGGGGCCTGCGTGAGTGCCGTCGGAGATCAGCTCGATCGTTGCCGTGTCATCTGGAGCAAAGCCCGCGGCCCGCACGGGCGCCGGTGTGGCAAAAATAGCCGAAAAAGCAAGAACAAGTGCAAGTAGCAAAGAACCTGGCCGTGCCAATGCTTGAACGAGAGAATGCGAGGTCATAAACGCTCCGGGTACACCCGGGTTTTAACCCCAGGCAGAGATGATCGTCGTGGAAGTAGCAGTATTTGAAACCAGCCTATCGCGTAATTCTTGAAACCCACGATACTAAGGTCAATGTGGGCTTTTCAAGATTTCACGCATAGTGGTGTGCCTATCGCGTTCGGGAGCGGTGCTTTAAAGAACCGCTAGACTGTGCCCATGCGCGAACTCGGAATCTCCTCGGTACACCCGGAAGCTCCCAGCATCTTCTCAGCCGCCGCAATCATGCGTGCGCCGATTGATCTTGAAGAGGCCGTAGGGCGGCTCGGCGCACTGTGGGGAGAAACCATCGAACCCGTGTGGGAACAGGCCGATCAATCCGATCCCAACACGCGGATTATGCACTTTGAGATTGATGGCGTACGAGTGCTTCTGACACCGGTCAACCACGGGCTAAAGCTAGATAAAGGCCAGCTACCGCTCCATCGTTTTCACGTTGCGGCTTCCTTCTTCGCGCCGGAAGATCGGGCAGGCGAAGGTGCGCGGGCTGGAGAAAGCGAGCAAACGGCGCTACACGAGCTACGGCGTCGCCACCGAATGGTTTCCGCGCACATCGCATACACCGAAGTTATGGACGCCCTCATGCGTGAACCGGCCGCAATCGGCGTATACCGCGACGAACTCGGGGTGCTCATGCCGCCAAAAATGGTGACCGAACTGTCTGACCTGCTGCGCAAAGGCCAGGCTCCGCTACCGCTGTGGATCAACGTGCGGGTGAGCAAACACGATCTCACTCACGGCCGAACTCTGGGATTGCCCATTTTTGGCCACCTCGACCTGCAAATCCGCGAATCAACGCGCTCGGACGAAGACGTATACAACTTACTCATGAACGTCTCGAACTACATAGTGACCGGCGATACCTTCCTTTTACCCAGCCAAACATTGAGCTACGCCGATGGTGAGGCGCTCGCAATTTCGCAGGAAGTTTCGCAGGCTGACGGGGCAACCGTGATCCGAATCGACTTCTAGGGCGCCTACTGTTCCACAGATCACAAGCGGTGGTTAGGACTTTGCCTAACCACTAGATATGGTGGTGTAAATATTTTAGACCCGAACATGGAGTAGTTTTGGCACTGATAACGGTTGGTGGAATGATCGGCGTTGGCAAGACGACGGCGGCCAATCTGATCGCATCTCACTTGGATGCTCCCCTCCACCTAGAAAAAGTGGACGGCAACAAGATCCTAGAGAAGTTCTACACTGCCAGCCCCGAAGAAGAGCAGTCCAAGCGCTACCCATTCCTGCTCCAACTCAGTTTCTTAAACTCGCGCTATTCAGACATCAAGCGGGCACTCGTTGAGCGGCACGCGGTTCTGGATCGTTCGATCTACGAAGACTGGTACTTTGCGCGGGTAAATACAGACATGGGCCGGATTTCGGAGCTTGAATTTTCGATATATGAGGATCTGCTTGCGAACATGATGGAGGAGCTGACGTTCTTCCCGAAGAAGGCGCCGGATTTGTTTGTGTTCCTGCATGCTGAGTTCGACACGATTTTGCGGCGAATTTCTCGGCGCGGGCGCGACTTCGAGCAGGACGACTCGCAGTTGGCCTATTTCCGGCGGCTGTGGGAAGGTTACCGCGACTGGGTAGAAAACAAGTACAGCGAATCGCCCGTGCTCGTGTTCGACACGGATCGTTACGATCTTTCAGTGCCGGCGCACCAGGAGTATCTGCTCGAATTGGTTGACCGCGAGCTGGCTGCGGGGGATTGATACTCGGAGGGGTGCGCATTTCCTCTTGATAATCGGCGTTTTTCGGCGCGAGCGTCGATGTGAACGCTCAAAGTCAGAACTTTTGCGCGGTGGTCGGTGTATCAATGGCCTCAGGGGTGGTACGATGCCGCTGAGTGTGCGAGTGATCGGCGCTCCGGGCGAGACGTGACATCCGGGAAAACCGGTGTAAGCCGATCGGCTCGTATTCGGGTGGTGGCAGCGCCCGGTGGTTATTTGTAGATCGCATGGAGTTTTCATGAAAGCTGCCTATGCGCCGATAAGGCGCGGTTATTACGACGTGTTCGTGGCCCTGTTTGTGGCTTTTTTGCTACTATCTAACATCGCGGCGACGAAGCTCATTGGCGTGGGGCCGCTCGTTTTCGACGGCGGTGCGCTGCTTTTTCCGCTGACCTATGTGATCGGTGACGTGCTTGCCGAAGTGTATGGCTTTAAGGCTGCGCGTAAGGCGATTGGTTTAGGCTTCGTGGCGTCGATTATTGGGGCGCTGACCTTTTCTTTGGTGCAGATCGCGCCGCCCGCGGCCGAGTACGAAAACCAGGCGGCCTTCGAGGCCGTGCTGGGCGTGGTGCCGCGATTCGTGCTTGCCTCCCTGTGCGGTTATATCGTTGGCCAGCTGTTGAACGCCTATGTTCTGACGTGGATTAAGAACCGCTGGGGTGAAAAGCACCTGTGGGCGCGGCTGGTGGGCTCCACCGTGGTGGGCGAGTTCGTTGACACGATTTTGTTTTGCGTGGTCGCTTGGGGCGGGGTTGTTTCGTGGGGCACAATCTTGAATTTGACGGCCACCGGTTTTGGCTACAAGGTGATCGTGGAGATCGTGCTTTTGCCGATCACTTACGTGGTGATCAACTGGGTGAAGAACAATGAGCCGGGTTATGGCGGGCGCGGGCCGGGTGCTGACGAGAGCCGGCCGGGTGAGCGCGGGCCGGGAGGCGAGAAGGATTCAAGGTGAGGTTATGAGTTTTACGTTGGGCACGAAGCTTGAGGGAGTGCTTGGCCGCACGGGTACGATCCATACCCCGCACGGTGATATTCAAACCCCGGCCTTCATTCCGGTGGGTACGAAGGCGACCGTCAAGGGGGTTACTCCGGAGGAAGTGGCGCAGGTGGGAGCGCAGGCCGTGCTTGCTAACGCCTATCACCTGTATTTGCAGCCGGGTTCGGATGTGGTGGATGAGGCCGGCGGGCTTGGTGCGTTTATGAATTGGCCCGGCCCCACGTATACCGATTCGGGCGGTTTCCAGGTGATGAGCCTGGGTTCGGGTTTTAAAAAGGTGTTGAGCGAGGAGTTTTCGGGAAAGAAGATCGCCGACGACGCGGTAGCCGAGGGCAAGGAACGTCTCGCAAACGTGGACGACGACGGCGTGTGGTTCCGCTCGCACCTCAACGGCGATTTGCATCGGTTTACTCCGGAAGTGTCGATGCGTATCCAACACGAATTGGGTGCGGACATTATTTTTGCTTTCGATGAGCTGACCACGTTGATGAACTCACGCGGCTATCAAGAAGAGGCGCTTGAGCGGACGCGCCTGTGGGCGCAGCGTTGTTTGGTTGCACATAAGACGCTGACGCAGGAGCGCGCGGACAAGCCGTATCAGCAGTTGTTTGGCGTGATTCAGGGCGCGCAGTACGAGGATTTGCGGCGTAAGGCTGCGAGGGACTTGGGTGCGATGGAGGTTGATGGCCAACGTTTCGATGGGTTTGGCGTCGGCGGTGCGTTGGAGAAGGAGAATTTGGGGACGATCGTCGGTTGGGTGAGCGAGGAGCTTCCGGAAGATCGCGCGCGGCATATGCTTGGCATCTCGGAGCCGGATGATTTCTTTGCCTGCATTGAAAACGGTGCGGATACTTTTGATTGTGTGAATCCTTCGCGGGTGGCTCGAAATGGGGCTATCTATTCGCCTGACGGTCGGTTTAATATTACGCGTGCCGAATTTAAGCGTGATTTTTCGCCGCTTGTGGAGGGATGTGGCTGTTACACGTGTACGAATTACACGAAGGCTTATATTCATCATTTGTTTAAGGCGAAGGAAATTCTCTCTGCGACCTTGGCTACGATCCACAACGAGTACTTCACGGTGGCATTCGTGGATTCGATCCGCGCCTCCATCGAAGATGGCTCATATTGGGAGCTTAAGGCCGAGATGCTTGGCCGTTTCTACGCGAAGAAATGAGCCTGTGTTGTGGCAATCCAACCTGCACGACCATTCGCAGTTCACGGCGAACCTGCACTTCGGCGGCTAACCTAGCGGCGGTTAAGCTAACGACGCCGACCGGCCCGCTTAGCAAAATCGTCGAGGGTTGCAAGCGGTTCAGGCGCAACTCAGTATCTACCTTTGCGATTATGAGTTAGGTGCTTAAATCGTAATTGTATGGGCTCTGATTATGCCTTAATAGCTTTCTCGTTGACGAGGATCCGTGAAAATAATCTGACAAACACCGGCTTTTGAGCGTGAGCGTCGATAGGAACGCCCAGTGTCACACTTTTTCCACGAGTTGGAGTTACAGCGCAACGAAAACACGAAGTACATTCCGTAGATTGTTAGTTAGTATATCCGTGAAATGTTAGATAGATTAGATGTAATTTGTTAGATAGAGATTCCGTAGAATGTTAGATTGAGATTATGAAGTATCAGCCACGAGTTGTAGATCGCCTTTTAGATGAGGTTTTTGGCGATTTAGCTGCGATCGCAATTGAGGGCGCCAAAGGCGTGGGAAAAACAGCAACTGCCACGCAACGCGCGCAAACAGTTCTTGCGCTCAATCAGCAGGCCAGCCGCGAAATGGTTAAAGCCAACCCGGGCTTTGTAGCTCAACTCCCGCCGCCTGTGCTCATTGATGAATGGCAATTAGAGCCTCAAGTGTGGGAGCAGGTACGCGTGGAGGTGGATCGCAATTCCGCTGGTGGGCGATTTTTGCTGGCAGGTTCTGCTTCGCCAGATCCGGGTGTTCGGATACATTCAGGCGCTGGAAGAATCGTGCGCTTGGTGATGAGGCCAATGACTTTTAGCGAACGCGGCGTGTACCAGCCCGAGGTTTCTTTCAAGCAGATTCTGGGCGGGGAAAAGCCAGCCGTTGAAGGTCGTAGTGAAGTGGAGCTCGCTAACTATACGAGCGAAATCTTACGTTCTGGCTTCCCTGGAATTCGGCAGTTGCCGCAGCGGGCTCGTGAATTGCAGCTCGATGGGTATTTGGCGCGGATCGTCGATCATGAGCTAGTTGAAAACGCTATAGAGGTTCGCCGTCCGGCAGCTTTGCGGGCGTGGCTCACCGCATATGCGGCAGCGACCAGCACAGACGCGGCTTACACGTCGATATTAGACGCGGCGACGCCGGGTGAAGGCTCGAAGCCTGCCCGCCAGACGGCTGACATTTACCGCGACCATCTTTCCCGCATCTTTATTCTCGATCCTCTTCCCGCTTGGACGCCGACCTTTTCGCCTTTGAAGCGGCTTACGAAGACTCCGAAGCACCACCTTGTAGATCCAGCATTGGCAGCGCGGCTAGTGGGGGTCGGGCAAACTGGCTTGCTGCTGGGACAAGGCGGGCGTGTAAATCCGGCGACGGGCACCTGGCTTGGCGCATTGTTCGAATCGTTAGTTACCCAGGCCGTGCGCGTGTACGCAGAAGCTGCCGGCGCCAACATTTTCCATTTGCGAACTCAGTCCACGGAGCGTGAGATCGACCTGATTGTCGAGCGCGCAGACCTTGGAGTGGTCGCCATTGAAGTAAAGCTAGCGAGTGCGATTAACGACGCCGATGTCCGCCACCTTAACTGGTTGCAGGACCAGCTGGGCGAGCGCGTTATTGACAAGATTGTGATCAACACGGGAGAGTTTGCGTATCGGCGTGACGACGGCGTGGCAGTGATCCCGCTAGCACTTTTGGGGCCGTGAAGCCTTTCGCCCCGCGAACAAGCCAATAACTCACCCAAGGTTGAGCAGTCCGCGGAAGCGGTCGATGAAGCCTTGCAGCCGCTCGATCACACGGGCACGTTTTTCTGCCCGTCCGCTTTCGGGCCGGAAGCGTGATACCGGCGGCATCACGTCGCTGACGGCCGTACCCTCAACCGGCACGTCCCCGTTGTCGCGGAAAATATTCTCGGCCAACTCCCGCGCTTGCCTGGCTTTGAGCTGTTCCTCCGCGATGATCGAGTCGAGCTCGCCGTCGAACTGTGCGCGAATGTAGCGTTGCCAGTCTTCGTCGACGTCGGTGGAAGCGTTGATCCGATCGAGGAATTCTTTGATGAGGTCGCGTTTGTTGCGCAACGTTGGGCTGGCGTTGATGGCACGTTCAATGTCGGCGCGCACCTCCCGGTCCTCAAAGTTGCCGTGTTCTTCGAGGTGGCGTTTGACGAGCATGAGGATGTAGTCAACGTTGACTTCCACCTGTTTGATGAGTTCGATTTCAAACACGACGTCGTCAGCGATCGATTCCTTGTCAGCTCGGGCGCGCTCGCGGAAGAGTTCGTAGAGGTTAATGTACAGCCCTTCGTAGTCCTGAACTTGGCGCGGGCTGAGGAGTTGGGCGCCTTCGAATTCGGGGAAGGAGTCGAGGATGTTGATCAGCCGCAGAATCGCCCCAAACATTCCGACGAATTGTTTTTGGTTTTCTTCGCCGTCGATCGGGCCGCCGAGCGGGAAGCGCTCGAGCAGTTCGTCAACTTTGGCCGCGCATCACGTCCATCTCGACAGTGCCTGCGGTAGGTGCCTTGACGCGCACGTACTTGTACCAGGGCTGGCCGGCGACGAACGTGACGTTGCCTTCCTCATCCGTGATTTCTCGATCCTCGCTAGGCATCTCAATCTTCAGCTCGACGAGGTCTTGGCCTGCCTCGACTCGCACGCCGTTGTCTACGAAAATCGTGTCAACCACGCCCTCGGAGGGCGACTTCGCGTCGATGCTCGGATCCGCTTGGATGGAACCCTTGAGATCGATCGAATTGCTGATCGTGGACGTTTCGGGGAAGGTGGTCATTTGCGGGATGTCGAAGGTCGGATCGAGATCCGGGCCCTCGGCCGTGTCTTGCGATGGGAAAAACGCGAACTTGACCAGCGCAACCGCTATGACCGTCAAAACTACGAGACGAATAATTGCCATAACGCGTGAAAACCGCGAGGTGTGAACCTGTGCCATGTGCCTTCCCACTTTCTTGTGTGCTGCGTCAGTTTGGCTGAGGCTGCTCTACGGCTAGCTGTCCTCACTTCTGTGTGCTAAGTCCAGCTTTGCCGGTGAGCTCAAGGTTATGGGAAGAAAATTCCCTGAATTGCCCTGAACTTTCCCATACTACGGTCTGATGCGGCCGGCGCGCGATGGGGGGAGGACGCTGCGTTTGCGGAAAGGGCGCCGAAGGGTTCACGGAGTTGTTAGAGGGTCATGTCAAGCCCCGCTGGCGGGGGCGTGCGCAGGACCGTTTCGATCACCTTTTGCACCTCGAGCGATCGATAGCGTTTCGGGCTCCAATGCATCCGCACCTGCCTGCATAACGGCCCGCTTTGGATGGGTAGCGCGCGCAACCCCTGATGGTCGCAGCTTTGGTAGGCAAGATAATTCATGACAGGCACAACTAGGCCCGCACGCCCAAGATTGATCAACGTCTGCGGCTGTTCGGTGCGTAGCCGCGCGGGCTCGGTTTGGATATCCCACATATCAAGAATCTCTTCCCACTCGGGATCCAGCGCGGCGCCCGGGGCACCAGTAACAGCGAGTGGAAGTCCAACGAGTTGCTCGGGAGTAGCCACGTCTGTATTTAGCATGTGGGGCGAATCTTCGGGGAAGACCACCACGTAGGGCTCAACCCATAGCGTGCGAATCGGGTTGCCGTGTTCTGCGGTAGAGGGTTCATCATGGTCGGATATTTTCGCGAAGGAACCTATGGCAAGGTCCAATATTCCCGCGTTGAGTAAATTGCCGAGTTCAGCGGAGGTGCGTTCCACGATGTTCAACTCTAAGCTTGGCTCCTCGGCGCGCAGGCGCTTGGCAACGTGGGGTATGAACGCCGCTGAAATCGAGGGAATGGTCCCCAGTACTACCGTGCCCGATAGTTTGCCGGATTCGCTGTGCAGCTCGGCCACAGACACCGCGAAGATTTCCAGAATCTCAACGGCGCGCGCATGAAACATGATTCCTTTTTCGGTGAGGCGGCAGGGGATTGAGGACCTGTCGACCAGCTTGTAGCCGATCGCCCGCTCCAGTGCGGACACGTGTGTAGATACTCGCGACTGGCTGCAGTGCAAAGATTCAGACGCAGCCGAAAAGGAAAGATAGTCCGCCACAGCCACGAACGACTCCAGCCAGTCCACACGGTCGATAATAGCCATGCAGGTCTCCTGTGGTTATTTGATTTCGTGATAACTGGTATCTCCAATTCAAGCACAAATTACGTCGACAAACCGGTAATTTCTAGCGAGAATATAAGGGATCACCAATGATTACCGTTGCAATGGGGCATCGAAGCCCGACATTGCAGCACACTTCGAAGAAGAAATTTTTGGTACTGAAAATTTCGTGATGATTGGAATTTGTAATGAGTACAAACAAGCGCAGTATTTTTGCAGTTTTGGCTTCGGCCGCGCTCCTGCTTTCCGCATGTGGCGGCGACAACGGCGATAACGGTTCTGATAACGGCGGCAGTGAAGCCGGCGGCGGATCCGGCCACGTCTGTGACGTCGCACCTGACTACCCGAGCGGCCCGATCGAAGTTATCGTTCCGTTCTCGGCTGGCGGTGGAACCGACCAGGTTGCTCGCGCGGTAGCTAATGAGCTTTCCCAAGATCTTGGCGTCCAGGTCAACGTCGTTAACCGTACCGGCGGTGGCGGCGTGGTAGGTCACCAAGCTATCGCTAGTGCGAAAAATGACGGCCACACCATCGGACTCGTTACCGCTGAACTTGCGATGATGCACTGGCAGGGTCTGACCGACCTAACCCCCGAAGGCGTTGCAGGGATCTCGCAGGTTAACGAGGACTCGGCCGTTATTTCGGTGTCGGCAAACTCTCCGTACGAGGATATCGACCAGCTTGTTGCCGCTATTAAATCCGGCGATGTTAAGAACGCCTCGGGAACCGTTCAGGGTGGCATCGGCCACCTCGCAATGATCGGCTTCCTCGGCGGCGCAGGCCTTGCCGACGACGCCGTAACTTGGGTTCCGTCCGACGGCGCAGCTCCCGCAGTCCAGGAGCTCGTTGCTGGTGGCGTTGACTTCATCGTGACCTCCTCGATCGGAGAGGTGCGCACCATGCTCGAGAACGGCGAAGTTCGCGCGCTCGCGATCATGGGCACGGAAAAGGACCCGAAGTACACGGATGTTCCGCTCCTTTCCGAATACGGCAACGACTACACCGGTGGTACGTGGCGTGGATTTGCCGCACCTGTTGGCACCGATGAAAAAATCGTCGCTGAGCTTGAATGCTACCTTGGGGAAATCGTTGAGCGCCCGGGCTTCACAGAGGTCATGGATGCTTCGGCCTTCAAGATCAAATACCGCAATGCTGAAGAATTTGCGCAGTTCATGAAGGAAGCGGACGAATCCTTCGGCCCGCTCATGGAAAGCGCTGGCCTCGCACACTAATCTCCTAGTGGTGGCGGCGCAAGCCGCCACCACTTTTTAACTTAAAAGAAAGGTGGATCATGAGTTCACCAGTGAGCTCACCAAACTCGCAAGGCACCAAGCCTAAAATCAACGTTCCCGATGCAGTCATCGGCTCTATCGCCATCGTTTCCGGAATTGCCGTTATTATCTACGGTTTTAGTCTGAAACGGCTCGTGACGGGTCAGCTTGGCCCCGGTCTATTCCCCATCGTCGGTGGAATTCTCTTCGTCATTTTCGGAGGTATTCTGCTTATCCAAGCCCTCCGCGGAACCACCAGCGCGGATGAACTTGAGGAAATTCTCGAACGTAACGCTGCCGAAGGTGCGAAAGAGGAAGAGCTCGGTGAGGGTGGATCCTTCGAGTTCACCTCCGAAAGTGCGGGCCGACTAGCTGTTAATGGCCTCGTGGTTATTGGCGGAATCATTGGTTATATGCTGCTTGCCGACCACCTCGGATTCATCCTCACGATGTTCCTCGTACTGTTCGCCATCATGGTTGCACTCAAAGAAAAGATCTGGCGAGCGGCACTTATGTCCGCGGTCATTACCGCGATTTTGTATTTGGCTTTCGAGGTAGCTTTGCTCGTGCAGCTACCGGACGGGATCGTGGGGTTCTAACATGATCGACAATCTTGGTTCTGCGCTATCACTTATCTCATCGGATCCTTCGACTATCTTTATCGTGCTAGCTGCGGCCGTCTTCGGCCTGGTTATTGGCGCGATTCCAGGATTGACGGCCACGCTTGGCGCGGCGCTGCTCATTCCATTCACCTTCTTTATGGATCCGGTGCCAGCCATCGCATCGATTATTGCGATGTCCGCTATGGCGATCTTCGCCGGGGACGTTCCGGGCGCCTTGCTACGTATGCCGGGTACGCCGTCGTCGGCAGCATACGTGGAAGATGCCTACTCGCTAACCCGTCAAGGCAGGGGTGCCGTCGGACTCGGCGTTTCCCTCATCGCCTCCGCGATCGGAGGCTTGATCGGCTCGGTTGTGCTGATCTTCCTCGCCCAGATCTTGGGCCGGTTCGCTATGAACTTTACGTCCTTCGAGTACTTCTGGGTGGCTGTCCTAGGCCTAACCGCAGCGGTGATTATCTCGCAGGGCTCGCAGGTTAAGGGAGCGCTCGCACTGGTGTTCGGCCTGCTGATTTCGACGGTCGGTTTAGATATCACCCTTGGCCAGCCGCGTTTCACGTTCGGAATGGCCGAACTGTACCGCGGTATCGATTTCATTCCAGCAATGATTGGCCTGTTCGGACTTTCCGAGGTTCTGCGTAACGTAACGTCACGTTCGTCGCAGGTGCGTAAGATGCCGCAGGTGAAAACCAAGGGCATGGTTCGCGATTCGTTTGCCGAAGTGGGCAAGAATAAGCGTGCAGTCGCACAGGGAACAGTTACGGGTTCGATTGCGGGCGTGCTGCCTGGCGCCGGTGCCGATATTGCCGCATGGATTTCCTACGGCGTTGCCAAGGCAACCTCGCGTACTCCGCAGAAGTTCGGCCGCGGGTCAACGGAGGCTATCGCGGGTGCGTCGTCGGCGAATAATTCGGCGCTCTCCTCGGCGTACATTCCAACGCTCGCCTTCGGAATTCCCGGAGATACGATCACGGCAATCCTGATTGGCGTGCTTGTGGTGAAGGGAATTGAGCCTGGGCCGTCATTGTTCACGCAAAACACGGACACGCTGTATGCCCTGTACATCATGTTCTTCATCGCGAACCTGCTTCTCTTGCCGCTGGGCTTCCTTCTCATCAGAGGCGCCTCGACGATCCTGAAGATCCCGCGGTCCATCCTGATGGCGATCATCGTTGCCGTATCGGTGATGGGCGCGTACGCGATTAACAACGGCTACCTCGAAATCATCATCGTTTTGGTATTCGGCCTGTTCGGAGTGCTCTTCGAACGCTTCGGAATACCGCTCGCGCCAGTTGTTCTGGGAATCGTGTTAGGGCCGGTTGTTGAACGCAACTTCCTATCCTCGGTCATCAAGACGGACTGGGATCTCACCCAGTTCTTCACCCGGCCGATTTCAGCGGTGCTGATTGTGCTCACGCTGCTCATGCTGTTCGCACCGAAGGCTATGGAGGCCTTCAACAAGCGGACCGAGAAGGCGGCCGAAAAGCGCCTTGCCGAGGTCGGTGCACTTGACGGCGAAGACGATGCAGCTGGGCCGGCAGTGGCCGAAAAAGTAGTGGCGGACAACGCGGCCGAGCCAACCGGCGTCGTACACGAACCAAGTCCGCCGGAGCAACAAACCGAAGCAAGGGATCTGCAAGATCCGGACGCTCGTTAACTGACGTGAGCGGTCTGCGATTGCGGGCCGCTCACTTTCACTCGTTGCCAAACCTTGAGAACGGAAGAAGTCATGCTGATATCCATCATTCGCCTACGCAACATGCGCGTGCCAAACGAGCTAATCGAGGCACTCATAGAAGGCGGCATCAAGCACGTGGAAGTCACGGTGCCAACCCCCGGCGCCTACGACACGATCGCCGCCTGGTCCGCCAGCTCTGACGTTTTGATGGGAGCGGGAACCGTTCGCCACGCACCCGACGCGCGCGCAGCCGCCGATGCGGGGGCTAAGTTTTTCGTCACCCCCACAATCGACGACGACGTGCTAGCCATTGCCCACGAAGCCGGCATTGACGTGTACTGCGGCGCGATGACCCCCACCGAAATCGAGGCGGCTTACCGCTATCCGGCGGTCAAGGGAGTTAAGGTGTTCCCGGCGGGGCCACTGGGCGGCCCAAGCTATCTCAAGGCCGTCATGGATCCGATTGCAGACATTCCGCTATACCCAACCGGCGGCGTGGACGCCACGAACGTAGCCGCCTACCGCGCACTTGGCTGCGCCGGTGTTGGAATTGGCGGATCGATCGTCTCAGAAGCGCTCGTGGCCGCAGGCGAGTGGAGCGAAATCACTGGCCGCGCCCGAGCAATCGTGGACGTGTGGAATGAGGCGGGAGCATGATCGATCTCGCTACTTTTGGGGAAACGATGGGAACCGTCCGGTTCCAAGATTTTCCGACCGCAGCAACGAACACGCGCAGCTCGCACGCGGGAGCTGAATCCAATGTTGCAATCGGTCTGGCTCGGCTGGGGCATCAGGTTTCGTGGATTGGCTCGTTGGGGGCCGATACCTACGGTGAACTGATCCTGCGTAGCCTGCTGGCCGAAAACGTGGATGTGGGCGGCGTTCGGCGGCTGACGGATAGGGCCACGGGCTTGCTCGTCTCCAGGCCCGCGGGCATGGGTGCGTTCTCTGTTGACTATCACCGAACCGAATCGGCAGGCCGGCAGTTTTCGGCCGAACAGATTGACTACCTGTTTTCACTTAAGCCCCGAATTGTGCACCTAACCGGCATTACTCCCGCGCTCGGTGAGGTTGCTCGGCAGGCTACGGTTACCGTGGCCGAACGCGCCCGGGAGGCGGGCATTCCCGTGAGCTTCGATGTGAATTTCCGTTCGCGGCTGTGGGCTGCGCGGGAGGCGCAGCCGGTACTGGCGCAGATCGCAGGCGCAGCAAGCATCGTATGTGGCGGCCCGGAAGAACTCGAGCTTCTGACTGGCGAATCGGATGTTTCGGCGGGCGTTGAGGCGTTGCTGGCAGCGGGTGTACAAACAGTCGTGACCAAGGATTCCGGTACCGCCACCGCCTACAGCGCCAACTCGACGACGACGCGCGCGTCGCACAACGTTACAGTACGAGACACGATTGGTGCGGGCGACGCATTCGTTGCCGGCTTCCTATCCGGAGTGCTCGACGGCGCGGACCCTGGAACTTGCCTCGAGCGCGGCCACCTGTGCGGGGCGTTCGCAGTCGGCTCGATCGGTGACTGGGAGGGTGCTCCCACGCGCGCGGCGCTAGCGGCCGCCAACATCGGCTCGGGCGAAGTGCTGCGCTAGCTGGCCGTTCCCATCTGCGAGCTATATTCGCCCATCTGCAAGCTACCTCCATCTATCTGCGAGGGGTCTTGGTTAGGTGCGAGGGGAAGTACCCCTCGCGTTTGGGTAGAACCCCTCGCGCTTGCGGAAAAGCCGAGCGGCCGGCCTAGAACCGCCGATCGGTGGCATCGCGCAGCTTGATCAGCGTCTCGTCGTCGGGAAAACCTTTGACCGTGTAGCGCGGGGGCCACATGTTGTCGTCCTGCGAAAAACCCTCGGGCCACAGCTCGGCGGCAATATGCGAACGAACCGTGATGTTCACGGGCGTTCCCTCCTCCCAAGGATGCGGGGATTCCTGGCGGGTGAAGGTAATGAAATCGGTAACTGGAATCGTTCCGTGACCGTCGGTCGCATCCCACAGAGTAGCCGATACCCGCTCCCCCGATTTCAATCGACGCGGCACGAACGGCTTGAGCGCACCAACGTCCTTCCACTTTTCCATGATCATCACCTGCGAACTGTAAATCCGCTCCCGGAAATGATTACGTAACGCCCCGAGCACCTCGGCAAGCTCCGAGTCAGGAAAAGGCTGCCACTCGAGCCAACCATCAGCCGCAACCGTGTGTGGAAGCGGGTAGACGGCGTCGGCAGAATCACGGTGAGCCAACAGCTGCTTAAAGAATTTCGCCAAATTCGGATCGTCGGAGAAAACTATTAATAACTTTGTACGCGCAGCCGGCACAAACAGCGGAATCGCATCCGGCCGCTCTTGGGCGATTCGCTCGGCTATTTGCTGGATCATGTCGAGATCCGCAAACCAGGACAGCTCGTAGTTCGGCGGCTGAATGAAGGCCAAGACGCGGGCGCCTTCAATTTCGGTCACCTGTAATTCCACCGTGTCAGTTTTCTGGCTTGCCATATGCCGCAAGGTTGAAACGGCGTCGCTCATAACCTCGCCCAGTTCGCGGGTATCGTCTTCGAGCTGCGTGTAGTAAATCGGTTCGATAGTGTCAGGCAAATCGTGGGCAATTCCCACGGCTAGGAAATCCGTGAGCGGCAGATAGACCATCGAATCCGAGCTTTTGTGCGAAGGCAAGAAATAGTCCGCCGCCCGCACAATCGGCACGATGGGAGCGTCTTTCTTTGCTTCATCCCACTCGGCGTCCACCGGCACGTACGCATCGGTGGAGTTCTCGCTTAGCTCCGCGACGCCGTCTGGCTGGTCCGCGCTGGAATCTTCCGTGCCCTCAGCTGCGGAATCTGCCGCCTCGGCGAGCTGAGATTCTTCGGCTTGCTCAACGCCAATATCAATCAGCCGATCCAGCAGGATCTCGCGCTGTTCCACCGTCGCGTCCGACTTAATCATTGCGTTCGGGCGGAAACGGAATGCCCGGCCGTCAGGAAGCAGAATGTCGAGCCAATCCCCGTTGGCGTTCACAAAGGCGTTTTCCAACTTCGGATGCTTGGCGGCGCGCCCAAGTGCCCATTCCATAAAAGTCATACCCCATTGTTTCAAAGGTGGCAGGAGTAAGGAAACCGTTGCGCGTAGCTAGCGCTGTGGCGCGATGTCGGAAGGCGGGCGTAGGCTGATAGTAAGCATAGATCGAGGACGGCATGTTTAAACTTACCGAGGGCTCCCTGAAGAATCGCGCTTTTGTTGCGCTCGTTTCCGTAGTCATTTTCGTGCTCGGAATCTTTTCGATGGGCCTGCTTCGCCAAGAACTCCTCCCGCGCGTGGAGCTGCCGGTCATCAACGTGGTGACGATTAGCCCGGGAGCAACATCTGAGCAGATGCGTGACCGGGTCTCTGTGCCCGTCGAACAGCAGGTTATGACCATCCCGGAGGTTTCAAACACGAAGACGTATTCGTCGTCGTCGGTATCTTTCGTGACGATCGAACTTGATTACGGTACCGACGTCGCCCGCGCCTCAAACCGCGTGGAGCTTGCGATCACCCGCGCGGACGAAAACTTTCCGGAGAACGCCGACTACGAGGTGATCTCGGGAGGCTCGTCTGATATTCCGCTGTCTTATGTGGGAATCACCTCCGATGGCACGCCACTGGAAACCTCGGAGCGAATTCGTAATACCGTGCTGCCCGAACTTGAACAGATCAGCGGAGTTGCCTCGGTTGAGTTGATTGGTGCACCCGAGCAAAACATCACCATCAGGCTTGACCAGCAACGCATCGCCGAACTGGGCATCGAGCCATCTGCGATTGAAGAAGCTCTTGATGAAAATGGCCTATCCGTGCCGGTGGGCACTCTAGTTGAGAATGGGGAGGCCAAGGACGTCACGGTGGGCGTACCGCTCGATTCTATCGAGGCGCTACGTGAAATTCCCGTGGTGGCAGGCGAAGCCGAGCCCGGGACGCCCGCCACTGTTTATCCGCTTTCGGAAATCGCGGAGGTTGAATTTAGCGCCGGGCGGATGGACATGGTGGGCCGTCTTGACGGCGAAGAGGCCATTGCGATCGTCATCTTCCCCACCGCGAACGCCAACATTGTGGACACCTCGGCGGAAGTTGAGACCACTCTCAATGAGCTCGCCCCCTCGGTGGGTGGAAACACCGAATTCACGATGCTGTTCGATCAGGCACCCTACATCACGGGGTCGATCGAATCCCTTGCTCAGGAAGGCGTGCTCGGCCTGATTTTCGCGGTACTCGTGATCCTCGTGTTCTTGCTATCGGTGCGTTCCACGATCGTCACCGCAATCTCAATCCCCGCCTCACTACTTGCCGGATTCATTGGCATGTACGTGGGCGGATATTCACTCAACATGCTCACCCTCGCGGCGTTGACGCTGTCGATCGGGCGGGTGGTGGACGATTCGATCGTCGTCATCGAAAACATCAAGCGCCACCTCGACTACGGTAAGGACAAGCGCGACGCCGTACTCGACGGCACCCGGGAAGTAGCCTCGGCGATCACGGCTTCGACCATCGTCTCCTTCATCGTGTTCGTGCCGGTTGGCCTCGTGCCCGGGCTGGTCGGCGAGCTGTTCAGGCCCTTCGCCTTCACCGTGGTGATTGCGCTGGCTGCCTCGCTGATCGTTGCGCTGACGATAGTTCCGGTGCTTGCGTACTGGTTCCTGAAACCTGCGAAAGCCGCTCTGGTCGCGCGGCGGACGGACGGACTCGAAACGTACCGTGAGCAGGCCGAAGAAAAAGAAGCGCGCTACTGGTTACGCCGCGGTTACGCGCCGGTCTTGACGGGCACGCAAAAGCATCCGGTCATCACGATGATTGTGGCGGTCGCGATCCTTGCGGCGTCGGTAGCCCTCATTCCCATGCTGAAGATCAACTTGCTGGGAAGTGCGAACCAGGGATCGGTGTTCGTGACCCAGTCCGTGGAGCCTGGCTCATCGACCGAAGCAAAGGTCGCCGCAGCTGAAGAGGTGGAAGTTGCGCTCGCGGATGTTGACGGTGCGCGGTCGGTTGCCGTCATCATTGGCGCAACAGCTGCCGGGGGCGAGGCAATCGCCTATATCGTGGCCGTGGACGAGGAAGCCGATATCGACGCCCTGACGGAAAGCCTCGTGGCTGCCGGGGACGCCGTCGCTGGCGAGGGTGCTATGACCACCTCAACCGAAGGAATCCTGGGAACCGGAACCATCGACGTCAATATCACGGCGCCAGATCCGGACTCGCTGCGAGCGGCAACGGATGCGGTACGGGTGGCGATTGAAGACGTGCCGGAAGTCAGCAGCGTCGAAGATAACCTAGCGGCCGAAGCACCCGCAGTGCAGGTAACCGTTGATCGTGACACCGCGGCGAGTGTAGGCCTGACCGAAAACGACATCGTCGGCCTGATCGCGGCGCAAATGGTGGAACCGGAAATCGGCCAGATCACGATCGAAAACATTGACACCTCGGTGTATTTGTCGATCGACGATCCTGTGACAACCGTTGACGAACTGCGCTCACTCCAGATCCTGGGGCAGCCGATCGAGGCGTTTGCAAGCATCGAAGAAGTTGGCTCGATTCCCACGATCGTGACGATCAACGGCCAAACCACGGCCACGGTTTCCGCCACGCCGGTGGCCGCAGACAACCTAGGCGAAGCGTCGGCCGCCGTCGAATCGGCACTTGCAAGCACCGAACTACCCGACGGCGCAGTAGCAGAAATTGGCGGTTCGGCGCAGCAGCTCGCCACGTCCTTCGAACAGCTGATCCTTGCGCTCGCGGCCGCGATCATGCTGATCTACGTGGTGCTCGTGTGGATCTTCAAATCGCTCATCCAGCCAGCAATCTTGCTGGTGGCGATCCCGTTCGCGGCGATCGGCTCGTTTGGGGCGCTGCTGATCACCGATACTGCGCTCGACCTGTCGGCGATGATCGGCCTGCTCATGCTCACCGGAATCGTGGTCACCAACGCCGTCGTGCTCGTAGACCTGATGAACCAGTACCGCGAACGTGGCTACGAACTCGATCAGGCGATTTACGACGGTGCGATGCGCCGCGTGCGGCCGGTGGTCATGACCTCGCTCGCAACAATCGCCGCCATGATTCCAATGGCGCTGGGGATATCCTCCGCGACGGGCTTTATCTCCACGCCGCTGGCCATCACGGTAATCGGCGGTTTGATCACCTCCACCTTGCTGACGTTGATCTTGCTGCCCGTGCTGTATCGCCTAATCGAGGGCGCAAAGAAGCGTTACACAAAGCGCCGGCACGAAAAGCAGGCAGCCGAAATTGAAAAGGCGCTCGACGAGGCGGCTCTCGATGTCACAGCACAGGGCGGCGATGCGGAGGATGAACGCATAGAATAAGGCGATAAGGTCTTCCCGCCGTGCGGGTCATGAGTGAAGGATAGAGGTATGAGTCCGAAGATTTCTGCCCCATCTGTTCGCGAGCATCACGACATGATGTTCGAACGGCTCATCGATGCGGCAGAACACGTGTTGCGCAACGATGGTCCGGCGGCGCTTACCGCTGGCGTGGTGGCGAAGTCGGCCGGAATTGCACGCAATTCAATTTACCGCTATGTTGACTCGGTTGATGATCTGCGGGTGCTGGTTTTAGAGCGCTACATCCCGCACTGGGGTGAGCGGCTCGCCCAGGCGATCGACGATCACGAGGAGCCCTATGACCGGCTGAAGAGCCTGATTGCGCTAAGCCTCGATATTGGTGCGGAAGCGGGCCACCAGTGGCTGGTCGACGTGCTCACCTTCGGGATGACGCGCGGCAAGAAGTCGGGGGAGCCGCCGTCGGGGCGGGAGGTTCAGAGCCGCTCGGGCGCCGTCATGAACTTTCACCAGGAACTCGCCCGCAACATCGCGCAGCTGTGGAAAGAGTTAATGCCGGCGGATGCCGCGATTAATGCGCGGATGACGCGTTCGCTGTTGGATGCTGGGTTGAAGCTTCTCGATCAGGGGCAGGATGTGGAAAGGGTGAAGGCGACGTCGATGCGGGTACTCGACGCGCTGCGCGCCGGTGACTGACCGCCTCATCCTCAGACCGCCCGATCTTCCCGTCGCTGAGGGCCTGGCAGAAATCGCCACCCAGGAGGGAAACGCGGTGGTGACGGCCCCGCCCGGCTCCGGCAAGACGACACTCGTTCCACCGCTTTTCGCGAAAATCCTTTCCGACGATGATGAGGCTCGGCGGGCTAGGGCGCTCAAGGTGCTCGTGGTTCAACCGCGCCGGGTGGCCGCCCGTGCAGCCGCCCGGCGGATCGCGTCCCTGATCGGTGAGCCAGTGGGCGAACAGGTGGGATTCCGGGTGCGGGGCGAAAGCGTTCCCGGTGAGCGCATTGAAATGGTGACCCCGGGCGTGATGCTGCGGATCTTGCACTCCGAACCAGACCTGCCCGGCGTGGGTGCGATCGTGATCGACGAGGTCCACGAGCGTGATCTAGAAACCGACCTGGTGACGGCTTTTGCTTTGGACGTCCAAGATGCGCTTCGGCCGGACTTGCGTGTAGTTGCGATGTCAGCAACCTTGGCGGCGCAGAAGGTGGCTGAACTCGTCGGTGGCACGGTGGTGGATGTGCCGGGCGCGATTCACCCCGTTGAGATCTCCGAGCGGATCGGCCCCCAAGCGCTTGGGGACTTCGGTCACGGAATCACGGTAAGCCGGGATTTTTTGAGCCATGTAGCCCGCGTGGTTCAGGAGGCCGCGAATGGTGAGCAGGGATCGGTTCTGGTTTTCATGCCCGGCGTTGGCGAGATCGAAAAACTGCGGGGCCTGCTTGCTGGAGCGCGGCTACCGGTGTGCTCCCTGCACGGTTCACTGCCAGCGCGCGAACAGGATCGCGTACTTTCAAGCGAGGAGGACCGGATTATCATTGCGACGGCGGTGGCCGAATCTTCATTGACGGTGCCGGGTGTGCGGACGGTTGTGGATTCGGGGCTTGCTAGGGAAGCACGCTTCGATCCGCGAACCGGCATCGGCGGGCTTGTAACCGTCCATGCTTCGCGTGCGCAGATGACTCAGCGGGCGGGCCGAGCTGGCCGAGAAGGTCCGGGCCGGGCATTCAGGTGCCTGGCCTTTGGACGTGCCGCAGAGTTTTCCGCGCCGGAAATCTTAACCGCCGATATCACGGATGCCGCTTTACAGTGCGCTGCCTGGGGTAATCCGCGGATGGAAGGACTGCGACTACTGGATCATCCGCAACCCGCAGCGCTCGAATCGGCGCAGGCAACCTTGCGGGCCTTAGGCGCGGTTGACGACGCGGGGGCAATCACCGAGCTCGGGCGTAGCTTGGCCCAGATTCCGGCCTCGCCCCAGCTAGCACGCGGCCTCATTGCTGGCGCGCGCGAAGTCGGAGTTGAAACCGCCGCCGCGATCATTGCGCTGCTCAATGTGGATACGCGCGTGCCGGGCGCCGATTTAGCGGCAGCCTTGCGAAGCGTTAGCCGCGGGGACAGGCCCGGCCACGCAAACAGCTCAGCACGCCAGTGGCCCCGGGAAAGAACGCGGTTGGAAAAAATTGCGCGCGCCACGTCTGGCTCCGATTCCACTCTCGACTCTTCCACCATGACCCACGCCCATTCGACAACCCAAGATCATTCGTCCGCCAAAACTTTCCCCAATGCCGAGCAAGCGAACAACGGAACATTGGGCGACGAGGCGCTTGCCACCGTCGTCGGGCTCGCGTATCCCACGTGGATTGCTCGCGAACGTGGGAAGGGCTATCTGCTGGCAAACGGCGCGGGCGCCGTGCTACCAAAAGGCAGCCCGTTGGAAGGTTCGCACTGGCTCGCCGTCGCCGATCTTGGCCAAACGCAGGGCCGAGCCGATGCTGTGATTCGGGCGGCCGTGCCTATCGACCAGGATCGCGCGCTCGAACTAGGAGCCGACATGCTGGCCGAACGGCTCGAAACCGTGGTTGCTGGCACGAAAGTCAGCGGGCGGATTGTGCGTTCACTCGGCGCAATCGACTTAGCCAGCGAGCCGGTCACCCTAAGCGCCGCGCAAGTGGCACAAGCTCGCGCCGAGGACATCGCGAGCAGAGGCATTGGCACACTTTCTTGGCCGGCTGCCGCGCGAAGCTTACGGGAGAGAATGGCGTTCTTGCACGGCGCCGTCGGCGAACCATGGCCGGACGTGTCCGACGAGGCGCTCGCGGCGCGTGTGAAGGAATGGCTCGAACCCCAGTTAGGCGCCACGAACCCAGACCTGCTCGCCGGGCTGCGGGCGTTGCTGCCCTGGCCTGAAGCCGCGAAACTCGATGATCTAGCCCCCGAACGGATCACCACGCCCGTCGGCACTGCAAAAGTTGTTTATTCAAGCGGGAAGCCGACCGTTCGCTTGCGGATCCAAGAGGCCTTTGGATGGACGTCAACTCCCCGGCTGGCCGGCGTGCCCGTGACGCTCGAATTGCTTTCGCCGGCGCAGCGGCCACTGGCAATCACCGAAGACCTCGAATCATTTTGGGCCGGGCCCTACAAGGATGTGCGGGCCGAAATGCGCGGGCGCTATCCGCGCCATCCGTGGCCCGAAGATCCGCTCACTGCCACCCCCACAAGCCGCGCCAAGCCCCGCAAACGCTAGGGCTAGTCGGACACCGGGCCATTTATTGTGAGAAAACCGGGAAATCGGCCGGTTTTGTTCACGAAAACCCTCAAAGTCACAACAAATGGTTGGGGGTGCTGAGAGCCCGGCTGGTTCAAGGTAAATGAACTCTCACAGTGATGAGAATTTACTCATTTTCATCCATCGCAGCTCTTTCTTTCAGCAATCAAACTAAAGGCGTGGCCACCACCAGGCCAAGAAGATTCTGAAAGGATACACATGAATGCACTACACGCACTTCATTGGATATTCGCCGCGATTATTGCAGTAACCGCAATCGTAAGCGTGGCCGGTGAAGAACAGCTCCGCCGCCGGGTCGTGAACTATCGCCCGCCGCAAATCTTTGCCGTCATCTCGGCCATATTGCTCGTGCCCGCCAATGTGTGGGCAACCATTCGGGACGTGTCACAACTGTGGCAAGCCGTGATTATCGTTGCGAGCCTCGCCGGAATTTTAGGCGCCTTCGTGATGTACCAGCTGCACAAGATTCACGGAAACAAAACAGCCAAACCGCGCCGCGTGCTGGCAATTGGCGCCCATCCCGACGATCTCGAACTCGCAGTTGGCGGTACCCTTGCCCGCTTGGCAGATTCGGGCCACGAAATCCACACCATGATCATGACGGCCGGGGCCGTCGGCGGTGATCCGGAAATTCGCGCACAAGAAGCAATCAACGGCTCGAAATTCCTCGGTGCCTCCCGGTGCGACGTGTACGACTTCACCGACACCAAGCTAGAAACCGATATGAACGGAATGATCGCCGCCATCGAAAAGAAGATCAACCAGTTCAACCCGGACATCATCTTCACTCATTCGGCAAATGACCAGCACCAAGACCACGCCGCCGTCCACCTCGCAACCTTGCGCGCCGGCCGTCGCCATCGCGCAATCCTGTGCTTCGAATCGCCATCGGTAACAACCCAGTTCACACCCAAAGTATTCGTAGACATTGACGACTACGTCGGCGTGAAAAGCTCGGCCGTTGCCATCCACGAAAACCAGGCCGGTAAGCCCTACATGACCGAAGATCGAGTGTCCGGCATGGCCCACTTCCGAGGCGACCAAGCCAAAATGTCACGAGCAGAAGGCTTCGAACCGGTCCGCTTCGACGCACTTGGAGGTGCACTTTCGTGAAAATCCTCGTAACAGGAGCTGCCGGCCCGGCAGGAAGGGCCCTCGTACCGCAACTCATCGAGCGCGGCGTGGAAGTCGTACAAGTTGACATGGCCGGAGCCGAAGGAATCCATCAGGTTCCAGCTGCCGGGGAAGACACCTTCGTTCGTGCGATCTGGGATCTGGTGCTTGAAGAAAATATCGACGCCATCATTCCTACCGTCCAAGAAGAGCTACCGGTATTCGCAAAAGCATCACGATTCGCTCCGGTTCTCATATCCTCACCCCTCGCGATCGACGTAGCAGACGACAAGTGGCTGACCTACCACCAGCTCAACCGCTGCGGAGTCAATGTTCCAAAGTCGACGACGCCCGAATCGATCGACACTGCAACCCTGCTGTGGATGGGTTCGCCAGTTATCTCCAAACCGCGTAAATCGCGCGGTGGTCGCGGAGTACTCGTTCACGAAAACCCGCACGCCCACGAACTTGCCACACTGCCGGAAGATTCCATCATCCAAGAATTCGCATCCGGCGTTGAATATGCCCCGAACGTGTTCGTTTCCGACGAGCGTATCGAATGCGTGGTCCTCAAAAAGACCGAACTTGCACACGGCCTACACGGCAATGCCGTTTCGACCGTCGTCGTTGACGAACCGGAAATCGCCCAGCTTGCAATCGACGCTGCCCGCGCGATCGGGGTTACCGGCCCGGCCGACGTCGATATCCGGCGGCTCGCAGACGGAACGCCCGTCGTGCTCGAAATCAACGCTCGCTTCGGCGCGAACTCGGCCAAAGCGCCGATCATTGTGGAAGCCGTACTCGATGCTTTCAAAAACGACGCCGCACTGTTCCGGGCCAACCCGGCCGACGGCGAGCTAGCCGACGGCAACTCGGCCGATAGCGAGGCGGTGGCCTCGTGACCTGGTTGACAGCACTAGTCGCCATTCCCCTTGCCATCTCGGCGGTTGTCGGAACAATGATCTCCCTCGGGGCGATCCTTGCCGAACTACGGCCGCGCACCAAACCCGCGACGATCGACCCGACGCCCTCCGTAAGCGTGATCGTGCCTGCTTACAACGAAGGCGTGGTGCTTGGCGACTGCATCGGATCAATCCTCAACTCCGGCTATCCCAGGCTCGAAGTCATCGTGGTCAACGATGGATCAACCGATAACACCGAAGAAGTGATGGAACGGTTTTCCGACCGGGCGATCACCATCACCCAAGAAAATGGCGGAAAAGGCTCGGCCCTCAATGCCGGAATCGAACGCGCAAGCGGCGAAATCCTCATGTTCGTTGACGCCGATGGCATCTTTACCGAAGACACGATCCCTAATATGCTCGCCGGATTTAGGAATAAGAACGTTGGCGCAGTGTGCGGCAACGACCAGCCCGTCAACACACACAATGTGCTGACGCGCATTCTGACCCTCATGACCCACACCGGAACCGGACTGGCTCGGCGCGGAGTCGCGCTGCTGGGCATGCTGCCAATCGTGGCCGGAAATTCTGGCGCTTTCAGGGCCTCGGCTATACGGGCGGTTGGGGGCTTTCGTGACGACACCCTAGGTGAAGATCTTGAACTGACCTGGCGCATCCAAGAAGCCGGATACGAAGTCGAATTCGCACCCGACGCGATCGTCCTCGCCGAAGTGCCTGATCAGCTCAGCGACCTGTGGAAACAACGTGTTCGCTGGGCTCGCGGCCTGATCCAGACGGCGCGCGTGCACCGGCAAGAGTTCCTATCGCCAGTCAAATCGATGTTCCACCTGTACCTTCCCGTGAACTTCTTCGTGCAGATCATTCAGCCGATCTTGCAGCTCCTTGGGATGGTTGGATTTCCGCTTCTTGTGCTTGCCGGCATCATGGAATTCGACGACTGGACGGCGGGGCTTCCAAACCTGTGGCTCGTACTCGGTTTTGGCGTGTCTGCCGTCAATATTGTTCTTGCGCTGGTCCTCGATCGGGCTTGGAGTAATTTCCGGCACCTGATCGTGTTGCCACTGCTTTTGCCGTTCTCGATTTTCCTATCGTGCGTAGTTGTGAGCGCGATTTGGAAGGAAATCCGGGGCGAGAAGCAGGAATGGAACAAACTGGAGCGCACCGGCGTGAAAACGCGGGTTGAAGCTTAGGGTTATTCGGGCGCCGAGCCATTTGTTGTGAGAAAATCGCGAAATCGGCCGGTTTCGTCCACAAAAAGCCCCAGAGTCACAGAAAATGGTCGGCGGCCGGGGTAGAGATCGGCTGGGCTGTCAAAGAGTCGGCTTACCCGTCCTGCTGGCCGGGATGGGCGAGTCGTTTTACTACCGGACGTCCAGCCGGGCGCCTATCTGGTCCAGCTCCCACACGAGCTGCACCTTCTTTTCGGTTGGCAGGCCAACGCCGACTTCGGCGGGTAGCGAGTTCGTGAGCTGATAGGCCTCGTTCAGGCCGATCTTGATATGTTCGCGAATAGTTTTGATCGTGTTGATTTTGCTGGGGCCAACGTCCACAAGGAAGACGCGCCCGCCTTCCTCAATCCTTTCGATCAGCGAAAACCGGTCGTTCGGGCCAGAGGTTTCGCCCGGCTTGTACATGTAGTGAACAGAATCGGAAAGCTGAACGACGTCGTCGTCCGGCCCTGCGAGCGGCCGGCGCGCCGCGCCAAACGCGTAAGGTAACAGCAGAAGTATGCCGATACCCCATGCGGCCCCGAGAACGGGCAGGAAATCTACGAACAGCGCATCGTAAGTGCCCATGGTTGGCGAGATACATACCCAATGTTCGGCGGGCCGTTCACCGAAGTGCTCCATGGCGAAGATTTCGGCGTCGTCGGCATTGCAGATAAACCGCGCCAACGGCTTGACGATATCTGGATACAGGTGGCCGAGCACCGCTATAGCGATCGCAAGCACGAACGAAGAAATGACCGCCGCAGTAATGATCGCGAAGAGGAACATTCCGAAGCTGAGGCGCCGTTTCCTTGGTTGAAAAGCGGAGGTTTTCTTCGGCTCGAAAGCAGACATGGCGGCTCCCTACTCTTGGGCGATAATTTCGCCAGTATCCGGGTCGAATTTGAAGGAAATATTGATCCGACGCGTTCCCGTGACGCTTCCTTCAAGCGTTACGCCCGGTGAATGCATCATTTCTTCCCCGGTTTCTTCGGTGAAATCACGGTATTCGATGGCGCCGACTTCCGGCCGAACCGTCACATCGAAACCGGTGATCTCTTGATCGCCGACGGCGTCGCGCATGTTCTTAAACAAAACATTCGGATCCTCGAACAAGATTGGCGGCAGGTCTTCGGGGAAGAAATATGTGTCCCCGTCGTAGCCCCATTCCGATGCTTCGTCTGAATCTGAGGTTATGTGGTCGTAAGCGAGCGGATCATCGGGGAGGGAGACTATCGCACTAATGTCATAATTATTGCCACGCAAGGTAAGCCTGCGAATCATCATGGCGTCCGTATCGCTGTAGCCGGCTATCTCGGCGATATGCTCGAGGGCATCCTGGGTAGCATTCGGGCCGTAGATCGAGCCACGCTGGAATATTGTGTTCGATAATTCATCGTCAGTTAAAACCGAGCCGCATGCGGTGAGCGTTGCTGCTGTTAGCGCGGCTAATGCTGCAATTTTGGCGCGCCGCCAGATTCCCATGTGTGCCTCCGTAACGGCTAGTACCGGTCGCCGGTGATCACGACATCGATTATGACCCAGACAATGGAGCTATTCAAGTATTGGCCCTGCGGCCTAGGGTTGAGCACTGCGGCTGGTCCGAACAGCAAACAACTCCAAGTTCTCGTAAAGTTTATTGCGGAGGTTAAGGAAACGCATAGCCGTGGAGGAGAGCACATGATTCGGGTAGGGATTAACGGATACGGAAATCTAGGCCGCGGCGCCGAGCTTGCGCTGAGCCAGTTGGAGGACATGGAGTGCGTCGTCGTGTTTACACGCCGCGATCCGGGCAAGGTGACAACTTTGGGTGCGCCCGTCGCACACGTCGACGAGATGGCTGAGTATGTGGGCAAGCTCGATGTGGTGTTGAACTGTGGCGGATCGGCCACTGATTTGAGGACGCAGGGCCCGCAGGTGGCGAAGCTGTTCAATACCGTTGATTCATTTGATACCCACGCGAAGATTCCCGAGCACTTTGAAGCCCTTGACGCCGCTGCCGAAGAGGCGGGAACCCTCGCACTGATTTCTGCGGGCTGGGATCCGGGTCTGTTTTCGATCATGCGGGTGCTTGGGGAGGCGGTTCTTCCTTCCGGTTCGACGACGACGTTCTGGGGGCCTGGCGTTTCACAGGGGCATTCGGATGCGGTGCGCCGGGTAGAAGGAGTGGCTGATGCGAGGCAGTACACCGTTCCTGTTGAGGAAACGGTGCAGGCTGTGAAGAACGGTGAGAACGTCGAGCTGAGTCCTCGGACGATGCACGAGCGCGTGTGCTATGTAGTTGCCGATGAAGGTGCGGATCTGGAGCGGATCGAGCGGGAAATTGTGGAGATGCCGAACTATTTCGCCGACTATGACACGGCGGTGAACTTTGTGTCCGCCGAAGAGTTGGCTCGTGAGCACGGAGGGATCCCGCACGGGGGCCAGGTGATCCGGGCAGGCCAAACTGATGATGGCATTGATTCGGCCATCACTTACCAGCTGCAATTGGGATCGAATCCGGAGTTTACGGGTTCGGTGCTCGTGGCCGCCGGGCGGGCTGTTGCTCGGATGGCAGCGCGTGGACAAACGGGTGCCGTCACTCTTTTCGATGTGACGCTCACGGACCTATCGCCCAAATCAGCGGCGCAGTTGCGCAAGAACTATCTGTAAGGTTCCCCTCCCGCCGCAAAGCGGGCAGGAATCACTTATATGGTGCATGTTTAACGTGCCCGGGATGAGTGATTGGTACCCGGTTTGCGGAGGAATCCACCCGTTTAAGACTCTACGGATGGAGCCGAATAGGGTGAATACGAATCAGCTGAAGTGACCTGATAGACCCGTGGCTGTGGGGCAGGAGCCGGGCCCGGTGCAGCTTTTTGAGGTGCAGGCGCAGCCTTTTGATGAGCTGGAGGTGCCGGTTGAGGCGCTGGCGCTGGAGCCCGCTGCGAGCCGCCTTGCTGCTGCGCAGTTTCTGGCGTGGGCTCAGGCTCGGCTTCGGCAGAAGAACCACTCGCCGAAGCAGACTCCGCTGAAGTCGCCCCATCATCGGTGGCAGTTGGCGCAGGAATTCGTACGACTGTACCGCGCTCGCGCGGGCCATCATCTTCAGCGATCGCAAAAGACGCGCCGGCTGTGATGAGCGCAACTGCTGCGAGCGAACCGGTGATTGTCCACATTTTTCTGGGACTAGCCATGCGACCTCCTGTTTTTAATCTAACGCGTGTGTAAGCGGTGAGCCAAGTCCCGCGCCACAATATTGTGACTCACCATTACGAGTTACCGCAGGCGCGGGCCCGGCCACACGCAAAGCCGGGCCCGCTAGTTTGAGGGCAGATCAGGAATCTGCGGAAGGGGCCGAGTAGGAATCGGCGGAGACCGGCGATGGGGCCGAATACGGCGATGGAGCCGAGTACACGGGTGCCGGTGCTGGCTTCGGCTTCGGAGCCGGCGCTTGAACGCGAGCAGGCGATGGTGCCGACGGAGCCGAGTAAGAATCGGCCGCTGGGGCTGGGGCGGGCTTTGGAGCCGGTGCCTGTACGCCCGCGGGAGAAGGAGCGGACACGGCCGACTGGGTGGACGCCGCCGACTGTGCTGATAAGACGGATGAGGCAGAGGGCGTTGACTGTGCCGAGTCGGCGTCGCCAGCCCCTTGGTTGCCAGGAATGGTGACGGTGTGGGCGCGATCGCGGTCGCGATCATCGTTATCGTTGGCCATTGCAAGGCCCGCGCCCGCGGTAATAAGAACTGCGGCAGCGAGAGAGCCGGAGATTGTCCAGAGCTTCTTCTTGTTATTCATCGTTGTGCCTTTCTGTCTCGCGAACCCGATCGGGTCGCCGTTGACTCAAGTATGAAAGGCGAGTGTGAAAGAAGCCGTAGCACCTACATGAGGAAGTTCTCATATTGGTGAGAACTTGGCTTGGTTAGAACTTGGCCCGTGCGTGAGCGAGTGCAGCTCGCACCCGCGGATACATGTCACCGGCTCCCGCGTCCGGAAGGTTATCGACGTCGAACCAGCGCACGTCATCCGATTCTTCTGATACGGCGACGACGGCGTCGCGCTCGGCTAACGCAACGAAACCAATATCCCAGTGTTCACGGCACATAGAGCCGAATCCGCCACCAAGTTCATGGATGTCAAGATCACACGGCTGATCCGAGAATCTAGAAAACGCGGAAAGCCCGGATTCTTCGCGCCCCTCACGCAAGGCCGCGTCAGCCAAGGATGAATCTGCGCGTTCAAGGTGCCCGCCAAACTGCAACCACATGTGTGCCTTCTTGTGGAAAGCAAGAAGAACCTGGCTGAGGTCTGTTGAAAGCACGAACAGCGAGCTGGTCAGGTGCGCCGGATGCTCGCCCTTCCACAGAGCGCCATCGCCTTGCCGCTCCACAAGTTCACGGTAAGAAGCGAGGCTGTATTGGGCGTCGTCATCGGCGGGCGAAACCGTCCACTCGCGCATGTTGGCCAGCACGGAATCGGGAGTCATAGTCATGGCGCTACCTTACAAAATAGCTCGACCCAGCGGGACACCTAAGTCAACCACTGGGCCGAAGCGCGCCCGGAGGGACTCGAACCCCCAGCCTTCTGATCCGTAGTCAGACGCTCTATCCGTTGAGCTACGGGCGCATAGTTCCTAAGAACGACGTTTAGTCTACGCGCCCGAGCCGGGCAATTGCCAATTGTTCGATAGTGTTCTTGCTTACGGGCAGCTCACCTTAAATGGCGATCCCGAGCACCATCGGGCCGAACACCACCGTCCAGATCGTGATCAGAACGATTCCGATGATGTTCAACCAAACACCGGCCTTCACCATCTGAGCGATCGTGATATAGCCGGAGCCGTATGCGATGGCATTCGGCGGGGTCGCAACCGGAAGCATGAACGCACACGTTGCGGCCAGCGCCACCGGGATCACCAGCAGCTGCACATCCACACCCATGCCAATCGCAACCGCGCCGATGATCGGAAGGAAAGCAGCCGCTGTTGCCGTGTTGGAAGTCATCTCCGTCAAGAAGAGCACAATTCCCGCGATCCCCGCGATAATCAGCACGGTTGGCAAGCCTTCAAGAGCGCCCGCCTGTTCGCCGATCCAGTCGGAAAGCCCCGTCCTGCTAAAGGCGGATGAAAGAGCGAGTCCGCCGCCGAAAAGAAGGAGCACGTCCCACGGAATCTCTTTCGCCGTCTCCCAGTCAAGGATGGCAACACCTTCGGAAGGCTTGGCGGGCGTGATGAAGAGAACCATAGAGAGGAACATTGCGATCGTGGTGTCGCCGATCGGGCCTTCTGGCCACAAGGTTGGAATGAAGATCCACGAGAGCGCGGCGAGCACGAAAATGATGGCGACGATCTTCTCTTGGGTGGACATCGGGCCCATCTTGTCCAGCTCGCCCTTAATGAGCTCGCGGCCGCCAGGGATGTCGTCAACCTCGGGCTTGTAAAGCCGAATCAGAAACTGCCAGGCAATGAGTAGGAATAGCCAGGCGAGCGGCGTCGCGAACACCATCCACAGGCCGAAGTTTAAGGTCATGCCGTGCGTGTCTTGCAGGTAGCCGCGAAGCAGCGCATTCGGCGGTGTGCCGATGAGGGTGGACAGCGAGGCGATCGACGCCGAGTAGGCGATTCCCAGCATGAGCGCCGTGCCGAAGTTTGAGAGCTTCTTTTGGCCGCCGACGTCGTCAACCTGGCCGATCGTAGACAGCACGGAGATGCCAATCGGGAGCATCATGACCGCGGTTGCAGTGTTGGAGACCCACATCGAGAGGAAGCCGGTCGCCACCATAAAGCCGAGTATGAGGCGTTTTGGCTTTGTGCCGACTGCGAGGACGATCGTGAGCGCAAGGCGTCGGTGGAAGTTCCAGCGCTGCATGGCAAGGGCAAGGAAGAATCCGCCCATGAACAGGAAGATCGTGGAGGATGCGTAGGAGCTTCCAACTTCGGGGTAGGTCATGATTCCCAGAATCGGGAAAACGGTGACGGGAACGAGCGCAGTGGCGGCGAGCGGAATCGCTTCCGTCATCCACCATGCGCCCATGAGAACCGCGATGGCTGCCGTGAGCGCAATCTTGTGGCCGTCGGGCTCGATTTCCTTTTCGATCAACTTCGAGATGAGGTCAGCGGATAGTTCCTTAGGGAAAATAAAGTAAACGATCAGAGCTAGGACAATGCCGAGTGCCAGACCGCCAAAGTGGCGAATCCAAGGCCGACCAGGCGGCATAATCGTTTCGTCCGAGCCATCAAGTTGACCCTGCGAGACAGCTGAATCCTGATTGAGATTTGGGGTACTCATGTGGATTCCTCTTTTCTGTGTGTGAATAACTCAGAGTGCTGATTGGTGTTTTAGCCTGAGCATGATTGCTTTTTGGTGCGATGAGGCAATAGCCACAGGCTTGCTGGCAACTATACGACGGTTCGCGATCGTTGAAAGCCTTGATGTCGAGGCGTTATGGAAATGTTATAAAGCGCGCTGCTCGTCGGTCGCGCGTCTCTTGACTACCCAACACTTACTCGATCACCGGCGGTAGAATCGAGGAAGGTTAAATGTCCGAATCTTGGATGACCCGAGGAGGAGTTGTGACCCGTCGCACCGATCACTCCTCGCCCGCCCGCGAATTTGTGCAAGATGTTCCCGTGAGCGCTGGCAGGCCGGCGTCGTGCTTGCAGCCAATCGACTGCATCGATCGCTACCCGCTCGAACTCCAATCCGATGCTCGCGCGCTCTTCGACCTGCTGAGTCAGGTCACCGGATGCGAGGCTGTCATGAGGGGGCCGTCCGTAATTGGATTCGGGCAGAAGAAGCCCGCCGCCCACCCAGAGTCCCCGGACGATGGTTTTGAAATCGGGTTCACCCGTCGCGGGTGCCACCTCGTGCTCGTTCTTCGCAGATACGCCGATTACTACGCTGAGATCCTTGCGCGGCTGGGAGATGTCACGACCGGCCGGAACGCGATTGCCTTACCCGCATTCGAGGGAATCGATGTGACGGTGCTGCGCGAACTCATCGAGCGCGCGTGGGCTGATCGCACTCGCGCTGACTGAACGGCGGCCATCCTACGCCGTTGGGTGCGCTGGGCCCGTGGGGCAGGGTGGCTATGGCTCGCTCTACCCTCGCCGTAATGATGGGCTTTCCTGTTTGATGGAGGGCTTAGATGCAGCATTAAGGCCCTCCGTGAAGCAGGAAAGCCCTTCGTGAGACGCCCGTGGGGGGGGGTGTAGCAGGGGCGGGGACGCGAAAAGCCCCTCCCGAAAGTTCTTCGGAAGGGGCCACACGCGGAGATAGAGGGATTTGAACCCTCGAGCCGCGTATATGCGACTACTCCCTTAGCAGGGGAGCGCTTTCGACCACTCAGCCATATCTCCAAGCCACCCCAGACTAGCCGATTCCGCGCCCTAGTTGCCAACTGGTCTGCGGCCACCACAATCACTAACGACGACGATCAGCTCACCTTGCCGGCTGCATCCGGCACTGCCATCGTTGCGCCCGCTCCGAGTGCACGCCCGCCTATCTCCGGATTGTGCCAGCGCGGGTGCTCGGCGGACGCATGTGCGCTCTGACCTGTGTCTAAGCGGGTACCCGCGTTAATGCGTACTCGGCGTTGCGTCGCTACCTGATTCACCATTGGCGGATTACCTATGTTTAAGCCAGTTTTTGATGAATGCTTAACGAAATTGAACAATCGACTTCTGAACGGAGAATGAAAATGACTGGCATTATTCGAATCATTGGACTCATCCTCATTATCGTCGTATTGGTCTGGCTCCTGTCGATGATCTTCTAGAACTTTTACACGAGGTGCGACGATGCCCTCCGTGATCTAGCCGAGCTCCTCCACCGGGAGCAATTCGACAATTAGGTACAACGTCAACAGCAATGAGCGCCCGGCACGTGCCGGGCGCTCATCACGTTCAGTCGCAGTGGCCGCCGCACCCGTGAGGCGTGGCAGGCGACGCCTCACAGACCCAATACGGCTCGCGCAATGAGGAAGTAGATAACCAGACCGGTCGCATCCACCAACGTGGTAATAAACGGATTGGCGAAAACGGCAGGATCCACACCAATCTTTGTTGCAACCAGTGGCATCCCGCCGCCAACCGCGGCGGCCAGCGTACAGATGCTCATGAGGGTCAGACCAATAACCAGCCCGATCGCCACGCCATAGAATATAGACGCGATGGCGAAGCCGAGGGTGCCCAGAAGTAACCCGAGAGTAAGCCCCACCCTGATTTCTCGAGCGATTACCTTAAAGACGTCGCGCGGCCGCACGTCGCCCACCGCCAACGCACGCGTCACCGTGGTTGCAGCCTGATTGCCGGTGTTGCCACCGGTGCCAATCAGGAGCGGAACGAAGAGGGAGAGCACGACCATCTGCTCGATCGTCGCCTCAAAAACCTCCAGCACTTGCACGGTGATCGTTGCGCCAATAGCCAGAACGAGCAACCACACCACGCGCGACTTGACGATCGACCTGACCGGCGTCGCCAAATACGGGCGGCGCAACGGCTCAGAACCAGAGATACGCGCCTGATCCTCAGCCTGGGCGTCCTCGAGGATCGACAGAGCGTCGTCAACGGTCAGAATCCCGACCAGCCTCGACTCGTCATCCACCACAGGCAGCACTAAGACCCTGAGATTTGAGCAGCGAATGGCAGCCTGCTCCGCGCTCTCGGTGGCGGGCACCGAATAGGGCTCGTCCATGATTTCGGCAATGGACGTGTCATGATCAGCCCGCATGGCCGCGCTCAGGTCGAGCACCCCCATGAGCTTTCGCTGCCGATTAACCACCGGGATGGTGTAGATCGTCTCGGCGTCGTCGATCCGCGAGCGAACCCGGATAAGGGTTTCGGCCACGGTTGCGTCCTGATATGCGCTCACAAATTCTGGGCTCATTCGCCGGCCGATGGAGTTCGCCGGGTAGCCAAGAACAATTGAGGTCAGCTCGAGTTCGGATTCGGGCAGATCCCGCAGTAGCCGGGTGGCGACGCCGGCGGGAAGCTCATCGAGAAGCGTTGCGCGATCGTCCGGATCCATCTCGGCGAAAACGCCGGTGACTTCCTCATCGTGCAACGCATGGACAAGATCCGCCTGAAGGCGCGGTTGCAGCATTTCAAAAACAGCTAATGCCCGATCCTTTGGAAGGAGTCGGTACACGACCGCCCGGTTTCTGAAATCGAGACGGTGCATGAGCTGCACGACGTCTTGCGAACGCAACGATTGCAACGCCTTAGCGGCAAGTGTTATCGAATCATGACTGAGCGCGTGCTCAATTTCTTGGGAAATGTCTTCAATTGTTAGAGAATCGGAATTCGTCACACGACCTCCTCTATTCGTTATGTTGGCGGAGGGTGGGGGATTCGAACCCCCGATACGGGATCACCGTATAACGGTTTTCAAGACCGCCTCATTCGGCCGCTCTGACAACCCTCCTGCACTTGCCCATACCCTCGCGGGCACAAGAAAGCCATCTGCTATTGTGACACGCCCGCAGATATGACGCAAAAAGCCTCCCACAAACGACGACGAGGCGAAGCACCAGCCCCGCCTCGTCGTCATTGATTGTTACTTCGTTGAACCCTGCAAGAGGGCGTTGACGAAGTACTTCTGACCGGCGAAGAACACGAGCAGCGGGATGATCATCGACAAAAACGCGCCAGCGGCGAGGATGTCAATATTCGAAGAGAACAGCCTGAGCTGCTCGGATAGCGCCACCGTGATCGGCTTGTCTTGCGGGCCTGCAAAGATCAGAGCCACAAGCATGTCGTTCCAGGACCACAGGAACTGGAAGATCGTCAGCGACGCTAGGGCCGGGGCGCCAAGCGGGAGCGCGATGCGCACGAAGATCCGCATCTCACCCGCGCCGTCCAGGCGTGCAGCCTCCATGAGCTCGGGCGAAATCTGCCGGAAGTAGTTGCGCATGAGGAATACCGCGAACGGCAATCCGAAGGCCGTATGGAACAGGATGACGGCCCACCGCGTGCCAAAGATGCCAACCGAGCCAAACAGCTGAGCGAGCGGAATGAAGGAGACCTGCAGCGGCACAGCCATGAGGCCAACAATGACGGTCAGAAGGGCAGTGCGGCCGGGGAACTCGATCCACGCGAGCGCGTAGCCGGCCATCGCGCCAATGAACACCACGAGGAACGTCGACGGCACGACGATCAGCACGGTATTCCACAGCGATTGCATCATCGAGTCATTATTGAGGATCGACTCGTAGTTCCCCCACGTCCACTGCTCGAAGTTGTCGAAGATCGTCCACCAGCCGGTTTGCGCGTTGTCTTGAGGGGAGCGCACCGACTGGAAAAACAGGCCAACGGTTGGCAGCAGCCACATTGCGGCCACGATCAGCAACACAACGTTCACCACAGAATTTGATAGAACGCGGTTGATTTTTTCGCTCAGCGTACGCCTTCGACCCGCTTGTGACACGTGCCCCGCCGTCGTCGCTAAATCCACCCGCGCTGCTTGCGTTTCTTTAGCCGCCATCGCTAGTTCCCCTTCCTGAAGTTGCGCACCTGCCACAGCATGAACGGCAACACCATGATGACCAGCAAGATCGCGAGCGCCGAGCCCATTCCGTAGTTGTAGTTTCCGAATTGCTTCCACATTTCGACGGCGACGACGGTGCCCGCCTCCTTTGATTGGCCCGGCGGTATGACGTAGACGAGGTCGAAGATTTTCAGCACGTTAATGGTCAGAGTCACGAGCACGACCGTGATGGTTGGACGTAGCTGCGGCACCGTGACGTGCCGGAAAACTTGCCATTCGCTAGCGCCATCGACGCGCGCCGCTTCCATGAGCGAACGATCGACGGCGGATAGGCCCGCCCCGATCATCACCATCGCGAAACCGGCCCAAATCCAGATGAAGGCCACAATCATGACCGGCGTGATGAGCGAGGGGCCGAGCCAGTCGATACCCGTGGGGGCTTCGGCGAAGTTCGCGGCACTGAGCTTCACAGTGAAGGATTCGCCGCCGATCTCTTCGAAGCCGAACGTGCCGTCGTCGTTGGTTTCAGTAGTAGCGACGACGCCGCCCGCCGGATCCACGATCGCGACTTCCATGCCGCCCAGGCCGGCTTCACCGTCATCGATCACACCGGACTCGCCACCGCCGCCGCGCGCGAAATCGAGCCACACCGTGCCAGTGATCGAGCCGTCAACCGAATCGGCGGGCATGGCCTGGGTTTGGTCTTCGGGGTCGGGAATCGCGTCTTGGCGGATGCCCACCAGCGGAACGGCCGCCACGTCGCCGGCGCTGAATGTCTGGTTCGATTCGATCGCATTGTCAGCGCCCTGCGTGAATGCTTCGGTGTCGCGGGGGCGGGCGCCCGGATACTGGGTCGAATCGCCGACCAGTTGTTGGACGGCCACAATCGCCGCATTAGCGAAACCGATATTCGGATTCTGCTGGAAAATCGAACGGAAAATAATACCGGCCGCGAGCATCGAAATCGCCATCGGCATGAAGATGATGAGGCGGAAGGCCGTCTTCCACCGAATCTTGTCCATCAAAACGGCCAAGATCAGGCCGAGCGTGGTAGTAATGAGCGGAGCGGCGAGCACCCAGATGAGGTTATTTTGAATGGCCTGCTTCGTCGACGACATCGAGAACATGCGCACGTAGTTGTCGAGGCCGACGAAGTTACCCGAATCGTCAAACAGGGATCGCACCACCGAATAGCCGGCGGGGTAGATGATCATGACGATCAGGATGAGAACGGCTGGACCGAGGAACCACCAGAGCATCGGATTGATTCTCTTCCGGCTGGGTTGTTCCTCAAAGTTTGTTTTCTCTTCGCGCGTTCGACTCGCGACGGTGTCTGTACTCATGAGTACTTCCTCAAGGTGCTCAGTGCTGAAATGTTGCGGTTGTGTTCACCGCAACGAAGTGGGCGGGGCTCCTAGCCCCGCCCACGTTCGGTTACTGATTAGTTGCCATAAGCGGACTGTGCTGCCGCTTCAAGCGCTTCCATGGTTCCCTGAATATCGTCCGGGTTTTCATAGAAGTTGATGAACTCCTGCCACATGCCCTGGCCCTCGGTTCCACCGAATTCGGACGGAACAAGGTCGGACATGTCGAAGCGGAAGACCTCGGCGTTGACGAGCTCCTCAGCAATCTGAAGCGACGTCTCATCCGGGTACAGGTTCATGTCAGCGTTCTGGTTCGGCGAGGTGAAGCCACCGAGCCCGATCCAGATGTTGGCTGCCTCCGGCGATGCCAGGTACTTCATGAGTGCCTGGGTTGCCTCGGAATCATCGAATGCAACCGCGACGTTTCCGGCGCCCATGACGGACGGCTCGGAGTCGTTAATCGACGGGAAGGCGTAGAACTTGGCGTCCTGACCAACAACCGACGAGGTCTGGTCGGCAATGTTGCCTGCCACGAAGTCGCCCTCGTAGACGGTTGCAGCCTCAGGGTTGTCACCGAAGACTGCAGTCACCGAGTCCGGGAAGGTGCGCTGCGCGCCACCGGGCTGTACCACGGCGTCGTTACCCCACACCTCGGCGAGCACGTTCAGTGCTTCTTCGACCGACGGATCCGTCCACGGGATCTCGTGGTTGGTCAGCTTATCGTACATTTCTGGGCCTGCGGTGCGAAGGTACACGTTTTCGAACCAGTCGGTTAGTGGCCAACCGACGTCGGCGCCGATTGACACGCCGTAGGTACCCGAATCGGCGAGGGTCTCAAGGGTGGTGACGTAATCTTCCCAAGTTTCAGGAGTATCAACACCGGCGGCTTCGTAGAGCTCAACGTTGTACCACATGGTCGATTTGTTCGCGGCCTTAAACCACACGCCGTACGTCTCGCCGTCCACCGAACCGAGATCGATCCAGGTCTGCGCGTAGTTCTCTTTAACCTCGGCCAGAACGTCATCGGCCAGCGGCACGATCGAGCCGTCAGCCACCAGCTGGTTCATCAGGCCCGGCTGTGGGATCAACGCAATGTTCGGAGGCGATCCTCCCTCGATCTGCGTACCCAGTGCGGTTGCAACGTTGTTGCCGAGCGAGGTGTAGGTAACTTCGGCGCCGGTGGCCTCAGAGAAACCGGCCAGAACCTTCTCGAAGTTTTCTTGTTCCGCACCGGACCAGTCCGATGCGACGTTGAGGGTCTCACCCGAAAGATCGGGCCAGTTACCCTTGGGTGCTTCTTGCGTGGCAGTTGTTTCTTCGCTAGCTCCGGTGTCCGGCTTCTCGGGATCATCAGAGCTACATGCGGCGAGCGAAGCGCTCGCGAGCAGTACTGCAGAGATAGCAGCAATTCGCTTCATTGCGTTCCTCCTCGTTAAGGGTCGCCCTGATCATAGTGAGGAAAATAGTTTAACGCCAAAGTAATGAGACAGTTACCAAAACGTTACTTATCAGACATTTAGCTACCACCTGCACGAATAGTTAAACGCTGAACTAATTGCAGTGTGCCGTGTTCGCTAGTAGAGAACGCATGCGCTAGCTGAGCAAACACGCATTCCTTCCGCCCGCATCGCTCCCGCGACACTAATATGGCTCTGGCGATACTTTTATTACGAAATCATGTCTCGCGAGAACGATCTAGATCTCGCGGGAAGCACCTAGAAGCTAGAGTAGTTCTTCCAGCACAACCGCCAGCCCGTCGTCGTCGACGTGCGGGGCCATCGTATCCGCAAACGATGCAACATACGGGCGTGCATTGCCCATCGCCACGCCGACGTCGGCCCAGGCGAGCATCTCGCAATCATTACCCGAATCGCCAACCGTGATCGACGCTCGCGTGCCAAGAATATCCGCAACCTCCTGCAAGCCCACCGCCTTATTGATCCCGGTGGGCGCCAAATCCATCCACGCCGACCAGCCAACCGCGTACTCCACGCCCTGCAGGCCAAGATCCTGAATCGCCTCGAGCATCTCGAGCGCGCTCATGTGCGGGGCGCGTATCGTAACGCGCGTGGTGTCGGGAACCACCAACTCATCAACGGGTACGAGCACCGTCTCCGTCAACATTTCCCCCTCGGGGAAGGGCCCCGAAATCCGGGTAGGCCCACTGAGCGATTCCACCGCGATAACCGCCTCCGGCAAACCCTTCGCAATCAGCTCGATCTCCTCGCGCGGATGGAAAGTGTGGGCACGAAGAAGGCGGACCGGCACGTTCGCCGAAGCCACCCCGCCATTAAATTCCGTGGTTTCCAGCCCATCATCACTCTCGCCAATCGATAAAATCATCGCACCATTCGACACGACGGCGATCCCGCTATCGATCCCCAGCGCCTCGAGCGCAATCTGCGTAGCCTGCACGCCGCGCCCGGTGGCAATCACGATATGCGTACCGCCAGCGATATGCGCCTGAACGGCCTCGCGCACCCGCGCGGACAGCGTGGTGTCGTGGTGCAAAATCGTGCCATCCACATCAAGGCCAACCAACAGATCCGGGCCCGCGCTGTAGGGCGCGAGCCAGCGGGTGTAATCCTCGACGGGAAGATTGGCGGGATCACCCTCGAACTCTGGTGATGGGTAGGTGTTCTGGGTGGTCTCGTCGGCCATTTATTTCACCGGTTCAATTAGCTCGCGGCCGCCCAAGTAGGGGCGCATCGCCTCGGGAATGTAGAGCGAGCCGTCGGCCTGCTGATGATTTTCCAGCATGGCTACCAACCAGCGCGTGGTTGCGAGCGTTCCATTAATGGTAGCGACGACGTTCGTGCCGGCCTCTGTGCGCTCGCGGATTTTTAGGCGACGAGCCTGGAAGGTGGTGCAATTGGAGGTGGACGTTAGTTCTATGAATCGGTTTTGGGTGGGCAGCCAGGCCTCGCAATCGAACTTGCGGGCGGCGGAGTCGCCTAGATCGCCGGCTGCGGTATCAATGACGCGGTAGGGTAGCTCAACCTTGGCCAGCATCTCTTCTTCCCATGCGAGGAAGCGTTCGTGTTCGGCCTCGGCCTCGTCGGCCGTGGTGAAGGAGAACATCTCGATCTTATTGAACTGGTGGACGCGAATGATTCCGCGGGTATCACGCCCGTGGGAGCCGGCCTCGCGGCGATAGCAGGTGGACCATCCGGCGTAGCGGAGCGGGCCGGCTGACAGGTCAATGATTTCGTCCGCGCGGTAACCGGCGAGCGAAACCTCGGAGGTGCCGGTGAGGTAGAGATCGTCGGCGGGTAGATAGTAGATCTCGTCCGCGTGTGCGCCGAGGAAGCCAGTGCCGCCCATCACCTCGGGTTTGACGAGGGTGGGGGTCATCATGGCGGTGAAGCCGTTGCGCTCGGCCTGATCCATCGCCATGTTGAGCAGGGCCAGTTCGAGGCGGGCGCCGATTCCCTTCATGTAGTAGAAACGCGCGCCGGAAACTTTTGCGCCGCGTTCCATGTCGATCGCGTCGAGGCCTTCGGCGATATCTAGGTGGTCCTTGGGTTCGAAGCTGAATTCGGGGATGTCGCCCACGTGCTTAAGAATCTCGAAATCATCCTCGCCACCTGCGGGAACGCCGTCGACGATCAGATTGGGAATAGCGAGCATCGCGGCCTCGAATGCCTCGTTCGCGGAATTGGCCTTTTGCTCGAGGTCTTTGACTTCCACGGCCATCGCCTTGGCCTGCTCAAGGATCGCGGGCCGCTCCTCCGGAGATGCCTTGCCGATCGAGCGGGAGAGTTCCTTTTGTTCCGCACGCTTATCCTCGAAGTTTTGCAGGGCAGCGCGGCGGGCTTCGTCTGCTGCGACGACGGCGTCGACGTCTGCCTCGCTGGCGCCGCGGGCGCGCTGGGAAGCTTTGATAAGGTCTGGATTTTCGCGGATTGTGCGGATATCAATCATGTTTATAAGGATAGGTCGGATGTGGGGTGGGGGCAATTGACGGTTAACTCTTTTAGGGCGGTTGGTTTGTTCGGAATCACCGGATTGTCGTGTGTTCTGAGAGCGGTTGGGCGGCTTGCTACTCGAGGAGGCGACCATTTGTTGTGAGAAAAAGCCGTTTTAAGGCTGAAACGTTCGAGGAAATCCTCTAACTCACACCAAATGGCTGGGGGGCGTACAAGAAGTGTGCAAGCCGCCAGCGCGACCATTACGATAGGTGCATGGATTGGGCTTTACTTGCGGCAATTTTAGGTATCGTTGTCGCGGTTTACGCGGCGGTCACGGTGGCGCGCCTCAATGCCCGCACCGAAAACCTCGCCCGGCAAATCGACGAAAATCGGGCCACTATCCAAGAACTGACCCAAAAGCTCGAAGATCAGCGGCAGAACCTGGCCGATCAACGCCAAAGCCTCGAACGCCACGACGAAGCGATCGACCGCCACGGCGCCGCACTTGCATCTGCCGGCTCCGAGCACCAAAAGCCAACCGGCCCTGCGGTAGTCGTCTACAACCCAACCAAAAACGCGGACTTCGATTACTTGAAAGGCACGCTGGCCCGCGCCGCCAAAGACGCCGATCTGCCCGAACCCATCTGGATGGAAACCACAGAAGACGATCCCGGCTTCGGCCAGACGCGCGAAGCCCTCGAGCTCGGCGCCTCAGTGGTTATCGCCGCAGGCGGGGACGGCACGGTGCGAAACGTTGGCGAAGTTCTCACCGGCACGGCCACCCCGCTCGGCATGCTTCCCGTCGGCACTGGCAACCTGCTCGCCCGCAACCTCGGTCTGCCGCTATCAAGTCCGCGCCGCATGGCCGTCATCGCACTGACCGGCCAGGATACAAAGATCGACGTCGGCTGGCTAGCGATCCCGGAGCAGGCACAGCTCACCCCCGCCGACATCCCCGACGACGCCGAAGATGTCACCCTTGCCACACCTGGCGAACACGCCTTCCTCGTTAACGCGGGAATCGGCTTTGACGCGGCGATCATGGCGTCGGCGGACGAAGAATCCGACCTGAAATCGAAAATCGGCTGGCTCGCCTACGTCAAAGCGGCACTCCCGCATCTGCTCGGCCCCAAGATGCGCGCAAAGGTCACCACCGGCAAATCCGCCCAACCTCTCAGCGTTGACGCCCGAACAATCATGGCCCTCAATTGCGGAGAGCTCCTCGGCGGATTCGTGCTTGACCAGCACGCCGACCCCGGTGACGGCTGGCTCGAGCTGGCCGTGCTCGACACTCGCCGCGGCCTGATCGGATGGGCCGACGTCGTGCGTCAAGTTGGGCTCAACGGGCTCGGCCTAGCGCCGGTCAAGATCCCAGGAATCGACAACTCCGGCGAAATTAACGTGCACCGAATCAACCAGGCACGTATTGAGACCAATACGGCTCAGCCGGTGCAGGTCGACGGCGATGTGCTCGGCTATGCGCGCGAAATTTCAACTCGCGTCGACGAGGCGGCGTTGCGGGTCCGCGTGGGGTAAGTCTGGGGTGAACCGGGGCTAAGACGCGAGGTAAATGCGCGATCTAAATTGATGCCCGCTTAACTCGAGCGCTCGATCAGGTTATCCACCCACGCGCGGGCAGAAATGAAATCATCGTCAGTTGTGCCCGGCCGCAGGCGGATTCGCCGGTGGTCGGCCGTCGGATAGGAACCGAGGAACGTCACCTTCGGGCACACCCGGTGCAAGCCGAGCAACACGGCCTGGATCCGCTCGTCCATCAGGTGCCCCTCGGCGTCGATCGAAAACGCGTACCGGCCAAGCGAGTCCCCAACAGGCCGCGATTCAATACGGGAAAGATTCACCCCGCGCGCGGAGAATTGCTCGAGCATGTTGAGCAGTGCGCCCGCCTCGTCGGTGGCAAGCTGCACCATCAACGTGGTCTTATCCGAGCCCGTCCGCTCCGGCAATGTGCCCGACTTCCCGACCATTACGAACCGCGTCACCGCATCCGGATTATCAGCCACCGAATCGCTCAGCGCCTCAAGGTTGTATTGTTCGGCCGCAAGCGCCGATACGAGAGTCGCCTGGTAGCCCGGATCACCATCGCCAGCCAGACCAGCCGCGCCGGCCGCCGTCGACGTCGCCGGCAAATGAACCGCATCCGGCAAATGTTCGCCCAGCCAGTTACGGCACTGCGTCCACGCCGCATGATGCGTAGAAATATGCGTAATATCGCCCATCTTCGTGCCCGGCCGTACGGCCAATGTGAACGCGATCTGCACGAGTACTTCCGCAAAAATCAACAGATCGGAATCCTTGGCAAGTGTGTCGAGTGTCGCGTTAATCCCGCCCTCAACCGAATTCTCGATCGGCACCACAGCAAAGTCCGCCTCCCCCGAGCGCACCATTGTGATCGCACGCGGGGAATCTATGGCCGGAATATGCTCCGACTCATCCTCGGTAGCGATCTGGTTCAGGGCCTGCTGCGTGAACGTGCCGCGTGGCCCGAGATATGCGAAACGGAGTTGGCTCATGCGCCCATTGTATAGAGACGACGCCGTTTCCAAGGTATCGGCCACATGTCGGCTTGCGTGCCACTTTGTTGCCAACCGCGCAGAACCTTAGGCTTACACCATGGAACGCTCACGAACGCCAAGCCGCATGTGGAAGTGCGCGATCTTTGGCGTGCTCGCAGCGATCCTTCTTTCCTTATTTCTGCCGATGCTACGCGACCACGATCCGCAGCCGATGCCTCGGGGAAACGGAAAGGTCGTCGTCGTTGGAATGGTTGGCGTGCCATGGGAAGCGGTAGATTCGCGTACGCCGAACTTGGCCTCGCTCGCACAAACCTCGGCGATCGCTAACACCTCGGTGCGCACCTTTTCTATGACGACGTGCGGTGTCGGCGGTTGGATGACGCTGAATACTGGCGTGCGCACGCACGGCATCTCCGATTCAAACCAGTCGTGCGTGGAATTTTCTTACGCGCTGAGTTCGAACCCCTTTGACGGCGTGGACCACCTGGATGTGTGGGAACAGATCCTGACCAATAACGCGGAAAATCGGTACAAGCCGCGGTTCGGTTTGCTGGCGGAAACGCTTGCCGGCTCCGGGCTGAGCGTTGCAGGTGTTGGCCCGGGCGCCGCGCTGGCCATTGCGAACCGGGCCGGGGAACCGCTCGGCGAAGTGGTGCAAGCTCCGATGAACGGGTCGGTGACGGATCGAGCGGTGGACGGGTATCGGCAGGTAGCTGACGCGGACCTCGTCGTCGTCGATTTGGGCTCCGCACATCGGGACTCAACGCCGGCAAGCCAGCTGGAAATGACGTTCATCCCGCCCGGCGAAGTCTCAGCACGCACGCGCGCCTCCACCGCCCGCATCGACGAGGAACTGGGGCGACTCCTTGACGCCCTGGAGCCTGGTACCACACTCATCGTGGCCTCACTCGGCGATTCCGACCGTGAAACGGCACGGCTTCAGATCTATCTGCAAACAGTGATCGGCGAGGGCGCCGGCTCGCTTGCCACCTCAGCCTCAACCCGCCAGCCGGGCCTGATCCAAAACGTTGACGTGCAGGCGGCGATCTTCGACGCGTTCGGGCTCGCCGTGCCGGCCGCCGCTGCGGGCACGCCTCCGGCAGTTCTGGAAAGCGACGCCGATCCGGGCGATTTGGCGGACCTCAACCAGCGGGCAATGTCAACGCGGGCAATGGTGGGGCTGTTCTACGTCCTGTTCGTCTTGGGTGCGATTATTATTTGTGCCGGCGTCACGGCAACGATTCGAGGTAGCCGATTCGGCGTGCATCACCTGTTCGCAATCCTTGTATCGGCGGCCTTGCCCGCGGCGTCCTTCCTCGTCAACCTGATTCCTTGGTGGCTGGCTGGCCGCTACAGTGCCGCCACGTTCACGACAGGAATGACGGCGATCGCCCTTGCAATCGCGGGGATAGCCTTGCGGCTGGCTCAAAACCACGGAGTTGAAACCGCGGAGCTCGCCAAGCGTGGCACGCCCGTGAGCGAAGATACCGTACCCAGCATTATACTCGCCCCCACCTTCATCGCCCTCGTCACCGCCGCCACGATCGGCTTGGACGCCGCACTCGGCTCGAACCTGCACTCGATTTCCGTGCTCGGCGACCAGCCACAATCTGGCGGCCGCTTCTATGGAATCTCCAATGCGCCGTTTGCGATCTGGGCCGTGAGCATGATTTTCCTGACCGCCGTCGTCACAAAGATTGCGAAAAATCACCGGGCAAAGGCCGCGGTGCCAGGCGTTGTGATCGGCATGGCATTCGTTGCGATATTTGTTGATGGCGCGCCGCATATGGGCGCGGATTTTGGTGGGCCGCCCGCTCTCGTGCTCGGCTTTGGCGTGTTCTTGGCTCTTGCTTTAGGCATGCGCTTGACGCCAGCGCGGATCGGCGCCCTTGCACTCGCAGCAGTGGTACTCACGATAGGTATTGCGTTCGCCGACTGGCTACGTGCCCCCGAATCCCGGAGCCATCTTGGCCAGTTTTTCCAATCCGTACTCGATGGGGATGCGGCAAATGTTGTGCTGCGAAAACTTGAACAGTTGGCCACCCAGGTTCCGTGGTTTGGATGGGTAGCCGGCATTCTACTTTTCGCATTCATTTGTTATCTGGCCATACGAGCGGGATTTCGCCCGCTTCGGGGTGTGCCTGACTTCCCCGAGCTGAGGTTCGGGACGATCGCGGTTTTTGTGACGCTTGTTAGCGCGATGTTTATCAACGATTCAGGCCTGGTCATCCCGCTGATCGGCGGGCTCTATTTTGTTGGGCTGTGGTCAGTAGCCGGCCTCGATGGTAAAGAGAACGACCGTTACGGCCGAAATATTTTCAACGAACCGTTCATGCAAATGCATTGAACGGCATGCCGGGCTCAACCTTGCCCGTTTTGCGCGCCTCGCGTGAGACACCTACGCGCCGAGCCCTGCGTGCCATAACCGCGCGAACGACGTCGCGATATTGACTTGCCCGATGCAACTGGCCGGCCAAATCGTTGCCTGATGGGCGATGGTAGAGCTTGCAGGCGATTTCCTGAACCGTGAAACCCTGGGTGAGCAGGTCGATCGTCATGCCCACTTCGACCCCCCAGCCGGGAGCTAGTGGGTGCGCCGCCGTCAGGGCTTCTCGTGTAAGGCAACGTTGGCCGGACAGGGGCTGTTGGGGATACCAGCCGGTGAGCCGCCGAATCCAGCGCCGCGCATAGCCAGTGACGACGCCGTGCCCGCCGGCGCCCGCCTGCGGTGGCAGATAAGCGACGGTCATGTCAACGGCGCCGGAAAGTACGGGCTGAATGAGCGGCGCGCATTCAACCGCGGATTCACCCAGATCGGCATCAAGAAACAGTACGGCTCGTGGGGGAGCGTCCTGTGGGTCGCGCATAGCGACGACGGATGAGCCGGTTTCGAGCGCGGAGGCCTTGCCCCGATTGACGGAATGGCGCACGACGGTGGCGCCCGCAGCGCGAGCGATGTCGCGTGTGTTGTCTTCCGAACCGTCATCAACGACGACGATCAGATCCACGTGCGGAATTGCGCGCGCCGCACGAATGGTGGCGCCGATGCGCTCAGATTCATCTTTGGCCGGGATGACCACTGCAACACGATTGCCTCGCACGGATAAAGTCTATATGCAAATGGTCAAGAGTGCGTAAAAATGTTGGCGATTTGGACAGTGAAGTTGTGGTGCGGCTAGCGGAGCGTGACCTGGCGCGAAATAATTCCCGACCGCGCACGCTTTTCTTCCGGGCTGAGAGGCTCCTCGTTGGCGATTGCTTTTTCAAGTTTCTTAGAAAATTCGGCCAGTGGCTTTTCCAATTCGTCAGCTTCGGCACCGGCGGGTAATTCGAATACTGGAATCAGCAGCCCTAGGGCGCGGAAAGCACCCACGAAACGCGCGTCGTCGAAGGTGAGCTCACGGCTGTTTTGCAAACGAGCGAGCGCGTCGAGCACGGCGTCTTCTGGTTCGGGGCGCACCCAGCGCACAAATTCGCGCTGCATCCGGCACCAGTAAGCCCCCTCAACGCCGGAAACCTGCGCGGTGGGGACCATCTGATCGGCTGTCTGCTGGATCGCGGCCTGCACGTCCGGATTCTCCGCATCGGAAGGATCAACCCAGTAATCATAGGAATCGTGCATAACGAGCTCGGTGGCGGCCTCAAGGTCCAAGATGTCTTGCAGGCGCGGCCCGGGTTCGGGCTGATCGGCCTGGGCGATCGTTTCTCCGGGTTCGAGACCGAGTGCTTTAATCGTGCGGTCTGCGATGTCGAGGGAGACGTCTCCGGAGGACATCACGGTCTGAACTGCCACGAGGATTTTGCCGTCAGACCTGCGCAAGGCGGCTCCCATGCCGGGTAGAAGGGTCACCAGCGTGACCTCTTTTCCACCGTATTCATCGGTGAGTTTCACCTTCATCGATGCTGACGGAATAATCTCGCGCATCGCAACTAGGTCCGATTCGAACGGGATCCCCTCAAATGGGCGGTCAACGAACTGGATCCGCGCCTTCTTCTTGCGGTCCTTGCGTTCTTGATTACGGCGTTCGCGCCGGCTTTGCTTGCCCATAAAATCTCCTCGTGGAAACGATAACCACCACAGAATAGCAAATTTGCCTTCGGGGCTGACATGTGAGGGACGATCCCGGACCGATCCTGTGATATACGAAGATCGCCTCCGAATCGTCCCTCAAATGTTGGCAGGGTCGCTTGAGCTCGGCGATTTACGAGTGAGCTGATGGTGCGGAGTGGACTTGCGCGGGAGCAGGCTTAGGGGCCGGGGCTGCTATGCGAGCCGGTGATGGTCCAGGTCATCTTCTTGTTCATGTTTTCACCTTGAGTTCACGATTCTTTTGGAAGGTTTGCTTCCTTGTTGACTCAAGTATGGAAAACGAATATTAGCCCACGCGATCGACTCCCGGGCGTAGAAGTCGCGCGCTGCCTTTTGGGAAAGGGCAAGATCGTGGCGGCCACCGGATATTTCGAGCGTGGTCACATTCGATCCGAGATTAGGCGCGAGCCGCACGCGAATATCACGGATATCGTCCCGATAGCGCGTATCGCGAAGTGCCCGCCCGCTCCGGCGAAGGTCCAGCCCGACCAACCCGACGCCCGCTTCCCGCCACGCTGGGCCGAGATAATCGGGGCCGGCGGCATGAGTCATGTGGGGTAGACGGGCATCGGTTAGTCGACGACGCCGTAGAGCCTGTCGCCGGCATCACCCAAGCCGGGGACGATGAAGCCTCTCTCATCCAGCTTTTCGTCAACTGCGGCAACGACCACCCGCACGTTGGCCTTGTCGGACAGGTGCTCTTCGAGCGCTTCGAGGCCCTCCGGGGCAGCCAGGATGCAGATCGCCGTGACGTCTCGGGCGCCGCGATCGAGCAGGTAGTCGATTGAGGCGATAAGCGTGTGACCGGTGGCAAGCATCGGGTCGAGCACGAAGCACTGCCGATCGGTGAGGTCCTCGGGGAGGCGGTTCGCGTACGTGATGGCCTCGAGGGTGTCTTCGTCACGGCGCAGGCCAAGGAATCCGACTTCGGCGGTGGGCATGAGGCGGGTCATACCTTCGAGCATTCCAAGCCCGGCGCGCAAAATTGGCACGACGATGGGGCGCGGCTTGGCAAGCACTTTGCCAGTCATTGAGGTGACTGGCGTTTCGATGGCCTTGTCCACGATTTCCACGTCACGGGTGGATTCGTAGGAAAGGAGCATAATGATTTCTTCAACGAGCTGGCGAAATACCGGGCTCGGCGTGGTCTTATCGCGAAGTACAGTTAGTTTGTGTGTAACGAGAGGATGATCAATGACCTGAAGTTTCATACTTCTAATCTAATGCGGATTGGGCGCGTGTGGTGAATTCTTTGGCGATAAATTTTCGCGGGACCTTAACTACGATGGTGTGTATGAAGAACGACGACGAGTGGCTGAGGCGCGCCTTGGCGCTGGCGGATGAGGCCGGTGCGCTAGGTGATGTGCCAGTGGGTGCGCTCGTCGTCGATGAAACTGGGCAGGAAATCGGCTGCGGCTATAACACTCGGGAAGCCTGCGGTGACCCGGCGGGACATGCGGAAATTAATGCGCTGCGCGAGGCGGGGCATCGGCGCGGGAGCTGGAATTTAACCGGTTGCACTCTGTATGTGACGTTGGAGCCGTGCACGATGTGTGCTGGTGCGATCGTGAATGCCCGGATTTCGAGGGTGGTGTTTGGGGCGTGGGATGCCAAGGCGGGAGCTGCGGGGTCTGTGCGCGATGTGCTGCGTGATGCGCGATTGAATCACGTGGTCGAGGTAGTCGGTGGCGTGTTGGAGGCGAAGGCCAATCGCCAGTTGGTTGACTGGTTCGAGGCGCGGCGGTGAATGCGCACCGACGCGGGGCGTGTGAGCTCTCGCCCAGATGGGCTCGGCCATTTTGCTCGAAGGTGCCTAAAGCGGTTAAGATCGGCGTGCCGAGGTGGAGTGTCCGAGCGGCCGAAGGTGCAGCACTCGAAATGCTGTGTGGTTCATAGCCACCGTGGGTTCAAATCCCACCTCCACCGCCATATCCCGTGACGCAGGTTCGCCCGCGTCACGGGATTTTTATTCCCGCGTCAGCACCCGCCCGTCAAGGTGATTAGTGCCACATTTTCATCGGAGGATTCGGCCATGCCAGCGGCGAGATTCCCACGTCCTGATAGGCGTAACAGCAAAATCGCCACGCCTGCGCCAAATATTACGATTTGGTGACAAAACTGGAACAGGCCCCTGACGTTTGAGATTCTTAAATGTCCTTCGAGCGCACTCGCGCGCTACCGCATGTAAATGTCAACTATAGGAATGAGTGATAGCCAGTTCGAGGATTCTCGAGCGAACGCACCCAACCTGGCAGTGGCCAATGCGAGTTTTAAAATTCCGCGCGGCGCATGCACCGTGGAATCGATTTAACCAAACCATTCACGTCGTGGGCGAGCTTTGCCCGCCGTATGGAGAGGAAGTGGAGTGAAAGCCCTCCGATGCACAAATGTTTATAAAATATTCGGTAAAGATCCAGAAAAGGCAGTCAAGCATTTAAAAGCTGGCGGTTCGCGTGAAGATTTGCCGGAAGATGTCACAGTTGCCGTGGACAACGTCTCGTTGGAGATCGAAGAAGGCGAGATTTTCGTGGTGATGGGTCTTTCCGGTTCGGGAAAGTCAACCCTACTGCGAACACTGAATGCCCTAGGCCCGGCAACCTCGGGCACGATTCTTGTGGGAGACCAAGACATCACCCAGATGTCGTTGAAGGAAATTCGCAAGCTTCGTGAAGAACGCCTGTCGATGGTCTTCCAGCATTTCGGCCTTCTACCGCATCGAACAGTTCTGGAAAATGCCGCTTACCCGCTTGAGATTCAGGGCGTCGATCGCAAAGAGCGTGAAGCACGCGCCATGGAGGCCCTGAAAACTACGGGTCTGGAAGGGCGCGAACACGCATACCCGGATGAACTATCGGGTGGCATGCAGCAGCGCGTGGGCTTGGCTCGGGCGCTAACTGCGGATGCCGATATTCTTCTCATGGACGAGGCTTTCTCCGCTCTTGATCCCCTGATCAGGCGCGATATGCAGGAGCTGCTCTTGGAGATTCAGCAGCAGAAGCGCCGAACCATCGTCTTTATCACCCATGACCTCAACGAGGCCATGTACGTTGGTGATCGCATCGCGGTGATGCGTGAAGGTCAAGTTGTTCAGGTTGGCACGGCAGAAGAAATTCTTACCAATCCGGCCAACGATTACATCGCAAGATTTGTGCAGGACGTCGATCGCACCCGAGTGATCACTGCTTCGGCGATGATGCGCCAGCCTGGCACGCGAATCTATTCTGGTGACGGCCCACGCGTCGTGCTGAAGAAGCTCGAGGAATGGGATGAAGACGGCGGTTGGGTGACCGACGCCGGAACACGTAAGCTGCGCGGCCTCATCCACACGGAGGACGTGGTGCGCGCGCTGAGCGAGAACCCCGACTTAGATACCACCAAGGACCTGCTGCGCACCGATTTCGTCTCGGTGCATCCCGATGCCACGTTGGCGGATGTTATCGCGTTATCGGCCGGCAGCCCGATCACGATTCCGGTGGTCGAGTCTGACGGCAAGCTGGCAGGAATCATTCCGCGCATTGCAGTTTTGATTGCGTTGGCAACGGTGAACCGTAACGACGACGCACCACTGGCAGGCGCACAGGCACCAGCTGAAGAAACAGCGCCAGCAGGTGGCACAGCACTAACAGATGCCGATGAGCGGATGGAGGATGCCCGGTGACACGCAACGATTTACTATTCTCGATTCCCCTCGGAGACTGGGTCGATTCCATCGTCCGTTGGATGATCCGTTCCTGGGATGCGTTTTTCGATGTTATCGGCGATATCCTCACCAAGATCTACGAGGCAATCTACTGGGTGTTGGCTACCCCGCCGTTTTGGGCAATCATTATCGTGTTCGCCCTGCTGGCCTTCTTCGCGAAGGGCTGGAAGCTCGCAGTCGGTACCGTCTTGGGCTTCTTGCTGGTCTACGGAATGTTCCAGTGGGACAACGCCATGACCACATTGGCGCTGGTTATTGAGGCGTCAGTGATCGCAACATTGTTCGGCGTTCCGTGGGGTATTGCTGCGGCTCGCGTGAAATGGGTATCGCGCATAACCCGGCCGATCATGGACTTCCTGCAGAGTATGCCGGCATTCGTGTACCTCATCCCATTCGTCATGATTTTCTCGGCCGGTATCGTGCCCGGAATCGTGTCAACCGTGCTGTTCGCGATCCCGCCCGCAGTGCGCTTTACCGAGCTTGGCATCCGCCAGGTTGACGAATCTGTCGTCGAGGCAAGCTATGCATTTGGTGCCACGCCGGGGCGCGTGCTCAGGCAGGTACAACTACCACTTGCGATGCCAACGATTATGGGCGGTATTAACCAGGTCATCATGCTCTCGCTATCGATGGTTGTTATCGCCGGCATGGTCGGTGGTGGTGGCCTTGGTAACGCCGTCGTCGCATCTATCCAGCGTGTCAATATTTCCTTGGGTGCCGAGGCGGGCCTGTCCGTCGTCATCCTGGCAATGTTCCTTGACCGCGTAACCTCGGCGTTTGGCAACAAGACCAAGCGCTCTGCCAAAAACTAAGAACTGTTAAAAGCTAAGAAACGTACAATCAACGAAAGGCAACTATGTTTGCAAAGAAAGCAATGGCAATCGGATCGGTCCTCGCACTGTCGGTGACCCTCGCAGCCTGCTCGTCCGATGATTCGGGCGACGGCGAGGCGGCCAAGTCCGTAAGCGTTGGCGTGCCCTCCGGTTGGGATGAGGGCGTCGTCGTGTCGCACATGATGGCGATCGCACTCGAAGAGCAGGGTTACGACGTCGAGCTGACCGATGCGGATATCGGCGTTGTCTTTACCTCGATCGCCTCGGGCGACATGGACCTTTTGTTTGATGCGTGGCTGCCGTTGACGCACGCCGACTACGTCGAACAGTACGGCGATGACCTTGAAGACTTGGGTGTTTGGTACGACGACGCCAAGCTCACGATCGCAGTCAACAACGATGCGCCCATCACTTCGCTAGAAGAGCTCGCAGACAACGCGGACGTTTTCGGCAACGAGATCGTCGGCATTGATGCGGGTGCGGGCCTGACCCAGACAACCGAGAATGCTGTCATCCCGCAGTACGGTCTTGAGGGCATGAACTTCAAGATCTCCTCAACAGCTGCGATGCTCGCAGAGCTCGATTCGGCCATGGCCGCAGGAAAGGACATCGTTGTGACGCTGTGGACGCCCCACTGGGCATACGGCGCTTACGATATCCGCGATCTGGAAGATCCAAAGGGTGCTCTAGGCGGCGCTGAAAATGTTCACACGTTTGCGCGTGCAGGATTTACCGAAGATCACCCGGAGCTCGCCGAGATGATCAGCAACTTCGAGCTGACCGCCGAGGAGCTTTCCGACGTCGAAAACTACGCGCTCAACGAGAACGCGGGCCAGCCAGTTGACCAGGCTGTTGGTGCGTGGCTCGAGCAGAATCCCGAGGTTCGCGAGCGCATGAACCTCTAACATGAGTCCTGCAAGTGGGTGCTTCTTGGCGGTTGCCTTGAAGCACCCACTTTGTTGTGTCGTAGAATGATGCGCGTGGCACCCACCGGGGCTGTGGGCCGTGGGTTTGGGAGCCACCGGGGAGGATCGATGTTAAGGAGCCCGATGCCGCGCATTGGTTTTGATCGCGAGAAGTATATTGAGATGCAGTCCGCCCACATTTCCAAGCGGCGCGAAGAGATTGGCGGCAAGCTCTACTTGGAAATGGGCGGCAAGCTTTTCGATGACAACCACGCGGCCCGAGTTCTGCCCGGGTTCACGCCGGACAATAAGATTGCGATGCTCGAGCAGATCAAAGACGAGATCGAAATTCTTGTGTGCTTGAACGCGAAGGATATTACGCGGCAGAAGAAGCGTGCGGATCTGCAGATTTCTTACGAGGACGATCTGTTGCGGCTCGTGGACGTGTTTCGCGAACGCGGTTTTTTGGTTGAGAACATCGTGATGACTCAGATCGACGACGCCGATCACGCGGCGCACGCCTTTTCGGAGCGCCTTCGCCGGCTTGGTTTGAAGGTGTTTCATCATCACACGATTCCGGGTTATCCGGCGGCTACCGAGCGGATCGTGTCCGATGAGGGTTTTGGTGCGAACGACTATGTGCCGACGTCGCGGGATCTGATTTTGGTGACGGCGCCGGGCCCGGGCTCGGGCAAGCTCGCCACGTGTCTTTCGCAGGTCTATCACGACTACAAGCGCGGAATTGCTGCGGGCTATGCCAAGTTTGAAACCTTCCCGATCTGGAATTTGCCGCTGCGCCACCCGGTCAACCTTGCATACGAGGCGGCCACCGCGGATTTGGATGATAACAACGTGATCGATCCCTATCATTTAGTGGCTTACGGGGAGCAGGTCACCTCTTATAACCGGGACGTTGAGGTATTTCCGTTGCTCGAAGCGCTCCTTGACATGATGCTCGGGCAATCCCCGTACAAGTCGCCTACCGACATGGGTGTGAACATGGTAGGGCACTGTATTAGCGATGACGGCATCGTTGCCGAAGCTTCCCGGCAGGAAATTATCCGCAGGTATTACAAGGCGCTCGTTGACGAGGAGGTCAACGATCTGGAGCCCGTGCAGTCGGAACGGATCGCGATCGTCATGTCCAAGGCGAAAACGTCGACGGACCAGCGCCGCGTCGTCGCACCCGCGCTTGCGATTGAGGAGCGCACGGGCGAACCCGGTTCTGCAATCGAGTTACACGACGGCACGATTATCACCGGCAAAACGTCGGCGTTGCTTGGTTGTTCGGCGGCGATGCTCCTGAACGCGCTTAAGTACTTGGCGGGGATTAGCGACGACCACCTGCTGTTATCACCGGAATCGATTGAGCCGATTCAAACGCTGAAAACTCAGCATTTGGGTTCGCGCAATCCGCGCCTGCACACGGATGAGGTGTTGATCGCGCTGTCAGTGTCCGCCTCCGAATCCGAAGATTCGCGCCGGGCCTTGGATGAGCTGCGAAACGTGGAGGGCTGTAACGTCCATACCACCACAATCTTAGGTTCGGTGGACGAAGCGATCTTCCGTAACCTCGGCATTTTGGTAACCTCCGAGCCGCGCTATCAGCGCAAGACCCTCTACCGGAAGCGTTGATCGAATGGCTGAGCAAACGACTGAGCGGGTGCACGAGCCCGCCGTAGATTTTGGGCTGACCAGCGCCGAGGTCGAAGAGCGCCGCCGCGATGGGCGCGCTAACGAGTTGCCGCCACGCACGGGTAAGTCAGTGGGCAAGATCGTTCGCCAAAACATGTTCACGCGGATTAACGCGATTCTCGCGGTGCTGTTCGCGATGGTTTTAGCCACCGGGTCAATCATCAACGGAGCATTTGGCCTGCTCATCATCGTCAATTCGGGCATCGGCATCATCCAGGAGTTGCGCGCCAAGCGCACGCTCGAATCGCTGACGATCGTGGGCGAGGAGCATCCGCGCGTGTGGCGCGATGGGCAGCTGGTCGAGCTCACCCAAGAAGAACTTGTGCTTGACGACGTCGTTCGGCTGGGCGCCGGAAACCAAGTGGTGGTCGACGGCGTCGTTGAAACTTCCGAATACCTTTCCGTCGATGAATCGAACCTGACCGGCGAATCGGATGCGGTGCGCAAGGAACCGGGCGATGAGATCATGTCGGGCTCCTACGTGGTCTCCGGGTCAGGGGACTATCGAGTGACGAAGGTGGGCGCGGATTCCTATGCGGCGAGGCTTGCGCAGGAGGCCTCCAGGTTTTCGCTCGCCCACTCGCAGTTGCAGGCGGGCATCAACAAGATCCTGAAGTACATCACGTGGGTGTTAATCCCGGTGGGCATTTTGACGGTGATTTCGGCCGTGCGCGGGGGAACGACCGATTGGCGCGCCGTCGTTCTTGAAATTACTGGCGCGCTTGTGCCGATGGTTCCCGAGGGTTTGGTGTTGATTACGTCGACGGCGTTTGCGCTCGGCGTGATCCGGCTGGGCAAGCGCACGTGCCTGGTGCAGGAGCTGCCGGCGATCGAGGGGCTGGCGCGGGTCGACGTCGTGTGTGCGGACAAGACCGGCACGCTCACCGAGAACACGCTCGAGTTCTCCGACATTGTGCTCGTGGAGGGTTGCACAGAAACGATCGAGGAATGCGAGGACGTGCTCGCCCACCTGCTCGCCACTGATCCGGATCCAAATTCGACGGCTGCCGCGATCATCGAGCGTTTCCCGCTCGAGGGCGAGCAGTGGGAAGTAGGGCCAAGGCAACCGTTTACGTCGGCAACCAAGTGGTCGGGCGCCACGTTTATTAACGACGACGGCACGGTTAGCTCGTGGATTATGGGCGCGCCCGACGTGCTGGCCGGTGATCATGAGGCCGGCCGAATGGCCGAGGAAATCGGGGCGAGCGGACGGCGCGTGCTGTTGCTCGCGCATTCGCCCGAACCGGTGGACGCACCGGGGGCGCCGGTGGATGTGCGCCCGATGGCGCTCCTCGTGCTCGACCAGAAGATCCGCCCGGATGCTCGCGACACGCTCGAATATTTCGCCGAGCAGGGCGTGGAAGTCAAGGTAATCTCGGGCGACAATGCGGCATCGGTGGGTGCGGTGACGCAACGGCTCGGCATTGAGGCCGGGCAGGCCGTGGACGCCCGGCATATTGACGAATCGGCGTTCGCGCAGACGATCGAGAACAATAGGGTGTTTGGGCGCGTGCGCCCGGACCAAAAGCAGGACATGGTGAAAGCCCTCCAGGGCAACGGGCACACGGTGGCGATGACCGGCGACGGTGTCAACGACGTGCTCGCCCTGAAAGACGCCGACATTGGTGTTGCGATGGGTTCCGGCTCGGCTGCCACGCGCGCCGTCGCCAAAATCGTGTTGCTGGACAATCGGTTCGCAACATTGCCGTACGTCGTCGCTGAAGGCCGCCGCGTCATCGGGAACATCGAACGGGTGGCAAACCTGTTCCTGACGAAAACCATCTACTCGGCGATGCTCGCGATCCTGGTGATTCTCGCGGCGGTACCCTTCCCGTTCGTGCCGATCCACGTGACGATTACGGGCTGGTTCACGATCGGCATCCCCGCGTTCTTGCTGGCCCTGCCGCCGAACAACAATCGGGCCCGGCCTCATTTTGTGCCGCGTGTTTTGCAGTTCGCGATTCCGGCGGGCGTGATCGTAGGTGCCTCCGCGTTTTTAACGTACATGGTGGTTTCGGGCTGGGACGTGCCCAAAGAGCACACGCAGGAATCGACAGCAGCGCTGTTGGCGCTGATCATACCGTCGTCATGGGTGGTGGCGACCGTTGCCCGCCCGCTGTCACCGTGGAAGCTCCTTCTGTTTGTGTTGCCGCTGGTGGGGTACGGAATAATTTTTATGTGGTCGTTTACTCAAGAGCTGTTTTTCCTGGACTCGTCGAATACCGGAATGATGATGCGTGCCACGGTGATCGGCCTGATTGCCGCGGCGTGCATCGAGGTGCTGTGGTGGGTGCTGCGCTCGCGGTCCGAATATCCGACACCGCTGTGGAAGCGTGAACCGTTCTTCGATCGTGACGTACCCGATCCAGCCAGCGGCGGGAGCGTGGCGGTTGGCGCCGGGCACGAGCCGAACAACGAAGCGCAAGAGCCAACTAGCAAACGTCCAACTACCAACGGTTAGGAAAAGCGATGAAAGTTCACGTTCGATATTTTGCGGCGGCGGCTGATTATGCTGGCACGGATGCCGAGGTGCTAGGCGTCAACGAGGGAGCGAGCGTTGCCGATCTGGCGGCGGCGATTAAGCGTGACCGGCCGGACTCGGAGCGGCTGGCGAGAGTGCTGGATCTGGCGTCATTCCTTGTCAATGGAAAGCGGTGCGAGCCGAGTGAAATTCTGCCCGCCGATGCCGAGGTGGACGTGCTGCCGCCTTTTGCAGGCGGATCGGCCGCGGATGCTCTCCTGAGGATAGAGCCGGCTGCAGGCGTGGCATCGCATGACTGGCCAAGTGGTGCCACGCGAAACTACTTCGGTAAAGTGTGATGGTTGAATTCCGGAGTCAGAAGGCCAAAGAGCAGTGTCCGAAAATCAGGCCGCTCGTGCAACCGGGGCCCGAGCTAACGGCCGCCCAACGCGAGCGCTTTGCCCGGCATATAAGTCTGAAAGATATTGGCGAGATCGGGCAGCGTAGGCTCTGCAATGCGCGAGTGCTCATGGTCGGTGCGGGTGGCCTCGGGTCAACGGCTTTGCCCTACCTTGCGGCGGCCGGTGTGGGAACGATCGGGATCGTTGACGCCGATCGCGTCGACCTTTCGAATCTCCAGCGGCAAATTATTCATTCGACAGCCGCGATCGGCGAGCTCAAAGTGGACAGCGCGGCCCGGCGCTTGCGCGAACTTAACCCCGAGCTTAAAGTCGTGACTTTCCCGATCCACCTCACCGAAGAAAACGCGTGGGAAACGCTACGCGGCTGGGACGCCGTCGTCGATGGAACTGACAATCTGGCAACGCGGTATCTTATTTCTGATGCGGCCGTGAGCTTGGGGATGCCGGAGGTTTTCGGGAGCGTTTTGCAGTGGGGTGCGCAGATCTCAGTGTTTTGGACGGGGCAGCGGGCCGTGTCTGCCGGCTTTCCCGGGCCGGATGGACTGAGCTTGCGGGATGTGTTCCCGCACGAGCCGGCGGCGGATGCCCTGCCGAAGACTGCCGACGTCGGGATCATGGGAACCGTGCCGGGCATGACGGGCACGCTCATGGCCTCGGAGGCGATCAAGCTGATCACCGGCACGGGAAGGCTGCTTGTGGGACGGATCTTGTATGTGGACAGCTCGGGCATGAGGGTATCCGAGATCCCCTTCGGCCCGCTGGGGGTTCATAACGTCCGCGGGGGTCCATAATACCCGCGGAGGCCGGTAAGCCAGCAAAGTCTCGAAATTCCTTGGCTTACGGATCCCCCTGGGGTTTACCGGCCCCCTCGGGCAAGAGCGATCCCCGTGGGCGGTGGGAGAAAGGCGAAAGCCCGCCACCACCTAGTCGGCGCGCAAGAAATCCCGGGCGAGCTCCATCGCACGGGCCTGATCCAGAACCGGTAAATGCGGCAGCGGATGAATCCCCGCAACCTCAACATAATCCGTGAGCATCCGGCGCACCGTCTCGCGCAATTCCTCAGGATCCCAGGGCTTGGCGATGTAATGATCCAAGTCCGCATCATTCACCGCGCGCACGGTATCCGCCAAATCAGCCTGCCCGGTCACGAGAACTTTGCGGGTCATCGCGGTGCGATCATCGTCCATCATCTGCACCAGGAACTCCACGCCCGTCGTTCCCGGCATCCGGTGGTCGCACAGCGCGAGTGCCACCACATCGCCGTCGTCGTTAATTTCCTCGACCACGTCCCACGCGTCATCCACATCCTCCGTCGGCTCAATACGCACCGTGTCAGCGAACTCCACGAGATCGCGTTCAATTGAGGTGCGAACCTCGGGCTCATCTTCAACAATCAAAATCGCTAGTTGCATTATTTCTCCATAATCCTCGGCATGATGCCGGAGTCAGTCGGGTTGAGGTCTACCTGAGGCTCCACCGGCTCGGTAGCAAGAGGGATTTCGCCGTCGTCGGCAGGACCGTCGATAGGCAGAACGACGGCGAAAGTCGTGCCTTGCGGACTCGATTTAAGATCAACTGTGCCCTGATGGCGATTCACAATCGACTGCACCACCGACAACCCGATTCCCATGCCGAACCGCACCTGCCCATTCTTGGTGGTAAACCTCGGTTGGAACATGTTTTGACGGGTCTCTTCGGGGATTCCAGGGCCGTTATCGGCAATCTTCACAACTACGTGTGCGTCATCAAAAATACCGGTGCTGATCGTAATGCGGGCGTCTTCTTGGTCGGCCATCGCCTCGGCCGCGTTCGTAATCAGGTTCGTCCACACCTGCGAAATCTGGCCCGGATGGCACGTGATCGGTGGAAGCGTGTGATAGTCACGCTTCACCTCGACGTTGAGCAGTTTGTGCGACAGCAGGCGGATCGTGTCGTCCAGCCCGGTGTGCAAATCGACGTCGGTGATCGGATCACCATCGGGGCGGGCATACGAACGAAGCGAGGCAACGAGCTCAGTGATCCGGTGAGTTGCCGTCGACACGTTACGCAAGCCCGTGCCAATTGACGCCGCCACCTCGATTGTTTCGAAATCCATGTTGCGCGCCCGCTTCACCTCTTTCGCAAAGTCGGGATCATGCAGACCGGCCAGTACGAGCCGCTGGGCTACCGCACGGTCCTTCGTCACCTTTTCCAGCTCGCGGCGAATCTCGCGCGCCTCCCGCGTGGTTACCGACTTCGAATTGTGCGACGCCCGAATGGCAGCCATCGTCCTGCGCGACCACTTACGATCCGGCGCCAATTCGATCAGCTTGCACACGTCGTCGAATAAATGTTCCGACGTGCGGTCTATCGCCGCCATCGGATTGTTGAGTTCGTGCGCGACGCCGGCTGCGAGCTCGCCAAGCGAAGCAAAGCGTGCCTGGGTCATGAGTTCGGTGCGGGCCGCCTCGAGATTGCGCAACGCGGTGGCAAGATTTGCGCGCTCGCGTTCGAGTTCGACAGTGAGCTCGTGCTGCTCGATCTGAATATCTTCGGCTCTGCGCAAGCGCCGATCAAAGGAGCGTACGAACAGCGCGGCAACGAGCGCGGGTACCTTCGCATCGTGATTCCAAATGTAGTTCAGCTGCTCGAAGGTCAGCTGAACGGCGACGACGTTCGTCGTCGTTCGCGAAGTGAAAAACGCCTCCCGCCCGGAGGTGAGTGCGAGCATGCCGATCAGCCGCCCCGTCGTCGCGTGATGCATGATCACATCGCCCGCGTGCGAGGAGCGCTCGAGTGAAACCTGACCCGACAGCGCGAGCATCACCTCTTCAACCCGGTGGCCCTCCGTGGTGAGCGAAACATCCGGAGGGAAATGCACGCGCGGTTGATAGCCAAGCAATCGATCCGCGATCGCGACGATCTCGTGCACGATCTCCAAGTCCGACATGTCGATGTTCAGTGCGAACCGTTCATCGGCCGTCGCACGCTCGCGCTTGCCTGCCTTCGCCCGCGTATTTTTGCGGTACCGGCGGAGCTGGGTGCGCATGTCGCGCGTGAATGCCTTTTGTTGTAACTCCGGCAGGTAGGCCACCAAGTCGAGCCGCGAATTATGGGCGAGTGAGGACAGGCCCGATATGTTGCGCTCGGTGGCGAGTACGACGATGCGGACGTCGTCGTGCTCGGGTGCGGCCAGGAATTCGTGGATCGGATGATCCTCGCCCGCGCCCTCCGCGCCCACGGTCATGGTGATAACCGCGAGCTCGTCAAGTCCCGGTTCGCGGTCTTGAAGCTCGGCAAAGCTTGCAACATTGTGGATATCGCACTCGCCATACAGGCCCTGCCGAAGCCAAGGAGTAACGCTGGTGGTAAGCGGGTCTGCGCCGATCATGACGACGTCGAGCGGGCGCGTATCGATCTCCGAACTGCCGTGTTCGGCTGGTGGAATCACGCCCGGGTACGTCATGACAGCAGGCCAAGCGCTTCCCAAATCGGTGGCAAACCGAAGATCAGTAGGGCGGTTGCGAGTGAGCCGACCACCATACCGACCAGCGCCATTTCAGAGATCTTGATCTCGCCGGTCGAGTAGGCGATCGCGTTGGGCGGCGTGGAGATCGGCATCGACATGCCGAGCGAACATGCGATTGCGACGACGACGGCCACCGTCATCGTGTCGATCCCGTCCAGGGAAACTGCCAGCGAAACGGCGAGCGGGACGAGGAGGTTCGCCGCAGCCGAATGCGAGATGACGTTCGCCATTCCAAAGCCAATGAGGCCCAGGATGGCGAGGATTGCGAGGCCGCCCAGGCTCTCCCATGGGACCGAGGAGACGAGCCACTCATCGAGCCCGGTTGCACCAACGCCCGTGCCCAGCGCGATACCGCCGGAGACGAGCCAAAGGACTGGCCAGTCGAGTGCCTTGATGTCTTCGCCGCCCATGACTTTCAGGCACAAAAGCGCGACGACCGGGAAGAAGCCAATGGTGTTGGAGGAGATTCCGTGTAGCGGTTCCGTCATCCACAGCAGGATCGTGAGGCCGGCGATGGCGTAGAAGATTTTGGCGTTTGTGGAGCGATCCCAGTTCGAGTCCATTTCGATATGGATGGTGGCGTCTTTGGGAAGGAACACGAAGGAGAGGAACAGCCACGAAAAGACAAGGACCACCAGCATGAATGGGATTGCTAGGATCATCCAATCCACGAAGGACACGGTGATGCCGCGTTCCGCGAGTGCGCCAATTGCGATCGCGTTGGGTGGCGTGCCGACGGGCGTTCCGATGCCGCCGACGTTGGCAGCCAGCGGGATTGACAGGGCGACGCCGGCGCGCGCTTTGCCTTCGGGGAGGCCGCGCAGGATTGGGGCGACGACGGCGAACATGGTGGCCGTCGTCGCCGTGTTGGACATGAACATCGACAGCAGGGCGGTAATGAGCATGAGGCCTGCCGTGGTTGCTCGAGCGTTATCGGAGAACGGCCGGAGCATCACCGAGGCCAAGTTCTTATCAAGCCCGTATTTTTCGGCGCCGTGAGCGATCATAAATCCGCCGAGGAACAGGATGATGACGGGGTTTGCGAGTGCCGCGAAATAATCGGCGGCGGGCAGGGCCGCTTCAGCCAGAGCGGGATCGCCGCCACCCGGGTCGACGATCGCACCCTGAGATACGAGAAGCACCTCGAGCAGGATGACGAGTACCGCCGTCGCCGTTAATGGAATCGGTTCCGTAATCCAGAAGACGATCGCCAGCAGGAAGATGGCGAGCATGCGTTCGCCCGGGGGTGCCAGGTTGGGGATGTCAACGAGGAGCGGGAAGAGGAATGCTAGCGTGCCGAGGACGAGCCCGATCTTTTCTTTCGTGCCGAGCTTGGCGCGGCGATGCGCTGCTGGTGGCTTGGGCACTTTACGGCGGGCCGGACGAGGCATCCGCGTGGGTTTCTTTTGCGTTGGCTGTGCGTCAGGCATGGAATTTGTTGGCGCGTCTTCAGTCATATTCCTAATATATGTGTTTGTTTCCCGCGGTGTTAGGTCTAATGGCTTGCGCGGGCGGGAAAATTTCCCAGACAATTCCCAGAGTGAATCAATGGATATCTAAGGGTCGGCGTGCATACTAGAGACATCGCGAGGGAAATCCCTTCAGATTTACCTTTCGTATGTGTGTGATGCTGAATAACGTGACACGCAGGCTGGAGAAGGAATTTGTGCAACCTTCTCAGTTCGGCTCGCGTGTCTGCCCGAGGCGGGCGACCTGATTGCGTGGATGGTCGCCCGCCTCTTGAATGTTGTTTCTTCGACCCGCAAACGGCGCACTAATCACTTATGTGGGCCGCATCTCCACAAACGGGTCAGCGATCACTTATGCCGGGCACGTTAAACCTGCACCTTGTGGGTGATTCTTGTCCGGTTTGGAAATAACGGCAAACCGAGGCTCGGCGATTTGAGTTAGCTTACAAGGAAAGTAACCTCAACTTCGACGGGTGCATCCAGTGGTAACACCGCAACACCGACGGCTGAGCGAGTATGCGCGCCGGCCTCACCAAAAATCTCGCCAAGCACATCTGAAGCGCCGTTGATGACTCCCGGCTGATTCGTGAAATCAGGTGCGGAGGCAACGAACCCAGTGACGTGAGAGACGCCACCAAGGTTGTCGAGGCCAACCACAGCCGCGGCGGCAGCCAGCGCATTCAACGCGCACTGACGCGCAAGACCGTAAGCCTCTGCTTGGCTCACATCTGCGCCCACCTTGCCTCGGGCAACCAACTCACCATCCACAAATGGCAACTGCCCCGACGTGCGAACCTCATTTCCAGTTCTCTTCGCCGGAATATACGCGGCCACCGGAGCGGCAACTGCGGGCAACTCGATCCCTAAATCCGCAAGCCTACGCGAGATCATTCAATCGGCTTCTTCATGTAGGCCACGGGATTCGTGCCGTTCGGGCCTGGAATGACGGCCACGAGTTCAAAACCGTCCTTACCCCACGAATCCAAAATTTGCTTCGTATTATGTGCCAACAAAGGCACCGTTACGTATTCCCAAGTAGTCATGATCAAAGCCTATGTTTTCGAGTGTGCCTCGGCAAGGGTGCCGCTGGCCTGTATCTTCGTGCCGCTGGCCAGTGTCACCGGGCCGCCGGCCTGCGCGAAAGGCGAGGAATTCTGCCCGCGCGCAATTCAACCGCCACGGTGTCATCTGATTCAGTAAGGTACTCCCACCAATTCGTCACACCCGGGAAACGGCGAACGAGAGCCCTCCGCTCCCGCTCGGTCATCCCGCCCCACACCCCGAAGGTCATGGCGGAGTCTAGCGCGTCGGCTAAGCACTCAATCCGCACAGGGCATGAAAAGCACATTTGGCGCGCGTCAGCTTGAGCGGAGCCGCGGACGAAAAGAGCGTCCGGATCAGAGTCCGCGCAGATTGCCCGAACCGCCCACGTTTGATCTTCGTATACCTGAGTCATTAGCTGTCCCTTCACCAAAAGCGCCGTTGCTTTCGGATTGGTCTATCGTGGTGACTGCCGTCACCTGACATCATATTACAACGGTAATCCGACAGATTCATATCCGAAGTCCTGCGCATTTCGCACAAAGTCGGGCATATTGCGCCCTTGCGTTGCCCGTGACCTACCGCAAATTTCCGGAACATGGTCGACTTCACGCCACTTGCCGCGCCTAAGCCACTATTGTTGAATCATGCAGAATTCTGGACGCAAGATGACCTTACGGCAGCTCATCGTCGCCCTCCTCAGCTTCTTCCTGCTGACGGCCATCGGCGGCGGCATTTTGGCAGCTGCCGCTCTGCCTTTGGCGGCGACGACGGGCACCGTCGCCAACGCTGGCACGCGCGTCTTTGACGACCTCCCAACTGAAATCGATTTCACGCGCCCGTCGCAACAGTCGGTCATACTAGCTGCAGACGGATCGCACCTGGCAACGTTTTATGCGGAAAATCGCATCATTGTCCCATCTGAAGAAATTTCTCAGTACATCAAAGACGCGGCGGTCGCGATCGAGGACGAACGCTTTTTTCAGCACAACGGAATCGACGCGCAGGGCCTCATCGGCGCCGCGTGGAATAACTTAACCGGAGGCCGCCTCGCTGGAGGCTCCACGATCACTCAGCAGTACGTCAAGAACGCCATTATTGAAGAGGGGCGCATCCTTGGCGATCAGGAAATGATCGCAAGCGCCACAGAACGCAGCATTTCCCGTAAGCTCAACGAGGCCCGCTACGCGATCGCCGTCGAAAATCAAATGTCGAAAGACGAAATCCTCACCGGCTACCTCAACCTTGCACAGTTTGGCCCTTCGCAGTGGGGAGTTGAGGCCGCCTCGCGTTACTTTTATGGCATTCCAGCCACGGACGTGACGCTCGAACAGGCCGCGATGCTCGCCGGAATCACGCAGGCGCCAGGCAGATGGAACCCAGTAACCAACCCGGAAGAAGCGAAGCAGCGGCGCGACACCGTTCTGGGTCAAATGTATAAACTCGACATGATCACCCGTGAAGAGTTCGAAGCCGCCGTCGCCGTGCCGATTGAGGACATGCTCAACGTCACCGAAACACCAAACGGCTGCGCGGAAGCCGGAATCTCAGCCTACTTCTGCGAATACGTCGTCAAGGACGTGCTCAACTGGAAGGAGCTCGGGGAAACCCGTGAAGAGCGTACGCAAAAGCTCTACCGCGGCGGACTCGTGATCACGACGACGATCGACCCGGCCGACCAGAAAGCTGCTTACGACGCCGTCGTCGCATCGACACCGGTCAATGACCCGTCATCGATCAACATGTCACTGTCCTCCGTCGAGGCGGGTACTGGCCACATCAAAGCAATGGTGCAAAATACCAACTACGGAAACCCGACCGCCGAAAACCCCGACGACATGACCCTCAATTTGAACGTGGGTATGACGATGGGCGGGGGCTCTGGCTACCAATCCGGTTCGACGTTCAAAGTGTTCACCCTGATGGAGTGGCTCAACCAGGGCAAAGGTGCGAACGACAGGGTGAATGCGAACAACCAAATGTTCCCGCGCGAATCGTGGAGCATTCGATGTGCACCGCAGTTGGCAAGTGACTACCAGCCAACGAACATTGAAGGAATCGGTTCGGGAAATATGACGGTTCTTGACGTCACTCGCTTCTCGGTCAATGCTGCATACGTCAATATGGCCAACCAGCTCGACATGTGCGACATCGTCGATATGGCTGCAGATCTTGGTGTTGAGCGCGGGCGAATGGCGATGGAAGGAGATCCGGAAACTGAGGAATTCGCGGCTTCGGGACTAGATTTTGAACACGGTAAGCCTCTTCCGCTGTTGCCAAATCCATCGGCTGCACTGGGTTCGAACCCGGTTACTCCGCTGTCGATGGCGAACGCCATGGCAACCCTTGGGGCGGATGGCAAGTTTTGTGAGCCGATGTCCTTCACCAAGATCACGGACGCCAACGGCAACGAGATCGCATCGAAAGAGCCCGAATGCCGGCAAGTGATCGACGCTGAGCTCGCCCGCCGAACCACAGCGGTTCTGGAAACGGTCATTGCACCCAGAGCGACTGGCTTCCGCGCGGAGCTCGCACAGGGCCGCCCAGTCGCGGGCAAGACCGGAACCGCAAATATGGATTGGCACGCGTGGTTCGTGGGTTACACGCCCCAGCTGGGCACGGCCGTGTGGCAAGGCCACCACGAAGGTTATATCTCGATGTTCGACTCGATCATTAACGGCCGGTATCACCGCGAAGTATACGGCGGTCTGTATCCGGCCCAAACCTTCAAATTGTTCATGGACGCGGCATTGGCTGATGAGCCGATCGAACAGTTCACCCCGCCGAATATCGATCCGCGAAAAGTACGCGGTAACGACTCAAGCCAGCAGTCCGAAGACGAACAGTCCAATGACGAACCAATCGAAGGCAGTGGCCCCGAACAAACCGTGCCGAACCTGGTGGGCAAGTCCCAGCAGGATGCGCAGTCCGAAGCTTTAGCTCAGGGCTATGGTTACATCACGCGAGCGGAGGCATCGGAAGAGCCCGAGGGTACCGTCATTCGGCAATCACCGGCCGGCGGTGAAAAGTCAAATCGTGGTTCGCAAATAGAAATCTGGATATCTTCCGGAGGAGGCTGAGTTCGGTGAAAAGAAAACTTCTCCTCGGGTTTGGCGTCACAGTACTGGGTGCGGGGGCGGCCGGCCTAGCCTATGGGCTCGTGCACGCACACAGTTACCGGTTACGCCGCAGGTCTGTGTTAACGCCCGGAGACGTCGCTCCGGTACGGGTCTTGCACATTTCAGATACTCACGCGCTGGCCAGGCATTCTAAACGAATTGACTTCCTACGCGCACTGGGTGATACCAAGCCGGACCTCGTCGTCGTCACCGGTGATATTTTGGCGGAAGACCAGGCCCGCGAACCCGTGCTCGATGCTCTGGGGCCTCTTTTAGATCTGCCAGGCGTGTTTGTTTTCGGTTCGAATGACTATTACGCGCCCGTGTTTAAGAATCCGTTCCGCTACCTGCTCGGCCCGTCGAATAGGGGGCTCAACGGCAAGGCGTCCAAACATAACGAGCGCCTTGACTGGCGCGAGTTGCGTTCGGCGCTAACGCGGCGCGGATGGGTGGACTTAAATAATGGGCGCGCTCGTCTGGAGGTTGCTGGGTGGACCTTAGACTTCGTGGGGGTTGACGATCCGCACATCCACTACAACAGGTTTCCGGAAAAACAGACCTGGGAAGAACCAGAAGGTCCCCACGTGCGCATTGGGGTAACCCACGCGCCGTATACGGGAATTTTGGACGAGATGGTGGCGGACGGTTGTTCCATGATTTTCGCCGGGCACACTCACGGCGGGCAGATTTGCCTGCCGGGCGGGCGCGCGTTGGTGTCGAATTGCGATCTTGATCCAGCGCTCGCTTCTGGGCTGTTTCCATGGCCGATGGAGGAAAATTCCGATGCCGGTGAGCCCGTGCATATTACGGGTGATGGAGCTGTGATAGTGAAGGACAAGCCCGGTTCGGCATGGGTACAGGTATCTGCTGGCATCGGCACGGCCACGTACATGCCTTTGCGGACTTTTTGCCCACCCGAGGCAATTCTTATCGACGTTGTTCCGGTTGGTGGAGCCAGCTAGAACAGGGCATTGCCGGCAGCGAACTCGGACTATGCAAACTTGGGCCCTGTGAACGTGAGCCGTGTCAACCTGGGCCATGTGAACTCAAGCGCAGTGCCTCGAGGGATTTCGGAATAGTGAGCCCGTTCGTTATCATGATTGAGTTGGTTTGCACACCGGGGTGTGGCGCAGCTTGGTAGCGCGCTTCGTTCGGGACGAAGAGGCCGTGGGTTCAAATCCCGCCACCCCGACCATCTCCCGCGGTACGGATGTTCGTGCCGCGGGATTTTTGTTTTCACACTCACCCGACGGGCCAGGGCGGGCTTATACAGGATAGGCTATGGGGAACGACCCACGCGGCGGTTTTGCAGCCGCGTCATTGGAGGAGATTTCCGTGCTTGAACATGCCATTTGGTGGCACGTCTACCCTCTCGGTGCGCTTGGCGCCCCCATCCGCCCAGAGTTCCCAGACGACGGCGAAACCGCTCGGCTACGCCGTCTCGAACCGTGGCTAGACTACGCCGTCGAACTCGGATGTAACGGCTTGCTATTTGGCCCACTGTTCCAATCGACCACTCACGGCTATGACACCACGGATCACTTCCGGATTGATCCGCGCCTGGGCTCAAACGAAGATTTTGCTTGGCTCGTTGAGCAATGCTCAACGCGCGGGCTGGAGATTATCCTCGACGGCGTCTTTAACCACGTTGGCGTGCAACACCCGCTCACCCGCGCGGCATTAAACGGCGATCCCTCCCCGGTTCTCGTGGCGGATGATGGCTTCCCGCAGCACTGGGAAGGCCATCTTGACCTCGCGGAGTTCGACCACACAAACCCGGCCACCGCCGATCTCACTGTTGACGTGATGGAATATTGGCTCGAGCGCGGTATCGCGGGATGGCGCCTCGACGTCGCCTACGCCGTGCCGAACACGTTCTGGGCCACCGTCACGAACCGTGTGCGCGAACGCTTCCCGAACGCCGTCTTCCTCGGCGAAATCATCCACGGTGATTACACCGCGCTGATCACGGAGGGCGGCCTTGACACGGTCACCCAATATGAGCTGTGGAAAGGCATCTGGAGCTCGCTGAAAGATCGTAACCTGTGGGAGCTCGCCCACGCCCTCGAACGGCACGCAGAATTTAGCGCCACCGCGCCGATGCAAACGTTCGTCGGCAATCACGACGTCGATCGTATTGCCTCGATTGTTGGCGACGACGGCGCCGCAATTGCCGCGATGATCCTGTTCACGCTGCCGGGAATCCCATCCGTGTATCAGGGTGATGAGCAAGCATTCCGCGGTGAGAAAGGAACCGGGGTGGCTGCCGATGATCCTATCCGCGGGCCGCTTCCTCCATCGCCCGCCGAGCTTGCCGAGCTTGGCTGCTGGATGTTTGATCACTATCGAACGCTCATCAGCCTGCGCCGTCGGCACGCTTGGCTTGTGGATGGCCGGATCGAGATCCACCACAAAGAAAATGAGCGTTTGAACTATCGTGTGTCGAGCTCCTCAGATGTGCAACAGTTTGTCGAGGTCGCGATCGATTTAACCGAGCCCATCGCTACCGCATCGTTTAGCGACGGCGAGGAGTACAGCTTCCCAAGCGGCATTGATAGCTGATTTACCGGGCGGGAGTAGTTTCAACTTTGATTTTGCAGATGCCCGGCAGGTCCATCGGATATAGTTGCCCGCCTATCACCGTGCCATCATTTTCTTCCATGACGCGGCTGATCATGCCGCTATGCATCACGCATACCAGCGGGTCTACTTCACCGTGCCGGTTGACGAATGGGCACGAGTGGAGGTCGATCTCATCCGGGTTGTCGCGATTGATCGTTGCCGAGGTTCCTAGCGAGGTGTAGAGCACTCGTAGCTGAGAAATCTGTGCCTCGAAATCGAGGGTGGTGCCGGTGATCTCACCCTGCTCCACGAGATGGTCGATGACGCGTTCTCCCCATTTGCGGCCGATTCGGCGGGCTTCAGTTTCGGGATTTTCGGCGTATTTCCGGATCGCGTCACAGAAAATATTGGTTAGCTCAACCATTTGGTGTGAGGCGAAGGACTCGGTGTCGGGGGCAAGTGTGTAATACCCCCACGACGGGCGCCCGCGGCCACCGGATTTGATGACTTGCCGGCCGATTAGTTGGATTCTTGAGAGCGAGTCGAGGGTGGCGCGTACGGAATTGGGGTGGAGGCCGAGGCTATCGGCCAGTTGGGTTACCGTGACTGGTTTGGTGTATTTTGCGATTTCCGTCAGCATCGTTTGCTGGGCGGGTGAGAGCGAGGCGATGGAAGCGTAGATTGCTCCCGCAGTCATAGGCGCTCGATGTTCGACCACTGTCAGCTCCGATCAGGTTGGTTTCTGTTGTCGATGCTATTGCCACTCAGAATTATTTCACGGGACTTACGGCCGTTTGCGGCCAAACTCGCCGAATTATTGCAAGTTTTTCAGGCGGGCTAAGAGCGCTTGTGCGTCGGCAGCTTCGTCGACGTCGATGCACAGGTTGTCGTCGATAATCTGGGCGAGCTTGAGGGTTTCAAACTCGCGGCGCACGCTGCCGTTGCGCGTGAAGCTGAGCGATTGCAGTGCTTGACCGCGGTAGAGGCCGTGGGTATAAAGTGGCCAGTTCTGTGCGTTAACGGGGACGACGCCGTCGTACTGGTTCGCAATGTTCGTGCGGCTGGGTCGCTGGTTGGTGAGCGTGCGGGCCAGCCTGGGTAAAAGTCGTACCGCGAGCGGGGCGTCACACGTGGCAAGCGCAATCAGATCGTCCTCGCCGAAGTCGAGGGCTGCTAGGCCCGCGCCGATTCCAGCCAGTGGGCCACCGCGAGGCGGGTCTTCCAGGGTGAGTTTTACGCCGGGTGGAACGTCGACGTCGCTTGGGGCGACGACGACGCGCTGCCCGGTCAAGCCGAGCACATCAAGCTGGTTGAAAAGGATGTCGATCAGGCGCTTGCCGCCAACGTTGAAATCAGGTTTGGAAACGCCGCCAAGGCGGAGGGCCGTGCCGCCGGCGAGGATGACTATTCCTGAAATACGTTCTACCATTTCACCCACTCCACCTTTTGCGTGCTGCGCCCGAATAGGATCTGTTGCAAGATTCTAGCGTGGCCCGTAACGTGGTGGAGCATTGGGCGCTGGGCAACGTGTTGGCCAGCCCGGTAGAATGGTTGAGTATGACGACTGAGCAAATACGGCAACTTGAACTTCGGGACCGGTGGGGTCGCGTCGCGCGCGATTTACGGGTATCGCTGACCGACAGGTGTAATTTGCGGTGCTCGTATTGCATGCCTCCCGAAGGGCTTGATTGGTTGCCGACGGATCAGACGCTCAGCGATGCCGAAGTAAAGCGACTGTTGCGGATCGGCGTCACCATGCTCGGTATTGAAGAGATCAGATTTACTGGCGGGGAGCCGCTGCTCAGGCGTTCGCTGATCGACATTATTTCCTATGCCAGTTCGCTTCGCACCGCACTTAGGCGGCCCCCCGAGCTTTCGCTGACTACCAATGCGCTCGGCTTGGATAAGAAGGCACACGCGCTCGCGCAGGCCGGCTTAAACCGGGTGAACGTTTCGATGGATTCTGTGGATCCGCAAGTTTATAAGCACATTTCTCACCGCGATCGGCTGCACGATGTGTTTCTTGGCATTGATGCCGCGCGCGCGGCGGGGCTAACGCCAGTGAAGATCAACGCCGTGGCAATGCGGGGCGTGAACGACGCCGGCCTGAAAGATTTGCTGCGCTACGCTCTGCAGGCCGGTGCGCAGTTACGGATTATTGAGCATATGCCTCTCGGGCCACGCGAATCATGGTCGAGAGCAAACATGGTGCCTCAGGACGAAATTTTGGAATTCCTTTCCGAGGAATTTGAGCTCAGCGAAGCGCCGCGGACGGACCTTTCGGCGCCGGCACAGCTGTGGAACGTTGCCCCGGGCGAGGATCATCCGGGTGGAACAGTGGGCGTTATAGCGTCGGTGACCAAGCCGTTTTGCGGTACGTGTGATCGTACGCGGATCACCGCTGATGGCCAGATTCGCAGCTGCCTGTTTGCCAACGAAGAAACGGATCTGCGCGAACCGATGCGGGCGGGTGCCACGGATCTTGAATTGGCGCACCTGTGGGCGGATGCGATGTGGGAGAAAACGCCCGGGCACGGGATCGACGATCCGGGCTTCGTCTATCCCGATCGGTACATGTCCGAAATTGGTGGTTAGGCGCTGCCCACCCATTCGTCGCTACCGTCGGTAAATACTTGCCGTTTCCACACGGGAAGCCGCTCTTTTACAGTATCTACCAAGTCTGATATTGCAGCGAACGAGGCGGCCCTATGCGCGCTTGACACCGCTGCGACCATCGCCAACTCGCCGATTCCCAGTTCGCCCACCCGATGCACCACCGCGACTTTGCACTCGGGATGGCGCTCGGCAACCTCTTCAGCCACCTCGCCAACGACGCGACCTGCTGACGGGTGTGCCGAATATTCAATTCCGCGAACCGAGCGGCCGTCGTCGTGATTGCGCACGATACCTTCGAAAACGACGAGCGCGCCCGAGGTATCCGTGCGGACGCTGCGGCTGACGTCTGCGGTGTTTAATGGCGTGTCTTGGACGCCCGTTGCGCCAATTTGCGTACTCATTGAATGGCCCCTTCCGGTAAGCTCGCAGATCACATTAACATGATGGTTAACGTTAGCGAGAGGAGCGCCATGAAATTTCCCCACCTCAATTCTGAGGGCAAGGTTTGGATGGTTGATGTGACAGCCAAGCAGCCCACCATTCGATCGGCCAGTGCACAGGCAAAAGTTCTGGTTTCGCCGACGGTGATGGAAGCTTTGCATGACGGGCGGGTGCCAAAAGGTGACGTGTTGGCGGTTGCGCGAGTTGCCGGCATAAGTGCCGCTAAACGGGTGCCCGATCTGTTGCCACTTGCGCACACGATCGGGGTGCACGGCGCCGAGGTGGATCTCGAACTTGCTGAAGACCACGTCATGATCCGGACCACCGTGCGGACCGCTGACCGCACGGGTGTGGAAATGGAGGCCCTGACCGCCGCGTCAGTAGCGGCTCTCACGGTGGTTGACATGGTCAAGGGCGTGGACCGTTCGGCCGCGATCACCGACCTCGTGATTACCCGCAAGTCCGGTGGGCGTTCTGGCACGTGGGAGCGCCCCGGCTTCGAAACGGACCGGGCCGTTCAGGCATAGCGACGCCGTCTGCCAGTTGTTACAGCGCTACGGCTACAACCCGCCAAGCGGTTAAGGAAAATTATGACTCCAGAAGAATATCGTCAACTGATTTACGACAACCTGCCCCACGCCACGTTAGGCACTGAAGCTGTTGCGCTCGCGGACGGGCTTGGGCGCACGCTCGCCCACGACGCGATCGCCAAGTTGGACGTGCCGCCCTTCGATAACTCGGCCATGGACGGCTTTGCTGTGCGAGGTGAAGATTTTCGGGGAGAGGGGCCGTGGGAGTTCGCCGTCGTTGAAGACGTGGCAGCCGGGGTTGTCGGGCAGGAGCGCAGCCTTGGCGATGCCGAGCTGCGGGAGGGCGGTTTGCCGATCGCCGCGCGGATCATGACGGGCGCTCCAGTACCGAAATGGGCGGACGCCGTCGTGAAGGTTGAGGACACGGATGCACCGCGCGGCGCGTCAGCCATGCCGCGCCGGGTGCGGATTGATGCGCGACCAAAACCGCAGGCGAATGTACGCTTCGCGGGAGAGGACCTGACGGCAGGCACCCGCGCAATCGAGGCGGGTACGGTGCTCGGGCCGCGCGCACTATCGGCACTTGCCTCGATCGGCTATGGCGAGGTGGAAGTCAGGCGGAAGCCGCGCGTCGCCGTGCTTTCCACCGGCGCCGAACTGACTGCACCCGGGAAGGAGCCCGGCCCGGGAATGATTCCGGATTCCAACTCCACGCTACTCGCCACTCTGGTGCGCAAGGCCGGGGGTGAACCCACGGTTGTACGAACGGTTGCGGACACGGCCGAAGAATTTGGGGCCGCCCTACCTGTGGACGTGGACCTAATCGTTACCTCTGGCGGAGTGTCAATGGGGGCGTTTGACCCGGTCAAGGAATATGGCCTGGCGCACGACTGGACCTTCGAAAAAGTGACCATGCAGCCGGGTAAGCCCCAGGGGCACGGGCTCGCCGGTGACATTCCGGTAATTGCGGTGCCCGGCAACCCGGTGTCAGTAGCGGTTTCTTTCCGGCTGTTCGTACGCCCATTCCTAACCAGGCTTCTGGGCCAGCCCGAGGACCTGGTAGATGCAGCGCCCGGTTGTGCGATGGCCCGGGCCGGAGCGTCGTGGAGGTCTTCGGCGGGGCGGCGCCAATTCCTGCCAGGAAAGCTGATGACGGGAGCCGGGTGGCAGGAAGATGGCGGTGGCGCCGTCGTTGTACCAGTCCACGAACTCGGCTCCGGATCGCACCTCGTGGCAGCGATGCACGCCGCAGATGTGCTCGCCGTCGTGGAAGCGGATGTGGAGGCGGTGGCCGAAGGGGACGCGGTAAAGATTATTGACTTTTAGTGATCGCCGCCGCGCATTTGTTCCACAGCGTGCTCGAGGACGGGAATAATGACCTCCATGCCGTCCTCGACCGCGCCGACCGACCCGGCCAGGTTGATCACGAGTGTGCGGTTTCTTCCGCCCACCATCACGCCGGCTCGCCCGCGGGAGAGAAGCGCTCCCGGAACGCCTTTCTCGACGCCTTTGGCGCGAATCGCTTCCGCGATTCCAGGAATGTCAAAACGCAGGAGCGGGTCCATAGCGCGCGCCGTGTAATCCTGCGGCGTGATCCCGGTTCCACCGGTGGTGATCACAAGGTCGATTTCTTCGTAGGCAACGGTTTGGACCGCTTCGGCAATCGCGCGTACATCATCTGGAACAACGGCGGTTTCGAGCACGGCAATGCCGGCTTCTTCGAGAATTCGGACAGCGGTTGGACCCGAGAGGTCTTCGCGCTTTCCGGCCGACGCGCGATCCGAGACGGTAACTACTGCAGCTTTGATATCCATGCATCCAGCATAGAACGAGTAATGAAATAGTCAATAATTTCCTAAATCTTGAACGAAAACGCCCTTGGTGTTCTGAGAGCCGTGAAAATTGTGTGACTGTGAGCGCTGGCGTCCATGCTCGCGCCAAAAAGCGGGGTTTTCTCATGAGTTATTCACGCTCTCATGGCAGGGCTTAAGTCCACCCGCGCGCACGATAACGCGGTTAGACTAAAAAGTACGCCACGGCAGGGCGCAAACTGCCGTCACACGTCCTATCACCGGGAAGAGCAACAGCTCGGTGGCGCCTAGGGACCTACGTTGCACACAGGAGAATACAATGAAGTTCCGCAAAATCGCGCTCGTTAGCGCGCTTTCACTGACCATGGCACTCGCGGCTTGTTCTGGCGATGGGTCTGCCACTGATTCGACGTCGAATGGCGGCCAATCCGGAGAGATCACAGTGTTTGCCGCGGCCTCGCTCAACGCCGCATTTCCCGAAATTGCCGAATCCGTTTTCGCCGAAGAATATCCGGATGTGGCCGTCAACTTTTCGTTTGAGGGATCATCCGCTCTGGTTGAAAAGATGACATCGGGCGCTCAGGCCGACGTTTTCGCTTCTGCCAATGAGGCGAATATGGACAAGGCCGTTGAGGCCGATCTCGTCAACGATCCGGTTGAACTCACCAAAAATACCTTGCGATTGATCGTGCCGGCGGGCAATCCCGCCGGCATCACTGATCTGGAATCGGCAAATGCAGCAAATTTTGTGCTGTGTGCTCCGCAGGTCCCGTGTGGCGCTGTGAGTGCTGAGCTGGCCAAGGTGAAGGGAATGGAATTCACGCCCGTTTCCGAAGAGCAGTCCGTCACTGACGTTCGAACTAAAGTAGAAACCGGGGAGGCCGATGCCGGTCTGGTCTATTTGACCGATGCGATGCTTGCGGGTGATGGCGTCGACATCGTCGATGTTCCGGGCATGACCGACGTCGGAACCGTCTACATGATCGCCACGCTCAAGGAGGCACCCGAAGCAGATTTGGGGCAGGCCTTCGTGGACGCCGTCATGTCCGATGCCGGGCAAGAAATTATGGCCACATACGGCTTTGGCGATAACTAGCGGATTCGCATGGTGAAAACTCTACGAGGAATTCCCACGTGGTTCGTATTGCCGGCGCTACTGGCGCTACTGGCACTCGTGTTGCCACTGCTAGGCATGACGGCACGAGTGCCATGGTCCGACCTCGGCACGATCCTCACCTCGGAGTCATCGCTGGATGCCCTATGGCTCTCGCTCAAAACCTGCCTTGTGTCGACGGTTATTTGCCTTGCGCTGGGCACGCCGCTCGCACTCGTTTTCGCGCGCGCTTCAGAACTGCCCCGCCGCCCGCGCTGGCTCACGCCCGCACGCACGGCGGTGCTCGTGCCACTTGTCATGCCCCCGGTCGTTTCAGGTTTGGCTCTACTCACGACCTTTGGCCGGCGCGGCACGCTCGGCCCAGCCCTGGAAGCATTCGGAATTCAGATCCCATTCACCACCCTCGCCGTCGTTCTGGCGCAGATTTTCGTCTCGCTCCCATACTTGGTGATCACGGTGGAAACTGCCGCGAAAGCCGCTGGTTCCGACCTCGAGCATGCGGCCCGCGGCCTAGGTGCCTCACGCTGGATCCAGTTCTCGCGAATCACCCTCCCGGTACTCGGCCCGTCAATTGCCTCGGGTGGTGCGCTCGCCTTCGCGCGCTCACTAGGCGAATTCGGTGCTACGATCACGTTTGCTGGATCGATGCAGGGAACCACTCGCACGCTACCACTCGAGGTCTACCTGCAGCGCGAACAAGACACCGATACGGCAATAGCGCTTTCCCTTGTATTAATCGCGATTGCCATTGTGCTTACGGGGGCAACCGCGATTCTGGAAGCACGAAATATGCGGCGCTTCGATTCGAACCCTGGTGCCGAATACGATGCCGCCCCGGCCGGGACCGAGGAGGATAGGCCAGAAAATGGGCGGGCCGAGCATGATGTCAACGCTGGCTCCCCGGCATCTGGACCAAGTTCCACGGCCATGCCCTTCGCACTAACCGCGAACGTGCCCGCGCGTGATGTTTCCTATGAACTTGACGGCCGACCGGGCGAAACACTGGCAATTATAGGCCCCAACGGCTCGGGGAAATCCACCGGAATCCGCCTACTGGCCGGTGACATCACAGATCCGAAATCGAGCGTCACTGTGCCGGACACAGTGGGCTTTCTCGACCAATCGCCGGCGCTATTCCCGCACATGAGCGTGCTTGATAACGTGGCCTTCGGCCCCAGATGCCATGGAGTGCCAAAGGTGCAAGCCCGTGAACGCGCGCGAGCTGAGCTGCGAGGCGTCGGACTTGAAGCACACGAGCACAAGGCACCCTGGCAGCTGTCTGGCGGGCAAGCGCAACGCGTTGCGCTCGCCCGCGTGCTCGCGGTTGATCCGCAGCTGCTGCTCCTCGATGAGCCGTTTGCTGCGCTTGATACGGCATCGAGCGCAGCCTTGAGGTCGGTGATTTCCGGCCGTATTCGCGGCCTGACCGCAGTGCTCGTCACCCATGACCTGATCGACGTGCTCACCCTCGCCGACAGGGTTGCCGTCCTTGACAATGGATGCCTTGTTGGCGTGGATTCGATGGAAAAGGTGCTGTCCGAGCCGCCCACCGAGTTCGTGGCGAATTTTGCCGGGTTGAATATGCAGTTTGGGCAGGTCCGCGATGGCGGGCTAGAGCTTGAGGGCACCGAGCTTAGATTGCAAGGTGAAATCGGCGACCTGAATGAGGGCGATCGGGCTGCTGCGATCTTTGATCCGCGTGCTGTGTCGCTTCGAACCGCTCCAAGCAACAGTTCGATTCGTAACGTGATACCGGGCACCGTTGTGGCCATTGAGGCCAGCCGAAGCGGCGTTGAAACACGGATCGATATCGGCTCAACTTCACCGATTCGGGCAACTATTACGAGCGCGGCCTCGGCCGAATTGGAGATTCGGGTTGGTTCACCAATTTTCGCGGAGGTTAAGGCGATGCAAGTGCGCATGATGCCCGTCGCTCCACGCACGTAGGAGGACTGTTCTGGTCTAGGCACCTAGCACTGTTCGGCAACGATGTGCGCAGATTAGAAATCTCTCACTTTCGGTTCCTAATTCTCTAGGTTAGGGCCGGTAGATTATTTACCGGTGACAGCGCGCTTCGGCACATCCGCGGCGTAATCAATCGACTGAAAGGTCACTGACATGTTTAATATTATTGGAACAATTATTTTCGGCGCGGTCATTGGATTCCTCGCTAAATTTATTCGTCAAGATGCCGGTTCGGTTTCAGCGCCCGCTACCGTTGGGCTCGGTGTGGCCGGTGTTGTCGTGGGCAACCTGATCCTTTCGCTATTTGGCTATCCTGCCGACACCCGTGGAATTGATTGGATCCGCTGGATCGTCGTGACTATCGTGGCAATCATTTTCATTGGCATTTACGTGGGATCATCTGGCCGCAAGCGCTAACTGGTGCGAAGGGTGCTTGCTCATGTATCTGAGCTACATAAATCCCGCTAACTTCAACACAGCACAAGAAGTGGGGGCCTAGATTTTCTAGGCCCCCACAATTGATTTCAAGCTCAGCACCCTAGGTTCAGCGCTAGTTTGAGACTCAGTGCGCCCGCCGCTGGAGACGGCCCACCTGAATCAGCAACACTGCACGTCCTTCGAGGCGGATCCAGCCTCGGGCAGTGAAATCAGCGAGCGACTTGTTGACCGTTTCACGCGAGGCGCCCACGAGGTGTGCGAGCTCTTCCTGCGTGAGATCATGCGCCACGTAGATACCTTCGGGAGTGCGCTCGCCGAACCGCTCAGCCAGGTCGAGAAGGGCTTTGGCAACGCGGCCTGGAACATCGGAGAACACAAGATCGGCCATCTGATCATTGGTATTGCGAAGCCGCTTGGCGAGTTCACGCAACATGGACTTGGCCATCTTCGGGTGTTCGTCGATGTAGTCCATCATGTCTTTGTGCGAGAGGTAGAAGAATTTCGACGGTGCAATCGCCGTCACAGTGGATGAGCGCGCACCGAGGTCAAATAGCGAAAGCTCGCCGATGATTTCACCCGGGCCGAGGATCGCGATCAGATTTTCACGTCCGTCATCGGAGGTGTGTGAAAGCTTCACTTTGCCCTCAACGATCACGTACAGCCTGTCACCCGCATCACCTTCGTGGAAGAGGGACTCACCGCGCTTGAGCGTCGTTTCCGACATGAGGGAAAGCAGGGCGTCGCGTTCGTCGTCGCCGAGCTCCTTGAACAATTCAACATTGGCAAGGATGTTCGATTCCATCCGACCACCTTTCTTCTATAGCTTTCCACAGCGGCTAGCCTCGCGGCTGCGGGTGTGAGCATCGCTTGGCGGATTGGCCGCGCGTGTGCCCGAGGTCATATACATCCTATCTTGCCACGTCAGCGCCTTCCGTGCACGACATTGGCGCGTCTTTTCAGGATAACCTTATGCCGTTCACATTTGCAGGAGGGAGGGTTCCATGACGACGCCGCTGCCGGGTTCGCCCGGCCAGGTTACCGAAATTTTAGCTCGCCTGCACGAACTCTATCCAGATGCGACGACGGATCTGGACCACTCCAACGCTTTCGAACTGCTCGTGGCAACGGTGCTTTCGGCGCAAACGACCGACGTGCGGGTCAATCAGGTCACTCCCGAGCTGTTTGCGCGCTACTCCGATGCTGCGGCGCTCGCGAGTGCATCGAGGGAGGATCTCGAAGAAATTTTGCGGCCGCTGGGCTTTCACCGCGCTAAAGCGAAGTCCCTCCACGGCCTTGGTACCGAGCTGGTCAACCGGCACGAGGGCGCTGTGCCAGCCGACCGTTCCGCGCTGGTGAAACTTCCGGGAGTGGGCCGTAAAACGGCTAACGTGGTGCTCGGCAACGTGTTCGGGGTGCCGGCGATAACGGTGGATACCCACGTGGGGCGGCTGGCGCGCCGGTGGGGCTGGACCGAGCAGAAGGATCCGGTCAAGGCCGAGCGCGATCTGATGGAGGTCATGCCCGAAGACAACTGGACTGTGGACTGCCATCGGATCATTTATCATGGGCGGCGTATCTGCCACGCCCGCTCACCCGAATGTGGCAAGTGCGTACTCGCGGATGTGTGCCCGTCGGCCGAGAAACCCGAAGCTACCTAGATGTCGATATCCGCCAGGAAATCGAGCAAGATCTTCGTGAATGCTTCCGGTTGTTCTTCGGCAATGAAGTGCCCGGCGTTTGGCACTCGCAGTTTGCGATAGGGGCCGACAGCGAACTCCAAGTCCCCGTCCCAGGCACGATCGGGCAGCAGGGGATCTTTGTCACCACGAACGGCAAGCACCGGTATGTGCACAGAATTGGCCGATTCACGCAGATATTTGCGGCCGCTTGGCGAACCCTGAGCACGCCACGTCCAGCGCAGTTGCTCGAGGGATACCTTTGCCGCCCCGGGCAGTTGGAGGGCTTGGGTGTACCGGTGCGCTTCCCGGGTGGCGCCGTCGTTGCCGGGCGCCGACCATTCGGTGAGCAGAGCCCGAACGGAGTTCTCACGTACAAGGCCGCGGCGGCTGAGCGGGCCCATCATGCTGGCGATCACGTGCCGCCAAGTGCGGAATGTGACGTGGATGCCAACCCGGTGTAATGTGCGCGGATGTGGTGATGAGGCGGTGACGAGCCCGGCGAATAGATCTTGTTCCATTGAAACCGCAGACCATGCTAGGGCGCCGCCACGGCCGGCTCCAACCAACACGGATTTGCGGGCACCGAATGCGCGTACCACCGCGGTCAAATCCGAGGCCAAGGTGAGGCCGTCCTCGGCGTCGGGCGTTTTATCAGAGCCGCCAATTCCGCGGCGGTCTAGCGCCACGACCTTGTATCCGGCCTCGGCAATCGGCCCGATCTGATGGCGCCACGCCCACCAGTATTGCGGAAAGGCATGAACCAGAAGCACCAGGGGTCGATCCTCACGGTGCTCACCGGCCACCGCAGCGTGAAACTGTGCCCCGTTGGCTTGGATCTTTTCGTGGCGCCACGGCCCGGGGAGCGTGACGCAGCTTGTGTCAGCGGGCATTAGTCCTGTGTGTTTTCATCTCCGAGAAGGAATTGCCGGCGAGTCAGGGCGGTGCCAACACGCTGGCCGCGCCTGCGTGCACCGTGCGCAACCAGGCCGGTCAGGAAAAGCAGAAGTCCAAAGGTCGCTATTCTGCCGGAACCGAGATCGTTGCCCAGGTGATGTACCACGTTGCCGGTGAAATCGTTGTAGTCGCCGATCGCGCGATCGAGTGCGTTGACGACGTCGTTACCCAGCTTTGGTGCTACCAGCGCCACGATGCCCGCGATTGCGGTAGTTGCACCGATAACTTGGGCGCCGAGCGAGGACGTGCGTGCGAACAGCCAGATGACTGCCAAAACAACGAAGCCGCCCAAAAGCTCGAGGAACGGGAAAATCTGGAATGAGCCGGTGTCCCACGGATTGTCGACGACGGCCGACAGGCGGGCGCCCGCGTCAGAGATCAGGTACCAAGCGACCGGCACGAGCAGCAACGTCAGTAGTAGCGTGCCGGCGTGAGCCAGGCCGCGGCCCTTTGGTTCTTCGGGAATGTCGTGGGCGAATGCGGCCTCACCCGGATCGGAGGCCCAGTGCTCGCGGCGCTCCGGCGTCGTGTTTGGCACGGGATCGGCAGGCGCCGTTGTCGCGGTAGCCACTGGGGTGCCGAGCGCCGGTCCGTGCGGAGTGTCATCCGGGCTGTGTTCGGCTGACACGTCGGAGGCCGTAGGCATGACTGATGTGCGGGTTGGGCCGATACGTTCTGCAGGGACGGGAATTGGATCGACGTCGGGCTCTTCCGTCTCGCTTGAGGCCCGGTTTTCCTCGGTGTGGCTAGGTTTGTTGGTCCAGCTAGCTGCGGGTTCGTGACGATCGGAAATAAAGGCGCCAAGTGTGGGGTTGCTGGACTTAGAATCATCTTCAGTTTCCGCCTCGGCAGGCGAGGGCTCGTCCAGTTCGCCGTCCGACTCAAAAGCACGATCCCACGCGGCCTGCTCGTCGTCAGGAGACGTGCCATTATCGATGGGATCGAGAATGGCGGCGTCATCGTCGAAGGGGCGGCGCGAACCTGAGTTATAAGGATCTGTTGGCGTAGACAAAGTTTCTCCAATCGGTGGGATGACATCAGCGTAACGACAAAACAGGGCCCGGCGAAAGAACTTTTCGGCGTGCCTTTGTGCATAACCGGGCTTGTCCACAAGCGAAGGATTTTCTGCGGCGCTCGCGAAGTGCTTGAAAAGCTGGAGCCATGAATGAAAAAGACCTCTTTTCAGTTGTATACACGGGCTCGAGCGGCAAAGTTGCACTCGAACTCGAACGGCTTGCCGACCTCGTCGGCGTGGACTTCATGCGCGGCAAAGTTCCAGCCGTGCTCACGTTCGACGACGCGCCCGACGACGGCGTCGTTGCCTACTTCAACGACATGTTCGCCCCCTATTTCCCCCGGGGGCGGGCACGACTGCGCGTATCGGAAGACTCGGCGGACATACTCGAGCTTATGGCCGCCGTAGGAGCCACCCTGCGCGGGCGAGTGATCGGCGTCGTCGGAGCCCATGGAGGAGCCGGCACCACGACAATCGCCGCGTGGCTCGCCCGCCAGCTCGCGCGTGGAAGCTCGGCAGGATTGATCGATGCGAACCCCGCCTCCGTCGGCATTGACCACGTAATCGCCATGGACGCCGCCACGGGAAAACGGTGGGCAGACCTCGCTGGAGACGGCGCGATCCTCGCCGGACGACTCGCCACCGCGCTGCCCGTCTGGCACAACGTTCACGTCGTATCAGCAGACGAACGAGGAGGAATACCCAACGCTGCACTCGCAGTTCAGGTTATTTCAGCGCTCTCACAAACCCAGCCGTGGACTATCGTCGACTTCGCACCAACCGCGCTCGTGCCCCAGCAGGCCGGCGATGCCGGAAGTGCCCAGCCGGAAGGCATCATCGAATGGTGTGACAGGCTCGTTCTCGTCACCCGCTCGGACGCCGTCTCCCTCGCACATGCCCGCGTGCGCGCCAAACAGGTGCCGGGCGCCGTCGTCGCCGGCGTGGGAATGCGAAGTAAAGCGGAAGCCGCCCACGCCGCGGAAATTATCGGAGTCGATCACGTGTTCCCCGTGCGGCCCATGCGCGCCGTACGAGGTGATACCGACCACGGAATCGCTCCCGGAGACCGCCCGCGATCTACCGGGGAGAAAGACATTCGGGAAATCCGCTTGCACCTCCAGGAGTCCGTAGCGTGAGGCTCAACAACTCCCAACTGGCCAAAGTTCGCCGAAAACTCGCCGCGGGTGAGGATTTGGCAGGGGCCCTTGCGGACCTGCCCGGAGCGCTGTTCACCACCGAACTGGCCGCAGTTCAGACCCAGGTGCGCCACGAACTCATCGGAGCCGGCCCGGTGATTGCGCCGCTACTCGAAGAAGCTGCCGTGACGGACGTGGTGGTCAATGGCACCGACGTTTGGGTAGACCGCGGTGACGGCATGCACCGGGTGGAAAACTCGGGGATTGATAGCGAAGAAGAAGCGCGCGCTTTGGCGGTGCGGCTTGCCGCATCGTGCGGCCAGCGGCTCGACGACGCGAGCCCGATCGTGGACGGCACCTTTCCCTCGGGCGTACGCCTGCACGCCGTCATACCGCCACTGAGTGCCGAAGGCACGCTTATTTCGTTGCGTACCCACCGCGCGAGGGTGCTCAGCCTCGAAGATCTAGCTGACGGTGGATCGATCGCTGGAAAGCTCGTGCCGCTAGTGAAACGGCTCGTTTCAAGCAGGGCCAACGTGCTGATTTCAGGGGCAACCGGCGCGGGAAAAACCACCTTTTTAAATGCGATGCTCACGCTCGTACCCGAAAACGAGCGGATCTTGGTGATCGAAGAATCTGCCGAGCTGCGCCCTTCCCACCCGCACGTCGTGCACTTGCAGGTGCGCAAAGCCAATGTGCAAGGCGCCGGCGAGGTCACCACGAGCGACCTCGTGCGAGCCGCCATGCGGATGCGGCCCGATAGGATCGTGCTCGGCGAATGCCGAGGTGCCGAAGTACGGGACGTACTTGGCGCCCTCAATACCGGCCATGAGGGCGGATGGGCCACCATTCATGCCAACTCAACCGGCGACATTCCTGCACGCCTCGTCGCGCTCGGCGCGCTCGCGGATATGACCGAACCCACCGTGGCCGCTCAAGCTGCGGCCGGGCTTGATGCCGCGATTCACGTGCGGCGATCGGGCTCGCGAAGGTATCTGAGTGAAATCGCTGTGTTTGAGCGACGTGGCGGATTGCTGGCTGCGCCGATTGCGGCTCGAGTGAGCCCCGAGGGCGCGGTGGAGTACGGAGAGGCGTGGCAGCGCTTAGCCGAGCGGCTCGACGCGAAGGATGACTCGTGATCTGGATCGGCCTGCTCATTTTGGTGGCCTATGTGACGGTGCCACGGGTTCGGGTTGCGCGGGAGCGCAAAATTCGTGAAAAACCGGTCCGAAAAGCGCGAAAACCGATCGATATGGGCGCGATTGTCACTGAGGTTGCAAGCCGGTTGCGATCGGGAGCGAGCCCCGAGCGGGCATGGGAACAAACTCTCCAGCACGCCGGCCTAGATCCGGGAGAGAAGGTGCTAGACGAGTACGGGGTGCCCTGTGCCCTGCGGCGGTTGGGCGAATTGAACTGGCGGGAGCGGCGAAAAGTGGGCGTGGACGACGTCGTTGTGCACACGCTGCCGGCTACATTCGCGGTGTGCACGATGAGCTATCGCACCGGTGCTCCCATGGCGGAGGTCTTGGACGCCTGCGCTGAGGGCATTACGGAATCGGGTGAGGCCCGCAGTGCGCGAGACATTGCGCTGGCCGGGCCTCTGGCTTCCGCGCGGATGCTTGCGGCGCTGCCCGTCTTTGGGCTTGCGCTTGGCTTTGCCCTCGGTGCCAACCCGATCGGGTTCCTGTTTGGTACTGGGCTGGGCAGGCTTGCGCTTGTGGCCGGAATCGGCTTCGAGGTTGCGGGCGTGATGTGGACTGTCAAATTAGTGCGGGAGGCGCGGGCTGCCGAGGAGGAGCAGTGATCTGGATTGCGATCATGGCGGGGATGCTTGCCTGGGTGTGGATGGCCCCGCCGGTAGGGGCGCCGCAGAAAAGGGAGCGGACAAGGCAGTCGGTTGATCCCGCGGTGGTCTTGGATTTAGCGGCCGCCGCACTGGGTTCGGGGCTGTCGATACCGGGCACGTTGGCGGCTCTTGATGTTGCGACGGGCGGCCAGGAGCGTACAACTGTCGCTCGGCTGCTCCTGCTCGGCGCCAGTTGGGAGGAGGCCTGGGAAGGGGTGGCGGGAACACGGTTGCAGGAGAGTTTACGCGCCGCCTGGACGGACGGTGCGGCTCCCGTTCCCCTGATCGAGCGTTCGTCTCACACGCTTCGCCTTCAACGCCAACGCAATGCGAAAGAGGCCGCCGAGCGGCTTGGAGCCCGGCTTGTGATGCCGCTCGGCCTGTGCTTTTTGCCGGCGTTCATTTTGATTGGTGTCGTGCCGGTTGTGGCCGGGGCGGCTGGAACCTTGTTTTAGGGCGATTATTTGTCCACAGTTTTTGGCGCGGGGGAAATATTCACTTTTCTCCAAATCGCCAAATCACGAAATTTTGACAGCGCGCACACTGGTGTTGTCACATCCGGTGACACCCGGCAACGCCGGTTAAACCGCCAGATGGCGGAGAGAGAAAGAAGGACACCATGATGAAGCGCGTACTGGCCTCGGCCCTCACACCACAGGAAGAATCTGGGATGGTTTCAGCTGAATACGCGGTTGGAACTGTAGCGACGACGTCGATTGCAGGCATCCTCGTCTGGCTCGCCCAACAGGATTGGTTCCGTGAAGGAATCGCGGCGATCTTCAGGATGATTTTCAAGTTCGGTTGAAGACCTCCGCTTATCGGATTCCATATTTGGTAAATCGTGGTGGGCCCGGTGCATCCCACACCGGGCCCACCCCTGCCGACTAGTGCGGGATCACCAGTCGCGGCGCAGGCGAACTATCTAAAGCGCATAGAACAAGCACAGAGGAAGCACAAAGGAAGCACTGAGAAAGGAGGCGCTATGAACGGGCGGCGTAGAACTACTGCCGAAGCAGGAATGGTGACGAGTGAATTTGCTCTTATCACGCCCATCTACTTCTTCGTGGTTTTTCTGATGCTTGGCGGTTTGGTCGGAGCTTGGAAAACCATTGAAGTCTCGAATGAAGCAAAAGAGATCGCGCGCGAATACTCAATCGGCGGTTCACGGGAGATCGCCGAGTCAGTTTCGGATTCGGGCGCAGCGGTGAACATAGATGTTAGTGAGAATCTGGTGTACGTGACCGTCACGCGGCACGGAACGGGTGTTTACGATCTCATCGGAATCGATTTTATTGGGCAACATCGGGCTGTGGTCGAACCGGGGGTGCGCGATGGCTAGGCAGGAGGTTAGTAACGGAACTTCGAGTTACTGGCGGGCGCTGCCAAAGCACAGGGTAATGTCGAATCACTGCGCTGATAGAACCTGGCTGCGCCGTCGATCTCGGCCCAGAGAAGAAGCGGGCTTTGGCACCGCCGGTATGGCTCTGACGATCATGGCCACTACGCTCGTTTTTATCCTGTTACTCCAGTTGTTCTATACGGCTTGGGAAAGGGCAGAGGTCCGCAATACAGCGGATCTGGCTGCGGTATCGGCGGCAATTGAACTTCGAGACACGGGCTCTCCAGCGCGCGGTTGTACGCGGGCTCAAGAAATCGCGGCGGAAATGAGCGTCGAATGCTTTGCTGAAGGTGAGATCGTGAGCCTCGTTCTACGTAAGCAACCGCGTTTTGCATGGTTGGCCAACATGCACGAAGCGAAAGCGATCGCTGGGCCCGCCGATCTAGCGCAACCATAGAACGCGCTCAAGCCCAATTCGTAGATTTTCCAACGAGGTGGCGCAGAAGCCTCGTTGCCCCGTCCTTATCGAGGGGCTCATTGTTGTTGCCGCACTTCGGTGATTGCACGCATCGCGGGCAACCCTGGCTACAATCGCATGCCGCCAAAGTGTCGAGCGTGGCCGTTAGCCAGTCTAACCCGGCGGAAAATCCACGATCGGCGCATCCCGATCCGCCTGCCATGGCGTCGTGGACGATGATTGTGGGCATGCCTGTCTGGCTGTGCAACGCGGTTGACAGCCCTCCGATATCCCAGCGGTCACATGTGGCAAATAATGGCAGCAGCGCAATCATCGTGTGCTCGGCTGCGTGAAGCGTACCTGGAATGTCGGCGGCACTGATGCGCGCGTCGTCGAGCACGGCCTGCGATATCGTCATCCACACGCCAGAGGTCTGCAACGTACGAACTGGCATGTCGAGTTTCACGTTCCCGAGGAACATGCCGTCCTTGACCCGGCGGACGTCGTAGCCAACGACGCGGGACTGGACAACAACCTCGCCGTGATTCCACGTACCCCACGGAAGTTCCACGCTCTGTTCGATGCTAAGAATTTCCACAGAGGTTTCGTCTCGTGCAAAGGTACGAATCTCTTCTTCGCGGTGGCGGTGGACGAGAGCGACTCCCTCATCGAGTGATTCCACAAGGTAGGGTACACCCTGATGCAGGTAAATCGCCCCCGGGTGAACGGAATAATCGGCCCTACCTTCGTCGACAGTGCCGAGCAGCGCTCCCGATTCGGAGTCGATAATCGAATTCGTGGCGCCCCCGCCACGAATATCAACCAGATCGTGAGGGTTGACCTTCATTGCGGGATTCCAATACCAACCGGTGGGCCGCTCCTTAAGCAAATCCGCTTCAGCCAGCTCAACGAATGGTGCTACAGATTCTAATGAGAACACCTCCGTATCGGCTGCCGTCAAAGGCACCTCCGTTGCGGCAGCGCACAAATGACCGGGTAGAATCCACGGATTCTTAGGATCAAACACGCTCATTTCCGGGCTTCCGTCAACCAGCAACTGTGGGTGGGCCAAAATGTACTGATCTAAAGGATTTTCACGGCCTATCAAAACACCAACACCACCCGATCCGGCACGGCCTGCTCGCCCTATTTGCTGTTGGAACGAGGCCCGAGTTCCCGGCCAGCCGGTCACGATAACCGCATCTAAGCCGGAGATATCAATACCAAGTTCGAGTGCCGACGTCGTCGCAAGCCCGCGCAAATCGCCGGACCGTAATTGAGATTCAAGTGCGCGCCGCTCTTCGGGAAGGTAACCCCCGCGGTAGGCGGCAATCGTGCCCTCTAGATGCGGTGCGGAATCGGCGAGGAACTCCCTCGAAACCTCAGCAACCCGTTCGGTTCCCGGTCGAGACCGCACGAACGTGAGTACCCGCGCATCGCCGGCCACAAGCCTAGCCGTTAATTCACCGGCCTCGGTGTTGGCTGCGCGTCGGCGAAGATTCGCCCCGTCGTCGTCGATAGCAATTTCATCTGGAACCGCACGGCAGGCCATCGTAAAAATATCGCGCTGGCCCGTAGGTGAGCCGTCCTCTTCCACCGCGACTACCGGCCCAAAAGCTTCGCCCAAGAAGCGGCGGGCAGACTCGGCGGGCTGGTAAGCGGTTGCGGAAAGGAAAACCACACGCGGATCGGCCCCATAGTGGCGAGCCACGCGCAGTAACCTGCGTACAACCAACGCAACGTTCGCGGCAAAAGCTCCCCGATAGGAGTGAAACTCATCGACCACAACGAACTGGAGTCCGCGCCACAGGCGCTGCCACATTTCGTGCCGGCCAAGTAGGCCAAAGTGGGCAAAATCGGGGTTGGTCAGCACGATGTCGGCGGACTGACGAGCCCACGCGCGCGTTGGCCCATCCGCGTCGCCGTCAACGGTAGCCACACCGATGCGTGGGTCCACTGTGGTGGCGAGCCTCGTCAACGATTCTTCTTGGTCTGCCCCGAGCGCCTTCGTGGGGCCCAAATACAGGACCGTCGGGCGCGAGCGGGCGGTTGCAAGCGAGGTGATTCCTTGGCGTGCGTTAGCGATGGCAGACAGTGCGGGTACCCAGGCCGCAAGTGACTTGCCCGAGCCGGTACCCGTTGCGACCACGACGTTCTGACCGGCGTGGATGAGATCTGCTGCCCGTGCTTGGTGCGCCCACGGTTTGCGAACGCCGATATCGGCAAGTGCGCCGAGCACAGAATCGGGAACCCAGGTGCCCCACGTGCCATATTTGGCGGTGCGCTCGGGCACTGTGACGTGGCCGGTGAGCTGATCGCCGGCGTAATCCGTCATGGTGCTGACCAGGGAGCGCATGGGGTCATTGTGCCAGTTGCTTCGGGCTTACTCGAGCCGGCGAATATTCCCTTGACACATTTTGCAGCCGCCCCCTGCTCCCGCGATACTTGAATGGCTCTGGCGACACTTTTATGAGCAAGTAATGCGTCGCGAAAACGGTTTAAGTGTCGCGGGAGCGGGGGTGACAAATGTCGTGGGAGCATGGGTGTCCAGATGTCGCCGGAGCTTGAGGATGTGGCAGTGTGGACTCGATGGAAGAACTCATGACGTTACGGCACGATCTTGCGGGTTGGACCCGCGATGCTATCGCCTCCCACTTGGGAGAGCGCGCTCTTGCAGCTCTAGACCGCGATATAGCGGTGCCGGCTCGGATCGCTGCAGGTCACAGTTCGCAACCGCCAGACTGCAATGCTCAAACGGTGGGCCATTCCTCTCAGACGGCACTGCTCACGCGCCTGTTGTGGCTTGGTGACTCGCTAACCGAACAGGAGCTCGCTCTCGCGCTACCCGCCACTTTTCAAAGTCAAGGTGCGCAAAACTCAGGGCGCCTGCCGTTCTTGTGCCCCGCTGACGGCGGAGCGGACCGCAACGGTAAAGGGTTGGTCTCCACTGGCCAGCTCGCCCCAACCACTGATCGTTGGCGCTCTCGGTGGCAGGTGGTGCCGGTTGATATCCCGCAGCACTTGAGGCCGATCATTGCCGAGGCTAACCCGGATTCTTTGGCAGCCCGGACCAACACTGTGTGGATTGCCTCGAGCCATGGCGCACTCCAGGGAGCCCGCCACGGTGAAAATTTCGTCATGGGAGTTGGCGGCGCATCGCGAACGCTCGCCCAACTCGCTTCGTATCAGCCCGGCACTCGAGTCCTCGATCTCGGCACCGGATCGGGCTTCCACGCGATCCTTGCCGCACTTTGCGGTGCGAGCGCCACGGCAACGGACGTCTCCGAAGCAGCTCTGCAACTCGCCGAATTCAACGCGTTACTGAACGGAGTCCGGCTCGATATTCGCTCCGGTTCGCTGTTCGATCCAGTGCGCGCCGAACGTTTCGATACCGTCGTTTCTAACCCACCTTTCGTAATCACACCGCCCTCTGCGCGCGACGGCGTGGGTCGGCTTAACTATCGCGACGGCGGCCTAGAGGGCGATCAGCTATCGGAGCACGTTGTGCGCGCACTTGCCGAGCACCTGTACGACGACGGCCGGGCCTGGATGCTTCTTAACTGGGAAATCCCGACCGGCGCCGAAGAAAGTGATGGTGGCGGCGATCCCTACCTACCGCTTCGCCAGTGGGCGGCGCCCAACCTGGATCTGCATGTCATCATGCGCGAGCGTCTCCCGGTTACCAGCTACATCGAGACGTGGCTCGCCGACGGCGGATTGCGGCTCGGCCACCCCGATTATGAACGCTCATACGCGGCATGGCTTGCGGACTTTGACAAGCGCGGCATCACGGAGATTGGGCTTGGCTATATTTCGGCCGGCCCGGCCTGCACCCAAGCCCAGCCCACCTCTGGCCGCGCCCCCGTAGCCCCGCTGTTCCTTGGCCAGCACCTGCGCGGCACGCCACCGGCAAATTTGCACGAGTACACGGAGGCGATCTGGCACCAGCGCCACCTCGGTTCCGCCGAGGTTCTCACACTCGCCCCGATCGCTTCAAACCTTGTGGAGCATAGGTTTTACCATCCGGGAGAGCCTGATCCGTGGATTATTAAGTTCACACAGACGAACGGCTTTGGCGAAGAGATGCTCGCTACCACGGAGCTAGCCGGTTTCGTGTCGGTGGCGGACGGCGAACTCACAACGGCGCAAATCACTGCGGCCCTCGCTGAGATTCTCCACAGCGATCCCGCCGATCTGGCCGGTCAGCTCTTGCCGAAAGTTGTCGAAATGAAGCGGTTAGGTATGCTGACATTCGACGACCCACCCTGCGAGTAACTTAAACGTGGTTGCTCGCCGTCGTCGTAAAGTGGGTGCGAACACGAAAACGCGCAGCGCCAGTTGCGCGTCGAGACGCGGTTGCAGCCAGCGGTCGCGAAATACGGGCAAAACCCGTCGTCAGAGCGAGCGTTGCTCGCGGATAGAAAGAGGAATGCATGACGAAGCTTGTCATCGTCGAGTCTCCAGCCAAGGCGCGCACGATCGGGAGTTATTTGGGGCCCGAATACGTTGTGGAGGCGAGCATTGGTCATATCCGCGATCTGCCGCGCCCGTCGGAGTTGCCGACGGACATGAAGAAGGGCCCGTACGGCAAGTTTGCCGTCAATGTGGAGGACGGTTTTGATCCCTACTACGTGGTGAGCCCGGATAAGAAAAAGAAGGTTACTGAGCTTCGCAAGCTGCTCAAGGACGCCGACGAACTCTATCTCGCAACGGATGAGGATCGCGAGGGTGAGGCGATTGCCTGGCATTTGCTGGAGGCGTTAAAGCCGAAGGTGCCGGTCAAGCGCATGGTCTTTCATGAGATTACGAAGGAAGCGATCGACCGCGCGCTGGAGAATACGCGCGATATTGATACCGAGTTGGTTGACGCTCAGGAAACCCGCCGAATTCTCGATCGTCTGGTTGGCTACGAGGTTTCCCCGTTGCTGTGGCGCAAGGTGGCGCCGAGCTTGTCGGCGGGGCGCGTGCAGTCGGTGACCACCCGGATCGTGGTGGAGCGTGAGCGTGAGCGGATGGCGTTCGTACCGGCGTCGTATTGGGACGTAGCGGTTCAGCATGCCAAGGACGGCGAGGAGTTCGAGTCGAAGCTCTATTCGCTTGATGATGCGCGGATTGCTTCGGGTAAGGATTTTGACGACGACGGCGAGCTGAAGGCCAAGCCGCAGCGCGACGGCGTCCGCACGCTTACCGAGGAGGACGCGACGGCGATTGCCCAAGCGCTTGCGAAGACGGACTCGTCGGTGGCTTCGGTGGAGACGAAACCCTATCGCAGGCGTCCGGCTGCGCCGTTTACCACCTCGACGCTTCAGCAGGAGGCATCGCGGAAGTTGCGGATGAGTTCGCGTGACACGATGTCGATAGCACAGTCCTTGTACGAGAACGGTTACATCACGTATATGCGTACGGATTCGACGAATCTTTCGGCTGAGGCCGTCTCCGCGGCGCGCAAGCAGATCAAGGAATTGTACGGCGGTGAAAGTTTGCCGGATAAACCGCGGCTGTACGCCTCGAAGTCGAAGGGTGCGCAGGAGGCGCATGAGGCGATTCGGCCGGCGGGTGATTCGTTCCGCACCCCGCAACAGGTGGAAAGTGAGCTGCGTGGGCGTGAGTATGCGCTGTACGAGTTGATTTGGAAGCGCACGGTTGCCTCGCAGATGGCGGATGCTACCGGATCGACGGCCTCGGTGCGGCTGGTTGCCGATATTGGCGGCGCTGCGGGTGCGCAGGAGGCGATGCTCGCGGCCTCGGGCACGATTATCACGTTCCGCGGATTCTTGGCGGCTTATGAGGAATCGAAGGATACGAACCGGTACGAGGATAAGTCGGACTCGCGGCTGCCGGATCTGCACGAGGGTGAGATTGTGGCGAACGAGGAGGCAACAGCTGACGGGCACGAGACGACGCCCCCGCCGCGTTACACGGAAGCTTCGCTAGTGCGAACGCTTGAAGAGAAGGGGATTGGCCGCCCGTCAACATACGCTTCCACGATTTCCACGATTATTGATCGCGGCTACGTCTATAAGAAGGGCCAGGCATTGGTGCCGACGTGGCTCGCGTTCTCGGTGGTGCGGCTGCTCGAGGACTATCTTCCAGATTTGGTGGATTACGATTTCACGGCAGACATGGAAGCGGACCTGGATGACATCGCGGCGGGCATGAAGGGCCGCGTGGAATATTTGGACTCCTTCTATCACGGCGGGGATAGCTCGAAGGGTTTGCACGGCCAGGTCGATGGCCTAGGCGATATTGATGCGCGTGCGGTGAACACGATCGAGCTGTCGGATCGGGTGGCGGTGCGCGTTGGGCGTTATGGGCCCTATCTCGAGGAGGTCAACGAGAAGGGTGAGATGACGCGGAGGGCTAACATTCCGGAGGACATTGCCCCCGATGAGTTGACACTGCACAAAGCGACCGAGTTGCTCGACGCGGCGATGCAGGAGGACCGCGAGCTGGGTAAGGATCCAGAAACGGGTTATCCGATCGTGGTGAAGGATGGCCGCTTTGGCCCGTATGTGTCGGAAGTTTTGCCAGACGACGCTGTGGCTTACACACCTACGGGCAAGGTATCAAAGGTGAAGCCAAAGCCGAAGACGGCCTCGCTTTTTGCTTCGATGAGCCCGGATACCATCACTCTCGAAGATGCGCTGAAACTGCTATCGCTGCCGCGCGAAGTGGGCGAATCCGAAGGCGAGATGATTATCGCGACGAACGGGCGGTACGGCCCGTATATGAAGCGCGGCAAGGATTCGCGCTCGCTGGACACTGAGGAGCAAATTTTCGAGATCACGCTTGAGGAGGCGGAGAAGATTTTCTCGGAGCCGAAGAAGCGTGGCCGTGCGGCGGCTCGTCCGCCACTCGCGGAGCTCGGTAAGGATCCGGTTTCCGGTGGCACGATTTTGTTGAAGGATGGCCGTTTTGGCCCTTATGTGACCGACGGCGAAGTGAACGCTTCGGTGCCGCGTTCAGATGACATCAACCAGATCACGCCCGAACGCGCGCAGGATTTGCTGGTCCAGCGGCGGCTCAAGATCGCCGAGCAAGGTGGCCCGAAGGCACGTAACAAGACGAAGAACACGGTGAAGGGACGCAAGCCTGCCGCGAAGAAAACTACGAGAAAGCCGGCGAAGAAGTAATGGCCGGCCTGTTCATTTCCTTCGAGGGCGGTGACGGCTCGGGTAAGTCGACCCAGGTGGAAGCGCTTGCGGAGGCGCTACGTGAAGCCGGGCGCAACGTTGTCGTGACTCGCGAGCCTGGTGGTACGGAAATGGGCGGCCAGATTCGTAACCTGCTTTTGCACGGTGGGGAGATGGGTGCGCGGGCGGAGGCGTTGCTATATGCGGCGGATCGAGCGCATCACGTGGAGGCGAAGGTGTGTCCGGCGCTAGCACACGGGGCCGTGGTGATTACGGATCGGTATCTGGATTCGTCGGTGGCTTATCAGGGTGCGGCACGCGATTTGGGAACGGATGAGGTTCGCGAGTTGTCGCTGTGGGCGGTGGGTGGCCTGCTGCCGGATGTGACGTTCTTATTAGACGTCTCGGCGCAGGTTTCGGCGCAGCGGGCTGCGGCACGCGCTGGCGGTGAGCTGGATCGGCTCGAGCGGGCCGGCGCCGAGTTTCACGAGGCGGTTCGGGCACAGTTCCGTCAGCTAGCTGAGCGCGAGCCGGAGCGGTTCTACGTTCTAGACGCCTCGCGATCGCCGGACGATCTTGCGGGGGAAATTCGCGGCGTCGTGGAGCGGTTGTTAGAGGAGCGGGCGTGAGCGTTTTCGATGATCTTGTGGGGCAGGAGGCCGCGGTGGCAGAGCTTACCCGGGCGGCGCATGCCGCGCGCGGGATTTCCGAAAGTTTTGGCGACCACGCCGGGGCGCAGCTCGCACCAGGAGCATCGGCGATGAGCCATGCCTGGTTGATTACGGGACCGCCGGGTTCTGGAAGGTCGCTGGCCGCTCGGGCGTTTGCGGCGGCACTGCAGTGCGAGGAGACCGAGCCGGGCGCTGGCGAATGCGCGCACTGCAAGGCTGTGATGGGTGGGAACCATCCGGATGTGACAGCTTTGAGTACCGATTTGGTGACGATTGGCGCGGATGAGGTTCGCGAGTACGTGGCGAGTTCCTATCAGGCGCCGGCCTCGGGTGCGTGGAAGGTTTTTATCGTCGAGGATGCGGATCGGATGCTGCCGCGCACGACGAACGTGCTGTTGAAGGCGATTGAGGAGCCCGGCCCGCGCACGGTGTGGATTCTGTGTACCGCTGCTGTTGCCGATGTGCTACCGACGATTCGTTCGCGTACCCGGAACGTTAATTTGGTGACTCCCGCGCCACAGGATGTGGCGCGGTTGTTGGTGGAGCGTGAAGGTGCTGATCCGCAGCGGGCTTTGGTGGCGGCGCAGGCGGCGCAGTCGCATATCGGGGTGGCAAAGGCGCTGGCTACCGACCCGGACGCGGCCGCGGTGCGGAAGAAGACTTTGGACGCCGTCGTCGGGATCCGCACGACTGGCGATGCGGTGCTGGCTGCCATGATGCTCACCGATATGGACGCGATGCGGGGCGCGGAGGGTGAGAAGGCCGATGAGGAGGCTGCCGAGCGGGAGGTCGAGGAGCGCTTGTTGGCGATGGGGCTCGAGCCGGGGGCGCGCGTGCCGGCGGCTGTGCGTAGCCAGGTGAAGGCGGCGGGAGTGGATTCAAAGCGCCGGGCAGCGCGCAACATGCAGGACATGGTAGATCGCGAGTTGATTTATGCGACGTCGCTGTATCGGGATGTGTTGGTACGCCAGCTAGGCGCGGACGTTGCGCTGGTGAATGCGGATTATGAGGCGGCGGTTGAGCAGATTGCGACGGATACGACGCCGGGAGTGACGCTTTCCCGAATTGATGCGCTGAGTGAGGCGCGCCTGAGGTTGCGCGGTAATGTGGCGGTGCAGTTGCTGATGGAGGCGGCGCTGGTGGAGCTTTGCCGGAAGTAGTGTGACTGGCTGAAGTTGTCCACCGGTGAGCTTGGCGGGGAATCCTTCCACAAGAGAACATTCGAGGGTGATACCGCCACTGAAATAGCCTAAATTGGAACTGTGAAACTTAAACCTATTGCTTTGCTTGCCGCCACCACTCTCGCCCTTGCAGCGTGTGTGAACACGGTTGACGTTCAATCGCGCGATTCGGAACCCGCGCCCCCGCAGTCTTCCGAGTCGCCTTCCCCTTCGCCATCGGTAGATATCGATGCGGATGCCGTCGCTATAGACGCTCCAATGCCGGACATTCCTGCGGGCTTGGAGAAATTTTACAACCAGGACCTCCAGTGGTTTGACTGCGACGGTTTCGAATGTGCGGATGTGACTGTGCCGATGGATTACGAAAATCCGGATGGTGAAACGATCACGATCCGAATGAAAAAGGCTGAAGCGATGGGCGAGCCGATCGGGAATTTGTTGGTGAATCCGGGCGGGCCTGGCGGTTCAGGGCAGGACATGGCGTCGATGGCCAGTGCCTATTTTTCGGACGATATTTTGACCCATTTCAATGTGATTGGTTTTGATCCGCGGGGCGTGGGTGATTCGGCCCCGGTTGATTGTTTGAGCGACGCGGATTTGGCTGCGTATTTGGATACCTCTTACCCCGATACTGAAGAGGCAAAGGCGCAGGAGCAGGCCGCCGTCGATAATCTTGTGCAGGGCTGCATTGACAATACGGGTCCGCTACTCGAGTTCGTTGGCACGCGCGAGGCCGCACAGGATATGGATGTGATGCGCCACGTGTTAGGCGATCCGCGGTTATATTATGTGGGGTATTCGTATGGAACCACGCTTGGTGGAATGTATGCTGAGCTGTTTCCGGAAAATGTCGGCCGTGTGATTTTAGATGGCGCGGTGGATGATTCGATTTCGGGCTTTGAACAGAATTTGGCGCAGGCGAAGGGATTTGAGCAGGCTTTCGATGCGTTTGTCGAGCACTGTATCGCTGACGGCGATTGCGTGCTCGGCGACTCCCTTGAGGAAGCGCGGGCGAAGCTTTCTGAGCTGTTCGATCAGGTCGCGGAAAATCCGATTCCGGCGGGTAGCCGGGAGCTATCGGAGACGGGCTTGTTTTACGGTGTGATCATGCCTCTCTATGACGACTCTGCGTGGTTTGCGCTGGAAACAGGATTTGAGGAGGTCATTAACGACGGCACTGGTGAGATGTTCTTGATGATGTTTGATCTGTACATGTCCCGCGAAGGTGATTCGTTTAGCAGCAACATGACCGAGGCGAACTGGGCGATCAACTGCGCTGATACGCATGTGACTGGTGACGTGGCTGATTGGGAGGCGAAGGCCGAGCAGTTAACCGAAGAGGCGCCCATTTTCGGCAAGGTTATGGGCTATTCGCAGTACATGTGTTCGATTATGCCGGGTGGGGAGGATGGTCCGTTGGGGCCGTTCGTCGCTGCCGATTCGGAGCCCATTGTGGTTGTCGGAACGACGGGCGATCCGGCCACGCCGTATGAGTGGTCTGAGGCTTTTGCGGACAACATGGAAAACTCGGTGTTCGTGACGTGGGAGGGCGAAGGCCACACCGCTTACGGGCGCGCGGGCGACTGCATTAATGGCGCATTGGATGCGTTCTTGTTACGTGGGGAAGTTCCGGAGGATGGGTTGACCTGCGGCGCGGACGAGTAGATCGCGAAAGCTGGATTTGCGCTTGGCGCGGCGAATATCACGTTGCACTATTTGAAATACTGCCTGTTTGTTAGGTAAGTTGAACGGCGCAGGCCACCTTAGCTCAGTCGGTAGAGCGTCTCACTCGTAATGAGAAGGTCGCGAGTTCGATTCTCGCAGGTGGCTCGGCCCGATCCCGGATTCAGATGAATCCGGGATCGTTTGTTTCGTCACAAGCGTCGCCGGAAGGGGAGCAATAGCGAGAAGTGGTAGCGCCACATGAGGTGCGAAATGGTGGGCTACTTGAGGGCCTGCGCATTTGTACTCGAAAAAAGCCGCTTTTTGGCGCGAGCATCGATCTGAACGCTCAGATTCAGCAGTTTTGCGCATCTCCTGATGTAGGCCCTGCCCGGTGGGCCATGTCCAGCATTTCCCGATGCCAGCAACAAGGGCCTGTGAAAATAGTTCGCTGCGGGAAAATAACATGACTGTGGGCGCTCGCGTCTACTCTCAGCCCCGAAAGTAGCTTTCTGTCAGTGGATTTTCCCGCAGTCATCGCTATCTTTGAATTTCGGGAGTGCGATAGGTCCAAGCGAATCGGGGAGGTTGAGGGCTCATGACATTCACGTACGATGATTACGGCGACACGGTTTTGTACGACGTGTTCTATGAAGCCGGCACTTACTACGGTGGTGTCTTAGCGGCGCTTGAAGATGAGGCGAAAGCTCGTGGTGCCCATGAGCGTGCTCGTGAGATCTTCGAGCGCCACCTCGCATTGAACCGAGAACGCGCGAGCATAAACCCCGACGACCGCGAAGCGCTCATTGCTTGTACTGAGAAACGGCATAAGCTCGCGAACGAATGCAAAGAGCGGGCAATTAAGCAGAGCGCGTAGACGTGGACGAAGCCCAACTGCGGTCTAGGTGGCTTGAGCGTATTGCGCCAAGACTATTCTTAGCCAGGAAGCCGCACAGCTCAGGTCTTGCGGCTTTCACCGCCGAATTTTCTCGGCCGTTGTCCGATGACGAAAAAAGTAACCTACCGTCCTCACTTCGACGCTGTTGTGAGGGCATTCGATGAAGTTCATGACGCCAATGTTGAAGCCGCGGAACTTCTAAAAGAGCTCGAACTGGTGTTGGGAATCCAGTAGTTAACCCGACTGATAATTTGTGGCTAAGCAACAAGTAGTGAGGCATCATTCACTATTGACTTGCAAATGAGAATGGTTATGATTAGCGGTATCGTTATTCACTAGAAAGGTACGATGACTGTGCGCTCTACAGCGAAATTAAACAGATTCCACGCAAGTCTCGTCATTAGTTTATTGGCAGCCCTCACCTTGGGTTTGTCGCTCTTGCTACCGGTGCCGACAGCTGCGGCTGCTGATACCGATGACGAGCTATACGTGATGACTAAGGGTCACACGGATGTGTTCCACCTTGATCGGGATGCAACGGATCCGACAAAGGTCATTCTCAATGTTAAAGAGGACGAGAGTGGTTACGGAGTTCGCAGAGCCCCAGAAAATGTTATTTTCGGGGTAAACGATCAGGCTTATAGTGAAGATCCCAACTTGGTAAAAAATTTGGGCGCTGCAGGATATTGGTTGCCCGACCCACAAAATCACAGCCTGCTTTGGCCAGGCTGGGATTCTATGGGTGCGAACAGCGGGGGATTTAAAGAAAACCGGTTTGTCTTCGACAAAGTAAGTGGACCAGGTGACGTTTATCTCTTCAAAAGTGGAGGTTTGCTTGGCGGGCTCGTGAGCCCTCTAACAAATGGTGCAGGGCCCAATGGGTACATACTTCAGGCCGGCGCCTCCATTCACCAGACTTATGCGGCTCATGTTCACACTAACTGGTTGTTCACAAAGCCGGGAATTTACACGTTTACCGTGCACGCTGAGGGTGACTACGGAGATGGTCCGCAAACGACGAACACTGGGGTGTACACCTTTGCGGTAGGAAATCAGGCAATCGAGAACGCGAAGAACCAGTGGCACCAGAAGAAGGCCGAGGAAGCGGAAGCCGCAAGGAGGGCTGAAGAAGAACGTTTGGCTCAGGAGGCGGCAGAACGTAGAGCCAACGCAGTGTTCAAGGATACCGCAGCGGTTGAGGCGTACATTCAGGAGAATAATCTCGACGTGAAGACGGTCTCGACACAGGTTGGCGAAGAGATCGAGCTCAGCTTCTCCGGACTCACCCCTGGTGGCGATGTAGACGCCCATTTCTACAGTGAACCGACGACGATCGGCGCCGCCAAGGCTGATGAGAACGGCAACATTACGTTTACCTACACAATTCCGGCCGACACCGAAGTAGGTGACCACTACGCCGTAGCGATCGACTCACAGCCTGCATACTCCATTAACAAGGTTGAAGTCCAAGCCGCACCGGCCGACCCGGTTGATCCAGCACCGGCCGACCCGGTTGATCCAGCACCGGCCGATCCGGCTGACCCTGCAGATCCAGCCGATCCTGCAGATCCAGCTGACCCTTCAGATCCAGCCGATCCGGCTGACCCAGCTGACCCTTCAGATCCAGCCGACCCTTCAGATCCTGCAGATCCTGCAGATCCAGCCGATCCGGCTGACCCAGCTGACCCTTCAGATCCTGCAGATCCAGCCGATCCTGCAGATCCAGCTGACCCTGCAGATCCAGCACCGGCAGACCCAGCTGACCCTGCCGATCCGAAGCCCGGCAAGACCCCAGGAGGCACTCCCGGGGGTGGCAAGTCCGGCGGCGGAGGAAAGCTCACGGGCGGTGCAGGATTCGAAGGTGGGAAGGTCGAACAGTGCATCCCCACCGCTATCACCGAGAAGGTCGAGCGGCCGAAGGCTGGCAGCAGCTCTGGCACGAAGCTCGGCGGCTCGTACACGGTTCCGAAGAATACACATGTTCACCAGAACTGGGTGTTCACCGCACCGGGTACCTACGATCTAACCTTCCGCCAGACGGCTACCCTGAAGTCAGGTGACAAGGCCTCCACCACGGGAACTATTCGCTTCATTGTGGGCGGTCAGGGTAACGCCAACGAAGGTCACTTTGATATCGGTACGATTTCCGATGGTAAGAGCATCAAGATGCTCATCAAGGATGATCGCACGCAGCCCGCGAAGTGGGTTGAGCCAAGCTCCTTGACTTTCGGCCTCGGTAACGCGGCAAAGTTGAAGGCCCCTGCGGGAATTGGGTTCATTGCTGACAAGGGCCAAGACATTTGGATGATCTCCTCCGTGCAGGAGCCGAACGTTCCATGGGTTGGAGCTAATACCCAGCATCCCGACCTGCTGAAGAACACCACGGGTGAGGTCACGTGGACCCTCATCGGTGCCACCGGCCCCGGATCGGTGGGAGTCTTTGCATCCGCTAACTTCGGCGGTATTGGTGACGTCTGGTTTGGCGGCCGCGCAGCTGCCAGTACCGGAGAAACCGAACTCGTTGACCAAGAGGTCTGGGTTGGCCGTACCAAGGATGGGGAGGCCTGTGAGCTCACGGTGGAGCAGAAGAATCAGCTCTGCGCCGAGGGCAAGCAGCCCAAGGGATACCAGTGCCCGGCAGGTACAGGCCCAGGCAAGCTTTCCCACACCGGTGCCTCGACGGCAGGAGCTAGTGCGGCTGCACTAGCGCTGGTACTGGCAGGTATTGCTCTGGTTAGCAGGAGAGAACGCTCTCGCTGATGACCACTAGCTTTACAGGTGCGCGCCGGGCAACGACCGGCGCGCACCGCCTGCGTTACACACTATTGGCCATTCTGCTCGCTTTGGCAGGATGTTCAGTAGCGAGTGCAGAAACGTCCGACGACGACGGCCTAGTCGTCGTCGCGTCCACGCCTATCATCGCGGACCTTGTGGCGAACGTGGCGCCGAATGCCCAGATCCACACGCTGATCCCCATGGGTGCGGATCCCCACGCCTACGAACCGTCGATGGCGGCGCTTCGCGACATCACACGGGCAGATGTCGCCTTTTCGAACCAGCTCCTCCTCGAGCTGCAAGCACTCACGAACACGATCGATGCGAACCTACCCGAGGGCGCCCCGCACGTAGGGCTCGGGGAAGAGGCCATCAAGTTCGGCGGCTACCACATCCCGCTCGTCGAAGACGTAGCGCTGTCAACAGTGTGGCTCGGCTTCCGAGTCGACGGCACGGGCGGCACCACGGAGACCGTGACCATCGCCGCCACTGAGGCCACCGGCCCGGGCAACATTTCGGCATTCACCACCGGCACCTTCGGTGAGCCGACGCCGTGGATTTCTTCCCACGACGGGATAGACGAGCACGACGCCGTCGAACTTCCCACCAACGCACACACGCACATGTCGTGGGGCTTCACTGAGCAGGGTACGTACACGCTGACGCTCGAAGCTACCCACCATTGCGATGACGGTGATCGCCACCTAGGTAGCGCAACCCTCACCTTCGTCGTCGGCGATAATCCGCATGCGGATGGGCGGACCGTCATCAACTCCGGGCACATGGATATTACTGCCCATATGGCGGGCGGAATGACTTTGTTTGGCGATGGTCCGAACGGGGGAACCGTCAACTTGCGGCCGGAGTCGGTCGTCCTAGCCGTGCCAAATACAACTGTCACGGTGGTACCCGATAACAAGTGGCGCTTCCTTGGCTCACCTGGTGACGAAACATGGATTCTCGCGCAGGCTGTGATTGGGCGCCACGTGCATGGTGAGATCGATCCGCACCTGTGGCATGACGTGCGCAACGGGATCGCCTACGTGGAGGTCATCGCGGATGAGCTCGCTAAGATTGATCCCGAAAATGCGTACGAGTATGCGGATAACGCCTCGGCCTATATCGCCAAGCTCGAGGTGGTCGACGATTGGGCACGCAGTGTGCTCCAAACGATTGAGCCAGACAAGCGCACACTGATCACCGCACACGATTCTTTCGGCTACATGGCCCGGGCTTACGACCTGGACATTGCCGGATTCGTTGCACCCAATCCCTCGCTTGAACCATCGATCCAGCAGATCGCTAACCTCACCCGAACGCTGGAGGCCACCCCGGCGGCGGGCGTGTTTTTGGAGCCGACGTCGGCGGTGCACGTGGCCGAATTGACCACCGTCGCCCAGGCAACGGATAAGCGAATCTGTAACATTTATTCCGATACGCTAACGCCGGAAGTGCCTACCTATATCGCAATGTTTGACCACAATATTCGTTCGCTGAAATCCTGTTTGGACCGCGACTCGCTGTGGGCATGGCCGCTGGAGGAGCACGCCTCAATGCCTTATTTTGAGCAGAACATCCCCACCACACGGAAGGATTCTTAATATGAAAATGCGCAGATGTGCACTCGGATTTGCCGTGGCGCTTGCCGGTATTCCGGTGCTAAGCCAGGCGGCTGTAGCCGATACGGAGGAAACGGAGGGCCCCTCGGCGGTCGATCCCGCGCTGACACAGGTGGTGGATGCGGAGGAAGAAGTCGCTCCGCGCGGCACCGAGGTTGTGTTGGATGCGGGTCACATCGACATGGGCCCGAAGTTTATCGACGATCAGTGGACACTGATGATTCGTGACGACACGGATATTGAGCCGGTGTGGCGCCACCTTGAGGATGTTGTGTTCCAAGTTAACGACGGCGGCATCATGGAGCTACCGGATGATCCGGCTTACGATTTCATCGGCGCCGACGGCGAAGTGTGGGTGATTCCGCAGACCGAGATTCCTGATGTGGTCTGGTTGGGATGGAACACGCAAGATCCTGAGGTAACGCATCGGGTGCAGGGCACCGTATCGTTCGTATTTGGCGGGCACCAGGGCGATGGTTCGTTTAACGTGTTCGTTCAGGCGGGTAACTTTGGCGGGCCGCAAGAGCTGTGGACGTCGGCGAAGGATGAGTCCCAGCCAATTTCTGTGGAGCTGAACAACCACACGCACGCCAACTGGATTTTCACCGAGCCCGGAGTGCACTTGGTGCGCATGTCGGCATCGGCAACATTGGATGACGGCTCGTCAGTTCAGGACACACAGCTGTTGCGTTTCGCCGTGGGGAACGAGACGAACCCCGACGACGCACGGCCGGCCGCCATTGGTGGTGAGGCTGGCGACGATGCAGGAGACAACGGCGAAGAGGAAACGCGCGAAGCGCAAGGCGAAGAGTGGACACAGGAAGCCGAGCCGGAGGAGCCCGCTGATATCGATGAGCCCTCGGCTGTCGACGAGAATGAGAATGTTCCCGCGTACGTGGCGATTGGCCTAGGTGCGCTGCTTCTTGTAGCCGTGGTGATTGCACTCGTGGTGCGCAACCGGAATAAGCAAAAGCGCGAGGCGGCCAAAGCGGCCGTAGAGGCTGAGGCGGCGGACCGCGAGTGACTGCTTTAAAGGTCACGGACCTGAACGTAGCGCTGTCTGGGCGCCATATTCTCCACGACGTCTCGCTTGAGGTTCGCCGGGGCGAGCTGGTCGGTTTGATCGGCCCGAACGGAGCGGGTAAAACCACGTTGATGCGATCGATCATGGGGTTAATTCCCACGATGTCCGGCACGATTGAGGTGCCGGGGAGCGCGCCGATTGGCTACGTTCCCCAGCGCCAGGAGATCGACTGGTCTTACCCGATGAGCGTTGAGCAGCTTGTTGCCGGTGCGTTTGTGGGGCCAGGGAGGCGCCGTTCGCGGGTCGATGTTCTCGAAGCTACCTATCGGGCGCTTCGCAAAGTGGATTTATATGATTTTGCGGATCGGACGATTTCGGAGATGTCTGGCGGGCAAAAACAGCGGGTGCTCGTCGCACGGGCGCTTGCGCCCGATTCAGATTTGCTGCTGTTGGATGAGCCCTTCACCGGCTTGGATCATCCGAGTCAGGACGCGCTTTCTGATTTATTTGTAGATCTTGCGAAGAGTGGTGGTGTGGCGATTTTGATGTCGACGCACGATCTGACCCAGGCAGTGGATATTAGCGATTCGATTGTGATGCTGAACCGTAGTGTGCGGGCGAACGGGGTTCCAAAGACGTTAATGGATCCGCAACTGTGGATGGATACGTATCAGGTGCGCCGTGATTCGGCGCTGCTTCGTTCACTGGGGATGTGAAGATGAGCTTTTTCGAGTTTCTTGGCGATTTAATGAATCCGTCGTTGCAGTTTTTGCCGCGTGCCCTGCTGGTGGCGGTACTGTCGTCGGTGGTGACGGGTGTCGTTGGCGTGCACGTGGTGTTGCGCGGGCTGTCGTTCGTTGGCGATGCGCTCGCCCATGCCGTTTTCCCGGGTATTGCGATTGCTTTCGCCCTGCAGGGTTCGGTGCTCTTGGGTGGTGCGGTTGCCGGAGTCATCGTCGCTGTTTTAATCGCCGCATTTTCGCAGAATCTGCGTCTGCGGGAGGATTCGATCATTGGCATATTCTTCGTGGCAGCATTCGCTATCGGCCTGATCATCATGTCGCGTATCCCCGGATATACAGGATCGCTCGAGTCGCTGCTGTTTGGCTCGCTGACGGGCGTCACGAACTCGGACATCCTTGTGACGGCGGGCGTCGGCTCCATCATTATTGCGGTGTTGGCCGCTGCCCATTCGCAACTGGTGCTGGTGTCGGTGGATCGGGAATTTGCGCGTGCCTCGAAGGTACGGGTGGGACTCGTCGACCTACTGCTGTACGTGACGATCGCGGCCGCCGTCGTCATCTCGGTGCAAACTATCGGTAACATTCTCGTACTCGCGTTGTTGATCGCGCCGGCTGCTACCGCTCGAATGCTGACCGACCGGGTTTTGCCGATGATGTTTATCGGCCCGATTGTGGGCGGAATATCGGCGTTTATTGGGATTTGGATCTCGTGGGTGTGGGATACGCCGTCGGGTGCGACGATCGTGCTGGTTGCGACGACGATCTTCGTGCTCGTATGGTTCTTCGCCCCGCGGCGTGGGCTGATTGCTAATCTGCGCAAACGGGTGCGGATTGAATCCGATGTGAGCGCGATAACCGAGCCAGCCCACTAAAACTGTTTTCTGCGCGAATTCGCGGGAATGCTTGGTATACATAAAATGTGGCATAAGTCACGTTAAAGGCGAAAGTCCCGACACGAAATTTTCATAATTCGATACGGTGAAATTAACGGTAAGTGTCCCTCGTTAGCCACGTATCTCCACCCAGATGACGTGGCGGGTGTCGATGACGATCAACTTGGCACGCTGCGCCGTTGAATTTCACCTATCGGAGGATCACATGACCACCATAAAATTCACCAACCTCAGCGTATACCGCCAACCAGACGCGAAAGAAATCCTTGTCGAAGACGGCACGTTCAAGCAATTTGGTACAAACCTGCCCGATGCTGACGAAACTGTTGACCTCGGCGGCAAACTCGTCGTCCCACCCTACGTCGATTCCCACCTGCACCTCGACTACGTGTACACCGGTCGCGACGACGACGCTGCCGACAACGTCTCCGGAACCCTATTCGAAGGCATTGCGCGCTGGTCGCACATCAAGAAGAACCACACTGTGGAAGACGTGAAGCGCCGGGCACTTCGCGGAATTAGAGACGAAATGATTCACGGTGTGCAATACATCCGCACGCACGTTGACGTCACCGATCCCGAGCTGACCGGCTTGAAGGCAATGCTTGAACTGCGCGAGGAGATCAAGGACACGGTCACGTTGCAGATCGTATCCTTCCCACAGGAAGGCATGCACAACTATCCGCGCGGTGCTGAACTCGTTGAAGAGGGGCTCAAGATGGGCGCGGACGTCGTCGGCGGAATCCCGCACTCGGAATGGGCCCGCCAATACGGCGAAGAATCCGTTCACAAGACGGTCGATCTTGCACTCAAATACGACAAGCTGATCGACGTTCACTGCGACGAAACAGACGATCCGATGTCGCGCTTCGTTGAGCTGCTGAACGCGCGCGTACTGGCGGAAGACTACGGAAAGCGAACGACGGCGTCGCACACCTGTTCCTTCGGTTCGGCAGACAATGCCTACGCGTTTCGAATGATGGGCCTGTTTAAGAAGTCTGGAATTAATTTCACGGCCCAGGGAACAGAAAATGCCTACCTGCAGGGCAGAGCAGATTCCTACCCGAAGCGCCGCGGCCTGACACGCGTCAAGGAATTCCTAGACGAGGGAATCAACGTTTCGTGCGGCCAGGATTCGATCGTGGATCCGTGGTATCCGGCAGGAAACGGAAACTTGATGAATGTTCTCGATAACACGCTCCACCTTGCGCAGATCATGAGCTTCGACGAGATGGAGGTAGCGCTTGACCTGATTACGTACAACGGTGCGAAATCGCTGTCTATCGAAGACATTTACGGCCTTGAAGAGGGCAAGGACGCCAACTTTATCGTGTTGAACTCGGACACGGCACTAGAGGCTGTTCGCCAACGTGCCGACGTGCTCCGCTCGGTACGCCGCGGTAAGACCATCTTCGAGCGGTCAATCAATATCGAAAAAGATCTCGAACTGCCAACCGTATAACGATGCAATATGGCCAGCCAAGAGCTGGACTGAGGGTGGTCGTGGTTGCGCGGCCACCCTCGTTGCTGTTGAACGGGTTGGATACGTGTAGGAAGGCTTGAGATCAATGAATAGGGAAGTTGGTAAGTCACGGGAGCGCGGCGGCCCGGTTGATGATCGTGGTCAAAGTTCGCCGCCCAAAGCAAAGAATCCGCCGGTAGAAGTATCCATGTTCGTGCTGGTGTGCATGGCATCGGTGACGATGATGGCGATTCTTTCGGAACTCGTGCCCTCGGGTATTTTGCCCGAACTGATGGCGGGCTTGAATATTTCGGAGGCGCAGGCCGGAAACCTTGTAGGATTTTACGCTATCGCGTCTGCGATTTCAGCAATTCCCCTGATTGCTCTGACTCAGCCGCTACGGCGCAAACGCCTTTTGCTGATCTTGTTAATTGGGTTTGCAGCATCGAACTTCGTGGTGGGTATTGCCTCGAACTACGGCATGGCAGTGGCCGGTAGAATCGTTGGCGGCATTTGTGCGGGCGTGTTGTGGCCGATGATTGCGGCGTATGCGATGAAGCTGGTGAAGCCAGAAAATGGCGGCCGCGCCATCGCGATTGTGATGGCGGGTACCACCGTGGGAATGTCTATCGGAGTTCCGGTGATGACGTGGGTTGGGCGCACATTTGGATGGCGGATCGAATTTCACACGCTTGCGGTGATGACGATCATTATTGCTTTGCTGATGATTTTCTTCGTCCCGGATGCGCCGGGTGAGACCCATGCGAAAGAAAATTCGGTGTTCACGATCATTCGTAATCGTGGAGTTTTGTTGCTCGTTTTCCTCACGCTTCTTGCCGTGGTGGGTAATTACGCGATTTACGTTTACATCACCAACCTTGTGAGCACCACGAATTTCGGCCCGGGTGGCAAGCTGTGGTTGGCACAGCTTCTGTTCGGCGTCGGCTGTTTCATTTCGGTGTGGGCGGCTGCAAAGTTTTCAGATCTGCATCTGCGCGCGCTCATGACAACGATGCTTGGTTTGGGCGCCCTCGCATTCTTGGCGTTCGTGGTGTTCAAAGGAATGATCATCGTGGCCCACCTTGCCTTCGTCGTGTGGGGCTTTGGATTCGGCGCCCTCGTGTCGGTGTTCCAGGCCGGCACTACCCGGCAGGTGAGATCAGGAAAAGCGGTGGCGACGTCGATCCAATCGAGTACCTTCAACTTATCGATCATGATTGCCTCCTCGATGGGCGGTGCGATCCTCGACCGGTCCTCGATATACGTGCTGCTAGTTGTGTGCGCGATCATGCTCGCTGTTGCCGCCGTGATGACATTCGGTTCGAAGAAGACTTTTGCACCGGAGGTGATCGCTGAATAAAACCAAGTGAATCCTGGCCGGGCATATGGGGACGCTGTGAATAAATGCTCTGATGCTTGCGCTCGCAATCACCTTGACTCAAGCTAGAGGGAAGACTCCAGCAAACTAGGATCAAGATGTACGTAGCGAAACAACACTCCATGAGTGAAAGTGCAGCCCTAGAGATTGCACGATCCATCGGTGTCGGCCAACTTATTAGCGTTGGCGAACACGGGCTCAACGCTACGTTCGTGCCGTTCAACATCGTGAGCCGCGCAGACGGCGTCGTCGTACAAGCCCACCTCAACCGCGTTAATACGCAATGGAAAGACGACGGGGATGCGCTACTGATCGTTCAAGGCCCCAGCGCGCATGTGGCCGGCACCGATTTGCCGGCCGAGCGCAAAGGGCAAAAACTACCTACAGTGCCCACGCTCAACTATGTGACCGTTCACTTTCACGGGCGGCTCAGCTATCACGATGACGATGCATGGAAACGCGCACACCTTGAGGCCCTCGTCGAGGAATTCGAAGACGAATGGCGCGTGGGCACACACTCCTCCTACAAGCTTGCCGAAGCGGCCTTTGTGGCGTTGGTCGGTGTGGAACTGGAAGTGGCACGCATTGAGGGTAAGGCAAAGCTTGGGCAGAACATGTCTCCAGCAGATATCGCACATACTGCCCAGCACCTGCGTCAGCGGGGCAGCAGTGGGGAAGTGGCCGCCCTGATGGAAGAAATTGCCGTCCCGTGGGCGCAGGCCCGCGAAGAACGCGTGACCAATGCGAAGCACGGGCACCGTTCGCTTCCGATTGATGGCGGCTTGGCGACGTAGGGCCGGGTGGTGCGCCTGCGGGGCGTGTGACGCTAGCCGGGGTACGGCGTCGTCGTTCTGCCTTTCGCGTAGGACGAAGATCGGCAGACCAACGCGAAAACCACGGATAGACTAGAGGTGGAAGCGTGCGCGTGCACGTACCAACGAACGAAGGAAAAACATGGTTTACAAGTTGGTCCTCCTCCGCCACGGCGAGAGCACCTGGAATGCTGAAAACCTCTTCACCGGCTGGGTGGACGTGCCGCTGTCGGAGAAGGGCGTAAAAGAAGCCGCCCGTGCTGGCGAGCTACTCATCAATGCTGACGTCCGCCCCGATATTCTCCACACCTCACTACTGCGCCGTGCGATTACCACTGCGAATCTCGCCCTCGATGCTGCTGATCTGCACTGGATCCCCGTCAAGCGCAACTGGCGTTTGAACGAGCGTCACTACGGCGCACTGCAGGGCAAGAATAAGAAGGAAATCCGCGACGAATACGGCGAAGAGCAGTTCATGCAGTGGCGCCGATCCTTCGACGTGCCGCCGCCACCGATCGAGAAGGGCTCCGAATTCTCACAGGATGCCGATCCGCGTTACGCTGGCGAACCAATCCCGGACACGGAGTGCTTGAAGGATGTTATCGAGCGGCTGATGCCATACTGGGACGGCGAGATCGTGCCCGACCTCAAGACCGGCAAGACCATCATGCTCGCCGCACACGGCAATTCTTTGCGCGCGATCGTGAAGATGCTTGACGACATTTCGGATGAAGATATTTCCGGTCTGAACATTCCTACCGGTATTCCGCTCTACTACGAGTTGGACGAGGAAACGTTGAAGCCTGTGACCAAGGGCGGCCAGTATCTCGATCCCGAGGCTGCGGCTGCTGCGATCGAGGCTGTTGCCAACCAAGGCAAGTAACCGGCTCCCTAGCTTCCGCTGATAAAGGGCCTTCCTGCTTGATAGAGGACCTAGATGTAACATCAAGGCCCTCCGCCAGACAGGAAGGCCCTTTATCAAGGAGGGTCAGGAGAGTCAGGGGTGGCTAAACAGGCAACCCATCGGCGCGAGCCCGAGCAAGCCAGTGTTTGAAGCTCGCCGCGGTCCGAACGTCGTCCCACCCGAGGTGAAAAGGTAAAAAACCCGCCTGTCGGAAGTGGAGGTCGCGCAGTCCCTCATGCTCGATTGACTGTCGGTAATTGAGGTTGTTCAACATGGCAGGGTCGAGTAACTTTTGTGTGCCATGGAACTCGTAGGTGACACGGTTTTCAAGATCAGTGAAATCCGGGTAGAAATTTTGGAAGCCAAAGTCGAATTGCATCTGCGGTTCTGATGGTGGTAGCCCGTAATCGACGAAACGCAACATAGCGAGGGACTCGCCAGGTGTTTGAACCCGCCCGTCCATGAGGCTAAGCACTCTGCGCACATTCGACAGTCCGCGTATTCGGGGCAACGTTTCAAGAATCTCGAGAAAGTCTTCACGCGTAGCAAGTTCCTTGTGAAGCACAAAATTGGCTGCGACGAGCCCATCCGCGACGCCCACATAGCGTGCAAGATCTATCGCTGTCTGCGCTGGGGATGCGACCTGAATCCCGGAAAGGTTGATGGTGGCAGGCTCGTAGGCCAGCCGGAGGGTTCGAACATGCGTACTTCTCGACGGAGTTCCCGCTGGTCCAGTCTGCCTAAGGACTCGCTGAGGATGCCGAGAGATCGTCGGTAGTCCCAAAAGGTGGGCTGCTGTGGGACCGGCATACGATGGGCCATCTTTATCGGTTTGCTCTCGTCGTCGACGATGGACGTAGTCGACCTTGTGCAAGACCTGACGCCGGTGGCGCTCCCAAGGTTTAAGCGATTCCGACGACGGCGGTGTCGCGTACCCACGGAAGGTAGGCTCCATGCCTAACTCCCTGATGTGGGCCCAAAACTGGCGCGAATCGAGTTTACCGACATTCACTGGCATAATGCCGTCAGAACGAACGCGTGCCAACTCTGCCTCGCACGCCGTGATGTGACGGGCCAGTCCTCGGCGGCTGTTTGGTTCACGCGTCGATCTGACGGTGGCACTGCCTACTTGAATCATGTTTTGCACTGACCAGCTACCTCCATGCCAGCAATCTAATAAGGCCGGCAGGGCGAAGCAGTCTGGTGAACGTGCGAATGTGGACGGTGCCAACGTTTGGGAGGATTGTGGAGAAACGTTCGGGCCGTTTACAGCGCCCGACGGAGGGCATTCCTGTTTGGTGGAGAACCTCGTTACATTATCAAGGCCCTCCACCAAACAGGAATGCCCATCATCAGCAGAGAATCAGGCCACCCGCCTTCTAGAATTCTTCGATTTCGCGGCGAGCCTCGTCGTCGGGCTCCATGCCCGTCACGAGGAACCGCATGCGGTGCGCCACCGACACTCCGTGATCACCGAAGCGCTCCAAGTAGCGGCCGAGCAGAATGATGTCGACAACTTCCTGGCGGCTCAAATCCAACGATTCATCAAGTGCAAATTCGAAGGTCTTCGCGTGCATGTTGTCGAGTTCGTCGTCACCGGCGATGATCTCATCGGCAATCGAAAGATCGTGCGTCTCAACGAGCTTGGCCACGAGATCGCCAACCTGAGCCGCCTTGTCAGCCATCTCTTCAAACAGGCGCTGAACCTCGCCGGAGGCAACCGTCTTTGGGAAACGGCCACGGGCAACATAGGCCACGTGGCGGGCAAGGTCGCCCATGCGCTCTAAGGTTGCAGAGAGCCGAAGGGCCGATACAACCGTGCGAAGGTCGCCGGCAACGGGGGCCTGGCGTGCGAGTAGGGAAACGCCCATCTCATCAATATTGCGCTCGAGGAGGTCAATATTGTGATCGGCATCGATAACACGCTCTGCGAGCGCGAGGTTCGCGTCCTTGAGCGAGGCGGCAGAGCCATTGATTGCCTTGGCGGCTGCTTGGGCCTGCAATACCAGCGTGTCGGTAAGTTCTTTCATTTCCTGACGGAATTGTTCGCGCACTCGTGCTCCTTAAGTCAGTGATCGGCGCTGTACCGCGGTCTGCGTTAAGGCTATCCCACGGCATACCACGAGTCGATGAAATCACGGCGATGTGAACAATACTGCCCCAAGAGGTTAACGGCCGGAAACCAGCGGGTTGCCCGTTGTTTTCGAGTTCAAGTTATCGCAGTGATGTGTACTAATCTAAGAATATGACAGATGGAGTAGCTTTTGGGCTCGGGATCCTGATTGGGATAACCGTCGCCGGAGTGGCTCTGATCGCCTATTGGATGTCGCAGCGAATGTGGGGTCAGGCGGATGAACCCGATAGCGCATCCGCCGATGATACGAATGTGACCGCCTTGCTCATGGCGCTTCCCCAATCCCATATCGTGCTCGACTCCGATAAATCGGTTCTGCGCGCCTCTTCGATCTCTTTCGCTTATAACCTCGTGCGCAACGGCCAGCTACGCGAAGAGCTGTGCGAACTGGTAGACGCGGCCCGGCACGAGGGCGGAATTGCAGACCTTGAACTGCGGATGTCGCGTCAACACGAAAATGCTACGGATTTGCGGCTGTGGGTGCGTGCCACCCCGCTGTCTGGCGACAAGACGCTCATCCTTTTTGAGGACAACACCGAAAAGAAGCGGCTTGAGGAAACGCGCCGAGATTTCGTTGCGAACGTGTCGCACGAATTGAAAACTCCCGTGGGAGCGATCGGTCTACTTGCAGAGGCGATTAATGAAGTGGCGGATGAGCCGGATAACGTGCGTAGATTTTCGGAAAAACTCACCACTGAGTCGCATCGGCTCGCCGATCTTGTGCAAGAGATCATTCAGCTGTCGCGCTTGCAGGACGCGGACGTGCTGGAAGATTCGGAGTTTGTGGCTGTCGACGACGTCGTGCTCGAGGCTCTCGATCGCGTGCGCGTGGAGGCCGACGATCGCGGTGTGCGCCTGTTTTCGGGCGGCGAAAAAGGCCTATACGTCTATGGCAACCGCAGTTTGCTGACGACGGCGGTGCGCAACCTTCTTGATAACGCCGTGCGTTATTCTCGCCCGCACGGTCAGGTTTCAGTGGGTGTGACCTCGGATTCGGGTGAGGTGCATATCGCCGTCGTCGACGCTGGGGAAGGCATCCCGTTAGAAGCGCGAGAACGTATTTTCGAACGGTTTTACCGGGGCGATCGGGCGCGTTCGCGCGAAACCGGTGGTTCGGGTCTTGGATTGAGTATCGTGAAACATGTGACCGCCGATCATGGCGGCCGGATCAAGCTATGGAGTCAGCAAGGTAAAGGATCGACGTTTACGATGATTTTGCCTGAAGCCTTCCTGTCGACCAGCGGGGATATGTCCGCCTCTACGCCGGAGGACTTACCGGATGCCGTTGCAATCATGGGCGAAAAAGTCGGTGCGATTGACGGAGAGAAGCGATGACGCACATTCTTGTGGTAGAAGATGAACCTACGTATCGGGAGATGCTCGAATTTAATTTGAGCCGGGACGGTTTCGACGTGACGACGGCGGCTGACGGCACGAAAGCGCTCGAGGCCTTCGACGCGGTAGAGCCAGATCTGGTGGTGCTCGATCTGATGTTGCCGGGCATGAGCGGAAACGAAGTGTGCCGCCAAATTCGCCAAGACTCGAATGTACCGATCATCATGCTGACCGCGAAAGATTCGGAGATTGACAAGGTTGTGGGCCTGGAAATTGGCGCTGATGATTACGTGACTAAGCCGTATTCCTATCGCGAGCTCGTGGCCCGAATCCGTGCGATTTTACGGCGAATCGCGGATGCTCCAGAAGTGGATGAGGACTCTGACGTGCTGCGCGTGGGCCGGATCGAAATGGACCAGGACGCGCACGTTGTTCGCGTCAATGGCGAAGAGATCAAGATGCCGTTGCGCGAATTTGAGCTTCTTGAGCTGTTTATGCAAAATCCGGATCGTGTGCTGACCCGTGGCCAGATTTTGGATCGGATTTGGGGCCTGGACTATATCGGTGATTCGAAAACTCTTGACGTGCATGTGAAGCGGATTCGGTCGAAGATTGAGGAGTCGGCGTCGAAGCCATCCGCGTTGCTGACGGTGCGCGGACTCGGCTACAAGTTGGTCTCGAAGCCGGAGTAGCTGCCGGGCCGCCGGGCCGTAACCGGGCTGCCGGCGTCGTTATCTTAATGGCGAAATTCCGCGCCGGCCGCGGATGTGCAAGCGGTGGTAGAATAGGGAGCTAGTCTACTTAGAAAGAGTGAGCTGCTAGTGTCAAGATTCAAAGTTGGCGAGACTGTCGTGTACCCGCATCACGGTGCCGCGTATATCGAGGACATCTCGGAAAAAACGATGCGTGGCGAAACGCGCACATATCTGACGTTGCGAATCTTGCAGGGCGATCTTGTTATTCAGGTGCCGGAGGAATCGATCGAGCAGGTCGGGCTTCGGGACGTGTCGAATGAGGAGCAGCTAGAAAAGGTTTTCGATGTCCTACGCGATGAAGATGTCGAGGAGCCGTCGAATTGGTCGCGCCGGTATAAGGCGAACGGTGAAAAGCTGACATCGGGCGACGTCAACAAGGTGGCCGAAGTGGTGCGCGATCTGACGCGCCGCAACTTGGATCGTGGCCTTTCTGCCGGCGAGAAGCGCATGCTCGGCCAGGCCCGGGCGATTCTCGGCTCAGAAGTGGCACTTGCGCGCGAGATTTCGGATGAGGAAGCGGACGCCTTGATGGATGAGGTCATGGGCGTGGATCCGGCCGAATCTGCAGAGTCTGCCGACTAGGCTTGACGAATGAGCGGGCACGTTGCGGCTGTCATTGCGGGGGCCGGTTCGGGCACGCGGCTTGGTGCACAGGTGCCGAAGGCGCTCGTGGAGCTCGGCGGCGTGCCACTGATTGTGCACGCTATTCGCGGTGTTAATGAGGCGGGGATTGACGACGTCGTAGTGACGATTCCCCCCGGGCCCGTGGCTCGCGAGCAGTTTGGCGAGGCGCTTGAGGCCGGCGGTGCGAGCGCGCGGTTGGTGGTTGGTGGAACGACGAGGCAGGGCTCGGTTGCCAACGGCTTGAGCGTGGTAGGTAGCGAGTTTGTGCTGATTCATGATGCTGCTAGGGCGCTCACGCCGGTTGCGGTGATTGACCGCGTGGTGACGGCGCTTAAAGCCGGGCATGATGCTGTGGTTCCGGCGCTCGCGGTGACGGACACGATCAAGGAAGTGGGTCCAACTCAGACGGCGGGCGAATTAGTAGTTGAACCCGTGGCGCGTACCTTGAACCGAAGTGTTTTACGTGCGATGCAAACTCCGCAGGGATTTCGCACGGACTTGGTGCGTGAAGCGCACCGGTTGGGTGCCGAGATGAGTGCGAACGAAGCGAGTTCGGCGCCGGATGATGCGGCGTTGATTGAGACGATGGGTGAGCCGGTCGTGCTCGTTGAGGGTTCGCCCGAGGCGTTGAAAGTGACCACGCCGTGGGATCTCGTCGTCGCTGAAATGGTATTGAACGCGAGGGGTGTGCTGTGACGATGCGGGTAGCCACGGCTTTCGATGCCCACAAGTTTTCGGACGATCCGGCGCGGCCGCTGTGGCTCGCATGCCTCGAGTGGGACGGCGTGCCGGGGCTGGTGGGCCATTCTGATGCTGATGTGGCCGCGCACGTAGCTTGCGACGCCGTCTTGATGGCGGCTGGCATTGGCGAATTGGGAACGATCTTTGGCACTGGGCGCCCCGAGTGGGATGGCGTATCGGGTGAGATTTTGTTGCGTGAATCTGTGCGTCTGGTTCGGGAGGCCGGTTGGGAGATCGCCAATATTTCGGTGCAGATTATCGGCCAGCGGCCACGATTTTCGCCGCGTAAGGCGGAGGCGGAAGCGGTGATGTCCCACATTGTGGGTGCGCCGGTGATTGTTTCTGCGACGACGTCGGACCGCATGGGCTTCACCGGCCGCGACGAGGGCCTGGCCGCAATCGCGACCGCGCTGCTGAAGCAGTGCTGATTCTTAGCTTTCCGCATCGTCAGCTTTGGGCTGTGCCTTGACCGGCAGGAAGGCCACGAGCCCAGCAAGTAGCACGATTGCGATTCCTAGAATCCCGAAATAGGCGGCCTCGTCAACGGCGATCCCTGCCACGGCAGCGCCGATCGTGATTGCGGTGGAGTACATAAAGGGAGAAAGGAAAGACACCGCGCGGCCCGTCGTCGCATAGAGACCAAAAATTTCACCTTCTTCGCCCGGAGGTGCGATGCGCGCGAGGTATGTGCGCGAAGCGGATTGGGTGGGGCCAACGAATACGCACAGTAACAGGCCGAAAATCCAGTAGACTATCTTCGGCGATAGGCCAGCAAGCCCATCGTGGAAGAAGAAAATCATCAACCCGCACGTGACCATTGACACGAGCGAAATGATGATCACGGTGCGCGCGCCAAGGATGTCGTCCAACCAACCAAACACGATTGTTGCGATTCCGGCCACCAGATTCGCCGCAATGCCGAAAATGATCACCTCACCGGCCTCGAAACCGAACGCGGCTGCAGCCAGCACGGCACCAAAAGCGAAAGCACCTGCAAGTCCATCTCGATAAATCGCCGAAGAAAGCAGAAACCACACCACGCCGCGATCGGTATTCCACAACCGGCGCATCGAGGCAAATAGCAGCTTATAAGAACCAACCACACCGAGTTTCGGCGTATCACCACGCGGTGCCTTATTGCTCATCCCGATCAGTAGCGGCGCGGAAAACACCACCGTCCACAGCGCTGCCACGAGCATGGCAACCCGCACGTTCAAGCCGTTTTCGCTCGTTACGCCGAACCAGCCGACGTCGGGCTCAATAAACCCAACGAACAGAATTAGTAGCAGCACAATTCCGCCGATATATCCAAGGCCCCAGCCGAAGCCGGACACGCGGCCGACGTTTTCGGGAGAGGAAATATCGGTAATGATCGCGTTGTACACAACCGAGCCCGTTTCGAAAGCGACATTGCCCGCCGCCAACAGGAACAGGCCGAGCCATAGTTGAGCCTCGCCCGGGGAAACGAAATAGAGGCAGGCAGTGATAAGCGCGGTTAGGAGGGTCGTTACGCGCATCACGGTGGCAGATTTACCCGTTCGGTCCACGCTCTGGCCGAGCACGGGCGCGATCACAGCCACGAAAATGCCGGCGGCGGCGAGCACGTAGCCAAGCAGTCGATTAGCGTCAGGGCCGAACAGATCAGCGTTAGTCAAATACACGGAAAATACAAAAGTGGTGACGATCGCGTTGAACGCGGCAGAGCCCCAGTCCCACAGGCCCCAGGCCCACACCTTCCCGGTGAAGACTTTGGCTTTAGGCTCTACGGCGCGCGGTGAGTTATCGGTATGCGTTTCGGTTGCAGACATACCTTAAAGATACGTGGCTTTACGTACGAATAGGTAAACGGTTCTACCTTGTGAGCGTTGCCGCCCGCAAGCAAGTATTGTGGTGGTGTGAAGATTTTTGATTCAAAGTCCAAGTCCCTGCGAGAGTTTGAGCCGATCGAGCCGGGGAAGGTCGGAATCTACCTGTGTGGTGCCACTGTTCAGGGCTCTCCCCACATTGGGCACATGCGCTCGGCTTTGGCATTCGATGTGCTGACACGATGGTTGCGGCGTAGCGGATACGACGTGACGTTCGTGCGCAACGTGACCGATATCGACGATAAGATCTTGGCTAAATCGGCGGAGGCTGGCCGCCCGTGGTGGGCATGGGCCTACACGTACGAAAAGGAATTCACGCAAGCTTACCGGGCGCTCGGTGTGCTTGAACCAACCTACGAACCGCGCGCAACCGGTCACGTTCCCGAAATGATTCACATGATCCAGCGCCTGATCGATCGTGGGTACGCTTACGCGGGCGATCTGGGCAACGTCTACTTTGATGTGGCTTCACTGCCGGATTACGGTTCGCTAACCAACCAGTCGCTGGAGGATTTGAACGCCGACGACGGCGACGCGGCCACCGACAAGCGCGGCCCGCATGATTTCGCGCTGTGGAAGGCTGCCAAACCGGGTGAGCCGGAGACGGCCTCGTGGGATACCCCGTGGGGGCGCGGCCGGCCGGGCTGGCACATTGAATGTTCGGCAATGGCTGGAAAATACTTGGGCGAATCTTTCGACATTCACGCCGGCGGGATCGATTTGCGGTTCCCACACCACGAAAACGAACAGGCCCAATCGCACGGAGCGGGTTACGGCTTCGCCAATTATTGGATGCACAACGCGTGGGTAACGATCGAGGGCGAGAAGATGAGTAAATCGCTTGGCAACTCGCTCACCGTGGAAAATATTCTCGCCGAGAATTCGGCCGTGATCGTGCGGTTAGCCTTGGGAACCGTGCACTATCGATCGACCGTGGCCTATTCCGAGTCCACCCTCACCGAAGCTGCAGCTGTGTGGGATCGGATTGCCGGCTTTGTTGATCGGGCGGTGCAAACCGTTGGCGAGGTGCCCATCGAAGAGATTGCGGCGCTCGCGAAGGATGAACTTCCTGAAGAGTTCGCCGAGGCGATGGATGATGACCTCAATGTTTCCGCAGCGCTCGCGGTGATTCATGAGCACGTGACGCTGGGAAACAATGCGCTTTCCGACAACGACCACCTAGAAGTGCGGGCCCAGCAAGTGCTGGTGCGTGCAATGTTGGATGTGCTCGGCTTGGATCCGCTGGCCCAGCCGTGGCGTACCGAGCCGGATGGATCGAATTTACGCGGCGCGTTGGATTCGCTCGTCAACCACGTGCTCGAAGAGCGCGCCAAGGCCCGCGCGGAAAAAGACTGGGAACGCGCCGATGCGCTGCGTAACTCTCTGATTGAGGCGGGTATCGTCGTCGAAGATTCGCCGGATGGGGCCCGGTGGAAAGTGGGTGGCGGTCTTGGCTAATCACCGCGGACGCCCCGGCGCCGTGCGGAAGAACGCGCGCAAGGGCAGCACGAAGGGGACCGGCGGGCACAACCGACGCCGACTTGAGGGGAAGGGCCCGACGCCGAAGGCGGAGGATCGTACCTACCATCCGGCCCATCAGAGAAAGAAGGCACGCGAGGCGGCAGCCAAACGAGCGGCCGGCCCGAAGTTACGCGGAATCTTGAAACAGCCGGAGGGGTTCGAGCTGGTCGCCGGCCGCAATCCGGTATACGAGGCCGTGCTTTCCGGGATTCCCTACGAGCGAGTTTTCCTCGTTTCGAGCATGACGAACGATGAGCGGGTGGCTGAAGTTGCGCGCGCGGCAATGGCCAACGGTACGCCGCTGGTTGAGGTTACACGAGCTGAACTCGACAAAATGACTGACGGGCAGGTCCACCAAGGGATTGCGATCGAGGTGCCACCGCACTCGTACGTGCAACTCGAAGACCTGGTTGATCACGTCGAAGAGTCTGGGCGCCCGGGCCTGATTGTGGCACTCGATTCGGTGACTGACCCGCATAATCTTGGGGCCGTCATGCGTTCCGCGGCCGCATTTCGCGCCAACGGCGTGCTGATCCCGGAACGGCGTTCAGCCTCGGTGAACGCCACGGTGTGGAAAGTTTCCGCCGGGGCCGTGGCGCGCATTCCGGTTGCGCGGGAAACCAACCTTGTACGTTCGCTGAAAGACATGCAAAAGCGGGGGTACTTCGTCGTCGGGCTTGCGGGTGACGCGGACGCCGATGTGAGCGGTGTTGACCTGGCCGACGTGCCCCTCGTGCTCGTGACGGGTTCCGAGGGTGGCGGGCTGTCGAGGCTCGTACGTGAGACGTGCGACGTCGTCGCGTCCATTCCCATCGACGGCGAAACTGAATCGCTCAACGCGGCCGTAGCCACGGGAATCGCCCTTTACCAGATCGACCAAAAACGGCGGAATTTGTAGCGCGTTCGCTGGGTGCGTGCTTGGATGCGTTCGTGTCGGAACGCTGATATATGCTGAATCTAAGGAGGCAACATGGCATCTTGGCGTACGGTTCACGGGCGTATTCACAAGCTCGATAGGTGGCTGGTTTCGGATGCGGACGTGCAGGCGTTTTTCGAAGAAGAACGCATTCTCGGGCGCGGTTCGGGAGACGGCGAGGGCGGATTCGATTTTGAGGTTGCCATTGCGGGGCGGCGCCGCCGGGTAGCGACCCTCGACGATTCGGGCACGGTGTTCCGCGGGCGCTCTGTTCATGACCTTGTGGAATTGATGCGTGATCGGCTTCGCAAGGTTGAGGTGGAATTGGACGGCGAGGTTGCCCACGGCCCAATTGACCTTGGTTCCGTGGACATTTCAAATGATTTCCTGCTCGAGGAGGCGGACGAGGGGGCTAGTGACGGCGAGCAGGCAGAGGCTGCCGGGCAGGAGGCTGGCGCTGATCACGACGACGAGCTGGACGAGGCACTTGAACGCGAAGGGCCGATGATGGTCGTCGTAGATTTGCCGCTGTCTGAAGTGCCGAGTTTGGTGGCCTCCGATGGTGAGCCTGTGGCGGTGTCAAAGCTTGGAGATGCTCTGGTTATCACTGCCGAACGATCGTTGCCGGGAGTTCGCAAACTGTTCCCTCGCCCGTCGTATCAAATCGTTTTATGTGCCGAGCGCGGCAGGGAAAATCCGGCGCTCTACGTGCGCCGCGACAATCAGAAGCTCACGTGGAATTGGGAAGGCGAACTGCCAATATTCCCGTGGATCGAACCGGGTAGCGAAGGGCATGAGTTCGTCGTCGATGAAACGGGCGCCGGCGCAGTTGCGCGCAAAGCCGTTGCGGATGTGATTGACGCACGCTTTGCGGACATTCGGTCCGCTTTGCAAGTGTCTGCGCCAAATGGGGTGCGAGCACTTGTGCAAGCCTTGAACCTGCCCGAGGAGATTGCGGACGTCTTGGAAGGTGTCAAGGATTTGGACGCGATCCCGAACTCGAGACTATTTAGGCCCGGATCAGCCGGATCCGCGTTTGAGGATCGGATCGCTTACGAAATTGCGGGCGAAGGTTTCGTGGAGCCCGAGGTGATGGGTGCCTACCGGAAGATTTATTTGGAACGACCATGGGCTGTAGCTATCGCGTCCGCGGTTCAAACCGCGATCGCCGGTGGAATGTTGGCAAATGGGTTTACACGGGCAGGGCGCGGGCAGAAGTGGAAGATGCGCACGGCGTTGGGAGGCTGGTTGTTCGTCGGTGGATTGACGCGGATTGCGACGACGTCATACGCGCAGTCCGTTGTGGCCCAACGCGAAAACGATATTGCTACCTGGAAGATGATGCGCAACCTGCAGGAAGATCACGGCTGAATGAGCGGGTTTAGTGAGGAACTGCCGATTGAGCCCGTGGATGGGGACTTGGAGTCGTTTTGGGTGCGTGCGATAACGCGTGCCAAACTGAATCCAATCGAGGCCGTGGGCGGGCAAACCAACGTGGTATCGCTACGGCCGGGCGCGTTTGCTTTTGGTGATTCGCGCACGGAAGCCGATGATCTGGCCGAGCTGGTATTGGCGGGAACGAAAACTGCAACCACGAGTTATGGGCCTGCCTACGAACTGGAGTGCGAAGAGTGGCCAGCCGTGGATGATCTGTGGATCATGTGCGATGGTGAAGGTCGCCCGCGGGCGTTGCTATGCAACACCCGCGTTGAGGTCGTTCCGTTTTCGCAGGTGGATGCGCAGGTGGCACATGCTGAGGGTGAGGCTGATCTCGAGCGGTGGCGCGCAGAGCATCGCGAGCTTTTCGCAGCACAGGCGCAGATGCTTGACCGGGACTTCGACCCGGAGGCGGACGTCGTCGTCGAATATTTCAAGGTGCTGTACTCCCACTGACCGCCCTCTGCGCCCCAGCCCCGGCTCCCGCGGCACCTTTATTCGCACATAAGGTCTCGCGAGAACAAACTAAGTCTCGCGGGAGCAGCATAGTCCGGTAACGGCTGGGAGGAAGCCCTCACCCCGGCCGTGCCTAAGCCGACCGCACTCAACGTCGAGCCGCCGATTTACCGATGGGGCGAGCCGCCGATTCGCTAATGGTGTGCGTTACAAATTTTGGGAGAACTTTTCGCCAACCCGATTGAGGAGTACTATCGATTAGGGTCGTGAACGCGGCCAAGGGAGCCGCGCGCCACCTCAAGATTTACGAATTGGAGGCTCGCGTGGCTGGATTTAGTTGGAAAGTTCATGGCGATGGCTCGACCATCCGACCCGGGGAAGTTGTTCTTCCACACGAACGAATGTCGTGGCCGATCACAATCGGAATCGGTGCGCAACATGTGGTGGCCATGTTTGGGGCCACCTTTTTAGTACCCTTGCTCACCGGCTTCGAACCGGCAACAACTCTCTTCTTCACGGGCATTGGAACGATCCTGTTCCTACTGATTACGGCGGGCCGCCTGCCTTCCTACCTCGGATCATCGTTTGCGCTCATCGCCCCAATCGGCGCTGTGACCGGATATGTTGCTGGCGGAGGAGCACCTCTCGACGAATCTAAAGCAGCGCTCGCTCAAGGCGGCGTGATGGCAGCGGGAGCAGCGCTCGCCGTCGTCGGACTGATTGTCCACTTCGCCGGGGCACGCTGGATCGACAAGCTCATGCCGCCGATCGTCACCGGCGCTATCGTTTCGCTGATCGGATTTAATCTCGCACCCGCCGCGTGGGGCAATGTGCAAGCGGCACCCGTTACCGCGATCGTCACAATCGTCACGATTTTGGCGGTGACCGTCCTGTTCAAGGGCATTATTGGTCGCCTGTCGATCCTGATCGGCGTCGTCATCGGTTACATCACGGCGGTCATCCGAGGCGAAGTCAATTTTGATGCCATGGCGGAGGCCGCCTGGGTGGGGGCACCAAATTTCCGCGCCCCGGACTTTGACGTCTCCCTCCTTGGTCTGTTCGTGCCAGTCGTGCTCGTGCTCGTTGCCGAAAACGTTGGCCACGTTAAATCCGTGGCCGCCATGACCGGCGAAAACCTCGACGACATCACCGGCCGCGCACTCTTCGCCGACGGCGTCTCCACAGTTTTCGCCGGAGCCGGCGGCGGTTCAGGAACGACGACGTACGCCGAAAACATTGGCGTCATGGCCGCTACACGGGTCTATTCGACGGCCGCCTACGTAGTTGCTGCCATTATCGCACTCGGCCTATCCATGTTGCCAAAATTTGGCCAGCTTATCGCCACTATCCCTCAGGGAGTGCTCGGCGGTGCGGCAACCGTTCTGTACGGAATGATCGGCATGCTTGGAGTGCGAATCTGGGTGCAAAACCGAGTCGACTTCTCAGACCCGGTAAACCTCAACACGGCGGCGGTAGCCATGGTGATCGCGATCGCTAACTACACCTGGCATTGGGGCGACATGGTTTTCGAGGGAATTGCACTCGGCTCATTCGCGGCGATCATCATCTACCACGCGATGCGCACAATCTCGAACTGGCGCGGAACGTCGATGGAAGCTGCGAGCCCGGCGTCGGCCCCCGGCGGTGCTGAACTGGAACCTGGCGTGTTGGAGCGCGAACCGCAAGAATAGTGTGGGGTGCGCCGCCGCTAGCCGCTGAACTCGGTGAGCGGCACGCATCCGGGCAACGGTTCCATGGCGAGCATGAACTGCTCTTCTGAAGGCGTCGCAACCAGATCGGTATATGAAGCGCCAAGCACAACTTCGACCACTTCGGAAGTTAGGTTGGGATCCACGTGAACTGCGGCCTCCGGGAAAAAGGCACGCAGCGTATATGCGCCATTCACGCCCGATGGGCTCGCGTATAAGCGCACTGGTTCGGTGAAATCTTCGCCGGCCCAATTCGCTACCTCATTAACAACCACGCCGGCGGCTGCGAGTGACGTGCCAACGCTTCCGGCAAGGCCCGTCTGATTCGATGCATTTAAAACTGCAACGGTGATGGTCGTAGGATCTTGGGGCCCAGCACCTTCAACGGGGCACGGTACAGCAGTTTCGTCGGGCGGCTGAGAATAATCGCGGTTGAACGGGAAGGGTAGTAGGCCTGTCCAAACCAGGGTTCCGAGCACGAGGAGAATCGCCATCACGGCGATGATTGACCCGAAAATGACGGTCTGGCGTTGCTGTGTGCGCTTGCGGTATTCGGCGCGGGCGTTCGAAGTCACCCTACTAATGTAGTCCATAGCGGCACGACATGGCGGGAGACAGTGTGGCCGGAAACCAAAGTCATGAAAAATAAAGGACTCCCCACGCACCCGCCAGAGCCCAAGTACCCTTGCTGCATTCCTGCCCTGGGGGAGTTCCTCAAGATAACGTCACGTGGGGAGCCGTTAGAGATCCTATCATTAAAAAAGTTTCATTGATGTGTCATGTCCGTGAGCTATAACGCCGGTTAACGTGAAGGCGTCTGCAAAAGTGCAGAGTTCCCTCTAGTGAAAGCGTTGATTGTGAGTAAAACACGCGGTTCAAAGCCTTTACTTCTTATTTTGCTTGCCAGTGCGATTGGAATTGTTTTAACGGTATTGGGCGGTTTGATTGCTCAAGAACGCAATATCAACCAGTATGCTGCCCGGCAGGTTGACCATCAGATTGAATGGATCACGAACCATCCTGAAGCTTATGATCCGGCTAGTGAAACTACCTTGGCCGACTGGGTGGCGAACAAGATCGGACGTACCGGCTTGAGCCGGACTGACATAATTTTTGCCGTTAATAGTGCTGGCGAAGACGTAACGAAGCTCGGGGCGCAGGTGCCAGATTTGGCGCAGTCTGGGCTTTTACAAGATGTCGAGGCGCGCGCTCAGATTTTGGCGGTGGGTGAGGGGCGTGTGGGATCGGCCGTGGGAGATTTCTATCATCGGACCGTTAACCTCAACGTTGGCAATGAAACCGTCACCCTCGCCTCGCTCGTCTATCTCGGCGGCCTGGAAGAGGTTCAGAATCAGACGCGTAACTCCATGGTTCTGCTCGGCTTGGGCGGCTTCCTGATTTTGGCGATCGTTGCGGCGAATCTTTTACTCGGGAAGAAGGTCGTTGACGCTGATCGGTCACCTCACAGCGAGGAGCATAGCGGGGGAACAGCTACTGCCTCCACGGTGGAGGTTCACAGCCGCGGTGGCGATGGTCCGCGCCGTATCTCGGTTACCAGCTCGATGGGTGATCATGCGGAATATGAGCGCGAGCGGAACATGCCGCCGGCGGTTGAGCCGAACGACGTCGTCGCTCCAACCCAGCGGCAAGACGCCGTGGAGGGTAACGACGACGCCGACGGCGAATGCGACTCCGCCTCGGTACCGGAGTCAGGTTCAGAGCACTCGAGTCGAAATAGGGAAATTCGCGCCTCCGGCGTGTGGTCATGGTCGGAGGAAGACGGTAGATAGATTGCGCGTTAGGTCCCTTTCGCGCGTTTCTGGGCGCCAAATTCTTTCACTGATAGGCGAGGAATTTAGCTTAGAAAATAAGAATACGTCCATGTTAGGGGTTGCTCCTAGGGTTGGCATGGTGCGTGCGGCAACCTAGCCGCACAAGTGCTACTCACTGAAATCGCACGAGTACTACTTACCGAAAGTAGAGCGCGGGGCCGCGCCCCGCATAACCATGCACCTGAGGAGAATATTTTGACACGTAATGAATTTAACCAGCCCGATGCCGGGCGCGCTGACCAGGTGGACGATCCCGTCGTGGTGAGCAAAACTGCATCGGCGGCGAACGTCCACCTTCAAGCCGACCAACATGTGAATCATGAGGATTCGCAGGGTGAAAAGCCAGGTTGGCGAACCGCGCTGTTCGGCTCTGACGTGCGGGGCGCGAGCAATAACGCTTCGTGGAGCTCGATCTTTGTTGGTCTTGTGATCACCTTGGCGGTGCTCGCGATCTTCTCCTTCCTGGGCGTGGCGCTCGGGCTCGGTATCTTCGACCTCCAGTCCAGCCAGCCGTTTGAGGGTATGGGCGTCGGAATGATCATCTGGCTGATCGTGACCTTGCTTGTTGCCTTTGGTTTGGGCGGTTATGTTGCCGGTGCTCTTGCCGTTCGAGGCGGAGCTATTCACGGGCTTGCAACGTTCGCGTCGTCGCTGTTGGCAATTTTCGTTGCCGGTGCGATGGGCATTTCCGCAGCGTTTGGCATTGCCGGAAACGTGGTTGGCGGTGTCGCTTCGGCGGTAGGTTCCGGAGCTTCGTCAGTCGCCTCGGCAGTGGGCGACGGTATTGGCAACGTGCTTGATGTGGCTTCCGATAACGTCGACGTAGATGGCGATCAGATTGCGCAGCAGACCGAAGAAATCCTCATCGGCACCGGTGTTGAAGAACTTCACCCTGACTATTTGGAAAACCAGCTCGATGAGGCCGGCGCCGAGATTCAGGCCGCTGCCGAAGAACTTATTGTTAACCCAGAGGATTACGAAGCAATTTTGGGTGACCTGAGCGACTCCCTTGGAGCGCGCGTAGAAAATATTGCTGAGTCCGTTGATCGCGATGCGATCGTTAACTTGGTTGAAGCAAACACGGATCTGACGGGAGACGAGGCCGAGCAGGCGGTAGATAACGCCGTTGAGGCTGTTGAGAATGGAACCGAAGCGGCTAAGGGCGCTATCGAGTCCGCTCAGGAAGCGATCCCGGAGGCTGCTGAGCAGGCGCAGGAGCTTGTTGAGGAGGCTCGCGTTGCGGTGGATGAAGCTGCAAGTGCCGGTGCTAAGGTAGCCACTTGGGCGTTTGTAGGTCTGTTGATCGCAGCTCTGTTCACTGCGTTCATGGGCGCTCTCGGATCGCGCACAGTGGTCAAGCGCGATGACTCTGGCAAGCTGGAGTCTCGTAAGGCCTAGAACTGTTATCGCACCGGGTTGAATCAGCTCGTGCTGAGATCGGGCGGTGTGGGGCGGGGGCGTGCGGTTGTAAGCGACCGCACGCCCACTTTGCCTCTGTAGATTTCCGTTTTAGGGCGAACCAAAGTAACCTAGTTGGACGTGTTCATAACACTTGGAGGATTCGCCTAGTGGCCTATGGCGCTCGCTTGGAAAGCGGGTTGGGTTTACGCCCTCGGGGGTTCGAATCCCCCATCCTCCGCAGATAGCCTCGTTTCCCATTTGGGAAGCGAGGCTTTTTCGTTGCAATTAACCTGCGGCCGCAGGGGCTTATAGGACAGTCCGCGTCGGTTAATAGCGTTCGTTCCCGCGTTACTTTTTGTCGGCCACCCCCGCTCCCGCGATACTTGAATGGCTCCGGCGATACTTTTATTGGCAATTAATGTGTCGCGAGAGCGGTTTAGGTGTCGCGGGAGGGTGAGGCGTGCGGAGAGGGTGAGGCGGATGAGGTAGCTGGGCGCGGTAGCCGAAGCCGTTAACTTCAGGGCTTGTTATCCTATTTGAGTAGGTACAAACGCGATCAAGTTCAGGGAGCAGGTGACGGTGAAAAGTAACCAGTTCATTTCCGACGAGGCGTTACGTGAGGGTAACCAAATTTGGGATGTCACCGAAGTAGACGAAGATGGAAATGAAATAATTGGTCTCCATTTGGTGACTTTTGACAAAGAGAACGTGCTCAACTTGTTCTCCGACTATCCACACAATTTCACCGCTGAGCAGGTCGAGATTTTTAAGCAAGAGCGGCCATTCTGGGCCGAGTTTTTTGCAAATCGAACGGCTTAAATGAGCCCAAGCTCGAGGACGTTTGCGATACGCGAACTGCCCACACGGTTAAACTCGAGCGTAAGAAAAGGAACCGATCTTCCGCCCCACACGAAGGGCAGTCACAATGAAAACTTGCCGGCTCATCGCACACCGAGGGCTTAGCTCGCGCGCCCGGGCGCCAAGTGATCGTATCGAGCTTTAACCACTTGCTTCTTTACATCTTCAAACAGCGCGCACCCAAATTGCCCGTGGGCTGTTTGTATGAAACAACCGCCCTTGACGACGATTGGCGATCCATCCTCGAACTCGTTGGCCGAATACATCCACCCCGAGGCTTCATCCCTCACGAAGGAGCGCGTGGACGCTTTTCACGACGCCGGTTACGGCATCAACGTGTGGACGGTCGATGATCCCGCGCGGGCCAACCAACTCGTGAACTGGGGTGTTGACGGCGTCGTTTCAAAGGTTGCCGACCAGCTCATGGGCATTGCCAGAGCCTCCGTAAACTGATCGGGCGCAGCAGCCCAATCGGCCACCGAGCTGTGCATAACGTAAACGCTCGCCCGGCAATTGCGTACACTGGTGGGCGTGAGTGTTGCTCTGTATCGTCGTTACCGGCCCGAAACGTTCCAAGAAGTGATTGGCCAAGATCACGTCGTCCAGCCTTTGATGGCGGCTTTGGAGGCGGGCCGCACAACGCATGCCTATCTGTTTTCGGGGCCGCGAGGTTGCGGTAAAACGACGTCGGCGCGCATTTTGGCTCGCGCGCTGAATTGCGCACAGTACCCGACGGCTACCCCGTGCGGTACGTGTGATTCGTGCATGGAACTCGCGCGGGAGGGTTCCGGCTCGCTCGACGTCGTCGAAATGGATGCGGCCTCGCATGGCGGTGTCGACGACGCGCGGGAGCTTCGTGAGCAGGCGGGATTTGCGCCGGTGCGTGATCGGTTCAAGATCTTCATCATCGACGAAGCACACATGGTCACGAACCAAGGTTTCAACGCGTTGCTCAAGCTCGTGGAAGAGCCGCCGGAGCATGTGAAGTTCATTTTTGCGACCACCGAACCGGAAAAGGTGATCGGCACGATCCGCTCGCGCACTCACCATTATCCTTTCCGGCTGGTGCCGCCACTCGAACTTGAAGATTATTTGGCGCAGTTGACGCAGGCCGAAGGCGTGACGGCCGGCCACGACCTGCTTTCGCTCGTCGTACGCGCCGGTACGGGTTCGGTTCGCGACACCCTTTCGGTTCTCGACCAGATCATTGGCGGTTCGGAAGGCTCCGTACTCGACTACGACCGCGCGGTGGCGCTGCTTGGTTTTACGTCGGCGAATTTGCTCGACGACGCCGTTGCCGCGATTGCCGAGCGCGATGGCGCGGCCCTGTTCGGCGTGGTTGACGCGGTGGTGAAATCGGGCCATGATCCGCGGCGGTTCGTGGAGGATTTGTTGCAGCGTTTGCGCGATCTGGTGATTATCTCGCTTGCGGGTGATGAGGCGAAGGACGTGTTCGTTTCCGTGCCCGAAGACCAGTATGGGCGAATGGTAGAGCAGGCCACGAAGCTGGGGGCGAGCCGGGCTTCACAAGCTGCCGACCTGACGAACGAAGCGCTTTCCGATATGGCTGGTGCTACCGCGCCGCGCCTGCAGCTGGAACTTCTCTGTGCGCGGCTGATTGTGGCGCGGTCGGATGGAGAGCGGGCGCGCTCGAGTGAGGCAAGCCAGCCGGAGCAACCATCGGCCGATATCGCGCAAAATCTTGCAAAGTACGCCAAACCCCCGCAGCCAAAGGTTGAAAAGACTACGCGGGCGAGCGGAAGGCGTGATGATTCCACGATGGATCCGCGCAACCGGCCCATGCCCGCGATACCCGATCAGCCAGCGCCTGAGCCGAATGGGCAGGAAGCCACGGCGGAGCGTCCAGAGGTGCCACGGTCGGATCAAGGTGCGCCCGCTGGTGGGCTCAGCGGTAAAGAACGATCCGCTGCGCAAGTCGAATCGACGGCAGCAACTGAAGGACAAACCGGAGTTGCACAATCTGAACATGTGCAACCGGAACACGGACAACCGGGATCTGGCCCGCTCGATCAGATCCGGCAAAACTGGGATTCGATCATCGCGGATGCCGGCCTGTCAAAGATCGCACAGGCTCAGCTTGCAGCAGCGAACGGCCCTGTGGCCGTGGAAAACGACATGCTGATCGTCGGCTTCGATCAGCCCGGTGTGGCCAGCGCATTCTCAGCTCGTGGCGCTCGCGAAGTCGAACAGCTACTCAGCCAGAATCTGGGCATGACTCTCAAGGTGGAGGGCAGGGCAGGAGGCGAATCCCCAGCCCCAAAAGTTGATGCCGCGCCGGGCGCGGCAGCTCCCCAGCAAGCCGATGCTCGTCAGCCCGCGGATTCACCGGCAAGCATTCAATCGCCCGGCCCCCAAATTTCCGATCGGGCACAACTTGACACCCCAACGCCCAGCCCCGTCCTGCGAGCGGTGTCAGCACCATCTCCTGATAACACGCCAACCGAAACAGCCTCTGCCAAGATTGACGCCTTCGATGATGCCGACATCCTTGGCTCTGCAGCGGAAAACTTTCCCGGCCCGCCCCCACTCGAAGATCCTTTCGGAAACACCGATCCCTACGTTAGTACCGTCAGCGGACGCTGGGCCCAGCCGGAGCGGGAGTGGCAAACCGGCGGCACCGACGTCGTCGACCCAGAACCACCCGCTAACGAACTGCCGGCCAACGAACCCGTAGACTATGCCAATCCCGAATGGGACGGCGCCTCCGCCGACGATCCGGAAATCTCACATTCGTCAATCGTGGGTCTGCAGGTGGTCCTCGACCGTTTCAACGCTAAGGTGATCGAAGAACGGATGGAGGAATAATGGTCGGTGTGTACGACGGCGCAGTTCAAGCGCTCATCGACGAACTCTCGCGGCTGCCCGGAATCGGGCCCAAAAGCGCGCAACGAATCGCTTTCTATCTGCTCGAAGCCGAAGATTCCGAAGTTGAAGCGCTCGTCGACGCCCTTGAATCCGTCAAATCCAAAGTTAAATTCTGCGACGTGTGCGGCAACGTCTCAGAAGACGACCAGTGCAGAATCTGCGCCGATCCGCGCCGACTCGACTCGATCATCTGCGTGGTCGAAGAAGCTAAAGACATCGTCGCCATCGAACGCTCGCGCGAATACCGCGGAAAATACCACGTTCTTGGCGGAGCCATCGATCCGATCGGCGGCGTCGGCCCCGACGATCTGCGCATCCGCGAACTCTACTCCAGGCTCGGGAACGGCGAGGTCAAAGAAATCATCCTCGCAATGGACCCGAATGTTGAAGGTGAAGCCACCGCCACCTACCTATCACTCAACCTGTCGCACATGAACGTGATCGTCTCGCGGCTTGCCTCGGGCCTGCCCGTAGGCGGTGACCTCGAGTACGCCGATGAAATCACCATCTCGCGCGCCATCGAAGGGCGTCAGCGGATTCACACTCCCACTTCGTGAACAGTTTTGTCTCATCAAGCGCGCCTGAACTACGATAAAACCACCTATATCAAGGAGTTCACGTGTCACTCATCGTGCAGAAGTTCGGCGGATCTTCCGTCGCCGATGCTGAGGGCATCAAGCGCGTAGCGCGACGAATCGTCGATACGCACAAGGCGGGCCACAAGGTCGTCGTCGTCGTTTCCGCAATGGGAGACACCACCGACGACCTCATTGACCTCGCCTCATCAATCACCGAAGAACCCTCCGCCCGCGAAATGGACATCCTCCTATCCGCGGGTGAACGAATCTCCATGGCAGTGCTAGCGATGGCCGTAACGGATCTGGGCGTGCCAGCCCGCGCCTTCACCGGTCAGCAAGCCGGCTTGCACACCGACACGGCCTACGGCGCGGCATCGATCGTGGGCGTTGTACCTGAACGTATAGCCCGCACTATCCAAGACGGCGAAATCGCGATTATTGCGGGCTTTCAGGGCGTGAACCAAGAAAACGACGTGACCACCCTCGGCCGTGGCGGGTCCGACACCACCGCCGTCGCCTTCGCAGCTGCTCTCCGTGCCGACGTGTGCGAGATCTACTCCGATGTCGACGGCGTGTTTACCGCCGATCCGCGCGTTGCGCCCGCAGCCCAGAAAATCCCGGCGCTCACCTACGAAGAAACCCTCGAAATGGCCGCTCACGGCACCAAAATTTTGCACCTGCGCGCCGTCGAATATGCGCGCCGATATGACGTGCCACTGCACGTACGCTCATCGTTTTCAACCAAAGAAGGGACGTGGATCGTGAACGAATCCGCCCGCAGCCGCTGGGAGGGCGATAACGAAGCTCCCATCATTTCAGGAATCAGCCACGATACCTCGCAAGCCAAAATCACAATCACGGGCGTACCCGATAAACCCGGCGCCGCTGCCCGAATCTTTCAGGTGGTGGCCGATTCGGGATCGTCTATCGACATGATCGTCCAAAACGTGCCGGTCAATGCGCCGGGCATGGCGAACATTTCCTTCACGTTGCCGATCACCGATGTGAAGCGAACCTTCCGGGTGCTTGAAGAAAAGCGGGAAGAACTCGGCTTTGACAAGGTGTTCCAGAACGATGGCGTGGGCATCCTTTCGCTGATCGGTACTGGAATGCGTAGCCACCCGGGTGTAACGGCGAAATTCTTCGCGGCGCTCGCGAATGCAGGTATCAACATTGACATGATTTCAACGTCAGAGATCCGAATCTCTGCCGTTTTGGATGCGGACGATGTGGCCACGGCCGTGCGAGTCGTCCACCAGGCGTTTGATCTTGACGCCGAAGAAGAAGCGATCGTTTACGGAGGTACAGGACGATGAGCATCACCCTTGCACTTGTAGGAGCCACCGGGCAGGTTGGTGAAGTTATGCGAGGCCTTTTGGAATCGCGCGGTACGAAGGTTGACAGGGTGCGCTTCTTCTCCTCGCACCGTTCAGCCGGCACAGAACTTGAGTTCAACGGCGAAAAGATCGTTGTCGAAGATGTTGCCAAGGCCGACTTTTCCGGGATTGACATTGCGCTGTTTTCCGCAGGTGGTAGCACCTCGCTTGAGTACGCGCCGAAATTCGTGGAAGCTGGGGCCGTCGTCGTCGATAACTCCTCGGCGTGGCGGAAGGATCCGGACGTGCCGCTTGTCGTGTCCGAAGTTAATCCGCACGCGTTGAAAAACCGGCCCAAGGGCATTATTGCGAATCCGAACTGTACGACCATGGCGATCATGCCGGTAGTGAAAGTGCTGCACGAGGAAGCGGGCTTGACCAATATGGTCGTTTCCTCTTACCAGGCCGTGTCTGGCTCTGGGCTTGCGGGCGTTGATGCCCTTTACAACCAGACCAAGGCGCTACTCGATAAGGGTGAGGCCGTGAAGGGCCTGGCCGTGAACGGCGAAGCCGTTGAGCACGCCGCCGATCCGGCGCCTTACGTGAAACCGATCGCCTTTAATGCGGTTGCCATTGCCGGCGCGATCGTTGATGACGGCACCTTCGAGACCGATGAGGAACAAAAGCTCCGCAACGAATCGCGTAAGATCCTCGAAATTCCCGAACTGCGGGTGGCTGGAACCTGCGTGCGGATTCCCGTTTTCTCCGGGCACGCAATGGCTGTTTCAGCCGAATTTTCTAACAAGATTTCGGTGGAGCGCGCGATTGAGCTGTTCAAGAGTGCACCAGGCGTTGAATACGCCGAGGTTCCCTCCCCACTCGAGGGCGCCGGTAAGGACGCGTGCTTTGTTGGCCGCGTGCGCCAAAACTATGCGGCGGACGATGAAAACAAGGGCCTGAGCTTCTTCGTGGTTGGCGACAACCTGCGCAAGGGCGCGGCCTTGAACACGATCCAGATTGCCGAGCTTTTGATCGAGGAACTCAGCTAAATTTTGGCTCGTCTACTGGGTGTCCGGCCATTTGTTGTGAGTTTGGGGCTTTTGGTGAATGAAAACGGCTGTTTCCGCAGTTTTCTCACAACAAATGGTTCGGGCTCTAATCATCGCGGCCGATCAGCCTCGCCTCGTCGCGCCGGTAGGCGAGCTCTTGAGTCACATACGAATCCACAACCTGGGCCATCGGCATATCCCGGCCCTGTTGCTCACTCATGTACCAACGATGCTCAAGAATCTCGTGAAAGAGCTGGGCGGGCTGCAATTTAGTGCGGAACTCGTAGGGAACGGCTTGGATGGTCGGCTCGTAAACGTTCATGATCCACTCGTGAGCCACGATCTCAAGAGGCACATTCGACTTCCCCGCCACGGCACGGTAGGACTCAATATCGTTAACCATTCGCCGAGCCTGCATCTCTTCAACATCCAACCCGGTAAGCCGCATCATTTTTCTTGAATAATGCCCCGGGTCCACCACCTTCGGCTGTATCGAGATTGTCGTACCACCGATATCGGCAGCCATGGAAAGCTCGCCAACTTCGAAGCCAAGATCGTTAAGCCGCCGAATCCGGGCATCTACCCGCCAACGCTCATTGGACTGGAAGGACTCCTCGCTCGTCAACTCGTCCCATAGCTCTTTGTATCGCTCAAGATACCTATTGCCAACCCCGATTGAGTCAAATTCGGGATCGAGTATGCCGCCAGCCTGAAGGTCCATCAGTTCGCCGATGATATTCGTGCGCGCAACGTCGATGTCATAGTGGCGTTTGCGCTCTGAGAGGTTGTCTTCAAGTTCGCCGGTTTCCGCATCCACTAGATAGGCTGAAAATTCTCCCGCATCGCGGCGAAACAGCGTATTTGATAGCGAAACGTCACCCCAGAAAAAGCCCAGCAAATGTAGGCGCACCATCAACACGGCCAGAGCATCAATAAGCCTGCGCACCGTTTTGGTACGCATCGCCGTCTTCCCGAAAAGTGATCGGTATGGCAAGGAGAAATCCAGGTGCTGCGTCACGAGGGCGGCATTGAGCGGTTCTCCGGATTCGTCAAAGCGCCCGGTGATAACAGCCAGCGGTTCCACGCATGGGGCATTCAGACGGTTCAAATCGCGCAGCATCTCATATTCGTGATACGCCACCCGCTCTCCGATTTCTTTGACGGCCACAACCTGGTCGTCCAAGTAGGCAAAGCGCACCACGTGCCGTGAAATGCCGCGGGGGAGCGCGGCGATCACATCAGAGGGCCACTCCTCGAGTGCAACACCCCACGGCAAATCTAGCAAGGCGGGCTCTACCTGCGCGGATGTGATTTGTAAGGATCGAATCATGGCACCTCCCTTCCGTTCAAGACTACGCCTAAACACTACGACGCCGGAGCCCAGTTCACGAACGTAAGCCCCGGCGTCGCCTAACTAGAGTGCCTATTCTGCCACGTGCTCGTCGGCCAGCTCGTCATGGATGACGGGCTGGACCTGCACGTTATCCACATCTTCCATGGCGAACTCGTTGACGGAGGAGTCGATCCGCGCGCCAGTCGAACTCGAGAAGAAGTGAGTGTATTCGCCGCGCGGGCGGGCGTTCACGATCTCGCCTGCCTTTGGAACATCGTGCGGCTCGATCCGGATTACGAGGGTCTGCGCAGAATCGCCCGATCCGAAATTGGCTTCTTCCCGCTCGGACCCCACGATCGTGCCGTACACGTAGGCATCCGAGCCAAGGGACTCAACGAATGTGACCTTCACCGGCATCCCGGTTTCTTCTTTCGCGAGTTCGAGCGCTTCGGGCCGCAGACCAACAGTCACTTTGCCTTCATCGCGAACGGCCTCGAGGACGTCGGCAGGAAGCTTAAACGAAGCATCGCCGTATACCGCGCGATCGCCATCGACCCGCCAGTCGCCAAGGTTCATGGCGGGTGAGCCAATGAATCCGGCAACGAAAGCGTTAGCTGGCCGGGAGAACATTTCGGCTGGCGAGGCCACCTGTTGCAGGATGCCGTCTTTCAGCACGGCAATGCGATCCCCCATGGTGAGCGCTTCAGTCTGGTCGTGGGTAACGTAAACGGTGGTCACGCCCAGTGAGCGCTGTAGTGATGCGATCTGGGTACGGGTTTGCACGCGAAGCTTGGCATCGAGATTTGATAGCGGTTCGTCCATCAGGAAGACCTGCGGTTTGCGCACGATGGCCCGGCCCATGGCCACGCGTTGGCGCTGTCCACCAGATAGCGCCTTGGGTTTGCGTTCGAGGTATGGTTCAAGGTCGAGAATACGCGCAGCTTCTTCTACGCGTTCGCGGATAACTTCCTTGTCCTCCCCGGCGATTTTCAGTGCGAAGCCCATGTTGTCCGCAACGGTCATATGCGGGTAAAGCGCATAGTTCTGAAAGACCATCGCGATGTCACGATCTTTTGGCGTCACGTCTGTGACGTCGCGTTCGCCGATGTAGATTCGGCCGGTGTTGACGTCCTCCAGGCCTGCCAGCATGCGCAGTGCAGTGGACTTTCCGGAGCCCGAGGGCCCTACGAGGACGAGGAATTCTCCGTCTTCAACTTCTAGGTTGAGTGAATCGACGGCGGGAGTGGTTGACCCCGGGTATACGCGTGTGGCGTTTTCGAATGTGACAGTCGCCATGTTTATGGTTCCCTCCACCGGCAGGTACGTGCCGGACGATCCGTAGTGAAAGGTGCCGGAGTGTGTCGACTCTGACACGATGCCGACGGCCGGCATCCCTAGTATTGTTGCACACTGCGCGTATTTTAAGATTGTCTTTACTGGAACTTCCCAAGCGGTATGCGCCACATTCGCGCGAGGGGCTAGATTTTCTTCGCCACACAAGGGGTGACATGCGAGAACGATCGATTATTGGCGGTTACGAGATCGTCAAGCGGATTGGATCCGGTGGCATGTCTACCGTGTATAAGGCGGTCGATGGCCAGGGCCGTGAGGTGGCTTTGAAGCTTTTGCATCCGGAGGTTGCGGCGGATCCGGTTTCGCGTGATCGGTTGCGCCGTGAAGTGCGTATGTTGCAGCGGGTGCGCGGGGAATATGTGGCGCAAATCCTCGATGCGGAGACGGAAGAGGACGAGGTTTTCATCGTCACCCAGCTGATCGATGGGCCGACTCTCGATGCCGACGTGCGGGATTCAGGCCGGTATGAAGGCAGCGACCTGGTGGATCTTGGGGAGGAGTTAGCAGCTGCGTTACGTTCGATTCATGCGGTGGGGGTGCTGCATCGTGATCTGAAGCCGTCGAATGTGATGATGGGTGCGGAGGGGCCGGTGCTCATTGATTTCGGTATTGCTCAGCTCGGGCATGATACGCGGATTACTCGTACCGGTTCTCTTTCGCACACTCCAGGTTGGGCAGATCCGCGGGTTATTCGCGGAGGGGCGCCGGATGAGATGGCTGATTGGTGGTCGCTTGCGGCTGTTTTGGCGTTCGCGGCGACGGGCGTTGTGCCGTTCGCTGCCGAAACGACGCCGGCCGTGATGCATCGCGTCCTGCACGGTGAGGCGCATGTGCCGGGGTTGGATCCGCGGGCTGAAAACGCTTTTTGGCGAGCTCTCGAGCCGGATGGATCACGCCGGATTACCTTTGACGCGCTCGTGGAGGAGTTGCGTTCGACGACGGCGGCCGGCGCGGTTGCCAGCGGCGGCACTGCCGATGGAGCGGGTCACGATGAGAGCCTGCAGGGCCAGCACGTCGAAGAGTGGGGCGGCGATGAGCAGCACGGCGAGGTGGAGTCGGTATCAACTGGCGAAACCGTCGTCGCTGCCGAAGGTGGGAACCCGCCTACTTTACAGCTTCCGGTCGTGGTTCCGCAGCGCCGATCGATGTTCGATCGGCCATTGGAGCAGACGGTGGACGCGCCGGGGATGGATGAATCCGGTGTGTTAGGAGTGGACGAGCCTGCTTTCGACCCCGCGCGCCATGATCGTTTGCCCGTTGGTGATTGGTTTTTGCCGGCCCGAAAAGCCCGGTTGCACGTGTTGCTGATCGGCGCGATTGTCGCTATTTTTGGACTTGCGTGGCCGGGGCCAGCGGCTCTGACTGTCGCCGCGTTGGTGGTTGCCGTCTCGATCGTGGGCGGCGCGGATCGCGGACTGAAGGACAGGCGAGTGGCTCGCGGTGGCCCGCATGAGGGCGATGTGGGGCGGATGGTGCTCCGGCTACCGTTCACTGTGGTTGGGGCGCTGTTGCACAGTGCTGTCTCGTTGGCTGTTGGCGGCGGGCTTGGGTGGTTGGTGGTCGTTGCGCTCGAAGCGTTAGATGTCACTGATCCCGAGCTGAATGAACCGATTGGCCTGGTATCGGCAATGGTGGTGGCGTGGTTGATGGTGACGAATAGAGACGGCCGTGAGGGAGCCCGTATTTTACTGGAGGCAATTGCGCCGACCCCGGGTTACCGGCTTTTTTGGCTCATGATCTTATTGGTGGTGGCCATGTCGGCGGTGGTGGTTGTGGGGCAATCCGGATTGAGTATAATTTAGGATTAAACAATCTCGTTTCGGGAAAGTAATCTGGGCAACCGTGGAAAACGGTACGGGCTTGTGATTGAATTTCGGCAGATTAACTAGTAAAGGGACAGGCATGGCAGACACGAACCGCGCGACGAACTCGCAGGGCAAACCCGTCACGAAGAAAGAAAGACGCGAAATTGCGCGCGAAAAGGCTCGTATTCTGCGCGAGCAGGAGGAGAAGCGTAAGAAGCGCAATCGCACGCTTGCGGTTTTTGGTGGCGTGATTGGACTCGTGCTCATTATTTTTGCCATCATGCAGATTTTCGGTAATGACAAAGCCGATTTCGACGGCGAAGTGCGGCCGGCTGAGCTAGCTAACGTCACGGACGATTACGGCATCGACATCGACGAAAATGGCGCGGCAGGTAGCCCGGTGCCAGATGCTGGGCTGTTCTCGGTGTATTCCGATTACACGTGTTCGGGTTGTATTCACCTGGAGACGGCCAGTGCCGAAAACTACCGGAACTTGACGTCGTCGGGCCAAATGGCTCTGCGCTTTTACCCGGTAGCTACGCTGGGCAACGACATCTCTAGCAATATGGCTGCGGCAATGTTCTACGTCGCGACCTACGCTCCCGAGCAGGCCTTTGCGTTCAACGAAGCCCTTTTTGATCAGGCTTACACGACGGTGATTAAGCGCGGGCCGGCACCTTCCGAAACAGACATTGCCGAAATCGCCGCGTCGGTGGGAGTGCCTGCCGACGTCGTCGCTGATCTTCCCGCATCAATTTCCTCCGATGACTGGCAGACGGTAACCGACGAGGCCACGGATGCCTTCCGTGCCAAGGGGTATTCTGGAACTCCGACCCTCGAGGTGAACGGTGAGGAGAATACGGCTTGGCTGGAAAACGGTGACGTGGCTTCGGTCATGCAGCTGGCCATCGACGCCGGGGCGCCCGAAAACTAGCGCTCACCCGTTTGGCTCCGGCCGCTTTTTCTGGCACACTATGAGAGGCTTCGCCAGTTTTGCCTGGCGGGGCGTGCCTCCTTAGCTCAGTTGGTAGAGCGCCGCTCTTGTAAAGCGAAGGTCGTCAGTTCGAGTCTGACAGGGGGCTCTTTTCATGCGACTTGCGACGAGCCGCGAGTTACACGGACCAGTTGATCGGTTCGGCCCCCTGTTCGATCAGTAGTGCGTTTGTACGCGAAAATGGCTTGGAGCCGAAGAATCCGCGGCTTGCGGAAAGTGGCGAGGGATGCGGTGACATGACGACGGGCGTCTTGCCAAGTAGGGGTTTGAGCTCCTGGGCCACCCGCCCCCACAGTATTCCAACGAGGGGTTGGTCTTGGCGTGCGAGGGTTCGGATCGCGTGATCGGTGACGGCTTCCCAGCCCTGCCCGCGGTGGGCGGCCGGCTTGCCAGGCTCGACAGTCAACACCCGGTTGAGGAGCATGACTCCGCGTTCGGCCCAAGCTGTCAAGTCGCCGTGCTCGGCGGGAGGGATACCAAGGTCCTCGTGAAGTTCTTTGTAAATATTGCTGAGCGAACGCGGAAGGGGGCGCACATCGGCGTCGACGGCGAAAGATAGCCCGATTGCGTGGCCGGGCGTGGGATAGGGATCTTGGCCAACGATGAGCACTCGCACCTGCGATAGCGGGTAGGTGAACGCTCGTAATACGGCATCGCCCTCGGGTAGGTATCCGCGGCCCGCCCTGTTTTCGGCCCGGAGGAAATCTCCCATGGTCGCAATGTCGGCAGCGACGGGTTCGAGTGCGCGAGCCCATTCCGGGTGGACGATGTCAGCCAAGTTACTCATAGGAAAACGGTATCGCAGTTGTTAGTGGTGTTGGACCTGGCGAGCACTTTGGAGGAGACTCGCCATAGGCTTGGGTTGTGTCAGAAAGTGAAAAGATGGAAGAGCTTACGGAATTTGAGGCGTCCGTGCTCGAATTTGAAAGAGCGTGGTGGCGCTACGGTGCGACGCGCGATCAGGCCATTCGGCGCGCCATGCAGATGAGCCCGATCAGATACCACCTCCTTTTGACCCATCTGTTGGACTCCGAACATTTTTGGCGGGCCGATCCGGCGTTGGTTGACCGGCTTCGCCGCTTGCGCGAAGAACGTTTGGCGGAGCGCGGAGGCAGAACGCAGTAGTCAAATCTGGCGTCAAGGTCCATTCGCGGTAGGATGTGTGCGTGGCTCATGAATATCCTGAAGATGAATTTGACCGGCTAGCCAAAGAGCGCACAACAGTTGGCGCTCACCGGCGCCCAAGTAGCGCGCGCCCGTGGCTGATCGCTTTGCTCGCGGTGCTCATGATCGCGCCAATCGTGGGAATCTGGATTGGCAATGCCATGTCCAGCGACGACGATCCTACGGCCGATGAACCCACCGCTTCCGAGCAGGCCGCTGCAGAAGACGGCGAAAGTGAAGACGGTCAAGAGGAAGACGGTGAGGAAGGCCCTGCCGAGGCGTCCGATTCAGAGGACGCGACCGATGCTGACGAAGGTGAAGCCGCCATTGAGCCAAACCTGAACCATCACATTCTCGTCCTCAATGGCCGCGGCACAGTCGGCTTTGCCGGTGAGAACCAGGCGATCTTGGAGCAACAGGGCTTCGGCAATGTTTCAGTGGCTGACTACCGCGGTGGAACGCAGCCCGTGGATTCTACGATCTACTATTTCGATCCCGAATACGAAGGAACCGCACGGGCTGTAGCGGAGGTACTGGGCGCTGACGTCGCTGAAAGCGAAGACGTGATTGTCGCCTACGGAGCGCCTATCGTCGCTGTAATACGCTGAGCCTTCACGCATGGGCACGCGTGAGGAGTAACTGACGGCACCCGCCTCACTCCAATTACTTGATTCATCTTCACTCAACTTTTGGCCGCTGGTGAAACTCAGCTACCAAACAGTGAGCAAAATTTGCGCTCTCGAGCTTCGAGTGCCAGAATCTTTATTGGCACTCTCGAGGTGAGAGTGATAATTGTGCAGTCGGTGAGGGGTGCACTGGGCCGAGACATGAACGGCCACGCGCACACCGTCCGTCGCGGGCACCGGCTGGAAACCACCTTCGTGGAGGAAAAGAACACATGGCAAAGATCATCCATTTTGATGAAGAAGCGCGCCGCGGAATGGAACGAGGACTCGACGTCCTCGCCAACACCGTCAAGGTAACGCTTGGCCCCAAAGGCCGAAACGTAGTACTGGATAAGTCGTGGGGCGCCCCGTCGATCACCAACGACGGCGTGTCAATCGCCAAGGAAATCGAACTCGAAGAACCGTTCGAATCGATCGGCGCAGAACTCGTTAAGGAAGTCGCCAAGAAGACGGACGACGTCGCAGGCGACGGCACCACTACCGCAACCGTGCTCGCACAGGCACTCGTCAAGGAAGGCCTGCGCAATGTCGTCGCGGGTGCAAACCCGATCGCGCTCCGCCGCGGCATCGACGTGGCGGTTGACGCCGTCGTCAAGCAGCTGCTTGACGACGCCAAGGAAGTTGAAACCACCGAAGAAATCGCGGCAACCGCAGCAATTTCAGCCGGTGATAAGGAGATCGGCGAACTGATCGCCGAAGCACTCGACAAGGTCGGCAAGGAAGGCGTTGTGACCGTCGAAGAGTCCAACACCTTCGGCACCGAGCTGGAGCTCACCGAAGGTATGTCCTTCGATAAGGGTTACCTCTCGCCTTACTTCGTCACGGACGCCGAACGTCAGGAAGTCGTGCTCGAGGATGCCTATATTCTCATGGTCGAATCGAAGATCTCGGGCATGAAGGATCTGCTGCCGCTGCTTGAAAAGGTCATGCAGACCGGTAAGCCGCTCGTCATCATTGCCGAGGACATCGAGGGCGAAGCACTGGCAACACTCGTGGTCAACAAGATCCGCGGCATCTTCAAGTCCGCGGCCGTGAAGGCCCCAGGCTTTGGCGATCGCCGCAAGGAAATGCTCCAGGACATGGCCGTCCTCACCGGTGGTCAGGTTATCTCGGAGACGGTTGGCCTCAAGCTCGAAAACACCGATATTTCGATGCTCGGCCAGGCTCGCAAGGTTGTGATGACCAAGGATGCGACGACGATCGTCGACGGCGCCGGCACCAAGGAAGACATCGACGGCCGCGTGTCTGTTATCAAGACTCAGATCGAAAACTCCACCTCCGATTACGACCGCGAGAAGCTCCAAGAGCGCCTCGCAAAGCTCGCCGGTGGCGTTGCCGTCATCAAGTCGGGTGCCGCTACAGAAGTTGAGCTCAAGGAACGCAAGCAGCGCATTGAGGACGCGGTTTTGAACGCCAAGGCAGCTGTTGAAGAAGGAATCGTCGCCGGCGGTGGCGTTGCCCTTTTGCAGGCAGCCGACAAGGCATTCGAGAAGCTCAACCTCGAAGGCGATGAGGCAACCGGTGCGAACATCGTTCGTTACGCCGTTGAAGCGCCGCTGAAGCAGATTGCGGAAAACGCTGGCCACGAAGGTGGCGTTGTTGCGGAGAAGGTCCGCTCGCTTCCTGCGGGTGAAGGCTTGAACGCTGCATCTGGCGAGTATGTTGACCTGCTAGCTGCAGGTATCGCGGATCCGGTTAAGGTGACCCGTTCAGCACTGCAGAACGCGGCATCGATCGCTGGACTGTTCCTCACCACCGAGGCAGTTGTTGCGAACAAGCCAGAACCTGCCGGCGGTGCCGATGATGCAGCCGCTGCCGCAGCAGCAGGTGGCATGTACTAAACCGCGTTGTGCTGGATAAGCTCTGAGCTACAGAGTGAAGGGCCCGAGGCGATTAGCCTCGGGCCCTTCGGTATCAGTCTAAATTTTGCCCGTTCGCCAGATCTGATCATTTCCCGTCGTCGTTATCGCCCTTTGCCTTTTCTCGCACAGTGTGTGTGATGGCATCCCGGCGGGCCTGCTTCGCGTCCTCTGAACGTAAAACTTTCCCGGATTTGCGCGGATCAAGGTGATCGCCCGCCGCCTCCAGAGTGGAGCCACTGTAATCAGCCTGCGATGGGGCGAGGTGGTGAATAGGCACTTGTCTATTCGGGAGTTCTTGGGAGCCCGATATTTCTGGCTGAGGAAGCGTGTGCGGTGGGACGGGGTAGCCAGCGTGCAAATCTGAGAGTTCGGCTTCTAACCGCGCCTTTTCCAGTTCGAGATTTTGGCGCGCCGGCGCCTCCCAGTCAGTAGCTAAGGGTGTGGAAAACAATCGTTTTCGGTCAAGCAAACTATTGACCACTGCCAGTCTTGCGCTCGCGAAATCCTCCAACGGTAGATGCGAGTACTCCGCACGCATACCATCAACGTAATCCCGATACTTTTGCGGTTGGCTCGCAAGGAAACCTAGGTGGGCGTCCACCAAAACTAGCAGATCCAAATCCTGCCCAACGACTACTCGAGATTCCAGAGTGGGTAGCGGATGTTTGCGCATATCTAAGATCAGTTTGGAAATTTGTTGTACCACCTCGCTCGGGATTCCGATTTTCTCAAACAGTTCGGCACTCACGCGCGCAGATTCGGCGCGGTTCTCCCCGCCTTGGTGCACGTATGCCTGTTGGTCGCTCGAGTTAAACACGCACCCGTGGGCCCACGCGGAAAGCCTGACCACATCAACGTTGTGTGCCTCGGAGCTGAGCATGTCAATGCGGGTGAGCACATCACACAGATGTCGGATGTCGTGAAAATGGCGGTTTGGCGTCGACCATAGCTTGATAAATTCGGCACACACCCGTTCGATGTGCTCGCGTTCGGCGGCCGCGCCAACCGCCGAGGCCGACCGCGCAAAAGAAGGCGTGAGCCACGCCGGCACGTCAATTTGCGACATCTCACTCCATTAATTCGAGGACGAACGAGATTCTACCTAGAATGACTATTATCTAAACAGTAAGACTTCCCACCGCTTCGCAACTATCGTAGGACACATGGCTGATAACAACTCACCTTTACGCGGGCGGGCGCTGATCACTGGCGGCTCGTCGGGCTTAGGTCTCATGTTCGCACGTCATCTAGCTCGGCGCGGGCTCGATCTCGTTCTTGTGGCACGCAATTCCGAACGTCTTGAGGAAGTTGCCGTTGAGCTGGGTAAAAATGGTGTTCGTGTGGAAGCCCTGCCGGCGGATTTGAGCTCTGACGACGGCGTTCGGGCGGTTAGCGAACGGCTCAGCTCTACCGAGTCTCCGATTAACGTGTTCGTCAACAACGCCGGTGCTGGCTTGTACACGCGGATGGCGACGGCGGATCCAGAACCTCTTTTGCGGGGCACGCAGCTGATGGCGAGGGCCCCGATGGTGCTCGGCGGCGCAGCGGCGGCCGCAATGAAAGAACGCGGTGAAGGAGTCATCATCAACACGTCCTCGATGGCGGCAGCAGCGCCTATGGGTGCGTATTCGGCGATTAAAGCCTTCGTGCGCGTGTGGTCGGATTCGCTGGCAATCGAAGTAGGCAAACATGGCGTGCAGGTCGTCTCTTTCATTCCCGGGTGGGTTAGAACCGAGTTCCATGAGCGATCCGGGGTGTCGACGTCGTCGATCCCAAGTTGGCTGTGGCTGGACGCCGATCGCGTCATCGAAGAGTGCCTTGCGGACGTGGAAAAAGGCAAAACGACCTCCACGCCGTCGAAACGATTTAAGATCACCGGATTTCTAGCCAAGCATGCGCCCGCGCCGGCTGTGGCAGCGGTTGTCAAGAAATTGAATAAGGGCCGTCGATGACCAATCTGCACCCGCTCGACGACTACCATTCGGAGTCGAAGAAGAATATGCGCCGCGGGGTGCGTAAGTTCTTGACCCGCCCGGTGATTAAATCCGTGCTCGATACGAGCGTGTCGGGGCAGCACAACGTCGAGGGTCTGGAGGGAGCCTACATTGTGGTGGGCAATCACTCTTCGCATCTTGATGCGCCGATGGTGTTCACTCTTTTGCCGGATCACATGACTGACCAGCTCGCCACTGGAGCGGCGGCAGACTATTTTTATCGCAAACCGACCATTTCTAAACTTACCTCCCTGTTTTTTAACACCTATCCGATTGAACGCAAGGTTGATCCGCGCGATCCAAATGCTGGCCGCGCCAAGGGTATGACCTCCCGCCTCCTACGTGCGGGCATTCCAATTCTTATATTTCCGGAAGGCACCCGTTCGCGCACGGGCGAGTTGGGGGAGTTTAAAACTGGTGCCGCCGCGCTCGCCATGAAGTTTGATGTTCCGATCGTGCCGCTCGCGATGAGCGGCGGTCACGAAGCCATGCCCGTGGGCGCTGTTTTGCCGACACCAAACCGCCCGCCGGTGAGCATGTACATTGGCAAGCCGATGAAGGCGCGCGAAGGTGAGAGCGCAGAGGATTTCACGGGGCGGGTGCGTCGTCACATTATAGAAATGCTCGATCAGGAAACGGCAAATCCGAGACTTTCAGAGGACTAAACCCCGCACGGATTTTCATCGCCGGTTTGTCCGCCGTGCACGCCGGGGAATTCTAGGCGGACGGTCAGCCCGCCGCCGGAAGTTTCGGATACGGAGGCCTGCCCGTCGTGGATGTGCATGATCGCTGAAACGATAGCGAGGCCGAGCCCGGAACCGCCGCTGACCCGCGAGCGCGAGGAATCGGTGCGGTAGAAGCGTTCGAAAATGCGGTCGGCGTCCTCCGGCGCGATTCCCGGCCCGTGGTCTCGTACCTCAACCACGCCCGTCTTCGGATTCGCCGGATCAATTCCGACCGCCACCTCGATGGGAGTTCCTTCCGGGGTGTGAGTGCGCACGTTAGAGATCAGGTTCGTAATAACTTGGGTCACTTTTTCTTCGTCAGCGGTGACGACGACGGAGCGCGGCTCCCCGCCGTCGAGTCCGACGACGGTGGCGGGCCAGTCGGGGGCACGAACGTGGAAATCGTGGATTGTGTTGATCGCGGTGGAGGCGAGGTCAACTGCTTGCATGTTGATTTTTCGCCGCTCGTCAAGCCGGGCGAGTTGGAGTAGGTCATCAACCAGGTGAGCCATACGTTGAGACTCGGATTCGATGCGGGACATGGCAAGTTCCACGCCGTCGTCGGGCACTCCGCCGAGCCGATAAAGCTCGGCATAGCCCCGAATCGTTGCCAGAGGTGTGCGTAGCTCGTGTGAGGCGTCGGAGACGAATTGGCGCATCCGCTGTTCGGATGCGGCTTGCGCTTCGAAGGACTCCTCGACTCTGGAGAGCATGCGGTTAATCGATGCGCCAAGTAGTGCCACTTCGGAGCCATCCGTGCCCGTGGGAACGCGAACAGACAGATTGCGTGCAGCCACTTCGTGGGTTGCGCGTTCGATGTCACGAAGCCCGGTGAGCGACTGGTCGACGAGCAAATAGGCGGTTAGCGCTCCGAGTACAAGGGTAATGAGGACGAGGGTGGCAAGTGCGCCAGCGAGGTTGCGTACCGTCTCTTCTATTGGTTCCATGGGCAGGCCGATGACGACAGAACCAACGGAAGTTAGATTGGTGGGTGAGTAGCTAAGGTCGGCAGTAATAATCCGCCACTCTTGCTCTTCGATCGTGGAGGGCACGGTAAATGGCGCGGAGGTGGGCCGCTGGGCCAACTCGCGCGGATCGGCCGGCGTGCCATTTTCCTCCGCGATAATCTGATTGACAACCGTGAACTCTGTGACCGGCTCCGACTCGTAGGGGTTGTCATATGTGATGTAGAGGTAAAACTCGTTCGGTAAAATCTGGGATTGGGAGTCGTCGAGGAGCTGTTCAATGGTGACCGTTGCCATGGTTCGGCCCGAGGAGCGTAAGTTGCGATCGGTTTCGTCAATAAGCGAGCTGCGGAGCGTGACGGTTGCGAGCCAGGAGATCATGATGAGCACGAAGGCCATAAGCAACATGAATACGAAGACGATGCGCACCGAAAGCGTGCGCCATACCTTCGGTGTTGGCCGGTCGTCGGGGAAATTTTTCGAGGTCATTTTGCTCGCCGGAGCACGTATCCTATCCCGCGCTTGGTGTGAATGAGCGGCTCGAGTGCGGCCGCTTCCTCGGGATCTGTCATGCCGAGCGCCTCAGCGCTGTCGATCTTTCGCCGCAAATATGAAATATAGGATTCGACGATTGAAGCTTCGCCTTCCCAGTTGTAGTCCCACACGTGTTCAAGGATCTGAATTTTCGACACGACCCGTTCGGCATTGATGAGGAGATATCGCAAGAGCTGGTACTCGGTGGGTGAAAGTTCAACTTCGCGCCCGGCTCTGCGCACCTCATAGGAGCCTTCGTCCATTTCTAGATCGTGGTAGCGCAAGATTTCCGAGTCCTTTGATTCGGGGGCTGTTCGCCGTAAAATCGCGTGGATTCGAGCTACAACTTCCTCGAGCGAAAAGGGCTTCGTTACGTAGTCATCCGCGCCGATCTCGAGCCCGCGCACGCGATCTTGCACGTCGTCTTTTGCAGTCAGGAAAAGCACGGGTAGGTCTGGTTCGCGTTCGCGAAGCTCCTCGAGCACCTCGTACCCGTCCATGTCGGGCAGCATGATGTCAAGTATGACGAGGTCCGCTTGAAAATTACGTTCGATATTGATCGCCGCAGTGCCATCTTCGGCGGTTGCAACGTCGAAACCGGCAAAGCGCAACGACGCCGATAGGAGTTCGCGAATCGTGGGCTCGTCGTCAACCACTAAAATTTTGGGCTTATCGTTACCTAGCTGTGAGACCATAAGTCAATCTTGCCCTATAGGCGAAAAGTGTCAAAACGCCACTGGGATCTCGAACCGAGGTAGTGGTAAAAGTGTGAAGAGCTGCTAGAGGAAGTCCATCGGATCGAAATCTTTAAGGTCAATCGGGTAGAGCCGATTCAACATCTGATTGAAAGCTCCCACATCGTATTCAAGGTCAACAATCAAGAGCCCGCGGTTTTCCAATTCCGCAATCTGTGCTGAAAGGAATTCGCGAAAGCAAACGATGGCAACGCGGTGTCCGGCGTCGAGCAGGTCAGCGATGTGGGGGAGATAGTCGACGTCGTGAGTGGCGATGATGATGTCTGCCCCCGGGCGGGATTCGCCGATCGCTGCCAGTGTCCGTTGAATACCGGCGTCGACGATCTTGACGCTAGGTTCTTCACAGGTCAGCAGGATGGGGGTCCAACCGATGGCCAGGAGTGCTTGGACGAAGGTCATCGCGGTGCGTTGCTTGGCGTTGAGGAAGAAGAGGCCCTTGGCGGTGCGCGCGTCGTGCGAGGGGTCATCCGCTTCTAAATGTTCAGGTGCCCACGGATCGTATTTAAGCACGCGATCCCAGCGGGGCCGCTCTTCCGGATGCGGGGCCCGTTTGAGGATATTTACCCCGAGAGTTGCGTCGATGTTTTCGCCATCGATAAGAAAGTACATATTGGTATTGTATTTATTTCGGATAAAAATCCGCCCCGACCAGAATGCTTCTCACAATTCGAGACGTATCCTGATTGGGGTGGATCTTTAGCCCGAGGTGACTAGTAAGAGGTGAACTCTTTGCCCTCGATAGCCTTGGGCTCTTCACCAGCCTGCAAAGCGGCTAGACGAGCCTCGATCTCCGTCGTATCTCGTGAGGCTTCCAGCTCGGCAAACTGGTCATCAAGCGATGAGGCCGAGACTTCGGCGCGGCCAGCAGCAATAGCTTCCTGGCGCCGAACGCGTTCCTCAAAACGGGAAAGCTCGGAGGTCGGATCGAGAACGTTAATCGAGCCAATGGCGTCCTGCACGCGGTTTTGGGCCTCGGCAGACTTTTGGCGAGCCACAAGCTGGTCCCGATTGCGCTTGAGCTCATCGAGCTTGCTGCGCATAACATTGAGGCCGTCTTTAAGCTTGTCGACGACTTCTTGCTGCGAGTTAATCATGGGTTCGGCTGCGCGCGCCTCGCCCTCGTACTGGATTTGGCGCTCAAGAGCGACCCGGGCAAGATTGTCGAACTTCACCGCGCCCTCCTCATTGCCCGATTCGCGCATTTCCTTGGCCTTGTTTACCGCCGCCTGAGCTTTCTGGCCCCATTCGCGGGCCGAGGAAATGTCCTCATTGTAGTCCGCTTCGGCTAGGCGAAGGTTGCCCACCGTCACCGCTACAGCATCTTCGGCCTCGGCGATGGAGTTCGTGTAGTCGCGCACCATCTGATCGAGCATCTTCTGCGGATCTTCCGCGCGATCAATAAGAGCGTGGATATTGGCCTTTGCCAACTGGGAAATTCGCCCAAGGATGGACTGCTTTTCTGCCATGAGAATGACCTTTCTAGTTAATTGATTGTTGGAACTGGACAGGTAAAACGACGCCGACTGGGCGGCAGGCGTCTAAAATCCGCGGCGACCTCCGGTAGGGCGGCTCCCGCCACCCTTGCTCCGGCCTCGGCCGCCACCAAAACCACTCGATCTGCCGCCACTAAAGCCACTCGATCGGCCACGCGAACCCCCGCCACCCAATGCGCCCATGATCAGGCCGCGGGCAAGACCGCCAACGATCGAACCTGCCATCGCGCCCGCGTAGGAATCTCGGGCCGCCGAGCGGTGAGGACCGTGGCCGTAATAGGACTGTTCGATGTCGTTGAAAACCGCTTGCCGCGTGCGATTAGCAGCCTGCCTAGCGGAATCATACAGCCGAATCTTTTCTTGCGGATCAGAAGCTACGCCAGCAGCCTGATAGTCACTTTGCGCGCGCGCAAATTGCTCCCGAGCGCCTGATCGAGTGGAGGCGCGATAGCGAGAAATAGACGCATCCGCCTCCCTCATCGCCGCATGGGCGAGGCTGCGAGCCCGCTCGGCATCGGCTTGGAGTCTCCTATGGTTTTCGTCAGCCTGCCGGAAAGGCTCGAGAGCCATGTCTATATTTGCCTCGGCTTCGTGGAGTTCTTCGGCCATGAGAAACGGATCGGACTGGCCCGAATTCGCGCGGCGTACGATATTTTCGGCGTGCACGCGAAGTTTCGTCACGGTCGGATCATCGGAAGCCAAGCGGTTTGCATCCGAAATATCTGCTGAAAGAGAGGCAACCTGCCGCGCAACACCTTCCCGCTTGGCCTCAAGCACACGCGGAGCGTCAAGGATCATCTCATTGAGCTGCGATGCCTGATCTAACGTTCCTTCCGCGATGCGAATGTAGGGAACCGCGCCGTTGCGATCGCCGGCTTCGATTTCTTGCCGTGCTGCCGTGAGCGATTCTTCAGTCGCTGTGAGTAGGTGAGCCACCTGCTCGGGATAAGTGCGAAGAGTCTCAAGCGCCGTAGCCGGATAATTCAACTCGAGATTGGCCAGCGTGCGGCGGCCTAGATCTGAACGATCCTTGATTTCGTCCATCCTCGTATCAATCTCAGCAACCTTGGTATCCGCATTAGCCGCCAGATTGCGCAACTCGGAAAATTGCTTAGTGTGCTGCGCCAATGCGGCCTGAGCGCTCGAAACCAACTGGTTGATCCTAGCCGCCATTGAAACTTTTTCTTCGGGGCTTTCAGGATCGGCATCGTGAAGCTGTCCGTGAATGTTAAACGCCTTCTGCGTCGCTTCACGTGCCGCTCCGAGTGTCTTTTGAAAATCTTTAGTCGCCTCTAAACCAAACTCGGCCCGTGCAAACTCAAGCTCAGCGGTAGCTGCCCGCACGTCGTCGTCGGTCTGCAACAAAGCGCTGGAAGCTTCTATCACTTTCGCATTCGAATCTGCCTCGAGCTGCGCCTCGGCACGGCGCTTACGCACGGTCGAAACTCCTGCAACACCGCCGCCGATCACTATGATGACACCGCCAACTGCGAGCCACGGGAAAGGTTCTGGCCCGCCAACAACTGGATCGCCACCATCTGCCACGGCCGCAACATTCTGGGCGATTCCGAGCAGCCCCTCATCCCAATTTCCAGAGCTGAATAACTCCTGGATCTCATCGGTCCACGACTTCGCTATGGTCGTCGCCGAAACCCCAGGTTCCGGTCCCGGCGCATACCAACCAACTTCGGAATCGTCGACAGCCACAACGAACACGCCGTCATACACTTCCAAGCCAGACTTCTCATGCGTTTGCTGAGCCCACTGCTCGACACCCAAACCATCGGTGTTATCAACCGTGATGATCCACAGATCATTACCCGGAATCTCGTCTAACGCAGAGGCGATTTCGGCGTCGTTGCCCGCAATATCTGCGGTGTCAGTGAAATTATCGTCCAAATCTAGCGGCGGTGCGGCAAGCGCCGAAGATGGCGCGAGGATGGAGCCGATTGCAAAGAAACCGACGGCGGCCAAGCGGAACTTTCTCAACCAAACCTCCCAAAATCGGGCACGAATGTGGCATGCCCCACCAACTTACCAACACTAGCGCTCGAACAATGCATTCTGCGCCAACGGCGAAGTGGAACCGGGCGTGTGACTGTGAGAAAGCGCGGAAGGATTTACCGCGGGCAAGAAAGTGCCATAATGATAGGACCTACTTTAATTTGCTATGAAAGAGAGCGCGACGTGCCAACAGGCAAGGTGAAGTTCTTTGACGAGAAGAAGGGCTTCGGTTTTATTTCCGGCGACGACGGTCAGGAAGTCTATCTTCCGGCCCATTCCGTCCCTATTGGCGCGCGCCTGCGCCCGGGTACTCGTGTTGATTACATCGTCGGGGAAACTAGGCGCGGCCCTATCGCCATGCACGTGACACCCATTGAGAAACAAGTATCCCTGGCTGCCGCAAACCGGCGATCGCCCGAAGACATGGTGCCAATTGTTGAGGACCTGATCAAGATCCTTGACTCTGCATCCACAACGCTTCGCCGGGGGCGCTACCCCAATGGAGGGCCGAGGATTGCTCAAGCCCTGCGAACTCTGGCCGAGGATTTTGATGTCGAATAGAATCAACCCAACCCAAAAAATCACAAAAGAGAAAACTCTCGCAAACGCCGTAGACGTGGCCCGCGCCGCGTTGGATGAAGTTGCACACCGTTCCAGCATTGGCGAGCACGCCGGCGTCGTCCAAGAAGCTGAACGGGTTGTAACGCACGCCTTTACGTGCCTGCTCCCCGGCTATCGCGGTTGGTTTTGGACCGTTACTCTCTCTCGCATACCGCGCGGCCGGACGGCGAAGGTGAACGAAATATCTGTGCATCCCGGGCCAGATGCGCTGCTCGCCCCTGACTGGATACCCTGGGCCGATCGAGTGCGCCCGGGTGACGTAAGCGGAACCGACCGGCTCCCGTACAAGCCAGATGACGACAACCTGCAGGCCTCAGAAGATTCACAACTCATCGAAGGCTTTGAGGCCACGGGTGTGGATGCTGACGTCGTCGCCGAATACGAATTGGGTTTAGGGCGCGCTCGCGTCCTGTCCGATCGAGGGCGCACAGGAGCTTTTAAACGCTGGTACGAAGGCGAGGGCGGGCCGGACAACCAGTCCACCCGAGCCGCTAGCGCCACGTGCTCCAGTTGCGGATATCTTATGCACATGGGCGGTTCAGCACGCCAACTCTTCGGAGTGTGTGCAAACGAATGGTCGGCGTTCGACGCACGGGTGGTTTCACTCGATCACGGCTGCGGCGCCCACTCGGAAACCGACGTGCGAGCGCACGCCAAGATCTGGGACCAGTCTGATCCCGTGCTTGACGACGCCGGCTTGGACCTCGTCAAGGAATAAATTCTTGCACGTCATTCAAGGGCGCGTTCGCGATTACGACTGGGGATCACCGGATCTCATCCCGAGATTCTTCGGTTTGCCGCCCGCCGATTTTCCGGTTGCAGAACTGTGGCTGGGAGCCCACCGGGCTGCGCCCGCGCGCTGTGACGTTGGAGCCGGCGCCCGCGCGCTGTCTCGCCAAGACTTGAGCGACGGGGGCCAAGGCGTCCGTTCGCGGGCGGGCGCTGGTGCTGATTTACGTGACTATATTGCGGCGGACCCTCAGGGCTCCTTGAGCGCGGCGGTGGCCAAACATCACGGTGGCGAGCTACCTTTTCTATTGAAGCTTATTGCCCCCGCCCAGCCGCTCTCCCTCCAGGTTCACCCGTCCACTGAACAGGCTCGCGTAGGCTATCAGCGCGAAAACGCGAAGGGTATTGAACTCGACGCGTGGGATCGTTCCTACAAGGATGAAAATCATAAGCCCGAACTCGTTTACGCAATTACGAAATTCGATGCCTTGGTTGGATTTCGTACACCGCGGCGAATTTTAGGCGTACTGGAGGGCTTGGATGCTCGGCTGACGCAGGAGATCGCGGAATATATCCGTAAAGAGCCAAATGCGCACGGCGTTCGAAACGCGTTCGCCTCGTTACTGTTAGAAGATTCGCGCCCGGGCGCCGATCCTGTTGCCGAGGTGGTGGAAGCGTGCGCCGAAAGGCTGACGAAAGATTCGCCCTCGCCGCGAGCCGACGATATGGTGGGAACGCTCGCCGCCCACTACCCGGGCGATCCGGGAATTGTTGCCTCGCTACTACTCAATCCGGTCACGTTGAAACCGGGAGAGGCGATGTTTACGCCAGCTGGAACCGTTCACGCGTACGCTGCCGGGTTCGGGCTGGAAATCATGGCGAACTCCGACAACGTATTACGTGCCGGGTTGACGAACAAATTCGTCGACGTCAAAGAATTGCTTGCCGTTGTTGAAACGGTTGCTGCTCCGCCCATTCGAATAGCGCCAGAGCGAATCTCGCCAATTCAGTCCACTTTCTATGCTCCAGTTGATGACTTTGAACTCTCAATCATTGAGCTTCGAAATGCCGGCCGCACCTACCGTTTGAGCGGCGGGGGGCCGCGAATTATCGCGAGCCTAGACGGCGCTGCCGATCTGTGGGTCGAATCGGGGCAGCATCTTTTGGTCAATACCGGCCAGGCGGTGTTCGTGCGCGCTGACGACGGGCCTGCCAAAGTTCGCGGGATCGGGCGATTCGTGCAAGCTTCCGTGCCCTAGATCCAGCGGCAAAAGGGCCGGCGAGATCGGGCCTTCTCGCAATGTGAGACGAAAGTGAGTCAGATAGCGTCCACGATGTGAGATTTTGCTTGCGATCAGTTCTTCGCAATGTGAAACTTAGTGGGTGAACGACTCAAAAGGCACTGCGCCCACGCAGAAAGAACATCAAGCACCGCTCCAACAAGGTTGGTTCGACCGCACATTCCAGCTCACCGAACGTGGAACCACAGTCGGTCAAGAATTGCGCGGCGGACTCGTAACCTTCTTCTCGATGGTTTACATCCTCGTCCTCAACCCCCTCATTCTTTCCGGCCCCGATAGCACTGGCCAGTTCTTGGGCGGTGGCGCGGAACCTAACATTCCAGCGATTGCTGCCGGCACGGCACTCGTTGCCGGTCTCATGACAATCTTGATGGGGGCAGTGGCAAACTTCCCACTCGCGCTCGCCGCTGGCCTCGGGCTCAACTCGATCGTCGCCTACACGATCGTCCAGCTGCCCGGCATGACTTGGGCAGACGGCATGGGCATCATCGTCATCGAAGGAATCGTCATCCTGCTCCTCGTTGTGACCGGTCTGCGCGAAGCAATCTTCCGCGCAGTACCGAAGGTGCTCCGCACGGCCATCTCGGTTGGAATCGGCCTGTTCATCGCGCTCGTCGGGCTTGTCAACGCGGGCATCGTCTCCGCAGGTGAGGGCACACCGCTCGTCTTCGGCGTCAACGGCTCGATCTCTACCTGGCCGCTCGTCGTGTTTATTTTCGGACTTTTCCTCGCCATCGCGCTCATGGTGCGCGGAGTTCAAGGAGCGATCCTCTGGTCGATCATCGCTTCAACCATCCTGGCCATCATCATCGAAGCAGTCGGCAAAGTCGGCGGCTGGGGGCTCACCGAGCCCAAGCTCACCGGCTCCCCGGTCAATGTTCCCGAATTTTCCACACTCGGAGAATTCTCCATCACCGGCCCGTTCCAGAAACTCGGCATCATCGCCGTCGTCGTTCTTTCCTTCTCCGTGATGCTCGCAGACTTCTTCGACACCATGGGCACGATGGTCGCAGTCGCAGCCGAAGGCGATCTGCTCGATGAAGACGGCAACCCACCGCGCACGAAAGCGATCCTGATGATCGACTCGGTTGGCGCCATTGCCGGTGGCATGGGCGGGGTATCGTCGAACACCTCGTTCGTCGAATCAGCGACCGGCGTTGGAGAAGGCGGCCGAACCGGCCTGTCGGCAATCTTTACCGGCATCCTTTTCTTGCTCTCAACGTTCCTCGCACCACTTTTTGCCCTCGTCCCCTCGCAAGCTGCAGCACCAGCCCTCGTCGTGGTCGGCTTCATGATGATGCAACAGGTCGTGGACATCGACTGGCAGGATCTCGCCGTCGCCATCCCATCATTTATCACTATTATCTTCATGCCATTCGGCTACTCGATCACGGTGGGCATCGGCGTGGGCTTCATCGTTTACGTGTTCATGCAAACGGTGGTCGGCCGGGCGAGCAAGGTGCACCCCCTCATGTGGCTCACCTCCGCTCTGTTCGTCGTGTACTTCCTGTTGGAGCCCATCACGAACGCGCTCGGCGTCGCCTAATCCGCAACTCCCTGCGAATCAACGACGGCGTCAATTGCGGCGAGTAGCGCTCGCACGTCGTCAGCCTCGATGGCGGGGAACGTGGAAATCCGCAGCTGGTTTCGCCCTAGCGAACGGTAGGGTTCGATATCGACGATCGAATGCTGACGCAGTTCGCGGGCGATAGCTGCGGCGTCGACGTCGTCGGAAAAATCAATCGTGCACACCACTGGTGACCGGTATTCGGCGGCGACAAACGGATTGGCGAAGCTACGTTCTTCAGCCCACGAGTAAATGATTCCGGAGCTGAGGCGGGTGCGCTCTTCCATCGCGGGCAGGCCGCCTTGGGCAAGTATCCAGTCGATCTGGTTGGCGAGCATGAGCAAGGTGGCAACGGCGGGCGTGTTCAGCGTTTGGGCCTTTCGTGAGTTCGTGACCGCGAGTTGCAGATTGAGGAAGTCTGGGATCCAACGCTGCCCGCTCAGGCGTTCGATCCGTTCCAATGCGGCTGGTGATGCGAGCGCCAGCCACAGGCCGCCGTCGGCACCAAAGCATTTTTGTGGCGAGAAGTAGTAGAAGTCGGCAGCCGAGATGTCGACGTCGATCCCGCCAGCTACCGATGTGCCATCGACGAGCGTAAGGGCGCTCTCTTCGCCAAAGCGCCGCAGCGGTGTCAGTGCTCCGGTGGATGTTTCGTTATGTGCGTAAACGTAGGCGTCGATATCGGGTGCTGATTCGCACTGGACCACCTGGCCAGGCTCGGCCCTGCGAATGTCCGGGGTGTTAAGCCACGGTGCGCGCTCGAGCGCGCGGGCGGCTTTGCCGGAGAATTCACCGACGACGGCGCACTGTGCCGAACTTTCAACGAGGGCGAAACTCATTGCGTCCCACAATGCGCTTGCCCCACCGTTGCCGAGTAACACTTCGTAGCCTTCAGGTAGTCGGAAAAGTTCGGCCAAACCGATTTGGATTGAAGCGACGACTTCGCGCACGCCAGTCTGGCGGTGCGAGGTGCCCATGGGCGGGCTTTGAATGGCGGCAATCTGCTCGGGCCGCACCTTGGATGGGCCCGAGCCAAACCGGCCGTCGCGAGGTAGTTTTGGTAGATGTGGGGGAGTACTGGTGGTCATACCCCATGGTCTCAAAGCGGCGGCCAATCGTGGGGAGGTTTCCCACTGTGTGGCACGGGTAGTACAACGGGCTCAACCTGTGGCAAGGAACCAAATTGGATATTATGAGCGGGTGGCGAGTGGAGGAGGGGGTTTCCGTGAATGAATTGATCGATACGACCGAGATGTACCTCAAAACGATCTATGAGCTTTATGAGGAGGGCATCCCCGCATTGCGGGCGAGGATTGTGGAGCGCCTTGAACAGTCGGGACCCACGGTTTCTGAGACGGTGAGCCGGATGGAGCGTGATGGTTTGGTGACGATGGCGCCAAATCGCGAAATCATACTTACTGATATTGGCCGGGAAGGCGCAATCCAGGTGATGCGCCGCCATCGGCTCGCCGAGCGACTTCTGCATGACGTGATCACACTCGACTGGCCCGATATTCACGATGAGGCGTGCCGGTGGGAGCACGTTGTTTCGAACGACGTCGCCAATAGAATCGAAGCCCTTCTCGGCAATCCGACGACGGATCCGTTCGGCAATCCGATTCCTTCTCAGGATGCGACGACGATCAATAACGTGAGCGAATCAGGGCTCGTGTCCATTATGGATGTGGAAGAGGCTGACGGTGAGACGGAATATGAGATCGTGCGGATTGCCGAAGCGGTGCAATTGCATGCTGATGTTTTGGCGATGCTCGAGTACGAGGAGCTGTTGCCGGGTGCGAAGGTAACGGTGGATGTTGTCGAATCTGAAAGTGCAGTGGTGAGCCAGGGGGCTTATTCCGTGCGGCTTTCCGCCGATGTTGCCAAGGGAATTTTCGTTAAAAATCTCAGTGACTGATGTCATTGTTACCAAATCGTGACAAAAAGTTATTCTGCCGTTATGCTGATCCATGTGCCCAAGAAGTCATGGCGACTTTTGCGGGTGTCAACGTTAGTTCAGTAGCTTTACGGAGATTTTTATGGCGGGACGTCACGAAATGGTTAAGCCTCGGGAGACCTTCTCGAAGTCGACCATGACGACAGCAGCCACCGCATCCGCAGCAGGAATGCTGATGGGTATCGGTGCGCCAATCGCATTTGCCTCACCGACCGAAGATCAGGTTGAGGTTGAAAAGGTTGCAGCGGCGCTTGAGTCGCCTGCAGTTGAGACTAATGAGGTTGCCTCGATTGAGCTCAACACCGTTTCAGGCGGCGATTGGGAGATGAAACAGGTTGTTATCGAAGCCGAAGCTCCGGTTGCTGAACAGGTAGTTCAGCAGGAAACTGCCGCGCAAAATGGCGGATACGGTCAGCAGGCTCAAGGTGGCGCTTCGTCGGATCAAGGTGACGCTCCAGCTCCAGCTCCAGCTCAGCAGGCACCTGCGGCGTCCTACTCCGGTTCGGGTAGCGCTGTTGCGGGCACTGCACTTGCATACGCGGGTGCTCCTTACCGCTGGGGCGGAACTACTCCCGCGGGCTGGGACTGCATCGGGTTCGTTCGTTACGTTTATGCCCAGCACGGTGTGCACATTGGCGGTTACACCAGCTCCGTTCTGTCAGTTGGCCGTCAGGTTCCGTACTCGCAGGTCCAGCCAGGCGATATCCTCTACTGGCCGGGGCACGTTGGCATTTCGGTGGGCGGTGGCCAGCACATTGGCGCTTGGAACCCCTCGATGGGCACCCAGGTGGGATCCGACTACGTTATCGGAACCCCCGTCGTCATCCGCGTGTTTGGCTAAACTGCGCCGTTGGTGCTGGGTTTAGCCGACAGACTTAAGTTTTCATGAAAAGGGATCCGCGAGGATCCCTTTTCTGTTGCTTGTTGCTTAAAGAGCGTGATGGGGATTGAGCGGCACTAGATCTACGACACTAGAAAACCTCACATACCAATGGGAGAATGACCGTAAGGAGGATGCAATGGCGCATGAAAATATTGTTGTCGTAGGAATAGATGGTTCTGAAGCGGGTGGTGCAGCACTCGAATGGGCACACGCGCAGGCCCGCGCACGGGATGCCCGCCTCCACGTGGTGTGTGGCTACGAGTTGCCCTCCCACTATATGACCCCGGAGTTTCAAGAAAATCGGGAAAGGGCAAACCAACTGTTCGATTCGGCAAAGCAGATAGTTGACGACGCGGTGGCATCCGTTTCCGGCCAGGGCGTGGAAGTTACGTCCGCGCTCGAGTTCGGTGATCCGACCGAGGTGCTGGTGGAGATTTCGAAACGGGTGGCCCTCGTCGTCGTTGGAGGAAGGGCCCAGAGTACAAATCGGCTTGCCGATCGCCTGCTGCGCACCGTGTCATCCGCCGTGCCGGCCAATGCCTACTGCCCAACCGTGGTGGTGCCAACTGAGAGCCCGAATACCCATCTTCCGATCAGGCGTGTGGTATGCGGTGTTGATGGTTCGCATCATTCGAAGATGGCACTCCAGCGCGCGGTGTGGGAGGCGGACCGGTGGAATGCCACGCTGAAGATTATTACCGCAGTTAATCCGGCGGCCGCAGCTTGGGTGCCTGCCCATGCGTTCCGCGAGGAACACCTTCAGGAGTTGGAAGTCGAAATGAGGCAAGCGCTGGCCGATGTGGATGAAGGCCGCCAGATCGATACCGAGATTACGGCGGTGGAAGGTAGCCCAGCACATGTTTTAGCGCGCGAATCGGATGAAGCGGATCTTCTCGTTCTTGGTACGCGCGGGCGCGGCGGATTCGCCGGTTTGTTACTCGGATCGACGTCGCAAACCCTCCTGGGCTATTCGGCGTGCCCCACGATGGTTGTTCCGCGCCGGGTGCGGCTTGGTGACGACGTCGGGCCCGAACCCGTTCAGTACGTCGATCCTGATGAGCCGGGAATCGTAGCCGAAAGCTAGCCGAGCTTGAGTTTCGCGCACACTGGGCCAATCCGGTAGGATTTACGCGCTGGCGCCAGCTAGCTCGCCCTCGTAGCTCAGTGGATAGAGCACGGCTCTCCTAAAGCCGGTGTCGTAGGTTCGATTCCTATCGAGGGCACTCGCATCCCGCCTTGGCGAGCGGAAAGGAAGAATCGTGGTGCAAACTCGAATCCTGCTGTATTACAAGTTCACGCCGCTTTCAGATCCGCATGCGGTGCGGTTGTGGCAGTGGAACCTGTGCGAGCGTCTTGGCCTGCGCGGGCGTATCCTCATTTCTGAGCATGGGATTAACGGCACGGTGGGCGGGGAGCTGAAGGCGGTTAAGGCATACCAGAAGGCCACCAAAGAATATGAGCCGTTCCGCGATATCGAGTGGAAAATTTCCGAGGGGACGGGCCTGGATGAGCGCGGCAACTCGCTTGACTTTCCACGTCTATCGGTGAAGGTGCGCAAGGAAATTGTGGCCTTTGGTGCGCCTGACGAGTTGAAGGTGGATCGTGGTGGCGTGATCGACGGCGGAGTGCACGTTAAGCCCGAGGAGGTTGAGCAGGTGATTGCCGACAATCCCGATCTGGTGTTCTTTGATGGCCGTAACGCAATCGAGGCTGAGATTGGCCGTTTTGAGGGTGCGATCGTTCCGCCAACGAACACCACGCACGATTTTATTAAGCTGCTTGATGCGGGCGAGTACGATCATCTCAAGCAAACTCCGATTCTCACGTACTGCACGGGCGGTATCCGTTGTGAAGTGTTGACGGCCGTGATGAAGAACCGCGGCTTTTCTAATGTGATGCAGCTCGATGGCGGGATTGTGCGCTACGCAGAAAAGTTCGGCAACAAGGGCCGTTGGAAGGGCGCGCTCACGGTATTTGACGGCCGTGAAGTCATGGATTTTGGTGAGAATCCGGAGGTGATTGGCCGGTGCCATAAGTGTCAGGGCCCTACGTCGCTCTTGCACAACTGCGATGAGCCAAGTTGCCGAGCCCGGCTTGTGACGTGCGAAAACTGTGGGGATAGCGTCTTTTGCGATCAGCACTCTCAGGTCCAAACAGTGAGTTAGGCTAGATTTCCGCGTGATTCGAATGCGTCGTTTTCGGCGCGCTTGCACCGACTTCAATTCTGTTCTCGGTACGGTGGAGGGGTGAGCCCTTTCTTTAGACGTCGTAAAAAGTCCCCGGAGTCGGTGCCTAGTGCGCAAACGCCAGATGAGCCTAGCCAGAGTGCGCCGAGCGTTGAGAGCGCCGATGAGTCGGTAGAGCCCGCTGAAAATGTGGCAGAGAGCGTAGATCCAGACTCCGGCGAGGAGGCCCAGGAGCAGGAGGTTAGCGGCGACGAGCCGACGGCCTCACGCGAAGAACTGCTCGATCAGGCGTATGAAAATTGGCATGCAGAACTGGCGGAGCGGGCCCTCACAGCCGACCAAACGACGAGCGATGTGGGCAGCGCCCTCGTAGATCTGACCCATCCGCATCCCACGGGGTCCGCTCTGTTTGCTTCCGGTTCTCCCGTGCGTATCACTTCGCTTGTACGGGAAAGTTTTGCACAGCAACGCGCGATGAAGAATCTGCAGCGGCTGAATGCCACAACTGCGCGTATTGCGGAAGAGTATGGTCATGCGCCGGTCTCGTTGGCAGTAGGCCAGTTCACCTGGACCGAGTTACCACCCGCAACTGAGCCGGGTGTGCCCGCCCATTTCGACGCGCCCGAACTGACGGGCGAGTTTGCGATGGTCGACGTCGAACCGGCAAGTGACGGCGACGAATGGACCAGCAGCGACGAGCCGGCCAGCGGCGACGTCGAACCAGATGCGAGCACCGCTGATGACGGCGGAGCCCGACCAGAGCAGCCTCAGTTGGCAGAGCCAGCTGAGGCCGAGCCGCCGCGCGAGGCGAAGGAAATTAACGAATATGCGTTGTTTCGTGCGCTCGAGCTAAAGTTCGACGGCGATGACGCGGCTGTTCGCCAGTTGAAGCGCACGGAATTCAATCCCGCATTTTTGCGTGCATTGCGTGAGAACGGTGCTACAGCCGAGCATCTCACCCAGCTGCGGCAGGCCGCCCAGCGCACGGCAGATCTCGACGAACTTTTCGCGTTGGCCGAGTCAATTGGCCGAATGTACCTGCCCGGTTTTGCGAGTGAAATGGTGGCCCATTTGGGTTGCTTTGAACGCCCCGAGCGCACGTTACTCGCGGACTTGGAGGCGATGGAACCCTATATCCGCACGTCGGGCATTATGATGGCGCTTGCGGGTGATGCCAAGACTCGGAAGCTTTCGGTAACGCCGCTTCCACCGGGCAAAGACGAGGACCGCGCACCAGAAGTTGAGCGAGGCGCCGGTGATCTCGATGTGGCAGAGCTTAACGCCGTAGAGGCGGTGGCATCTGGCCGTTCGGTCGTTTTGGATTGCCCGCCCGGTTCGCGCCGGTTTGAAACGATAGCTTCAATCTGTGCGGATGCCGCGGCGTCGAATCGCTCCATTTTGGTAGTTCCGGCAAGGCTATCCTCCGGGTGCCAACTGATCGACGAACTCGAGCACTTGGGCTTGGGCGATCTGGTTCTGGATTTTTCCGACGTCGACGGGGCTGCACAGCGCATTCGAACCGGTTTGCGCTTGGAGCGCCCCGAACTTCCTACGGACGAAACGCTGGAGCTGCGAGCTCGTTTGGTTTCGGCACGTCAAGATCTCGAGTCTTTTGTGGGGGATTTGCATCGTGAGGAGCCCGAATGGGGTACGTCCGTCCGCGAACTCCTTGAAAAGCTCGCAAGTTTGATGGCGCAAGATGACGCCCCGCAAACGCGAATAAGGCTCGGGCAAAAAGCTGTTAACACGATGAAGGATCAGGGCTTCGACGCAGTACGTGCAGATTTGGACAGAGCAGCGGAGCTGGGTGCGTTCGATCCCGAGATCTCTTCGTCTGCCTGGGCCTCGTCAACAATTTCGAGCGCCTCCGAGGGCACGAAAGCCCTCGATGCGGTTCGCAGACTCCGTGATATCAGGGTTCCGGCCGCAATTAGCCAATCTTCCCGCTCGGCTGGCGAAACGTCGATGAAGCAGCCCACCACGCTTGCGCAGTGGTTTGAACAGATTGACGTGCTCGACGGCATTTCTGATTCTCTTGACACGTTCGTTCCGCAAGTTTTTGAAACTTCGCCGTTGAATATGGCGATCGCCTGCGCGCCGCGCGATTGGCGCGATTCGCACGGGCACTCGATGAAACTTGCCGACCGCCGTCGTTATAAAAAACAGGCCCTGGATCTGGTGCGCCCCGGGGAATCAACCGCGAACCTACACGAAGAACTGCTTAAGGTGCAAAAGCGCCGGGAGGTTTGGCGCCGGTACAGCACAGATGGCGGCTGGCCCACGCTGCCCGACGGCATGGCGCAAATTCGGGCTACGCGCATCGAAGTGCAGCAGGATCTCGAATCCCTCATGGGTCACCTCGATGGTGAACCGTTCTTTGACATGGAGTTTGAAGAGCTGCAGTCGCGGCTTTCCGCCCTCGGTGCCGATGCGGACCACATGGCCACCCTTCCCGAACGCAATGCGCTGCTTGGCACTTTGCGCGAGGCCGGTTTTGGCGAATTTCTCGACGACGTCGTCGCCCGAGGCGTTGTACCGGAAGGTATTGCCGCGGAACTCGATCTTGCATACACCTCCGCCGTGTTCGAAGAAATTATTGGGAAATCCGACGCGTTATCGAGCCTTGGCCCGCGCGATCTGGTGAAGCTGCTCGAGACCTTATGCGAGTGCGATCGTGCCCATACTCGGACGCTTGCAGGCCCCGTGTTGCGTGCCGTGGTCAATAATTCGCGTGCACTGATGCAGTCAAGGCGCCAAGAGACCCTGAAACTGGACCAGGCTCTTGCCGAGCAGGGAACGGGCGGTCTGCGAGATGCGATTGCAACCCATTCGCGGCTCGTGCAGGCGGCCCGGCCGGTGTGGGTGGTTCCGGCAACCGTGTTGGCCGAGTTTATTCCGCCGATGCCGTGGGCGGATCTAGTGATCGTGGAGGCTGCCAATTCGGTGGCCCAGCTGATTTCGCCGATGATGCGAGGTCGGCAGGCGGTGCTCGTTGCGGATTTGAAGCGGCCTGGCGCCGAGAACGTGCAGGTTTTCGCAGACGTGCTTCCGGTGGCCGAATTGCCCACCTACCAGGCACAGCATGATGCGTTATCGACTTTCGCGTTGAAAGAGCTCGGCTATGATCACGTGGCGCTTCCTCCGAGCGTTGATGCCACCCGGAGCTCCAAGCTCGTGTACGTCGACGGGCGGGGCGTGCCCGGCACGTCCGGCGAGGGCGCGGTGGAGTCGACCCAGGTTGAGGTGGATGCGGTTGTTGACGCGGTTCTTGACCACGCGATGAGCCGCCCCGAGGAGTCGCTTGCTGTGGTGACGGTGTCGCCCACTCACGCGAATCGGGTTCGGGAGGCGGTTGAAACGGTCGGTTCCCGGGACGTCGAAAATTTGGCCGGTTTCGTGATTACTGACATCACGCAGGCAACCGGGCTGAAGCGCGATCACGTGATCTTATCGGTCGGCTATGGCAAGACCGTCCACGGGCGGGTTTTGCACAGCTTTGGTGCACTGGCCACGCCGGACGGTCCGGCCGGTTTGATTGACGCGGTCTGCGCAGCGAGCTCGGAGCTGACTATCGTTTCTGCACTTGGGCCCGGCGATATCGACGCGCGCCGCGTGTCCACTGCCGGTCCGCGCTTGCTCTCGCGCCTGATTGATGAGGCAAGTGGTGGCGAGGTTTCGCACGTCGTTTCCGACGACGAGGTCGCCCCGCTTCTTGCCGACGTCGCCAATCGTTTGCACGATCGCGGCTGGTCAACGCGCGCATCCTACGGCTATCAGGGTTCGCCGCGGATCCCGCTCGTCGTTGGACGTGGCGGTGAGTATGCGGTCGCGGTGGTGATGGATGATCCGGCGTACGTGAATGAGAAGTCATTGCGGCGCAGGGACCGGTTCTGGATCGACGTTTTGCACTCGCGTGGCTGGCAGGTGTTCCAGACGTTCTCAAGTTCGCTGTTTATCGATCCGGAAGGCCAGGTAAATGCGATTGAAGAATTGTTACGCGAACGTTTTCCTGATGAGCCCGCGCCGGTGCGAGTGCCAACTTTGGTAGAGGAGAGCGTGGAGCTGGCGCAGGGGTGGAACGAGCCCGAACTTGACGAGCTGAATCCGGGGATCGATAACCCGGATGAGGGACTTCGCCCGCGCGGTGAGCGGCCGCAGATCGCTCCCGGTTTGAGTTTGGCAGCCTATACCGATGATCAGCTGGATGACATGATCGCGTGGATTGCCTCCGATGGCAAGGTGCGCGGCGAGGACGAGCTGGTGGATGAATTGCGGGCCGAGCTTGGGATTGAGCGGCGCGGTGAGCAGATCGACGTCGTGTTGCGCAATGTTGCGCGGCGTTCGGGGCTCATCGCCGTGGCGGCCGAGCCACGAGAACCCGCTGAGGATCACTCGGTTACGGGTAGCTTGGACTTGGGTGATGAGGGTCCGGTTCTTGGTGATGACGGTGAACGCTAGCGAGAAATCCGATCCTTCCGGGAGCCCAGATCGGTCATCGGAACCGGTGGTCGATGATGCCGTACGTAGCGTTGGTAAGCCGGTACGACGCCGGGGCTCGCGCCGCGTCGTCATGCTCTCGGATGTTGATGCCCAACGGATCAAAGCGGGTGAATTCGAGTCCGCCGAAGAGGTTTTGCACGCGAGCGATCGCCGGACTCGGCAAGAGCCAAGGCAAGCCGCGAAGAAATCAGCTGGGCGAAATCCGGAGCACAAGTCAGATGGCGAGCGGAATAACAGCCGTGAGACCAGTGACGGCGGAAGTAGTTTTACCGATAAGCCGGTACTGTCTGCTCGCGATCGCGAAATTTTGGCGGATGTGCCACCCCATTTCGGGAACTTGTAGCCATCTAGCCAGGTCTACGTGGGCCGGATAGCACGGCATGTAGCGGCGCTCGTGATCCCGCGCCCAGTACGCGCTTGACCGCGCTTTCTGGAATTTCAAAGTAGAACACGTGGGTGTCCTCAGTGGTGGCGAGTAGGGTAGAGGTGCCCTTGTTGGTGGCGATCGCGGCAACGCGGACTCCGCCGACAAGCCGTTCGGCGTCGGTCATCTCGGAAAATTCTTCTGGCATTGCGTACAGGTCGACATGCACGCCCGGCTGTAAGAGTGCGGTGCCACCGGAGTCGACGATGGTGAGGGGCACGATGATGGTGCCCTCGGCGGCGCTGTCTAGGAAGTCGGAGGTGAGCAGGTGGCTTGCGAGCACGGGCGCCCCCTCGGGGAGCGGGCCGACCAGATACTCTCCGGCCGCATCGTCCACGTGTTCTAAGGTTCCTGCGATGTTGGAGCTGATGTGCTGGATGGTGAGGTCGCCAGATTCGAGCAGTTCGCCGGCAGCTATCTCGCGGGTGGTCACGACGATAGGCGTTGATGGCTCGTCACCGGGAACGGGCGCGATAGCTTGGATTGCCATGACCGCAAAGATAGCTGCGCCCACCCATCGCCATCGCCAAAGAATGGCGCGCAAAGGTGATGATCGTGCCGTCTGGGGCTTTGAAAGGTGGGAGTGAACCATGCCCCCATTATGGTGGACGGCCCATGTCTACCCGGGTTCGCAAGGTGCCAACTGTGGATAACCTAGATGTTAGCCGAACTGTGGACAGCCTTCTCTCGCGGCGCTTGTCTGCAAGATCGCCGTCGGATGGATAACGTACGGAACCCGCATGTCCATTTCGTCTTGCGGGATGGACTCCTCAAGCAACTCTTCGGGATAGATCATCGCGCCAACTAGGGCATTGGGGCTGACTTTCTTCAGCGCCCTGTCATACCAACCGCCACCTTGACCAAGGCGCGCCCCGCGATGGGAAATCGCCAGTGCCGGGATTACGAGCGCCTCGACGTCGGCTAAAACTTCGGGCCCGAGCGCCTCACCGGGAGGCTCAGGAGGCCGGCCGGGAGCCATTTCCACAAGCTCTTCCCGCGGTGAATACAAGCCCCACGAACGAGTTAGGCCAGGGCCGAGTTTGGGTAGCAACACGCGTTTTCCCGCCTCGCATAAGGCTGCGACAACTTCGCGCGTGGGCGGTTCTTTATTCACGGAGACGTAGCAGGCTACGAGCTCGCGCTCACCAACGAAATGCAAAACCGTTTGCGCCCATTCTTTGGAAAACTTTTCCAACATTTTCTTTCCCCGCTGCTTGCGGTGAGCTCGGATAGCGGAGCGAAGGGCTTGCTTGCCTTCTTCGACTTCCATGCTGGAAATATTAGGAACACTCAACGCTGAGATGGACATGGCCCCATTCTCTCACGGAACCTCCCGACTCATGTATGCGCTACGCTCTCCGGTAAACTGGCTGAGGATTCTTAGGGAGGCAAAATGAAGTCCGTCGCCGAGCACCTTGACGAGTGCCTTACCGTAGCCGCACCGCTGCCGCCATTTGCGGTTGCCCTGTCCGACGCCGTCGGCTGCGTTCTCGCCGAAGACGTGCGCTCCCTCGTTGACGTTCCACAGGCGGACCTTGCCGCGCGCGATGGTTACGCTGTTCTGGCGGGCGACGTCGAGGGGGCTTCACGTGATAACCCCGTAGCGCTTCCCGTCGTCGAAGAAATCCGCGCAGACACGATCGATCCATCGCGGCTGGTTGCAGGTGCCACCGTGCGAATTTCCTCGGGTGCGTCCCTACCGGCCGACACCGAGGCCGTCGTTCCGATTGAAAGCACGGATCAGGGACGTGCGGAAGTGCAGGTGTACCGGTCGGTGCGTGAAGGCGAGAATGTGCGCCAGCGGGCGGAAGATTTCGCTGCCGGAGACGTGCTTTTGCGTGCGGGGGTGCGAATCGGTTCGCGGCAGATTGCAGTTCTCGCCTCGGCCGGGCACTCGACGGTGATGGTCCATCCTTCGCCACGGGTGGTCATCATGGCGATTGGTGATGAGCTCCAAGAGCCCGGAATGCCCGCTGCCGTCGGAAAAATTTACGACGCGAATTCTCATGCGCTGGCAAGCGCCGTGCGAGACTCTGGCGGGGAAGTGTTCCGAGTCGGGGCCGTGACCGACGACAAGCGCGACCTGAGGGAAATGCTTGAAGACCAGTTGGTTCGCGCCGACATTATCATCACTACCGGCGGGCTTTCATACGGCGGGGGAGACACCCTCAAAGAAGTGCTTTCGCCTTTGGGTACGGTGCGTTTCGACAACGTTGCGATGGCGCCCGGGCGGCAGTTGGGCGTTGGGCGGATCGAAGGGGACACCACGGTATTTTGTTTACCGGGTTCGCCGGTTGCGGCGATGACGGCGTTCGAAGTTTTCATCCGGCCGGCCCTGCGGCACATGGCCGGTTATTCGAATATCCATCGCAGGTCGATTCAAGCGAGCGTCGAGAAGTCTTGGGAATCGCCGGAGGGTGAGCGGGAATTCGTGCGGGCGCGAGTGGTTGGCAACCCTCATGATGGTTATCGTGTTGAGCCGCTGGGTGATCCGGCGCGGCCGCTGCTGACGGCTTTGGCCCAAGCGAACTGCTTGGCTATTGTGCCCGAAGGGCAGCGTGTGGTGCAGGTGGGCGACACCTTAGAGTGCGTTGTATTGAATGCTTGATGTGCTGAGCTGTTTGCGTGTGATTGGTGTTGCAGGTGTTTTAGAAGTCTGAATTTGCGGCTTTGACCCTGCTGATTCGGAGGTGTTTTAGCAACACGCCTCCGCGAGATACCCGCTAAAACTCGCCGTCCGACATAACGTTGATGCATGGGTATTGAAGGGGCGGCACTGGCAGTTGGCGCGCTTTTGCTTTTAGCCTATGTTGCTCCCCAAATAGCCAGAAACCGATCCGTTCTCGCGGACGCGCCAATCGGTGAACGATACTCGGCGGACCTGAGGATCATCACGGAACGAACACTGCAACAAGACACCGGTGAACACGGAAAAATTTTTACGACGGAGCGAACAATGAGCACACCACAAGGCCAGCGCGAACACCGCGCTCCCAGTGCGGCAAAGATGCGGGCCGCCGCGCGTGATCGTTCGCGTGCTCGAGCTCGAATCGCTCAGCGTGCAGCGGCACAGCAGCGCGCGTTGTTTGGTGCCGCCGCGCTTGTCGGGGTGACCGTTCTGCTGTGGATTTTGGCGGGAGCGACGTCCGTTCCGGCAGGCGTTGCGATTGCATCGACAGCCCTAGGCGGGGCGTATCTCCTTGGGCTCGGCGTGCTCGTCTCAAACTGGAGCTCCTTGAACGAGGAGGATGAAGGACGTATTTCCCGCGCAAACAAGGTTCTGCGTTCGCGCCGAGATGTTCGGCGCCAGCTCACGGGCCACACCAAGAAGGACGCCCCCGTCTCGGCGGGTGCTGCGGCGCACAGTGAATCGAACGTTGCGAAGCCAGTTGAATCAGCAGATGTCCGGGCGGACTCGGTTACCGCGGCGAAAGAACTCTCCAAGAAGACCGAGCACTCGGGCTTCGAAAAGCCGGAGCGGGTGCTTCCCGCCCCGCGAGTGGCTCGCGTTGATCGAATCGTTAACGGTGAGGAACTTGCCGAAAAGTCTGGCCGAGAAGCTGATCTACTCGAGGCGCCCTCGTATACGCTGAAGCCCACGATCCAGCGGCGTACGGTTAAGCCTTATGTAGCGCCGGAAACAGCTGAGGCGGATGTGCCCTACCGGCCCACCCGCGTTGGTGAACGTATTGGTGATGAGCCAATTGAAGCCGCGAATCCTGCACCCGGGGTAACTGGCACGGAGGAGTTGCGCTCTGACGTACTCGGTGGGGGATCAACTCTGGACGCGTTGCTCGATCGCCGTCGTGCCTAGCGTGACGCAATAGACGGGAATTTATTCGGGGTTGCAGGCGCCCCTTTGTTAGGATTTTTCTACGCGGGGCTATGGCGCAGTTGGTAGCGCGTTTCGTTCGCAATGAAAAGGTCGGGGGTTCGAATCCCCCTAGCTCCACCACTAGGACGCTCACTTTGATACAAAGTGAGCGTCTTTTTGTTTTTCTCTCTTGCGAAGCAGCCAGCTGGTGAATACGATGTATTCAAATTGAGGGGTTTGAGAGGAACGTTATGGCCACGATGACTATCCGTATGAACGAGCAGGATGCGGAACTAGTGCGCAGGTTCGCCCAGTTCGAGGGCGTCACGATTTCCGACTTCGCTCGTAATGCGATCTTGGAGAAGATTGAGGACGTCTACGATCTTCAAGAGCTACGTGAGGCAATCGCTGAAGATTCTGGTGAACGATTCAGTATTGACGACGTCGTGTCTGAGCTTTCATGACGGAATCGCGGAGCGTTGTGTGGCGTGTTGAGCTTACTGCGCGTGCGCGCAAACAATTGAAGAAGATGGATCGGTTCGATGCGAGGATTCTTGCAGCATGGATGAAGAACAACCTCGATGGATGCGCTGATCCGCGTGCCTTCGGAAAAGGGTTGACCGCTAATCGCTCGGGCGAGTGGCGTTACCGCGTTGGCTCATATCGAATCCTTGCACTCATCCACGGCATCATCACCATTGAAGTCTTCTCAATCGGTCGAAGAGGCACGATCTACAATCGTTAAACAACCTCTCAATCAGGGACGGTTGGGTGTTAACGCAGGTCTAGCGATCAAGTCGTTGGATCTGCTGGGCTTAATTCGATGTGTGTTCCTTGCCAGTGGTTGATGAGCCAGCGGTCGTGACTGGCGATGATGAGTGTGCCATTCCATTGGCGGAGCGCGTTCTCGAATTTTTCGATCGCGGCTAGGTCAAGGTAGTTGGTTGGTTCGTCGATGATGAGAATCTCTGGTTTCTGCGCCGCGGCTAACGCGATCTGGGCTCGACGCTGGTTGCCATCTGAAAGTTGTCCGACTGGGGTGGTCCACAGGGCTGGGTGGAGGATTCCCGCACCTAATTCACCGATCCCGTCAGTCCAATGTTCCTGGGCGATGTTGAGATCGCCTGTGCGTGGTAGTCGTTGCGGGACGTACGCCAGCGTCCCATTGACGAATATGCTGCCGCTGGATGTGGTTTCCATACTGTTTGGTGGTTTCCCGTTTGCGAGCCAAGTGAGAAGCGTAGTTTTTCCTGCTCCGTTCGGGCCAGTCAGTAATAAGTGTTCGCCTGTGGCAAGGTCAAACGTTATTGGGGCAAGCCTGCCTGGAACCGTGGCGCGTCGTGCCATGACAGCTAACCCACCACGCGGCTCAACGTGTGGAAGATTGAGCCGCAGTTGGTAGTCGCGGGGTTTTCGCACCTCACGTTTAGCAAGCTCTTCTAGGCGTTTATCGTCGTTACGTGTGCGCCGCAGCGCGGTCGTTTCTGCCCGATCAGAAAAGAACTTACGCGCCTTACCCTGAGCCGTCGCTAATTTCACTCCACCACGAGCAATATCTTCACTGCGACGGCGATGACTCCGAATCGCGCGCTTTTCAGATTGCTGCATAGCGTGAAGCTTGTGATGCTGCATGCGGGCGTGTTGTTTGGCGGCAAGATAATCGCTATACGTTCCAGAGCATCGGTACACGCCAGACACCACGTCGCTACCTTCCCCTGTGGCTATAGCTTGCCATGGGGCAATATCAAGGTCATAGATGACCGTGGCTGTGTCTTCGATGAACGTACGATCATGACTGGTCATGAGCACCGGCCCCGACCAATCTATAATTTGCTGGATCAGAAAGGCAATGGCTTCGTCATCAAGATGATTGGTGGGCTCATCTAAGAGCAAAATTGCTGGTCTAGCCAACAAGATACCCGCCAGTTCGAGCCTGCCTGCTTGTCCCGGGGATAGGGTGCCGACTTCGCGTTGTCGTCCACGCGCACTCAGCTGACCTAGACCTAAACCGCCTAACACTTCATCGATTCGAGCTTCGAGCGACCATGCGTCGGCCAGAGTAAGGCTGGTGATTAGCTGATCGTAATCTTTAACGAGACTCGCGGAACTTTGGGCAGCTGATAGTTGCTTCGTCAGGTGGTCGAAGCGAGTGAGCAGCTCCCGTGGGCCAGCCAACACGGCATCCAGATAGTCTTGAACCGTACCGGTGGCATCACGAATGTACACGGGAAGCGCATAGAAGTGTTGCCCGCACTGCTCATGGTGATGTGTCCACGATCGGGGCGGAGTTCTCCACGTACAAGGCGCAGCAGCGTGGTTTTGCCGGAACCATTAGGTCCCACAAGTACCGCGCGCTCACTGTCGCCAACGCTGAACGAAACGCCATCTAAGAGTGGTTGGGCGGAAAATGAAAAGGAAAGATTGGTTACCTCGAGAGTGGGCATAGCGATCTCCAAAGCCGTCGAAACATCCGGTTGCTTCTCGGTAAAGCCGAGTGGAGATCACAGCACCATCGGAATTAACACACTCCCTGAAATTGGAACGAACGCTGTTTGGTAACTAGCGTGTAGCATACCGAATGCGCTGCTGGTAGTCACCCGGAACCCACTCAGGGCTCCCCAAAACAGTAACGGGAATGTGCTTCCCGCCCATTCGTAAGTGTGTCGATTAGAGTCGATTTTCGCTGAGAAAAGCTGGGTTTGCTCCCTAAATTTTCCGCAGCAAGATAGGCTTTTATCCATGCGCAGCAAAGAACAGTGGCTCGATTGGGCGATGGAAATTCAGGCCATCGCCCAGACCGGCTTAGCCTATTGCTCCGATGCCTTCGACAACGAGCGCTATACGCGCCTTCGGGAAATCTCCACGGAGATACTCGCGGCATACACCGAGCTGCCGTGCGACGTCGTCGCTGATCTGTTCGCCAACGAAACCGGCTACCAGACGCCGAAACTCGATACGCGGGCCGTAATTATCCGCGAGGGCCGGGTGCTCCTAGTTTACGACGCCGATGGCTGGGCTCTCCCGGGCGGCTGGGCTGATATTGGCGAGACTTTGCGGGAGAACGTCGAAAAAGAAGTGAAGGAAGAGGCGGGCCTCGATGCCCGCGCAAAGCGTGTGCTCGCGATTCAGGATCGATCCAAGCACAACATACCCGAGCTGCCGTGGAGCATTTGGAAAATCTTCGTCGAATGTGAGGCGGTGGGTGGCAAGTTCGAGCCGAATATTGAAACCACGGACGCCCGCTATTTCAGCCCTGGCCAGCTGCCACCGCTCGCGCTCGGCAAGACCACGCCGCAGCAAATCGCGATGTGCCTTAAGCTCGCGGCAGATCCCGCGGCTGGCGTCATCTTCGACTAAAAGCACCAAGGCCCGATTGCCCACCAACCCTGCGTGCCGCGCGTGAGCTGGCTAACTAAGCGGCCAAACCGTGGACATTTCCGTGCCAAACCAACAAATAACGAGATGATACTCCGAGCACAGAACTTTCACCGGAGGAGCATCACATGAAATCTAAGCTCAAGCAGGCAGGAATTTTGCCCTGGGTTATACTCGCCATCGCCCTTGGCATCGCGGCCGGATTCGTTTTCCCCGACTGGCTCTCGCGAATCTTCGTCACCTTTAACGATCTATTTAGCCAGTTCTTGAGCTTCTCAATCCCGCTCATCATCGTGGGACTTATTGTGCCCGCAATCGCCGACCTCGGCCGCGGCGCAGGCAAATGGCTTGGCATCACTGCGGCGCTCGCGTATGGTTCGTCGCTATTCGCCGGGTTCCTGACGTTCCTTGCCGCGAAAGCGATCTACCCCTCCATTATTTCCGCCGACGACGGATTCACCGTCAGCGACGAAAACGAAGCCCTCACCGGGTACATCTCCGATATCACTATTCCGCCCGTTTTCGGCGTGATGACGGCACTCGTGCTGGCCTTCGTGATTGGCATCGGCCTTTCGCTCGCACCGCGCGGTGTGATCCGCAAGGGCTTCGTTGAGTTCCGCGAAATTATCACGAGCCTTATTTCGAAGGTCATCGTGCCGCTGCTACCTCTGCATATTTTCGGCATTTTCCTCAACCTCACCTCCACCGGTAACATCGGTCCGATCATCGCGGCGGTGGCCAAAATTGTGGTCTTCGTGCTCGTTCTCGAAGTGATTATCCTTGGAACGCAATACGGTGTTGCAGGCGCGATTGCGAAGAAGAACCCGTTCAAGGCCTTTGCCACAATGCTACCCGCGTACTTTACGGCGCTGGGCACGTCGTCGTCCGCTGCTACGATTCCGGTGAGCTTGCGGCAAACATTGAAGAACGGGGTTTCGCGCACGGTAGCCTCCTTCGTGGTTCCGCTGTGCGCGACGATCCACCTTGCCGGCTCGATGTCTAAGATCATCGCTTTTGCGATGGCGATTATCGTCATGAACGGCCTGAGCGTATCGACTAGTGCCCTTGTTGGTTTCGTGTTCATGCTCGGAATCATCATGATCGCGGCGCCCGGCGTGCCGGGCGGCGCGATCATGGCTTCAGTTGGTCTGCTTGCCTCAATGCTCGGATTCGACGACGCCTCACTTGGTCTCATGATCGCCACCTACATTGCGCTCGACTCGTTCGGCACCGCGACGAACGTGACCGGCGATGGTGCGATCGCGATGGTTATCGACAAGATGGCCAAGGGCGACGCGATTGAAGCGACCGAGAACGTGGAAGGATTCCACGACAAGGCCGAATTCGACGCAGAGACCTACATGAAATCAGTCAGCTGACTCCCCGAATTGCTCTTTCCGCGAGGGAATGAGGAACCAGACTGCAATAATCGCAACAATCGCGCCGACGAGCAGGGTGAAAAGCGCGATCGTGCCCGCCTGGCGTACCGCAAGATTTTCCTGGGTGCCGGTGTACTCGATGATGCGCCCTACGATCTCTGAGCCTGTGCCGCGCTGGGCAAAGGTTGTGAAAACAGTGGAGGAAATCGCCAGGCCAATCGCGGATCCGAGCGAGGACGCCATCTTCAAGATACCCGAACCTGCGCCAACGATATCTTGGGGGAGAGAGTTGAGAGCGGCCGTCGTCGTCGGTGTTGCAAACAACGCTAGGCCTACTCCGTAGATTGAGAAGGCGACGACGGCGACTACCACGTACTGGCTGACCATCAAGTTGGTGAACATCAGCAAAACTACGGAGAGTGCGACGAGCACGGCACCGGCGAGCATCGGGATCCGGTAGCCCTTCGACTTCATCAGTTTTTCGCCTGTGGTAATGAACGCGAGGACGCAGACGAGGTAGCCGATCGTGAGATAGCTGGCGCGCGTAGCGTCATACCCCTGATCGGATCCTTGCATAACCCACAGGGCGACTGTGATCATGCCGGCTGTCGTGGTTACTAGGAAATTCGCGGTAATAGCGCCCGCGAAGGTGCTGTTCTTGAAAACTGCGAAGTCAATGAGCGGATCGTTGCTGGTTAGTTCGTGGCGGACGAACACGATGATCGAAACTACGAGTACGGCAGCGATACCGAGGGCTGCTGGGGAGGTCCAGCCAAGTGCCGGGCCCTGGGTGATATAGAGCTGGAGTGAGAGCATGGCGAGCGCGAGGGTCACGATACCGATGACGTCCAGTTTCTTGCCGGATCCGGCCAGAGGGGCGACGTCGGGGGTCTTGCGCAACATGAAAAGCGCGAGAATCGACAGGACAACCGAGATCGCGAAAATACCGCGCCAGGTGAGTGGACTGCCGGCGATGGCTCCGCCGACGATCGAAGCTCCGGCCATACCACCGAAGGTGCCCATGGAAACGTAGGAAATCGCGCGAGCTCGCTTATCGCCGTGCCAATACGAGTTAACGAGGGCGAGTGCCGCAGGCGTGACCGCACCACCGGCCAAGCCGTGAAAAATGCGGCCGGTGAGCACCATCGCGCCGGCGATTGCGGGGCCGCCCGCGGCAAGTACGAGAAGCAGGCTGCCGACGATATTGAGCAGCAGGCCGATTCGAACCATTTTCAGACGGCCGAACATGTCGCCAAGCGAACCCCACATAACGATGAGCATTCCGCACACGAGCGAGCCCATCGATACTGCGAGATTGGTCAGCCCTTGTGCCATGCCGAGATCGTTGCCGACCGTTAAGCCAACATTGAGCATCGACTGGCCCAGTAGCCAGAACGTGAGCACTGAAATAACCAGTGCGGCCAGATCTGTTTTGGTTCCGTGGTATTCCCTGACCTCGGTCATGTATTGCCCCATCCGATTGGCGCCATTGCAAAGCTGTTTCTCCATTTTGACACAAAACACGGGTGTTTAACGCGGGTTATAATCATTGAATCTTCAAATTGGTGAAGAGCGGAGCATAAACGGCATAGGGAGCACCACACGAGGGGTGTCTTAACCCGTTAGGTGCTCTCCGGTCAAGGCGGCAGTGCCTCGTGTCAGTACCCGACGCTGGCAATCGTCTTACGCAAGGTTGCCTTTGAATGCTCGAATTTTTCGCGTTCTGCCTCGTCCAAGTCAATCTCGAGTGTGCGCAGAACGCCCGTCCGCCCCACTAGGCACGGCACCGAGAGCGCGATATCAGCGTCGGCGCCGCTCCCGATGGACGACACCGGTAGAACGCTCTTGTGATCGCCTAGCACAGCCTCAACGATCCGCGCCCCCGAAATTCCGATCGCGTAATTGGTGGCTCCCTTGCCGTCGATAATCCGGTAGGCGGCATTCACAACTTCGTTTTCGATCGCGCTGAGTGTTTCCGGATCGAAAACGTGCTCGCCGTCGTCGTTGGTCCACTTACGCAACGGGATCTGGCCAATCGACGCCGATGACCACAACGCAAATTCGGAATCTCCGTGCTCGCCGATCATCATCGCGTGTACGGACCGTGCGGAGACTCCGATCTTCTTTCCAACCAGCCAGCGCAACCGCGAGGAATCAAGCACGGTTCCCGAACCGAAAACCCTGCCTTCTGGCAGGTCCACGATTTTCGTTGCCACGTAAGTAAGCACGTCCACAGGATTAGTTACCAAGATAAAGACGGCCTCTGGTGAGTATTCCACCAGTTTGGGCAGCATGTCTTCAAGGATCGCCACGTTCTTGGCGGCCAGGTCGAGGCGAGTTTGGCCCGGCTGCTGTTTTGCTCCGGCAGTGATAACGACGACGTCGGATCCGGCTGTAACCTCCATGTCGGCCCCGCCGATGAGTTGGCTTGCCTGCATGAACTGCGAACCGTGTGCGAGGTCAAGCACTTCGGCTTCGACCTTGGGTTCGTTGATGTCATAGAGCGCGATTGTTGAGGCTGATCCGCGGATCTGGCAGGCGTAGGCGAGAGCGGTGCCGACCGAGCCAGCGCCGACGACGGTGAGTTTGCTGGTATCGAAAGTAGTCATATTTCAATTCTGCCCTGTTCTTTTGCCGGGCGAAAGGACCTGTTTTCATTCTGCGAGATGGCAACCGGATGTGAGTAATGTGCCGGATTTATAGCGGGCTAAGCGGTCAGGGTAAAGGCGTGACCTTCACGGGAATGGTCGATACGGTGAGAAAGGCGGTCAAAGCAGACCGTAAAACCTACAGGAGGACACGTGAAGGTACTACTTATCGGTGCGGGAATGATGGGGCGCGGCGGTATTCGCGCTTCTTAATCTTGAGGACTAGGTTTTAACCGATAAAGTTCCGGGCCGAGGCCGTGGTCAAATCTTTTGCCACGGCCTCGGCCTTTGGCTTGGTGCTGATCGTGCACGAAATTTGGCCGCTGAGCCGGTAAACGAGTGCAAGCGCCGTAAATATCAGCGCGATCACGCCCAGCCAGGGTTGAACCGGCGCAAACCAGGTAATGGCTCCCGAGTAGCCAAGTGCGATCAGTGCGATTTTATTGCACACCGGGCAGCCGACGGCGAACCAGGCAAGAATTCCTCCGGCCGTGCCAAGGGCGGTGGTACGCGTTTCGGACTTCTCGTCCATCTGTGGTGATTTCACATAGGTAGCAACAAGCATACCCATCAAAGCGGAGGTCGCAATCCACACCGGATAGTTCCACCACACCGGCGGGATATCACGGCCGAAAATCGGGTTGGGAATAAGCACGGTCGCAAGGCCGATAATGAGGCCGACGATCAGGCCCGCAATGCCCGTTACAGTCCACTGCCGGCTCGTCCACAGTCGGAGCGCCCACCAGGCTTGTTTGAGTTTCAAGCGCATGCCACCACAATACCGGGCGGGGTATCGAAAGGCGAGCGCAATTTTTTGGTGCCCGTGTGAAACCCTAGGAGTTCTTGCGCCTATACGATGCAGTCAGGTGATTCGTCATCGGAACACCCACGGCCGCCATAGCCATCGACGAGCTCAACTCTTCACCAGTGAGCGTCAGCGTGCGTTCGGTGGCATCAACCTGTTTCGCGCTTGCAGAATTTTGCACCCTGCCGCGCAAATCGATGTGCAAACCGGCATCGTCGCTATGGATCGTGCCCTCGAGCAATTCTGTTTGGCCGGTGGGCAGGGCGAGAATCAATTCGACCGCGTCCTGCACGGGAAGCCGCAAGTATCCCGTTTCGGTATGCATAGGTACGCCATCGGCATTCCACGTGCGCTGAATATAATGCAAAAACGGTTTGCCAATGTTGCTAAACGTGATTTCTTCGCGGTACTCAAAGGTTTTGATGGTGGGGTAGACGCCAATGCCGGAGCCCTCCCACGTACCAAGAAGGCCTTCCACAGGTTTGAGGTTCTGGCTAAGTTCCATACCGCTACTCTACGGCGTTATACGCTCACGCGGGCGCAAATCTAATCGTCGTCCTCGGGAAGAACCCGTTCTTTGGAAACGTGCGGAATTTCGGCTAGCGGCGGTTCGGGTTCGTTGAGCGTCCGGTAAATCGACCATACAATCGCCATGATCGGAATTGTGATCACAGCACCGATCAAACCGCCCGCAAATCCGCCCGCGGCAACGCCAACAGCGACGACGGCAGGGTGCAGCGAAACCTGCTGGCCCATAATCAGCGGCTGCCACAGGTTACCTTCAAGCTGGCCGATGAGCGCGATGCCCAGACCAACGATAACGAAATCAAGCACGCCGCCCGAAGCGAGCGCCACGATCATTGCCACGATCATTGCGGCGGGCGCACCGATCAATGGAATAAACGTGCCGATAAGCACGAGCACGGCCAGCGGCGCAGCAAGTGGAACTCCAACGATCGTCAAGAAAATAAATGCCGAAACCCCATTGATCATGGAGATGATGACGGTTCCGCGCGCATACCCTGAAAACGCCGTCCAGCCGGCGTAGGCACCGAGGTTCACGCGCTCGCGATTACGCCCCGGCAGAAGATTGATGACCCACAGCCACATCGAGGGGCCCTGGGCTAACAGTGTGGCCGTTACGAATAGGGCAAGCGCAAGTATCGTCATGATCATTGCGAATTGACCGGCATTACTGGCCACTGTGGAAGCGACGGTTCCAGCATTGGACTGCACCCATTCAGTTCCCGCGCTAACGGCATTATCGATGGCGTTGGAAATTTCCTCACGCGTAATGTCTACGGGCAGTGGGCCGTCGGTGATGAACGTTAAGATCTCTTCCACGCCCTCCTCGAACTGTTTGGCAAGCCCGTGCCATTCGTTCGCGACCGAATAGATCACGTACGTCACAAGGCCGCCAAAAACGAGGAAGCCAACGATCATCGCGATGGCGGTGGCGAGATAGCGAGACATGTATCGATCCAGCCAGTCGACCATCGGATGGAGCACGGAGGTCAACACGAATGCGAGGAACACGCCCAGGAACACCTCGGACACCGTTGAAAGTGCGGTTGTAATCCCAATGACGACGAGCGCGATGCCAACGAGCATCCACGCACCCAGCCCGTATTTAGCGAGCCAGTGCGGGATGCCCAGAGCGTAAACCGGGCTGTTTGGCGGTGCAACCATGCCACCCCAGGTGCCCTGCGATTTATTCTTCGCAATTGTGGATAGGTGGGTGTGAGTGATCCGCTGGGAAGGCGGAAGCTGGCGAGTTTCGGCGTCCTTGTCAGAGTTCACATCAACCTCGCGTGTGGTGCTCCGCTTGAACCGATCAAGCAAACCCATTGATGCTCCTAGGAGTAAAGTGCCGGGCGGTTATCTAGCTAGAATACCGCATGTTCCGTGAGCTTTATGCGCCTGTAGCGAGGCGATTTATACTCGCAGCAGGCAACGTTCTCACACCTCAAACTGCGTGCGGTGGTGAGCGCTAATATCGCCATCATCCGGGTTCGGCTTCTCTTCATCGTGATCCCAGTGTGCCGCTTCCAAAACGATGTTGAGATCGTATTCTTCTTCGATGCTCGCCCGCGCCAAATTCACGATGCGCTTGCGTTCTTCGTTAATGACCTCGCGGGTGGAGTCTTGGGCAATGTGATCCACCGAGTCCAACATCAGCAACAGCCGGGTAAGCACCGGAACATCCCCGCTGGCGTACCGGCGAATATGGCCCACGAATCGGGATAGCAGCTCATTGGTTGTCCGCGTGGCAGCCCACACCAGCAGGCGCCCCCGGCGTTCTTCCTCCTCACCCTCGTCCTTGTGCTTGTCGAAGCGCACCTTGGGCTCCAACGGGTTGGCGGCAAGTTCGCGCAATATCCGACCGCCGTGCCCAATCGCGTGAGTGACGGTCGTCGGATCGTTAGTCGACGTGCCAAGTGCACGCACAGCAATGTCAAGGATCTGCTGGAGCCCCAATGAGAAGTCAGAGCCGGAAGCGCGTTCTTCCCCGATGTAGATAAATTCGGGTGCCTCTTCCTCTTCGCCTCCCCAGTACCACCCCATCGGCTGGCCTTCCAACACTGAGTCACCCGGCCTAATGTCGATCACTACGGTCGAATCGTGTTCGCGCGCCCAGTCAGCCGCGTGTTCGACGTCTACGGACTGCACGAAACCGAATACTCCCGCACGGATTGGGATTGCATCGTCGGCAACCTCGGGGCGCTTGAGATCCTCCTCAGAAAGGTCTTCCGATTCTGCTTCCGTCAACGGTTTCGCCAACTTGAGCGTGCGGCTTGCGGATGTCGAAAGGATCGTGTCAGCCCGCACCATGTCTACCACGCGCGAAACGTACCAAATGAACGTCGCAACCGCCACGAAAATGCCGACCATTGCCACTGTCATCGCAAGCTGCGGCGGGATTTCGTCATCGGTGTCCAGTGCGCGGCCGACCATCACGGTGTAGGAGAATAGGCCAACGTAGACCCCTAAGATTCCGCGGACGGCACGCGAAGAAATAAAGTCGCGAAGCAGTTGGTGTGAAAAAGTGCCGGAGGCAACCTGGAGCACGATGAGGGTCATCGAGATCGTCGTCGTTAAAACCGTTAAAAGGGTCGATGCGATAAAGGAGATCATCGATGCGGCCGACTCGGAGTCGCCCGGCCACAAGAATCGCGAAAGCGCCGCGTCTACCGGGATCGAGACGGAAGTCAGGAGAACGCCCAGCGCAGCCCCGAGGATGCCCGTCACCAGCGGCCACGCCCACAGCCGCGAGTTAAGCACTTGCTTGATGCGATTGAAAAATACTCTCATTGCATCAGCATACGGTTTGGTCAATGGGCAGGATGCAGATGTGAGAAAGGACTTATACGGCTCACAATAACCTTAACTGAGTGGACTTATCCTTTTTTTGGTTAAGACTGGACTTATGCAGGAAAAGACAAGTAGTGAAAAGTCGGACGAGGTAGCGGATTCTACGAACGATGTTTCGGCGACATCGGAACTCGCTGCACTTTTAGCCCACGAAGGGGAAATTAGCTCTTCTGACCTCAAGGAAGAATCCGTTCAGCTGGCCTCCGAATCCGAAGATGCCAGCATCTCCTGGCTCGTGGTAGTGCCGGCGCTCCTACTCATTGTCGGCGTCGTGGCCTGGGGTTTACTGCGGCCCGAACATTTTGAATCATTCGCTTCGGGCGCATTCGACTGGGTCTTGACGAACCTTGGCTGGTCATTCGTTTTGCTCACCACGATCTTCGTCATTTTTGTGCTCGTGGTTGCAGCATCGAAATTCGGAACGATCCGACTGGGCGGGCCGAACGAGGCCCCCGAATTTTCGAACAGTTCCTGGATTGCCATGATGTTCGCCGCGGGCATGGGCATTGGCTTGATGTTTTACGGAGCTTCAGAGCCGTTGGCCTTCTACCGCGATGGAGTACCAGGGCACGGCTCAGGTGAGGCAGGAACGTCGATGGCTCAGGCCATGTTCCACTGGACTCTTCACCCGTGGGCAATGTATGCGATCGTGGGAATGGCGATCGCCTATTCAACGTATCGAGTGGGTAGGCGCCAGCTCATATCCTCCACCTTTGTTCCGCTGATCGGGCAGAAGAGAGCCGACGGCGCGCTCGGTAAGGCCATCGATTCACTGTCGATTTTCGCGACTGTTTTCGGCACTGCATGTTCACTAGGGCTCGGTGCTCTTCAAATCCGCGCCGGCCTGGAAGCCTCCGGTCTGGTCAACAATCCGGGCAATGGCCTGATTCTGGGCATCGTCCTTGTGTTGACCCTTGCCTTCCTCATCTCTGCGATGTCGGGCGTTGGCCGCGGCATTCGCTACCTGTCAAACTTCAACATGATCATTGCTGCCGCGCTTGCAATCATCGTGTTTGTTCTGGGGCCGACCATCGCGCAGCTCAACATTATGCCCGAAACACTTGGAGCCTACTTCCACAACTTCTTTGAAATGGCCAGCCGAACCGCGGCTGCCGAAGGCGGTACTGCAGCCGGGTGGCTCTCTGGCTGGACGATCTTCTACTGGGCCTGGTGGATTTCGTGGTCGCCATTCGTAGGCATGTTTATTGCACGAATTTCACGTGGTCGCACTATTCGTGAATTTGCCTTGGGCGTGATGCTCGTGCCCTCGGGTTTATCTCTTGTGTGGTTCAGCATTTTCGGTGGCAGCGCGATCAAATTTGAACACGAGGGAAGCTCGATCTACGGGGATGGATCAGCGGAATCCCAGCTGTTTAATCTTCTGCAAAATCTTCCTGGCGGCTTTTACTTCGGCATTTTGGCTGTAGTTCTACTGGGCACCTTCTTTATTACCTCAGCCGATTCGGCATCGACGGTCATGGGCTCGATATCTCAGGGAGGCCGCGCGACGGCTTCCACGTGGTTGACCGGCATGTGGGGCGTTCTCACGGCAGCAATTGGTTTGACGCTTCTGATCTCGGGAGGAGACCAGGCGCTGTCGAACATCCAAAACGTGACGATCGTGGCTGCCACCCCGTTCCTATTTATCGTGGCAGCAATGATGTTCGCGATCGTCAAAGACCTGCGTAGCGACGTCGCCTATCTTGATGAACGCGAACAGCAACGCTTCCAGCGCCAGCTCGCCGTCGAACGCCGGTTGTTACGCGAGCGCGAGGAAATTAAGGTGCAGCGAGCCGCTCGACCACGTGCCAAGCGACGTGGAAGGTTGGGCCAAAACGATCCCCGTACGGTGAAACGGGATTAGTGCTCGGCGGGAAACTAGTTCGTCGGAGCTGTGCCATCTTTCCATGGATTGTCCGAGAGCGCCTCGCGCCCGTGCGGAGTCAGCCAGTTCTCTAATGCGGGGCCCTTGGGAACAATCTGGGTCGGATTGATGTCTGTGTGAACGACGTAGTAGTGCTCCTTGATCTGCTGGAAGTCCACCGTGTCACCAAAGCCGGGAGTCTGGAATAGATCACGCGCGTACGCCCACAACACGGGCATCTCTGTGAGCTTGTTGCGGTTGGCTTTGAAGTGGCCGTGGTAGACGGCGTCGAACCGGACGAGCGTGGTGAATAGGCGCACGTCTGCCTCCGTGATGTGTTCGCCCATCAGGTAGCGCTGGTCCGCTAGCCTTTCTTCGAGCCAATCCATCGCGGTCCACAGCCTGTCGTAGGCCTCTTCGTAGTGTTCTTGCGAGCCGGCAAAACCGCACCTGTATACCCCGTTGTTGACCTCGGTGAAGATGCGTTTCATGACGTCTTCCATTTCTTCGAGGTGTTCGGCTGGCCACAGGTCTGGAGCTCCTTCGCGGTGGAATTCGGTCCACTGCGAAGAAAAATCTCGGGTGATCTGGTCGAAATCATTGGTGACGAGCTTGCCGGTGGTGACGTCCACGATCGCCGGGACAGTGATCCCCAGCGGGTAATCACGATCGAGGGCGAAATAGGCTTCTTGTAGGCGTTCGTAGCCGAGTACCGGGTCTTTTCCGCCTTCGTCGAGGTCGAAGGTCCAAGAGTTGTGATCGTGAACGGGGCCGGGGGTGCCTACGGAAATCGCGTTTTCAAGGCCGAGGATTCGGTGGACGATGAGCGAGCGGTTGGCCCAGGGGCATGCGCGAGCGGCAATCAGGCGGTAGCGGCCAGCTTCGGGGGTGTGGCCATCACGGCCGTCTTTTGTGATTCGTGTTGTGACGTAGCGCATGTCGCGCTCGTAGGCGTTTCCAGTATCGACGTAGCCTGCATCAAATGTAGTTGAATCTTCAATGTTCGCCATGGTGTTAGGCTATGCGATTTCGCCCGCAGGTGTCAACGCTCACGGACCGATCGTCGTCGTGAAACAATGCACATATGAAACCAAAAAACTTCCAGCCCACCGACGATTTCTGGAACCCGGCCGAATCACGGTACGACGACGTCCCCATCGTCCGCTGCGGTAAATCCGGCCTACAATTGCCGCGGATCGCGCTAGGTACGTGGCACAATTTTGGCGATGACACCCCGTTTCAAACCCAGCGTGACATCGTGCGCTACGCTTTTAGCCGTGGCGTCATCCACTTTGACATTGCGAACAACTACGGCCCGCCGGCAGGTTCAACCGAAGAGAACTTTGGCCGAATCGTTGCCAAAGACCTGCGAGCTCACCGCCACGAACTTGTCGTGTCCACCAAGGCCGGCATGGCGATGTGGCCCGGGCCGACGGGATTTGGCGGCTCACGCGCCTATCTGTTGAACTCACTTGACGAATCTTTGATGCGCCTGGGTATGGACTATGTTGATATTTTCTATCACCACCGCCCGGATCCGGATGTTCCGCTCGAGGAGTCTATGCTCGCACTCCACGATGCCGTACGCTCCGGCAAGGCCCGGTACGCTGGGATCTCTTCCTATTCGGCTGCGGCGGCCGCGCAAGCGCAGGAGATCATGCGCGAATTGGGCACGCCGATTGTGATTCATCAACCCTCGTATTCAATGTTGAACCGATGGGTTGAAGAAGGTGAACCCTCGCTGCTGGAAACGGCGGCAGCCGAAGGTATGGGCGTGATCGCGTTCTCCCCGCTCGCGCAGGGATTACTGACGAACAAGTATTTGGACGGTGTGCCTGAGGGCTCGCGGCTTAGCAAGGGGAAAGTTTCGGAAACCTACTTTACCGAAGAGAATCTTGGCCACGTGCGAGCGTTGAATGATATTGCGGCCGAACGCGGGCAAAGCCTGGCGCAGATGGCGATTGCGTGGATACTGCGCGATCAGGGTGAGGCCACGGTGACGACGGCGTTGGTCGGTGCCTCTTCCGTGCGCCAACTTGAAGATACGCTCGGAGCGCTCGACAACACTGATTTCAGTGCCGAAGAACTGAGGCGCATTGACGAACACGCCGTGGAATCCGGAATCAACACGTGGTGGCATGCCACCCAGTCGAGGATGTGAGAATGGAAATTTCGACACTTGATCGCCTCATACTCGATGTTGCCAACGAAGAGGTGCCCAAACCTCGGAGGATCGCCGTACTCGACGACCCGAGCGGAGATTTACTCGCTAGCGTTTTGGAATCGAGCAGCGTGGAGGTAATTTACTTCGGCACGCGCACGATCGATCAAGCGCACCGGGCTTTGGAAGTAGCCGAGCGCGCCGGAGCGCAACTAGACGCCGGAGCTCACGAGGCCGCGAGCATCCAGACGGAGGGAACACCCGGCGGTAGAGGCGGAAAAATCGTTCATGTTGCAGGCTTCGAGAGTCCGTTACGGCTGGAGGAGTTTTTGGCCAAACCCATCGATCTTGCGATTGGTCGTGTACCGAAATCCTTGGAAGAGACTGCCTACATTGCGGCCGCAGTGGCCGGAGCCGGTGGGATACTTGTGATTGGTGCAAACAACAAACACATGGATCGCGGCCACAACGCCACACTCGCGAACTATTTCACCGACGTGCGGGCGAGTCTCGGCCGGGGCAAATTCCGGACGCTGATTGGCGGTGGTGAGGCGATTGGCCGAACCTACTCGCCGGCAGTAGGTAGGGCAGAATACGGGCCTATCTTCGGAGTTGGTGGGGTGTTCAGCGGCGCGGACGAGGATGCGGGCGGAAAATTCCTCCTCGATCATGCCCTTAATGACATGAAAGCTGAGAACATCGCTCACAAGGCTGCGCTCGATCCATGGAGTAGTTGGGAACGTCCCTCTGAAGGGCGTCGGACTGACAATCTGGACGTGGTTGATCTTGGGTGCGGCAATGGCGCAGTGGTGCTCGCGGTGCTGGATGCTCTGCCTGAGGCCAGAGTTCTTGCGACCGACACCCACGCGGATGCCATCGTGTCGGCCTCTCTGACTCTAGGTGAGTTTGTGGAGGGTGGCCGAGCTCGGATCACCTGGGACGATGCTGCAGGTGAGGAAGAAGAAGCGAGTGCCGACGTCGTTCTTCTCAATCCGCCGTTTCACGATGGCACCGCAATTGACGCCACTCTCGTTCAAGGCCTGCTCGACGCCTCGAGGCGGCTGCTGCGCCCGAGTGGCAGGTTGTACATGGTGCACAATAACCACCTGCGCTACCGCTCGGAAGTGGAGGCGCGATTCGAGCAGGTGCAACAACTGGCGCGAAACCCGAAATTCACGGTTCTTCGTGCGAGTACGCCTCGCTGAGCCGAGGCCCTCGAGAGGCTAAGCACCATCGAGAGCCTGACCACCTCCGAGAGCCTGACCAACTTCGGTAACCTGACCGCCCCGGCAAACCGGGTGGGAATCACTGATAAGGTGCACGTTTAACATGCCCGGGATGAGTGATTGCTGCCCCGTTTGCCGACAACCATGCCCCGTTTGTAGCAAAATGCGCCCGGCGAGGTGCCTCATGCAAAAGTGGGCCTTTGGGCACATGGGGCGTTGGGGTAAATGGGTGTGGCCCGGAGAAGAATTCTCCGGGCCACACCTTCGTTGCAGTTGAACTCCGATCCGAGCTAGTACGCTAACTCTCGAGTATCAACATACCAACGGCTAGTCTTTGCGTTTGGTCTCAACGAGTCGGCGCAGGACGGATTCATCCATCTCGGCCAGTTCGTTAACTATGAGCTGCTTCTCAAGCCTCTGCAGATCCTTGAGCGGAAGCTCAGCCAAACGGTTCATGATTTGCATCTTCGATTCGTCCAGGGTCGGTTGCGGTGCGGGTGCGGCTGATTCAGCCATCTGACCGCCGTCTTGGCTGCCGCCACCCTTCGGAACGGTGAGAGTAATGGACAGAATCGCCGCCAAAGCCATAGCCGCATTAATGATCATGACCACCATGCCTGCGAAGCGGAGCGATACGTTGTCTTGAACGCCGACGTAATCCACACCGACAGCCATTGGTTCGCCAGCCTTCAGAGCGTTGAACACGGCCAACGAGATCGCTAAGCCGAGTGCGCCACCGAGCGAGGAGGCCATCTTGTAGATACCCGATCCGGCACCTGCCTGATCAGCCGGCAGGTTCGACAGAGCTGCGTCCGTGGACGGCGTCGCGTAAAACGCCAAGCCCAGACCAAACAGGCCGTAAGCGATGATCGCAAGGATCTTGTAGGTGTCGAGATACACGAAAGTCGGTACCAGCAGCACGGCGGAAGCGATAACGATGAGCATTCCCCAGATCATTGGCTTACGCGGGCCAAAACGCTGGAGTAGCTTCTCACCGAATCGGATGAAGGTGACGATCATGATGCCGTAGCTGAGGGTCAGTAGGCCGGCACCTTGAGTTCCGAGATAACCCTCCTGGCCCTCCGTGCGGGCACCGATGAGCACCAGCTGCGAAACATTTAGCAGACCGATCGTTGCATTAGCTAGGAAGTTCGAGATCGTTGCACCCGTAAAGGTGGTGTTCTTGAACAGGCCAAAGTCAATGAACGGGTTAGTTGCATTCTTTTCGATGCGCACGAAGATCACCATTCCGATCACGGCAACGGCTATCAGAATCAGTGTGATCGGTGAGGTCCAGCCCATCGGCTCGCCGGCGTCGTTATACGGTGGCATGTTCGCACCGAAGATGAGCGCAACCATCAACGCAAGTAGCGTAATCAGGAACACGATCAGGCCAGGCCAATCGAAACGCTTCTTCGGGCCCTTTTGCGGAACCTTTGACTCCGGGGTACCCGCGATGAGCAGCATCGCAAGTATTGACACGATGATGTTCACGATGAAGATCCAGCGCCAGTTGATCTGTTGCGAGATAACTCCGCCAAATAGTGCTGCGAAGCCGGAACCGCCCCACGAACCGATCGACCACATCGACACGGCACGCTGACGTGCTTCGCCTTCCCAATAGGTCTTCACAAGGGCCATGGTGGCCGGCATGATCATGGCGGTCGAAAGGCCCTGCAATACGCGCCCGACCAACATGAATGGAGTAGCAACGGGCCCCATCGCAAATACGAGCAAGGCCGAGCCGATAACCGAAAGCAGCAGACCAATCTGCGTGACCTTTACGCGGCCAACGCGGTCAGCTAGACCACCGAGCACAACGATGAACAGACCCGAAAACAGGCCGGCAATCGGCGCCGCGAGCGACATGATCGACTGCGAAATGTATTCGGTGCCGATGTCATCGACGATAGTGGAAATGAGGTTGCCAATCGTACCGGCGAATAGCCAGTACGTGACAACGGCAAGGACGAAACCAAGGAGCAGCTTATCGTTGCCCTTGAATTCGGTTGCCTGCGTGGATTTTTCGGTCATTGGTTCTCCTTGCCGAGGTATGCGAGTGCTGCTGCGGCTGCGGCCTCAGTGCCCGTGGTGAGGGTCGGCTGCAGTGCAGGAAGGAACTTGGGGTTGTGGTTGGGGTAGGTCGGCTGGCCTTCGAGGAAGCCGCCCACGCCGTAATATGCGTACGGAATTCCGAATGCGCGTGGGACGTTAGAGAAGTCCTCTGAAGCAGTCACAGGGTCAAGCTGGACTACGCGGTCCTCACCCAGGTACTTCTTCATCGATTCGGTAATGCGCGCGTTAACTTCTTCGTCGTTAATTGTGGAAGGGAAGCGGTCAAAGAGCTCGAACTCGGGCTCGCGCTCCGTTCCGGCCGCCTCGCACTCCGCGATCGTGATGCGCTTAATGGCATCAATGATGTGATCGCGAACTTCATCCTTGTAGGCACGGATGTTGAGCAAAAGCTCGGCTGACGCCGGAATGATGTTGGCCTTCGATCCGGACTGGAATGCGCCGACTGTAAGAACGCCGAAGTCGAACGGCGAGATTTCGCGTGCGACGACGGACTGTAAGCGCATAACCACCGATGATGCAATGACCACGGGGTCAATGCCAAGATGTGGCATCGAGCCGTGTGAGCCCTTGCCGTGGATCGTGATCTTCATGGACGCGGCGGTGGATAGCACGGGGCCTGCCGTGGTGCCGACCTTGCCTGATACTGGCGCCGTCAAAACGTGGGATCCGATGGCGACGTCGGGGGTCGGGATCTTGTCGAGCAGGCCGTCGTCGACCATCGACTGTGCGCCTTCGGCAGTCTCCTCACCGGGCTGGAAAAGTGCCAAATAGGTGCCAGACCAGGCATCCTTGTTATCTGCGAGAATCTTGGCCGCGCCGAGAGCGGTGGCGGTGTGCATATCGTGCCCACACGCGTGCATCACGTCCTGTTCAACGCCGCTGCGATCAACTTGCTTCGCCGTCGAAGCGTACTCGTAGCCGGTGTCTTCTTTGACCGGTAGCCCGTCGAAATCAGCGCGGTAAAGGATAGTAGGCCCTTCGCCGTTCTTCAAAACGCCGACGACGCCACCGCCAACCTGAACCGGTTCGTAGCCGATGTCTTCGAGCTCCTGTGTGATGCGCTTGAGCGTTTCGGTCTCCTGCATGGAAAGTTCGGGTGTTTGGTGCAGGTGAATGTACAGTGCTTCTTGCCAGTCTTTAAATGCCTCAATATTTCCTTTGAGGTCAACTAGTGACATGGTTCCTCCATCTTCAGAGTGTTTGCTGTCAGAGTAAATCCTAGTCTAAAAACCCGTAAACAGTTGGTTTTTACAGGAATCGTCCACATGCAGGACTATGCCTTGACATAGCCGTATCCCTCCGATTGCAATTTGGCGATCTCCACGATTCCGGCTTCGACCGCACGAACATAATCTGGAATCAGCTCAGTTTTAACTTGCCGTTCCTTCAAGGCCACTTCACACACGACGAAATCGACCCCTTCGGCTTCCAACCCGCGGATTCGAGCCATGCGATTCGGGTCCGCCTCGAGCTGGGAAAAGGATCGAACGGCCCCACCGTTGGCAACAACTACCGCTTTATTACCGTGGTGTGCGCGGACGAAATTGCGCACCGAGCGCAAAGTAAAGGGCCAGCGGTCATTTTCGTTGATGTGGAAAACGAGCTTGTAATCTGCCATGAGTATTCCCCTTTTTGATCTAAATGCGGGCAGTGTTGCCTAGGCCACACTGTTGCTAGAGCTACATTACAAGAGATTTTGTGTTTGGCTCATGGCAAGCGGCCTTAAGCCAGTGCGTCGAGCGCCTGCGCAAGGTCCTCGACGACGTCGTCCGCGTTTTCCAAACCGGCCGAAATGCGTACCAAGCCGGGCGTGATACCCGCTTCAGCGAGGCCGTCGTCGCTGAGCTGCCGGTGCGTCATGGAAGCCGGATGTAGCACGCATGAACGCGAATCGGCCACGTGTACTTCGCGGGCGACCAGCTTGAGTGAGTCCATGAATGTTACGCCGTTCTCCCGGTTGCCGACGTCGATGGAAATGACGCCGGAAAAGCCGCCGTCGAGGTATTTCTTGGCGATCTCGTGGTAAGGCGAGGACGGCAGGCCGGGGTAGCGCACGTCTGTGAGCACGTCACGGCGGGTGTCGAGGTATTCGGCGATTTTCTGGGCGTTTTCGCAGTGGCGGCGCATGCGAACGTCGAGCGATTCAAGTGAGAGGTTGAGCATGAATGCCGAGTGCGCGGCCGGATACGCACCGAAGTCGCGCATGAGTTGCATGCGCGCTTTGATGATGTTCGGCGCTACGGCGTAGTCCTTGGTGTAGACGACGCCGTGATAGGACTCGTCCGGTTCGGTGAAGTCCGGGAATTTGCCGCTTGTGTAATCGAACTTTCCGGAATCGACGATCATGCCGCCCACCTGCACGGCGTGGCCGTCCATATATTTGGAGGTGGAGTGGATGACGATGTCGGCGCCGTAGTCGATCGGCTTGCACAGCACGGGCGTAGCAAACGTTGAGTCGACGACGAACGGCACGCCCATATCGTGGGCGATGCCCGCAAACTTTTCTAGGTCGAGCACGGCCATGGACGGGTTGGCGATCGTTTCGCCGAACAGGAGCTTGGTGTTGTCCTTGAACGCGGCCTTAATTTCCTCGGCTGGCGCGTCTTGATCGACATAGATCGCTTCGATGCCGAACTTCTTGAGCGTGACGGAAAACAGGTTGACCGTTCCGCCGTAAATCTCGGAGGAGGTGACGAACGAGTCGCCTGCAGAGCACAGGTTCATGATGGAGATCATGGTCGCGGCTTGCCCGGACGAGGTCGCCATCGCGGCCGCTCCACCCTCCAGATCGGCAACCTTTTGCTCGACGGCCATCACGGTCGGATTGGCGAAGCGCGAATAGATCAGCGCATGGGTGGGTTCGTCGAAGACAGCGGCAATGTCTTCGGAGGAATCGTAGTTGTACGTCGTCGACTGAACGATTGGCAACTGGCGGGGCTCGCCGTTTCCGGGCTGATAGCCGGCGTGGATGAACTTCGTTTCGTCTCGCATGAGGCCTCCTTGAATCGTGTGGACGTTTTGGCGTCTGTGGCCTACTTTAGCCGCGAAATGTGCGAACGACGCCGGGTGCGCACCTTTCGGACATTGGTGGGGCTAGATCCAGCTTGGCATCCACATGTGGGTTTGCCAGAATCCGCGAGGTATTGGCGTTCCCCACCATAGCGGCATCCAGAAAATTGCTGCGGCGACGATGAAGCCGGTGATGAGTCCCAATAGTGCCCACGCAGCTTTTCCGGGTGGGCGAATATCAACGACGGCGGGGCGTAGCTCGTGTGCGCCAGCTTCCACGCGTATATCTACTTCGATATCGATTCCACCCCAAGTCCCGATTGCTGATCCAGTTGGGGCAAATTCATCTAGCGCAGGCGAATTGCCGCTGTGCGGGACCTTAACCATCCCGGTAAGCCATCCGATCCCGTACGTCAGAGCAAGCACTACGTAAGGTAGGAACGCGATCGCGTAAAACTGAAAAATTGTCCGATCAAGGTACATGAACCACGGCAGATACATCGCAATGTAACCCGACAGAATAGCCCATGCGCGCCAGTCACGATGCCGGATCGCAGCCCAGATAATCACGAGGAGAGCCGCGGCTGCCAGCCACCACACGAACGGGTTGCCCACTGACGTGATAGCCGCGACGCAGTCATCTGCAGCGCATGCCCCATCAGGAAGATTATCTTGATTGCGCCAGTAGAAGCTCACCGGCCTCATCTGCAGCAGCCACGCCCAAGGTTGGGATTGGTAGGTGTGTTCCGAGTCCAAGCTGGTGTGGAACTCCATCGTAGCTAGGTGATAGTGAAGCCAAGAGTTGACGACGTCGGGGGCGCCGTCGATCGGCATGGGTACTTGCTCTGCGGCCGGCAGCCCCGAGTTGCGGGCTTGCTGTTCGGGAGCCCATTGACGATCCCAACCAACGGGATGGGTGAACCATGGTATCCACGCAGCGAGATATCCGAGGAATGCCACTGGAACGTACTGAATGAACGCCGGGAAGCCCTCGCGCCACACTCCCGCGCCACACCAGAGTTTCGCTCCAACAGCCTTGCGAGCAGCAGCGCCCCAAAAGAACACGAATAATCCGAAGACGGCCACAGCATAGGCGCCCGACCATTTCACCCCGCATGCCAAACCGAGGATCGCTCCCGCCGCCAGGAGCCATGGTCGAAATCCGGTGCGCGGGGCCCACGGATCGGCGGGAACTAGGGCGCCGTCGTCGTTAAATTTCAGTTCGCTCGTGGCGACGGCGTGGGCGAGCTTTGCGCGTGAATACTCGCGGTCGCGCAGGATGGCCCAGAAACCGGCGAGCACAAAGAACATGAGGATGTTGTCGAGCAGGCCGGTGCGGGCGAGGACGATCCCCATCCCGTCGAGGGCCATTGCAATGCCTGCGAAGGCGGCGAGGGTGAGCGAGTGAAACAGGCGTAGAGCTAGGCGGACGACCAGCGCAACGGCGAGCACGCCAAGAAGGGCGGTGGTGAAGCGCCAGCCGAAGCCGTTGTCGTCACCGAAGATCCGCATTCCTTCGCCCATGAGCCATTTGCCAAAGGGTGGGTGCACCCAGCGGTCGGGCTCGGCCTGCAACGCCGAAAGATCGCCGGCCACGAAGAGTTCGTTTTGGTCGTCGCCCTCCCAGTTACGCTCGTAACCGTAATTAAGCAGGGAGAAGGCGCCTTTGACGTAATAAGTTTCGTCGAAGACCATCGCGTGTGGGTGAGTGAGGCGCGAAAATCGTGTGAGCGCCGCGATGAGGGCGGCGATGGCGGTGATGATCCAACCCTTGAGGCGAATTTGGGCCGGGAGGGTGGCTCCTTTCGGGAAAAGTCCGAGACGGCCGCGAAGCTCGTTTTCATAGTGCTCGCTTCGGCCTGTGCTTAAAAGAAAGGTTTTGCTACTCACGCGCATGAGCTTACCCCGCCCGGATGTTAGTCATCGCGGGAGTTCACTGCGTAGAGTTGTCATGGGAACTTTGAAGAGCGCGCGAAATGTGGAATGGGGAAGTGCCATGGCTGTGGAGATGAGCGCGGAACGCTTCGAGGAGCTGGTGGCCGACGCGCTGGATGAAATTCCCGAAGAGTTCGCGGCGCAATTGCAGAATTTGGTGTTCCTCATTGAGGAGGAACCAAACGAGGAACAGCTCAAGGACGCGGACGGGGAAGACCTGCTTGGGCTTTACGAGGGCATCGCCCTTACCGACGGCGACTTCTTCGGCTACGCCGAACCGAATCGGATTTGGATCTTCCGCGGGCCGACGTTGCGCATGTGTGAAACCGAAGACGAGGTAGCCGAAGAAGTGCTGATCACGGTATTCCACGAGGTGGCTCACCACTTCGGAATAGAGGAAGACCTGTTGTGGGAAACCGGCTGGGCCTAGCCTCTGCACTGCCCGCAACGGGGCCATTTGTTGTGAGGAAAAGCTGATTTATGGCCAAAACGTTCACGGAAACGCTCAAAGTCACAGCAAATGTCCGGTTTCTGTCACGGCTGTTGTTGGGCAGAAAAAATGCGGACCTCGTTGTCCGCTTTTCTCTCGTTGACCGGCAGCCGATGCCGATCTATCTATTCTGATTTATCGGTTGCCTAGCACTTCTGCTCGAACGCCGTGCTCATGTGCGCGCGCTGCATTCAGCAGGGCGTTGTGGGATGCCTTCGCTTTTGCGTTGGGCTCCCGACGTATCAACTTACTCAAGCTCATCATCTGACCTCCTTCGATTTCCTCGTTGTTGCAGCGAAATCTTCGCTGCCTGGCCATTGTGCCGACATCAACCTTAGCGACTCCGTGCGAGGGAGCTGAAATAAGTTGCAATGGATCACACGTAAGCGTCCGCAATTCGGGATATCGGCGCACTTATGAGCAAGCGCTCCCATATGTAGCGGTTGGAGAGCCCTTTCAGCTCGGCCTGCCTAGTTTCAGTCCGGTCTGCCGAAGGCTAGCTTCTGTGGCATTCCACTGGTCGTGGAACGGCAAGATAGTCTGAGTTCATGATTGTTTTGGCTGCCACCCCGCTCGGAAACGACGACGACGCCTCGCCCCGCCTTCGCGCCGAATTAGAAGGCGCTGACCTCATTGCAGCCGAAGACACCCGGCGCCTCCTGAACCTCGCGGGCAGGCTCGGTCTGACGCTCTCGGCTCGAATCATTGCCTATCACGAGCACAATGAGCGCGAAGTTTCCGGCACGCTCATCGAACAGGCGGCAGCGGGCGAGCGAGTCGTCGTCGTTACTGATGCGGGAATGCCCTCGATATCCGATCCCGGTTACCGGCTCGTCGCGCTCGCCGCCGAGGAGTACGTGCCGCTGACCGTCGTGCCCGGGCCCTCGGCGGTCCTCACCGCCCTAGCGATCTCCGGGCTCGCCTCCGATCGCTTTGCCTTCGAAGGGTTCCCACCTAGAAAAGCCGGGGAGCGGCGTCGATACTTCGAGGGCCTCGCCTCCGAAACGCGTACCACGATCTACTTTGAGAGCCCCCGCCGAGTCCCCGAAACTCTTGCGGCCATGGCTGAGGCATTCGGCCCGGATCGCCGTGCGGCCGTATGCCGCGAACTCACCAAAACGCACGAGGAGGTCAAGCGCGGCTCGCTCGGTGAACTCGCAGATTGGGCGCACGATCTACGCGGCGAGGTCACCATCGTCGTCGAAGGCGCCACCGAGCAGGTGGGCGACGCCGCCACACACGTTCCCGAGGTACTCGCTCTTGCCGAAGCCGGTTTGCGCCTCAAGGATGCCGCCGCGCATGTGGCCAAACGGGAAGGCCTTCGCAAGGGTGAGCTGTATGACCTCGCGCTTGCGGCCCGCTAGCTACCAGAACCCGAGCAGCCAGAACTGGCGCAGCCGAAACCTAGCAGTCAGAATTCCGGCTTGTAGTCAATATCCGAAAAATCGAAGTCGGCCTCATCTGCATCCGCAGAGAAATCCAGTTCCGCATCTTGGTCCGCGTCGATATCGAGGTCGAAGTCGGACAGGTCATAATCGGCAAGGTCCTCCGAGATCTTCGCTTCCTCGCCAGCCGTGGTCACCTCCGCGTCTGAGCGTTCGCCAAAGTCATCGAGACTATAAAGATCACCATCTTCAACCAACGCGTCTTCGCTCGCTAACTCGTCGTCTGCGCTGTACTCGTCGTCGCTGAAATCTGCTGCGCCGTATTCATCATCTACGTCGTATTCGTTAGCCGTGTCGAAGTCGCTATCGTCAAAGTCATCAAGGTCATCGAGGTCATCAAAGCCCGGAATCGGCACGTCCTCTTCTTCTTCGTAAAAGCCGAAGGCCTCACCCGAATCGAGTTGCTCAACCCCGGCCTCGTCCATCTCCACCCGTGCAGCTTCGCCGAGTTCTTCGGAGGTCGGTACAGTCAGATCGGAAAAGACTCGCACCGGCCAGCCGGCCTTCAGCGCATCGAGCGCAGTTTCCTTCACACAGTGCGATTCGGCGATCCCAACCACGTCAATCGCGGTGACTTCGGCATTGCGTAAGATCATCTCCAAGCTGTCGCCCGACGCATTCACGCCTTCAAATCCCGAATAGGCCGCCGCGTATTCGCCCTTCTTCACCCCGTCGTCGAGCGGTAGCGAAGCAATCGCCTCGTGGAGCTCGGCCTCTTCGGTACCGGCCACTCCGTGCGGGGGCCACGTATCCACAAAATCCGGGTTGTCGGAGAAGTGCTCGCCCGGATCCACATGCCAGTCTTGGGTGGTGACGATGAACCCGTATTCGTCAGCGTTTTCGGTTACAAAATCTGCGATCCGTTCGGCAACAGCGTTTCCGCCTTCAACGCCCAGCGCGCCGCCTTCGGTGAAGGTCGGCTGAACGTCGACAATAATCAATGCGCGGTTGGTCATAATATGCTCCTCGGTCGCGGCTTACATCAGCTTACCCGCCATCTTACTTGACCTTCGGGCGGGAATTTCTACTGACTTAAACGAGCTATTTAGGCTGAGCGTCGATGCGCGGGCTCAAACTCATGTTATTTTCACGGTCGTGGCGGTATCGCCGCCCGATTCTACCCGCAGCGGCGCCTCGAACCGCGAGCGGTTTCACCTCGCGCGCCGAAAACGCTTACCCTTGAGGCATGTCTAAAATCCTTTCAGCTGTTGCTTGGCCCTATGCAAACGGACCACGCCACATTGGCCACGTTGCCGGCTTTGGCGTGCCCTCGGACGTTTTTTCGCGATACATGCGAATGCGCGGCCACGACGTGCTGATGGTTTCGGGTACGGACGAGCACGGCACGCCGATCCTGGTTGCGGCCGAGCAGGAGGGCGTGGGCCCGCAGGAGCTTGCGGATAAGAACAATCGGATCATCGTTGAAGATCTGGTCAAGCTCGGCCTGTCCTACGATCTGTTTACGCGAACGACGACGAAGAACCACGAGCAGGTGGTGATGGATCTGTTCGAGGGCTGCCGCGATAACGGGTACATGATCGTCGAAGAAACGCCCGTGGCGATCGACCCGAAGACGGGCAACACCCTGCCCGACCGCTACATCGAAGGTACGTGTCCGCTGTGTAAGGCGGCGGGCGCTCGCGGCGACCAGTGCGATGCGTGCGGAAACCAGCTCGATCCGCACGATCTGATCGACCCGGTTTCGAAGGTTTCGGGCCTGACCCCGGAATTTAAGAACACCGAGCACTACTTCCTCGACCTTCCGGCCCTCGCGCAGGCGCTTGGCCAGTGGCTCGACGGCGTGGAAGAAGACGGCAAGTGGCGCCCGAACGTCATCGCCTTTTCGAAGCATTTGCTCGACGACGTCCGCCCGCGCGCGATGAGTCGTGACATCAATTGGGGCATTCCCGTTCCCGGCTGGGAAGACAAACCGAACAAGCGCTTGTACGTGTGGTTTGACGCCGTCGTCGGCTACCTGTCTGCGTCGATCGAGTGGGCGCGCCGCCGCGAAAAGGCGGGCACGGGCAGCGCTGAGGACTGGAAGCAGTGGTGGACGAACCCGGACGCGCTGTCCTATTACTTTATGGGCAAAGACAACATTGTGTTCCACAGCCAGATCTGGCCCGCGGAATTGCTCGCCTACAACGGCGAGGGTGAGCGCGGCGGTGAGCCCGGCGAGTTCGGCACGCTGAACCTGCCCACCCAGGTGGTGGCCTCGGAGTTCCTCACGATGGAGGGTAAGAAGTTCTCGTCTTCGAAGGGGATCGTCATCTACGTTCGTGACGTGCTCGAACGCTACCAGCCCGATGCCCTGCGCTATTTCATCTCGATTGCCGGGCCCGAAAGCCAAGATTCGGACTTCACATGGAGCGAGTTCGTGCGTCGCAATAATTCGGAGCTCGTGGCCGGCTGGGGCAACCTCGTCAACCGGACTGCCGCGATGATCGCGAAGAACTTCGGTGAGGTTCCCAAGGCCGGTGAGCTCGAGGACGTCGATCGTGAACTGCTCGACGCCGTTGGCGCGGGCTTCGACAAGGTGGGCGCCCTGATCGGTGGTCACCAGCAACGGGCGGCCCTTGCCGAGGTGATGCGGCTCGTGGGAGAAGCCAATGCTTACGTGGCAAAAACCGAGCCCTTTAAGCTTAAAGCCCCCGAAGAGCGCGAACGCCTGGGAACGGTGCTGAACACACTGATTCAGGCGGTTTCTGATCTGAACACGATGATGTGCGTGTTCCTGCCGCACTCCTCGAACACAATCGACGCGGTGCTCGGCGGAACCGGTGACATTGCGCCAATGCCGCGCCTTGAGGAAGTCACGGACCTAGATACCGACTACCCGTATCCGATCATCACGGGCGATTATGCGGATGTTCGCACCTGGGAGCGGCGCATCGTCGAGCCGGGCACGCCGATTTCCAAGCCGAAACCGGCCTTCGTGAAGCTGGACGATTCCGTGGTGGCCGAGGAGCTTGCCCGCTTGGGATACGACGTCGACGGCAATCCGCTCAAGGAAGAAAACTAGGTGGCTGGCGAGCAGCCCGGCGCGAAAGTGCAACCGGGATCCAAGCGGGACCGTAAGCGCGCGTTTCCTGAGATTCCGGAGGCGCTCGACGTGCCGATCGTGGATAACCACACTCATTTTTATCCCGATCCCGTGCCCGAAGTAGGCGAACCGCTAGTCCAAAACACGAACCTCGAGGGCAGGTGGAAGCCTCCGCTCTTGCTGGCCAATCATCTGGCAGGTATGGAGGCGGCCGGCGTGCGGGCGGCGATCTCCTCTGGTTGCGACCTCCCACTGCTCGAATGGACCCGCGATCTTGCCATTAGTAATCCGAATCTGTGGGCGGCGCTCGCGATCCATCCCAACGAGGCCCCGCTGCATGCGGGCGTGCGCGAGGTAGGCCCGGATGGTAACGAACCACGCGTGGCCCCGCATCACGAGCAGTATTCACTCGACGAGGCGATTGGCGAGGTGGCGCGCCTGAGCAGTAGCGAGGCGGTCGTCGCAGTCGGGGAAACCGGGCTCGATTATTTCCGTACCGGCGAAGAGGGGCGAGCCGCCCAAAAGCGTTCGTTTCGCGAGCACATTGCGCTCGCGAAAGAGCTGGATAAGCCACTACAGATCCACGATCGGGAAGCCCACGCCGACGTCGTCGATATCCTGCTTGCCGATGGTGCGCCCGAGCGGACGGTATTCCACTGCTTTTCGGGTGACGCCGATCTGGCCCGTATTCTTGCGGAAAACGGCTGGTATGCCTCGTTCGCGGGAAACGTGACCTATCCGGCGAATAAAGATCTGCGCAACGGGGCCGAACATATTCCGGCCGAACTGATGCTCGTGGAAACGGATGCGCCCTACCTGACGCCCGAACCGTATCGTGGCCAACCAAACGCGGTGTGGGCAGTGGTGTATACGGCGAAATTCCTTGCTGAATTGCGAGGATTTGGCTTGGACGAGTTCTGCGCGCGGATCGATCGGACGACGCGGGACGTCTACGGAATCTGACCGGCAGACGCGGCCGCGGTGGCACCCGAGCCGTGGAAACACTGTAAGATCACGCACACCCCGGTTGCTTCATATAACAATTTGGTTACAATCGGTCTCAAGATTGTTACGGCCGCCGAGTTGTAGCATGGCCCACTGGAGAGATTTTGACTAGCAGGAACTCGAGCAATAGAAAAACGGTGCCTTTCGACCCCGAGCTTCTTAATACACCCCCGAAACCGGGTTCGCGCCGGGCGCGCCGACTGGCAGAGCGCGCTTCGCAAGCACCGGTGAGCCGGTCTGCGGATACCGCTGAGATACCGGTAGTCGAACGTGTCACCGTGGCCGGTGGCACGCCGTTTGCGGAAAAGATGAATCACGAATTGGTGACGAGTCGCGTGCAACCATCTTTCGGCTCTCGCAAACTTTCTAAACCATTTCATCTGGCGGGAGCGGCATCCGTGGTGTCACTGGCCGCCACCCTATCAATCGGCCTGCCGCTGACACCTTCGGGAAAGCCGCCGGCTGAGATCGCGATGGCGGCAGTCGTCGAAACCACCCAAGAAGAAACCGACGTGCAAGATGTTGCGGACGTATCCTTCGACGTCACCGTAGATGGCGAAACCGTGCGAATCGATACCGACACGGCACAGACGTATGCCGCTGCTTTCGCGCAGGCAGGAATTGAGATCGGTGCTCGTGACGAGGTGTCTGTCTCGCTTTCGGAGCTCGTTAGCGAGCAGCCGGTAACGATCGTGCGCGTCACGACAGAATCGGTTATCGAAGAGTTCGCGGCGGAACATCAGACCGAGCGGATCGAGGATCCGAACTTACCCAAGGGTGAGGAAGAGGTTGAAACCGCGGGCGTCGCAGGATCGGGTACGCGGAACTATCAGGTCACTTACCGCGACGGGGAAGAATCTTCGCGTGTGCTGCTCATCGAGACAGTTGCCGCCGAACCGGTAACCGAGGTCATTCGGGTAGGCACTCAAGAACAGGCCCCCGCTCCCAGCGGCGCCGCATCAGGCCATGGTGGAGGCGGCCAGGTGGCCCCGCCACCGGCGGCGCCGGTTCCGGCGGGTTCCTCCCGCCAGATCGCACAGGGCATGCTGGCATCCTACGGTTGGGGGATGGACCAGTGGTCGTGTTTGGATGCGCTGTGGCAGCGGGAGTCAAACTGGAATCACACGGCAATGAACCCCTCTTCGGGTGCCTACGGTATTCCGCAGTCCCTGCCCGGTTCGAAGATGGCATCGGCAGGCGCGGACTGGCAGACCAATCCGGCAACGCAAATCCGGTGGGGCCTGGGCTATATTCAAGGCCGCTACGGTAGTCCGTGTGGAGCTTGGGGGCATTCCCAAGCTCGTGGCTGGTACTAGTGCTTGGCCCGGTTCAGATCCGCGAGCTGGCTGAGCAGCTTGGGATCCGGCCGACGAAGACACTCGGCCAGAATTTTGTGCACGACGCCGGAACGGTTCGGCGTATCGTTCGCGACGCGGGCGCGGCCGCGGGTGATCGCGTGCTGGAAGTTGGGCCGGGGCTCGGTTCTTTGACGCTTGCCCTGTTGGAGGTCGGTGCTTTCGTTTCGGCAGTTGAAATTGATCCGCTACTTGCCCGGCAGTTACCGACGACGATCGGCAATCTTATGCCCGAGGCCGCCGATCGATTCGCGGTTCTTGCTAGCGACGCGATGGATGTGCGGGCCGGTGACCTCGCCGTGCCAAACGCTGTATGTGATGTGCCACCTGCGCAGGGTCATGTGCTGCCTGCGCAAGACGCCGAAAGTGGTGTGCGGTTCGAGCCGGAATACCTGGTTGCAAATTTGCCGTATAACGTGGCGGTCCCCGTCATTCTCACACTGCTCGAGGAGCTTGAATCGCTGCGATCCGTGACGGTGATGGTGCAGCTCGAAGTGGCCGATCGCCTTGCGGCTGAGCCCGGATCGCGTACCTACGGCATCCCGTCGGTGAAAGCGAATTGGTATGCGAACGTACGCCGCGGTACGAAGATATCGCGAAGCGTCTTTTGGCCGGTGCCCAACGTCGATTCTGCGCTGGTGCACATGGAACGCCACGAACGATACCCGGCTGAGCTTCGCGAGGAGACTTTCGCGGTGGTCGATGCGGCCTTTGCACAACGGCGCAAAACCTTGCGGGCTGCGCTTGGTCCCTGGGCAGGCAGCTCCAAACGTGCCGAAGAGGTGATCCGCGCGGCCGGCGTCGACCCGTCGCTGCGCGGGGAGCGCCTTGGCGTGGAGGATTTTCTGGCGATTGCCGCCGCTGGGCTACGATAGGCACGTGCAACGCGTTCTAGTTTCAGCTCCCGCAAAGGTTAATCTCGGTTTGCGCGTCGGCGGGCCGCGCCCGGACGGCTTCCACCCGCTCGACACGGTTTTTGAGGCGCTCGATATTTTCGACGACGTCGAGGTTACCCCTGCCGATGAGCTGAGCCTCGAATTTACAAGCCCGGACCGATCGATCGACGTCGCAGAGCTGCCGGTGGACGGATCGAACTTGGCGATGCGGGCTGCCCACGAACTTTTACGACGCCGGGGCCTGCTCGGATCGGCCGACGCTCCCGGAGCGCGGATCAAAATCACGAAGCGCATTCCGATCGCGGGCGGCATGGCCGGCGGTTCCGCCGACGCGGCAGGCACACTCGTTGCGCTGAACAAGCTGTGGGACTTGGGCTTTTCCGATCACGATCTGGAACACATCGCTGCCGATCTTGGTTCGGACGTGCCGTTTGCGCTCAAGGGGTCAATCGCCCATGGGCAGGGCAGGGGAGAGCACCTGCACGAGGTCCCCGTGATGGCGATTCACGGCTGGGTGCTGCTCACTCGTTCCGATGGCCTGTCAACCCCCGAGGTTTTCCGCGAATTCGATCGCCTGAATCCGGATGCGGGCGAGCCGGCCTCCACTGTGGAACTGCGGGAAGCCCTCAGCTCCGGAACGCTCGCGGATGTCGCGGCCGCGATGGTCAATGACCTCGAGCAGCCCGCCGTCTCGCTCAATCCCGAACTCGGTCATGTGCTCGTGCAAGTGCGCGCCGATGGGCACGCCGCCATTCTTTCCGGATCGGGCCCGACGGTCGCCGTCTTGACCGAGCCAGCCACGCTCCGCGCCCTCGCCGCCGAACTTGCCGCCCGCTACCCGGACACGCAGGTGATCACCGCCTACGGGCCCGCCCCCGGCGCCCACATTCGCGAGGACTAATGGCACACATACTCGGCATGGAAGACGTGGGAGTCACGCTCGGCGCTCGCCCGATCCTCGGCGGCCTGAACCTTTCGCTCGAAGACGGCGATCGTATCGGCGTCGTCGGCCCCAACGGCGGCGGAAAATCCACGCTGCTCCGCCTGCTCACTCGCGATCTCGAGCCCGATACCGGGCGCGTGACCATGGTGTCAGGCACGCGCTTTTCCACGCTCGGCCAAGCTGACGATTTTTCGCCCGAACAAAGTGTGAGAGAAGCAATTCACGGCAAGGCCGAAACCTACCAGTGGGCATCCGATCCTAAGATCCGCGAAATCCACCAGGGACTTATTCCCGACGTTGACCTGACCCGCCATGTGGGGGAGCTTTCCGGCGGGCAGCGCAGGCGAGTAGCGCTCGCGGCAACGTTAGTGAAACCGGCCGACGTCGTGATACTCGACGAGCCGACCAATCACCTAGACATCGAGGGAGTCACCTATCTGGCGGGCTACCTCAAGGAGCGGTTCGGTGGCGACGGCGCGCTCGTCGTCGTGACCCATGACCGCTGGTTCCTCGACGCCGTGTGCGAACGCCTGTGGGAAGTGGTACCCGGACACGATGGACCCGGCGGGCGAGCGCCGATGGCGGGCCACGTGGAAACTTATGAGGGCGGATATGCGGCCTACGTTTTGCAACGCGCCGAACGGCAGCGGATCGCACAGCAAGACGCCGATAAACGTGCCAATCTGCTACGGAAAGAACTCGCATGGTTACGCAGGGGAGCACCGGCACGGACGGCCAAACCGAAGTTCCGGATCGAGGCGGCCAACGACTTGATCGCGAACGAGCCTCCCCCGCGCGATACCGTCGAACTTGCCCGAATAGCAACGCAGCGGTTGGGCAAGAAGGTCGTGGATCTCGAAAACGTGTCGTTTTCCTGGCCGGGAAGTAGTGAGCCGGTTTTGCGCGATGTGACGCTGCGCCTCGCGCCCGGTGAGCGCATCGGAATCCTTGGCGCCAACGGCGCTGGCAAGTCCTCGCTGCTCGGCCTGATTGCGGGCCGGCTGGAGCCGACGGCAGGAGCGGTCAAAACCGGGAAGACGGTCGAACTGGCCGTTCTTTCTCAGGACACGCGCGAGCTCGACGAGGTGGCTCATCGACGGGTTGTGGAATCGGTGGCGGATATCAAAACGCACGTGGAGATCGGTGGAAAGCCGACGAGCGCCTCGCAGCTGGTCGAACAGCTCGGCTTTACCCGGGAGCGAGCCTGGACACCGGTCGCCGAGCTTTCGGGCGGGGAACGACGCCGCCTCCAGCTGTTGCGCCTGCTCATGCGTGAGCCCAACGTGCTGCTTCTCGATGAACCGACCAACGATGTGGACACCGATACGCTCGCGGCGATCGAAGATCTGCTTGACTCTTGGCCGGGTACGCTCGTCGTCGTTTCGCATGATCGGTATCTGCTGGAGCGAACCACCGACCACCAAGTGGCCGTGATCGATGGCAAACTGCGGGACTTACCTAGCGGAGTTGAGCAGTACATGGAGCTCGTGCGCGTCGAAGAGCAAGGCGCTGCTGTGCCGGGCGGTGCTGTATCGGGTGCTGCCCCGGAGGGGCGCTCGAACGCCGCGAAACAACGCGAGGCCCGGAAGGCGATGGAGCGCGCAGAGCGCAAAATGAAGCGGGTGCGCGAACAGATTGAGGCGCTTGGCCTCGAGCAGACCGAAGCGGCGGCCACCGTGAGCGAAACCGAAGACTATGCGCGGCTTGCCGAATTGGGTAAACAGATCGCCGAACTTAGAGACACTTTGGAAGAGCTGGAAATGGACTGGCTCGAGGCGGCCGAGCTTGCCGAGCAGTTCACGTGAAAAATAGTGGTAGGGCCGCGGAAATGATTATAGAACTTCGAGACACCATGCACGATTGTGCAGGATAATTCCCTGTTATCTTAACGTGAAGTAAACTCGGTGCATGGAGACAGCTCAAAATGTAATGACCTGCGACGAGGTGGACGACGTCGTCGCTTCGTGGAGCCGGCAACGGCCCGATTTTGATGTGGAACCGCTCGAAATTTTTTCTCGCCTCCTGCGAATAAACCGTCACTTCGCGAAGGTACGCCGAGCGATTTATGCAAAGCACGGTTTAGAAACGTGGGAATTTGAGATGCTCGCAGCCCTGCGCCGAGCGCCCTCGCACACGCTCACCGCAGGCCAACTCATGAAAGACACGTTCGTATCTTCCGGCACCATCACCAACCGCATTGACCGCATGCAGGCCAGCGGCCTGGTCAGCCGGAAGAGTTCAGCCAGCGACGGGCGGATCGTGCAAGTGTGCGCAACCGCGAAAGGCGTGCAGGCCGTTGACCTAGCGATGAGGGACACCCTCGATCTGGAGAGGCAAGTGCTCGCCGAGGTGGGCGATGAGTACACCCAGCCAGCGGCCGAGTACCTGCGAGCAATTCTGGCTGCCCTCAAGGAGCGTTCAGAATCTAGCGCATGATCGCTAATTCTTAGCGCGTAGCGCCTGCGAAATCTTGAGCTTCTTGCCCGTGTGCAGGATCGAATTTTCGTAGATCTTGCCGGCAAGTCGCGCCACCAGCGGGATAGCCAACAGGGCAAGGACGGCAGCGATAGCAAGTTCGACCGTGGTGACGGCGTCGTACGCTTGGCGCACCGGCATGACGAACGGGGAGAAACCGGGAATCATTGACACGATCTTAGTGGCCAGTGATTCGGGAGCCATTGGTACCAAGATAAAGCCAACGTAAAACGGAACGAGCATCCCAAACGAAATCGGCGTTGTCACCGCACCCAAATCCTCCTGACGTGAAGCCGTAGACGCAAGCGCTCCGGTCAGAGTCACGTAGAAGAAGAATCCGAGTAGCAACCACACCAACATCGAAGCGATATACGGGCCAAGATTCAGGCTCATCCACACTCCGGCAATATTCAGCGCAGCGACGATAGCGAGGACGTAGAGCGCAAACTGCACCAGCAAAAACAGGCCAATCCCGAGCACCTTGCCAAGTAGGAGCGTGCGCGGGCGAACCGTGGTCAAAATGATCTCAACCACTCGCGAGGACTTTTCTTCGAGGACGCCGTTTGCGATGGTCGTAATTCCCATCATGATCATCATGAACATGACAAAGATGCCGGCCAAGGACGTAAAGTATCCCACCGGGTTAGTCATAATCAGATTCGCGCCCCCGAACGAGATCGTCTCCACCGGAACGGCGATGGTTGAAGAAAGCGCCGCGTAATCGGCGTCGTCGAGCTGGAGTCCTTCGGATTCCATGAACCACGCAGTGGCCGCCGTGTTGACTAGATGCGTCAAGACGCGGTCAGCCCCGGAAACGCCGTCCGAGGGTGCGACGATTAGGGGCTCACCCGGATCGCCCGCGAGAACGACGGCCGGGCCATCTACCTCGGCTTCGTCGCGCTCGCGCAAGAAACTCTCCGCCTCGGCCTCGCCGATATTTTCGATGACCACCACGCCCTGGCCAGATGCTTCCAGATGTGCGGCGTAATCGGCCATCTGCTCTTCCACGGCGATGGTCAAAGCGGCGGGCGGTTGAGCGCCCTCCTCCTGATCGCCGTCGTCACTCATAACAAAGCGTGCGACCACTCCGGCCACCAAGATAAGAATGACGATGACCGCCGTGGAAATCCGCATTGACTTACTTTTGGACAGCGTCTGAAATTCACGCCGAATGATATGGCGAATCATGCCTTCTTACCTCCAAACAGACGAGCGAAAAAGCCGGGCTTCTTCTTTTCGTCCTGTGCGGGTTCTGGAACTTCGACGATATTGCCGAAAAGATCGGTGAGCGAGGGCCGCACGTGCGTGAAGCTGTGGACGGGGCCCAGCGCGAGTGCGGCGTGCAAGATCTCCTGGTCGGAAGCGCCAGGCGCGAGTTTGACGCGCGTGACATTGCGATCGCCGGCTTCCGGATGCAGGCCAAGCTGTCGGAGAGCTTCGGCGAGTGCATGTGGTTCAGACGTTTCAACTTCGAGCACGACGTCCGCGCTCGCGCTACGCAGTTCGTCGATTGGGCCTTCGGCAGCGATTTTGCCGAGCGAGGCGATGCCCACGCGGTCACACAGGCGCTCAACGAGGTCGAGCTGATGCGAGGAAAAAACGACGGTAGCGCCCTGATCCGCCTTCTCGCGAAGCACCTCGCTCATTGCGTTGACGGCAAGCGGATCGAGGCCAGAAAATGGCTCATCGAGCACGAGCACATCGGGATCGTGCACGAGCGCGGCCGCAAGCTGGACGCGCTGCTGGTTACCAAGCGAAAGCGCTTGTACCTCGTCGCCGCGGCGCATGCCGACGCCTAGTCGGTCGGTCCAATACTCCATCGCCTTCTTAGCATCCGATTCCGACATGCCGTGCAGGCGGGCGAAATAAACCAGCTGCTCACCGACCGTCATCTTCGGATAGAGCCCGCGCTCTTCAGGCATGTATCCGAAGTTTTGCCGATCTTCGAAAGTCAGCGGCCGCCCGTCGATGCGGACCTCGCCCGAATCAGCCGAAAGTACGCCGAGGACGATGCGCATCGTCGTCGTTTTTCCGGCGCCGTTGGAGCCGACGAAACCGTATAGCTCGCCCGGATGGACGGTAAAGTCCATGCCATCGAGCGCCTTCGTGGACCCAAATGATTTATATAACTGCTTGATCTCGAGACTCATTCGTCTAGGTGTGCCTTCCTCTTGCAATGGGGCAGAGCGGGAGTCTAAGCCCCTGCTATTTTGCCCTACTCTTTCTTTACGAGACAACCCAGCGAGCTACACCTCGGGGTCGAGACCGAGCATGCCTGCCAGCTGTTTCTTGTAGGCGGCATAGGCTTTGCGGCCCTTGCGGGTGGCGGAATATTCGGTACTGCCTGAGCGGCCGTGGCCGATCTTGCGAACGTTGACGTAGCCGGCCTCGGCGAGCGTGCGCATCTGCTTGGACAGATCAGAATCTGTGAGTTCGAGCTGTTCCTTGAGAAAGGAAAAGTCGGCGACCGTTGACGCGGAAAGCACGGCCATGATCATCGTGCGCTTGGGAAAGTGAAGCACGGGGTCGAGGTCGGGCACGCCGGTGGGGCGTTCGAGCTCGATGCGCTCGCGATCGGGATGGTTGCTATTCACCGAGCCTCGCTTCAGGTGTACTCAGTCTTGCTTCAACTTCGCGAACGGCCCGGTAGTAGAGGGTATCGAAGGCTGAGATGATCCCGTACATCACTACAAAGGTGACGCCAACTCCAATCCAATCCCAAGGTTGAGGCAAAAGCGGAACGCCTAGGAGTGCGGCGAACCCAGCGATGGCAGTGGCTACTATGTAGATCCGATAGGCACGTTTAATTTCCCGCGGCGCGCTCGAGATGCGCGGTAGAGTGCGCCGTCGGCGCGTAACCAAGGAAGCGAAGGTGGCGAGCACAAGCAGAGCAGCGAACATCAGTGCCCACGCGGCGATGCCTTGCCCGGCGCGCATGAGGATCTGCACCGCCACAAGGGCGGACATCATGACGGCGAAGGCGAGCTTTTCTGGAATCGTGAATTGCGAAGCTTGTGTGAAGGGGAGGGCTTCGGCCCGTTCGAGATCGGACAGGGAATGGTGGGTCATGGTTCACCCCGCAATCTTTCGGGAATCGATTACTTTCACTTGGTGCAAGTATAGGGGGATACTTTCCCTGAGTGCAAGTAATTGGACGGGTGATTTTGCGGGCTATTCTGTTGCGGGGAGCGGTGGCGAGCTTAGGCGTATTCGAGGCCCGGATCGTGCTCGAGGCCGCGCAACCCATTCCACGTCAAATTCACCAGATGAGCAGCCAGAACATCCTTGCTCGGCTCCTTTTCCCTAGCCCAGGATTGCCCCATCGTGCCCACCATGCCCGCAAGCATCTGCCCGTACAGCGGCGCAGTCTCCACGTCGAAGCCCAGCTGCCCGAAATAGGCGCCGAGCAACTTGGTCAGGTGTTCGCCCATGTCGGACATGATGGTTGAAAACTGTGAGCCCGCAAGCACATCGGGCGACTGATGAACCATCAACCCGAACCCGTCCGGATTTATCTCTATGTAATCCAGTAGGCCAACGATCGTGCCCTCGAGCGCTTGGCGCGGATGTAAATCGGGGCGGATCTGTTCTTCTAGAATCTCGTTCAACGTGGTGGTTTCGCGGTCGACGATCACCTGATACAAGCCCTCTTTGCCGCCAAAGTGCTCGTAAATAACAGGTTTGGATACGCCCGCCGCCGAGGCGATTTCCTCAACCGACACGGCGTCGAATCCGTGCGCGGCAAAGAGTTGCCTGCCGATTGTGATCAATTGCTCGCGCCGTTCGATGCGGGTCATCCGGGCGCGTTTCGGGCGGGGCGTCGAGTCTTCGGAAATCTCATCGTTCATGTGCTCATTATTGCAAACGCCTTCCGAGTTGCGCGTCCAATTGGAAATTGGGTGCCGGGGGCTGGCACAATGGTGGAGATTCCGCCATGGTGTAAAGGCAGCACACGGGTCTTTGGAACCCTTAGTCTAGGTTCGAATCCTAGTGGCGGAGCGCTCAAACTCAGGAGGCACCGTGGCAGAGTTGACGGCCGCAATTATTCTGGCGGCAGGTAAAGGTACCCGAATCAAGTCCTCGATCCCCAAAGTTCTCTTGCCAATGTGTGGGCGCTCGCTTGTGGGGCACGTGAACGACGCCGTCGTCGGGGCTGGCGCCCAGCACACGGTTTTCGTAGTACGCCATGAACGGGAGAAGGTCGCCGCCCATATTCAACAGATCAACCCGCAAGCGTTGATTGCTGACCAAGATGAGATCAAGGGGACCGGGCGTGCCGCGTGGTGTGGCCTGCAGGCTCTTCCCGAAGATCTGGGCGGCTCCGTGCTCGTCATCGCCGGCGATTCGCCGATGTTCACGGCAGGTTCGCTGCAGCGGCTTGCTGAGGTGCATGAAGAAGGTGGCAATGCGGTAACGGTGCTGTCGGCCATTCTTGATGACGCCACCGGTTACGGGCGGATTACTCGCGACGGCGATGGAACGGTGACCGGAATCGTCGAACATGCCGATGCCACCCCCGAACAGCTCAAAATCCGCGAAGTAGGAACCTCCACCTACATCTTCGATATCGCGTTCTTACGCGAAGTCCTCAACACCCTCGGCACGGATAACGCCCAAGGAGAGGTCTACCTGACCGACGCTATTGCCGCCGCATACGAAGCTGGCCGGGGCGTCGGTTCGTTCGTTCTGGACGACGGCGCGGAAGCCTCCGGCGTGAACACGCTCATCCAACGTGCACAGTTACGCGCTGAAAAGAATCGCCGCATCCTCGAAAGTTGGATGTTGCAGGGCGTTTCAGTCATAGACCCGACCACCACACACATTGACGTTGACGTCACGCTCGAGCCGGACGCCGTCGTCGAACCCGGAACGATCCTGCGCGGAAAGACGCACGTGGCTGCGTTCGCCGTCGTCGGCCCGAACTCGGAACTGACTAATGTGACGGTGGGTGAGCGGGCGCGCGTGCCGCACGCGGTGGCATCCGACGTCGAGATTGCGCCGGATGAACAAGTGCCGCCATTTTCGGTACTTGGCTGACGGGGCCGCGCGGGGCGATGTAAGGTAGAGAGGGCATTCAGGGCCACCTGTGGTTGAGCAGAAAGAAAATAGATGACGGGCATCCACGTTCACGGTGAAAAACATCTGGTTTTGGCTAGCGGCAGGGCACACCCCGAGCTGGCTGCGGCGGTGGCCGAGGAACTCGGGATTAGTCTGCTCCCGGTGACGGCCTACGACTTTGCAAACTCTGAGATCTACGTGCGGTTTGACGAATCCGTGCGCGGCACCGACGTTTTTATTTTGCAGTCGATCACCGTGCCCGTGAACAAATGGATTATGGAAGCGCTCATCATGGTCGATGCCGCCAAGCGGGCGTCGGCCAAGCGAATCACCGTCGTCATGCCGAACTATCCATATGCGCGCCAGGATAAAAAGCACAAGGGGCGCGAACCGATTTCGGCGCGGCTGCTCGCGGACCTGTTTAAGACGGCGGGCGCGGATCGAATTATGTCCGTGGATTTGCATGCCGCGCAGACGCAGGGCTTTTTCGACGGGCCGGTGGATCACCTGTGGGCAATGCCGACACTCGTGGAATATGTGCGTACACGGATCGATACGCAGAACTCGGTGGTCGTCTCGCCGGATGCGGGGCGTATCAAGGTGGCCGAGCAGTGGGGCAACCGCTTAGGCGGAGTGCCGCTCGCGTTCGTGCATAAGACGCGTGATATTACGCGGCCGAACGAGGCGACGGCGAACCGCGTGGTGGGCGAAGTGAGTGGGCGTACCGCCATCATCGTGGACGACCTGATTGACACTGCCGGCACGATTGTGGGAGCGGTGCGCGTGGTGCTCGAGGCGGGAGCCAAGGACGTGCTGGTCGCGGCGACTCACGGTGTGCTCTCGGATCCAGCAGTGAAGAGGCTGGCGGACTGCGGCGTGCGCGAGGTGGTTATCACGGACACGCTGCCGATCCCGGTGGAAAAGCGTTTCCCGCAGCTGACGGTACTGCCGATCGCGCCGGTGCTCGCCTCTGCCATTGAGGAAGTATTTAACGACGGCTCGGTGACCAGCCTGTTTGATGGGGCTCTCTGAGGTTTACTGCTTCTAGGCTTGCTTACTGTTTTTAGCTTCGCTTACTGTTTCTAGCTTCGCTTACTGTTTTAAGCTTGGCTTCGGGATTTTCCGTGAAAAAAGTATGACTCTCACTGTCAGCATCGACGCCCATTCGCACAAGCCCCGGTTTTTCCCGTTTTATTCACCGGCTTGTGATTTTTGCACGCTCGCTTTGTGAGGTGCGATCGCGGCGTTATAGTGGGGTGGTTGCCTCGGCGAGGGAAACGCATTGTTCGCAAAATTTTGTTGGTGTGCGGTTCCGTTATCGACGCGGTGTCTATGCCTGTCATAGCCTCCGTTTCGGGGCCCCGCTCGCAGATCGCGAGCCACATAGAACAGGAGAATAGACATGGCATCAAAGACGCCCAAGCTTGAGACTGTCAAGCGTGAAGAATTTGGTAAGGGCGCTTCGCGCCGCATGCGCCGCGACGGCCGCCTTCCGGCCGTCGTATATGGACACGGCGAAGATCCGCTCCACCTTACACTCGATTACCACGACACCTTCCTGATCGTGCGCGGTAACCCGAACGCACTGATCAATCTTGAGCTCGACGGCGAAAAACAGCTCGTCATCGTCAAGGAGATCCAGCGTAACCCGCTCACGCGCCTCGTTGAGCACCTCGATTTGCTTCGCGTGAAGGCGGACCAGAAGGTTGAAGTTGACATCACACTCGAAATTGTTGGCGAACCGGCCGGTAATGCGATCGCCACGCTCGAGCTCATGTCCATCACCGTTCTCGCGCCAGTGTCCGATATTCCGGAGACGCTTCAGATCGATGTTGAAGGCGTTGAAGATGGCAACAACCTCTCGGTAAGCGACATCAAGTTCCCCGAAGGTGTTACCACTGAACTTGATCCGGAAGAAGTTATCGTTGTGGTTGCTGAGCCGCAAGAAGTCGAGCTTCCCGAACCCGAAGAGGGCGAGGAAGAAGCTGGCGAGGAGGCTGCCGAAGGTGGCGAGGAGGCTGCCGAAGGTGGCGAGGGCTCCGAGGAGTAATCGCTTTTGCCTCAAGCTGTTTATTTCAAGAAGCAACAAACAGATTGTAGTAGCTTCCGATTCTTTAACATTTGGTGTTAATACCACTTGGTGGATATGGCACTGTCGCGCGAAGGCCCGCCGAACCCGGCGGGCCTTCGCCGTCTGTTCGCCTGCCCGAATCACGCCAAGCGGGTGGGCCAAAGCGGGTGGGCCGAGCGGGCTCGGAAATGGTTGGCTACTCGAGGGGTGCGAATTTCCTCTTGAAAAAGGGCGTTTTTCGAAGTGAACGTCGATCTGAGCGCTCAGAATCATGAGAAATGCGCACCCTTCGATGTATACCCCGCCAACGCCGGCCAAATTTTATAGTTCTTTATACATTCGGCGAACTATAAAGAACTATAAAATTCGGCGATAAACTGGCGTTGGTAGCCGGACGATAACACCGGGCGAGTAACAACCGTTAGCACGGGGCGAGCAGATCAGGCCAGTTCACAATTGCTAAATAGCGTTCAGCCGAAGCAGATTGGTAGTCTGGCCTAGGTTTGGCTCGCGGAAAGGTTCACATGTTTGCAGTGATTGGGCTCGGCAATCCCGGCCCCCGTTACGAAGCAACCCGCCACAACATCGGGCAGCACGTCGTTCACCTCCTTGCTCGCCGCGCGGGCACCTCGCTATCAGCTCACAAACAGTCGAACACGCACGCAGCCACGATTCTGGCCGGCGGTGATCGCGCGTTGCTCGGCATCTCGAACGGCTTTATGAACGTTTCGGGCGGCCCAGTTTCCTCGCTGATGAATTACTTCAAGATCGAACCCGAAAATCTGATCGTCATCCATGACGAACTCGACCTGCCATACGGCACCCTCAAACTCAAACGCGGCGGTGGCTCCGGCGGGCACAACGGCCTGAAAGACATCACGAAAGCGCTCGGCACACCGGATTATCTTCGCCTCCGCTTTGGTATTGGCCGCCCGCCCGGCCGCCAAAACCCGGCCGACTTCGTCATGTCTGACTTCTCGAACGCCGAGCAGAAAACCCTCGATAACCTGATCGATGAGGCCGCCGACGCCGTGGAAGACGTTCTGATCCACGGCCTCGAAAAAGCAACCCTTCGCCTGCACACCCAACGTTAGGACCCCATGGACCTGCGCCCCCTGCTTGCCCAGTTTGACGTGCTTTCGCCCCATGCGGGCGAGCGCTTTGGCGACTTCTCGATGCCGCGCGGCGCGTTCGCACCGGCGATCGCTTATCTCACTGGCATCGTGGCAGGCACAGCGGCGAGCACCGCCAGCGAATCGCACCTCCAAGTCGCCGTCACGACGTCGGGGCGCGAGGCCGAAGACCTGCGCGATGCTCTGCGCGCCTACATTCCTGCCGAGAATATTGCCATCTTCCCCGCGTGGGAAACCCTGCCGCACGAACGCCTCTCGCCGCGCTCGGACACGGTGGCAGAACGCCTGACAACTCTTCGCCGCCTCGCCCATCCCGAGGATTTCCCAGAACTTCGCGTGCTCATCGTTCCGATCCGTGCCTTCTTGCAGCCGATCGCAGCGGGTCTTGGCGAGCTTGAGCCGGTCACGTTGCGAGTTGGTGACGTGGTCGATTTCAACGAGGTACAAGAACGTCTTGTGAACGCCGCTTACGCCCGAGTTGACATGATCGAGGCGCGCGGCCAGTTCGCTGTGCGCGGCGGCATTATCGACGTGTTCCCGCCGACGGCCGACCATCCGCTTCGCGTCGAATTTTTCGGCGATGAAATCGACGAGATCCGCAGCTTCGCTGTCGCAGATCAGCGCTCCATGGACGAGGTCAAGGAGCTGTACGCCCCGCCGTGCCGTGAAATCCTGCTCAGCGACGACGTCCGCTCCCGGGCCGCGAAAGCGATCGACGAGCTCCCCGGCGCCGTCGACATGCTCGACAAGATCGCAAACGGGATCGCGGTGGAGGGCATGGAATCGCTCCAGCCCGTACTAGTCGAGAACATGCACCTGTTCGTCCACGAACTCCCCGAATCGGCACGCATTCTCATGCTCGAACCCGAACGGCTCGCCCAACGCGCCGAATCGTTGCACGAAACCACCCAAGAATTCCTTGCCGCCGCATGGTCGTCGGCTGCGGCCGGAGGCGAGATTCCAATCTCGGTATCGAATGCTTCCTTCGAGCAGATCGACGACGTCGAACGGGCGGCTACCGCGACCGGGCTCGGCTGGTGGACGATCGGCGGTTTTGCAACGGCCGATACCGTGAAACTGCCGATGCGCGAACCGCAGAGTTTCGCGGGCAATGTGGACCACGCTCTCGCTGAGGTTGGCAAGCTCGCCAAGGCGCAGTGGCAGGTGATCGTCGCGGTTGAAGGTGCGGGCCTTGGCCGGCGCCTAGTGGAGCAGCTCCAAGATATCGATGTGCCGGCGACTTTCACCGAAGAAATAACGGCGAGGCGCCCCGGCGTCCTGACAATTGTGGTGGCGCCCGTGCAATCGGGGTTCGTATCCGAAGATGCTCACTTTGCCCTCCTCGGCTCCAGTGACCTGATCGGCCGCAAACGCGCCCGCTCGGCTCAGCAGCGCCAAATGCCAAAGCGGCGGAAGAACGCCGTCGACCCGCTCCAGCTCAAACCCGGCGATTACGTGGTTCACGCCCGCCACGGCGTCGCCCAGTTCGTCAAACTTGCCAAGCGAAAACTCGGTGGGCCGAACGGCGCCCAGCGCGAATACGTCGTGCTCGAATATGCCCCATCGCGGCGTGGTCAGGCGCGTGACCAGCTGTGGGTACCCACCGACCAGCTCGATCAAATCTCCAAGTATTCCGGCGGGGAGGCGCCCTCGCTAAACAAAATGGGCGGAGCCGATTGGGAGAAAACCAAGTCGAAGGCGCGCGCGGCGGTCAAGCAGATCGCGAAGGAACTCGTGCGGCTCTACGCCCAGCGGCGGGCAACCAAGGGCCACGCATTTTCGCCCGATACGCCGTGGCAACACGAGTTGGAGGACGCCTTCGAACACGTCGAGACGCCCGATCAGCTTTCCACGATCGAGGAGGTTAAACGCGATATGGAGGCGCCCGAACCGATGGACCGCCTGATTTCGGGCGACGTCGGCTACGGAAAGACCGAGATCGCGGTACGAGCCGCGTTCAAGGCGGTGCAGGACGGAAAACAGGTGGCAATCCTCGCGCCGACCACCCTACTCGTCCAGCAGCATCTCGATACTTTCAAGGAGCGCTACGCCGGATTCCCGGTGAGCGTCGAGCAGCTTTCGCGCTTCCAATCCGACCGGGAGGCGGACGAGGTGAAGAAGGGCTTGCGCGAGGGGAAGATCGACGTCGTGATCGGTACGCACCGTCTGATCACGGGCGACGTGCGGTTTAAGGATCTTGGGCTCGTGGTGATCGATGAGGAGCAGCGCTTCGGTGTCGAACACAAGGAAACGCTCAAGCAGCTGTATCCGGCGGTGGACGTGCTTGCCATGTCGGCAACCCCGATTCCGCGCACGCTTGAGATGGCGGTGACGGGCCTGCGCCAGATGTCCACGCTGGCCACCCCGCCGGAGGAGCGGCACCCGATTTTGACCTACGTTGGCGTGCACGAATCCCAGCAGGTGGCGGCCGCGATCAAGCGTGAGTTGTTGCGCGATGGCCAGGTGTTTTACGTGCACAACCGCACCCAGTCGATCAACCGGGTGGCCGCCGAGCTGCAAGAACTCGTACCCGACGCCCGGATTGGCGTGGCGCACGGGAAGATGACCGAACACCAGCTCGAGCTGATCATCGACCAGTTTTGGAACAAGGAGATTGACGTGCTCGTCTCCACCACGATCATCGAAACGGGCCTCGACATTTCGAACGCGAACACGCTGATCGTGGAAAACGCGCACAAGCTCGGGCTCTCGCAGCTGCACCAGTTGCGCGGGCGGGTGGGCCGCGGGCGCGACCGGGCCTACGCCTATTTCCTTTATCCGCGCGATGGCACGATGACGCAGACCGCGCTCGAGCGTTTGCGCACAATCGCCTCGCACACCGAGCTCGGCGCCGGCTTCCAGGTGGCGCTCAAGGATCTCGAAATCCGGGGAGCGGGCAACCTGTTGGGCGGGGAGCAGTCGGGGCATATCGCCGGGGTTGGTTTTGACCTGTACATTCGCATGATTTCTGAGGCGGTGGCGAGCATGACGGGTCAGGACGGGCGCAGCGAGGCTGAGAAGGCGGGCGAGATCCGGATCGAGATTCCGGTGGAGGCATACGTGCCCGAAAACTGGGTAACCTCGGAGCGTTTGCGGCTTGAGATTTATACGAAGATTGCGGCCACGACGGCGGCTGCCCAGCGAGCTGACGTGCGCCAGGAGCTTTTGGACCGGTATGGTTCGTTGCCCGTCGAGGTGGATCGGCTGTTTGCGTTGGCCGAGCTGCGAGAAAAGGCGGGCGAGGCTGGAATCGAAGAGATCACGATGCAGGGGGCGAACGTGCGTTTCGCGCCCGTCGTGCTGGCGGATTCGCGGCAGGCGCGACTGCGCAGGCTCTATCCGAAGGCGATAGCCAAGGCGGCGATCCGCACGTTGATCGTGCCGACGCCGGCGAAGGATGCTCGGAAACTCGGCGCGCCGCAGGCTTTGGCGAACGAGGAACTGCTCAAATTCGTTAATCAGGTGATCGATTCGGTGTTCCTGGCGTCCATCGGCAGCTAAGCCGAGCGCGTGGTGCTTTTGTCGGGTTTTCTGCTGCGGTTTTTCTGGTGATAACGCCCCGGAGCCGGTCGAGTACACACCTCGTCGCAGGCCCTTTTTCTGTCTGGTACCTCTCAGGCAGGCCGCTATGTCGTCACAGCCGGCGCAATCTTGCCGAACGGTTTCGCTCCCGGCCGCCGTGGCCGGGTGGTTGGTGACAACGCCGGTGGTAAATCCCAACTGTTGAAGCTGTTGTATAGCGCCACGCGAGCGTTGCGAGAGGTTGAATCCAAAGAGGGCAAACTAACGAAGAAGAGCTTGAACGTGGCGGTCGCTGATAAGTTGCAGGGAGTCTTCCGGCCCGACTCTCTTGGGCGCTTAACGCGGAGGTCGAGAGGCGCAGCGACCGCAAACGTAAAACTTAAATATGCAGGAATTAAGGAACCTTTAGCGTTCGGGTTCAACTCGCGATCGAAGAAAGAAGTGCAGACAAGTAATTTCCCGACGCGCACACTCGAAGATCAGCCTGTGTTCATCCCGCCCAAGAACTTTTCAGCCTGCCCGCCACTTTCGTGAGCATGTTTGACGCTTATGAAACGGGATTCGAGGAAACTTGGCGCGATACGACCGAACTTCTTTGGAGGCCGGCTTTGCGCGGCCCTAGGGAGATAAAGGCCACGGATTTCCTGGAACCAGTGCTCCAACTTCTACACGGAACGGTATTCGAATCGGGCGGGCGCTTCTATCTCCGTCAACCGGGTATAGGAAATCTCGAATCCACACTCCTCGCCGAAGGGCAACGCAAGCTAGCGATGATTGCACGGCTGGTTTCCAACGGAGTACTGCTCGAGGGCGGTTACTTATTCTGGGATGAGCCGGAAGCAAATCTCAACCCGAAATCGTTGCGAGTAGTAGCGAAAGTGATTTTGCAGCTAGCTGAGAATGGGGCACAAATCTTTGTGTCGACACACAGTATGTATCTTTTGCGCGAACTCCAGATGGGCGCGGACGATTTTCCACAGGTCACTCCTGCGTTCATTGGACTTGTGCGTGAGGAAGACGCCGATGGAGATTCGGCGGTTGTTGCTGAACTCCGCTCTGATCTCGACGAACTTAGCTATATCGCCTCGCTAGAGGCGGAACTTGAACATGCTGATCGTTACCTAAGTTGGTAGACATGACTGGCGGTGGGCGAATTGTCAATGTGGACGGGGTGCAGTTCGAGTTTCCGGACAGGGTGACGTTCTGCAAGTTCGACGAATTGCCGGAATATCAGAGAAGTGCCGGAGTTTTCGAGCACAAAGGTTGCGCCCTTGTCGTCGTGGATGAGCATACTCTTTGGCTTGTTGAAGTTAAAGATTACGATCATTCCGGGCGTGCCGAGAGCGAGCCTCGAGCCGGTGATCTTGCCAAAATCGTTGGCCAAAAAGTACTTGGAACAATGGCATGCCTCTATCAGTGGCAGCGAGCCAACGATGACACCGAAGCCGCATCTATTGCGCGGCAAGCAATGGACGCTACGAAAATTTGCGTCGTACTACACATTGAACCGAAGAACGCTGGGCACGGGACACAAAGCGGCAGAAAAGGCGCAAAAGCATTCTGCCAAGCTATGTGCAGAGTCTTAAGAACCTGGTTAATCGTGGAGCTTTGAAGGTGGAAGGTGCGTATATAGCCACGAATGGCGCGCATTATGCAAATATAGACCTGCCATGGATATCGCGCAGGGATCCCGATACTAGGAACCGTCAGAACACGCCGAGCAAGGTTGACATCGATTAGGGAACGTACAGAGGTTCCCAGTTCACTTTGCCTCACTGCCATAACTGCGCTGCCTGGCCGTCGTCGCTGCGGGCGGGACGAAAGCCGCCCACAAGCGGCGCGTGTCACACAAGGAAATTGCCCCGTGAGCAAAATTCGCAAGTTAGGCGCGGACGGCGGTGTTAATTGTCGGAGATTCGTAGGACAATGGAGAAGGCGGCAGACCGGCACCCCCGGCTCTGCCCGTGAGTAACCTATAGAAGGAGTTCCTGTGGCAAACATTGAAGCCGTACATGCACGAGAGATTATCGATTCGCGTGGTAACCCGACCGTCGAGGTCGAGGTTTTGCTGGACGATGGTCACTTCGGCCGCGCCGGAGTCCCATCGGGTGCATCCACCGGTGCATTCGAAGCAGTTGAGCTGCGTGACGGCGACGACGCGCGCTACCTCGGCAAGGGCGTTGCTAACGCTGTTGCCAACGTGATCGAGGAAATGGAAGAGGAGGTCATCGGTCTTGATGCCTCCGAGCAGCGCTACATCGATACCGTGCTGCGGGACCTCGATGGCACCGACAACAAGGGCAAGCTTGGCGCGAACGGCATCCTCGGTGTTTCGCTTGCGGTAGCGAAGGCATCAGCCGAATCCGCCGGCCTTTCCCTGTTTGCCTACCTCGGCGGCCCGAACGCACACATCCTCCCCGTCCCGATGATGAACATCCTCAACGGTGGCGAACACGCGGACACCGACGTCGACATTCAGGAATTCATGATCGCCCCGATCGGCGCACCGACGTTCAAGGAATCGCTACGCATGGGCGCCGAGGTTTACCATTCGCTCAAGGCAGTTCTCCAGGAACGCGGACTTGCAACTGGCCTTGGTGACGAGGGCGGCTTCGCCCCGAACCTTGAGACCAATGTTGCAGCACTCGACCTCATCGTTGAAGCGATCGAGAAGGCTGGTTACAAGCCGGGTGCCGACGTCGCTCTCGCACTCGACGTCGCATCCACCGAATTTTTCAAGGACGGCGCCTACCAGTTTGAGGGTGGCGCGAAGACGCCGGCCGAAATGATTGCCTACTATGAGAAGCTCGTTTCTGACTACCCGATCGTGTCCATCGAGGATCCGCTCTCGGAAGATGAGTGGGACTCCTGGGTTGAGATGACCCGCGTGCTCGGCGACAAGGTGCAGATCGTTGGCGATGACCTGTTCGTCACGAACCCAGAGCGCCTACGCAAGGGCATCGAGATGGGTGCAGCAAACTCGCTTCTGGTCAAGGTCAACCAGATCGGCACGCTGACTGAGACGCTCGAGGCCGTTGAACTCGCGCACCGCAATCGCTACACCTCGATGACCTCGCACCGTTCCGGCGAGACCGAAGACACCACGATTGCCGACCTCGCAGTTGCCACCAATTCCGGCCAGATCAAGACCGGCGCACCGGCACGTGGCGAGCGCGTCAATAAGTACAACCAGCTTTTGCGTATCGAAGAAGAGCTCGACGACGCAGCGGTTTACGCCGGCGCGAGCGCATTCCCGCGGTTCAAGGCCTAACGAATTCACCGTCGCTCAATGCGACGCCGGTTAGCCAGACTAACCAAAAGGGGCTGAGGGAAATACCCTCAGCCCCTTTTTTGCGCCTGAGCTCATAGTGCTGCCGCGAGCTATCCAATCTCCACATGCGCGATGGCTCACCCGTTGCCCTGGCCGAGTACGAGGTCCCGCCCACTTAGACTGAATGTCATGAGTTTGAGACGCCCCTCTGGTAGGTCGGGTCCGGCGGGATCCGGCTCACGCCCGCATGCCAGAAAAAATTCTGCGGCGTCCGCGGCACGTAGACGTGCGGCTTCGCCCACGTCGAAGCAACGCCCGAGCTCTCCCGGCTCCCACAAATCACCCAAGCAACCTCGTCCGCGAGGTCAGGCGAATTCGAACAGGGGAAATAAACAGACGAATCCAACGGGTGCAAAACAATTTCGCACATCGCATGGCTCAAATTCGACGTCCAGCCGCCTATCCCAAATGAAAAAGAGGCCCGCAACAGGCGAACGGTTCAACAAAAAGCTCAGTATCCGCTTTTCAAGTGGCGAAAAAACGCGCCAGTTTTCGGTCCGCTCACTGGCCATTTTGCTGTTTGCAGTGTTCGCGGTGGTTATCGTGGCAAACCCGCTCACCCAGTATCTCGATCAGCAGCAACAAAAGCGGGAGCTGTTGCAGGATTTGGAGGACACGACGGCGCGTGTCAAGGTGCTCGAGCAGGAGCTTGCGCGCTGGCAGGATGACGACTTTGTGCGCAGCCAGGCGCGCGAGCGACTAGGATACGTGATGCCCGGTGAAACGTTGTACCTCGTCTCGGATCCTGAGGAAGGAACGCCGGATCAGCAGCTCGCGCAGCGGACGCAGGAAGTCAACGATCGACGACGGCAGGCGACCCCGTTTTACGTGACGATGTGGGATTCGATAACCGTTGCGGGAGCTTCGGGCGACGTCGAAAATCCGTCAAACGTGCCGATGATCGGACCGTCGAACGAGGCACCCGGGCAGTCTTCTGACGATGATGGCACTCACTCGCCAGCCAACGATCCAATCGACGAGGAAGCCGAAAACAATGGCGGGTAGCGTCTCAAGCTGCAGCGGAAATCGGCCCATGTTCGCCCGTGTCGAAGGCGCGCGGTAGGCTTATTCTCATGAATCAAACGCCCACAATAGCGCTGGAAACTCTGCGCAAAGTAGCCGTTAACGCGTCTGAAATTCGCGATGGGGATCGCGATATTATCACCGCTCAGCTAGGCCGCTACCCCCGCGGCCTCGTTGGCATAGGTGCGCGTTGCGCCTGCGGTAATCCGGCAGTGACCATCACCTATCCTCGTCTGCCCGACGGCACGCCTTTCCCCACGCTGTTTTACCTTTCCTTACCTTCCTTGGTGAAGGAGATTTCTCGCATCGAAAGTGCGGGCGGGATGGTGCCCTTCAATGACCGGCTCGCAGAGGATCCGGAATATCGTGACAGCCACGAGCATGCTCACGCGATCTACGTGGAGCGCCGGGAAGTTCTTGATGACGTTCCTGAAATCACAGATCGATCCGCCGGCGGAATGCCTGATCGTGTCAAGTGTTTGCACGCGCTGGCGGGTTACGCGCTCGCGGTTGGGCCAGGAATCACGAAGGTTGGCGACGAGGCGCTCGAAGCGGCGGGCTGGGATCCGCAGACCTGCCGGTGCACCGAGCCTGCGGTAGACGAAACCGATCCCGGGGGAGACGAAGACGAGTCTGCGGGAGACGGACCTGCCAAGGAAGGTGAGCGATGAGAGTTGCCGGAATTGATTGTGGAACGAATTCGATCCGCTTGTTGATCGCGGACGTTCCTGGTGAGAGCCAGCCGCTTGACGACGTCACTCGGCGCATGGAAGTTGCTCGGCTTGGGCAGGGCGTGGATCGCACTGGGCATTTTGACCCGCAGGCCCTGGAGCGAACGCTCGGTTTTGTTGACGATTATGCCCGCCAGTGCCGCGAGCACGGCGTGGAATCAATTCGCTTTGCGGCAACGTCCGCCACCCGCGACGCCGCGAACCGGGATCTTTTTCTGGACGGCGTTAAACAGCGTCTTGGCGTGGATGTCCAGGTGCTTTCGGGAGACGAGGAAGCGCGTGCATCGTTTACGGGCGCGACGGCGGTGTTCGGTGACGTCGCGCAAGAACCATTTTTAACCGTCGATCTGGGTGGAGGATCCACCGAGTTGGTTCTGGGCCTTAACGACGGCACCATTCTCGGTGCTGCTTCGATGAACGTGGGCTGCGTGCGTATGCGCGAAAGGCATTTCTCGCACGACCCGGTGACCGACGATGAAATCGCGCGTGCACGTGCAGATGTGCAGGCGGCTTTGGACTCGGCGGCCCTCGACCTGTCACCGACACGCACGCTAATCGGCCTAGCCGGAACGATCACCACCATCACCGCGAAGGCGCTCGATTTGCCAAGTTACGATCCGGCAAAGATCCATGGTGCTCTGATGTCGCTTGCGGAGGTCGACGGCGTATGTGAATGGTTCATTCGGTCCACGGCGGGTGAGCGGGCTCAGCTCCCGTTTATGCATCCTGGGCGCGTGGACGTTATCCATTCTGGGGCACTTGTGTGGCAGGAAGTGATTCGCCGCGTTGCGGCTGAGACGGCTCAACAAACGCCACTCACGCACACAATTACTTCAGAGCACGACATCCTCGATGGCCTCGCCCTATGGGCGGCGCGAGAGCCGAACCCACCGTCGTACTAACGCGCCGCCGCCAGCGGGGTGCTTAACGGTCGTACTGGCCGGGCTCTACCTCCGGTTCGCCGCCGGGTACCTCACCCCAGGTGCGATCGGAAGGCTCGGCTGGCACCTCGTCAACTGGTTCGTCGTCACCGTCTGCACTCTCGGCGATCTCCGGGTGCTTGGCATGCCAGGCGGCCCGCCAGCGTAGCAGAATCGCGCCGAGTACGAGCGAGATGAACGTGCCGAGCAGCACAGCCACCCGGGCGTGTGGGCCAGCCGGATCATCAGCAGCGAAGGACAGGGTTGCGATCAGAAGCGAAACAGTAAAGCCAATTCCCGCAATCATGGAGACTGCCATAACGTCGGGCAGGCTCAGGCCCTTGCCGAGCTTGAGGCGGAATACGTAGACCATGAGTGCCACGCCCAACGTGATACCGACTGTCTTGCCAACGGGAAGGCCGAGGTAGATGCCGATTGCGGCCGGATCGGTCAGCATGGCCATGATGCCACCGGAATCCACAATATTGACACCCGCTGCAAAGAACGCGAAGATCGGCAAAATGATACCCGCAGAGTAGAAGTTGAGCCGTTCCGTAATGTGTTCGGTGAGTGGAAGAGGCTCGTCCTTACGCTGGATCGCGGGAACCATCATGCCAAGTGCAACACCGGCGATCGTGGCGTGAATGCCGGACATGAACATGAACAGCCACGCCAGCAGACCTAGGGGCCAAAGCACGTACCAGTGAGTGATCCGGCGTTGGACGCAGAATCCGAACACCGCAACGAACGCAATCGACACGGCCAAATAGACGAAGTTGAGATTAGACGAGAAGAACACGGCAATGATCGTGATGCCAAGCAGATCGTCAACAACGGCGAGAGTCATGAGGAAGGTGCGCAGTGCAACGGGTAGGCCTTTACCAAAGAGCCCGAGCACGCCGAGGGCGAATGCAATATCAGTTGCAACGGGAACGGCCCAGCCGGACCAGTTCGGGTTTTCTGACATGAGTTGGGCAAATGAGTAGACGGCGATAGGCCCGGCCATTCCGAAAAGGGCCGCCAAAATCGGCACAAGAGCGCGTTTGGGATCGCGAAGCGAGCCGATCACGAACTCCTGTTTGAGTTCCATGCCAACGATGAAAAAGAACAGCGCTAACAGGAAGTCGGAGGCGATGACTGAGGCCGTCATCGAGTGGCCAGCGAACTCGAATAGTTCGGTGAATGCGATCGTTTCGTAAAGATCGCGTGCGGCCTGCGCCGGGAAGTTCGCCCAGACAAGCGCGACGACGGCGCCGATGATGAGTACGATGCCCGCGTTGGTCTCATTCTTGAGAGCTTCGCGGTATCGGGTGATGATACCCATGAGGTTCCCCAATCACTATGTATGCTTCGTTGCTGTCACGATTGGATGTGCAATGACGTGATTCCTCTAGCTTAATGCGCTTTGATGCTTTTCGTCGAGCGCCGTGGCAAGTGCCGCATTTTGGGCTAACCGATGGGAAGGGTAATCTTAGGTCTGCGCCCCCATAGCCCAATCGGCAGAGGCAGTCGACTTAAAATCGATCCAGTGTGGGTTCGAGTCCCACTGGGGGCACTTGACGTGGAAGGAATAGTGGTGCTTCAGGTTCTACGCCATCCGACCTACGCCAAATTGTTTGGCGCGCAGGTGATTGCATTGGTGGGCACCGGCCTTCTGACCGTGGCCTTGGGGCTACTAGCCTTTGATATCGCGGGGTCGAATGCAGGCTTCGTCATGGGGCTTGCGATGACGATCAAGATCGTGACGTACGTGGGCGTTGCACCCGTGGTTAACGCCGTCGTTTCTTCACTGCCCGCCAAGCCGGTTTTAGTGTTCGCCGACGTGGTGCGTGCCGGTGTGGCCCTGTTTTTGCCGTTCGTCGACGCCGAATGGCAGATTTACCTGCTGATTTTCCTGTTGCAGTCCGCCTCGGCCACGTTCACTCCGACATTCCAAGCGGTTATCCCAGAGGTATTGCCTGACGAGCGGGACTACACGCGTGCGCTTTCCCTTTCCCGTCTTGCCTACGATCTCGAGGCGGTGGTGAGCCCGATGTTGGCGGCCGCTTTGCTGACGGTGATGTCGTATAACAACCTGTTCCTTGGAACTGTGGTTGGTTTCGTGGGATCGGCCGTGCTCGTGCTGTGGGCGAATTTTCCAGATGTGCAGGCGCCCGAGGAGGCGCCATTTAGAGATCGGCTGACCCTAGGTGCACGGGTTTTCTGGCGGGATTTGGAGCTCCGTGGTTTGCTCGGGTTGAACCTTGTGGTCGCAACGATGACCGCGATGGTGATCGTCAATACCGTCGTGGTTGTCCAAGGAAGTCTTGGTCGCAGCGAATCCGACGTCGCACTGTTGTTAGCTGCATATGGCGCAGGTTCGATGGTGGTTGCTTTCGCACTGCCGGCCGTGCTTGAAAAGGTCGCCGACCGCCGGGTCATGTTTGCCGGAGCAACGTTTTTACCACTCGCGCTCGTGGCGAGCGCAGCGGTCTTGCAGTTTGCCGAGAATACGACGTCGTGGTTCGCCTTGTTGGTGATCTGGACGCTTGCGGGCGCGACGACGTCGATGGTGCTCACGCCGTCGTCGCGGCTCTTGCGGAGGGGCAGCACGCCCGCGAACCGTTCAGCAGTGTTCGCTGCGCAGTTTTCGCTCTCGCATGCCTGCTACCTGCTTACCTATCCGATTGCTGGAATTCTTGGTGCGCAGCTGGGGCTTGTGCCTGCCGCTCTGATGTTGGCCGTGCTCGGGGCCGCTGGGCTGGTTTTTTGCGGCAATGACGTGGGTTAGCCGTGCGAAAGCACTCGTCATCGTTGGCTGCATGCAGCGCAAGTAGACGCTTTGAGCGTCTCCTTGTGGCGTATCTTCTTACGAGCGTGAACCGGGCCTAGCACTCAAGCTAGGCCCGGTTTGATTTTATCCCGGTACCAGGGGGAGTCCCAGACGGGGTCGAAATGGAGTAGTGCGGTAGCTACCGGACTAAATGTCCCGCTTGCGGTATGCCAGCCAGCCGATGAGCAACACGGCTAGCGCGTATCCGAACAGGATTGCTAACGCGGTCCAAGGCCTGTCGAAGAGGGGGTTGGGATGAGCTATAGCGAAATCGTTAAGTGTTGCCGTGGACATGAGGGAAGATGGCGTGAGCTGCGCGAAGGTTTCACGGAAGAATGTCTGCGGAATGAGGGTCAGCAGGTCGATCATGTATACCAAGCCCACAACCAACGCGATCGAGCCGGCCGTCGACCGCAGAAGGTATCCAAATCCGCACGCCACAAGGCCGATCGCTAAAATCGATCCCACCGTGCCCGCATAGGGTGTCACACCACCGGTGAACGCATCAAAATTATTGCGTTTCAACGTGGCAACCAGCCAGCCAAGCGCGATCGCTATCACAGCGTAAGCAACGACGACGATAGCCACCGCACCGACCTTCGCCAGATAAGCCCGCGAACGTTGCGAGAGCTTCCGAAGTAGTCATATCTTCTCCCTTTATCTAGTTCAGCGGTGTTTAGTTCAACGGCTCGTCGTGTGCAGATGGATCGAATGACGGTGCGATAGGCGGCTCTTGAGCGGTGCCACCCGTCAAGTACTCGACGGAATCTGCGGTGAGTTGCATAAACACGTCCTCGAGTGAGGAGTGCAATTCAGTGAGCTCGTGCAGTTCAACCCCGCGCGTAAAGAGCAGGTTGCCGATGACTTCTCGTTCGGCGCCGGGCACTTCGAAAGCACCGGTGGGGAATCCCTGGTTCGGTTGAATATTGTTGACCACCCAGCCCGCCTTTTGAAGCGCGGAACGAATGCCATCCATGTCGGGGCCCTGGACGCGAACTCGCACGCCGTCGGGATCCAGACCGTTAACCGGCTCATCGAAAATCAGGACTTGGGGATCGCCAAGCAACGCCGTCGCTATCCCAAGGCGCTGGCTCATGCCAAGCGAAAAATCGCCACCTTTTTCTTGGCGAGGCTGGAAATTCCGGTTAGATCCATCACCTCGTCTGCACGTGACATGGGAAAACCATGGGTAGCCGCAACGATCCGCAGATGCTGGCGTGCCGTGCGCTTGGGGTGGAAAGCCTTGCCGTCAAGCAGTGCGCCAACTGTCGTCAGTGGTGAGCGCAGCATGGAATATTCCGTTCCGCAGATAAGGGCGCGGCCTTTCGTCGGGTTATCAAGGCCAACAATGTAGCGCATCGTAGGAGAGGAAAGCTGTGGGCCATGTCCCACCTGAGCCTTACGTCCCAAGTTTTGTATTGGTCCCGTGGCGGCAGAATTTAATCCCAGCGGGAAATTTGTGAGGCTGAGCCCTTGTGATCAGTGATGGCTCGGCTAGGATGGTGTGCGAATGTGCCGTGTATGCGGCGTGAGTGACAAGGAGGCTCCATTGAGCAATCCGATTATTAGCAATAATCCGTACTTCAAGGCAGGCCAGCGCCGCCCCAACCAGGCGCCGCAGGGCTTTCAACAGGGATACGAGCAGTCGGGCCAAGCTGGCTATGGGTATCCTGATCAGCAGAACTACGCTCAGCAATACGAGACTTACTCGGGCCAGTACCAGGCAAATCAGTACCAGCAGGGAGCCTTCCAGTCTTACGGTTCGCCTTATGCCGACGACGGGCGGATGACTTACCAGGACGCCCTCAATAAGGTGGGCATCCTTTTGGGGTTGGCTATTATTTCTGGTGTAGCAACCGCGGTACTCCTGCCGCCGGCGCTGTGGATGCCTGTCGCTATTGCCACGGTGGTAGCAGCTTTCGTGGTCGGTTTGGTGATGCCGTTCCAGCGCATGGTCAAGCCCGGTCTAGCGATTGCCTACTCGGTGCTCGAGGGTGTCGCTCTTGGTGCGATCACGGCGGCCTTTGAACAGGTCATCCCAGGTATTGCCTTCCAGACGATCTTGGCAACCGCGATCATTGTGGGCGTGACGTACGCGCTTCACTATTCGGGTGCGGTGCGGACCTCGTCGAAGGGGCGCAAGATCGTTCTCGTCATCATGCTGGGCTACCTCGTGTTCTCCTTGGTGAATATTGTCCTCATGCTGTTCGGCGTGTTTGACAACCAGGCATGGGGAATGCGTGGATATGAGATTGCCGGCATTCCGCTCGGCGTTATTCTCGGCGCCGTGATGATTCTCGTTGCGGCTTACATGCTTGTGGCCGATTTTGAGGACATCAACATCGCTATCGAAAACGGCGCTCCGAAGGAGTTCGCGTGGACGACGGGCATTGCCATCGTTATGACAATCCTGTGGATCTACATCGAGGTGCTCCGCATTATCGCGATTCTCTATGGGCGTGACTAAAGGTTCGCTTAACTAAGGTGTACTCGTGCTTGGGGGCGAGGCTGCGAATAGCGGCCTCGCCCCCTCGCTTGCCCCTGACCGTATGCGTGGCTTGAAAAGCAAGGTAGTCTGGGGCGCTATTTTCGGTGAACGAGTGCGGAAAATGGTCCCTCTAGTCATGGGCGCGGGCTACAATGGTTGACATCGGTGCCGCAAAGGAGCGGCCCTGTTTAAGGAGAAAAAATGTCAGTAGTCCCTCACGTCCGCGCGCTACGCGCGATTTACAGTCTCTTTTCCGTTGAAAACATGGCGGTCATTATCACTGGAGCTGGTCAGGGCATGGGCGCTTCGGCCGCTGAAATTTTCGGCGAGGCTGGCGCGCGCGTCGTCGTCGCTGATTTTAATGATGAAACCGGCCCTGAAGTCGTCGATAAGATCAAACGATCAGGCGGGGAAGCCTCATTCTTCAAGGTTGACGTATCTAACGAGGAACAAGTTAAGGCGATGGTTGAATTCACTGTTGAGCGCTATGGCCGGCTTGATGTTGCAATCAACAATGCAGCTCGCACGCCCGATAATAACCGCCTGTCCGAAATGGATATCGATGCTTTCGATGCAGTTATGAGTGTAGATCTACGTGGTGTTGCACTGTGTTTGAAGTACGAACTAAAGCAGATGATGGAACAGGGTGACGGCGGATCGATCATCAACACCTCGTCAGTTTCCGGTATCCGGCCCCAGCCGGGCACCCCTGCGTATGTGACTGCCAAGCATGGGGTGATCGGCCTAACAAAACAAGCGGCGCTGGACTACTCACCATACGGAATTCGGGTCAATGCTGTTGCGCCAGGAGCTATTGATACACCGATGTTGCGTGGCGCAATCGAAGAGTTCGGCTTAGACGCTGAAGAGTACGCGAAAGAATTATCCATGCTTGGGCGCTTCGGACGCCCAGCTGAGATCGCGAAGACATACTTGTGGCTCGCTTCCGATTTATCTTCTTTCGTTACAGGTACAACCCTTGAGGTGGATGGCGGTTACTCAAATAAGTAGTGATACGCACGCCTCACTGAGTCGCTCTGGGCATCGTGCCCGGAGCCACTTTCTGATGTGATATCCGGCTACTGGTGCGGGTCAGGGTTAATTATTGAGTAGTCAAAGCCGATCCTGCTCTACTTACGTCTCATGTTGGTAGAATTGAGTGGCGTAGGCTATGAACATGAGTAAAAGCCTGAGCGCACTCGCAGTTGAACAAATCATTGATCGGATAGCTACGGGGGAGTTCCAAGAGTGCGATGCGTTACCGCCGGAGGCAGATCTAGCTGAGATACTCGGTGTTTCTCGGCTAACCATGCGCGAAGCAGTCAGAGTGCTCAAAGACCGCGGTGTTTTGAGCGTCGTGCATGGCCGGGGAACCTATGTCGCTCCGATGAGCGACTGGACCGATCTTGCCACGATCGTTGAGGTGTTGGGGAAGACCACCGAGCCACGAAAATTAGGTCAGCAACTCATTGAGATCCGCCGAATGCTCGAGGTCGGTGCCTGCGGTTTAGCCGCCGAAAATCGAACCGAAGATGATCTGGTAGCGATGCGCTTGCACCTTGAGCAATTCGATTTGGCGGAAAGTTTGGGGGACATCGAAGGCGCGCTCGTTGCGGATATTGCATTCCACAATGCGATAGTGGAAGCTTCGGGAAATCCCTTTCTCAGATCGATCATGGTGGCTCTCCACTCGCCGCTGATGCGCTCAAGGCGGGAAACGACGTCGATCCGAGAGGTCAGGCAACGGGCGCGCGGCCACCATGTGGCGATCTACAAAGCAATTGCGGCTGGTGATGCGGCTGCTGCGAAGGAAGCGATGCGCGCGCATATGACTCAAACGAGAGAAGACCTCGAGCTCATTTAAACCCAGTACCACCCGCGCCTACATCTGCGTGGAACTCGGTGCGATATCGCGCTGATGGCCGATTCACTTTGCGAAATTGCTTGCCAAGCAGTTTGATACCGCGTAGCCTAACTTCAAGACCTCAGAGGTCTGAGCACAAAGGGGTGTTATGAAAACTATACAGGAACTTTTGGCTGGCTATCCAGATGATGTCAGCGTATCCGCCGAGCAAGTCCAAGAAGCGCGAGAGCGGGCAGGGGAAAGCATTGTCTATGTGGTGCTCGACGACGATCCGACAGGAACGCAGTCGGTATCCGATCTGCCAGTACTTACACGTTGGGAAAAAGAAGACTTCGCCTGGGCGTTTTTAACTGGCAAGTCTGCGGTTTACGTAATGATAAATTCGCGATCGCTGGCACCCAGCGATGCCGAGTGCGTCAACCGTGAAGCCGTGCGCGCTGCTCTAGCAGCCGCAGATGAAACGGACACGAAAGTGGCATTCGTCTCCCGATCGGACTCAACCTTGCGCGGACACTTCCCGCTCGAACCACTTACTATCTCGGAAGAACTCGAGACTGCAACTGGAAAGCAAGCGGATGGAATCGTGGTTGTTCCCGCTTTCGGCGACGCCGGCCGAATCACCATCGGCGGGGTACACTACGCGGGTTCCGAAGATGAGGGCTTTGTGCCCGTAGGGCAAACGGAATTCGCTAAGGATGCAACTTTTGGGTACCAATCTTCCAGCTTGCCCGAATGGGTTGAAGAAAAGACGGCGGGCGATGTAACTGCCGATTCCGTCGGCGTTATCGACTTGGAGATGCTGCGAACTGACAGGAATGCGGTCGTAGATAAACTGGCCGAGGTGCGTGACGGCGGCGTGATTGTGGCCGACATCGTGACCGAAGATGATCTCAGACTTTTGGCGCTGGCGCTGATCGAAGCGGAGGCTGAAGGAGCAAACTTTGTATACCGAGTTGGTCCGCCTTTCGTACGGGCGCGAATTGGCCAAGATGAGCATGCGCCGTTGACCGTCGAAGAAATCGAAGCCTCGCGCGGCGACCGTGAACTCGCGGCAGGTGGTCTCGTAGTGGTCGGATCGCACGTCGGTTTGACGACGAGGCAACTTGACTACCTGCGCCAGCAGCAAGACCCGGTCGAGTTTGAGATCGACGTAGCCAAGGTGATCGACGCCGATCAGCGCGATTCGCACGTTGCCGACGTCGCAAATAATGCGGCGAAAGAATTGGATTCCGGTAATGTCGTCATCCGCACCTCGCGCAAGCTAGTCACAGGTGACGACGCAGACAGCTCACTGGACATTTCGCGGCAAGTTTCGGCCGCCGTCGTCGAGGTCGTGAAGCGAATCCTGCAGGCGAATCCGCCGCGGTTCGTCGTAGCCAAGGGCGGAATCACCTCATCAGACACCGCCTCGAAGGGCCTCGAAATCAGACACGCCACGGTCATCGGCCCCATGCTTCCTGGAATCGTGTCCCTGTGGTCGGGCGAAGACGGCCCCGCCCAAGGGATTCCATACATCGTGTTTGCTGGAAATGTTGGTGGTGAAACGTCGCTTGCCGACGTCGTGGACAAGCTCTCACGGTAGAACTCATCAGCTCGTGGTCATGGCTGGCACCATGACCACGAGCAATGCCCAACGTGTTTATAGCTCAAAGGAGAGAAAAATGAAAGTTGCAGTAGTAGGACTAGGCGCAATGGGCCTAGAAATGGCCAAATGGTTGAATAATGACTTCGACGTGACCGGCTTCGACGTGTCCAAAGAACGCATGGACCTTGCCAGCCAAAGCGGTGTGTCCCAAGCGGCCTCAGCCCGTGCGGCATGTGATGACGCCGATATCGTGCTGGTCGCCGTACGAAATCAAGAGCAGCTCATGGACTTGCTATACGGCGCAGACGGAGTTGCTCCGGTCATGAAAAAGGGGGCCGCAATTGTGTTGACCTCCACGATCGGTGTTTCAGCGGTCGAGGAAGTGGCGGTTAAATTAAAGGAACAGGGTATCGGGTTGGTTGACGCGCCGGTGTCGGGCGGACCAGCCCGCGCTGGCAAGGGCGACCTGCTTGTGACCGTTGGCGCCTTCCCAGAGGAATATGAGTACGCAAAGCCGATCCTTGATGCCATGGCCTCGAAACTCGTCTGGGTGGGAGAAGCGCCAGGTAAGGGCCAGTGTATGAAGACGGTTAATCAACTACTGTGCGGCGTGCACATCGCGGCAGGTGCCGAAGCTTTGGCACTCGCTGGCAAGCTAGGCATTGACCAAAAGGTCGCGTTGGATGCTCTGATGTCCGGTGCTGCTGAGTCGTTTATGTTGGGCGACCGCGGCCCGCGTTCCATTCAGGCTTACGAGGGAGAGACCGCGGAGGTGAAATCGCGCCTCGACATCTTCGTGAAAGATATGGGGATCGTGACGGATGCGGCCAAATCTGTAGGCATCGCAGTCCCTGTTGCGGCTGCAGCCGAGCAGGAGTACTTGATGGGGCTCTCCAACGGGCAGGGCGCAATGGATGATTCCTCCGTTATCCATGTGATTGCTCCGGATACCCGTGTATAGAGCGAGGGTGGTCACAAAGCTATGAATACTGGAGCCTTGCTGGGTATCGCAATCGGTGCGATCATCGTTCTTCTGTTTTTGGTTATCAAAGTCAAGATGTCTGCCTTCGTGGCGATCTTACTAGTGGCAGTCGGTACGGCGTTAGCTACTGGGATTCCGGTTGAGCAAGTAGTCCCCGTGATGACGGAGGGTATGGGCAACACACTTGGCTCGGTCATGATGGTGGTCGGGTTGGGCGCGATGCTCGGGAGGTTAATTGAGGTGGCAGGTGGCGCAGATGCACTTGCGCACTCGTTTACGCGCGCATTGGGCGAAAAACGGGTTATCGGCGCGGTAACTGCCGCCGCGTTCGTGCTCGGAATACCCGTGTTCTTCGACGTCGGTTTCATCATTCTCGCGCCGATTGTCTTCGGTTTTGCCCGCGTGGCAAAGATCAACCCTCTCAAGATTGGTCTACCAGTTGGCGGCGTCATGTTGACAGTGCACGTCGCATTACCCCCACATCCAGGCCCCGTTGCCGCTGCGGGTATTACGGGTGCCGACGTCGGGCTCATGCTTGTGCTCGGGCTACCGATTTGTGTGTTGACTGGGATTGTTGGCTACATGGCTGCCAAGCTTGTTCGTACGGAGTCGATATCCCTCTTGGAATCACCGGCGATGAAAGCAGAGGATCTCACGGTTCGGGAAACCGTCAAGGAGACGGCTACCGCGATGACAAACCGGGTTAAGAGTATCGGAGCGGGCACCGTGGTGCTGCTTATCCTCTTGCCGATCTTGCAGATCATGCTTGGTACTGTCGGGAACATGGTTCTCGATGAGGGGAGCACTGCTCAACGCTGGCTGTCGATGATCGGCTCGTCAGCGATTGCATTGCTCACGGGAGTTATCATCGCCTATCTCGTCATCGGTTCAAAAATGGGTTGGAGCTTGGAAAAGCGCGGAAAGGTTTTGGATTCGGCGCTGCCGGATGTGGCCGTGATCGTGTTCGTTACCGGCGCGGGTGGTGTTTTCGCGAATGTCCTCGTCAAGTCTGGGATTGGAACCGCTCTCGCAGACGCTTTGATCTCCATGAATATGCCGATTATCCTCGCAGGGTTTTTGATTTCTTCTGCTTTACGAGCCTCGCAAGGATCGGCAACAGTTGCAATTTTGACGGCGGCGGGGCTCCTGGCTGAGCCGATTGCCGCAGCCGGATATAGCATGACTCAGAATGTGTTGGTCACTTTGGCGATTGCCTTCGGTGGTCTAGGACTATCGCATATCAATGACTCTGGCTTCTGGATCGTTACGAAGTATCTCGGCCTAAGCGTCAAGGATGGGTTGCGTACGTGGACCGTGTTAACCACAGTATTTGGTGTAACCGGATTCTTGCTGACGTGGCTCGTGTTTGCGTTCGTTTAGGGCTTGAAGTCTAGGGCCTGAAGGGATTTCGGAGCTAGGAAAATCTAGGAGCTGGTAAGCCCAGGAGCCGGTAAATCGGAAACAAAAGGTGGGGCGGTTCGTATGAGCCGCCCCACCTGTTTTGTCTGGCGTCGCTTGTTTTGGCGGGTGACGGTAGTGCCAATTGCTCGTGTGGCTGTGGGTGGGGGCAGGTCGGCTACTTGGAGGGGTGCGCATTTGTGCTCGAAAAAGGGCGTTTTTCGGCGCGAGCGTCGATCTGAACGCTCAGATTCAGCACTTTTGCGCACCGGTCAATGTGTACCCGCGGCAATCGGCCGTGCGCTTAGGAACCCTTGACGTCCCTTGAACCCTCAGCCGTCAATATTATGCGCCTAGCGGCGTGTGGTCCCGTGTCGCCGGAGGGGCGCGTTGCTTGTGGTGGGTGGGGTCGTCGGAAGCGGGACGTAGAAAACCTCCGTTTCGGCCCTAGTCATATGGCAATCCGCAATCCCTTCTTGACAGGCGGTTATGTTTATGGGTTAATTAGTCATGTAGCTAACCAGGGAGCATGGAGAAGTTGGAAGGCATGAAAGCCAGAAAGGAGGCCCCGTGGCAGACGCTCTAGATTTTGATTCGAAGACGCCGATCTACATGCAGATCGATCGAGACATCCGGAAAAGAATCCTCGCGGGCGAACTCGCGGCGGGCGATCAACTCATGTCTACAACACAGTACGCCACCACCTACCGCATCAATCCCGCAACGGCGAACAAAGCCTTTAACCAGTTGGCGGCCGACGGCATCATCTACAAGCAGCGCGGCATCGGCATGTTCGTCACCGACGATGCGGCCGCCATTCTCCGAGGCGAAGGCCGCGAATCCTACGAATCCGACCGCCTAGCCCCCGTCATCCGCGAGGGCCTCGCACTCGGTTACACGTCGCAACAGATCCGCCAGCTCGTAAACGACATCTTGGAGGAGCAATGAACACCATCTACCAGCCTTACACCGTTGAAATGACCAACGTCGGCTACAAGTACGGCCGTACCCCCGCCGTTGTGGACGTTACCGCAACCATCGAAGCTGGAAAAATTACCGGGCTGCTTGGCCGCAACGGATCGGGCAAGACCACGCTCGAAATGATGATCGCCGGGCAGCTGAAGGCAACCGGCACCGTGCGGGTGGGTGGGCAAGCCGTGTGGGAAAATCCCCGGATCATGCCGGGCGTAGCACTCGTCTCCGAATCTCCGGCCGTGTACGAAGACAGCGCGCTTGCCAATACGATCTCCCTGTGGGAGCACGTGCGGCCAACTTTTCAACGTGACGTGGTCGAACGTCTGCTCGATGCTTGGGAGATCAACCCGAAGAAGGCGCCTGAAAAACTTTCGCGCGGCCAAAAGTCGGCCTTTTATGCGGCCCTTGGCATCGGGTCGCGCGCTCCACTCACCATCTTTGACGAGGTGCACGTGGGCATGGATGCCGTGCTTCGCCGTGATTTCTACGACGTGCTCCTCCACGACTTCATCGCCTACCCGCGCACGATCATCATCTCTTCACACAACGTAGACGAGATTGAAAACTTGATCGAAAACGTGATCATCCTCGACGGCGGACGAGTAGTCGAAGCGGGAAGCGCCGACGACGTTCGGGCGGCTTACTCGGGTCCCGATCGCCTCGCGTCTTTGACCGACGTGCTTGCGGCGATCAACACGCGCCGTACCGGGCTCGAGGCCCTGGGAGAATCCGAAAGCGGTCAGCAAGATCAGGCTGCCCAGCAAGATCAGGTTGCCCAGCAAGATCAGGCGGAGTTCTCAGACGAGGAGGCTCGGCAATGAAACACGAAACTCGTCGGAGGCTTGAACACGCCGCCTACTGGCTACTTGCGATCGTCGTATCGGTGATCCTTGCGATGATCAGGGCCTACTTTTACATGTGCGGATCGGTGGAAGTGTCCCACATAGCAGTGGGCGCCGGGATCGAGACTCGCACCTTAAATTTCTTGTGGACGGCGACGGCCGGATTCGCTGAGAACGCACAGTTCATTGCCGGCGTCGGTGCCATTTTGGTGCTCGGCACCGCGCGGACCCATCTTGGCGCGGGCCGCACCCGGCATCAGGTGTTGGCACGGCTCGCTAGGAGCGGCGCGATCGGAATCCTGCTGTATCTTGCAGCCATCGCGCTCCTGTGGGGGCTCAGCTTCCTTGCCGCAAGCCCGGATCTTATAGGCGTATCGCCCGCCACGGTGGTACTGATCGGGCTCAATACAGTCACAGGCTTCGCGTGGGGAGCCATGTTTGCTGCACTGTTCCTGCGTTTCCATTGGGGTGCTGTTGTTCTAGGCTACATTGGCCTAGCTGGAGTATTCGTGGCCATAGATTCGATGGTTGGAAAAGCTCTCCGCGGAATAACGATCAACATGACTCCACCTGAAATTCACTATTTTGGACTCAGCGAAGTCACGAGCAACTACATCACCAACATCTTCGTTCTCCTCGCTGCCAGCATCGTCACCTACGCGGCAGTTTCCACGCTGCCAATGCGCAGATCCTAGGGGGTAGCCATGAAACTGACTCGACACGAAATACTCAACTTCGGCGCGGCGGGTGCGGTGCTGATTGGGATGTGGGTGGTCTCGTTGGCGCTGAGGCTTATTGAAATCGAGCGCGTAGATATCCGATTGTTCGTCGCATCCCGCTTGGGCCCCATGACCACCGACTCGAATGACTACGTATGGAACATCACCGCAGGCATGGCGGCATTCTTGGTCCTAACGGCCGTAGCTTTCGGCGTCGTATTTGCCGTCCATTACCGCACCTATCTGGGTTCAGGGCTCACTCGGCGGCAGACCTACGCGCGTATCGCCATGCTCGGACTAATATTCACGGTAGGTGCGAGCGCGTTGGTGGCGCTCCTGTGGGGTGTAGCGGCACTCTTTGAGATGCCGCATATCCGCGGCGTCAGCCCGCTAAGCCTCCTATTGATTCCCTTCGGGCAGATCGCTGCCTACTCATTGGGAGTGTTTGCAACATGCCTTTTCGTGCGATTCACCTGGTGGAAGGCGGTTGCCGGGCTTTTCATCCTGCAAGCCGTCGCCGTTGGCATATCTTGGCTGGCCAGCTCGCGTGTCGTCGTCTCGTTCGAATTCACTGAAGCACACGCAGCAGGTTTACTGGCCGCATCAGTTGTGGCGGCATGGGCGCTCGCGTGGGCTATGTTACGCACGCTCCCCATGCGGCGTTGACCGAGCGTCGCCGACAGAACGGCGGGGCGGGGCCCCGCCGCAAGCATCCGCACAGTACCCGTCAGATAACCTCGTCGAGCACCCTTGTATGATCCCCGAAACGATGATTCGTGGCAGCCACGGCCTGCTCGAGGAAGAACGGGCGCAGATCCACCCGCCCGTTCAACGTGGCAGGGCCCGTATAGATCGCCACGTCCACCGAACCTTCCACGGCCTCGGCAACCGCGCGTGCGTCGTCGCCGAAGTACCGAATCTTCCGGAAAGCCGCAGGCTCTTCGCGCAAGCCTGCCAGCCACTGCTCGGTCGCCTCCGTGCGAATCACAATGCCGGCCTTGCGCAGAATCTGAGCGACGCCGTCACGCAGGTCATCACCCACCGAAAGTATCAACACTGCGCCCTGAACGCTATCAATCATGGCGCCACCTTCGGCAGCACCAACCAGCATCGGCGCAACCTTCCACCAGTCGCGCGGGTTCTCGAGGCGAACGAGCACGTCGGCCGGCCGGTAGCGCAACACGTTCTTCTCCACGCCTAGATCGCTGACATCAATCTCAGCCAGATAGGTGTTGTGGAGAGCGCTTTGGACTGAGCTCAGCGCGGCACGGAAATCGTCCGCAGCGCCGTCCCCGCCATCGGCATTCGCCTTTTCGGCGACGGCGTCGAGCTCTAGCATGCTGTGATACTGAAGTTCCTCGAGCTCGGCGTCGTAAGAGGTGACGCGCGGGGCCGACGCCGCCTTCATCAATCCGATGAGGTGGTTCGGGCCGCCCGCCTTGGAACCGGTGCCCACCTGCGAACGCTTCCAGCCGCCAAAGGGTTGCCGACGTACGATCGCTCCCGTAATCCCGCGGTTGATATACACGTTGCCGGCCTCGACCCGCTCGAGCCAGTAAGCGATCTCCTCGCTGTCGAGCGAATGGATGCCAGCGGTCAAGCCGAATTCCACCGAGTTTTGGATGGCGAGCGCCTCGTCGAGTGTTTCGGCGCGCATGATCGCGAGGACCGGGCCGAAGTACTCGGTGAGGTGCGCATCGGCACCTGGCTTCACGCCGTCGCGAATGCCGGGCGACCACAGGCGCCCCGACTCGTCCAGCTGACGCGGCTTGAGGAGCCAACGTTCGCCAGGCTCGAGCTCGGTCAGGCCGCGCTTCAGCTTGCCCGCCGCAGGTTCGATGATCGGACCCATCTCGGCGGTCGGATTCGTCGGCCAATCCACCACTAGCGAGCTCGCAGCGTCAACGATCTGGTCAATCAGCCGCTCAGACTCGCCCATCGACCCCACAAGAATTGCCAGTGAGGCCGCTGAACACTTCTGGCCAGCGTGCCCGAAGGCCGAGTTTACGACGTCCTTCGCCGCAAGATCGATATCGGCTTGCGGGGTGACGACGATGGCGTTTTTCCCCGAAGTTTCCGCCGAAATCTTTAGGTCTGGCTCCCACGAACGGAAGAGCTTGGCAGTCTCGATCGAGCCGGTTAAAATCACCTGATCCGAACCCGTCACCAATGCCTTGCCAACCTCGGCCATCTCATCGGGATGGACATCCACCAACACGAGGGCCTCGCGCGGAACGCCCGCGTCCCACAGCGCCTGCGCGATCACCGCTCCGCAACGGCGGGCCTGCTCGGCCGGTTTAAATAGCACAACCGAGCCGGTGGCCAGCGGCGCGAGCGCCGATCCGGCCGGAATCGCAAGCGGGAAATTCCACGGCGGAATCGCGGCCGTCACCTGCTCGGGGGTGAACTCCACGCCTTCGATTTCGTCCAATTCTTCGGCGAGATCCGCATAGTAGTTGGCAAAATCGATCGCCTCAGAAACTTCCACGTCAGCCTCGGCCAGCACCTTTCCGCACTCCGAGGCCGCCACCTCAATCAGCTGTGCGCGGCGCTCGCCAAGAATCTGGCCCGCTCGCCGCAAGATATCGGCGCGCTCGCTGTTCGGCTTATCCGCCCAAGCATTCGCATTTTTACGCGCCTTTGCGATGATGTCGTTCATCTCATCCGCAGTGCGTACCCGGGCCGCGTCTGCCGTCGCGGTACCCAGATCTGAACCGGACATCTTTGCAAAGATCTCCTTGGCCCACTCGACATTCTGGGGGAGCGAGGGATCAGAATCAGGCGTGTTAGCAAAGCTCTCGAGCTTCGGCACAGCGTCCGCGGCTCGGTTTTGTGTGCGGTTCGGGCCAAAGTGCAGGGCTGGTACGTCGTCGTTGGTCTCTAGATCGCCGCCAAGTTCCGGGAAAGCGCCGACGACGCCGGTCGTGAACCGCTTGCGTTCGCGATTAAAGACGGACTCGTCCTCCGCGATCTCAAACACGCCCGACATGAAGTTCTCGTGTGCCGCACTTTCCTCAAGGCGGCGCACAAGATACGAAATCGCGACGTCGTAGTTTTTCGGATCAACCACGGGCACGTAATAGAGAATCTGGCCAACGTCTTCGCGGATCGCAAGGGCCTGGTTGGTGGCCATGCCCTTGAGCATTTCGATGTCGAAGCCCTCGGTGATGTCGCGCGCCTTTGCCAGCTCGAGGCCGAAAGCCAGCGTGAACAGATTCTGGCCCGCGATGCCGAGGTGAACGTTGGCGATATGTTCGGGGCGCAGCGCGTATTCGAGCATGCGAATGTAATTCGCGTCCGTGGCCGCCTTGGACGGTTGCACCGCCAGATTCCAGCCGTGCATCGCGGCGTCCACCCGCTCCATCGGAAGGTTCGCGCCCTTGACCAGTCGGACCTTGACGGGCGCGCCGCCGCCGGCAACCCGGTCTGCGGCCCATTCTTGAAGTTCGACCATCGCGTCCAGCGCGTCCGGCAAATAGGCCTGTAACACGATGCCGGCCGTCAGATCCTTGAATTCTGGGCGATCAAGGATCGCTTTGAAGACGTCGATGGTCACATGAAGATCGCGGTACTCTTCCATGTCGAGATTGACGAACTTACCGCCCTCTTTTGCCGTGCGGAACAGGGGAAGCAGCCCCTCGACGGCCTCGTCAACCGCTTGGTCGTAACCCCACGGGTTGTGAACGCCGAGAACGGAAGAAACCTTAATCGACACGTAGTCCACGAAGTCATGCTCAAGCAACTCTTTGACAGCGGTCAAACGCGCCTTCGCTTCCTTCTTGCCGAGCACGGCCTCGCCCAGCAAATTAAGGTTCAACCGCGAACCATCGGAACGCAACTTTTTCACGGCCGGGCCGAGCTTGTTCGGCGTCGTATCGAGAACTAGATTACCGACGAGCGTGCGGAAAACTCGGAAGGCAGCCTCGGAAATAAACCTTGGGGAAGCTGGTGAAAGCGCGCCCCCGATCTTCGCCGGTGCAGATAGCCATGGCGGCAGAAAACCTACCTCTCGCTTTGTTAGCTTCCGCAGGTTGCGTGCACGAATCTTCGGGTCCTCCGGTCGGATCACGCCATCAACGAACTGGACTGTAAAATCGAGTCCCCCTTCATCTGCGAGCACCTTAGAGAGTAGTTTTCCAGAACGATCTTCCGGGAAATCTGCCGATCGCTCGGCCCAGCTTCGTGCCTTCGCAATTGAAGCCTCGGTAATCCGCACAAAATCGACATCGTTCTTAACAGCGGGCATGCCCCTCTCCTTTTTCGATCTCAATGCAATCCAACGGGTCGCTAAAGTGCCGCCTTTGGCACCCGTAAAATTTACCGTTAAGTGTACGCTCGCTACCAACGGGGATCCACCAGTTAGGCCAAGAAGCGCTTTGTCCTAGCCAACCAACTCTTATTCGTTGTCGCCCTTCGGCAGGCAAGCTCTAGTAGTAAATTTACGAAATTGTCTTCACATCGAAATGAATTATTGTAGGGTACCAGTTATCTCACTGAGTTTCACGCCGAAACAACCGCGGACATCCGCATTTTGCACACCTTGATAGGAGGTTGTTATGAGTGATACCACGTGGCAGATCATCACGATGGGCGTCTATTTCCTCATCATGATCGGCATCGGCGTGTGGGCGTACAGGCGCACCACCGACGTCGATGACTACATGCTTGGCGGCCGCCAGCTCAACCCGGTTGTAGCCGCCCTATCTGCAGGTGCCTCGGATATGTCCGGTTGGCTCCTCATGGGACTACCTGGCGCGCTTTACGTGTCGGGGCTCGTAGAATTTTGGATCGCCATCGGCCTGACCGTTGGCGCCTGGCTCAACTGGAAATTCGTGGCGCCCCGCTTGCGGTCCTACACCGAAGTGTCGAACAATTCGATCACGGTGCCATCCTTTCTCGATTCGCGATTGCGCGATTCCACCCATGCGCTGCGTATTATCGCCGGTCTGATCATCCTGTTCTACTTCACCTTCTACGTTTCTTCCGGCATGGTGGCCGGCGGAACCTTTTTTGAAGGCGCTTTCAACGTCGACTATCGGATTGGCATGGTAGTTATTGCCGCGATCACCTTGTTTTACACGCTCGTTGGCGGCTTCCTTGCCGTGTCTTACACCGACGTGGTGCAGGGCGGGATGATGATGCTTGCGCTGATAATGGTACCGGTTGTGGGTATTACCCACGTCGGTGGTTTTGATTCGATGTTGGATACGGTGCGTGAGGTCGATCCGAACCTGCTTTCTCCGTTTGCTGGAGCGACCGCCGTCGGACTCATTTCGGCGCTCGCATGGGGCCTGGGCTACTTCGGGCAGCCGCACATCATCGTGCGCTTCATGGCGTTGCGAAACCCGAAAGAAGCCGTCTCTGCTAGGCGCATCGGCATCGGCTGGATGCTGCTCGCCGTCATTGGAGCGCTGGGTACCGCGTTCGTTGGCATCGCCATTTACCAGCACGATTCCGGCCAGCTGGCGAATCCCGAACAGGTCTTCATCGTCTTAGGCCAACTGCTGTTCCACCCGCTGATTGCTGGTTTCATGTTGGCGGCTATTCTCGCGGCCATCATGTCGACCGTCTCTTCGCAGCTGCTGGTCAGCTCTTCGGCACTCATCGAGGACGTGTACATGACGTTCACCAACCGAAAGCTCGACGCAAAGAAAGGCATGCTGCTTTCGCGTATCGCAGTTGCGGGCATTGCATTCCTCGCAGCCGCATTGGCATGGACGCCAAACGATACGATCCTCGGACTGGTCGCGTTCGCGTGGGCCGGATTTGGTGCTTCGTTCGGGCCGACAATCCTGCTCGCCCTCTTCTGGCGAAAACTCACCGGCTTCGGCGCGCTCTCCGGCATGGCGATGGGAGCCGTGACTGTTGCCGTGTGGGGGAACATCGACGGAGGCATCTTCAACTTCTACGAAATCCTGCCCGGTTTCGTGGTTAACCTCGTTGTAGCGATCGTCATTTCACAGCTGACATACAAGCCGAATGCCATCATCGAGCGCGAATTCGATATGGCGGCAGAGCTGTCAAAGGATTGGTCGAACCACGCTAAGTACGAAGCTGAAATGGCTGAGTACCGGCGTGCAAATTCCGACGGTTATGAACCGCGGTCCGCGACGTTGCGCACTGAGGATGGCGGAGAGATGGAGCTGCCCAAGTAGAGCTCGTGTAGGTGGCGGGCAGCTCGTGTAGGTGGCGGGCTCACACATGGTTACCTTGGGCGGTCAGGCTTGATCCCTCGTTGCCCATGTGTGGGCTTGCTTGCTCGCACAATAGCTTATCGATTCCACAAACGGGGCAGGCACAATTGGATCCGAACTTCCAGCGCCCCATGAGGAGCCGGACTTAGTTGTCGTGCAACGTGTTGAAATTAAACGCCGATTCTTTAATGCCGTAAATATCCACGACGAAGACGAGCGTGTCGTCGCCCTTGATGCCCGCACGCGGATTTCCGCTCGGACCATAACCCTTGAATGGTGGCACGGAGATCAACAGACGAGTACCAATCTGGCGGCCGACAAGCGCCTCATCCCATGCCTCAATCACCATGCCCACGCCGATCGGGAAAATCGCCTTGGAGCCACGGTAGTACGAGGAGTCAAAAATCGGTCCGTTCCAAATTTGACCGTGGTACTCGCACTCGATCTCATCCCCGGCGCGAACCACGCGGCCATCGCCCTCCTGGAGAACTTTGATCCGCAATCCCGCGGGCGGTTCAACGCCTTCGGGGAATTCAATCTCGGGGGTCTCGCCATATTCACCTTTAACGGTGGGTAGAACTACGTCCATGACAACCTTTCGGTAATTCGTCTGCAAACACTTGGTCTGCAACTTTCCGCTATGTAGCTATCCACTATGCAGCTTTTCGTTCCACCATTATCTTACAGGTCCATGCGAGGGCCTACAGGGTTACAGATCTGCAAGTGGCCCCGAACCCGGCATCGGGCACGCCACACCTGATTTGGTGTGGCACCGATATCCGTTCGGCACTTTAATTAAATACTGCTGGTGTTCAATCTCCGCAGGAAAATAGCCGGTCGTGTCAGCCGCGTCCACAATTTCGGTAACTATCTTGCCCTTACCGTGTTTTCGCAGTATTTGGTCGTAAGTATCGCGCGAGGACGTAGCCAGCTCGGCCTGATCGGGCGTCGTCGTAAACACGGCTGACCTGTACTGGGTACCCACATCATTGCCCTGATAGTTGAGAGTCGTCGGGTCGTGCGATTCCCAGAAAGTCTTCAAAATTAACGGCAGCGCAGAGCCCTCGCCGTCTACACGGTAGACCACGCGCACCGTCTCGGTATGGCCGGTCAATCCTGTCGTCACCTCGTGGTAGGTCGGATTGGGCGTAAACCCGCCCATGAAACCAACCGAGGTGGTCACCACGCCCGGAAGCGCCCACATGATTTCCTCAACGCCCCAATAGCAGCCAGCTGCAAGGAAGATCTCTTCCTCCCCCTCGCCGGCAGGCCGCAGCATGTCCGTACCGAGAACAAGATGCGGATCAGCGGCCGGTAGCACCGGTGCCGACCGCCCCGGCAATGCCTGCTCGGGGCTCACCATGACCGGCTCAGGACGATGGATAAACACTATTTTGATGCCTCAATCTTCAAGATCTCCACCTGGAATTCTTTGCCGTTAGGCGCGGTGTACGACGTCGTGTCGCCAACCTTCTTGCCCATGACGGCCTCGCCCAATGGTGCCGACTCGGGGTAGACATCGACGTCGATCCAGTCGTTTGCTTCGCGCGAGCCGAGCATGAACACTTTTTCGTTGCCGTTCACGGTTGCCGTCACAATCAAACCGGGAGCTACCTCGTCAGTATCGGACGGAGCGTCGCCAACTTCCGCGTGCTCAAGAAGATAGGTGAGTTCTTGAATCCGGCCCTCCATCTTCGACTGCTCTTCGCGAGCTGCATGGTAGCCGCCATTTTCCTTAAGGTCGCCCTCGGAACGAGCAGCCTCGATACGCTCGGCGATCTCTTGACGGCCGGACGTCTTCAGCTGGTTGAGCTCTTCGTTCAGGCGATCGAATGATTCCTGGGAGAGCCATGTGGTTTCAGCCATGAGCTTCCTCCTTCTGGTGGCGCAAACCGTGCGCCGCGTCATGATAGAAAAGCACATGCCCAGATAGGCATGTGTCTGTGGCAGAGACTAACACCGCAGTGGCCTGTCTTCAAACACTTTTGCGAGTGTTTGCTCGTGGCGCAGGCCGCGGACTACGAAAGTAGTTGAACGTGTGCATATAATTTCCCTTGATGCCGATACTCGGCCGCGCAGAATAGCGGTATGCACAAGGAGAGTCATGACCGAACGTAGACTGATGGCGATCCACGCCCACCCGGATGACGAGTCTTCTAAAGGGGCGGGCATGATGGCCAAGTACGCCACGTCCGGTCGTGTGAAGGTGGTAACCGCGACGGGCGGTGAGCGCGGCTCGGTTCTTAACCCTGCGCTCGTTGGCGACGACGAGATTCTGGCCAATCTCTCAGATATTCGCCGCAAGGAGATGGACGCCGCTGTGAAGGCGCTCGGCATCGAACACTCCTGGCTTGGATTCGTCGATTCCGGCCTGCCGGAAGGCGATCCTCTGCCGCCTTTGCCACAGGGATGTTTTGCGCTCGAACCAATGGACGCCGTGGTGGAAGCGCTCGTGCGTGAAATTCGCGAGTTCCGCCCGCAGGTTGTCACAACCTATAACGAGATCGGCGGTTATCCTCACCCGGATCACATCCGAGTTCACACGGCTTCGGTTGGCGCAGTCGCCGCCGCAAACGATCCGAATGCCTATCCGGATGCTGGCGAGCCGTGGATGGTGTCCAAGGTGTATTACGACGTCGGGTTTAATCGCGATCGCATTGAAGCTTTCCACAATGCAATAGCTGAGCGAACAGGTACGAGCCCTTTTGCTGACTGGCTTGCAAATCGTGATTATAGGGCGCCGCAGGTATCTGCACGGATCCACGTCGCCGATTACTTCCCGCAACGTGATGCGGCTTTGCGTGCCCATGCCACCCAAATCGATCCCGATGGATTCTTTTTCTTTATGCCCCGTGATCTCGAGGCAGAGGTTTGGCCATGGGAAGACTTTTCCTTGGCGATGACGACCGTCGGCCACAGCAAGGCCCAAGAGCGCGATCTGTTTGAACGCGTCCCCGGCGTTGAGCCGATGTTTTAACGCGGGTTGTTATTTCCCGTTGGGGTTCGCGATTTCTTCTTCCATGGTTGCTTTGGGAACGACGACATCGCCACCCACGCGCTCGCCGTCGTCGAGTTCGCCCACCGCATCGATAGCTCTACGAACGCGATCAACTTCGAGAATCTCTTCGTTGACCTCGGAGCGCTTTAATTGAAGCTTCTTTTGGGCTTTTTCCACGTCCTCGGCGTTCATGGTTTCTAGTAGGCGGCGCCTTTGAACCTCGAGATCCCAACGCGGGATTGGCCACTCCTGCTCCAAATCTACAAGAGCCTGCACGACCAGTTCGGTGACCGCCAGGCGCGCATACCATTTGCGGTCAGCTGGCACGACGTGCCACGGAGCGTGTTCGGTTGAGGTGCGGTCGAACATAATCTGGTAAGCCTCTTGGTACGCATCCCATTTTCCGCGGGTGTCAATATCGTTTGTGGAGTACTTCCACCACTTGTCCGGCCGGGCGAGCCGGTTCGCTAACCGCATCCCCTGTTCACGATGCGAGTGCATGAGGGCAACCTTGATGATGGTGTAGCCGTCCTCGACCAGCGATTCTTCCCACCGATTGATGTGGTCGTATCGTTTATCAATCTCGTCGGCGGGAGCTAGCTTGTCGACGCGGCCGATGAGAACATCTTCGTAGTGGGAGCGGTCGAAAACGCCGATCTTCCCAGCGGGCGGCAATGCTTTTTTAATTCGCCAAAGAAAATGATGTGAGAGCTCTTCTTCGGTGGGTACACCGAAATTCGCAATATGCACACCCTGAGGGTCAACCATGCCAAACACGTGGCGCACAATGCCGCCTTTTCCGGCCGTGTCCAAGCCTTGAAGTACGAGTAAGATCCGGCGCTCGTCGCCCAGTCTGGCGTTTGCAAAGAATCGTTCTTGCAGCTCGTCAAGAATTTTGCCGCGCTGCTTCGTCAACGCCTTTCCATGCTTTTTCTTGCCGTCCCAGCCGGGTGTTGAGTTGCGATTCAGTGTCGCCAACTCGAAGTCATCGGTGGCTCGAAGCGCGATCGTTGGAGACGTCGTCCACTTGCCAGCATACTGTTCTGCGTCTTTGCTCATTTGTACCACCTTGTTAATTTTGTATTGCACTGTTGGTTCGCGTTGCCGGTCCTAAACGAAAATTGCGAGCCACACTGCTACGGAATGGCAGGTGTAACCGATCACTGTACCGATGTGGAAGAATTCGTGGAAGCCGAAATGTTTCGGCCACGGGTTTGGCCAGCGCATGGCGTAGAAGAGTGCGCCGATTGTATAGGCCAGGCCGCCTGCAATAAGTAGACAAACGATCGCGGGCCCGCCGGTGCTCCAAAAACTTGGGATGAACCAGACGGCGACCCAACCGAGCGCCACATATAACAAGACCTGGAACCACCGCGGGGCGTCAATGTGGAAGACGTGGATGAGAGTGCCAATGAGCGCACCGGTCCACACGATCCCCAGTACAAGTGCGGCCTTTTTCGGCTCGAGTAAAATCACGGACAACGGGGTGTAAGTCCCTGCAATAAGCAGGAAAATATTTGCATGGTCTATCCGCCGCAAAACGGCGTGAACCTTCTCTGACCAATTGCCGCGATGATAAATTCCAGAGTTACCAAACAGGAGCACCGCTGAAATTGCGAACACGAGCACGCTAATACGGGCGGGAATGGTGGGCGCAAAAATAATGAGCAGGACGCCGTTCGCAAGTGCAAGAGGAGCCATGACAGCATGGATCCATCCGCGCGCTTTCGGTTTGGGAAGTGCCGCAAAATAGGCTTTGCGTTCAGCACGCGAGGACGGGACTGGCTGGTTTGCTCCCGGTCTTGCTGTTCCAGCGGGAGTTGCGGTTACCGGCTCTTGGTTGAGGTTCGCACGCTGAGATCCGGCGCGCTCCCGTTTTAGTGCCGCCATTGACATCCTTCGCGAGTAGGTTACCTGCCCACAGATTCTATCTGTGCCGCTATTAAGTTCCAAAGGTATTCCCATGTGGCGAAATTGTGAAGCGATAAGCGTTTCGGACGTCAGATAACATTTCGGATAAGGTCTAATTTCGGCGCTGTTCGTAGTATTAGACTTGAATTTGTGGCCACACGGGGTGGCCGGGAAGGCGGGCCGATGCGCATACCGGAGTTCCTCTACTCGATTTATGAACGGCGCCTCGTTCGGGAAATCGATCAGACCCGTATCCCGTGTCACGTCGGAATCATTTTGGACGGTAATCGCCGGTGGGCCCGCGAGCTGGGTTCTTCGGCGTCGGCAGGCCACCGTAAAGGCGCCGACCATGTTGATGAGGTGCTGGGCTGGTGTAAAGAGGCGGGCATCAGCATCGTGACCCTGTGGATGCTCTCCACCGATAATCTTTCCCGCTCTGATGAAGAGCTCAACGAGCTAATCGGAATCATTGCAGACACGGTGGAAAACCTGGCCTCGAGCGGCAAGTGGCGGATTCGGATCATTGGAGATTTGGATTTGGTTCCTAAAGACGCCGCTAGCCGGCTTCGCGCTGCTGCTTCAGCATCTGCTGGCGCGGAATCGATGGAAGTTAATGTGGCTGTTGGCTATGGGGGCCGCCACGAAATTACCGATGCTGTTCGCGCCTACCTGCGTGAACAGGCCGCCGCCGGAGCCAGCCTGGAGGAGGTTGCAGAAAAATTGAACGTTTCTGCTATCACGGAGCACATGTACACCAGCGGCCAGCCCGATCCGGATTTAATTATCAGGACTTCCGGCGAGCAACGTATGAGCGGTTTTATGCTTTGGCAAACCGTCCATACCGAGCTCTATTTCTGCGAGGCTTTCTGGCCCGAGTTTCGGCGCACGGATTTGCTGCGTGCGCTTCGAGACTATTCGGCTCGCGAGCGCCGCATGGGCAGGTAAGCGCGATCGTCAGGGAACCTTGAGGGGGAGCCGGCGTTCAGAACTGGTGCTCGGCGAGCAGGTCGTTCATTTCTGCGCGCGTTGGCGGATTTGCTCCGGCACGAGAAACCGTGATCCCCGCGGCGGTAGCCGCAAATTGGCCGACCGAGGTTAGCATTTGAGGTGAAATTTCGGTGAGGCCTTGCCGTTCTTCACCGAGCACGGAGATGCGTGCCAGGGCGTCTATGAGTGCCGACATCATGGCATCGCCAGCACCAACCGAATCGACCACGTCAACAGTGAGGGCTGGGATCGCAACCGATGTTACGGGCGTGTAGAGCTTGACGCCCTTTGAACCCATTGTGATTGCCACAAATTTCACGCCGCGTGCCAAAAAGAACTGTGCGGCCTCGTCGGGCGAAACTTCTTCCCCGGTCAGTTCCTCCATGTCCTCCGTGGAGGCCTTGACGATGTCGACATGGGGGAGGATTTCCTCCATGTCGTCTATGACGGACTGCGCCGAGCCCAAAATCGACAGGCGTACGTTTGGGTCGTAGGAGATGGTCGAATGCGGGTGAAGTAATTCGACCCACCGGCGTACCGTCTCGGCGCCGGGCCGCAGGTGCGCACCGATTGATCCGATGTGGACGTGCAGGGGTGGCTCGGCCAATAGTTCGTTGATTTTTTCCGGGCTAGACGGCGGCTCAACATAGGACGAATAAACGTCGAAGTGGTAGGTGGGTGAGCCGGAATCGTCGATTGAGGCGATCGCGATCGACGTGGCATCCGAATCGACCGCGCCAGGCACGATCGTGACTCCCGCCCCTTCGATGTATTCGCGTAGCGTGTCACCGTCGGCGTCGTCGCCGAAACGGGTCAGTAAGTGAACACGGCGGCCAAGGCGGGCTAGGCCAACCGCGACATTCATTGGTGATCCGCCCGGATGTCGGTTGGTTTCACCACTTGCACGTTTGACGACGTCGATCAGGGCTTCCCCGATTACTAGGCAGGCTGTCATTGGTCGGCCTCCTCGAAGGTGTCGGGCTGTGCGGTGGTGTCGGTCTGTTCGGTCACGTGGGCCTGCGCTGCGCGAAGGCGCTCGCGGGCTCCGTCAAGCCAGGATTCGCAGCGCCTTGCGAGGGCTTCGCCAAGCTCCCACATGGTGAGTGCTTCGTCGAGCGGTATATTTCCCTGTTCGAGCCGGGTAACGATTTCGACGAGTCTTGAACGGGAGTTTTCGTACGATAGGTCCGCGACCTTTTTATCAAGTTCCTCCGGTGATAGGACGGCTGCAGGTTGTGTGCTTTTGTCTGCCATCATGATCCCTTCGTTGTGGCTCGTATGGTATCGACGGTGAGGTCAATATTTCCATCGTGGAGCGTTGCTTGGATGTGATCGTTCGCGGCGGCGTCCTTGACGCTCGCGATGATCACGCCTTCTGTCCTGAGAACAGCGTAGCCCCTTTTTAAGGTTTGGAGTGGGGATAAAGTCCGAAGTTTGCCAAGGTCGCCAGCTAGAGCGGTTGCGTGTGCGTCCACGATCCGCGTGATGTGGTGGTTAGCCCATGAGCGTAGATTTGCCAGGTCTTCAGCTCGATTGTCGACCATGACCTCAGGTGATGCCAGCACCGGCCGTGCATTGAGCGTGTCTAGCTCGGTTTGTGCTTGGTGGAGCATGTTATCGACGGCGACCCGGCCTCGGCGAACCGTGGTGGTGAGGCTGTGCTTTTCTTCGTCGACGTCGGGAACGATCGCCTTTGCCGCATCGGTTGGGGTTGAGGCACGGTAGTCGGCAACGAGGTCAAGCACGGGAGAGTCTGTTTCGTGGCCGATTGCGGACACGATTGGTGTTTTTGCGGCAGCGGCCACACGAACCAGGCGTTCGTCGGAGAACGGGAAAAGATCTTCGACCGAGCCGCCACCGCGGGCTAGCACGATGACGTCGATCGCCGGATCTGCGTCGAGCTCTTCGATCGCAGGAATCATGTGCTCTACGGCTCCTTGACCCTGCACCTGAACTTCGCGAATCTCGAATTGGACGGCCGACCACCGCCGGGTTGCGTTGTTGACGACGTCGTGCATCGCCTTGGTGTTGCGGCCGCAGATCAGGCCGATCTTGTTTGGGAGGAAAGGGAGCGCTTTCTTACGCTCGGTGGCGAATAGACCTTCGGCGGCGAGCTTGGTTTTGAGCGCTTCGATACGGGCTAGCAGATCGCCAACTCCGACGGCCCGGACCTCGTCGGCCTGCAAAGAAAGCGAGCCGTTTCCGGTCCAAAAGTCCGGTTTGGCAGCGATGATCACTCGCGAGCCTTCGGAAATTCCTGCGGGTAGTGCATGGGACCATATTTTGACGGTCATGGTCATTTTCTCTTCAAGATCGGCAAGGGTGAAGAATTGAACGCGCGCATTTGGGCGGCGTGTTAGTTGAATAACTTCCCCTTCGACCCACAGGCGTGACATTTTCGATACGTACTCGGCAATTTTCTGCGATAGGAGGCGTAACGGCCAGGGCTGTTCGGGCGTGGTGAGGTGAGCCATCTGTGGCAGATCTGACGGAATCGACGTAGTCACGGGCAACAGCTTACTAGCCTGGCGAGTTAAGAGTGCGGTGTGCGTTGGTCGCTGAACGCGAGTCTGGGGGCCGTCGGTATACGGGAGTAATGGGCCACCAATGGGCAAGCGGTAGCCAAGCCTGTAGAGTGGAAACGTGACAAATAACGAAATTTCTTTGCCTTGGCCCTCTTCGCTTAAGCCACCTAAAACTTTGGCGGGAGCCTCTGCGTTTCCGCAGGCAATCCCGTCGGAGCCGAATTCGGACGGAAAACGGGTCCTGGTTGCTACTCCACGCGGTTACTGTGCTGGCGTGGATAGAGCAGTCGATGCCGTCGAGAAAGCTCTAGAGCTATACGGGGCGCCAGTTTACGTGCGCAAAGAAATCGTGCACAACAAGTTCGTCGTTGAGACCCTCACCAAGCGCGGCGCGATCTTCGTCGAGGAAACCGACGAGGTTCCCGAAGGGGAAAGAGTTGTATTTTCCGCGCACGGTGTGTCCCCGGCGGTGCATGCCGAAGCGGCCCAGCGCCAGCTGCAGACGATCGACGCGACCTGCCCTCTGGTCACGAAGGTTCACAAACAGGCAATCCGCTTTGCTGGCGGCGACTACGATATTTTGCTCATCGGGCACGAAGACCACGAAGAGGTTGAAGGTACCTACGGTGAAGCTCCCGACCATATTCAGATCGTTAATGGACCGGAGGATGTGGATAAGGTCCAGGTGCGTGATCCGGATAGGGTCTCGTGGATTTCGCAAACCACGCTCTCGGTTGATGAGACGATGGAAATAGTGCGAATGTTGCGTGAGCGTTTCCCGAATCTGGTGGATCCACCTTCGGATAACATTTGTTACGCCACGCAAAATCGGCAGGTGGCAGTTAAGAAAATGGCGCCACACTCGGATGTTGTGATTACGGTGGGCTCAGCGAATTCTTCTAATTCGGTGCGCCTGATGGAAGTGGCTCTAGAAGCCGGTGCCGGCGCGTCTTACCGCGTGGATACTGCCGAAGAATTGCGAGCTGAATGGTTCGAGGGTGCGAAGACGGTCGGCGTGACATCGGGCGCGTCGGTGCCAGAAATCCTTGTGCGTGACGTTGTTGAGACACTCAAAGCTAAGGGCTTTACGGAGGTCGTGCCCGTGACGACAGTCGATGAGGATGTCCATTTCTCCCTACCGAAGAATCTGCGCGCCGACCTCAAGGCCAGCGGAATCGAACCCGATCGCCCGCACCGGGCGCGCCCCGCTCGTGGCAAGGGTAAGGTCTCAAATGCGCGCGGAACGGGCAACATCATCAAGTAACGCATCGCTATAGAGTAATGCGGCACCATCTAACAATGCGGCCTTCACTGCTGGGCGCGACTCTCGCTGTGTCAGCCCGCTCACTGCGCTAGCCCGCTCAGTGCGCTAGTGCTCGATTTTCGGGTGCTGCGAGGTAATTTCTGGGTTCTCCAGCGTCAGCTCGGGCGCCCGCATTTCGCGCACCTGCGCAGCATCCGGGGACACCTGAGTGGGCACGTCAAGCTCGCTTGCCTCCAGAGAATCGAACTCTTTTACCTTCGATAGCAGCCGACTTTCAAGCGAACTCACAGCTTTGTTGTAGTGATTTATCGATAGCCCGAGCGACTTTCCGAGCCTGTCAAGATGCCCCGCGAACACGCGAATCCGCCCAACTAGCTCGCGGCCGAGTTTTACAATCTCACGAGCCTCGGCGCTCGCGGCAGATGAACTCCACACGGATGCGACAGCCCGCAATATGGCCAATAATGTGACGGGAGATGCAAGCGCGATCCCATTCGTAAATGCGTGATCCAGCAATGTTGGATCTGATTGTGTGGCCTCCGCCAGCAGCGATTCCGAGGGTAAAAACATGATCGTCAACTGCGGAGAATCAGGAAAATCTTTCGAATAATCCCGCTTCACAAGTGCATCTACATGCCCCCGCACCGCTTTCGCATGGCGCGCCAAGAGCTCGCTGCGCTCTGTTGCTGATTCGAGATCATCGGCGCTGATTTCCATGCCTAGCAGATAGGCGTCCATCGGTACCTTCGCATCGATTGCAATATGTCCGTTTCCAGGTAGGTGAATGATTGCATCTGGGCGCAGCCTCGTTTCCTTGCCGTCCGCGAACTTTGCGGAACCCACCTGGAAATCAACATCGACATGTTCGAGCATGCCGGCCGCTTCAATAACGCGTCGCAACTGGACCTCGCCCCAGCGGCCACGCGCCGTCGTCGTGCGAAGGGCCGCCTTCAACGACGACGTCGTTTCAGCTAATTCCACGCTCACCTGCGCGTCTTTGCGTAGTTGGGTGACCACTTCCGAATGTTGGGACGCAGTTTTAGACTCGAGGCGCCGAACATGATCACTAACCAGATCAATCTGCTTATTGATCGGCCCCAGAGCGCGCAAGACGTCCGCATCCGATTTAGATCGCTCGATCAAGCTTTCGTTTTCCTCCAGTAAACGCTCAGCGCGTGCCTGCGCCGAGGCTGCCTGCTCGCGGGCGCTAGCCACTTCCTGAGCGCTGTTCACAATTGCAAAATTCGCGCGCGATTTGCCCAGTAAAAATCCCACAAGCACACCGATAGCGAGTGCCAGAGCGATAAATAACAGCAGAGAAGCAGAAGAGATTGTCATGCATCAAGCATAAAAGACCCCTCCGACAGCTTAGGGTTAAGAACCGGATGCCACGTACCCGTCGTCTGCTGGGCTACCGCCGTTGTTCCCATTCGAAGGTGCTGGTCCAACGAAACGGTCGTGCAACGAACTAACCGGGCCTTGAATCCAGCCAACGATGAACCCCGTGAACACGGCCGCGACGAGCGTGCCCTCACGCACCCCCTCGACCCGTTGAAAAAGAATCAGTGAAAGGACAACTGCAATCGCAACCAGCGATGAGTCGAAGCCGACTTTGACTCGGGAAAAACGCCAGCCCGACACCCGTGTGATCGCCGAAACTATTCCTTCGCCGGGAAGGAAGTACGTCGAGGTGGCCACTTCGAATGCCACACCAAGAGCGATAAAGAAGACACCGACGCAGACGAATATCAACCTCGGAATGTATGCCTGAGGCACGTATGGCTCAACAAGAGCCATGAATAGGTCCAACAGCAGAGAGAAAAAGAGCGTAATCGGAACCTGAATCCAGTACCACAGCGGAAAATCGCGGCGAAGGAGCACCCATTGGAGAATCACAAACGTCGTATTGAAAATGAAGTTCCAGACACCGAAGGTCAGGGGCGTCATGAGTGTAAACACCCACATTGGAGCACTGATTGGCGATGTTCCAAGTCTGCTTTGTGTCAGGAAAGCCAGACCTAGAGCCAGGAATGCCACGCCCACGGCGAAAAAGCAGAAAGATTTAATTTCTCGAGCCACAAGCTCACAGTACACCTTCTCAAGAAGGGGGCTCACAACATGAGGGCTGCCACCCAGGCAAACAGCAACATGCCGATATTGCAATGCAAGAAGGTGGGGATTACCGAATCACGAATGTGATCATGGTTCCCATCGGCGTTCAAACCGGCGCTTACGCCAAGCGAGATCGTTGAGGCGGGGGAGCCGGCGTCGCCGAGCGCGGCGGAGGCGCCAAGCAGGCTGATCGTCGCAAGCGGGCTGAAACCTAGGCTGAGCGCGAGCGGAATGTAAATCGGGGCCAGAATCGGTACCGAGGCGAAGGAATCGCCGAAACCGATCGTGATGAACAGCCCCACGAACAGCATGAGGAAAGCGCCAAAAACCTTGTTTCCGCCCACGAAGTCGGCGGTTGCGGCAATGAGCGGTTCGATGTGCCCAGTTTCGGCGAGAAGGCCAGCAAAGCCGGAGGCAACCGTGATGATCACGGCGATTTGCGCCATCATGAGGATGCCTTGAGTGAAGACGTCGTCCTGCTCGCTCCACCGGTAGATCCCGGCAACCGACAACAAAATGAAGCCCAACATCGCGCCAACTAGAAGGGAATCGAAGACGATCTGGAAGAACAGCGACACCGCGAGCGCCGCGAGCGTCATCACGAGCGGAAAGGGGCGGAGCTGGACGGCGGGCGCGCTCGACGTCGTCGCAAGGCTTGACCCCTCGGCGGGCGGCTCGTAATCGCGCGGCTTGCGGTAGGAGATAAACACCGCGAAAAGCATGCCGGCAACGAGGCCCATGACAGGCCAGAACATGGCTTTGACGGCCATGTCGTTCGTCATCGCCAGTCCGTGGGCGGCGCCGAATTCGTTGACGTTCGGCACGAGGATTTCGTTGAGATAAATCGCGCCGAACCCCGTGGGCAGTAGCAGGTAGGCCGCGCTCATCGAGCAGGCAAGAATCGCGGCGACGGCGCGGCGGTCAATTCGCAGCCTATTGAGCGTGTTCAGCAGGGGTGGTATGAGGATCGGGATGAAGGCGATGTGAACGGGCACGAGGTTTTGTGACAGTAGCGCTGCCACGACGAATAGCCCGTATAGCGCCCATTTGACGCGTTTTTGCACGCCGGAATGGTTGGAATCTGCCTTTTTCGTGACCCACGTGGCGAACAGGTCGATGATGCCCGAGCGGGCGAGTGCGACTGCGAGTGCGCCCACCATGATGTACGTGAGCCCCACCTGCGCGCCGCCCAAGATATTGCCTTGGAACGCAGCGATTGAACCTTCGATACCTAGGCCCGCCTGTAGGCCGCCCAGCAGCGCCGCCACGATGAGCGCCACCGTAACCGGGACTTTCACTAGGCAAAGCGCCACCATGACCACGATTGCAAGCACGACGGCGTTGACCGAGTTGCCGGTCAGTTCCGTGATCGCGTACACCGCTACCAAGCCGAGAATTGTGGCGATCACGTGCTTTGGCAGGACCTCGCGAAGTGTGGGAGGCGTGGTGGTTGGTACGGGCGGGGTGGGGTGTGCTTGCGTCGTCATGATGAAATCCTTTCCCTTCGACCGTAGACCTATCGGGCGGTTTCGGGCGGCGGTTCCCAGCCTGTGGGCACCGGTGCTCTGGCGGTGTGTGCGCCCGTGGTGAGCAAATTCCCGCCCAATGCGTTCGGGAAACCGCCGGGCAAGCCGTAGACTAGGCGCGTGTCTTTAACTATTGGTATTGCTGGATTGCCCAATGTTGGAAAATCGACCCTGTTTAACGCGCTCACTCGCGCGAACGTGCTCGCCGCGAATTATCCGTTCGCTACGATCGAGCCGAACGTGGGCGTGGTGCCCCTGCCCGATCCGCGGTTGGAGCGGCTCGCGGAGATTTTCGGCTCGGAAAAGATCCTGCCCGCCGTCGTTTCGTTCGTTGATATTGCGGGTATTGTGCGTGGCGCCTCTGAGGGGGAGGGGCTGGGAAATCAGTTCCTAGCGAATATCCGCGAGGCGGACGCGATCTGCCAGGTCACGCGCGCTTTTGCCGATCCGGACGTGACGCATGTGGATGGAAAAGTAGATCCGAAATCGGATATTGACACGATTACGACCGAGCTGGTGCTCGCAGACATTCAAACTTTAGAAAAGCAGCTGCCGCGGTTGCAAAAAGAATTGACGGGTAAGAAGATCGGCCCGGAAGTTGTGCAAGCGGCGCAGGAGGCGCTTGAGATTTTGGGTGAGGGCAAGACGCTGTATGCGGCAGGGCGCCACCTCGACCAGGAAATTTTGACGTCGTTTAATTTGATGACCACTAAGCCCTTTATTTACGTGTTCAATACCGACGACGACGGGTTGGCTAACGAGCAGATGCAGGCTGAGCTGCGCGAGCTGGTAGCCCCGGCTGAGGCGATTTTCTTGGATGCCAAGTTCGAATCGGAGCTCGTGGAACTCGAGGAGGACGAGGCGCAGGAGCTGCTGGAAGCAACGGGGCAAGACGAGCCGGGACTGCATAAGTTGGCGCGGGTCGGCTTCGATACGCTCGGATTGCAGACCTATTTGACGGCCGGGCCCAAGGAGGCGCGCGCGTGGACGATCCGCAAGGGCTGGACGGCGCCGCAGGCCGCGGGCGTCATCCACACCGATTTTGAGCGTGGATTCATTAAGGCTCAGGTTGTGTCCTTCGAGGAGCTCGACGAACTCGGCTCCATCGCGGCGGCCAAGGCCGCGGGCCGGGTACGCATGGAAGGTAAAGACTACGAAATGCGCGACGGCGACGTCGTCGAATTCATGTTCAACGTCTAGCTTTGCGGATTCGTCGGCCCTGCCTTTCTAGCTTGATGAACCTGCATGCGCTGATGCGGAGCCAAATACGCATATCGTTGCGTTTCGTTCGCACTTCTATCTGTGCTGGAGCTATTTGAGTTCGGATCGGCGACGAAGAAGTGCGGATGTTCTCGAGCAACAGTGTCGATATCATCGAAAATTCTCGATAGATGTTTCCTTAGCATCGTGCGCGCGTCATTGCGCTTGCCGTCGTTCAGTGACTCGAAAATGGAGAGGTGCTCGCGATAATATTTGATCGGGGGTGAAGCTTTTTTCAGGCCCAACATGCGCGCCCTATCAAGATGAGCTTTCGCGTTATTAACGATGTGCCAAGCGTGGGCGTGGCCGCCAGCCTCCATGAGCAAGCGATGGAATTCCTCATCTAATCGAAAGAATTCGGCCGTGTTCTGCTGAGCTGCAACTTCTTGCGCCACTAGATTTGCAGCGATATTCTCCGCGCTCTCAGGAGTCAGGGGCAGGGTCATCTGATCGAGGGACGCTAGTTCGAGTGATTCTCGAATAAAGTGCGAGTCTCTAACTAGCTGCACATCGATAAGAGTGACGAACGTTCCAATACGCGGGTAGATTTCCACGAGGTGTTCTTCACCCAAAATGAGTAGGGCTTCACGAACGGGAGTGCGGGATACACCAAGGTTTGTGGCTAGTTCGTTTTCAGAGATCGGAGCTCCGGGGGCTAGATCGAGAGAGATGATTCTCGAGCGAACAGCTTTGATCACCTCGTATCGCGTATTACGTTTCATAATGTTACTAACCTTTTCAATCGAGCTAAACCCGAATGGCGCACGTTCCAAGCTTAATAATACGTGATTAAAATCGTTGACACCCCAGCGTGCTCGGCTTACCATACATAGATGTATACAAGGTTGTATGCGAAGCCGCTCGGAGGGGCTTAGGCCCAGACGAGTACGAAACTTGACAGTGAAAGGGGCTCCCACCCCTTTCAAATTGGAGGAACGCAATGAAGCGATTAATGGCACTTGTTGCGGCTGTAACGATGGCCTTGAACGTGGCTGCATGTGGCAGTGAAGCGGAAGGCCGTACGATTCGTATCGGCAGTAACTGGGCTGCCACTCACCCGATGGCGCGCGCCATTGACGAAGTCTTTATCCCAACTATTGAACGAGAATCCGGTGGCACACTCACCGCAGAAACATTCCACGCAGGAACCCTTGGCAACGAGATTGATCTGTGGGACGGCGTCCGACTCGGCACCATTGAAATGGTCCTTATCGGAACGCCTATGAATCAGGAATACTCACAGATGCTGATTTCTGACTGGCCATTCCTTTACGAAGATATTGAGCACGCTAAACGTGTTTGGACAGGTCCGATTGCCCAAGAACAAAGCGATGCGTTCGCGAAAAAGTTCCCGACGACGGAGATCCTTGCGTGGGGTCCCAATTCGGCGCGAACTTTTTCGTCTAAGCGACCACTGACAACCGTCGAGGATTTTTCCGGACAGAAATTCCGGATGCCCTCTAATCCGATTCACATCGGGCTAGCTGAGCACCTAGGTGCATCGGCTCAAGTCATCCCACTGGGCGACCTGTTTACGTCACTGGAAACTGGTGTGGTTGACGGGCAAGACAACGGCATGGTCACCATCATCTCGGAAGGTTTCTATGAAGTGCAGGACTATCTGTACGAAACCAATCATATTATCGCCACGCTCGAGTTTATTGCTCATGCACCTTTCATGGACGAGCTTACGGAAGAAGAGCAACGCATAGTACGCGATGCAGCGCACGAGACAGCCGTGTGGGCGTGGAATGAGTACATCGCCTCCGTCGATGCCGACCGTGCTTTCCTCGAAGAACACGGAGTAACCGTCACACAGATCACTCCAGAAGAACGCGAGCGTCTCATTGACATGACGCAACCACTTATCGACGACCTGCATGCGCAATATGACTGGTCCGAAGAACTCACCCAGCAAATCATGAACGCAAAGTAAGCGTTTGAAATAAGGGAATTACACAATGAAAAAGACACAGACACCATTGGATCGGCTCTTTAGGAGTCTCGAATATCTCATGGCGATCTTCTTGGCGATCATGATTATTTCCATGTTCATTAACATCGTCATGCGCTTTATTTTCAACTCAGGAATTGCCGCCTCGGAAGAAGTTGCGCGACTAGCGTTCATATTCCTCGTTTACTTAGGAACCATCGGCGCTTTTAGAAGCAACCAACACCTGGGCGTGAACCTGATCTACAACAAACTCGGTCACACGGTTGGGCGGTGGGTTTACGTTCTGACCCAACTCATCATCATCTGGGTCATGATCCTGCTTGCGTGGGGCGCGATCAGGCTTGCCGGGGTGTCGTTTAACGACAACTGGGTTGCCACCGGATTCCCGCGTTGGATCGTTTCCGGCATGGGCGCGGTGACGGGAGTCGCGATCATTATTCTTGCAATGACTAATATTTACGACGCCGTTGTCCGCAAGATTCCAGCTGAGCAGCTGCTCGAAGGCGAAATGGAAGAAGACGTGGATCTGTCAGATTTCATGACTGAAGACGAACTTGAAGACACCATCGCAGAACTCTCCGGTGGTCAACTTCACGCGAAGGCTCAAGATCAGATCGCGCGTGAAGGATCTTCTAACGGAAAGGCAAAGAAATGAGAATCCTAGGTGCAATGTCTGGATGGCTGATTGCAGCCATTGCGATCGGTGTTCCGATCGCATTCGCACTCTTGTTTGCGTCGGTTGCCAGTTCATTCATGATTGGGGGCACGGCAACCGAGCCCGCGATTATCGCAGCGCAACTCTTGCGCGGTACCGATTCGGTTTCCATGATGGCTCTTCCGTTCTTCATCCTTACCGGAGAAATCATGAACCGAGGCGGGATGACCAAGCGCCTCATTGGCATGTTCAATGTGTCAATCGGCCGTGTACGTGGAGGCTTGGGCTACGTCGTTATTTTGGCCACCTTCATGTTCGGAGCACTCGTTGGCTCCGCAGTCGCCTCGACGGCAGCCTTAGGCGCAATCCTGATTCCAATGATGGCAGCCGCCGGATATGATCGCGACAAGGCAGCCGGCCTACTCGCAGGAACGAACATGGTCGTGCCTATTATGCCGCCGTCGATACCTCTTATCGTCTACGGCGCTACGGCCGGCGTATCCATCACCCAGCTCTTCATGGGAAGCATCGCACCTGCTATCTACCTTGCAATCCTCATGTGCGGAACTTGGTTTTGGGTATCACGCAAGGACGCCGTACAGACTGATGTTCCATGGCCGGGCTGGGGCCAATTCTTCAAGCTGGTCGGTTCGGGTTTCTGGGCAATTTTGCTACCCGTCATCATCCTCGTTGGGCTACGCTCCGGTGTGTTTACAGCGACGGAAGCCGGCGTCGTCGCCGTCGTGTACGCACTGTTCATCGGACTGGTGGTCTATCGGGAGATGAAATTTGATGACTTGATTTCAGCCTTTGTTGCTGCGGCCAAGATGTCCGCCGTCGTCATGTTCCTTGCCGCAACCGCGCAAGTTGCTGGCTATTATATGACGATTTCCGGGCTTCCTGACGTCGTTGCTGGAATTATGGAGCCACTTGTTGACAACCCCACGATGCTCGTGTTCGTCTTAATGGTGTTCGTGTTCCTACTCGGACTTATTCTTGACGTTATTCCCACGATCCTTATTCTCACTCCGCTCATGGTCCCCGTGCTCCAAGAAGCCGGTGTGGACTTGGTGTGGTTCGGCATCGTCTTCACGCTGGCAAACGTGTTGGGCCTCATTACCCCGCCCGTTGGGCCTTCGCTCAACGTTGCAAGTGCCGTGGGTAAAGTTAAGATTGAGCGCGTCTCTATAACGGTGTTGCCGTATCTGGTCACGCAGCTGATCCTGTTGTTGATCTTCATTTTTATCCCGCAAACGATCACCGTGCCGCTTGGCTGGCTGACTTAGCTGCTGGCTAACATAGCTGAGCGGGGCTCGGCATATGCATGAGTCATGCGCCGAGCCCCCGCTCCACTCAGTAGTTTGAACCTGCTGCCGCACACTTAGTAAGTTTCCGTTATATCTCCGAAAGGTAATGATGAAAGCCGTTATTGTTCATGGTCCGAAAGATTTAAGAGTTGAAGATATTCCGCGCCCGGAGCCAGGCGAAGGAGAAGTGCTTGTTGCCATGGAGTGGGGTGGAATTTGTGGTTCTGATTTGGCCTACTGGCAAACCGGGGTATCAGGCACCGCGGTATTGCGCGAGCCGCTGGTACTCGGGCACGAGGTAGCGGGCCGGGTGGCGCAGATCGGCCCGGGGGTGTCCGGAATCGAAGAAGGCATCCCAGTGACGGCGCATCCGGCGAGCTTTGTGGGCGACCACGAGATGCCGGCGGAGCTCGAACATCGCACGAATTTGTGGCCGGAAGTGCGATATTTTGGTTCGGCCGCATTTTTGCCCCACGAGCAGGGCGGTTTTAGCGAATATCGAGTTGTGCGCGCCGACCAGCTTCGCGTGGTACCTGAAAATCTTTCGACAAAAGAGGCGGCCCTAGCCGAGCCTTTCGGCGTCGCACTGCATGCGATCAATCAGGCCGGTGACGTGAAGGGAAAGAGTCTCCTAGTTAACGGCGCCGGCCCTATTGGACTGTTGGCCGTTGCGGGGTTGCGTGCTAAAGGTGCAGCTCACGTGACCGTTGCGGACCTTCAGGAAACGCCGCTCAAGATCGCGAAAGCGTTAGGCGCCGACGAGCTCGTCAATATTTTGCGCGGCGACGAACTTCCGCAGGACGTAGAAATCTCAATCGAGGCTTCCGGAGCTGCCGCAGCGCTTGGCGGAATCCTCAACGCGACTCGAAGGGGCGGAACTGTGGTGCAGGTGGGTAATCTGCCTGGAAATGAGGTGTCGGCGGTTCTTGGCGCCTTGGTCACGCGCGAAATTCACTATGTGGGTGCCTATCGTTTCGTTAACGAGATGGCGGATGCGTTGGAGCTGATGGCGGCGGGCCTCGACGTCTCGCCCGTGATGACCCACGAGTTTCCGATTGACGACGCCGTCGCTGCCTTCGAAACAGCGGCGGACCATTCCACCGGATCAGCTAAGGTGATGCTCAAGCTGGGTTAGTGCCATGCCGAGCTGCGCCTTCGACCCGCGTTCAATGCTCTTTCACCGATCGAGCGACAAGCGCGGGTTGATCGGTGTTCCATGTGTGCGAGGCGCCGTCGACGAGTGGGAGAAGCTGTATCTTCGTCAATCCTTTTGGCACGGTCAGGCACGCCGGTAAGATTGTCATCACTAGCTTTTGAAACTGCAGTGCAGCTTTTGGCGGATTGACCGCCGGCGCCGAAGCGTACACCGATCGCACCAGATGCGGATACCGCACGGCGAGGGTAAGGGTGAGAGCGGCGCCCATGGTGAGGGCAAAAATCTTCTTCGCTGTCATATTGCGTCCTTTCGCCTCCACGAACTTATTCGAGGTTCGGCTAAGAACTGGGCGCCAAGCGGGCTGGCACCAGAGTAGCACTGTGTCGCACACGAGCAATTCGTGGACAATTTTGGCGCAACCGGTCCACGACCGGCGTCGTCGGTTTTAGGTGTCCTCGGCTCTAGGCGTCGTTACGGCCGGGCCGGAGCCGTTTCCGCAGAGACTTAAGCTCAGAACGACGGCGTTTGGCGTCAAGTCGGCGCCGAACCGAGGCGCGTGTTGGTCTCGTTTTGCGACGTGGGACCGGTGGCGCTAGAGCATCGCGAATAATCGTAGCCATGCGCGCTCGAGCTTCCTTTCGATTGCGTATCTGAGAGCGATGCTCCGTGGAGCTGATTGTGAGAACTGTTCCGTCAAGCCGATGTCCCAATGCCTGAATTACGCGCTCACGCTGGTTAGCACTCAGGGCAGAGGTAGAGCCGAGGTCCATGGAGAGCTGCACCTTGGAGTCGGTCGTGTTTACTCCCTGCCCACCTGGCCCGGAAGATTTGGCGAATTTCTCCGTGAGGTCTGCTGCCGGGATGACGAGACCCTCGGGCGCTCCCGGGCCGGGCTCGATCCTTAAAGATTCCATGTCACCAGCTTACTGTTTGGCTTTACATGCCCGAGCTTGCGGGCCTAGTTGTGGTTAAATGTCCACATGTTCATATCTCGTGAGCCTAAGTTGCGGCGGTTGCGAAGTGGTGACGCTGAAGCCGTCTATCTCGCCTTTATTTCGAATCCTGATATGGCGCGCCAAGGTGACATTACAACTCTCGACGATGCTCGCCGTTATGTGGACCAGCTTGTAGACCCGGATTCGCCTCACGAGCCGTGGGCAGTGGTCGTGGGTGACGAGCTGGTTGGGTGCGTGTGCGTGACCGTGGATGCGGAGAATAAGAGCGGCTGGTTCTGGTATTGGATGGCTGATAGTGCGCGAGGTAGAGGATGGATGGGGCGGGCAGCCGCTACGGTTGCCAACTGGGCTTTCGCGGAGCGCGGCCTTGAGCGCCTCGAGCTCGGCCACAGGGTGAACAATCCTGCTTCCGGCGCGGTGGCCCGCCGCGCCGGTTTCGTACAGGAGGGAACCGAGCGGGCCAAGTTTTTGATCGACGGCGAGCGGATCGACGTCGACACGTATGGGCGCCTTCCGTCGGATCCGGCGCCGGCCGTGGAGCTGCTGACGATGGTCGAGGCACGATTGGCTTGGTGGTGCCGTTAGCTTTCAAAGAATGGCCACAAGTCAAACCGAGACGGGATTCAACTCATGCACATAGACTTGAATTTTAAATGAGAATGATTATCATTGCAGGGTGTGCTCAGGAGGTTCCATGGCTCGTTGTTAGTTCCGCGGATCGGTTGTGTCGATCCTTGCTGAGATTCATCAAGTTGCCAAAAGAGTGTCATGCCCCGGTCATGTGGGCCTCTGGCATGGCGTGGCTTTCGAGAAGGTTACCCCCCCGTTCTTGGCAGCGACTTTCACGCTCAGGGCGGGCGCCGCACTCACCCATCGGGCGCCCGCCCATGAACATCCGCGCTCATTAATATCGAAGTCCATAAATATCGATGTCCATCAGTATCTGAATCGCCCATCAAGCCAACCAGGGGGTGGTATACAGTTCATAGGTCGGCCGGAATCAGTGCTCATCAATAAGGTAGCGGTCCGCGATGTTGGTGACGTGCCTACGTTCGAAAAAATGCAGAAACGAGTGCCACTCGGTGAGTGTGCGCAGATTGATCTAGGGTAGTTATTATGAATCATTCCAATATGGCTGCTGAGTGGGATGCTCGGTACGCGGCCTCAGAACAGGTATGGTCCGGTCGGGTTAATCGGTTATTGCCTGAAGAAATCAAACACCTGAACCCAGGCACAGCACTAGACGTAGGCTCGGGCGAGGGCGCCGATGCGGTGTGGCTCGCAACGCAGGGTTGGAAAGTGACAGGTGTCGATATTTCCTCGGTAGCTGTAGAGCGAGCGCGTGGTAATGCCAAGAACTCTGGCGTGTCCATCGATTTTAGAGCTGAAGATATTTCGACGACGACAGGCAGTTTCGATCTTGTTTCCGCCTTTTATGCCACGGTTTTGCAAGAGACGGACATGCTCGATCATATTCTCGAGCTCGTTGCACCTGGTGGCACGCTCATTTTTGTTCATCACGTACACCCGGATGACGAGCACCCTGCGGGCTACCGCGAGCATCGGCCGGGATTCACGAGTCCGTTCGATGTGCTAGCGGTGTTGGAGCGGCGCACATCGGGCCAGCCAGCCACTGGCGAGTGGCGGATCGACCGGTTCGAGATCATCGATAACGGCGAAAGCCAGCGTCATCGGTTCGATGCAATCTTGCGAGCAACGCGCCTTTAGCCCGCGCGTTCTCGATGAATTTTCTCCGGATCTAGCAATATCCCCTGATCTGACAACTCTTGGTAACCTGACTCCTCTCGGCGATCTGGCAGCTTTCGGCGCCCCGATAACTCTCGGCCATCTGGCGGCGGTCTGCGGTCGAGCGGATCTCGGATACAAATCCCATTTTTATCAATAAATACCCAGCCGCCCTCGTAATGCTTGATCGTAATGTTTTCGGCATGTACTTTTTCGTGGTGGTACCAGCACAGCATGATGAGGTTATCGATGTCGGTTCGCCCGCCATCTCGCCAGTGTTGAACGTGGTGAATGTGTGAACTTTGATAGAGCTGATCGCAGCCCGGATATCGGCATGTTCGATCTCGTGCTATCACTGCCCGAGCTTGTTTGGGAGTGCAAGTTCGCGAACTTCGCCCAACATCGAGTTCCGCCGATTTTGGCCCCAAAACAATTCGCGCGATTTCCGAATCACATAGAATCGTTTGCAATTGGGAGGGCGTTAAAGGCCTGCCATTTTCAAGAGCGGCGGGTTCGAGCCCTTCGAAGTGTGAGCTTGCAATACCGGCCGGAATGACGGCCTTCAGCTTGCCAAGCTGCGCATCTTCGCTACCAGCCATGCTGCCTGCGCCAGCTGAGTATTCGCCACCCGTCGCATCAACCGCTGCATCCGCTCCCACCGTTGCCGCATCGCCAGCCTCACGCGCCCGCAGCCCCGCGACAGCCAACATTGACAAATCGGTGAGCACCGAGACGTGCGGAACCATGCGGGCCGACGGCTGTGTATCCGCATACTGCGTGACCTTCGTGAAGATATTTATGAAGGCCCCCGCGCGCCGCTCGTTATACTCGCCCGTGGCGCCCAGAGCTTTCCTACCCATCGCGGCGTTGAGCATTTTGTTGACCATCTCGCCGTTCTTGTCGGTCAAGAACCCGTTGAGCATCCAGCCCTCGTCCTTTTCGAACAGGTTAAGCACCTGCTTGCGCGCCTCCTTAACGGCTTCGCGCTCCTGCGCCACGAGTGTGAATGTGATGGCCCACGCCTTGACGCGACGACGGAAGCGCTCCACGTTCATCGTGAGTGCGGCTTCGAGCAACGCGGCCTCGCCTTCCACCGGGCATTCGAGCTTGTGCTTCAGACAAGCATCTTTGAGCGCATGCCGAACCGGATCGATATATTATTCGCTCAACCGCCCAGCCTTCGCCTCCGCCATAAACAGCGGCAGATCCTCGCGCATTGCTTTCGCACGGTGCACCGTGTCTCGCGCCTTTTTGTGCGGATTTTGCGCGACCTGGCTTTCAAATTCGTCGAGCGTGCGCATTGGCCTGCCAACCCAATCTCGATTTGAATCGGCTGCCGCGAGAATATCGTGCCGAATGGCGCTTAGCCGATTGCGTTGCGTGGCCAACTCTTTCAGCAACGCCATGCGCGATTCCGCCTCGAGGTTATCGGCATTCAACTCTGCTAAAACATCTAGCCCCGCGATTACCATGTCAATCTCGTACGTGGCAGGATCGAAGGCGACACCGGCCGCTTCGAGGTCTGCAGCGGCTTTTTCCGAATGGGCTTCGCGGCCAAGATCGTCAGAAAAAATGGGATCCGATACATTTACGTACGACACGGTGAGCACCTCCTTCGGTACGGTTTGGGGCTTTCGTGGTGAACGCGGACCCCGACGGTGAGTAACTATTTTTAGTCTACAAAGACCCTCCGACAAAATTTTCGCACCCGCCCCGTGCCCGCCGCCCGCCGTCGTCGTTCGCCTACCGGTAACCCAAGCGCGCCCACGAAAGATGTCCGATGATAGTCCTAACGCGAAAAGGGGTGCACGGTGCGCAAAACAACCACCGCGAAGCGGTTCATCTTCAATTTCCTGTGGCCGTTCTTGGCGGTCATCCTCGTGGCTCTGGTTTACGGCGTCTCGCGCTGGGCAGCCGATCCGGCCTCCGGCCTGAAAGAACTCGCCATCGTTATGGACCACGTGCGCGCACTATTCATCTCAAACTCGGTAGATTTCGGCGAATACACGGGGCTCGCAGTCGGCTGGATTACTATCGTCGCGTTGCTGACCACGGTGATGTCCTTCGCCGACGTCGCAACTGACGATTCCAGCTCCCAACAGGAACTCGAAAGCGACAACGAACGCATCCGGCAGTGGATCGCCGCACAGGTCCCGGCCCCCGATGACCACGTTCTGCGCGACGAAGATTCAATCCGCGAACAGCACGGCTCCTTCCGCGCCCAGCTCGCCGGCGCGACCCTGCTCGAAGAAGACTTCGACCAACGCGTTGACGCCGCACTCGAGCGCCGCCCAGCCGATTCGCACACCGGCTCCGGGAACTTCCACACCTTCATCGACTTCTCCGGTCTGGTGATCGCGCTTCTAGGCGCGTGGAGCTTCTTCTACCTGTGGTCCGCGGCCGCGGACCACCCCAATTGGGTCCAGCTGCTGACCACCGCTCTCATTGTGCTCGCCTGCCAAAACCTCGCCAAAATCCTCGACGGCCTCGACTCAACCATCACCCAAAAGCACGCCGACGCCCAAGATCAGGCCCGCAGCCTCGATTTCATTCACCAGACGCTTACCAGCGACGACGTCGGCAGCCAGCTTGCCGATTGGCACGACGGCGTCGACGATCACCTTTCCGGTATCAGCGCAGAACGGGCCCGCCAAAGCGACGCCGTGGCTGGCATCGCGCAAAGCCACGCCTTCGATCGTTGGCCACTGAACTATGTGCGCAGCTGGTTCGCACTCTCGCCATACGTGATTAGCCTGCGGGCTGCGGTGTTGATCATCGTGCCCGCGGTACTGTTCATCGGGGTGTCCTACGTGGCGATTGGCAACACTGACGGTAACTTCCTTCTCGCCCGCAAACTCGTGTATATCGGTGTGGCCGCCGGTGCGAGCGGATTTGTTCACTACATCGCTTTACGTCCATATTTTGCTCCCTATGGCCGCGATCTCGGCCTGGCGGTCATGGGGCTACGCGGCTACCAGACTGGGCACTCCACTTTACAAGGATCGTTTTCGCTCGGGCTTTCTGGCTTGTTCACCGTGATCGCGTTCGCCGGTTTATTTGCGCATGCCATGCGGATTTCTGCGCTGCTCGAACCGCTATGGCGGGCTGGCTACATGCTGATCGCCAGCCTTGCCATCCTCGTGATGCTCGTTGGCGTGTGGCGTACCGCAACGTACTTCAGCGCCTCGCGCACCATGCGCCGCACAGCCCACAACCAGATCCACGCAACCATTCTTGATGCCCAACACGAACTGGCCCGCATCCACCGGGATGCGGGCAGTCGAGCAAGCTAAACGTACGGGCGCTTTACGGGAATAGCCCGCGCATCTTGTGAGCGTCGAGCACGCGCTCCACAGCCATCGATACGGCTGCCTCACGTAGGTTCACGCCGTGCTCGTCGGCGAACTTCACGACGTCGCCCCACACCGCAAGCATCGCCGATTCCTGCGATTCCTGAACGCGCTCAAGATCCCAGAAGAAATTATCCCGGCTCTGAACCCACTCGTAGTACGACACGAGCACGCCGCCCGAATTCGCCAGAATATCTGGCACGACCAGCACGCCCTTCTCGTTCAAGATCGCGTCGCCGGCGCCCGTCGTCGGGCCATTGGCGCCTTCAACCACGACGCGCGCTTTGACGTCACTAGCATTCTTCTCCGTGAGCACGGCTTCCACGGCAGCTGGCACGACGGCGTCGACATCCAGCAACAGCAACTCAGCCGGATCCATCGCCTGCGCGCCCGCAAAGTCTACGACCTTGCCGGTCTCATCCACGTGCCCGGCAAGCGCCTTCGTATCGATCCCATCGGCGTTGTAGACCGCGCCGAACACATCGGAAACCGCCACGACCTTCATCCCGGCGTCGTCCATAAACCGTGCCGCCCCGCGGCCAACCTTGCCGAAACCCTGAACGGCCACGGTGGCGCCCTCTTCATGGATGCCGAGGTGTTCGAGCGCGGCACGCGTGGTGATGTAGACGCCAAGCGACGTCGCCTCAGCGCGGCCTAGCGAACCGCCCAAGGACACGGGTTTACCGGTCACGATGCCTGGCTCGGTATAGCCAACCGCTTGGGAATACGTGTCCATGAACCAGGCCATCGTCTGCGCGTCGGTGCCCATATCAGGCGCCGGAATATCAACCTCCGGGCCAATCACAGGGAGCAATTCGTGCACGTACCGGCGCGTGATCCGCTCGATCTCGGCCTGCGAGTACTCCGCGGGATTAAAGGCGATACCGCCCTTCGCGCCGCCGTAGGGCAGATTAAGGAGCGCCGCCTTCCACGTCATGAGCATTGCCAACGCGCGGACCTCTTCCATGTCCACGTTTTCCGCGTACCGCACGCCACCCTTACCCGGGCCGCGGCTCCAATTGTGCTGGATCCGGTAGCCCTGCAGAACGGTCATTGTACCGTCGTCGCGCTGTACCGGTACCGCTACCGTAACTTCGCGCCGCGGTGTGGCAAGCAGTGCGTAATCGTCATCGCTGAAGCCGAGGATTTCCTGCGCGCGCTTGAGCTGCGCTTTGGCGTCATCGTAGGGGGTGGGCGTTGTGCTCACGAGGTGCCTCCTTAAAGTTTTCACTCCAATCATAGGCACTTCGCGGGCGTGGGGAGCGCGTGTCCACGAAGTTCGGCGATAGCGGCTGAACTTAAGCGATAAAGACGTGTTCCTCGGGCGCAATCGAAGGTTTTTGTGCGCCCGGCTCTTCGATGGAGCCGAACGGCATTTGCGCGAGCATTTCAAAATCGGCCGGGAGGCCAAGGTATTCGCGGATCTTCGCGTCGTATCCCTGTTCGTAGCCGACGTTGAAGTGCTGTAGCGAGGCGCCAAGACCGAGTTCGGTCAGTGCGAGCCATACGCCGAACGCGGCAATGCCGTGGTTGTTTTCTTTGTAGAGCTCGTTGCGGTCCGGGCTGAGCCCCATGTTTTCCACCGCGTCCCGGCTTTCAAACATGAGAACCGTGCCCAGGCCCTTCTTGGCCTGCTCAAAACGCGGCGCAAATATTTCGTACATTTCGGGGCTTAGCGCGGTTTTCTGGTCCTCATGCACCATGTCCCATACGGCATCACTCTTTTCTCCGGTGACGATTACGAGGCGAGTGCTTTGGCTGTTGACAGCGGAGGGTAAGCGGCCTGTGATGTTGCGAAGTGTGGCGGCGACATCGTCCACGGTGACATCCGAGTTGGTGCCAATTTCGTAGACGGAACGGCGCGCGTGAACGAGGTTGGCGAAGGTGGTTGAGGTGTTTGCTGTCATGATACGTCTCCTAGGGTGGTTGAAAATTCTACTATCTAGTTAAGCACTGACAGGCGAAAAATGGAACTCCAAGCGAGCTACTTCACCCACCGCGCATTTCCTCTTGAAAATCGGCCCTTTTCGCCGCGAGCGTCGATCTAAACGCTCCGATTCAGCACTTTTGCGCGCCCCTCCGAGTAGCCGCCGCCTCAGCTCGCCGTCTAGCCCGGCCTCCAGCCCACCTTCCCGCCAGCCGTCTAGCTTGGCCAAGCGCGCACTTTTCGACCCTCCGCGCTCGCTATTGGTGAGTTCAACGGTCTAGCCTGGCTAAGCGCGCACTTTTCTCAGATGTTTACGCTGTTTAATAAGCGAGTTCAGCATCCGAACTGTGTCACCCCAGTGATCCCAGATCTGTTCATAGCTCAATTCCACAACGTTATAGCCAAGTTCTTCGAGCGTTGCCGCCCGCCGGCGGTCGTGGATATAAGCCGCAAGCGCGCCATGAAAGGCGATCGAATCGGATTCGACCACAAGAGATTGCCCAACAAGGGCGTCCACCCGAATATTTGGAGTTATCTGTGCCTGTTGTTGTACCTTGACGCCTCGGCGCCGGAAGTGATGTGCAACCCGCGTTTCGGAGCCAGATTCCGAGAGCACTTGAAAGTTCCAGAGCCTGTGAGCCACGGTTGGTGGCAGGCGCTCAAGCATCGCGCACACCCACTCCTCACTCACACGCCCCTGATTGAGTGCCGATTCAATCACGACCAGCGCAGTTTCCGAATCGTGCCAGCGCGAAACCTGTTCCACTGCATCTTCCACCGATGCCACCAGCTCCTCTTTGCTACCGGGCCACCGGTGTAGGCACGCGCGCGATCGCCCACCGGTAGCTTTCCATACCCGCTTCTTCGTCATCTCGCCGCTGTCCCAATTGTTTAACAGCACATGGATATCGGTGGCAGCCTGCCCTGAGGAGGGAACATAGGAACACATTGTTCCTTTCGGGTCGGGATTTCCAGCGAAATCTAACCGCGGCTTAGGCACCCACAGGCTGTGATATTGTGCGGCGGATAGACAACCTAGCCTAGTGTGAGCTTGCGCCGCGAGGATAAGCGCTTCGTCGGCGCCTTCCATCGCGTACCACCCTTGGCTCACTCGCTGCAGTGAGCCCTCGCGAACGAGGCGTTCTATCATTCGCGCTGAATAACCCTGCTCAACGAGTGCGGATCTGCGAAAAATCTGATCCATGGGAACAGTGTTAAGAAATCCGCCAAAGTTAGCTTCCGACAACAGCCCAAATGTGGAGAGTGCCAACATTTTCGCCGCTGTGGATAAATTCCCGCCCGCGTCGCCGTGCATTGGTGATTCTCATGAGAACCTTCACTGAGCCATCAGAGACACTCTGTGCGCCTTTGCTCTCCTGTGGCATGATGTCTATTGTATCTGGAGTTATTACATTCAATGGATGCTCGTTGAGGAACGAGCGCCATGTGCGAAGGGGAAATATGGCAAAGCGCAATCAGCTGCTCACCTGGGGAGTGCCGATAGTCGTCATTCTTATTGCCGTAGCGCTCATTGCCTACGTGCTTGGAAAGCAGCAGTCCAGTACCGAAACGCAGCCTGCCCAAACTCAGACGAACGCGCCAGTCCAAGGCCCCAGCGCGCCGAGTAGCGTCCAACAGCCCGCCAGACCCGATTATGCCGCCCTTGAGCGCCGAATTGAGGGCGATCCTCTCGCGATAGGTGCCATTGATGCGCCGGTGGTTCTAGTCGGTTTTTCGGATTACCAATGCCAGTTCTGCGCCAAGTGGTCTAACGATACATTGCCTGCGCTTCAGCCCTATGTCAACGCCGGTGATTTGCGGATCGAATGGTATGACGTATCAATCTTTGGCGAGGACTCGCATCGGGCTGCACTTGCCGCATATGCGGCCGGCCAGCAGGGTCAGTTTTGGCAGTATCATGCCCGGCTTTTCCCCAACGGAGGCATCCTCGATGCGTCAGATTTAACCGAAGATGCTCTCATTGAACACGCGGCGGAACTCGGCCTAGACACGGATCAATTCGCCGCCGACCTCGCCTCGGACGAAGTGCGCCAGGCCGTTGAGGCAAACATGTCCACCGGCCTCGAATACGGCGTGTTTTCCACGCCTTCGTTCACGATTAACGGCCAGCCAATCGTTGGCGCTCAGCCGACGCCAGTGTTTACCGACGCCGTCGAGGCCGCGATTTCGGCGGGGTAGTCATGGACATCGGGTTTGTCACCGCGTTCGTCGGCGGGATGCTCGCCCTTCTTTCGCCGTGCGCAGCACTTCTCCTGCCAGCATTTTTTGCGTCCACAATAAACTCTGGGGCACGCCTTGTGCTGCATTCGATCGTGTTTTATTTAGGGCTGATCGTGGTGCTCGTACCTCTCGGAGTGGGAGCAGGCGCCTTTGGTTCGCTGTTCGTCACGCACCGCAACACCTTGATCACCGCCTCCTCGGTTTTGTTAATCGTTCTAGGAATCGCCCAAATATTCGGATTCGGTTTTGATCCCGGCAAGCTCATTCCCGGGCAGGAGGAGCGGCAGTCCAAGTCGAAGGCCGCCACGGGTTTCGCCAAGACTTTCCTTCTTGGCACGACGTCGGGGGTCGCCGGTTTTTGTGCCGGGCCTATTCTGGGCGCGGTTTTGACGATGGCGGCTGCGAGCGGCAGTACCGTCACGGCTGGCCTGCTGCTTGCCACTTATGGCGCTGGAATGGTGGTGCCACTGATCGTCATAGTTGTGCTGTGGCGGCCGCTTGGTGAGCGTGGCCGATCCGTTTTGCGCGGCCGCACCTTCACGATGTTGGGCAGGCAATTCCACACCACCTCAGTCATCACCGGCTTGCTGATCGTAGGTATTGGGGTTCTGTTCTGGCGCACCAATGGGCTGATAGGCGTGCCAGAAATTATTCCGATCGACGCTCAGGCCCGGCTGCAAAGCGCGGCGCAAGCGCTATCGCACCCCATTGTGGAAATCGTGGCAATTGTTCTGATAGCGGCCCTGATCTTGGCGCTTTGGTTCCGTTACCAGACACGCGGCGAGGCAGATAAAAACGACGCCGAGCATGCCCAAGAGCCCAGCTTTGCCGGCGCGGATAGCCTTGGCACGCCCAACTTGATCGGGTCGGAGAACCCTAGGGGGCCGGCTGTATCCGCCAGCGATCCCGCCGATCAAGCTGTTAAGCCTTCAAGTAATCCTGAACCTGAGGAACGCGAATGAATACGCGCCTTCGCTTTTCTGCGCTGGCACTCGTGGGCGCCCTAGCAATTGCCGGCTGCACCTCGGAAGATTCCGTATCTGATGCGGCTGTGGACCGCACTGTTCAAACCGAGAATCTGGCCCCCGAAGTGGTTGACGTGTCAGATATGAACGTGCCGAATTCACTGGTTGGTTTGACTGTGATCGATCCCAACTGGATCACGCCGGCGCAGTACGCTTCTGGGGTTTATTTGGGTGCGAAGGACCTGGGGGAGGCGCTCGAGTTCACCGCGATATCGGCGGCCGGTGAGGTGTTGTGGTCGGTGGAGCGCCCACGTTCGTGCACGGGTTTTGCCGTGGCGCAGACCAGCGATGGGCGCTCAATTGCGGTGCTGCTCGATATTGAAAGCACCGAGGATGCGCTCTCGCAAAATACGGCAACCGCCTACGATTTGCTGACGGGTGAAACCGTCTGGGGTCCGATTAATGTTCCCGGCCCATACCAGGGGCCGGGTTTGGTGTTTGCTTCGCCACCGCAGGACTTCATGGGGGAGTCCGGCCCGCGAGTTGCGCTTAATCCCGACGACGGCTCGGTCATCTTAGACGAGATCAGCGGCCCGCAGATCTTGGGCGATTTTTCTGGCACAGTGCTCGCTGCCGACGGCGGACGGCTTTTTGCGCATTCGTCGAGCACTTCGCAACAGATGTGGGAGATTGAGCTTGCAGATTACCAGTTGGACGGTCAGGAACTACGCGGGTTTGTCGACGAACTGGCCGCGGAGAATTTTGCGCTCCTATCGATCAATAGTGGCCCCGGTCCAGTGCTAGATCTAGCGACCGGCGAAGTCCTCATCGAACGGGCGGTCGATATAGGCGAGGACCCGATGACGGGAGCACTCATCGTGTTGGATGAACGCGGCTTGCATTCATTTGACGCGCAGAAAAATCTCCTCTGGTCGCACGCAGTCGCGGAGCAGACGAAGCTGGAAGCAGTTGGCGGCGTATTCGCCTATCTGCGCAGTGACGATAGCGTGCGCGCTTTGAACGTGTTGACCGGCGCGGTTGCGATGGCATACGTGGAAGGCACGCCGGGGCCGATTCTCGTGCCGGCTCATCTTTCCCCCGAAGGGGCGGGTTTACTCTACGACGCCGACGGCGGGCTACTTGTGGCCGCCATCGATCAGATGCCGCCCACCGGGGGAATGTAAGCAGTCCCAACTTTTGGCGGCGGTAACGCCCGTTGCCGACCACAAGTCTTTGCGCCCCTGGCGGCTGATTTTGATCCGCGGGGATGAGCGAATGGCGCTCGCGAATGCCCTGGACGAGGCGCAGAGCATCGAGCGGGAAGAAGGAGAGTTCAACACCAAGCCGTTCCGCGCTGAGCTGCTGATCGCCGTCGTCGCAAGTCCGAAACCGCACCCGGACGTGCCCGAATGGGAACAGCACGCAACCGCTGCGGGCGCCGGGCACCTGCTGGAACTCGCGTTGTGGCGCGGCGGCTGGGGAGTGATGTGGCGAACCGGCATCTACGCTAATTCTCGGCCTGTTCGCCAGGCGCACGGCCTAGCTGACCAGGAGCACCTCATGGGCTGGCTTTACGTGGGAAATATCGAAGACTCGATCCGGCGCAGTTTATCTCCCGCATGCCGCGCTAGGCACACGGGCTATAGACGTACTGGTTCTTAAAGTTCGCGGCCGGTCTTGAGCAGGTCGCGGATCTCTTCGAGAAGGATCGCCTCGTCGGTCTTAACCGGGGATTCGTCTTCCTTCGGCTGGGTTAGCTTGTTCATTGGTACAACGACGAAGAAGTACAGTGCCGCAGCAATTATGAGGAAATTGACGGAGGCCGTCACGAGTGTGCCCGGGTAAATCTTGGCGCCGTTGAGATCGATCGTCCAGATCATGTCAAAGTTTGGCTTGCCAAAGATGGCGCCGATCAGCGGCATGAGAATCTGCTCGTTCAGCGCGGTCACAATGGCTGAAAACGCGCCGGCGATGATCACGCCAACCGCGAGATCCATAACGTTGCCACGCGCAATGAAATCTTTGAAACCTTTAAGCATGGGAGTCCTTTCGTGTGTGGGCCCCGCATGTGGCAAGGGCCGCATGAAGGCACCCTCGCTCACCACTAGATTTTATCCATTCCAGAACAGTGCACCATTTCAGGCTCTCGATTGTCGTGGACATCACCGGGTGGTTTACCCTTAAGCCATGATTTATCCAATACACGTGTACGGCTCGCCCGTTCTTCACAAAGTTTCTGAGCCGGTGGAGGATTTCGACGACGATCTGGCGCAGCTCGTTGAAGATATGTACGAAACAACCGTGGCAGCTCCCGGGGTCGGGCTTGCCGCGCCGCAAATCGGTTTGGACATGGCAATGTTCGTGTGGGTGTATGAAGATCACGACGGGCCAGAACGCGGCGTGGCAATCAATCCGACGCTGCTTATTGAGCCAATTGACACCCTCGAGCCAGACAAGCTGGAAGACTCTGAAGGCTGCCTGTCATTTCCCGGCTATCCATTTCCGTTGCGCCGATCACCCTACGCTTTTTTGCGAGCGCAAAACGAGCGAGGGCAATGGTACGAGCTGGAGGCTGAGGGATGGTTTGCGCGCATTCTCCAGCACGAATATGACCACCTTCAGGGCCGTATTTTTGTCGATCGGCTCCAGGGCAAAACTGCGAAGAGAGTGTCGCAGATTATGAAGGCTGAAAAGTGGGGTGAACCGGGGATCCAGTGGATCCCCGGCGAGGATTCTCCCTACGAGGAAGGCTAAGCGCTACCTACGCTGCCTAGATGCTACGCGCGAGTTCCCTGACTCGTTCGAAGGCGCCTTCCATGATCTCCTCTGCGCGATCGGGGTCATGATCCATGCCTTCGGCTGCAATCTGGTCAACATCACATCCGAGGAAGCTGAAGACTCCCTTGACGTACTGGCAGGCCGGGTCTTGAGCGTCGAAGTGCCCGCCGGAGGCCTGCAAGTGCACGACGCGTTTGCCGCCCGCGAGTCCCTCGGCCTCGCCCTGCTCGTTATAACGGAAGGTGCGCCCGGATACGACGACGGTGTCAATCCACGCCTTCAAACGGGTGGGAACAGATAGGTTCCACAGGGGATTGGCGATGACGACGAGGTCGCTGTCTAAGAATTGCTGGGTGTAGTTGTTGAACAGGGTGATTTTGTTTTGCTGGGCTGACGATAGGTGTGCAAAGTGTTCGCCATCGCCAAGTGCTTTCCAGCCGGTCAGGAGGTCAAGATCGATTTCGGGAATGGCCACCTCGTATAGGCGTAGCTCCTGCACACGTGCATCGGGATGGGATTCTTTGAATGACTCGACGAACACGTCAGTCATGTGCATTGATCGTGAAGCGTTGGCCTCGAGTGGGTGTGCTCTAATGATTAAAGTGCGCAATGAGCTGTCCTTTCATTTCGATACGGGCAGGCGTTGGCGCCGACCAGCAGTACCACCCTATCAAGGAGTGCCTTGACGGCGATTTTCGCCCGATACCGTGCTAGATTTTTGGCGGTTACTAAATTTGGCTTGGTAATAGAAAGGCGCACATGTCCACCGATCTCACCCGTTCACGAAGCCCCCTTGAAACGAGCCAATATCTTTCCGAACAGATGCTCGCAAAGGCGAAGAATCCGTGGAGTAAGACGTTTTTGCTGGCAATTGCAGCGGGTGTGATGATCGGAATCGGATTCGTGTTTTACGTGACCACCCAGCAGGGAGCTGCATCGGCGCAGTGGATTGGTGAGACCAAGGCGCTTGGCGGAGTAGCGTTCTCAGTTGGCCTTATCCTCGTGGTACTGACGGGAACGGACCTATTTACATCCACGACCATGACGCTCGTCCCGTTAGCCCAGCGTAAGATCAGCGCAGGACGCTTCCTTGGCCACTGGGCCACCGTATACAGCGGAAACTTTGTGGGCGCACTTGCGCTCGCAGCCGGAATCGTTGCGGCGGGTACCTATTTGCAGGGCGGTGGCGCATGGGGCGTTACCGCGATTACGACGGCGATGGCGAAAGTTTCACACACCTGGCCCCAAGCATTCTTTTTGGGAATTTTCTGTAATTTTATGGTCTGCCTCGCGGTCTGGTTGGCCTATGTGGGGCGTAGCGCTGCAGACAAGATTTTGGGAATCGTGGGCCCGATTGCCCTGTTTGTCGCCACCGGTTTTGAACATTCCGTTGCGAACATGTTCCTCATTCCTGCCGCCCGGTTGATCACCGAAGTGGGCGGGCCCCAGTTGTGGAATTCGGAAGCGGCGGCAGCGGCGAGCTTGGTGCAGGCCGATGCGACAAGCTCACTCACGGCTCAAGCGTTTTTCTTCGACAACCTGATTCCAGTGACTGCTGGCAACATTGTGGGCGGGGGACTGTGCGTCGGGCTGTTTGCCTGGCTTGTCAATATCAAGATGGGCTCTCAGGCGGAGAGCTAGGCCGCGCTACCTCAAATAAGAATGCCGCAAATTCGCGCAGAATATGGAAGGGGACGGAAATAGATCCCGATGGCCCACCTATCACGTATCCGTCAATTCCCGCACGTTCCATGTGAAATGCCGCGCGATAGGCATGAAAATTGCTTGTAACCGCAATGTACGGTTCGGGTACGCCCAGCTCGTCGAGAAGCCGTGCACAAAAGCGAAAGTTCTCGGCCGTCGTCGTTGAATGGTCTTCAACGAGGACGTTGGTGACTCCTTGTGCGCGTGCCTCGCGTGCCATGACATGGGCTTCGGGCGGTTCAACCGAGCCAGCGGGTGAGCCGCCGCTACACACCAGTAGCGCGCGATCCGAACCAGGGTCTGCAAGCCAGATCCGCTCCCCAATTTCGACGCCGAGACAAACGCGTTGAGACAGCAACGGAGTCGGCTGCCCGTCCACCGTTCGCGAACCAAGTACGATCACGGCGTTTGGGCGTTGCCCTTCATCTAGAAGGGATTCGAACCAGCCGTGTGCAACGCTCGAATAGAGCTTGCCGTAGGAAAGATAACCCGCGAATGTGAAACTGAGTAGACCGGTGGCGAGAACAGGAACATGAAGTATTGCCACGAATTGCTGGCTGCCGAGTACTCGCGCCGCTAGCGCGCCGATCGCTAGAAGCACGCCTCCGCCTCCTGCCAGTGCCGTAAAAGAGCTGAGTTTTTTCCGGCCGGAGGGCACAAATGCCGCCACAGCCATCCAACCGCCTAGGAAAATTGTTGCGATACAGACGCTCGCTATACACGCATAGAGTAACGTTCCACCTGCTAGCCCGGCTCCTACCCGGGCCTGTGCGGCATAAATCAGCGCGACCCACAAAAGACCAATGCCGGCGGCCATAGTAAAAACAGGCCAAGGGCGGCGGGCGGCCCTCTTGGTGAGAGCAAAGGTTGCGGTAAGGAGTGCAATTGCCCCAGCAAAGACGAGCATGTCTCCAGTATAGAAAGTTCGCGTCTGGGAGCTACATCCCACTAATTTGTTTTTGGTTCGAACTTCACCCACAGGCAAGTTAGACTGTTTTTGTTACTCGCAGATGGCGTTGTCGTGGCCCCACGGTCAGCCAGTTCCTTCTTCGCGTGATAGAGCAACCAAACGGTGGTTGGAAACCAAGCCAGAAGGGAAATTGTTATGGCGACGGGTATTGTTAAATGGTTCAACGGCGAAAAAGGTTTCGGGTTTATTGAGCCCGAAGACGGTTCAGAGGATGTATTCGTGCACTTCAGCGCGATCCAGTCCAGCGGATTTCGCTCGCTCGACGAGGGCGACAAGGTTGAGTACGAAGTTGAGGAAGGCCCCAAGGGTCTCCAGGCTGCGAACGTTTCTGTCATCTAAGCTGGATCGGCCACAGCGCGCGCAATTCGCTTGGCCCATCCCAGAATAAATGGATGATCGGTGACGTTGAGGTTATCCATGTCGATAGTCCAGTCTTCGTTCATTCTTCCGACGGCAGCGAGCCCCTTAATTGGGGCCTCGTTGCCGTCTAATACACTCCCCGAATCGTCGATACGAACTCCGGTGCGCTCCACGTTCTGTCCGGCCCAGAGCAACAGATAATCCTCGATTTCGGCAAGTTCCTCATAGGCGCCAGGCCAGATTCCGGCAGGTGGCAGCACGCAGTCCACGAAAGCGTCCACTTCGAATGGGAACTTTTCAGCATCAATCGCCTGGTCCAACAGCTCAACCTTTATCAGGCCCTGTTCAACAAGGGTAAGAACTTTTTGAGCGTTGATCAGGGGTGGGCCGTAGCTAGAATCGGCAACCACTGCATACAGGGCCGTGAACTGCCCCCACTCTTCTGAGGAAAACATCCTGTTGCTAACGCGTCGAATAATTGCGGGCATCAGTTCTTGCCAGGTTTCCGTAGCCACCTGGCGGGCGGGCAAGGGTATTTCGCGCCGTGCAGCCGCAATCGATTCTGTGAGCCTGTCTACCGCTAGGCCAGGCGCTGGCTGAGGGCTGGACATCGCCTTCCTGTACATATCGGGATCGGTGTTTCCCTGCATGGCCATAGCTTCAAGTGCAATGGATCGGATTGCTTCGAGCATCTCGGAAAGCGTTGTCGATTGTGCAACGGCCGCCTTGGCTGTCTCCCAACGCTCATCAGGTAAGAGGTCATGAACAGCTCGATGAGGCGGTTTGGAGTCGGGGAAAATACCATCGATATTGGTGGCCCAAATGCATTCTGGCTCGCGTCCGGACGGTGTATAGGTGCGGCCGTCGTCGCTGAATTGACCTCCGCGGCCCTCCGTTAGTGAGAGGACGACGTCGACGAAAGTCAGGCCGGCACCACGGGTAGCAACCGTGCTTCCAGCGCCGATTCCGGCGAGGTTATGGAGCGGATAGGCGATGGGAATGACCGTGCCGGCTGGCTGGTTGACGTCCTCATCGGTTAGCGGTGAGGCAGGGGAGGAGGCGTGACCGACCGTCAGGAGAAGCTCCGGAACCGTGATCTCGCCTTGGGCATGCGCGATAGTCCATGCGCCAGGTTCCCCGGTTATGGCAAGAGCCCTCCCATACTCGTACAATTTGATGTGAGATGGCAGCGTTTGGCGAACAAAATCGGCACAGTAGTGAAAGTATCTTCCAACAAAAGCCCTAGGTGGATAGTTATCGGCGAGCTCACCATGGTTTTTCGCCCGTGCCCATTCATCGAAAGTCAGGCCAACCGGCAGATCGGTATGGCGGTACGCACCGAATAGATCCAGGATTGAGGAATGCGCATTAAGGCGAGAAAATTCCGGTTGTTTGGGCGAATAGGGCGTGCCGATGCCAAGCACATCCTCGCCCTCATCCACCGCTCCAAATAGATGAATTCGGATAGCCCCTTCAACCTCGCGGCCAAGCGAGTAAACAGCCGCAAGCCCGCGTGGGCCGGCGCCAACAATTGCGATATCCATATCGTCTCCAAGTTCTTTTGGCTCGAAGGTCACTCCGAACTGAACCATCGTCTCTCTACAGGTTGGCCGGGCGCAAGGCATTTGGCTAATTACGGTTGGTTCGTAACGAAACGAGGTTTTTCACCTCGCTTCGGAGCTCTTCTCGATAGGCTTATGGCATGACCTTTTCCCGTGCTGAACGTCAGCGCCTTGCCGAACTCCTCCTTGAAAAAGGCCCTGATGCACCGACCCTGTGCGAGGGCTGGAAAACCCACGATCTGGCAGTCCACCTGTGGATCCGCGAGAATCGGCCGGACGCCGCGGCGGGCATGATGATTTCTGCCGCTCAAGATCACTTAGAGTCGACGACGGCGAAAGTCAGCGAACGCCCCTACGAGGAGATCGTCAAGGATTGGCAAAATGGTCCGGGAACCTTGAACCCCGTTCGTCTCTTAGATCGGTGGATGAATCTTGCCGAGCATTTCGTTCACCACGAAGACGTGCGGCGGGGGCAGTGGATGGTGGATGGCACACTGGTCGCGCCACGGGATCTGACGGAGGAAGAAAATTCCGCCCTCGTCAGCGCAATCGTAACGAGCGCAAAAATGATGTTGAAACGATCCCGGCAGGCGGTGTGCCTGGTCATCCCCGGGCGGATCACTCTGGACATCCGTCCCAGGGGAGTCGATTTCGGTGAGGTCGTCGTAGTAAAAGGGGAGCCCGGCGAAATCTTACTGTGGCTTTTTGGACGCGAGGCCGTGCATCTAGACCTGACGCCTGAGGATGCCCAAGTGCAGCGCGGGTGAGATCACAGCCCCGCGTCGTCGAACGCATCAATCGCTCGATTTCGGCCCAGGTCGATCAGTTCGCGCGCACGATGATAGTCAAGATCTCCGACGGCGTCACTGGGAATACGAACAGTCGCTGCCACCGGATTCGGCGCGGCACGGTACCGCGCCAGCGTATTTTGCATTGCATCAAGCGACAGTGAGAGGACTTCCATCGTGGTGAGGCTCTCGGGCAGCGGGCTCGCATGTACGGACGATGCAGCCGCCCCAGTTGGATTGGCATCCGGGCTATTCGAGGTGGAATCCGTGTTTTCTATGGCCTCCCCCGCTGCCTCCTCATTGTTTTCATCGTCCGGATCGTTAGACCACTCGGACTCGAGCCGCTGGAAAAACTCCGTTTCCAGAAAAGAACGCTTGGTTCGCTCCCAGCCTTCGCCGATCGTTGCTAGGCCTTCGTGTGCGCTTGCCGCCGCTCGCCCAATCCATGATTGGGAATTATCGGCTTCGCTATCGTCGCGTCTGAGGATCTCATGAGGGTTTGTGAGGGCCGGCCCACGAAGATCCACTGCGATAGTAGCGTCAGCTTCTATCGACAGGGTGGGCTCGATTGGGACGGGATTTAGCAGACCACCATCAACCAATAGCCGGTTGCCAATCCGTACCGGTGTGAAGAACGTCGGGATGGCTATCGACGCGCGAATAGCCAGGTAGAGCGGCCCTTTTTGGAACCAGACTTCACGGCCGGTAAGAATATCGGCAGCTATGGCAGTAAAGGGGATCTTGAGGTCTTCGATATTGTGCGATCCAGTAACTTCCTCGATTGCTTTTAGCACACGTGTTCCTTTGAGGAGGCCGGGCCGGCCAAGAGTGAAATCAAGTAGCGAGCGAACGTCAGACTTCGATAGTCCGAGAGTCCAGTCTTTAAGTTCGGGTAGCTTACCAGCTGCATATATTCCACCCACGAGGGCTCCGATCGATGCTCCCGCCACCGTCACGACTTCGTGTCCGCGAGCTTCGAGTTCCTCTATGACGCCAATGTGTGCCCACCCGCGGGCGCCGCCGGATCCTAAAACAATCGCTATTTTCATATTCGCTCCGTCATGTATACGCGAGATTGGTGAGTTGGCTAAATCTTCGCACGGGAATTTCTGTTGCCAGGTAAAGTTGGCAAACTTACGCCGATGGCTAAGGGTATTTTCTGTCCATCGCTCATTGATTGCTAGGGTTGTCTACCGTCTAAAGCTATTTCCGGGAGGCCACCATGTCCGTCTCGAAGCGAGCCATTGCTGCCGTCGCGATCGCCGCGGCAGTGATCGGCGCGATCATTGCCCTCGTCCTCAGTAGCCGCGACCGTGGGGACTACGAATCAGCGGAGCTGGCATCTGAAGGCGCCGAAGGCGAAGACGAAACACGAGCGATATCGGCGGCCTCCCCGCAGCTGGAACAACCCGCGATTGCTGATCACACTTCCGCTGAAGCGGCAACACTAGATATTTCGAAGGCGCTGTTCGAATCGGCTCCGGTCGTGATTGTGGCTGCGCAGGACTCATGGGCCGTGGCCTCGTATGGCGCTTTATTGGGAGTTCCAGCGCTCGTTACCGATAATTCGGCCGCGGAACAGGAAATTTCCCAAGAAATGTTCAACGAGCTCGATAGGTTACAAGCCGAAGTGGTGCTAGTGGAGGGAATTGCCGCTGAGCAAATCCCCGGCTACGAGACTTACGCTTTAGCCGAAGCGGCTCCGACATTTGCACAGGAGCTCGGTATCGAGCTGACTTTTGCCGATGAACCGGCCGATGTCCAGTCCGGCCTCGCGGGTTTTGGTTCCCTTGTTTACGCCGATGAACCAGCCGAATTCACGCCGGTAGAGGGCGACTTTAAGCAGGCCGAGCGCTCAGAAAATACTGTAGTACTCACCGACGGTGCTCATTTGGTTGCGATTGGTAGTGCTGTTGGCGCCGGGGCAGCTGTTCAACTATCACCGATCGATCCGCGCGCTTCGAGCCAGACGATAACAGTGCTTGACGGCGCCGAGAACGTTGCCGCGGTATTTGGTGAAGAAAACCCCGATCTGCCCTGGCAAATCGAAACGGCTACGACGGGAACACAATTACCGGGTGGCGGGCAACTGGTATTTGACGGCAAACGCTATATTGCCCTGTACGGATCCCCGCATACGAGCACGCTTGGTGTGCTTGGCGAACAGGGAGTAGAAGAAACCATCGTTCGAGCACAAGAGCATGCCGCGCCCTACCAGGAACTCACCGACGATCAGGTGATTCCAGCGCTGGAAATCATTGTGACGGTAGCCTCTGGAGCGCCTGGTGACGACGGCAACTATTCCAACGAATGGGCGCTTGAAGGTTTCATCCCACTCATTGAAGCTGCGCAAGAGGCCGGGCAGTACGTCGTGCTGGATTTCCAGCCCGGGCGTGCCGATTTCCTCACCCAGGTGCAACAGTACGAGCCACTTTTCGAGTACCCGCACGTGGGGGTCGCGCTCGATCCAGAATGGCGGCTTGGCCCAGATGAGATGCCGCTATCGCGTATCGGGCACGTGGAGATTGATGAGGTGAACGCCGTCGTTGACTATCTGGCCGACTTCACCCGCGAACAGGACCTGCCGCAAAAAATGTTGATCCTGCATCAATTCCAAGTCCAAATGCTCAGGGATATTGAGCAGCTCGACCAGTCGCGCTCTGAGCTTGCCATCCTTATTCACGTGGACGGGCAGGGGAGCCAGAACGCGAAGCAAGATACGTGGCGCACGCTGGTTAATAACGCACAGAACGTCCAATACTGGGGATGGAAAAACTTCTATGACGAAGATATTCCCATGCTCGACCCTGTGGGAACCTATCAGGTGGAGCCGCTACCCGATTTCGTGTCTTACCAGTAGCGCTAACACAGTAGCGTTGGCCGACGTTTAAGGGGCTCATGAGATAGATATGAGAAGTCCTTTCATGTTTGCCTGACCGTGAAATCAGCCACCTCACCGCGTGTTTTCGGCGTAACCTAGCGGCCATGAGTATCAAGAAATTTACTGCAATGTTCGCCGCTGCCGCCCTCTCGTTTGGTTTGGCAGCATGCTCGAGTGACGAAGTTGAAGATACGGCTAGCGACGCTCAGACCGCCGTATCAGAGGCTGCCGATGATGCCTCGTCCGCGATTAGCGACGATGACACCGCGGGCAGTGGGAATGGCTCAGCCGCCACCCCCAGCCGGGGAGTCGATGGCGCCAAGGCTGCTCGCGATGCGGCGCTCGACGTCGTCGCGGAGGCCGGTGACACCGGTGGCGTGGTCGTCTCACAGGATTGGGAAGACGGCGTGTGGGAGATCGACGTCGTCGCCGGTAGCACCCTGTATGAACTGGAAGTTCAAGGCGATCAGGTAATCGAGCGCGACACCGACGACATTGACGACGCCGATACCGCCGCAGCCTCGGCCTCCGTGTCGATCGACGAGGCGATTGAGACCGCTTTGGAGTCAACCCCGGGCGAGCTCGACGAAGCATCGTACGACGACGGCCGGTGGGAAATTGAGATCGACACTGCCTCAAACGATGTGGACGTGTACGTTGACGCCGAAACTGGCGAAATTGTTAACTAGCCGCGCATTCCATCAATGATTCGGTTGAGGGTTGCAGACGGACGCATAACGGATGCAACCCTGGCCGGATCCGGGTGGTAGTACCCATCTATCGGTGCGGGCTGGCCCTGGACATCGATCAACTCTTGCTGAATTGTCTGCGCGTTTTCTGCCAGATCTTTTGCGATCGGCTCGAAAATTGCGGCCAGTTCGGCATCGTCGGCCTGCTCGGCCAATTCGTGAGCCCAGTAAGTGGCCAGCCAAGCGTGCGATGAGCGGTTGTCGGGCTCGCCAGTTCGGCGCTGCGGGGACCGGCCTTCGTTCAGGAGGGTTTCCGTGGCACGGTCAAGTGCATCTGCGACGACTCCGGCTCGCGAGTTACCCGCGAAGCGCGAGAGGTGACGTAGCGATTCTGCCAGTGCTAGGAATTCGCCGAGTGAATCCCAGCGCAGATGATTTTCTTCGACGAGCTGTTCGACGTGCTTGGGTGCAGAGCCGCCAGCGCCGGTTTCAAACAGGCCGCCGCCTGCCATGAGCGGGACAACGGAAAGCATTTTCGCCGACGTGCCAAGCTCCATGATGGGGAAGAGGTCGGTCAGGTAGTCGCGAAGAACGTTGCCGGTCACGCTGATCGTGTCTTCGCCGCGGCGCACGCGTTCGAGCGTTGCTTTTGTGGCTTCAACCGGCGATAGGATCTGGATGTCGAGACCATCGGTGTCCTCCGCGGAGAGATATTCCTCGACTTTCCTGCGAATCTGCTGATCGTGCTCGCGCTGAGGGTCCAGCCAGAAAATCGCTGGCATACCCGACAGGCGCGATCGGCGCACAGCGAGCTGAACCCAGTCGCGGATGGCCGCATCTTTCGTTTGGCAGGAGCGGTAGATATCACCGGTATTCACGGGAAGGGAAAGCAGGACGTCGTCGTCGATTCGCACCTCAACAGTGCCAGCTGAAGCGATTTCGAAAGTCTTGTCGTGCGAACCGTATTCCTCTGCTTTTTGCGCCATGAGTCCCACGTTTGGAACCGTGCCCATAGTGGCCGGATCGAAGGCGCCATTGGCTTGGCAATCCTCGATAACCGTCTGGTATACGCCGGCGTAGGAAGAATCGGGGATGACGGCTATCGTGTCCTCCGGTTCGCCGTCCGGGCCCCATACCTGCCCGCCGTTGCGAATCATAGCCGGCATTGAGGCGTCGATGATCACGTCGGATGGCACGTGCAGATTGGTAATTCCGCGATCCGAGTTGACCATAGACAGGCGCGGGCCGCCCGCCATTTCCCGCTCGAATGACGCGCGGATCTCTTCGCCATTGCCCAGCTTGGCAAGGCCGGAAAAGATGCTGCCAAGACCGTCGTTTGGCGACAGGCCGGCAGCTGCCAGATCCTCGCCGTATTGCGCAAAAGTTTCAGGGAAAAAGGCGCGTACCGCGTGGCCAAAAATGATGGGATCCGAAACCTTCATCATGGTGGCCTTCAAATGTAATGAGTAGAGCACGTTATCTTCGCGCGCCGCGTCAACCTGCTCAGCAAGGAAGGCCCCCAGTTCGGAAGCTTCCAGCTTGGAGGCGTCGAAAACCTCGCCCGCGGTTACGGCTAGCCCCTGTTTGAGGACTGTTTGGGTGCCGTCCTCGCCCACGTGTACAATCTGCGCCTCGCCGTGTGTTGGTACGACGGCGGAAACTTCATTCGCGCGGAAATCTCCGCCTGACATGGTTGCTACACGCGTCTTTGATTCTTCGTGCCAAGGCTTCATCGAATGCGGGTGGTTCTTTGCGAAGTTCTTTACGGCCTGCGGTGCTCGCCGATCGGAGTTTCCTTCTCGTAAGACCGGGTTCACCGCCGAGCCCTTCACCGAGTCGTAGCGGGAGCGCCAGTCGCGTTCGTCGGCCGTCGTTGGATCTTCCGGATAGCCGGGAAGGGCGTAACCCTGGGACTGCAACTCCTTAATTGCCGCTTTAAGCTGCGGGATCGACGCCGAAATATTGGGCAACTTGATGATGTTCGCCTCGGGCGTTTTTGCGAGCTGGCCGAGCTCTTCGAGAGCATCAGGCCAGCGCTGGTCCTCGGGCAGGAGATCAGAAAAAGCGGCAATAATACGGCCTGCTAATGAAATATCGCGCGTTTCGACGTCGATACCCGCTTTAGCTGCGAATCCTTCAATAATCGGAAGGAGGGAACCGGTTGCCAACATGGGGGCTTCGTCTGTGTGGGTGTAGATGATCTTGGCCATGAATGCTCCTGTGGTAGGCACGAACGAAGTTCTCTTGATCTCAAGATTATCGGAATTTGGGCCGCGGCGGGCGCCTTCCGGGCATCTGCCGGAAACTCTCAACGCATGAGCTTTTGTTGATGTGATTATCTAAACACTGATTTTGTGTAAGACGCCTCGTCAGTTTTTACCGGTGATTGGTACGGTGAGAGCACCTTGGCAACGTTGGAGGGATACATGGAACAAGGGCGCATCCAGGAGCAGTGGAATCACGCTCCGGGCGTTGTCGAGTTTCCTTCTGGGAGGCGGATCAGGGGCAGATCGTGGCGAACGCACGTTGAGGACCGCGCAGACCTGTGCATCATGCTGACCACAAGCGTCGGATCGCGGCTTGGCCGATCAGGATTAACCTCGAGCGCCAAGGAAACGATTGCCATCGACTGGCCCGACTTGCGCCTTCCACGCCGCACCTCCCAAGCGCATGAAATTCTTAAGGAAGCATATGAGCGCTCGGCTACGGAGCGCGTGGAAATTGTTTGCGGCGGCGGCGTCGGGCGAACTGGTACCGCACTCGCGATTATCGGTGTGCTCGATGGGCTCGAACCTCAACAAGCAATAGAATTCGTCAAGGAACATTACAACCAGGACTCGGTTGAGACCCCCGCCCAGCGTGCGTTCGTGCGAGATATGGGCGCCGAGAAAAACTAATGGATGTGCGTGATAGTAACGAAGCCCCGCCACCGCGAGACATCGAATCACAGGCGATCGGGCAACTTAAGAATTTGGTGGTCCTGCCTGACTCGATCGAACGCTACGGATCTGATTCGAAGCAATTTATTGAGTGGTATGGTGCCGAGAATAGTAAAGCGATTTGTTTTTTGCACGGTGGGCGATTTTTAGGCGAGGATTTTATTTCCGCCACGCGCCCCGCAGCGCGAGCCCTTGCCCAGGCTGGATACCGTGTGGCACTTCCAGAGCTTCGCCTAGAACCGGGACGGCCGGAGTTGGCTGCTAACGACGTGCACACTCTCGCGCAGCACGATGAACTTAAGAATGCCGTGTGGATCGGGCACAACTCGGGAGGCGCCTTTGCCCTCAATGCTGTGCTTGCGAGCGAACTTTTGCCGCGGCAGGCAATCTTGCTCGCGCCCATCGTGGATTTGGCTCGCGATATGCGTGAAGATCCTGAGCTCGAAGCTGGAAATACCTGCAGGTGGATTGGCGGTTCGCCCGAAGAGCTACCTGACCGCTATGCCCTATACGATCCGATTTTTAATTTCTATCAACTCGGGCATGCGAAGTATCGTGCAAACGCTTTGAGCGTAGACATCATTCACGGCACGGCAGATGCAACTGTACCGGTTCAGCGTTCACATGATTTGCGTTCGCAACCTTTCAATCTGGCAATAGTTGAAGGTGCCAACCATGTAGACCTTATCCGCCCCGATCACGATGCATGGGTATATCTGCTCGGCGCGCTCGCGAGCGTAGAAGATTAGTTCCGAGTTTTATTGGCCTGCGTTTGATTCTGCTTGTCAGGCGTTGAATCAGCGTTGGGCAAATCAGCGTCGGAAGAATCATCGACATTAGGGTAAGCGCTTGCCGGTGTGCAGCCTTCTGGGCCGCAGACCTCCCCGTTGCTCACGAGGATGAGATCGCCAAAGTTTTCCACGTCTAAGAACATGTGCACATGGTAGCTAGATTCGGGTCATCTTGGTTAAATGCTGGCGTGATTATAAGAAATCGACGCTCGTTGCCTCGCCGTTTAGACTAGAAATCATGAATGAACTGATCAGTGACTATTCGAATTTCATTTCGGACTCTCCGACATCCTTTCACGCGGCCCATGTAGTTTCTCACCGCCTTGAGGCTGCCGGATTTTCTCGGCAAGATGAGGGCTCTGCGTGGGCTGGGCACAGGAACGGCTTCGTCGTTCGCGGTGGGGCGGTGCTTGCCTGGCGCATAGGTGAGATTACGCCGGAAACGGGATTTCGAATCGTTGGCTCGCACACCGATTCGCCGAGCTTTAAGCTCAAGCCAACGCCAGCGAGCTCTGCCTTTGGTTTTGGGCAGGTCAACATTGAAGTTTATGGCGGCCCACTCCTCAACTCTTGGCTCAATCGCGATCTTGGGATTGCCGGAATCATCACCGATCTTGAGGGAGGTGTGCACTTCGTACGCACCCCGGCGGTGATGGTGATCCCGCAGCTAGCACCACATCTGGATAGGAGCGCCAACGATAGGTTGGAGCTGTCAAGGCAATTCGACTACAAGCCCATATGGTCGATCGGCGATGAGGAGCTTCTCGAATATCTTGCGGATCATGCCGGGATTTCGCCAAGCCGGATAGCGGGCCACGAGCTGTTCGCATACGACGTGCAAGACCCCGCAGTTCTCGGCGAGGCGGGCGGTTCTGCGTTTTTCGCCTCCGGGCGTCAAGATAACCTGTCTTCGGTCTACGCATCACTTAGCGCTTTTCTGGCCGGTGATAACGAATGCGAGGATATTTCCATTTTCGTTGCTTTTGACCACGAAGAGGTCGGCTCATCCACCTATTCTGGTGCGAATGGTCCATTCTTGGAAAGCACGCTGCGGCGCATAAGTGAGGCACTGGAGGAGTGCGCGGGGCTCGCTCTTGAAAGTTCCGGATACGAGCGGTTTGCCCGCATGCTGGCAAATTCTTCGTGTGTTTCAGCGGATGCGGGGCATTCCGTCAATCCGAATCGGGCTGCCAAGCACGATCCAGATCATCATCCCGTCCTCGGCGCAGGCCCCGTGCTCAAGCTCAACGCGAATCAACGGTATGCGACCGAAGCGGAGGGTTCAGCGCTGTGGCTTCGCGCGTCGGCCCTGGCCGGGGTGGCCACGCAGTCATTTGTGTCGAATAACGACGTCTCGTGCGGTTCGACAATCGGCCCCGCCACTGCCTCCAGGCTCGGCATCGTTACGGTCGACGCGGGGATTCCGCTCCTTTCGATGCATTCGGTTCGTGAATTATCTTCGCCCGTAGACATTGAGGCGCTGACGAAAATTCTCGAAGCCTACTGGGCCGGAGCCTAACGGGTGTTTTCGTCCCCGCCCTTCCGGCGCCGCATGCCCGCGCACCCGAGTGACTTTCCACCTGCGAGGACCTTTGGCACAACGCGAGGGGAATTACCCTCGCAGATGACCAAAACCCCTCGACGCAGCGGGGAGTCACCATCGCTTCGCACCGCTGGACACTCTTACTGCGGGGAAATAGCGCAATTTGCTTGCTCTCGCGCGGATCGTTTTGCTTGACCCGGCGGTATTGATTCTTGACGAGGCCACGTCACTGCTGGATCCGACGGCGGCGCGCTCAGCGGAACAGGCGCTTTCGCGGGTGCTTGCAGGCCGTACCGTGATCTCCATTGCACACCGGTTGTATACGGCTTACGACGCCGACCGGGTAGCCGTGATGATCGACGGCGAGCTCGCCGAATTGGGTTCGCACGATGAGCTCGTTGCTCTTGGCGGTGAATATGCTTCGCTGTGGGGAAGCGTGGCAGCAGGACTAATTCGTGGTGAACATGAGTGCGGTGAGTACGGTCAACACACCGACGAGTGCGATAGGCAGTGGCAGAATGCGCGTCATTGTAGCTGCCGGCCAGTCGTTAGCCTGTTCGGCAAGCTCGGCACGCAGGTGGGCATCGCGGCGAATCTGACCCGCGCGGGTTTCAATGAGCGCGGCAACGAACTTGGAGTCTGCCAGTTGGTCGAATTTTCCGCCGTCGTCCCATCGGATCGCCTCTGGCTCTGGGCGGTTGCGTTTGGAACCCGAGAAGATTCCCGCATTTGACGGCACGGCCCACACGCTCATTTTCTTTGCATCGGTTTTAGAGTAAACGTAGAGCCCCCAACGGTTTTCCGCGAAGTGAAGATCGGACCATGGTACGAGGTGTTCACGCACGATGTTCACGATCCGTAAACCGCCGGGGCCAACTTCAATTCGCGGATTCCAGAACGTTGCCCAGCCGATCGCCGCAATGAGCGCGGAGACCGGCGTCGCCCATATGAGTTCACTAAAACCGCCGTTCATGACCGAGGCGAGCAAAATCACCCCCGCCAAAAACCATAGGAGGTAGGCGTAGAAACGGGTGGATTTTGCGCGCAGAACAAGGGTCATGACGGTATTGTCTCAAGGTTTAGCTCTTGTGAGAAAGTCCCCGCGACACATGAGCCACTCCGGCGAAGAGACTGTGCCACGAAGGGTGTGGTTAGCAAGGAGCGGTATAGATCGAGGTGCGCGTAAAAGTGCTGAGTTTGAGCGTTCGCGTCGATGCTCGAGCCGAAAAACGCGTTTTTTCGAGTAGAAATACGCACCCCTCCGAGTAGCCCCACAAGAACAGCGGCTCATGACACAGGGGCGGATGTACGTTCGCTCGCATTTTTCCGCAGGTCTACAGACAGATAACCGCCGCGCACTAAGATAAGGTGCTGGCCATCGTCTCATGGCCTGTCCCCAGCGCGAAGGAACCCCATGACCACATCAACTCGCCACGATCTGCGCAACGTTGCGATCGTTGCCCACGTCGACCACGGCAAAACCACGCTCGTTGACGCCATGCTCTGGCAGGGTAACGTTTTCGATTCGCATGCCACCGTGGAAAAAACTGGTGAACGAGTCATGGATTCCGGTGATATCGAGCGCGAAAAAGGTATTACCATCCTCGCGAAAAATACGGCGATTTCCTATACCGGGCCGTCGGCCGCAGAGTTTGAAGCGCCAGGTGGCGTGACGATCAACGTGATCGACACGCCCGGGCACTCCGATTTTTCAGGTGAGGTTGAACGCGGCCTATCCATGGTTGACGGCGTCGTGCTCCTGGTTGATTCCGCGGAGGGCCCGCTGCCGCAAACGCGCTTCGTGCTCCGCAAAGCGCTCGAGGCTGGTCTGCCGGTGATCCCCGTAATTAACAAGGTGGACCGCCCGGATGCGCGCATCGGCGAAGTTGTGGACGAGACGATGGAGCTGCTGCTTTCACTGGCTTCCGATATTGAGATTGACGCCGAGCACGACGTCGATCTCGAGGCTATTCTCGACACTCCAGTTATCTTCGCCTCGGCCAAAGCAGGCCGGGCCTCACTCGAGCAGCCGGCCGACGGTGACCTACCCGATTCGCCGAATTTAGAACCGCTCTTTCGGGCAATACTGCACTACATTCCGGCACCAACCTATGATCCAAGTGCTCCGCTAGTTGCGCAGGTAACGAATCTTGATGCTTCACCATTCTTAGGCAGGCTCGCGCTCGTACGCATTTTTTCGGGCGAGTTGAAGAAAGGCGAGTGGGTGGGGCGCGCCGATGGGCCAGATTCCCAAATCGAACGAGTCCATATCAGCGAGCTACTTCGCACCAAGGGGCTGGAACGAAGTTCGGCTCCTTCGGCAGGTCCGGGAGATATCGTCGCCGTCGCAGGTATTGCAAACATTACGATCGGGGAAAGCCTGGTGGATCTTAGTGATCCGCGCCCGCGCCCGCCGATCCATATCGACGATCCTGCGATCTCCATGACGATCGGCACAAATACCTCGCCGCTTGCCGGTAAGGGCGGCCAGGGGCACAAGCTGACCGCCCGCCAGATCCGGGATCGGCTCGCGCAGGAACTCGTGGGTAACGTATCGATTCGGGTGCTACCAACTGACAGGCCAGATGCGTGGGAAGTCCAAGACCGAGGGGAGCTCGCGCTCGCGGTGCTCGTGGAAACAATGCGGCGTGAGGGTTTCGAATTGACGGTGGGTAAGCCGCAGGCCGTACGCAAGGTGATTGACGGCGTCGTCCACGAACCGTGGGAACGCTCCACGATTGACGTTCCCGAAGAGTATTTGGGAGCGGTGACTCAGCTGATGGCCGGGAGGCGCGGGCACCTAGAAACCATGTCGAACCGGGGCACCGGCTGGGTGCGAATGGAGTTCCTGATCCCGGCACGCGGGCTGATTGGTTTTCGCACAAACTTTCTGACGATCACCCGCGGAACGGGTATTTCAGCCTCTATTTCAGAAGGTTATAAGCCGTGGGCGGGAGAGATCGAATCACGCCAGACCGGCTCGCTGGTGTCCGACCGCCAGGGCCAGGTAACCGCGTTTTCTTTGCAGCGGCTTGAAGACCGCGGCACTTTCTTCGTGGATCCGGGTGAGGAAGTGTATGAAGGCCAGGTCGTGGGCGAGAATCCACGAAACGAGGACATGGACGTTAACCTGGTGCGCGCCAAGGAGATGACGAATATGCGCTCGGCGACTGCGGACGTTTACGAAACCCTGCAGGCGCGCCGGAAGATGACGCTCGAAGAATCCATCGAATTCGCAGCCGACGACGAATGTATTGAGGTCACGCCCGAGGCGGTACGGCTACGCAAAGTTATCCTTAACTCGGTGGAACGAGCGCGCGAGGCGGCGCGGCGCAAGCGGGCAACGCAGGGGTAGGGAAACGATGAGAGTGTTTCCAGTTTTCGTTGCGTTCGCGGCAGGCATCCTTTCCGGTGTGCTTGGAGTGGTGGTATATCCAGGCCCTCTTGATAAACCCGTAGTTGGGCTCCTGGTGGCGACGGCGATCGTGGCGAGCGGAGCTTGGGCGATGTGGGAGTGGAAAAAGGCTGCCACGTGGGGCAGCTACGCTCTGGCGACGTTCGTAACCACGATCGTGCTCATGTACTTCCCGCCGGGCGACGACCACCTGGCCGCCGTCGACCACGGATTTACCAATGCTTGGGTTGTACTCTCAGCCGTTTCGATAGTCACCCCACCGCTCATTTCTGGGCGAACTTCACACAAACGTGGTGCGCATAGATAGAGTTAACTGGGTACTAGCTCAAGGAGTGTAGACGTGGTTGATAAGTCGGACGATACCTTGCTCGACGGGTTGGACAGGCGGCTTGGTGACGACGAGCAACCCACGAACGAGCCCGAAGGTGAGGAAGTTTCCGAATCGGATGGTGAGTCCGTGAAGAAACGCCGCTGGCCATTCGTGCTTGTCGCCGTGCTCATCTTACTCGTTGGCGGCTATGTGGGAGCCGCCTATGCTTTGCAAGATCGCACGCCCAGTGGGCTGGCCGTGTCGGGTGTACCGGTAGGCGGAATGTCAAAGGTTGATGCATACGCCGCCGTTGAAGATGGACTTGCACAAGAGCTCACCAAGCCGCGTGAAGTGACGTCAGCCAGCGCGGATAATCTCGAGCATGTGGATCCTAAATCAATCGAACTTGCCGTCAATCTCGATGAAACCTTTGATGGCCTCATTGGCTTCTCCCTCCACCCGAGGAAAATGTGGTCCCATATTTCGGGCGGAGAAAATATCGATGCGGTTCTAACTGCCGATGACCAGGCACTGGATGGGGAAGTGAAGCAAGTTTCGGATTCGCTTTCCAGTGAGCCCGTAGACGCGACGCTGACGATCACCGATGCCAATGTGAACATTCAACCCGCGCAAGAGGGCTCGAGCGTTGTCGAGGAGGAGTCGAAGGCGGCTATTTTGGATGGCTGGTTAGCAGGCGATGCCCCGATTCAGCTGCCATCAACCACCGTTGAGCCGGCTCTCAGTACCGAGGCGTTGGAAAGCTTCGCGGCAGATGCGATCGATCCGCTTCTATCCGGCCCGATTTCGATCACGATCAAGGAAATCATGGTGGAGCTTGAGCCGGCCCAAACGGGAAACCTTTTGACATTCGCGAACGACGCCGGTAATCCCAAGTTGAGCGTGGATCAAGACGGACTCGAAGAGATTGTCCAAGAGCGGGCAGGTGAAGTCCTTGCGTCGCCAACTAATGCCATCATCACGATCAGTGAGGGGGCACCGGTTATCACCCCGTCACAAAATGGTGAATCTATAGATGTTGCTCAAATCGCGGCGGAGCTGCTCGCAATTCCAGCGGGTAGCGATCGTACCGTCGTCGCTAACGTGGTGGAAGAAGAAGCTGATTTCACCACCGAAGACGCTGAAGATATGGGAATTAAGGAAGTTGTTTCGTCAATTTCGACGCCGCTCACATCCGATTCCGTCCGTACGACTAACCTTGTGGTCGGCTCGTCGAAGGTAACGAACACTCTCATCAAGCCGGGCGAGCAGTTCCATTTGGGCGACCAGCTAGGGCCGGTCGATGCGGAGCACGGTTTCGTGTCTTCGGGTGTGGTAGCCAATGGTTTCAATTCGACGGCGATGGGTGGTGGCCTATCCCAGCTTTCGACGAACATGTTCAATATCGGCTACCGAGCGGGAATGGAAGACGTGTACCACCGCCCGCACACCAAGTACTTTTCCCGCTATCCGGCGGGATTGGAAGCTACTCTGTGGGGCGAACAGGTGCCGATGATCTGGGAGAACAACACTCCCTACGGTGTGCTAGTTGAGTCTTGGGTTGCCGATGGCCAGGTACATTCGCGGCTGTGGTCCACAAAGTATTGGGATGTGGAGGTGTGGCAGTCTGACAGGTTCGCATTTACGAACCCTGAAACACGAACAAACCCCGCATCAGATTGTGTACCTTCACCGGCGGGTGCGGGTGGCTTTTCAATCACAGTCGGCCGAAACGTCCACCTCAATGGGGAGCTCGAATCTAAAGATCAGTACACTTGGACCTATGAGCCGGTTCATGCAGTGACGTGCGGATGAATTTATACTAGATTTATCCGTGAAAAATATGGACTGCTTGCAGCTAATGAAGAGAGGTTTAGCGTGACGTACATTATCGCCCAACCGTGTGTGGATGTGAAGGATCGCGCGTGTGTCGATGAGTGCCCTGTCGATTGCATTTACGAAGGTGAGCGCATGCTATATATCCACCCCGATGAGTGTGTGGATTGCGGTGCCTGCGAGCCGGTCTGCCCTGTCGAGGCCATTTACTATGAAGATGATTTGCCTGATGAATGGTCGGACTACTACAAGGCGAACGTGGACTTCTTCGAAGAGATCGGTTCCCCGGGCGGCGCTACCAGTATGGGGCCGATTGCGATGGATCATCCAATTATTGCTGCCCTGCCCAAAGGCATCAACGATTAGCCGTGGCCTTCCATACTGACTCCCTGCCCGATTTTCCGTGGGACACCCTAGTTCCCGCGCGAAAGCGGGCAGGCGAGCACCCTGACGGGGTGTGCGACCTCACCATTGGCACGCCAGTCGATGACACACCCGCAATCGTCCAAGAAGCACTAACAGAGGCGTCGAACGCACACGGCTATCCGCTCGTCGTGGGAACCGGCGAGCTTCAGGGCGCGATCGTTCAGTGGATGGCAAGGCGCCGAGGAATCACCTCCGATGTTTCGGTGTTACCAACGATCGGTTCGAAGGAAATGGTGGGCCTCCTACCGTCGCTTTTAGGTTTGGGGCCCGGCTCGCGCATTGGCTTTCCGAACGTTTCGTATCCCACCTACGACGTCGGAGCGCGGCTTTCCGGAGCAAGTCCGGTTGTGATAGATACCGACGCCGATCCGGCCACATGGCCAACCGACCTCGATCTTCTTTGGCTCAATTCGCCCGGCAACCCTAACGGTCACGTGCTCAGCCGTGACCAGTTGCGAGACATCGTGGCCTGGGCGCGTGCCAATCACGTCGTCGTCGCATCGGATGAATGCTATGCCGAGCTGTGCTGGGAGGGGACCACCTCGCCGTCGATTATTGCCGACGAGGTGTGCGATGGCGATGTTTCGGGTTTGCTCATGGTGTATTCGCTGTCGAAGCAGTCGAATATGGCTGGCTATCGTGCTGCGTGGCTCGCGGGCGATCCGCAAATCATTACGCCAATGATTGAGTTGCGGAAGCATGTGGGTTTCATGATGCCGCAGCCCGTGCAGCACGCCATGGCGGTCGCGCTTGGTGACGACGCGCATGTGGCGGCCCAGCGAAAGGTATACGCGGCGCGCCGCGTGAAATTGCTCGGCGCACTGGATAGCGCAGGGCTGACCAACGATCCTAATTCGGCCGCTGGGCTGTACCTGTGGGCGAAGGCCGAGGGGGCGTCGTCGTGGGATATTGTCAACGCCTGCGCTGAGCTTGGAATCGTGGTTGCCCCGGGAACTTTCTATGGCGAAGCGGGCGAGGGATATGTGCGGATGGCGCTGACGGCAGCGGATTCGGCTATCGAACAGGCATGCGCACGTTTGGCGCGGCTTCCAGAATTGCTGGGTAATTTTTCACGCTAGATCTCTTGAGCTTAAGAGAGTGAAAATTTTGCGAATTCGGGTAGTGTGATCTGTGTTGCAACCGCTCCCGAATTTTGGGAAATGACGCAAAGGAGACGCGATGCCGAATAATGCGCAGCTGATCGTCAACGGCCAAGAACTCGAACTTGAGCGAGTAGAGGCTGTCGAAGGCAATGACGGCTTCAAGATTAATCAGATGCTCGGCGAAACTGGGACGACTACGCTCGACCCTGGTTTCACAAACACGGCATCGTGCGAATCTGAGATCACCTACATTGATGGTGGACAAGGTATCTTGCGCTACCGCGGCTACCCGATTGAACAGCTGGCTGAAAAGGGTTCCTTCCTTGAGGTGGCCTATCTGCTCATTTACGGTGAGCTGCCCGATGCGTCGTCATTGGCGGCCTTCACCCGCCGGATTAAAAAGCACACGCTCTTGCACGAGGACTTCCGCAGCTTCTTTACGGCCTTCCCGTCCTCTGGCCATCCAATGTCGATTCTTCAGGCGGGTATTGCTGGTCTTGGAACCTACTATGAGGACACGCTTGATCCGCTCGATGCCGAACAGCGTGACCTCGCCTCGGTACTGTTGATGGCAAAGGTGCCGACCATGATCGCCTTCATTTCGAAGCGCGCCACTGGCCTGCCGCTGCTCTATCCGGATTCGACCAAGTCTTACACGGAAGATTTTCTCCGCATGACCTTCGGCTTGCCATACCAGACACACGACGTCGATCCGACGATCGTGAACGCGCTTGATAAGTTGCTGATCTTGCATGCGGATCACGAGCAGAACTGTTCGACGTCGACTGTTCGCCTTGTCGGCTCGTCTCAGGCGTCGATCTATGCCTCGGTTGCGGCCGGCGTTGGTGCCCTGTCGGGGCCCTTGCATGGTGGCGCCAACGAAGCTGTGCTGGTGATGCTGGATAACTTGCGAGAATCCGGCACCGCGATCAAGGATTTCGTGCAGCAGGTCAAGGATAAGAGCAATGACGTGAAGCTGATGGGCTTCGGACATCGCGTGTACAAGTCATACGACCCGCGAGCGAAGATCGTCAAGGGCCTTGCCGACGACATTTTGGGGCGCCTCAAGGGTGATACCGAGCTGTTCGATATGGCGATGGAGCTCGAGCAGGCCGCCCTTGAAGACGACTACTTCGTGGAACGTAACCTCTACCCGAATGTCGATTTCTACACGGGATTGCTCTATAAGGCAATGGGCTTCCCAACGAAGATGTTCACGCCGCTGTTCGCGCTTGGCCGGCTTCCCGGTTGGATCGCGCAGTACCGTGAACTCATTTTGGATCCGGCCCAGAAGATCGGCCGTCCTCGCCAGGTTTATGTTGGTTCACCCGAGCGTGAGTGGACGCCGATGTCGGAAAGGAAGAAGCAGAACCGCGAGTTTGAAGAAGATATGGACTTTATCGTTTAATCCTGCCCGTGGCCGCGGATCCCCCAGTAGAAGTCCATGTGGGGATCTTGCGGCATCGGGTTCGCCCTGCGGTAGCTTGCCGCAATTGCCCGGTCTCTCCTGTAGGTAAAGAGCGAAAACGGGATCGGAACCGCGATGCCAGGCGGGTGCGTCAACTATTCCAGGTGTCTGGTCTGCGGCATGCAGGAATTCTTCGTGTAAAGATGTCAAAACCAGTGAATAGGCGAACTTTTGCCAATTCCTTAAGGTGCGCGGACTGGGGTTGGTATCTTGAATGAACTTAGCGTAAGCGGTTTGCAGGCTCTGAATATTTGCGGGATCTCGATAGACTAGGCAGGATCGTCTTGTCGCCGGTGCAGCGATAGTCCATCGGCAAAGTGATGTTCTGGAGCCAATAATCCCAGCCTTGCTGACCGGTTTCGGTGAATGTATCTGCGAGTCCCGTTCCTCGTTCTCTGGTGGCCCATATGCTCGCGATGTTTACCCATAACAACCACGTACATGGTGTGGTGTTCGATATCGGGCAAGGTTGAATACCTATCGTCAAGGGCGCTAAAATCTCCTGCTTCAAAGAGCTGTAGCGCGTTCCCGACGACGGGGCTGTATAGCTGTTCTGCCGTTACCACTGTGAGCGGCGGTGCGGCCGCGATGTGGCGTTCAAGCTCATCTTCTCGAGCCAGAAATTCCGGAGTTGGCTTTTTTAGTTTGCGTTTGCCGCCAAATATCATTCGTATCCCTTTAGGTGTAGTCGGTTTAGGCCGAATGTTCCGATCGTCGGTGCGAGCTGCATTGTATCGTTTATTGCGTTAGATCATCACGGCGGCACGCAGTTTAAATTGTGCGGACTCAAAGCGGATCAGGAGTACGACGAACCTGGGAAGGAGCCTTCCAAAGCCGACGAATCGGAGGGCTAGAAAACCGAGCGTTTTGTCAGATTCTAACTTCTAAGAGTTCCAGACGTTGGTGTGTTCGAGCCAAGTTAGATCTTGTGTCCAGGTGATCGTGTCGCGCATGCGCGGAATTCCATTGTGTTTCGTAACCATGGAATGTTTTCCCGTCAACTTCGATCGGTTCGAGAATTTCGAAAACATGGTCAGAATCTCGTTTTTGTTCAGCGCGGCCTTGTTCGATCACATTCCAGCCCTCTTCAGGATAATCGAAGGTAGCTCAACCTGCACGGGTGCGAGGGTCGTAGCGCTAGAAGCGGGTGGTGCGCTCGCGTTTTTGCAACCAGAAAGCGCACCTAGCACAAGTGTGTTGAGTGCGAGTGAAGCGATACGAATCTTCCTCATGGAACGACTATATCGCTAGTCGTCACGGCCGATTCAAGGATCTGAGCGATCCGACGGCAAACGTACATCAACCCAATGCGGGCACGACGCCAGAACCATTGGCCGCTTGCATCGGCTACGTCTCTTTTCCGGTTAGCGGATGAACCGAATGAGCTCCGGTAGGGCATCCCGGAACGGTGGGAGCAGATCAAGTTCGACTACTTGGCTGACGGGAACCCACCGCAAGTCCTCGGATTCGTTGTTCGCCAAGATTTTAGTTCGGGGATCTAAAACTTGTGCGACGAAAGTCGTATACGACCAATCGGGATGTTCAAGCACGTGTGATCCATTCGGTTCATCGAGCTGCTCGAAACCAGCTTCTTCCGCGAACTCGCGTAGAGCTCCCTCCCAAGCAGTTTCCCCGCGATTGATCGCACCTCCCGGCACAGCCCAGGTGCCACCGTGATGTGACCACGAGACGCGCAACTGCATGAGCACCTCTGGCTCTACGCGTTCTAGGGCATCGGCTGGCCGCCACGCCAGGATCCCGGCAGCGCCGAGCAAGCCCCAATGCTTATTCCCACAGGCACAATCCACGAAGTCTTCGCCGCGGGCACGCCGCTGCGCCCGGCGTCGTTCACGTTCGGCAAGCTCTTGCGGGCTCAACTCGCCACCCGCACTATCGCTCATCCCAAAACTCCGTGATCGAGTGCCCAAGATCCGAGAGTAATCTGCGCAAAAGCGGTAGCGAAATCCCCACAACCCCGTGGTGATCGCCCTCGATTTTCTCAATGAACGGTCCGCCATAACCGTCAATCGTGAAGGATCCCGCAACCACCAGGGGTTCGCCCGTTGCAATATAGGCCTCGATTTCGGCCTCCGAGAGCTCGCAGATATAGACGGTGGCGCACGACGTGCCAACCGCCATTTCGCCGCTTTGCATATCGATCACACAATGGCCCGTGTGTAGATCCCCATGCCGGCCGCTCATCGCCCGCAGCCGCTCACGGGCCACCTCAGCAGTATGCGGCTTACCCACGATCTGCCCGTCCATCTCCAGCATGGAATCACAGCCAACGACGACGCTCGGACGGACCGCGGCTAGACCGGCCGGCGAGCCGAGCTGATTGGCGATTGCCCGCGCTTTCGCCGTCGCCAAAAGCTCCACTTGGCCCGCAGCGGGAAGCCCGGGATTGGCGGCAAGCAGGCCGTCCTCATCCACGTCCGCAACCGCCACTATCGGCGTGATCCCAGCCGAAATGAGCGTAGCCTTGCGGGCGGGGGAGGCCGAGGCGAGCAGGAGGCGCTTAGGCATCGGCGTCCATCCGTGCCAGCGCGTCGCGCATAACGTCCAAACCAACCGACCCTAAGGAAAGTGCCGCCATGTGCCAGGCCTTGAGGTCAAAGCCCGGCTGCTTTTCGGCGTCGGTGCGCAGCTGCTTCCAGATGCGATGTCCCACTTTGTACGACGGCGCTTGCCCGGCCCAACCCAAATACCGGTTGAGCTCGAAGGCCAAGAAGGAACGGTCCATAGCCACGTTGTCCTGCAAGAACTGCCAGGCGACCTCGCGATTCCACGTCGGGTTGATGTGTTCGTAGCCCACGGGGGAGGGCTTGCCGAGGTGGAAGCCGATATCGAGGGCAACGCGGGTGGCGCGCAACCGTTCCGAATCGAGCACGCCCATATAATCAGCCGGGTCTTCGTGGTAGCCCAACTCAGCCATCAAGCCCTCCGCGTAGAGCGCCCAACCTTCGCCATGCCCGGAATTCCATGAGAGGTTGCGCCGCCAATCATTGAGTGTGTCTTTCAAATAGGTGGCCATTCCAATCTGCAGATGGTGGCCGGGAACGCCCTCGTGATAGACGGTGGTCTTTTCTTGCCACGTGTGGAAGGTATCCGTGCCATCTGGCACCGACCACCACATGCGGCCACCGCGTGAGAAATCATCTGTGGGCCCGGTGTAGTAGATCGCGCCGGTTCCCGAGGGGGCGATCATGCATTCGAGCTTGCGCAGCTGTTCAGGAATATCGAAATGCGTGCCGTGGAGGTCGTCGAGGGCGCGATCGGAGGTGCTTTGCATCCATTCTTGGAGCGCTTCAGTTCCCTGCAGCTGGTAGGCCGGATCGGTGTTGAGCCTGTCCATCGCTTCAGTGACGCTTACGCCCGAGCCGTAAAGCTCTTTGGCCACAGCTTCCTGCTCGGAAACGATTCGCGCCAGTTCCGCTAATCCCCACTCATAGGTTTCGTCCACGTCGATTCGCGCTCCAGTGAATTTTCGGATGCGCGGCTCGTAGCGTTCGCGACCAAAGGCCTCATTGGCGACGCCGGTGGGCAGGATATTCTTACGCAAAAAGTCGGCGAGTTCGGAGTAAGCTGCGCGGGCGCCCATCGATGCTTCCAAAAGCTTTTCCGCCAGATTCGGGGCGACTTGCGCGCCTTCGCGTGCGAGCGCCACCAGCTTTGAATCATCGGCCGCAAGTGATTCGGCTTGACCAATTGCGAGGTGAATTTGCTGTGCTGCTTGCGGTGGACCAGAATCGGCGCGCGCCTCAAGCGTTTCTTTCCAGCCGCCAAGGGCCTTGTCTACGTTTGTCAGGCGGCCGAGGATCAGCTCCCAATCTTCGGGAGTTTCCTGGCGCATGTTGTCAAAAATTTCGTGAATGCCCTGCAGCGGCGAGGCGATGACGTTAATGTCGCCAATTTCGCCACGCTCAAAATATTCCAATTCGAGTTCGAGATCGTCTGTCAGGGCCGCTTTGGTGACCTCATCGACCTCGTCAAGTGGCTCCAACGTGCGGATATCGGCGAGTGTGGCGCGTTTGAGATCAGCCATCTCTTGCTCGCCGGCAGGGGAGTAGTCTGAATACTCACGTTCGTCGGCGTCTCCTTGGCCAAGTGAGGTGACGAGTTCTGGCGTGCACGCAAGAAGGTCTAAAACGTAGCGGTTGGCACGTTCGTCAAGAGGGGACATTGGGCGGGCGAAGTTGTTATCAGTTGAAGCCATGCACCCAGATTAATCGGTTTTCGACGTCGCGGCATCGCACGCGTCCGACAAGTCCAATATTGGCTCCCGGAATCGATCGTGACCTGCGACTTTGGTTTTATCGGTTGGAAAATGAATGCCAACTTGTTAGGGTAGCGAAGTGATCCAGAGCACACCATTTAGCGAGCGTCCAGAAGACGTGCCAACGACGGTCGAGGCGCACGTGCATCGACTGCTGGACGGGCCTGCCAAATATGACCTGCGTCAAGCTGCAGATTTGGCGAACATGGACACCGATTCCGCGCGGCGCTTTTGGCGTGCAATGGGATTCCCGTATATTCAGGATCCGCAAACCCGGCTTTTCACTGAGTACGACGTCGATGTTATGCGTGCGCATCAGGACATGGTTGATCTTGGCCGCACCGATGAAGACACTCAAAACTCCCTCATCCGTGGGCAGTCCCATCTTGCCGATAGGCTCGTACTCTGGCAGTACGAAGCACTTGTTGAAGAAGCCGAATCGCGCTACGGACTCGATGAAGTTTCGGCCCGTTACTGGGTGCTCGATCACATCAACGAATACGAGGAGTTCCTCGTCTATCAGATGAAATACGCCTGGCGGCGGCATCTTGCCTCCTTCTTGCGCCGCACCGAAGTTGAACTTGAGGACATGCGAGCGGATTCGGATATGCCCTTGACGCGAGCCCTTGGATTTGTTGACCTTGTGGCCTTCACCGACAGGTCCGGCCGGCTCTCGCCACACCAACTCGTTGACTTTGTGCAAACATTCGAATTCACCTGCCGAGATGTCATTTCCGGGCTTGGTGCTCGAGTTGTCAAAATGGTGGGCGACGCCGTCCTGTACGTCGCTGACGATCTGGAAACTGGAGCGGAAGTGGTCTCGGAAATCGTGAACGCGCTCCATGCAACACCTAATATGCCAGAGGTGCGCGCCTCTCTTGTGTGGGGCGGAATCGTCTCCCGCTTCGGTGATATTTTCGGGCCGACCGTTAACTTGGCTTCGCGCCTGACCGGTATCGCTCCGGAAGGAGAGATCGTCGTCGACCGAAAAACTGCCGAAGCGTTACTTGCCCTTGACCGTGACAAGTATCAGATCAGCGAAAATTTCGGCTCCGAACTCCAGGGCTTTGGGTACATTGAGTCGGCAATCTTGCGAGTCGTGCCCGATTCAGATCGCAGCGCATAGCGTGCGCACTTCCACCTTGAAAAAATCTTTACTAAACTCAGCCCTAAGGCCTTAAATCTAGAAAAGGACGCGCAGTGACGAAGATTTTACTTGTCGAAGACGACTCCGCGATTTCAACTCCTCTAGTTCGAGCTTTCTCCCGTGAAGGATACGACGTCCATCCGGTTGAAACCGGCCGGGCGGCGCTGGAACACATGGATTCCGACATCGACCTTGTGGTCCTGGACCTAGGATTGCCCGATATTGACGGCCTGGAAGTTGCTCGAACCGCACGCTCCCAGGGTAAAACTTTCCCAATTCTCATTCTGACTGCTCGCTCCGAAGAGGTTGACATGGTGGTCGGGCTAGATGCCGGGGCAGATGACTACGTCACGAAACCGTTCCGGCTCGCAGAGCTCCTTGCGCGCGTGCGTGCACTCTTGCGGCGAGCCACGGCGGGCGACGAGGAATCCGAGACGCTTCAGGCGCAGGACGTCTCGATCGATATCGACGGGCACCGGGCCTATGTAGGTTCGAAGGAGCTCCAGCTCACCGGAAAAGAATTCGACCTCCTTAGGGTGCTGCTGCGGGAAGCGGGAAGCGTAGTCGAGCGCGAGAACTTGATTCGGGAAGTGTGGGGAGACGACTCAGATTCCTCCACCAAAAAGCTCGATATGCATATCTCCTGGCTGCGCCGCAAACTCGGCGACGACGTTAACGATCCCCACTACATTACGACCGTTCGTGGGATGGGATTCCGTTTCGAGGAGTAATACATGCGCCGTCGTGCGATTGCAATGACGACGACGGCGGTTGCCGTAGCCGTTCTTATCCTGGGAATTCCGGGGATGATATTCGCCGTCTCCCTAGGCTGGCAACAAGCCCACACGGAATTGAGCGGGCGGGCCGCCGCGGTTGCAACGATCGTGGATAGATTTGCCTCCGACGAAATCTATGTGAGTGAAACCCTGTTAACGCGCCTTGCAGATAACGGAAGTTCCGCCGGCACACATGTGGAAGTTGACTACCCGGACGGTACAACCATCACTTCTGAAACGGCGAAAGCTGAGAACGTGGTCGAGCAGAGAGTGGTCAGCGCCTCCGGCGTGCTCATCACCGTCTCTAGCCCACGTTCGGATGTTATACCAAGTCTTGCGCTCATGGTGGTGGCTGGCTTTGGCCTCATTTTTGCGGCATTCTTCGTAGGCGTCCTCGTAGCGATGCGGCAATCTCGAAAAATATCTGCGCCACTCATTTATCTGGCAGCTGCTGCTGAACAATTGGGTGCGGGCAGGGTGCGCCCCCAGGTGAAACGATCTGGAATCGAAGAAATCGATTTGATCTCAGAAGAAATCGCCCGAAGCGCTGATCGAATGGCAGGGCGCATAGCCAAGGAGCGGCAATTTGCGGCCGATGCGGCGCACCAATTGCGTACCCCCTTGACGGCGCTTTCGATGAGGATCGAAGAAATCGAATATCTGGCCGAAGACGATGAAATCATTGAAGAAGCGAACAAGGCACTCGAACAGATTGACAGACTGAGCGGCGTAGTCGAAGAACTCATGGCCACCTCCCAATCAGAATCGGGTGGAACGACCGAAGCCATTAGCGTCAAACGGGCTTTCCAGCGCCAAAAGGATGAATGGACCAAACCATTCGAGCGCGCTGGTCGATCGCTCACTTTCGACTTCGAATTCCACGGAGCCGTGCTCGCAACACCCGGATCACTCTCCCAAATTCTTGCCACCCTGATCGAAAACTCGCTCAAATATGGCGAAGGGAAAACATCCATTTCAGCCGCTCAATCCGGAAAATCCATTATCTTTAAAGTCCGAGACCAAGGCGAAGGCGTGGACATCGAAGACGAAGAGGAAATTTTTGAAAAAGGATTTTCCACCGGTGGTTCGACAGGCATCGGGCTTGCAGTTGCGAAAGAACTAGCAGAAGCCGATGGCGGCCGCCTTGAACTGACCAACAAACAGCCAGCCGAATTTACGCTTACCCTCTCGGCCTTACCAAAAGCACTAGACCCGGATCGCGTGCTCCCACAGGGTGCAATTATGGCGCTCGGAGCCCGGCGTAACCGGCGCTAAATGGTACGCTGATCCTGCCGGAAGCCGCCGTGCGTCGTCGATTACTTCGTAAACACAATGTAGCGATAGCACACGTACCTAAACGCCGTGCCAAGAACGAGCCCCACAACGTTGGCCGCGATATTATCCGCAAGTTGGCTATCCAAACCGAGCACAAACCTGGAGAAGCCCAAGCTGCCAAGCGCTAACAAAAGACCGCCGACATTAACCAAAATGAACTGCACAAACTCGCGGCGCTTGGACTTGTCGGACTTATCTTTGAAAGTCCACAGCCGATTCATGATCCATGAGAATACCACGGACACGCTCACGGAAATCGTTTTCGCGACCATCGGAGCATCGCCGGGTAACGTCACAACCCCGGAATAGGCAAGAAAATTAAACAGACCGACGTCTACGAAATAGGAGCCAAAACCGACCGTGATGAACCTGAGCAATTCCAGTAGCCACTCGCGATAGGTTTGCCCGCGAAGTAGGTGCTCACGTAGCCGCCTCATTTAAAAGCTCGCGAACGATTCTTCGGTCAAGTTCCCGTCACGCAAATCAACCCAGAACTGTTTCGCCTCGGGCGCCAAAAGCACCGTCGACGAACCACCGGGGCCCGGATAGTTGAGTGACTCGATCGGCGGAGAGCCCATCAGACCGCCCTCGCCGATGGCGGAACGCAGAGCCAGGCCGGCCCGTGCAACCGTCATCAGCGAACCGCCTTCGTGAACCGTCAATACCTCGGTAGCGCTTCCAACGAGGTCGCGCTGCGCGATCGGATTGAGAATGGTTTCAGGAGAAAGAGCTTCACCAATAATGGCAGAAACCACTTGGCGTTGACGCTCATTTCTGCCGATATCGCCGAGCGGATCAGAATAGCGCATCCGAGCAAAGGCAAGGGCCATCGGCCCATCCACGGTGTGGCAACCGGAAGTCCACTCCAGACCCGACATCGAATCCGAAACGTCATAATCCAAGCACAGCTCAATACCGCCAACAGCATCCGTCAAATTCAGAACGCCGTCCATCCCTATTTCCACATAGCTATCGATAGTGAGCCCTGTCAGTGCCTCGACCGTTTGAACCAAATACTCGGGTCCGCCATAAGAATATGCAGCATTGATCTTGCCGGTATTCTGGCTACCTGGAAAGGTCACCAGGGTGTCACGAGGAATTGAAACTAGCGCCGTTGGGCCCGAATCTGGAACGTGCAAAAGCATGATGGTATCTGCTCGCTCGCCTTCAACTTCGCCAGGAACAGCTTCACTGCGCTTATCAGAACCCACGATCAAGTGTGTGGTGCCGGAAGTGGGGGCTGCGCCCGAGAGTGCATCAACCTTGGTGAGCCGACCATTTCCATACGAATACAAGTAAGCAGCCCAACCACCCAGAGCAATCAGGAAGACGAGCAGGCAAACCACCAAGATCTTGCCGAAGGAGCGTTTCTTACGTGGCCGAGGCTGCGGATGGGGCTGTGGCCGCTGGGGATGTGGCTGGGGCGGCGGCGCTTGTGCCGGTCTGTGTGCAGTTCGATCATCGGCCGGCTGCTGCACGTGGGGAGCTTGACTCTTCGGTGGGTAGGCCGGCGGTGGCCCAGCCGGTTCAGGTGATCGCCGTTCCCAAGAGCCATTTCCGGAGCGATCAGGAAACGCGGATCGACGAACCGGAGAGGAAGGGCGCTGAGGCGACTGCGTGCCAGACGAGCGCGTTCCGTGCGAGTGCGCGCCAGATGGCTGAGAACCTGTTGCGCGAGCACCTTCCGCCGTCGGCCGTTGTGCGCGCCGGCGAGGTTCGAACGAGGGTGGCTGCGTCATGAGTCCTCCAAGAGCACACCGCCGCCAACGGCGTCGCGGAACTGCTCAATTTCTACTTCGGATCCTTCAATAATAGGGCTACCACCTGAAATCTGCGGATCCAACGCGGGTAGCGGACGATCCGCGATAATCGACTCCCACACCTGGTCGGCCTCACTAGCTGGCACGACTCGGTTTCCAGCAGGATCCCAAGGCATCGTCATCATCGTCATATCCTCGAGCGAAAGGTCACGTAAAGAATATGCAAGACCGGCCAAATCGGTAATATTGCCCAAACTTGTTGACAGCTCGACGTGCTCACTGAGGCTTTCCACCACGCCGTATAAAGAAGGCAAATCGGCAACAAGATTGAGTGAAAGCGCTTTGGCAACGATCGCCTCTACGAGTTGTTGTTGGCGGGTAATGCGCGAAAGATCCGAACCATCACCAAGAGACTTGCGTGCGCGCGCCAAGCCTAGCGCCTGCTCACCGTCAAGTGTTTGGCAACCTGCATCAAGCTCTAATCCGGCCGGCGCATCATAGACAGATTCCGCCAAACAGATGTCAACCCCACCCAACGTGTCAACAACATCTTGGAATGATGCAAAGTCAACGACGATAAACCCGTCAATATAAATCCCAGTTAGATCTTCTACCGTTCGTATCGCGCAGCCGGCTGCCGCTCCGACGTCGCCGGTCTGCCCACCACGCTGGAACGCGGAGTTAAACATTGCTTGCGATTCAGGTGCGGTACGCCCGCCATTCGGAAGACGACACGATGGAATGTCCACCAGCGTATCTCGCGGAATCGAAACTACATCAACCCTGCTTCGGTCCGCCGAAATATGAACAATCATTGCGGTATCTGAACGCATTCCCACAACGTGGCCGGAGCGCCCGGCGCCGTCGATATCAGCCGTTCCTTCCCTCACGTCAGATCCGAGGACCAGGATATTGAGTGGACGCCCGCTAGAGCCATCTTGAGGAGGTGGAGTCGTAGGCCGATCCTCAGATTCCACATATTCATCTAATTCATGTTGGGTAAGGTTACCCTGCAAATTCGAGTACATGACAGCGCCAGCTGAAAACATTGTCAAAACTAGGCCGAGCAGTAGGAGCCCAATGATGCGTAAAACCGACGTCGAGGTGCGAGGTCTACTGCGATGAATGGGGCTGCGACCATCCCCAGATCGTGAACTGGCCATGCAGTAGATACTAATACCGGTTCGGAGTAAGTGAGATAATGCTAGGGGCTAATGCGGCGAGAGTAACGCTTCGCTAACCTAATGAGGCAGACTTGATGTGGGACGATAGGCAAGTAAGGAGGTGCCGTGGCTGATCTGCGCGTTGTGACGGTTGCGTACAATCCCGGCCGGGAAATTACGGCGATGATCGATTCGCTGGAGGACGCGCTCGCAGGGTCGGATTTAAGCCGTGAGATCGTCGTCGTCAACAACGGTGATCCTGTACCTGCACTTGCCGAACTTGCCGACCGTGCCCGCGTGATCGAAGCCGGATCGAATCTAGGCTATGGGCGGGGAATCAACCTCGGCGCCAAAGACCACTGCGGGCCGTGGCTACTCGTCGTAAACCCCGACGTGAAGTTCCAGTCTGGTGCCGTGACCACGATGGTGAAAACCGCGGAAGACTATCCACAGGCCGGCATGTTTGGGCCGAAGATTTTAACGCCTGAGGCAGATATCTATCCGTCAGCCCGAAAGTTTCCACGCCTCGTATCTGGAACTGGCCACGCGCTGTTTGGTGAAGTTTTCGCGGGAAACCCGTGGACGCGCAGCTACCTGAAAAATAGTGACATTAATTCAACCCACACAGTGGATTGGCTTTCCGGCTCGTGCCTTCTCGTGCGGACCGAGGCGTTCCGGGATGTGGGCGGTTTCGACCCGGAATTCTTCATGTTCTTCGAAGATACGATGCTCGGCCAGGACATGGAAGCTGCCGGCTGGGAAAGAGTTTTTGTACACGATGCCGCGGCTGTACACGACCAGGGCAAATCTTGGCGAGATAGACCCGCTCCAATGTTGCACGCCCACCATAAATCTGCATACACCTACCTATCGAAAGTTTATACCGGCCCCGCCTACGGCCTGCTGCGTTGTGCTTTGAAAGCGGGCCTTAAAGCACGTTTAAAATTTTTGCTCAAACTCGGAAAAATTTAGAAGCTACCATTCCTCAGCCAATTCGGCACTTCTCTAGGCTTTGGCTTTTCGCGCTTCTGGGAGTAAAAATTTCCTGTCACCTTATTTTCTCGCCAGTTTTCCTTCTGTTTCGCTTTTTGGTGAAAAAAGTATGACTCTGGCTGGTGGCGTCGCCGCTTAGGCCAGAAATTGGGCTTTTGACGTAAAATATTCCCGGTTTGAAGGAAAATAAGCTCAACTGCGAAGTTTTTTCAAGTTTCACTTCTGAAAGTTTTTACACAGGTAGCGAAGAGATGTACCTATCCACATTTTGGCTGTGTGGCAAGCGGTGCGTGTGAGTATTTTCCGAGAATGGGCACATGCCCCGCGTTTTTCGAAGACCAGATTTGACCGCCCAAGGACTCACCTGGCGGCAGATTAAGCAACTGGTTGATAATGGGCGGATCCTGCATCTTAGCCAAGGTTGGTATGCCGAGCCCGGGGCGGATCTTACACGTGTATTCGCGGCGCAAAACCACATCCGTGTGGGCTGCCTGTCGGCTGCTCAGTTTCATAACCTGTGGGTGCCAAAGCCGCGGATTGGGCCGAATGGAGAACCTCACCCGCTAGGGAAAATGACGTCGTATATTCCCACAAATTTCGGACCTGCTTCCGAAGTCCACCTTCTTGCCAGTAAGCACGAAAATGTTCGCGAAATCAGGAAAAGGATAAGTAAAACCTCACGTGGCTTGACTGCGGCTTGCGTCCACCAGTATCCCGGCGATAAACGCCTTCTCATCGCAACTGTCGAAGAAGCGGTGGAACAAGTTGCCAGGTGGCATGATTGGGAAACCGCCTTAGTCGTGATCGAATCAGCCCTCAATCTTGGCAAACTGAGCCCGCAATGGATTGAGGCTATGATCGACCGGTTGCCGCGAACAATCGGCGCGCAGTTGCAAGATTTCCAAGTGGGTTCAGAATCGGGGACGGAAACGCGGGTTGCTCACCATTTTCGGCGGCGCGGCCTTCGAGTGCGTCAACAGGTGGGCTTAACACCGGACTATCGTGCTGATCTTGTTGTCGGTGATTCCCTCGTGGTTGAGTCGGAATCGTATGCCTATCACGGCAGTAGGCAGGCATTCCTCAAGGATAAGCGGCGCATGGCGGTGTTCGAAGAGCTCGGATATAACGTGGTATCCCTGAGCTACGAACAGGTGTGGGACTACTGGGAACAGACTAAGCAGATGCTGAACTTCCTCATCATAGACCGGAAACATCTACGCAAAGTCCGAAGCTGGTCAGGATAATTGAGAAATCTACCCCGAATCGGTCGGCCTCGCTGAAGAAATGGTGAAAAAACCATGACACACGCTCCTGACATCCACGCTCAGAAAAAATCCCCGGCGATCGTCCTAAGATTTTCCCTCCGAAGCGGGGTAGGGAAGATGCCAAGTAGGGAAATCGAAGCTGAACAGAATGGCTGTGGGAAGAAGAGAGTGCTAAAGGCTAGGTCTAGCGCCGCCCACCCCGGCCCAGCAGCCCATCACGAATACCGGCGATAAGCTCCCGGATTCGAACCCTGCGGCGATCTGCCACCAACCCGTGGAATGCCGCAAATTTCGCCAGCCACAGCGCGTAGCCCACACGCCAGGCCGCCGGCAAAAGCCCCGATCGCATGAGGAAAATTGTGTTCCGAGCCAGGTAGTAGCACCTGATCGGGCTGTGCACGTGAACCGGCTGCGCACGTCCAGGTAAGGTCACGGTCTCATCCCCAAGGGAATGATCGAGCCGTGCGGCCGTGTCAACAACCACGCGGTATCCGGCTCTACGGGCTCGCAGGCACCATTCCAAATCCACGTGGTCTATAAAATATTCGGCATTCATCGGGCCAACATCGTCAAGCACCGCCACGGGAATCAGGCATCCGGAAGCAAGCAAAAACGCGGCATCCAGCACCGGCTGGCCAAGTTCGGCCTTCGTGGCCCTGCGCGGCCCCCACGTGCGGTCAACGTAGACGAGTTCGTCCCCGCCCGGTTTGTTTTCCGCAATGTAGGGCCCGACGGCCCCGATGCCCGGCGCACCCTCGTATTGTGCGCGCAAGCGCGCCACCATATCTGGTGCGGGTAGCGAATCCTGATCGGACAGGAGCACGTGCGTGGCGCCCGCCTGCTTCGCCCATAGGATCCCAACATTTTGGGCGTTTGCGATCCCGGTGTTTTCCCCGAGTTCGATAACCCTCGCCCCAACTTCGGCAATTGCGCTCGCGATCTTTTGCATGTCTGCCGGCTCTGATCCGTTGTCGACGACGACGATCCGCCCAACTTGCGGTGCCACGGCCCGCAAGAGTTCAGCCGTGCGCTCGTCGGGACCGTACGTGACGACGACCGCCACGATCATTATTGGCCGGCCTCGCGGTACTTGGCTTCAACGTCATCCTTCTGGGGGCGCCACCACTGTTCATTGTTGCGGTACCAGGCGATTGTGTCGCGCAATCCGTCGCGGAAGGACGTGAATCGTGGCTGCCAGCCAAGTTCCTCGACGAGCATCGTGTTGTCGATGGCGTAGCGCTGGTCGTGGCCGGGCCGATCGGCCACGTGGTCGAAATCGTCTTTATCGTGCCCGAATTCTTCGAGGATCAGCTGAGTGACCTCGAGGTTCGTTTTTTCGCCATCTGCACCGATCAGATAGGTCTCCCCGATTCGGCCCTTGTTGATGATGTCCCATACCGCGGTGTTGTGGTCGTAAACGTGGATCCAGTCGCGTACCTGTTCGCCGGTTCCGTAAACGCGCGGTTTTACGCCGTCGATCATGTTCGTTACCGTGCGGGGGATGAACTTTTCGACGTGCTGGTAGGGGCCGTAATTGTTGGAGCAGTTGGAGAGCGTGGCTTCCAGTCCGAACGAGCGGACCCATGCGCGAACTAGGTGGTCCGATGCCGCTTTTGATGCGGAATACGGCGAGGAGGGCACGTATGGGTCACCGGGTAGGAACTTGCGCGGGGAGCCAAGTTCGAGGTCACCGTAGACTTCATCGGTTGATACGTGGTGGAGCCTGCCACCGTGGCGGCGTAGCGATTCAAGGATTTGGTAGGTGCCGATAATGTTCGACTGGATGAACGGCCATGGGTCGCGCAGCGAGTTGTCATTGTGCGACTCTGCGGCGAAGTGGACGACGAGGTCGGATTGTTCCACGAGCGGATCGATAACGTCCCGGTCGGCGATGTCGCCTTCAACGAGCGTCACCTTCGATCCGAGTTCCTCAATGGAATCCTTGTTACCAGCGTAGGTGAGCTTGTCGACGACAGTGACTTCGGCGTCGGCAACCTCAGATGCCGTGTAGTTGACGAAGTTGGCACCAATGAAACCGGCTCCGCCGGTGACGAGAATTTTCATTCCTGTTCCTTTTCTGTTGGGGTTGCATCCTCGCCGTGGCGTACTGCCTGCGAGGGATCAGGAGTTGGTACGAAGGTGTCTGCTCGCGTGATCGTGTCCGGATGTGTGCGAGCGATCGCAAGTTCCCGGGAAAGATCAACGAGACGGTTTTCAAGAATGACCATACGCCGGTAGGAGACGACCGCGTAGGACAGGAACGCGATAATGAGCAGGTAGAGCAACAGATCCGTGCCGCGGCCAACGCCCACGGCGTGGGCCACACGGGTGGCCAGATCCGGCCAGATGATGGTAGCGACGGCGATGAGAACGAAGGCGACAAGCAACAGCCTGCGCAACGCAACATTCTTCGTGTCTTGTGTACCTCTAACGAGGAAGATTGCGGCCACCAGCACGGCGACTAGCAGAATGATTTTGATGAGCATAATCGTTACCTACTCTCGCTTGGTGCGAATATCATGTCGGTCATAATGTTGACCCCGTTCAACAGGCTCTGCCCCTTAGATCTGGAATAGTCAGTGTAGTCGATGGTCACAGACTCTTCAGCCCAGCGTAGTTTCATAGATGCGAGTTGGTTGATGATTTGCGAGGCGTGAGCCATGCGGTGCATGGTGAGGTCGAGCCGTGCGGCGGCGTCGCGGCGCAGCACCCGCAGGCCGTTGTGCGAGTCCGACAGGTCCATGCCGGTACGGAGGCGAGTGACTTTCGCAGCGGTAGAAAGCACGAGTTTTTTGAGCCAGCCGGCTTGGTGGGAGCCGCCAAGGAAGCGGGATCCGAGCACGAAGGAAAGATCTTCGGCTTCAGCTCGTTCGATCATGGTTTGTGCGTCGGAGGTGCGGTGCTGGCCGTCGGCGTCGAAGGTGACGAGGTATTTTGCGTCGGTGTAGGTGAGTACCCAAGTGATTCCTGTTTGGAGCGCCGCTCCCTGCCCGAGGTTAATGGGATGATCGACGACGGCGGCGCCGGCTTTTCGTGCTAGTTCGGCTCCGTTGTCGCTTGAGCCGTCGTTGACGCACACAATGTTGGGGAAAACGGTGCGTGCCTCGGTGATCACATCGAAAATAACCGTTGCTTCGTTGTACAGCGGCACGACGAGCCAACTCACCCGCGAAAGGTCCTGTAAAGTGCTTATCTGCATACGATATATTATTGCATGAGGTCGAACTGCTTTATTGAGGCCTCAACACTCTAGGAGAGATGGATGACAACTGGTCCGCGCATTGCCCCATCAGCAGACGTATCGCAACAGGCTCAGATCGGGGAAGGCTCCAGTGTGTGGCACCTCGCTCAAGTCCGCGAAGATGCGGTGCTTGGTCACAACTGCGTGGTCGGGCGCGGAGCTTATATAGGCACCGGCGTTGAGGTTGGTGATAACTGCAAGATCCAAAACTATGCACTGGTCTATGAGCCGGCAAAGTTAGCGGACGGCGTGTTCATCGGCCCGGCCGTGGTGCTCACCAACGATCACTACCCACGGGCTATCAATCCGGATGGCACGCTGAAGTCCACCTCGGATTGGAAGCAGGTGGGAGTCACGATTGAGACGGGGGCGGCGATTGGTGCACGCTCGGTGTGCGTAGCTCCCGTGACGATTGGGGCGTGGGCTCTGGTTGCTGCTGGTGCCGTGGTCACCAAGGACGTGTCGGCTCACGCACTCGTTGCAGGTGTGCCAGCCAAGCAGATTGGCTGGGTTGGCCATGCCGGCGTCAAATTGGAAGAACAAGAAGACGGAACGCTGCTTTGCCCTCAAACAGGCGATGTGTATGAAAAATTCGACAACACAATTCGAAAGGTTACTAAGTAATGGTTGAGATGATCCCGGCTGCTAAGCCAATTGTGGGCGACGAGGAACGCAAAGCCGTTGACGCCGTCCTTGCCTCGGGCATGCTCGCCCAAGGCGCTGAAGTTGCCTCCTTCGAGGAAGAGTTTTCCAAGCAGCTCACCCCGGGCGCACAGGTTGTTGCGGTCAACTCCGGAACCTCCGCGTTGCACATCGGTCTGCTGGCCTCCGGCATTGGTGTCGGCGACGAGGTGATCGTGCCGTCCTTCACGTTCGCGGCAACCGGTAATTCGGTGGCGCTCACGGGTGCAACCCCGGTGTTTGCAGACATCGAGCCCGACTACTTCTGCCTCGACCCGGATTCGGTGCGTGCGTCGATTACGGATAAGACGAAGGCAATCATGCCGGTGCACTTGTACGGCCACCCTGCGAACATGGCTGAGCTGCGCAAGATTGCTGATGAGCACGATCTGATGATTTTCGAAGATGCAGCACAGGCACACGGCGCGTCGCTGGACGGCGAAATGGTGGGCACGTTCGGCACGTTCGCTGCGTTCTCGTTGTACCCGACGAAGAATATGACCTCCGGTGAAGGCGGTATGATTTCGACGTCGGATGCCGAGGTTGCGCGTAAGTCACGGTTGTTGCGTAATCAGGGGATGGAGGTTCAGTACCAGAACGAGCTGGTGGGCCTGAACAACCGGATGACGAACATTCACGCTGCGATTGGCCGCGTGCAACTGACCAAGCTTGCTGACTGGACGGCCACCCGCCAGGCAAACGCCAAGTTCTTGAATGAGAACCTTACCGGCGTCGTGACACCGCCCGTCGCTGACGGTGCGGTACACGTGTACCACCAGTACACGATCCGCGTGAGCGATGACCGCGATGGTTTCGCGAACGCGTTGCGCGAGGAGTACAAGGTGGGCTGCGGTGTTTACTATCCGATCCCGAACCACCGCCTGCCCTCGCTGGCTCCGTACGCACCGGGTCTGGATCTGCCAGAAACCGAACGTGCAGCACGCGAAGTTATTTCCTTGCCGGTTCACCCCTCGCTCAGCCAAGAGGATCTGGACCGGATCGTCGAAGCTGTCAACGCTGTTGCGAAGGCTGGTGCGTAATGACGATTCGCTACGGACTCATTGGCCTAGGTTCGATGGGCCGCCACCACGCCAGGAATATTCGGGCGCTGGAGGGTGCCGAGCTGGTCGCCGTCGCCGATCCATATGGCGATAAGTTCAACGTTGCCGGCGAGCTAGAGGTCTTGCCGGATGTCGACGCCCTGATTGATGCTGGGATCGACGCGGCGATGGTTGCCGTGCCGACCGGCCAGCACGCGGAGGTAGCGCTCAAGCTGGCGGAGGCTGGCGTTCACACGATGGTGGAAAAGCCGCTCGCTTCCACGATCGAAGAAGGTGAGCAGCTGGTTGAGGCGTTTGAGTCGGCGGGACTGATTGGTGCCGTTGGCTACGTGGAGCGGTGTAATCCTGCCCTGTTGGAGATGCGGCGCCGGATTGCCGATGGTCAGCTTGGCCGGGTGTATCAGATTACGACGCGCCGGCAGTCGCCGTTCCCGGCTCGTATTGCGGATGTGGGCGTGGTCAAGGATCTGGCGACTCACGACGTCGATCTGGCGGCTTGGGTTGCGGGTGCGGACTATGCTGCGATTTCGGCCCAGAGCGCTAATCGTGCGGATCGCGAGTATGAAGATCTCGTGACGGCCTCGGGCAAGCTGAAGAATGGCGTACTTGTTAATCATTTGGTGAATTGGTTGACCCCGTACAAGGAGCGCCAGACCGTGGTGCTCGGTGAGCACGGCGCGCTTGTTGCGGAAACGATCATGGGGGACTTGACCTTCTACGAAAACGGTTCCTTGCCGCTTGGCTGGGATCAGATTTCCGCGTTCCGCGGCGTTTCGGAAGGGCAGGTTATTCGGTACGCGCTCGAAAAGCGCGAGCCCCTTGCCGTGGAACACGAGAACTTCCGTGACGCCATTCTTGGTAAGGGTAGCGATCACGTGACTATGCGTGAGGCTCTGAAGACGATGAAGGTTGTGCAGGGCATGCTCGATTCGGCTGCTAATGATGGTGAGGCGATCCGCTTCTAGTTTTCTATGTGTCGCGGGAGTGGCCTAATACTGGGCGTGCCTTAGTTGAGTTAATTTAATTGTCAGCGTATTCTCTGTGGCTATATGGAATGGTTCCATTGAGCGGCGGCGCACACCGCCGTGTTTTAGAGAAAGAATCACACATGGCTACCCTCGAAGAAATTGAAATTCTTCCGGTAGACGTCGACGAAGAGAAGACTGCCCGTTGGGCACGCCTTTTAACTAAGGCAACTCTCATCACGTTTCCGGTAGGAATTCTGATTGGCGTGTTGCTGTGGGCGACCGCGAATGTTGAATCGTTGCCGTGGACCGGCCCGGTTGACCCGTCGCCCAATTACGGCTCTACCGGCCAAGACATAGCTGTCGTGGTCTGGTGCGTCACCTTTGCGCTGGCTACTGCCTTCATGTCGATCCGCCAGATTTTGCTGGCTGAGAAGGAGTAACACGCATGCTTTTCCAAGGACCAACATATAACACCACCATGGCGCTCGTGACGGGTGCACTCATGGTGCTCGCGGTGCTCTTTGCGCGCACAGCCACTCAGCCTAACCGTCGTTCACTGGCAGGATTCGGCTGGGCTTTCGTCATGACCGGTGGCTACCTCGCCATCTTCGGTACGCACATGGCGTTGACGTGGCCGCTGGTCGAGGTCGAGGGTGCATTCTGCTGTACCGTCGACAACATCACTTTCGGTGAGCCCGCTGCCTTCTACGGCATGCTCGCGCTAGTTGCTGGTGTCGCGATTATTCGTGGTGAAAGTGCCGCTGAGCGCACGGGTGTGAAGATGGACGTTGTGGCCATCCTTCGCCCGATCCTCTACGTTGCCGCTATCGGTGGCTTCGGCCTGATTCTCATCGGCATTGCCGGTATGCACTTTGGCATGTGGCGTCCGCCGGACATCGAGCCGGTTGCGCGTCTGCTTGCAGGAAACCTGCTTGAGCCGCTGATGGTGATGTCGCTGTACGTGGGAACGGGTGTGGCCGCGTTGCTCACCCCGTTCGCGCTAACGAACAAGACCGTTGCCAAGATTACCTCCATTTTGGTGTGGGGCTTTGGCATGCTCTGGCTGTTCGTCTCCTTCACGGTGTTCTACAGCCACATCGGCTTCTTCCCGCAGCCGGATGGAACCTATATCTAAACTAGGTACATCTGCTAAGCAGGGCGAAGTGGGCGGCGGTCACAATGACCGCCGCCCCTTTTGGTGTCTTGCTTGTTTATGAACCTGTCCGTGCGTTCCAGATCAGCTGCGCTGCGCCGTCGTCGTTAATCCAAAACAGCTGCGCAACATCGCCGCTGAACGTGAGCGTTCCTGCCGCAGTCGTACCGTCATCGACGAATGAGGGTAGCTGATCGTGTGTCGCGCTACAGAACTTGGCCTCCTCATCGAATGGTGAGAGAGGTTCTCCCTGTGAGTCTACGGCCACGAAACTTTCCGGCGGCACGGAAATATAACCCTCTCGCGTGCCATGCGGCGCATTGACGGTGATGTCAAGCTGGAGGAATTGCCCGCCGTCGAGCGTGCCAAGGTCGGATGTACTCGCTGTTCCAAGCGCGGCCTCGTTGAGGGGTAGTACACCGTCTGCCGTGCCCACTTCGGCCTCTGTCTGCGCGACGCCGAAAGGCCCGGCATCACTTGAGGTATGCGAGAACGTGCGAACCTGTCTAAACCAATCACCGTTAAACACCTGATATCCATGGCGTAGCACCCACCGCGCTTGGCGAGGAGTGGTTTCATAGATCCACACCGGCTTGCCATCCGTTGTAGTCGTAGGCACCCTCCAATAACGCATTGTGTCGATGTCCCGATCTGGGAAATATCCTTCGTAAACATCGAGCCGGGCAAGGTTCCTTGCGAGAGTCGACGCCGGGAACTCCATGATCTGACCAACCAGCGGATATGCCGCATCAGCTTTGATTGCCCATGGCCACGTGCCCCCGTGAGTGACCCACAGCTGATAGTCGGGCACCGTTGCTTTATGTTCGGACAGTACTCGGCCATCAATCATGAAATAACCCTCGTCACCTGTGCGAAGTGTGCCGTAGACGAAAGGCTGGCGTAGCGTTTGCGGTTTTGGCGCCGGAGGGCCAGCAGCATTGGTGGCTCGCCATGGACCAGGCAGACTCATGGTTTGCCACCCGTGCCCGATCTTGACAGCGTAGCTCCACGTTCCGTCACTCATTCCGGAATAGCGGTAGAGATTTCCATCGGCGCGTTGGCCGACGATATCGGGGATACCATCGCCATCCACGTCTCCAAACGAGGTGAGATTCACAAAGTTACCCCACCCTTGCCCGACCACACGGCTTGAGAGAAAACCGCCATGCCCGTTGCCTGGATAGAGAAGGAGCTTGCCACTGGGCCCGTGAACGGCGGTCATGTCCGTCTCCGGTGACGTCACCTGGAATGGTCATCATGCTCATGTTGTTCCAACCGTGCCCTATCTGGCGGATAGAGCCCCATCGGCCAGGCCCCTTAGTTGGGTATAACAGCATCCGGCCGTCTGAAGTGCGCGCCAGAATATCCGGGTTTCCGTCGCCATCCCAATCATCGCTGGCGAGCATCGCGGTCATGCCACTCCAACCTTGTCCGATTAGATAACCGCCGCTTAGACTATCGCCGTTCGAATGATAAAGTCGGAGCGAGCCGTCTGTAGCACGCACGATGACGTCGTCGTAACGCCCGCTATGAAGCGATTTAATTTTGAAAGCCGTAGTTGAACCCACCCCACCCGTGACCGACTTGGCGGCCGTACGATAGGTATCCAGTAGTACCGCCGCCGTAGGAATACAACGTATTATCGGAACGGCGCGCCAGAAGCGAAACCGGGTATCCGGCAGAGATGGTGCTCGCCTGTGATACGGGTGCCACGCCAAAGATGATCAGTACACTGAGCAGAATAAGAGTGAGTGATCTGTAAGTGCGGCGCATAAGTGATCCTTAATACCAGGCAGAGTAATGGTTTTTGGTTTGACTTTCGCAACGTTTACACGGCGATGAGGTTTTCACGTTTCAATCCCAGCTGCTGTTTTCGAATTGTCGAGCCAGACAAGTACTAACGTGCTGTACTGATGACAGGGGGTTAGGTTCCTTTCCGATGACGGCTCCCGAAAGAGTAGTATTGGTTCTGGAGCGTCCTGGGTGTGTAGAGGAGTTTTATCTTGGGCGGGTTGTTGTCGATCATCTTCCCTTGTTACAACGAGGCGCCTAATCTCAATGAACTATATAGGCAGTGTGTGGAATCGTTCGTGCCAACCGGAAATCTCACCGAATTCGAAATCATTATTGTCAATGATGGCTCTTCTGACGAGACCTTAGCTGTTGCCAACAGCTTAACCAAAGACCCGAGAGTGAGGGTACTCTCGCTTAGTCGCAACTTCGGAAAAGAAGCGGCGATGCTGGCAGGGCTTGACCATGCAGTTGGCGAGGCCGTCGTCATTATGGATTCGGATTTGCAGCACCCCCCCCCTCACTGTTGCGCGATCTGATGGAAGGCTACTCGGAGGGTTTCCATCAAGTTATCGCGGTGCGGGATCGAAGCGGAGACGGAAAGTTACGCACGTGGTTTTCCCGGAAGTATTATGCGCTTACATCCGCAGTCATGAATGTTCCGCTGGAGGACGGGGCGGGGGATTACAGGCTTCTTTCGCGGAAAGCTGTCGATGCGATCCTGTCCATGCGCGAATACAACAGGTTTTCCAAAGGGCTCTTTTCATGGGTCGGCATGGCGACCAAAAAGGTGTATTACCGCAATCGCCAGAGGTACGAAGGCGAATCGAGCTGGAGTTTCCGATCCCTGCTCAACTATGGCCTCGATGGAATCATAGCGTTCAACGATCGGCCGCTACGCCTCGTTATTAAAGTTGGGATATTCGCATTCCTGCTCTTCATTGCGTATCTGATCGCCTTGGTTATCAATGTCGCGATTTCCGGCGTGGACGTACCGGGTTATGTCACAACGATTGCAGTCATTGTGGGGGTGGGAGGCCTCCAATTGGTATCTGTGGGTATTCTTGGTGAATATGTAGGCAAGATTTATTCCGAGGTGAAAGGGCGCCCGCACTACATCATTGAGGAAGATTCACGTGACGAGTAAAAAAGAGCCGAAAGGTATGAGAACCAGGTTCGGGCAGCTTGTCAGATTCGGCATAACTGGGGTTGCGAACACCGCTGTCTACTATCTTAGCTACCGGCTTTTTCTCCTAGTACTTCATTATCTTCCAGCACACTTGCTCGCTTGGGTGGTGTCTGTGGTGTTTTCGTTCTTTATGAATTCGTACTTCACCTATCGCGTGCGCCCAACGTGGCGAAAGTTTTTCCAATTCCCGCTAACATCAATCGTTAATCTCATTTTCACGTCGTTGGGCTCTATCTTTCTTGTGGAGACACTACACGTTGATGAACGATATGCGACTTTGATTATGGGGATCTTGGCTATTCCAATTACCTTTTCATTGACAACTCTTATTCTTGATCGAGATGAACCGTCTAGAAAATGAATCAGCCCTTGAGCTTTGCGGAGCGGAACAGCGACAAGGAAAGAACTCGATGAACCAGGTGCATACTCTTGACGCTTTGGCCAGCAAACGTGACCTCCGCTTCCATCCTGTCACACTGTTTTTTACCAGCTTCCTTGCCACTTTTGCCCTGCACCTGTTCGTCCGGTGGCGGTCTAACGTGGTTCCTTTTTTGGGAAAAAGTGGAGCCATCGGTGACTTTGCCACCCAATACCTGCCCTTTTATTCACGGTTCAGGGAAGTGATAGTCGACGGCAACATGTCAGGTTTCACTTTCTCGTGGGATCTTGGCTTAGGTCTGCCTGCCTTACCCGATTATGCGACGTACCTGGGCGGCCCGTGGACCTTCCTCATAGCATTGTTTCCGCAAAACCAAATTCTTTTGGGCATGACAATAATAATCATCTTGAGAGCGTCGCTTGCTGCAGGCGTTATGCGGCTGTTAATTATGCGGTTACGCAGGGGGCTGACAGGAGCTATCCCGCTGGCTTTATCAGTATCATACGGGGCAAGCTCATGGATTTTCGAGCAGGGCTATGTTAGCTTGCAGTGGCTTGATGTGCTCTATGGGGTCCCACTACTATTCCTGGCTGTTTTGGAAATGCGCAAACCGCATCCGCGCTGGATATGGGCAGGACTCGCCGTAGGCTTGGTGTGGTGGTCGAACTACTACGTCGCATATATGGCAAGCTTGGTCGCTGGTCTATTCTGCATAGTTCTCGCAATAGGAATTGACAAGCCGAGACAAGCTGTACGCAATGTCAGCCGTTTCGTGTTTGTTGGTTTGCTAGGGGTGTTACTGACTGCCCCGACCTTCATACCAGTCCTGCGTTCTCTTTCAATGGGAGTAGGACTGGAGAGTCCGGAGAGCTTGACACCACCCCCGCTGGGTGACGTGGCGCGAAGATTCTTACCGTTCACGTATGACATCTATGCGACGCCTATTGTCTATGTGGGCATACTTGCGATTTTACTCGCGTGTGCGTTCCTGCTGACGCGTGACCTCAGCTTGCGCTTCAAGATGGCTTGGCTCGGCGGATCAATTTTCTTGCTGCTTTCCTTGGTGATGAAACCGCTCTTACTAGTTTGGAATATCTTCCAATTCCCGCACGGTTCAGCATATCGCTGGACGTTTGTGGTAACTGCCTGGCTTGTCGTCACGGCGGCGTTAGCAGTGGAGTCCAAAGGCGGGCCGGCAATCGGTGGCAAGGACAGACTGGAAACGAAAGGAATCAGCGTTGCAAAAATAGGTGCCGTTTTAGCGGGTGTTCTACTCATCGTGCTCGTTGTAGGTAAACCAACCGTCTCGGAGCATTTACAACAGGGGTATGCAGGCCGAATTGTGTTGTACTCAGGCATTATTGCGGCCGCGTTAATTGTCGTCCATATGTGCGCCCAACGATTCGGTACCCCAGCGAAATTAGGCAGAGCATCGGCAAGTGCCCTTATTTTAGTTACTACGGTCGCGGAAATCGGTGGGACGGGTGTCTTCGCAGCACATAATTTTAGAAATGGATTCTTTAGGGAGGCGCCGTTTAGCTCAGCAAGTGAAGCGCAGATTTATCAGCACGTTGCACGAGAGGTTAGTCAGTCATGGCCGCAGCACCGCTATGGAAAGAGGATCGTCGATGATGAAAAATGGTGGCTGAGCGATAATATGAGCGCCCGTTATCACTATCCTGGCACTGACTACTATTCAACGACGGCGACTTCCGAATATGTAGACGCTGTAACAGGCATTGGTTTCTTGCATGGCAGCGGTGGAAGGTTTACGTATATGCCGCATGACTCACTGGTGGCCGGGATCGTGGCCGCTGCTGGCGTTGGCGAACTCCCTGTCTACCCGATGGTGAGAGTGCAGGCGGATTCTGCTAATCCCGAGGAAGGAACGGTGCCGTCGATATACGAACGTCGTGCAGCGCTGGCAAACGCGCCAGCAGTTTACAACTTCCCAGATATTGATCTAGAAGGGGAACGAATCAGTGAGCCTGTCAAGGTAGAAGAAGGGCAGACGTACGAAATCATCACACATTGCAAGCCCCGAACGATAGTGTTCGCTGCTCCGGTGAATTACAGCGTCACCCCGTCGGCCGACTTGCCAGTGTCAATGTCTGCGCTTGAAGGTGTGGAGAAATCGACTATTGGGATTCTGGGAGAAAGCGGCCGGGCACTCGATGATTCACAGCGGTTCGGCATGACACTCGGGGAGAGCCAAGTCTTAGGTGAAACGCTGCATGTCGGTTGTTTAGACATCGATGCACTGCAGGCTGCGTATGAATCGCTCACTGTTCCAGCTGACCTTGATATCTCTCCGGGGCGAGTCTCCGCCTCTTTCGATTCCCCAACAAGTGGTCGTCTCGTCGTTGCTACCCCAGCTGTTGAAGGATGGCAGTGCGATGCTGATGGCCATCGCAGCGACATTGACCCGCTGAGCGGTTTCCTCTCTACTAAGATCACTGATGCAACGAGCATCGATTGCACGTTCGAGCAACCCGGACTAAGAGTTGGAGTTCTTCTGGGGCTGGCATCATTGGGGGCGTTGTCTGCATTGACGTGGCATTCGCGGATAAGAATTAAGGATACCCATGAGGCCTAAAACAAGCGCGGGCCGCGTAAGATTCATCGGGATCTTCTGGGGTCTCGTATTCGTCGTGTGGCTGTGGATCTGGACCAATCCAATACCGTCTCGCGACGATCTGTTGTGGGCGACCCGCAGTGGACACGCGTTCGGGAAAACGAGTTTACGATCCGTGCTGGCGTCAACATGGGACGATCTGGTGGATCGCAACGGACGGATCGCCGACGGCGCGGCGCAGCTGATCTTCTCAACGCAGGGCCTGATCGGCCCGATCATGGCGCTTATTCTTACCGCTTTTTCCGTGAGCGTGTGGGCACTCCTCCGGGAACTTGTGAAGATTAGAGCCCGAGACGATCAGGCGGTTCCGACCGTGGTGCGTGATCTGACAATGCTCGTAACGGCAGCAATGTTCGTGTGGGTGAGTGTGGCTCACGAGCCTGACTATGCAGAGTCTACCGTGTTCTTCATGTCAGCAACTATCGGATATTTCGGAGGAAGCGCGCTCCTTTTCGCGTTTTTGACTTTGCATACCAAGCTGTATTCGGCGCGGAACACGTCCGGAAGAAGATGGAATACTTGGGCAGCTCTATCTGTCGTTCTTGCCATAATTGGCGGCTTGTGGAACGAAATAGTCGGTCTCGTTATATTCGGATTCGTCAGTGCCACCGTCGTCTTTTCCAGGGGGAGAACCAGTCGCTTCAGGTGGTACTCGGTGGTAGTTTTAGTTTTGAGCGCACTGCGCTTTCTCACCCCCGGTCTGTATTCGCGTTCGGAACGGGTATGGCAGCCCGCGGTATTTGATGAGCTTTCCACACTCGAGCGTCAGCTTATGTTGGCCATTCGGGCACTTGTGGGGATGACAAATATCCAGTTCATAGCCGTAGTTATGTTCGCCATCGCATACTCGGTGTACATGTGGTGGGAATCCGAAAGGTTTGCACAGCACACAGGTTTAAGCCGAAAGATACTCTGTGTGCAAGGGGTAACCACAGCGCTTACACTCGTTGTGAGCCGTACAATTAATACGAACGCTCAAATAGCCACGCGCGCAGATATTGAGGTAGTTTTCTGCACGAAGCGTACACTCGTCTTCCTCGTGCTGGTGAGCATCCTAGCCGCGTTGTTCGTAACGCAGGCGGTGCTGTTATGGCGAAATCACGCTCATGGTATCCCGGCAGCGCTCTGGATCTTAGCCCCAACCGCGTTTATTCTTCCGATGTACCTCGGAACGCCTCAAGGGCGCCAAACCTACTTTTTCTTATTTTTTCTTCTTTTCACGACGGCTGCGGTGGCCTTCATGTACTCGCCCGCAATCTCAACTCAGAACCCGCACGCTCAGGGCGCGAACTACAGCGCGGCGGCCTGTCTCTTAATTTTTGCTGCTGTCGTCGGGCCTTCATTTAGGGCGGGTTACTTCACAGTCACCGATTATCGGATCAACAAAGCAACGTGGGCTACTTTCCCAGCTCAGGTGCGTGAATATAAGGAAGGCAATATCTCGACGATACACCTGCCACGCGAAATGCCTATAAAACATAGCAACGGATCGTACTACATCGGCGAATTTGCTGACGCGCCGGAGCTTCTAGGTCAGTATTACGACGTGCCGGCTTCCGCCATCGTGCACGAACTACAGGAATGATTCCAAGGAATGAAACGGTGCTAGCCTGAAACAATGACATCCCGAAGTTTCCGCTCGCGTTTACTCAAGAGCCTCGACTCCCGTCCGTTTCTCAAGAACGTGCTCACCTTGGTGTCGGGAACAGCTGCCGCGCAGGCAGTAGGAATCATCTTGGCCATCCCGCTGGCCTGGCTCTACTCACCGGAGGCTTTTGGCCTGTTCGGGATCATTCAGGCAATTGTTGCCGTTCTCGTTACGGTGGCAGCATCAAGATATGATCTGGCAATAGTTTTGCCAGAGCAGGATTCGCACGCACGTGTCATCATGAAGCTCGCGCGAAGGTCGATCGTCGTCGTTTCCCTGCTGAGTGCGCTTGTCTTGCTTGTCATGTCGAGTTGGTTTGAGAAGCATTACGACTCACACATGTTGGGGCAGTGGATGTGGACGGCGGGTATCCTCACCTATCTCACGTCACAAGCCGCGAACCTGCAGTTCTGGTACACGCGCAAAACGCGCTACAAGGTCATCGCATACAACCGCGTACTACAAACAACGGGCGTGGCGATTTTTCAGCTGGCGCTATATAAACTGCTCCCGGATTTTAGAGGTCTGTTGGTTGGTACGATCCTCGGCCAGCTCCTCGCCCTCGCATTCCTTACCCATCAAAACCGCAGTGACGAACCAGTTGATCTCACGGACGCACCAACTTGTTGGCAGATGGCCAAGAAGTATTGGCGCATGCCCATTTACAACGCTCCGACAGCACTGGTTGATGGCGTACGCTCAAACGGAATCATCATGATCATTGGCCTCGCGGGAGCGAACGTGGTAGGCCAATATAGTCAGGCCTATCGGATGATGCAGGTGCCGCTCGGCTTCGTCACCGCCTCCGTAACCCAAGTGTTTTACCAGCGGCTCGCGACCATCAAACCGGGGGAGATGACTCCGCTCGTCAAAGAGGCGGTTAAGAAACTGGGCATGGTCGGTTTCCTTCCGTTTCTCGTCCTCGGTCTCATTGCCCCGTGGCTCTTTCCGTTTGTCTTTGGTCCGCAATGGGATCAGGCAGGCTACTTCGCGCAGGCGATCACGCCCTGGATGTTTATGCTGGTCATGACCTCGCCCATTTCAAACATCTTTATTGTCACAGACACCCAGAAATGGATGCTCGTGTTTTCTACGATCTACACAGTGGCCACTCTCGGTGTGCTCGCGCTCTCACCGTGGAGCATGCTCGCGACTGTCTGGGTCATGTCCTGCGTTAACGCCGCGCTACTGGCCGGCATGCTCATCATGGCAGTGCTCGCCGCGCGGCGTTATGACGCGCGGCGAGCAGAAGACGCGCAGTCGGAGGATGAGATCCGGCCGCAAAGTTAGCTCAGATCCTCCGCAACCTGCTCGGCACGTGCCAGCCAGGTGTGTCCGCCGCGATCAGCCATCACCTGCTTCGCAGCGGCATCAATCTGCGCCGGATTTGCCGCTAACTCACTGAGCGCGCTGGTGATTTCCGTACGGTCGTTGTCGATTACCCAACCCCATCCATGAGATTCTACGAGCTCGCCAGCAAGTGTTCCGCGTGAAACCAAAACAGGTTTTCCGTAGTTGACGTATTCGAAGAGTTTCACCGGCACTGCAAAGCCCCAGTACTCCGAAGGCTTGACCATGATGACTGCGATATTCGAGCGTTGGAAAAGTTGATGAAGGCCATCCCCGCTGCGATGCACCACGTCGATATTCGAAAATCCCTCGACGGCGTACTGATCGGCCACACCCGCCCAGCCATCCGCACTGGTACAGATCGTCAACGATACGTCCGGCAGAACCTTCACTGCAGCCACAAGCTCGTCGAGCTGATAGTGTGGTCCGATTCCACCCACATATAGCAGGTTGATTGGGTGAGCCGAGGCTGAGGCGTCGGTGTTATAACCTCCCGGTGGAAGTGCGCCCACGTCAATGCCGTTCAACTCGGGAATGTACGTGGCCATTTGCTGTGAGGGCACGTACACCTTCGTCATGTACTTCTTGTACAGCGCAAGCTCTGCCAAATACATCGGGCGCATCACTGTGGCCAGCAGCCGCCCAACTCGCTCCACGTAGTCGGGGAAACGCCAGTAAATATCGCGGTAGAAAACCGCCTGCGGAATGCCCTGATTTTTGAGAAATCGAAAGATTTGCGCGTCCAAGAACGGGTGTGGGAAATGATTGGGATCTCCGATCATCGGTGGGATAGTTGCCGATTCGGAGTACATGAAGGAAAAGCGCTTACCTTCACGCACGGCCGTTCTTAACTCACGGAATTTGTGGCGCCGCTCTGCCGCCGTACCCGTGAGATCGAAAACCTCATAGTCGGCATCAGCGAAAGCTTGTTTCATGCGCCGCGGGCGAATTGCCGATGCCGACACCGAATTAGGGTTAAGCCGGTAGGCAGCGTGAAAAATCATCGCGTCCATAGTTCCTCCTAGCGGGAAGCGAGGTGGTCGTAGAGCTCGAGGTAAGCGCCTGCTACCGTGGTAGATGAAAAACGTTCCCCGATTGTAGCCGCGATATCGGCTGCACTCAACGCATCCGTACGCTCATCAACGCGCAGAACGGCCGCGGCATAGTCTGCCGGATCCTCCCCGGACACCAGCTCGCCCACAGCAGGCGAGATATATTCGCCGTGCCCGCCGACATCACCGACGACGAGCGGACGGCCGTTGACTATCGCCTCGGCCGCTGAAACGAAGAAATTCTCGCCCTCACTCGGGCCGATAAACATATCGGCATCGCCAAGATGGCGGCGCACGTCCTCGGCCGAGACGTGGCCAAGTAGGGAAACTGTGACGCCGAGGCGCACGGCGAGCTGTTCAACCTCGGTGCGTAGCGGCCCGTCACCGAGCCACGTGAGCTCGGCTGTTCGCCCGCGTTCGCGCAACTCGGCCAGAGTCTGCACCGCAAGAAGTGGGCGTTTGCCGGGCACCAACCCGCCGGTGGAAATCAGCCGTAAGGGGGCGCGCACAGGTCTGCGCTCCACGAGCTGCGCGGGGCTTGGCACTTGGCACGGGATCACCGCGACTGGTTTTTTTCCACGGACCGCGCGGATCGGCTCGGCAAGATAGTTATTAACGGCTACGACGACGTCAGGCAAACGTTCAAGTTGTTTGAGCACTGGTTGGAGTTTCTGCCACGTTGGGGAGAGGTTATGCGGGTTGGAAATGCCCGACCAATGTTCGGTGTGTACCCACGGTTTGCCTGGGCGGCGGAAGACGAAGGGTTCTATGGCTGAGATCGCCTGCGTGTGCACGATATCCGCCGAGGCAATGTATGGCTGGAGCAAAAGGCGAGCCCAGGCAATGGCCAACGGATTGTTCGTGGCCATCGGGATACGCGCTGTTTGAATCCCCTGTACCGTGGTGTGCCGGGTGCCATCGTCGAGGTTCGGAGCCACGAGATGAACGACCGACAGGTCAGCACCGGCGTGGGCGAGAGCCTGGCAATCTTTGACCACGAAGGAACCCGAGGAGGGGTTCTTCGTGGTGGGGAACCACGATGTAACCATGACTACGCGCACGTGCACTCCGTTCTCAATGGCTGAGGTATTCGAACTCCGACGTAGATACATACTAGTATGGCCACAGCGAAACTGAGAGGAACGCGGGGAACATGAGGCTTGCCGATCCTGAGCTGTGGGACGTATACGAACAGCGAATCGGAACAGTGTACTGGCGTGCCAACCTCGGCACCACGCCTATCGATGTCGAGTGTCAGGAAGTTGTGGACTGGGCGCTGGCACAACGCGGGCACTGGGCCGCCGTCGTCGTGAATACGGCCGGAACTTTCGCCGTGACGGACAACCTACGCAGCTTTCCCATTCTATATAGCAACGACGCCGATCCGCTCGTCTCCTCGACCGCCGAACCACTGTTAGACGCAATGCGTGGCCCCCGCCTTGATCGCGCCGCGGCAGCGGAATTTGTGCACGCCGGTTACCTGTTCGGTCCGCAGACGCTCATCGCGGGAATCTCCAGTGCGCGGGCAAGCGCGGTGACCGATATTTCAACCGGGCGTGTGGTGGCGGAGTACCGCATGGCGACCTCGTATACAGAAGCCGACGCGGATCCGGACGAATACTTGGAGTACTTCTACCGTGTCATACTGAAGGCCTTCGAGCCCATTGTGGCCAGCGGACGGCAACTGCTTGTACCGCTTTCTGGCGGAGCCGATTCGAGGCTCATCATGATGGTGCTACGCGAACTTGGCGCGAGTAACGTGCTTGCTTTTACCTACGGCACGGCCGGATCTACGGAGGTGCGGGTGTCGCGCGAGGTAGCGCGGAGTGCCGGGTATGAGTGGCGTGGGATCACGCTTGAGCCGGGTGTGGTGAGGGAACGCTGGCTTCGACCTGAAACGGGAGATTTTCTGCGGTACGCGTGGAGTGGGGAGGCGCTTCCGCATATCCAAGACTGGTACGCGCTTGGCGATTTGCATGGAGAAACCGAGAGCGGCGCAATCGTTTTAGCCGGCCACACCATCGTCGGAAATGAGCACGACGACGAACGATTGGCCGGCGCTGCGATCTCGGTGGACGACGCCGTGCGACTCGTGGCCGCCCACCACTTTCACTTGCGCGGAGCTACAAGCCTCGCTGACTTGCCCGATCCTCTCGTAGCGCGCCTGCGTGATCATCTCGAAAAAACGTGGATCCCCAATGACCCGGCACATAACGCCAAGGTTCTTGTGGATATCAATTCGCTGACCCGTCAGCCGCGCTACATCAATAACTCGATGCGCGGGTACGAACACTTCGGTTTCAACTGGGCGCTTCCTATGCTCAACGCCGATGTGTGGGATGCGTGGCTTTCCGGGCCGCGGGCGCTCCACACGGGCAAGCGCGAACACTATGTACGTTTCGTCAATGAGGGATTCGCGCGTGCTTTCGACGCTGACCTGCAGTACTTTGCGCCGCGGGTAGGCCAAATTGAACCCGAACGGAAGAAACGTATCAAGGCGGTGCTCTCTGCAGTTCGGCTTCTTGACCCGCTGACGAACCTCGCCCGGATCCGCACTGAACGTCATCATCCTATGGCTTTCGAAGCACTGGCGGGCACGCTGAGCTTGGAACAGTTTACGCGCAGGCTACTACGCGGCCAGTCCACGCTGGGGGTCTATTGCGATCTGTTCCTCGCCAACGAGTGGGTGCCGGACCAGAAAGTGGTGCCAGAACCATGAGTGAACACGTGGTGTGGACACCGTCGTGGTATCCGAGCGCGGATAATCCGCTGAACGGAATCTTCTTCGCCGAGCAGGTGGAGATGTTGCGCGACGCCGGGATGGACGTGGGGGTGCTTGCGTTGGATCCGCACTCGTTTTGGCAGGGTAAACCGGAACCAGTCATGCGCAATGGCCGGGTGTTTCGCCGCGGTGTGCCCGTGTTACCGAAAGGAATTTTTCCTGGAGACCAGGCGCTTATCAATATCTATGCAGGTCCGTTGGCCGACGCTTACGAGCAAGCCTGCGGGGTGCCGCACCTGATTCATGCGCATTCGGTGTTCCCGGGAATCTTGTTAGCGAAGGCGTTGTCTGACCGTTGGGGCGTTCCGTACGGAATTACCGAGCACCGGCCAACCTCACTTGAGCGCGATCGGCGTAGCCCGCGCTTCCGGGCAATTCACCGTGCCGTGGCGGGTACAAGCTTCCGATTTTCCGTGTCGGAGGGCATGGCTCAGTGTGCTAGCGCAGTCTATGGGCGCCCATTCGAGATTTTCCCGTTGCCGGTGCCAACCGCATTCACTCGTATCAGTCCTGAGGCTCGTGCCCATTCGGAAAGCAGCGAGTTCGTTTTCGTGCACTTGTCAGTGTTGGATCGCAACAAACGCCCGGAAGAAACCGTGCGCGCGTTTGCACGGGTGCACGCCCAACGCCCAGCTACACGGCTGATAATCGGCGGAGGCAGCCCGGATCGGGTTGCCGAGGTCGCGAGCGTTGCCCGAGAGCTCGGTGTCGCACATGCCGTGACGTGCACGGGTAGGGTGGAGCGGGCGGACGTGCCCGCTTTTATGGCAAATGCGGATTGCCACGTGCTGTTTTCTGCACAAGAAGCCGGAGGGACGGTGTTTTCTGAAGCGCACGCTGTCGGCACCCCCTCAATTGCCTCGGCTACCGACGGGGGATCGTTTAACGTGCTCCCGGAGTTCGGATTCGTCGTGCCGATTGACGACGTCGACGCGCTGGCCGATGCGATGCTGCAGATGATCGCCGCGAAAGAATCCGGTCACTTTGCCCGTGAGCATATCCGCGCAGCAGCTCTCGAACGCGTTGGCCCCGGGGCTTACGCGAGTAAAACGCGCGTCGTTTACAATGCGGCTGTTAGCCGCTGAACTGGCGGTCAGCCTGCCGGAAAGGAAGTATCTCTATGGGCACGTGGTTGGCAGAAATACCACGACTAGTTGCGATCCTTGCCGTCTTTTTTGTGCCTGGGCTCGTGCTCGCCAGGATTACCCATCGCCACCAGCCACTGTTCATGCAGGCGGCAATTGCACCGGCGTGGAGCGCTGGCGTCGCTACCGTGCTCACCATTGGCTACGGCCGAGCTGGCATAGGATGGACTTTGACGTCAGCGCTGGTTGGCTTCGCAGTCGTTGTTATGATCGCGTTCGGCATGGCCTTTGTGTCACGCCGCAGGTCGGGGACTTACCCTGCTGTTGATCGGCGACCAGCACCCCCGCTGTGGCAACCGGCGCTCGCCGCGTTACTATTTGGCCTCGTGGCAGCGCTGCCAATTCTCACGACCATTCCTGCCACTGGAATCATTCAGGGCGGAGATTCGCAGTTCCACATCGGTCTGTTGTGGGAGATCCAACAAAATGGGGATGCCTCGCCGCTCACGGCAAGCTCCGCCATGTTTGGGCTCGACCCGAGCCCAAGTTTCTATCCAACCGCCTGGCACGCGCTGCTTGTTCTTACCATGGGCAGCGCCTCCGAGGCTCTGGTGACGGCGAACGTCATACTCGTCATTACTCCGATGCTATGGATCTTTTCGATGATGGCGTTCACATGGGCACTCACAGGCTCACGCGCGGTGATGTGGTGGGCGCTCGCGGGCAGCGCACTGGTGCCGATGGCGCTTGTACGTCTACAGCTGGTCACCACCTTGTGGCCGTTTGTCGTCGGCATGGCAATTGTGCCCGGTTTGCTCGCCATGATGGTGTGCGAGCTGCGCACCCTGCATGAAACAGGCGGCTTGTGCGCTGGCGGCAAACTAAGCTTCGTTCCCGCCCTCAGCTTGCTCGCCGGGTGGGTGATCCCCGCGCTGGGAACGGCGAATATGCACCCGTCTGCTTTCCTCGCGCCGGTGGCAGGGGTATGGCTGTGTCTTATCTGCTTCGTGGCCGTACGGTTGTGGCATGAATGGAGGCAGCCGAACCGCGATAATTATCGGATTGCCGCGTGGGCGGGCGCGCTCTTCTTCTTGCTAGCTTCACCCGTGCTCGTCTACACCTCGAAGTACGCTAGTTTGTTGCAGCTGCATCGCTCCCCGAGTGTATCTTTCGCGGGGCTACCCACGAAGCTGGTGTTTACTCTGACGATGTACTCACCAGGCGGCGGGTTGGAGACCTACGCCTTCTACCTTGGCGTGTTCGCCGTCAGTCTCCTTGCTGCCGTGACCGTGTGGCGCAAGGGTGGGTACCGTAATCGGGCGCTCGTCGTCGCGTGGCTGGCACAAGTGCTGCTCGTGCTTGCTTGCTACATACCCATACCGATTTTTGGCCGGCTGACGTCGCTGTATTACAATAATCCGACTCGCGGGTTGGTCGGAATTGCGGTTTTTCTCGTACCGATGGTGGCCATAGCCGCCGAGTGCTGGTTCGCGTGGGTAGCAAAGCGCCGAGCGGCACTAGCCGCCAGGCCAGCGACCATCGTAGCGGTGGCGGGCGCGTTCCTCATTCTCACGTCGGTGTCTTACCCAGCCAACGCGCAGGCATCCCACGAGATGGTCTACCCGGAGCGTGGCGCCGACCGCTTCCTCGCCGATGCTCCCGAGATCGACATGATCAAGCGTGCGCGCGCGCTACCGCCCGACTCCCTCGTTCTTGGTGATCCGGCTGCCGGTGCCTCGCTCATCCAGCCCGTGGCGGGCCGGCACGTGGTCTGGCCCTATCCGGGCATGCACTCGAGTAAAGCGGATGCCTTCTTAATCAATAATTTTCACGACATTCACCACGATCCGCAGGTGTGCGCGACGGTACGCCGCTACGGAATCACGCACTTCTACCAGGACCTACCCGGATGGTATAACTCCGGTTTCACACCCTCGATGAGGCCGGGTCTGTATGGGGTGAACACTGATAAGGGATTCACTCTTGTGGATTCCGGCGGCCGGGCACGACTCTTCCGGATTGACTTGTGTAACGATCCGAACTGGCGCTTCACGGATCCCGAGCCAGGTACGACGCCAGTTCGCCCCGGCGGGCCAACCTATCATTAGCCGCGCCGCAGTAGTTCGGCGACCACGCGGTCTGCGGCGTCGCCGGTGCCATACGGAGTGGCGTCGGTGTCGGTCGGACGCGGGCGTGAGATAGCGTCGGCCAACTGTTCACCCGGTTCAGCGAGAATGTTCCAACCGAGTTCTACGGTTTCTACCCACTCGGTTTCCGTCCGTACCGTCGTGCAGGGCACTCGCATCAGAAATGCCTCCTTTTGTAGGCCGCCAGAATCCGTGACGATACCTTTGGCGTGCGTCGCGCTCGCGAGGAGGTCGGCATAGGGAAGCGGATCATGAACGTGAAGGTTACCGCCGCCCAGCGTAAGCTCGTGTTCGGCGCATTTTGCCACAAGGCGGGGGTGGGCGAGAACGACGACGGGATCAGGTGAATCCTCCAGCGAGCGCAAAATGGCGGCCAGCCGCTGTGGATCATCGGTATTCTCGGCACGGTGGATCGTGGCGAGCAGGTACGCGCCGGATTCCATACCGAGTTTCTCAGCGACGGGCGAATACCCCGGATCAAGTTTTGCCAGCTCGGAGAGCAACACGTCCGTCATCACGTCTCCGACGACGACGCTGCGCTCGGCAAGCCCTTCGTTCGCCAAGTGCTGGGCGGCAACCTGCGTGGGAGCAAGCAGAAGATCTGCGGCGTGATCGGTGAGCACACGATTGTGTTCTTCGGGCATTGCGCGATTGAAGGAACGCAGCCCGGCTTCCAGATGGGCAATCGGGTAGTGAAGCTTGACGGCGCTGAGTGCGGCGGCCAGAGTCGAGTTGGTATCGCCGTACACGAGCACCCAATCCGGGCGGTATTTGTCCAGCACGTCGTCCATCTTCGCGAGCATCGCGCCGGTCTGTTTACCGTGCGAACCTGAGCCGACCCCGAGGTGTTCATTCGGCTCGGGAATGCCGAGCTCGTCAAAGAAGACGTCGGATAGTAAGGGATCGTAGTGCTGCCCGGTGTGAACGATTGTGTGCGTGACCCCTGCGCGCGCGCACGCGTGCGCGATGGGAGCGAGTTTCACAAATTGGGGGCGTGCGCCAACCACACTTAGAATCTGCATAGACACATGATAACTGCCAACTCGCATGAGGAGCGAAAACAGTGAAGGCGATAATCGCGACGAGGATTTTTACCCCGGAACCGGCAGCCGCCAGCTTCCGACTTCGCGCCCTTGCGCGGGAGATAGCTTCGCGTGGAGGCAAGGTGCGGGTGGTGACGACGACGCCGCCCGCCACGATGGTCACCCAACCCAACGAACCGGGTATCACCGTGCGGCGCATGCCGGTACTTCGTGATTCGGAAGGATATGTACGCGGATACCTGCAGTATTTGAGCTTCGACATCCCTGTCTTTTTCCGGCTATTAGCCGCGCCGCGCCCCGATGTCATCATTTGCGAGCCCCCGCCTACGACGGGCTTCGTCACCCGGATCGCCGCACGGCTGCGCCGGGTGCCTTACGTGTACTACGCGGCAGACGTGTGGTCCGATGCGGCAGAGGCATCGGCACCCGGCCTGATCGTCACGATTTTGCACAAGGTGGAAACCTGGGCGATGAAAGGTGCGGCCGGCGTGATTACCGTATCGAACGCGGTTGCTGATCGCCTTCACGAGCTTGGAGTGAGCCGTGTTAGTGTTGCCACCAACGGAATCGATACGGACGTGTTTGCACTGGAGAGTGCTTTGCCAAACCCCAGACCGGGGGAGCGGTACTTCGTGTATGCGGGCACGGCTTCGGAATGGCAGGGCGCGGAAGTATTTGCTGAGGCGATGAAACAGGTTCACCGTGATCATCCGGACGTGCGCTTGTACTATCTCGGCCAGGGCAGCGCTGCGGCGAAAATCGCACAGGTTGCTAGCGAGTTGCCAGCTGGGGTGGTAACCCAGATCGGGCGGGTGAGCCAAGAGGAAGCTGCAGCATGGCAACGGCACGCAGTTGGCGCTCTTGTATCGATTAAGCCCGGGCTCGGCTACGACTTCGCCATGCCTACCAAGGTCTATTCTGCGCTTTCCACCGGCACGCCCGTCGTCTATGCGGGCCCGGGGCCGCTGCGGGAACCTATTCGACACGAAAACCTCGGCGAGGTGACCGAACACGAACCCAACGCCGTCGCTGCCGCCATGGTATCCATTTTAGGCGCTCCGAGTGACGAAGCGGAAAAACGCCGACGTCGCACGTGGGTCGTCGATACCCACTCGCTTGCCGCCACCGGGCGTGTCGCCTGTGACGCGGTGGAAACAGCGTTGCAATGATAATCGCCGGGTATGCGCTCGCCCTGCTAGTGCTGAATGTGGCGCCGGGCTATGCTCTTGCGCGCGCAGTGCGCATACCGCGCCGTATCGCGGTAGCTTCCGCTGGTGCACTAAGCCTCGCCGTTGTCGGACTGCTGAGCAACGTCTACCATTTTTGCGCAATCGCGTGGACTCTTGGCAGTTTCGCGACTGGAGCGACCAGCCTTGTCTTCTTCGGCGTCATCCTGTCTCGGCTGATTCCTTCTTTCTTGCCGACGGACTGGCAAGAATGCGCTCCTCCGGGCCGTTATCGGATGTTCGCTTACGTGGTTCCTTTGTTGGCCGTGGCGATTCTCGTCGTCCCGATATTGATGCGAGTTGATCTGTCCTTGCCGAGCTCACAGGCCGATCCGATGTATCACTACAACGCCTTGCACGCGATTGGCTACCATCAGGATGCCTCGATGTTCGGTGCGATGCAGGCCAACTACGGAATTAATACGATTCCCACCAATTACCCCGCAGTATGGCACGCGGTTTTGGCTCTCATCAACCCGCAAGCTCCTGCGCTTGCTTCTCACGTGTTCGCGTACCTTGTGCTACCGATTCTATGGGTGGGCTCGATAACCTTTCTCGGCCGTGTGGTGCTGGGATCTGCAGGTGTGCTGACTCCGCTGGTTGCGGCCGTATTCCCACACTTCTTGACCTTCCTCTCTCTCGCCCGCGGCTTTTGGCCGAACGCTTTGGCATACGCGCACATCCCCGCGGTTTTAGGGATCATCGTGCTTGCGTGGCGCCAGATCGCCGGCACGGAGGCCGACTGGAGCAGATTCGGGGGATACGTGACACTTGTGCTGGTCATGGTTGTAGGGATCGGGCTTACCCATCCCTCTGCAGTTTTTTCAGTGCTATGGTTGCTCCTTCCCACAGCGCTGCATGTTGCTTATCATGCGGTACGTGCCGGATTATCTGGCACACGGCGACGGGTTTTCATCGCGTGTCTTGGTTTCTTGGTTCTTGCTCTGGCACTGTGCGCAAACCCCAATGTGTGGGGATATATCATTCGTGAACACCCGCGTAACTGGGACACGACCGAACGCATTGCCACCCTCGCGGCACAGCTCAGTGTCGGACCCGGGGTTGTGTGGGTATTAGCGATCATCGTCGCCGTGGTGACTCTTGCGGTCACGACTCTGGGAACCCGCGCGTTGTGGCCGATGGGGAACATGCGCTGGATTATCGCTGGTTGGTGCGCGCAGTGGCTGCTCGTTTTCGGCGCTTACGTGAATGGAAACCCCTTCGCAAATCTCGCCGGTATCTGGTATCACGACCCGAACCGCCTGCTCGCAGTCCAGACGATACCCAGCGCGATCATTCTGGTAGCGCTTCTGAGCCGTCTCACGCGTACCATTCGAGCAACGATAGTGTGTTCGGCGGCACTGGCGGTTGCCGCTGGCGGAATTCAGTGGGGTGCATTTGCGGCGGCAAGCCAGCCACCCATCGGCGCGGGTAAAATGATGACTCGAGCCGACTTCGAGTTCTTCGCAAGCCTCGATGATTACGTCGAACCAGGGGCCGTCGTGCTTGGAGACCCTGCGACCGGGCTCGGCTATGCGCCGCTGTATTCCGGCGTCGACGTTGTCTTCACCCAAGTCAACCGCACGGCAGCGGATCACGATGGCACCTACCTCGTCACCCACGTCGACGACATCGCTCATGACCCGCACATTTGCCGCATTCTCGCCCGATATGGCATCGAGTATTTCTATCAGACTGAGGATTTCACGTTCCAAAAGCGCCAGCGTTCCGAGCGTTGGCCTGGCTTGTACCGAGTCGACGCGTCCAAGGGATTCACGAAGGTGGCCGATACTGAGCGCGGAACATTGTGGAAGTTCACAGCATGCCTGCACCCCGGCCAAGATTTACCACCGAGGATCGATTGGTGGGACGTGGTAGCGCGCCGCACCCCGCTGAGCACGGAAGAAATCTTTGCTGTCAAATCCGCGGAGTGGAGTTGCCGTATACATGGAGAGTGCGAATGATTCACAATCAAGCGCGGTAAGGGGTAAACTGGTCTCAGTTTTGTTGGAGTTCTGGAGGAGAACTAATGCGTATTGCAGTTGTCGCCATGGGGAAGATCGGCCTTCCGCTGGCCGTCCAGTTTGCCGACGCGGGACACGACGTCATCGGAGTCGACGTGAATGAACAGACCGTGCGGCTGATCAACGAAGCCACGGAACCTTTCCCTGGGGAAGCCCACCTTCAAGACAAGCTTTCCGAGCTCGTCCCTGCAGGCCGTTTCAAGGCGACAACGAACTACGCTGAGGCAGTCCCGGGAGCGGACGCCGTCGTCGTCGTTGTGCCGCTATTTGTTAACGACGAAACGTGGGAACCGGACTTTGAATGGATGGACGCCGCTACGCGGTCGCTAGCTGAAAACCTCACCCCAGATACGCTCATTGCATACGAAACCACGCTCCCCGTTGGCACGACGCGCGGGCGCTGGAAGCCGATGATCGAAGAGATCTCCGGCTTGAAAGAAAGCAAAGACTTCCACCTTGTGTTCTCCCCGGAGCGCGTGCTCACCGGGCGGGTGTTTGAAGATCTTCGCAAGTACCCGAAGCTCGTTGGCGGGCTGTCTGAGGAGGGCACGCAGAAGGCGATCGACTTCTATGAAGCCGTGCTCACGTTTGATGAGCGCCCCGACCTCGCCGAACCCAACGGAGTGTGGGATCTTGGCTCGGCGGAAGCAGCCGAAATGGCGAAGCTTGCCGAAACAACGTATCGGGACGTCAACATTGGGCTTGCCAACCAGTTCGCCGTCTACGCGGACAAAGAGGGCATTGACATCCAGCGTGTAATTGACGCATCGAATAGCCAACCGTACTCGCACATCCACCGCCCGGGTATCGCCGTGGGCGGGCACTGCATCCCGGTTTATCCGCGCTTGTACCTGTCCACCGATCCAGACGCCTCCATCGTTCGCACGGCACGCCAGTTCAACGCGGGCATGCCCGAATATGTGATCGGTCGGGTGGAAGACGTACTCGGCGATCTGAAAGACCAAAAGATCGCCGTTCTCGGTGCCTCCTACCGCGGCGGTGTCAAAGAGACGGCGTTCTCCGGCATTTTCGCCACGGTTGCCGGGCTTAAGGAACGCGGCGCACAGGTAAGAGTGCACGACCCGATGTTCAGCGCCGATGACCTTGCTGGATACGGTTGGGACGCCTACGAGTTGGGGGAGGGCGTCGACGCCGTCATTGTGCAGGCCGATCACAAGGAATACGCGGAGATTACTCCTGCGAACTTCCCGGGAATCAAGTTGCTGTTCGACGGCCGTAGAATCACGAACCCCGAGCTGTGGAAAGGGACACCTCGCCTCGTGATCGGGGATGCAAAGGCGAATTAGACTGGTTTCTAATACGTTGAGCTAGATTGAAATTATGGATACGGAAGTAACGACGTCGAAGGTGCGCGGAGTTCTCGACGTGGTACTACCGCCGCTCTTGCTGTTTTTCACCTTGGTTATATGGGGCTATGCGGTGGCTCCGTTTGGCGAACCGGACTCAGACTATCATCTGGCCAGTATTTACTGCTCCGGTGGTGAGAACGGAATGTGCGAACCAGGCTCTACACCTACAACCCGGTTGGTACGTGAAGATGCTACGCAGACGATGTGCTTCGGACAGGAAGAAACCGAGAATGATCCGTGTCGTCTCCGATCTGTGAATAGCGGACAGCTGGTAGAGACTGACCGAGGAAACTTTAGCGAGCAATATCCCCAGCTCTTTTACACAACAGCGGCTCTTGCACTCGACGCCGAAACGAGCGAAAGTTTTTACAGTATTCGAACGCTCAATTCTGCGCTTGTGAGCTTTGGACTTGGACTGCTTGCGGCAGTGCTACCCCTGGCTAGGCGGCGTGCGTTATGGATGACCGTGAGTGCGACTGTAGTCCCACTTGGCCTATTCATCATCGCGTCGATCAACCCGACGTCTTGGACGGTGTTTGGGCCGTTGTTCATCTATTTCGCGGTAGTGGGTGTTTTCGAAACAGCGGGCTGGCGGCGATATGTGCTAGCTGCCCTTGCACTTACGGCACTGTTATTCGTTGGCGGCGCCAGATACGACGCGGGTGCATACTGCCTCCTCGCATTGTTCCTAGCTGTCTTCGTCACCGTAAAATTCGATAGGCGTGGAACCACCATAGAATTAACAATTCTAGGGCTACTTGGTGTGACGGGAATATTCGCGCTCTTTGCCGGGGTGCTGGATTCGGTGCCCGGCTTGGAGTCGTTATCGGCGATGATAGACACACTCGTGACCGGAGGAGATGGAAACGTTGGACGACGTAACATCGTAGATAATACGCTGACGGTCCCGTACATCTGGCTTGGTGCATTCGGCACGTGGCCGCTCGGCTGGTTCGACGTGCCCATCCCATGGAGCGTTCCGGCGCTCACAATCTTCGTGTTCTGCGGACTAGTTTTTTCAAGTTTGCGTCAGATTTACTGGCGCACGGCTATCGCCTCAATCAGCGTGCTTGCTGTGCTGATTTTCGTGCCGGTATACATACTTTTCGACCGAGGTATGGCAGTAGGCGAGTGGTTCCAACCGCGCTATGTGTTGGCACTCCTCGTTTTATTCCTCGGTATTCTCATTATTCATGCCAACCTAGAACTGACGAGATCACAACGTATCACCATTACGATTTCTCTCGCAGTGGCACAACTGATCGCACTGCGTGCAGTGGCGCTGCGCTACCGCTTCGGCACCGCCTATACGAACGAACTTGGCGTGACACAGCAGTGGCACCCGATGATGTACGCGTTGGCTGGTGGTGTGACATTTGCGATCTTCGTGGGCTACGTCTGGCTTTTCCTGGAACGGTCCGGGAACTCTACCGCTGTGCCAGCAGCCGCAAGCCTAGTTGCCACGGGGCCACTCACCGGTGACCCCCACAATGTTACGGATAACTCACCTGCGCGGTCAGCAATCGGTTACAGTAAACAAACTGCGAACACTCATATTGAGCCGAACGACTCCGGTATCAAGCCAGCGCATAGCGCGGCGCATAGAGATAGGTTAGGTGACCATGTCACGGAAAAGTAATGTGCGCCAACGCCGCTCGTTAGGGCAACAGTGGACATTGATCTTAGCTTTCGGAAACCGTGACCTGAAGGCGAAGTTCAGTGCAACAGCGCTAGGCTGGCTCTGGTCCCTCGTTGTCCCCATGGCAACATTGGGGATCTATACCCTTATATTTGGCGGTTTATTCAGGATGGTGCCGCCGAATATTGCTTCACGGCATGAAGGTATCGGCATTTTTGCGATCTGGCTTTTTGCGGGTCTGATTATTTGGGGTTTCTTCCAGAACTCGATTAACGCAGGCATTAACGGATTAGTTTCATCCGGTGGTTTGCTTCAGAAAGTGTATTTTCCGGCCTATGCTCCAGTGTTAGGTGCGGGCTTCGCAATTGCAGTGCAATCGCTCATTGAAGTGGCGATCTTGCTAGTGGTACTAGCGCTCCTTTCGAATGTTTCTTGGACATGGCTGCTCTTGCCGTTCTTCGTGGCTCTCGTCGTTGCGTTCACTGCCGGGATTGCGGTAGCGATCTCCATCTGGAATATCTACGTGCGTGACCTGGCGCACCTCGTGGGTGTGGCTCTTCAGCTGTTGTTTTACGCGACGCCAATCATCTACACGTCGACAATCGTTCCGGAATCGTGGCATGGGATTCCCTTGCGCTGGCTGATTGAATCGACACCGATGGCTGAGTTCATTAACCTGTTCCGCGCGTTGGTTTACGACCTGCGGCCGGGAACAGTGCAGGAGTGGCTCACCTGTTTCGCATGGGCGGCGGCTTCGGTGGCCTTGGGCTATTGGGTCTACCGACGCTGGGGACAAGAATTGGGCGAGCGGATTTAGGTGGGAAAGATGGAAACACAAGACATCGCAATCGAAGTTCGCAACGTGAGCAAGACTTTTGCGAGCCACCACGATAGACGAACCAGCCTGAAAGAGATGTTCGTGAAGGGCAAGGCGAAACAGAAGTACGATTTTAATGCGCTCAACGACGTCTCGTTGAACATCCGTAAAGGCACCACCTTTGGACTGATCGGGCACAACGGTTGTGGCAAGTCAACGCTTCTCAAGATCATTGCTGGGGTGTACCTGCCGAGCTCTGGCGAGGTGCTCGTGGAGGATAAGGTTGATGCACTACTAGAGTTGGGAGCGGGCTTCCATGGCGAGCTGACCGGACGGGAGAATATTTACCTCAACGGCGCTATTCTTGGCCGTACCAAGGAAGAACTTGACGCCGTGTTCGACTGGATCCTCGATTTCGCCGACATCGGGGACTTCATCGACCAGCAAGTAAAAGTCTATTCGTCTGGCATGACTGTGCGACTCGGCTTTGCCACCGCAGTTGCGATTGAGCCAACTATTCTCGTAGTTGACGAAATCATCGCCGTCGGCGACGAGGAGTTCCAGCGAAAGTCTTTTGAACTCATGCGGAACATGAAAAAGAAGGGAACCACTATCGTTCTGGTTACGCATTCTCTTTCCGTCGCACAAGAAATGTGCGATGAGGTTGCGTGGCTCGATAACGGAGTTTTGCAAGAAGTCGGGCCGGCCTCGGACGTCATATCGTCATACCTCAAGTCCGTTAACCATATTGAGGCGTCTAAGCGTGGAAGCTCTAACGTCGCAGACGAGTATAGAGAGAATCAGGGCAGTGGCGAGTTACGCATGGTCGGCGTGCAGATTCTCGACGACGACGGCCAAGAAACTGACGTCTTCAAAACCGGTGAACCGGCGACTCTGCGCATCCATGTGCGAGCCACGCAACGCCAGGAGAATGTCGAGGTCGGCCTCGGTTTCTCCATAGGTAATGGAGTGTCGATCGCCGGTCCAAACTCGGTGACTGGAGGACGCTCATACACGTTTAATGTGGGTGAGAGTTTCGTCGATTACCGCATAGACTCGGTACTTTTCCAGCCGGGCTCCATCTGGCTGACTACAGCTCTTGTACGTGATGGGCACATTTTCGACTACTCAGATAGACAAACCGAGATCCGGGTGCGATCAGACTGGGTTCCCACAGAGCCCGGAATTATCTCGCTTCCGCCTGGCCAGTGGTCCGAGAGGCCGGAGGAGAAGGTCGAGTAAAACATCGAGGTAGTGGAATTATGAATGAAGATATTCGCCAGCTTCGAACGGCGTTGCGGGCAACCCAAAACAGCCTTGCACGAGAGGTTCTGTTACGGGAAGAAGCCGAGAAAAGGGCAGGGAAAGCGGAAGAGCAGTTAGCCACCACGCGTGAACAACTCGAATCTTTACGCAAGTCGGCCTCGTGGCAGGCCACGCTCCCAATGCGCGCCTTCAAACGGCGCGTGGGAGAGCTGCTGCCGTGACAATAGCCAGGAAACTCGGGCCGCTCGTGTCGAGCGAAACTGCAGGAAGAATACGACTGGAAAAGGGCAAACGCGATACGATTCGTCATGCCGAGCGTGTGGCACTGATCGCTCAATACTCTACGACCCCACGGCAGTCGCGCTCACTCTCGATTTATGCCCGGAGCCTTGCTGATAACGGATTTTTACCAATCATTATCGCGGTAACGGAAGGTCGCGAAGAACTCAAATTCCCGTTCGGGCTTCCAGCCGAGACAATCATTTTACGCAGACCAAACCTAGGATACGATTTCGGATCGTGGGCTACTGCGCTGGGAATGTTCCCTGAGGTTCGGAACAAGACATGCGTACTTATCACAAACGACTCGATGATTGGTCCCTTTGACTCCATCACACCGATTCTTCGGTGGATAAGCGAACCCGGGCAGCCAAATATCCGAGCTTTGACTAGCTCGGACCAGATTAGTCACCACTTGCAGAGCTTCTTCGTTTGCTTCCGCGGGGGAATCCTCGCTGATCGGCCGTGGGTAGATTTTTTCAACGGCATCCGAGTTCAGGATGACAAAGATTCTGTGGTGATGCGTTACGAGCTGGGGATGTCAAAACTCGCCTTTTACGAGGGATACACGATGGAAGAGTGGGTGTCTGGCAGCGAGCTCGGGGTGCCTTTTGGGAATCCAACTGTCGAAGGTTGGCAACGACTGATCGAAAGTGGAGTACCGTTTATTAAGCGAACTCTTCTCACGCATCCTGCTACCGAGCAGGAAGGATCAGAAGCAAGATCCTTTATTAAGAACAGGTTCGGGCACGAGATCACGGAGTGGTGACCATGGAAAACCAGCGAAAGAATACGCTTGCTCGCCGTGTGCAATATGTCGGTGGTCGGCTACGCGCAGCAGCGGTTAATACCTTAATGACCGGTAGCCCTCTCGGCTATAGGTCGAAACATGTTGCCGATTTCCGCCGTTATGTTGACCGCCAAGGCGGGCGGCAAAACCCCGGTTTCCCCGAAAAGTGGCGGCTCGATCCACAGTTTGACATCGATCAGCCGGCGAAGGTCGCCGTCGTCATTCACTGCTTCTATCCGGAACTACTCAGTGAGTTGCTCGATCACGTCGCCAATATCCCCGTCGACTACGATCTTTTTATCACCAATGCTTCTGGCGAAGAGCTTCCCGTGCCCGAGCAAGTGAGCCCGTGCCACCGTGCAACCGTCGTCGTCAAGGTTGCTAACCACGGTCGTGATATTTTCCCCACCGTCCAGCTCGTCAACTATGGCGCTCTCAATCCCTACGAGCTCATTTTGAAGCTCCACACCAAGAAAAGCGCATGGCGGGAAGATCACGAAACTCTGTCTGGCACCGGTGAACAATGGAAAGATCAGTTCCTTGATGACCTCGTCGGCAGCGAAGAAAAGGTGAGCGCTATCTTGGACGCGTTTGCCTCGGACGCCTCGCTCGGCACGGTCACCGCAACCGGGTCCATCGTTGGTTGCGAGCATTGGGGCGGTAACCAGCGCATTGTCGAGCAACTCATGCGGCGCATCGAGATGTTTATTGATGCAGACAAGCTACGCTTTGCGTCCGGTTCGATGTACTGGACACGCGGCTTCCTTCTGCAAAGCTTACGCGCGTTCAACCTGCAAAAAGATGATTTCGACGACGAAGCAGGCCAGATTGACGGCACAACCGCACACGCCATCGAACGAATTTTAGGGATCGTGGCCGAAGAATCTGGGCTCACGATTGCCGAGCCCGCCGATCTCGAACCCTCGTCTGGCAGCGACCTGTGGAAACGCTATCTCGTCGACGCGGAGCGTAGCCTGCGTGCTCGTGTCATCCCGTTCTACCTGCCGCAATTCCACGACTCGCCGCAGAACAACAAGTGGTGGGGTGAAGGCTTTACCGAGTGGACGAACGTCACCTCCGCAGTGCCAGCTTATATCGGTCACTACCAGCCACGTATCCCTACAGAGCTGGGCTTCTATGACCTCGAACTGGACTCGGTCCGTGCAAAGCAGCACGAGCTTGCTGCGGAGCACGGCGTCGCCGGTTTCATGTACTACTACTACTGGTTCTCCGGTGAGCGTCTGCTCAACCGGCCCATCGAGAAGATGCACGACTCCGAACTGGATATTCCATATTGCATCATGTGGGCCAACGAAAACTGGACGCGCCGCTGGGACGGTCGCTCGCAAGACATTCTGATCGGCCAGAACTATGACGAGGTGCCAGCAGAAGACTTCATCGATGACGTCATGGACTTCCTCAAGGATCCCCGGTACATGTGTTATGAAGGTAAACCGATCCTCGCCGTCTACCGACCAGGCCAGATGGAGAACTTCCCCCAGGTGGTTGCCACGTGGCGGGAACGTGCGCGCGCAGCCGGATTGGGCGAACTCTACATTCTGGCCGTTTCCGTGGCTAAAGACTTCGGAGCAATCAGCGGAACAGCCGCAGACAACGGCCTAGACGGCACGCTACAATTCCCACCGCACAACCTGCCCTGGGTGGCAGCTCCGGCCGCGAAGATCGGGCTGGATCACCGGTGGCGCGGTAACCTCATGAGCTACGACGCTTCCGCAGCAGCCTCAGTTCGGATGGCGAACGAGCTGAGTGACACCGACTACCCGGGCGCCATGGTGACCTTCGACAATACTGCTCGGCGCCAGTGGCGGGCAGATGCCTGGTTCGGATCGAATCCCTACACCTTCCGCCGTTGGGTAGGCGAACTGGTTAATTCACTCGCTGCCCGGGAACCGAAAGACCGGATCCTGTTCATCAACGCATGGAACGAATGGGCTGAGGGCGCGGTCTTGGAACCAACCACCAGATTCGGGCGTACCTATCTGCTCGCTTTACGGGACGTTTTGTACTCGTAGCGAATGTTTAATGGCACGGAATTAGAAGACTGATAACGGATAGCGAAGGAGTAGAACATGCGCTGGACAATCATTGGAGCCAACGGCATGCTAGGAACCGACGTCGTCACGATGCTCCGTGAACGCGGCGAAGAGGTCGTTGAACTTGACCAACCCGAACTCGACATCACAGACGTGGCGAGCGTGCGCACTATTCCGAGCTCCGACGTCGTCGTCAACTGTGCCGCATACACGGCAGTCGACCCCGCTGAAGAAAACGAGGCCACAGCCTTCGCTGTGAACGCTGTCGGGCCACAACTGCTCGCCCGGAAGACCAGGGACATGGGCGCCCGCCTCGTGCATATCTCCACCGACTACGTGTTCTCCGGTACTGCCACCGAACCCTACGCCGAATACGGCCCGCTCGCACCCGCCAGTGCTTACGGGCGCACGAAGGCCGCGGGGGAGTGGGCAGTGCGATCAGAAACAGATGATTACCTCATCGTCCGAACCGCGTGGCTATATGGCGAGCATGGCACCTGCTTCCCGAAGACGATGGCGCGGTTATCGGATAAGCATCCTGAACTCTCGGTTGTGACGGATGAAATCGGGCAGCCCACGTGGACGAGGGATTTGGCGGAGTTACTTTGGCGACTGGTGGATGCGCAAGCGCCGGCCGGGATCTACCACGGGACTGCATCTGGGCAGACCAACTGGCACGGTTTCACCAAGGAGATCATGCGGGCTTACGGGAAAGATCCTGAGATCGTCGGGGAAACAACCGCCGCGGCCTTTAATCGACCGGCGCCGCGGCCGTCGTATTCTGTGCTCGGGCACGATGAGCTTGACGCGATCGGGGTGGCGCCCATCGGCGACTGGAAGCAGCGCTGGCACGAGGCTGCTGCGAGCGTGCTTGCTGACGTGGGCTGAAACATGTGGCAGCTATAGAGGGCGAGAGCTTGACCACGTTTGTTTCGCCATGTGATACCCGCGTTCACGTTGTGGGCTGTTAGCGGAACAATATGCCCATGTCTAAAAATAATGCACAACCAAAGCGGTCAGCGGAGGACCAAGCGGCACTCGTCGCAGTTACCATTTTTCCGATCCTGATCGTGATCGCCGCCGTCTGGGCGTTCATGTTCCCCGGTGCGGCATCGAATGTTACCCCGCACGTATCCACGCTACTCGGCATCATCATGTTCGGTATGGGGCTCACGCTAACCATTCCCGACTTCAAGCTTGTTTTTACCCGCCCATTGCCGATTTTGCTCGGGGTGATTGCGCAATACGTGATCATGCCTGCAATGGCAGTTTTGCTAACGACGGTTCTGAACCTACCAGATGCCGTAGCTGTTGGTGTGATCCTTGTGGGCTGCGCTCCGGGTGGGACCTCCTCGAACGTTATTTCTTATCTTGCGAAGGCTGATGTTGCACTCTCGGTGACGATGACCTCCATTTCCACGCTGCTTGCGCCACTCATGACGCCACTGCTAGTGCAGTGGCTGGCCGGTACCTACATGGAAATTGATGGGGGCTCGATGGCATGGTCGATCGTGAAGACCGTGCTGATCCCGGTGATTGCTGGTCTTTTGTTGCGGCTCTTGATTCCAAAGGTGATCGATAAGATTTTGCCCGTACTTCCGTGGATTTCGACATTCGGAATCTGCGGCGTTGTAGCTGGCGTGATCCCGGGTTCGGCCGAAGCATTTGCCACCGCTGGCGCTACTATCTTCGCCGCCGTAGTTTTACACAATCTATTTGGCTACATCATCGGATACTGGTCAGCGAAGCTGTTCCGCCTTGATAACCGGGTGGCGCGTACCGTTTCTGTTGAGGTTGGTATGCAGAACTCCGGCCTTGCCGCAACGCTTTCGCGCACCTACTTCACGCCGGAAACCGCGCTTCCGGCCGTGATCTTTTCGGTGTGGCACAACCTCTCCGGCGCCTTCCTCTCAATGTTCTATCGCCGCTCAGCTGAGAAAGAGGTTCAGTAGTTCGCGACATTTGGGGGACGATTCCGGGCCGATCTCCGTATATGGCGAGATCGCGCTGGGATCATCCCTCAAATGTTTACAGGGCTAGCGGGACCGGCGGTTTTAGGTGCCGCCGTTGGCTAATAGTCGAGTACTTTCGTTACCCAACACGTACAGATATTTATAGGATATGTATTATGTGCATATGGAGGAGCCACCTTTCATTCAATTTGAGTGGGATGATAGAAAAGCGCTGTCTAATGAGCACAAGCATGGAGTAGCTTTCGCGGAGGCAGTGGAGGCCTTCTACGATCCGCATGCTCGTTTGATTGACGATCCAGACCATTCAACGGAAGAGGAACGGTTCATTCTCTTGGGCTTAAGTTTGTCTGCCCGGGTTATGACGGTCAGTCACTGCGTCCGTCAGCAGGGGACGGTCATACGCATTCTTTCCGCACGTAGAGCGACTCGAAACGAAGAAAATCAATATTGGAGATTAAGAAAATGAGGCAGGAATACGATTTTAGTGAAAGTCAGTCTAACCCCTATGCTGAACGCTTGCGCAAGCCCGTAACTATGAACCTTGATGTTGCCAATATTGAGTATTTCAAGGGCGAAGCGGCGCGTACAGGTGTTCCGTACCAGACGATTATCAACATGTATCTGACCGAGTGCCGGATCAATCAGCGCAAGCTCACGTTCACCTGACATTTGGGGGACGATCCCGGGCCGATCTTCGTATCTGGCAAGATCGTGCCAGAATTGTCCCTCAAATGTTCGGACGGTCAGATGCGAAGCCCGAAAAGTCGTTTGAGCGATTCTTTCACATGCGCGGGAGTGCCCTTTTCGTGAATCCGGCCATTATCGAGAATCACGATCTGATCCGCTTCCTCGAGTCCAAGCGCTGTGTGTGTTGATTCGATGATCGTGACACCCGGTAATTCACACTGAAGATTGCGTCGCATCGCCGCCGCGTTCTCGGCATCAAGATGGGCGGTAAACTCATCGAGCAACAACACGTCAGGTTTGACCAGAATCGCACGGGCAAGCGCCAAACGCTGCCTCTGCCCGCCGGATAGCAGTTTCCCGTGTTCGCCCACTTTGGCCTCGAGCCCGCCGCGCTCTTCAAGCTCCTCCCACAGATTCACCGCTTCGAGCGCCTGCCGAAGCGCATCGTCCCCGGCGTGCTCATCGGCCAACCTCAAGTTTTCCGCAACGGTGCCATTAAAAATAGTGGCCGTTTGCTCAACGAGTAGAACACGGACGCGCAGATCATCGAGAGCCACATCGCGCAGATCCTCGCCGGCAAGCCTGATCTTGCCATTCGTGGGATCATCGTGCCGGGCGATCAGTTTCAGCAACGTAGACTTGCCTGATCCTGACGTCCCAATCAGGCACGTATGTGAACCAGCGGGCACATAAAGATCAACATCTGTTAGCGCATTGTCCCGAACACGCTCGCTCGGATAGATGTAGTCCACTCCGGTCACGCGGATATCTAAACCGAACTCGGGCAGCGCCACCGGCGCTTCGATTTGAGTGACTTTCGGCGGCGTCGTTGCGACTTGGTGAACACGCTCGGCAGCAGCCAGTGATGCGTCGAGCGAGCCCACGAACTCGCGAATGCCAGCTGTCACGTCATACAGCCCCCACACGGCAACCGCCCAAACACACAGCGCGACCGGATCCACGCCGCTCGACACCCCCACGATCGCTACGGCCAACACAGTCAACAGCCTTAACCCAATAGCCGCCGATTGCCGGATTGCATCCCACCGGCCGCGTACCCTCTGCACCTGCCCGAGCCGCTCGTCAACCGAGCCCATCTCCGCGATTCGAGCCCGGGTGTGCCCGTATCCCGTGACTTCGGCCATGCCCTGAACTGAATCTGTTACGTGCTGTGCGAGTTCAGCACGGCTGGCATTCAGTTTTCGCGCGGATTCTAAGCTTCGCCGAGCGCCGAGCCACGGCACAAAAAGTACATCGAGAAGAAGGCCAATGGCCGCAATGAGCACGAGTTGCCAGCCAATCGTGAACAACCCAACAATGAGCGCCACAAGCGGAACGGTAACGGCTGTAAATGCGGGCGCGAGAGTGTGTGCGAAGAACACCTCGATCCGATCGATGTCCTTTGTAGCACGGGTCATGAGATCGCCTGATGTGCTACGAATCTGCGTGGCTAGCGGCACGAGCTTGCGATACAGTTCAACCCGCAAGATCTCTAACGCTTTGAATGCGACGAGGTGGCCAAGAAAATGTTCGAGGTAGTTAAAGATAGCCTTCGTCAAGGATAGGCCGATTAGCGCATTCACGAGCCACAACAAACTCCACGAGGCCGGTTCACCGCTGGCTAGGTCGCGTGCCAAAGATCCGATCGCCCACGCCCCTACGGTCAGCAGTCCTAGATGTGCCGCGAAGTAAAGATGCCGGAATAAAACCGACCACGTCAATGGCGCCAGAACCTGCCGTGTCACCGAGACGAGCCAGTCGCTAATCGCAGAAATTCTTTTAATCATTCTTCGCCCCGTCCACATGGCCGTCACTAACGCGGTACACGTCTCCCTTGGCCAAAGCGGGGCGATGGGTGGCAACCACCACGGTAGCTCGCCGCGCCAAATCGTCGATGACCCGCTCGATGATGCGTTCGGAATGCAGGTCAACCTGCGAGGTCGGCTCGTCAAACAGGATGAGTTCGCGCCCCGCTAAAATCGCCCGCGCAATCGAAATCCGCTGGGCCTGCCCTCCCGAGACCGCCATCCCGCGTTCGCCCACCGGCGTACCCAATCCCTCCGGCAAAGAGTCAACCCATTCCCGCAAGTTAACCGCCTCGAGCGCGTCCAACATCTCCGCCTCGGAGGCATCCGACCGCGCCACCCGCAGGTTTTCTGCCAGCGTTCCATGGAAGAGCCAGGTCTGTTGATTGACGCACGCGCTTTTGCCCCGCACCTCTTCTTGCGTCATGGGCGCGAGCACGACGCCGTCTACGCTCGCTACTCCATGGATCGGCACAAGATCTCCAGCCATGATGCTGAGAATCGTGGATTTGCCGCTGCCCGAAGAACCGACGAACGCGGTGCGTTGGCCGGGGGAGACATCAAGATTCAGGCCGTGCAGAATCGGCTGATCTTTCGTGTATGAGAAGCCGACATCGCTGAAGTTGACGGCTGACTCGGGCGCCCCCGAATCGTTTGCTACGGCGCCGATATTAGCGGTATCGCCCGCGTCAGCGGTTCTGCCGACATCAGTGCTGTTGCCTACACTGTCGCTGGGGGCAACGGAAACTTGCGAAGCCTTCCGCGCAAGGAAACCGAGAATAGCGCTTTGCCCTGCTCTCCCGCCCATTCCGATGTAGAAGAAGCCGCCAACCTGCGTGATGGGCGTTGTCAGCTGCGTGGTGAGGAGAACCAGCGCCACCGCATCACCGATCCCGATTGCCCCGCTGCGAAGCCGCACCCACGCCATGGCCACGCCCACGCTTACCAAGAACAGTGCAAAAACTGCTTCCGTCACAAACAGCAACAGCTGGTTGCGTGCCAGCACCTTCATGAGCGCTTTCCGGTTGGTTTCACCGGTCTCGGCAAGCGACTCACCAATCCGATCCGCAGCCCGTAGCCCCACCAAGGTCGGCAGGTTTTGAATAGCCTCTAAAAACTGGCTTGCCAGCTTCCCGCGAATCCTTCGCGATCCGGCCGAATCTTTGCGAAATTTTTTCTGAAAAACGCCGATCACGAGCGGCACGAAGGGCAAGCACACCAGCAGCACAAGGGCGGTCAACCAATCGATGAGCACAGCGATCAATGCCAACGTCAAAAACGGCTTTAACACCGAGCCGATCAGCTGCCCTAGGTAGCCCTGCCGATAGGTGGCCACCCGTTCAACGGAATCGGTCATGAGCGAGACGATCCGCCCGGTTTCTTTACCGGTAAAACGCGCTGGCCCAAGCCCGAACGCATGTGACAACAACGCCTGGCGCACACGCTTTTCTTCCCGGCTCGCGCCTGCCGATTTCGACATGCCGTTCACGTATTCGCACATCACCGCGACCAGCGCACCAGCCACGCCAGCGGCTATCGCCGCCCCGGAAACCTCGCCAGCAAAAGCGCCACCAACCAGTTGCCCGACAGCCCACAGCGTCACTCCCACGCCAAGAGCGCGCAGTGCGAGCAACACAGTTTGCAAGCGAATAGGAGCGTTACCCGGCGTGAAGAAGTCCGTGCGTTTGCCGCTCATGATCTGTCCCTACCGCGCTATTTTTGAACTTCGGCCAAGATTTTTTCGTAGCCGGTCACCATGTTCAACCCGGCCAACGTGGAAGCCTCGGTCATGGGAATAAGCACGATTCGATCGTTCTTAATCGCCGCAACTTCGGCGAGCGCGGGATCGGCGAGCATCGCTTCGAAGGGCGCCATCCCCGCGCCGTTGAAGTCTTCGAGGAAGATGATGTCCGGATTTGCTTTGAGGAGTTGTTCGGCATCGATTGGGCTAGTCTTGGTCAAACCGAGATCGGCAGCAGCATTCGTTGCCCCAGCGCGCATGGCTAGACCCGGCAGCGCATTGGTTTCGCCATACACCATGATCGAGGGCCCGCGTGCCATCAACGCAATCATCGACGGCGACTTATCGCCCTTTTGCTCGTCAAGTTCAGCGATTCGTTGTTCAAACTCGCTGGCGAGCTCTTCGGCCTTGGCGGGTACGCCAAGAATCTCACCCAATTCCCGGATAGCTGAAGCGTATCCTTCCGGGCTGTCAAAATCGGTTGGTGTGAACTGATGGGTCTCTACTCCTGTTGCCACGAGCTGATCGCGCACCGACTCCATCGTGCCGTGAGCACGCGGGGTGATCAGTACGAGGTCCGGGTTGAATGAGAGGATTTGCTCGGCATCCGGTTCGATTCCCGGCGGCAGCGTGTTGTTCACCTGCTCCGCAAGCTCGGGAACTTGACCCATGTGCGGCGACTGCGCGGTTTCTGAAATAGCGGCGATGTTCTCCGGCCCGACCAGCATGAGCGCCAAGTCCGCTGTTTCCGCGTTAACCGCAACAATTCGCTCATATTTCGACTCTTCTGCCTGCCCTTCACCAGGTGCTGCCGAACTGGCCTGTTCGGAATCAGCCGCGCCAGCCGTCGTCGCGCTCGGGGCTGCTGTTGAGCCGGCCGCACCGTCATCCGAACCGCAGCCAGCTAAAACGAGGGCGATCGCAATCGCACCGGCGAATTTTCGTAAGTGTTTCATCCCATCCTCCATCACATTCCGGTCACAGTGCCGTGACCACCAAACTTGACGTCACGGCACTGCGCCGCACATCCACGTCTACGTCGTAAACCTGCCCAATTTTCTCCGGGGTTAACACATGTTCCGGAGTTCCCTGTGCGCAGACTGTCGCCCCCGATTCTTCGGGTTTGAGGAGCACGAGTTCATCGCAGTAGCGCGCGGCCATCGTCAGATCGTGGAGCACGACGACGACGGTGCGGCCGCCGTTGGCTTCCAGCCAGTCGCGTAGCATTTTCAGCACCCGGGTCTCGTGCGATAAGTCGAGCGCCGAGACGGGTTCGTCCAATAACAGAACCGTAGTTTCTTGGGCGAGCACACGGGAGAGCCCAGTGAGCTGGCGCTCACCACCACTGGTTGCTGAAGTGGGCCGGTTCGCCCACGCGTCCGCACCCGTTGTTGCTAGAGCGCGATCGACGGCGTTCTCGTCGTCGATTGTTCGGGGCGCGAAACGGGATTGGCGGGCATACCTTGCCATGTCCACGACCTCGCGGCCTGTAAAAGAATTGCTGGCCAGTGAATCTTGGGTCAGGTAGGCCACCTTGGTCGCCTTATCGCGGGCCGACAGGGTAGTGAAATCCTCACCGTCAATCGTGACGCTGCCCGCGTGTGGGATGAGCCCGAGCATGGCTTTCAGGAGTGTCGATTTACCAGCTCCGTTGGGCCCGATTAGCCCGTGTACGGCGCCACTTCGCAGGTGGAGCGAATCGATATTGACCACCCGGCGTTTACCGTAGGAAACCTGCATGTGCGAAAGCTCGATCGGGCTCATGCTATCGCCCTCCGCCTCGTCACCAGAATGAGTAGGAATGGCGCGCCAATCAGTGAAGTAATCACACCGGTTTGCAAGACCACCGGACTGAACAGCATACGGGCCACTGTGTCTGCAACGATCAGAAATACTGCGCCAAAAATAAAGGAGGCGGGTAGCAAAAACCGGTGATTCGCACCGGCCACCAAACGGATCAAATGCGGAACGACGAGCCCGACGAAGGAAATGACCCCCGTCGTCGCCACTGCCCCCGCCGTCGCCAGCGCCGCGAAAGCGAGAACGACGTGCGTCACGCGCCGGACTGGCACGCCGCTGCTTTGTGCCGTCGCCTCACCAAGGCTGAGGAGATTGAGCTCCCGGGCGTGCAGCAACACAACTCCCACGCCGAGCAATATGGGAACGACGACGAGGCCGACGTCGTCCATGGTGCGCCCGCTCAGATCGCCGTTCAACCAAAACACGGCAGAGCGGGCATCTTCCGCGTTGGGCGCATTTGCAATTATCGCTGCAATCAGCGCGCCCAGGAAAGAATTCAGTGCGATACCCACCAGCAGGAGGGTGGCGCTCGAAGTGCCGATCCGGCGCCCGCCAACCAGCTGAACCACAAAGGTAGCGGCGAGGGCTCCCAAGAATGCGCCTATGGGAAGCAAAAGCGGGTGGATAGCTGACATGCCGGTGACGATCGCCAAAACCGCAAAGCAGGCCGCGCCCGCACCAACGCCGGTAATTCCGGGCTCGGCCAACGGGTTGCGGAAAACTGCCTGCATCGCCGCTCCGGATACGGCCAGTGCGCCGCCGATCAGCGCCGCGATCAGCACGCGGGGTAGGCGAATTCCCGTTACTAACGCATCAGACGCGGTGCCCGCGCCAGAGAAAATCGAGGCAAGGGCACTGAACACGTGAGCCGGCGGCGTCAGCACCGGGCCGATGCTAACGGCCGCCAGCATAACTATCAGGAGGATAACCGCCCCGATAGTTAGGACGCGTGGACGCATGCGGTTAGCGGCGGGCCCAGTCGCGAAGCTCGCAGCGCCGGCCCGTGAAGAACGGGGTGTCTTGGCGCACGTACAAGCGGGCCTCCGTGTTGCGGAAGGCGTACATGAGGTCGACGATGCGGGTCAGATCATCGCCCTCGAGGGCCACGACCCACTCGTAATCCGAGAGCGAGAAGGTGGCGAGCGTGGAGGTCACTAGATCGCCGAAATCCCGGCCAGCCATGCCGTGATTCTTCATGATCGATGCGCGCTTCCACGGTTCTAGCAAATACCAGTCGTAGGAACGTACGAATGGATAAACAGAGGCGTAGGCGGGCGCTTCCTCGTGGACGAACATTCCGGGCAAGTGGGCCTTGTTAAATTCGGCCGGCTTGTGCTGGGCGATGACGGACCAGACGGGGGTCAGATCCAGCTTCGAATTCGCGAGCGCGCGGTAGGCTGCTTGCAGCTGCTCTGGGGTGTCCGCGATAAACCAGGCCATGAGGTCCGCGTCCGCGCGGTAGCCCGCTAGGTCGTAGAAGCCGCGCACTTTCACGCCCGAATCATCGATAGCCGATTCGGCGGCTGAAACTGCGGCGTCGACGTCGTCGATATGGCGCCCGCCTGCGAAAACGGCCCACATCACGAACGGCCGCGTTGAATTCAGGTGATCAACAAACTCTGGATCGGGGTGGCCGTGCGAATCGTGGCCGCCTCCGTGGTGGGGCGCACCGTGATGGGGGGCACCGTGATGGGGTGCAGGGTGGTGGCTCATAAAAACTCCTTCAATAGTGGTGGACTTGGGCAGACTATATTGCGGCCAGGGCGGGCGCAGAGTCGCTCGCCCAGCAACACGTGGACGGGCATGATATTTCCCCTTCGCCTTGGAACAGGTCAGCAAGCTGTTGGACAAAAACAGGCGAGTGATCAATCGTGTCCGCGCGGTAGTGTTCGATGCCGAGAGCCTCGCAGGTTTCTTTGGCCTGCGTGTCCAGATCGTAGATCACTTCCATGTGATCGGAAATAAAGCCGATGGGAACGATGAGAACAGCGGACACACTGCGTTCTGCTAACTCTTCAATGTGATCGTTGACGTCGGGCTCCAGCCAGGGGGTATGCGGGCTTCCCGAACGGGAACAGTACGTCATATCCCAGTCGGTGATATCCAGTTCACGTGTAATGGTGCGCGCCACTTCGAGGTGCTGCTGCTCGTAAGTCAGATTGAGTGCGCGGCCAGAAGCCCGATCCATCGCCGTCGGTATCGAGTGGGTGACGAACAGGACCCGGGCGTGTGGTGCGGCTTGCTCGCGAGCCTTGCGTACGACGTCGAGGTAGGCCTCCATGAAGCCCGAGGTTTCCCAAAATGGCCTGACCTTATCGACGCGTAGGTCGGGGTATTCGAGGTCGCCTAACCAGCGCGCGACGTCTTCGCGGTATTGCCGGCACGAGGAGTACGAACCGTACGCCGCGGTAGCAATCGCACGAATGTGCCGGGCGCCTTGGGAGTAGAGCTCCTCCAATGCTTCGTTGCCATACGGGTGCCAGTTCCGATTGCCGACGATGACGGGCGTGTGGTCGCCTCTAGCGGCTAATTCGTCGCGGATACGTTGCGCGAGCTGGAAATTAAGCTCATTAATTGGGGACTTGCCACCGAAGAGGAAATAGTGCTCGCCAACTTCTTCGAGCCGCTCGTCTGGAATCCCCTTACCCGCCACAGCGTTGCGTAGGAACGGTACGACGTCGGAAGGTTTGTCGGGGCCGCCGTAAGAAAGTAGCATGTAGGCATCGCTCATGAGGCGACCTCGCGGGCTGGTTTGGGGCTTGGTGTTGCATTATTTTCCACGCCCAAGATTATTGCTCGAACCGCCACCATAGTCCAATTTAAAATGAAGGTGTCGCTAACATTTCGCTTTGACTGCTTGAAATAATGGCATTTTTCGCGGCGGGGTGATCCGGGTGTCGCCGAAAGGCGGGTGTTAAAAGCGCGGCCGATCTCACTGCGCCGCCTTTGGAGTAGGGATGCGTGTGAGACTCGAGCCTTGATGGTGGAATTTTAGCTATGGCGACCAAGAACATTGAAGATATCTAGGTTTATGAGGCGGTTCGTCGCCTTGCGGATTTGCGTGGAACAACGTTGAGCGGTGGATCGGCGATTGTTTGTCGCATGCGCTATTCATGACAACGCGAGTGCCGATGCTTTTCGTGGGTGAACTTTTCGCATACCGAGGTGACGGTAGTATGAGAATTGCCGACGATTCAGGCTCGAAATCCCAGCGTTTACTCAACCACGATCTAACAGACGCGGCACGGTTAAGCGACCGGCGCACACGACACGAAGGAAATCGACATGTCCTCAAACAACGTCGACCCCGCGCAAGATCAAAGTAGATTCCAACCAGGGAACCGTCCACACCCGCCTAGCCAGAATCCGCCCGGCGAGAACCCAACTGAGCAGATGCCCTATCAGCCTCAGCCGAACCAACAACAGACCTGGGCTGGGCATAACGGACCCGGGCAGGGCCAATACGTGCCAGTACTAGGACAGAATCAGCAGCACTCTTATGCGCAGCTGCAGGGGAATGCTTGTAACCAATACGGACACCCCCGGGCAACCTCAGGGATCCAACCCCTACAGCCCTCAGCCGCGTCAGCCGTGGTACAAGCGGTGGTGGGCGATTATGCTCTTTGTGTTAGCCGCCGGAGCCGCGATATTCGGTATTGTGATGCTGGCTAGCGGTTCCGATGATCCTGAAGACATGGCTACCTCGGCTGAGATTGTGGAAACACTGCAACCGACTCGCGGTGGAGATGACCCGATAGATGATTCGTCCGCGAGGGGCGATGAACCAACGGAAATAACCGATGAGTACGAAGAGACCATGAAAGATGCCGAGTCTTATCTGGAATTATTCGCCTTCTCAAAGAGTGAGCTTTATGATCAACTAACCTCCGAATACGGCGAGGGCTTATCTCATGAAGCTGCCCAGTATGCTGTCGATAATGTCGACGTCGATTGGAATGAACAAGCTTTGAAATGGTCTAGGTTTTCTTCCGTTTGAGTAGATGGGAAAATCTGGAATATGGCGAAGAAGTTTGATCAGGAAGCGAAGGATCGTGTGGTTCGTCTTGTTGAGGATCGGATCCTTGCTGAGGGGCTTTCGATGCAGGCAGCATGCCAAGCAGTTGCACCAAAACTCGGGGTCTCGTGGCATACTGCCCGGCAATGGACCCAGGCAGCTCGACGTGAAGGAGAAGTTCCTCAACGCCTGCCCGAAGATCTGGCTGCCGAAAATGCCAGACTGCGTCGTGAAGTTCAAGAGTTGCGTGACACGAATGAGTTGTTGAAGGCTGCATCGGCTTTTTTCGCGTCCGAACTCGACCCCAAACGTCGGAAATGATCGCATTTATCGATGAGTATCGCGATCGTTTCAGTGTTGAGTTCATTTGTCAGACGTTGAAGAATCACCGTGAAGGAGGCTTTATCACCTCCCGTGGATACCGGGATGCGAAGAAACGTGCCCCGTCAGCTCGCCAGGTCAGGGATCGCGAGCTGGTCGAGCTCGTTGGCCAGATTCATGCTGAGAATTACGGGGTGTATGGGGTGCGGAAGATGTGGCGTGCCTTGAAACGTCAAGGAGTTGACATTGGTCGTGAGCAAACGCGGCGGATCATGAAATTGGCGGCAGTGGCAGGTAAACGGAAAGGTAAAAATCCTGTCACCACAGTCAAGAGTAAGGACATCGATACTCGCCCAGACTTGGTTCAACGCGAGTTTACAGCTAGTGCTCCGAATCGATTGTGGGTCGCTGATATCACCTACGTGAGAACCACTGCGGGTTTCGTGTATGCGGCGTTCGTAATCGACGCTTTTAGCAGGAAGATTGTTGGCTGGGCGCTGTCAGATTCCATGAAAACCGAGGCATTACCGCTCCAAGCGGTCAAGCAAGCAATCTGGAACGCTCGCTCAACCACAGGCCTGGTTCATCATTCAGATCACGGGTCTCAATATGTATCTTTGACCTATCATCAGCATCTCGTGGATGCTGGAATTGTTGAATCCACTGGCAGTGTGGGTGACAGTTATGACAATGCGCTGGCTGAGAACGTCAACGGCTCATACAAGAACGAGATCATTCATACCCGACGATGGGCCGATGTTCTCGAAGTCGAGATCGCTACATTCGAGTGGGTGCACTGGTGGAACACCAAGCGTCTCCACCAAGCACTCAACTACCGCACGCCACACGAGGTCGAAACGGAATACTGGCAGCAACGAGAAAAAACAGCAACAATAGAAAACAGGGTAAACACCTAGGAAGAAAACCCGGACCATTTCACTTTAAAGTCAGCTGAACAGATACTGGAAATAATGCCCTATTGAGAGGAAAGTTTGCGTGAGCGTTTGACGGCCGAGTACGGAAGCAACTTCACCAAAGAAGAAACCGAGTATGCGCTTGATAACCTCGATGTTGATTGGAACGAGCAGGCATTGAGGGCTGCCGAGGAGCATTTGGAGTTCACGCCAACAGCGCCGATCAAGAGATCTATGACCATTTGGCTGGTGGGTATGGGGAACGGTTTACGCACGAGCAGGCACAATACGCGATCGACAACTTGCCGTAAAAGTTCATGGGAGCGCGCATCCCAAGCCTAACCAAGAAAGTCCCGCAGAGCGCGCTCCCTGTACTGGAACAACTTGGTGAGTTCTCCGTGTACGATAGGTGCCGCCAGGCGGAAAACGGCCCGCTTACCTGTACGTCTTCGAACAAGCGGGGCGGATCTAGCACTGTGGGGCGAACTCGCCACGGCAAGCCCACAGGACCCTTGCCGGGTGGGGTTAAAACCTTCAACAGTTGTGGATCACGGTGAGCCTCAAAAACCTTCTCACGAGGGTGCTCGTAGTAGCTTACGTGGACGAAAGTTTCCATCAAGCCTTATCGCCCATACTCGAGAAGGTCCAACAAATACTGGCCGTACCCAGACTTGACGAGCGGTTCGGCGCGCTCGGCCAACCCGGCGTCGTCAAGGAAGCCCATACGCCAGGCGACCTCCTCCGGAGCGCCCACCTTTAATCCTTGGCGTGCCTCAACGGTGCGAACATAAGAAGTTGCATCGGCGAGCGAATCAAATGTGCCGGTATCCAGCCAGGCGGTGCCGCGAGGGAGCACCTCAACCGAGAGCTTGCCGGCGTCAAGATAAGCCTTATTGACGTCCGTGATCTCATACTCGCCACGCGCCGACGGCTTGAGCTCTTTCGCGATCTCCACCACGTCGTTGTCGTAGAAATATAGGCCGGGAACCGCATAGTTTGACTTCGGCTTAGCCGGTTTTTCCTCAATGGAAACCGCCTTGAAATTTTCGTCAAATTCCACCACTCCGTACCGCTCGGGATCGGTGACGTGATAGGCAAAAACCGCACCGCCCTCAGGATCAGTGTTCCGCCGTAGCTGGGTGCCCATGCCTGGGCCATAGAAAATATTGTCTCCAAGTATCAGCGAGGCCGGCTGGTTGCCGACGAAGTCAGCGCCAAGTACGAAAGCCTGTGCCAGTCCGTTTGGAACCTCTTGCACGGTAAAAGAAAGGTTAATGCCGAACTGACGACCATCACCGAGAAGCCGGTGGAACTGTGGCGCATCTTCCGGAGTTGTAATCACGAGGATATCTTGAATGCCCGCTAGCATGAGTGTGGACATCGGATAGTAGATCATCGGTTTGTCGTAAACCGGGACCAACTGTTTTGATGTTCCGAGCGTAATGGGATGAAGTCGAGTGCCTGAACCACCGGCCAGAATAATTCCACGCATGCTTATATTATGGCTCATTTTAGGTGCGGATGTGCGACCTGCTGAAAGGTGGCGGCAATGAACGAAGGGCCGGCCATGAGTGCCGAGGATCGGTCGGCGCTCGTTGCGGTGACGGTTTTTCCGCTGATTATCGTCGCGGGTGCGGTCTGGGCTTACTTTTTTCCGGCGACGGCGGCCCACCTCACTCCGTACGTGTCGCCAGGCCTGGGGTTCATCATGTTCACGATGGGGCTTACCCTCCAGGTCGAGGATTTCAAACGCGTGGCACAGCGGCCCGTAGCTGTTCTCATCGGCGTCAGCGCTCAGTACGTGATCACGCCGCTCGTAGCTTTTGGCCTAGTGCACTTGCTGAACCTGCCTACGGGCATCGCCATCGGCGTGATTCTCGTCGGCTGCGCGCCGGGCGGCACGGCCTCGAATGTCGTCGCCTACTTAGCGAAAGCGGATGTGGCGCTGTCAGTTACCTTGACGACCGTATCCACTCTTCTGGCACCAATTTTGACCCCGCTCCTCGTGCAGGCCCTAGCGGGCACGCTGACGCAGATCGACAGCGGGGCCATGGCCGCGTCGATCGTGACAACCGTGGTCGTTCCCGTCGTTGGTGGCGTGGTTGTACGTCTGCTGATCCCGAAAGTTGTGGATAGGCTACTGCCCGTTCTGCCATGGGTATCAACCCTTGGCATCACGTTGGTGGTGGCCGCGTTGGTGCCGGGATCGGTTGAAGCTTTACAAACGGCAGTTGCAGTGGTTTTCGTTGCGGTCATTTTACATAACCTCGCGGGCCTTTTTGCCGGGTATTGGGCTACCCGTGTTGCGGGTAGTTCTGCACAGGTGGCGCGGACAGTGTCAATCGAGGTTGGCATGCAAAATTCGGGTCTGGCGGCAACTCTTGCGAAAACCCATTTTCCTGCCACTCCCGAAGCGGCGCTTCCGGGTGTGATTTTCTCTGTGTGGCACAACATGTCGGGAGCCCTAGTGGCATTTTATTTCCGTCGAAGCGCTGAACGTCGCCCCACTGGGAATGGCCGTTCTAGGCGCGTTGAGCGCAATTCCTAGCTTCGCGTCGGGGCAAAGTCATGCCTGTGCGCTTGTGGGGATATTCGCACCAAATGAATTTAGGTATCTCCAAATTTTATTTTAGAGCCCCATAATCTATGGTGTGTTTAGTCGCGCCTATTTGGCGCATCTGCCAAAGTTGGAAGGAAAATTTATGAAAGTCAAGCGGATTCTTGGCATTGCCTTTTCGGTGATGTTGGGCATGTCTGTTCTAGGTGCCTGCTCGGAAGATAAATCGAATGGTTCTTCAGGCTCGGCCGAGACATCGGCGTCGTCGAACTCTGAAACTTTGACGGTTGTGTCGACGACGGGCTACCTCACGGACGCAATCAACAATGTTGCGCCTGATGCTGAGGTACGCACGCTCGTTGCGCCGGGTGGAGATCCGCACACGCAGGAACTAACCACCGCTGATATCGAGGCAGTGAACGAGGCGGACCTCGTGGTGTGGACGAGCCACGATATGGAACACCGGATGCGTGACCACTTCGATAAGCTCGGCGAGCGCTCTCACCCGGCCGCAGAAGTCATTGACGAATCGAAGCTCCTGCCATGGGAGGACGAAGTCGATGGGCACGATCCGCACGTGTGGAATTCCCCGGAGCTGTGGCAGGAAGTAGTCACGGGTATCGGCGAGAAGTTCGCTGACATCGATCCCGATAATGCCCAGACCTACCGCGATAACGCGGCTGCCTACAACGAAAAGATTCAGGCCGCCCACGTAAAGGCAAGTGAGCAACTCTCCAAGATTCCAGAGGAGAATCGTTACCTCATCACGGGTCACGATGCGTTTAATTACCTTGGCGACACCTATAACATGACGGTCTTGGCAACGGATCTCGTGACGTCGGAAGCCGAAATCTCGGCGGCCGAACTTGATGAGTTGGCCCAGACGATCGCAGACCACAAGGTTCCTGTGATCTTCCAAGACAACCTGAAGAATCCCGAGGCCATCAAGCACCTACAGGATTCGGTGGTTGCGAAAGGTGGCAAGGTTGAAGTTTCCGACAAGGTTCTCTACGCCGATACCCTTGGTGATAGTGCGCCAACCGACACCTACCTCGGCGCCTTCGAGCACAATGTGCAGGCGATCGTGGAGGCCCTTTCCTAATGACTGATGTAGCCACGCCGGCGCTCGCAACTCGTGATCTCACGGCCGGCTACCGCAACACCATAGCGGTTAAGAGCGTGACGATGGAGGTCGGGCAGGGCCACATCCACGCAATCGTCGGACCTAACGGTTCGGGGAAGTCTTCGCTGATTAAGGCCGTGCTCGGCCTGCTGTCGGGTACGAAAGGAACCGCCCTGTTTTTTGGCGGCTCCTATGCCGAGCACCGCAAAAGCGTTGGCTACATGCCGCAAGCAGCGGCAGTCGATTGGGATTTTCCCATCACCGTCAAAGAAGTGACTTTGATGGGGACATACCCGAGGCTGGGGTGGTTTCGCAGGCCCCGGCCTCGGGATCTTGAAAGGGCACGTGAGGCCCTCGCTCAGGTGGGGCTCAGCGAACTGGCAGGGCGCCACATTTCGCAGCTTTCGGGTGGGCAAAAACAACGCGTGTTTCTTTCGCGCTTACTTGCTCAAGACGCCAAGCTGCTCATCATGGACGAGCCCTTTGCGGGCGTTGATGCCGCCTCGGAGAGCGTCATCATCAACATCCTTAAGGAGGAAGCGGCTCGGGGATGCACCGTTGTGATCGTCCACCACGACCTCGCGCAAGTTGCTGAATTTTGCACGCATGCGACACTACTTCGAGAGGGCGAGGTTATTTCTACCGGCCCCGTCGGTGAAGCTCTCACCAGTGAAGCAATCGCCGAGGCCTTCCAGATAGGCGGACTTGGGTTCTAATGGATTGGATCAGCCCGCTCGATTTCTTGAGCGTGTACGGTTTTCGTACTACCTTCTTTACCTCTGCTCTCGTCGGGCTCCTAGCCGGTTCCTTCGGGTCTCTGCTTTATATGCGAAGGCAATCACTTCTGTCCGACGTCATGGGGCACGCCTCCTTGGCGGGAGTAGTGGGCGGTTTCGCCGTCGCCGCCGGTATTTTCGGGGCGAACGGCCAATCCATTGCGGTCTTAATTGCGGGTGCCGCGATCTCCAGCTATCTCGCAGTGTTCCTCGTGCAGTGGATCACCGAGCGCACCGTGATTGGTGCGGATGCCGCGATGGCAATCAGCCTGTCCCTCTTTTACGGGGGAGGGCTCAGCGCACTCCACGTGCTCAACCACTCCTCGATCCCCGGGAAGGCCGGGCTTTCGGATTATATTTTTGGCAACGCAGCCACCACGCGAGCGAGCGATGGACATACCATCGCCGCGATTGCCTTGGTGCTTGGCCTGGTATTGTGCGCTGGATGGAAGGAAATCAAGGTCGCGATCTTTGACCCGCAGTCAGCCGAACTTTATGGCTTTAAACTAAAAGTGATTAACCCGGTTTTGACCACGTGCATCACGGTGGCCATCGTGTCGGGAGTGAAGGCCGTGGGTCTGATTTTGATGGTGGCTTTCGCGATCATCCCAGGCGCTGCCATGCATCAGTGGGCGCGCTCGCTCGGGCAGCTTGTCATAGGTTCAGGGATTATTGGGCTGCTGGCTGGCGCGGTGGGGGCGTACGTATCGATTAACTTGGGCCGCGTTCCGACTGGTCCCGTTGTCGTCGTCGTGCTATTCGCCGTTTTCGTCGTCGCACTTTGCACCTCGCGCCGGCCCCGGCATACGGGAGCGAGGCGATAGGGACCACCATGTCTTTCATTGTTGCGGCTTTCTTGCTATCGGTGACGACGGCGGTTACGTGCGCTGTTCCCGGTGTCTTCGTGGTGCTGCGCAGACAATCAATGCTGGTTGATGCCATCTCTCACGGTGTACTACCGGGGATTGTGCTTGGTGTGGCGCTAACCGGTTCGCTTAAATCACCGTTGATGATTGTGGGCGCGACGTTGATGGGACTGTTGATCGTGGCTAGCGCAAATTGGTTGCGCAACTCGAATATCGTCAAAGGAGACGCCGATCAGGGCGTCATTTTCCCGGTGCTATTTGCAATCGGTGTTCTGATGCTTTCGACGGTGTTTTCAGATGCGCATATCTGCGCTGACACGGTGTTAGCTGGTGACCTCAATTTAATGGCCCTTCCATCTGAACATCTAGTAATTGCTGGCTACAACATTGGCCCGCGAATGATGTGGATTTTAATCGCAGTGTTAGCGATCAACATGGGGTTTATTGTGCGGAATTGGCGAATTTTGACCGTTGGCACGTTCGATCCGGAATATGCGCAAGTGATTGGAATGCCTGCGCGGCGGGTGTCCAATATTTTGATGTTTCTTGTGACTTTGACGATCGTGACCGCATTTAATGTGGCGGGTTCGATCCTCGTTATCGCGCTCATGATATCTCCGGTGGCGTGTGCACTACTCGTGGCACGGACGATGCCCGGTGTTATCGGCGTAAGCGTGAGTGTAGCCTGCGCTAGTGCAGTAATTGGCTTTTGGACCGCGTGGAAGCTGAATTTGCCGACGTCGGCCGCGATGGCGTTTTTTGGCGGCGTAATCTTTATGGCCTTTGCCCTGTGGTCCGTGCGCGCGGATAAGCGGATTGCCGAGTCGGCCTAGCTGACGCGCCGCGCGAGGCCCGTCCCGGCGTCGGGGGTCGGTAAGTCGTGCGGAGATCCGTAAGCCAAGGGGTTTCGGACTTTCTGTGGTTTATCGGCCTCCCCGGGCGTCACGGACCTCCCTGGGATTTACGGGCCCCCGTCGGTGAAGTTGCGGATTGTGCTGTTCATACGCCCGGGGAGTCTTCTGCTTCTGGATACGGGCACTTCTGGGTATGGACACTTCTGGGCATAGGCGCGAAAAACGGGGTGGGAGCCCGGACGTAGGAACGTAAGCGAAGAGTTCCAAAGCCGGGGCTCCCACCCCGTGAGGTGTTGCAGGCCCTCCGAAGTGTGTTAGGCCGCGTGCTCGCAAGTCGCGCAGGTGCAGTCCTCGCAGACGCAGGTTGCGCAGAAATCGGAGCAGTCCTCGCATTCGCACTTGTTGTGGTTGCACGTTGGGCAGGTGCAGTCCTCGCATTCGCAGGTTGCACAGAAATCTGAGCAATCATTGCACTGGCATGTGGTGCACTCATCGTAGTGGCCATCGTGGTAGCGATGGATGTGGCCATCGTGCAAGTAGTCGACGTGGTCGAGATGAATGATCGCCTCGTGGCCGCAGTCCGGGCCGTGGGTGTGGTTCGCGTGGGCTTCTGCCGGGCGATGGTCAGTGGTAGCAGTCATCGGTATGTTCCTTCATGTGGTTCCAGGCGTCGAGGAAGATCGACGCTACGTGATCGTCAACGAGGGAGTACTCGTTGCTGCGCCCATCTCTGTTGACCTCAACGAGGTGGGCATCGCGCAGGATTCGCAAATGGTGCGAAACCAGTGGCTGAGAAGCGCCGGACAGGTGTTCGACGATGTCGCCAACGTGCGCTGGCGACTCGGTCAGCCGATGAACGATCTGCACACGAATGGGGTGCGCGAGCGCCTTAAATAGTTCGACGACCGGGAGGATCTCGCGGTCTGCATCATTCATGTTCACGTTCATCACCACAAATTATACATAAAGGAACTTTGATATCAAATATTACTTATGTGACCCGAGCCACATCGCGGCCTAGAGGTTCAACACCGTCCCCAGTTCTGCTTTAGCGATCTGCTCAATCTTCTGTTCGTCAGCGTTTCCAGTAGCGATAAACACTGCAGATTTACCCCGCCCAAGTTGGAGATAGGCGAGCGCGACCGCTTCTGCGAGAGCTGGTTCAGCCATAACGGCCCGCTCGATCTCGGGTACTTCCCCAAGCACATTCGCCCAGAATGACGCGTTTGAATCCTCATCGAGGCCCTCGACCAACAAAACGTCGGCCTGGCCGATGACCTCCGCGGCTCCATCGGCCACGCCATCGGGGAGCTCTCCGTCCCAAGCAAACCCGAAGCTGTCAAGGTTCAGCGCCACAATGAGATCATCAGCATCATCAGCACTAACCTCATCAGGCGTGTCGGTGACGATGATTGTGCCCGGTTCGCAGTCGTGAATCTTCTCGCGGCCAATCACCACAAATCCGCCGGCCATCAGCCCGCCAAGTGCCCAGGCGATCGACTTCCAATGCGCGGGTAAATCCAACACGACCCGGCTGCCGGGCATGAGATCGCATTCCTGTTCGAGGTAATTGGCGATCTTGGCAATGTGGTTGGCGAAAACTTTTCCCGAAAGCTCCACGCGACCATCGGGCTCGTGCCAGACGATCGCGGGTGAGGTTCCGGTATCTACAAGCGATTCGTAGATCCCGGTCGGTGTAATGGTCATGAACTTCTCCCAAAGTAGTCGGTGTAAAACTTTTGCGGGCCAACTTCCGCGATGGCCCCGAGCGCCAGATCGCAGGCTTGGGCGTTCGCAGCTCCCACGTAATGCGGGCAATCGTAGATGTAGGTGTCGTGTTGGGTGCGCTCGTCATCCAATCCGACGACGAGGCCGCCCGCCGCTTGGATAAGTGCGATTCCTGCGCCGATGTCCCACGGTTGCGTTCCCATTCCGAGGGTTGCGCCAAAAGTGCCATCGGCGACGCCGGCGAGGTGCAAGGCGGTAGAACCGAGTCGGCGCATGGACTTCGTGCCTTCGAGGAGCAATTGGTAGCCGCGGGCAGCGCCGTCGTAATCATCTATTTTTTCGCCCGGAAAGCCGCCGGTGAAAAGCGTGCGGTGTGGCGGCTCATCTGTGACGGTGATCGGCTGGCCGTTCTTGTAGGCGCCCGTATCGTCTGCCCGGTACAGCACGTTTGTGCTGGGCTGGTAGATGACGCCGGCAATCACGTAAGGTCCCTTCGCGGCTGCAATGGACACGCACCACCATGGCAGGCCGGAGGTGAAGTTCGCCGTGCCGTCAATGGGGTCAACCAGCCAAACGACGTCGTCTGTTCCGGCGACGACGGTGCGTCCCCGCGCGTCGATCGTGCGCCCTTCCTCTTCGCCAAGCAGAAGAGTGCTCGGGGCGCCGGCGAAAAGCTGTTCGCGAATTGTCTGCTCGGCTCGCCTATCGTGCTTTGTGACCGGGTCGTGAAAGTTCCGCTTGTACTCAACGGGGCCTGGATCATCGAAGGCGGAAAGAAGAGCGGGGCCAACAGCGCGGGCTGCGAGTTCGGCTAAATCTGCGAGTTCGCTTGGAGTCATAAGGTTATGATGTCACGCTTTCGCAAATGCTCCCGCGCATTTACACAACGTGCGAAATCTTGTTTGAGTGATGAGACCCTTAAACTGAAGCTGGCAATATCTCACATTTGCATGGCGAAACGCTTGGCAACACGCCGGTCGAATGAACAAAGTGCTCAATCCGCCTTGACTTTGCCGGATTACATCTATGTAATTTACCTAGACACATTTGAAATTGGAGGAATATATGAGGCTGTCGAAGGCGACCTCTGCCCTGCGCGAGAGATCGCAGGATCCTCAACTGGCTCAGGCTCTCATGCAGGGGATCTTCGATCTCGGCTACGGTTTTGCCGATCAGGGGAACCTTGGGTGGATGGAGGATGCTCTTTGCGCGCAGACCGATCCCGATATTTTCTACCCGGAAAAGGGTGGTTCAACGGCCCCGGCCACATCGATTTGTAAGAATTGCTCGGTCCGCGCCGAGTGCCTCGAATATGCGATAACGAACGATATTCGGCATGGCATTTGGGGCGGCACGTCTGATAATGACCGCAAACGAATGGCACGGGAGCGTAAGGCGGCGCGCGGCGGAGGTCGGTAAGTGGTCACCGATGTGACTCGAGAAAAGGTTACGGCGATTGTGGTCTGCCACGGCCGTGACCTTTCTTTTTTGGGCGCAACGCTTTCCGGGCTCAGCGCGCAAACGCATCAGCCCGATCGGATCGTGGTGCTGATACCGAATCACGATTCCGAGGCTGTCCAGCCTATTCATGAGCATCTGGAACCGGGTTCCGACGCGGTATCGCTTGTTACGTCAAATGCCGAGAATCTCGGCCAGATGATTCGATATATTGACGCGGGCGAGCTGGGTGGGGCCGATTGGCTCTGGTTTTTGCACGCGGACTCGGCTCCGGAACCACGGGCTCTCGATGCCCTGTTACGCCGCGGTGAAACCTCCAAACGGATTGCCGTGGTTGGCCCGAAGCAAATAGCTTGGAACGACGACGAGGCGCCGGTGGTCCTAGAAGTTGGGATCCGGGCAACTCGTAGCGCACGCCGAGTGCCCGAAATCGAAGAGGGTGAACGCGACCAGGGCCAATACGATTCGCGCACCGACGTGTTGGCAGTGGGAACGGCCGGTATGTTAGTGCGCCGCGCAGTGTGGGACAAGCTCGGCGGGCTCGATCCTCAATTGGGGCCCTTCGGCGACGGGCTCGAGTTTTCCAGGCGGGCACGCCGAGCGGGCTACCGCGTCGTCGTCGAACCGAAGGCCGCTGTGCGTCACGCCCGAGTAGGGCTAGGCGAAGCAGACTCCACATACGCTCGGCGCCGCGCTGCCCAGCTGTATAACGCGCTGCTTGCCGCGCCCGGTGCACTGGTGCCGGCTATCGCCGTCTTTTACCTTGTGGCTGCCCCGTTCCGGGCCCTTGCCCGGCTCGTTTTTAAGGAGCACGTGCTCGCCTGGGCGGAGGTGAAAGCCACCGTGCTCTTAGTGGCTTCACTTGGTGCGGTAGTTAAGGGGCGACGGCGGATCGCGAAGGTTGCGCAAGTCGGGCCCGAAGCGCTCGCTGGGCTTGAAGCGCGACCAGCCGAAATTCGACTTGCACGCAAAGAGTCGCGGCGATCGAAAAAAGAAGCCAAAATGCTTGCCGAGCAGCCCGATCCACTCACCATGAAGGCGCGTGCGGATCTTGCGCGGCATACTCGGCGCGGTGCGGCGCTGACTTTGGCCTTGGGCACGGCGTTCACCGTCGTCTTTCATTTGCCGGTGTTTTCTTCGGGTGTGCTCAGTGGTGGCGGGTTGGCAGCGGATGCGACTGTGGGAAGTGAACTTGCCGCCATCGCGTGGTCCGGCTGGTTGGATAGCGGAGATGGCTACCCCCTTCCACTTGATCCGCTCTGGGTCGCTGCGATTCCCATTGTTATGTTGGGCCAGCCTTTTGGGTTAACGCTGGGTGGGTTTGCTACGGCGATCCTCTACCTCGCCATTCCCGCAGCGGCAGGTTTTGCTTATCTTGGGGCTGGCAGGCTCACCAGATCATGGGTTGCTCGATCTGTTTTAGCTGCCCTGTGGATGGTTGCACCGTCATTTCTTGATGCGTTGCACACGGGCCAGATTGGCGCCGTCGTCGCTCACGTTTTGCTCCCGCTCGGTGTGTACGCGGTGGTGGGTGCATGGCGGGGGAGCGCGGCCGCGCTCGGGCTTGCCGCGTTGACCTTCGGCCTGCTGGCGGCGGCAGCACCCATCTATCTCGTTGCAACCACGATTCTTGCAGCGTCCGGGTTGCTGTTTAATCGACGGCGAAAGCGTTGGCTGTGGCTTGTGGTGCCCGCACTGCTTGCGATAGTTCCCACGCTTAGGGCTCATCCCGATCCGCTCCTTTTCTTCGCTCAAACAGGCGTGCCGATCGGTTCTCAAAGTGCGCATTCCATGGTTGATTCCCTGAGCGCGGACCTTTTGGCGTGGCTTCCGATAGCGGTCATCGCGGGTGCCGGCGTGCTTGCGCTCTTGCGTTTACACCGTATGTGGTGGATTCGGGCCGGTTGGGTCATAGTTGCAGCTGGAATCGTGCACGCGGTTTTTGCGCAGTTTGCCAACGTGGGTGTGCGCAGGATTCCCGGTGGCTATGAAAGCGTTGACGCCTCCCCACACGTTGGCCTCACCATCGCATGGTTTGGCCTGTGGCTCGCCCTTGGCTGCGCCACGCACGCCCTTCGCACCGCGATGCGACGCCGAAATTTCGGCGCAACCCACATTATTGGCGGGCTGGCCATGGTTGCCGTACCGATTGCCACGATTGCTATCGGTGGGCGCGCGCTGTGGCAAACAACGGATCCCGTACTTGGCGATAACGCTCCGGATGTACCGGCATTGGCTGAAGAGGCTTTTCAAAACAACGAGCGCGTTCTCACGCTGGTCATGTCTTCCGACGGCGTGGGGGTTGAGCTTTGGCGAGGCAACGGCCAGGAATTGCACGAATACACGATGGCACGCGGCCTTTCGCAAGCACGAGCCCTCGAATCGGGGGCGCCATTTTGGAACGACGAGGCGGGGCAGGATCTCGCGCAATTGGCCTCGGGATTGCTAACCGGCTCGCAAGATGCTGCGTCAGGCTTGGGTGAGCACGCCGTTTCGGTGGTGCTCGTACCGGCCCTTGAGCAAGGGGAATCGGCAGAATTTCGAGCCCAATTGGTGGGCAGGATTCAATCGGCGCCCGGCCTGCAGTACGTGAGCGATACCGAGGTTGGAACTTTTTGGCGGGTGAGTGAGCCGTCGTCGCGCGCGTACACCACTGAGGCCAATACCCATGCCGGCGTCATCAACGCGAAGGTCGAAGTTTCTGGCGAGCCTTCCGAACGTGAGTTGCGCTTGGCAGAGCGCGCAAACGCACATTGGTCAGCGCACATCGATGGCCTCGAACTCGGCGTTAGCACGGGTGGCGATCCGGCGTGGTACCAGGCGTGGACGGTGCCTGCCAACATGGCCGGAACCGTGGAGATCACCTACGATGATCCCGTCCACAAGGTGCTCGGTGCCGCGGGCGGGCTCTCGCTCATTGCGAGCGCGATCATTGCTCTGCCCCTTCGCCGCCGAAAAGGGGGAGTGGAGTGAAGAACTTAGGCCGCTCGATTCTTGCGTTCATCACCGGGGCCCTAGCCGCTAGCTTGGCGGCGGGCGCGGCTGTGGTGGGTCATCACGTAGCCCCCGCCGCGTCATTGACGGCATCCGCGCCGGTGAGCGAGCCCAAGAATACGATCTCGACCCTCGTATGTGACGGAGGGATCAGCCGAACTATCCAAGGCGGAATCGACGTCGAGCAGGTAGAGGAGAACATCACCGGCTGGGCTGGCGCGCTGAGCGGGCAAGAAGTGATTTTCACGCGCGAAGGCACCGATGGTGCACATTCCTTCGAAGGAGTTCTTCCTGCGCAGATGCTCGGAGAATCCGCGCTCGGCGTGCCACAAATAATCGGAACGCTCGAAGTGGAAGGCGGGATTGTGGCCGGGGCTTCCACGCACAGTGCAAGCGCCGGTGACTTACATTCCGTGGCCGTCAGCCCGTGCCAGTGGCCGGCCCATTCGATGTGGCTTGTGGGTGGATCTTCGGAACTAGGTTCTTCGCTTGAACTTAAGGTAACTAATCCCGGCCCAACTCAGGTATCGGTGTCCCTGTCCGGATACTCTTCGCGCGGGCGGCTCGACCTCGGATCGAATGCGATGATTCACCTGGCTCCACAGTCCTCTCAGGCCATCTTATTAGACGGGTTGTTAGCGACAGATTCGCGGATCGCGCTCCACCTGTTTTCTAAGACGGCGCCGTTTACCGCTTCGCTCCAAAGCTTGGCCCTCGAAGGCGCACGGCCCGCAGGAGTTGACGTGATAACCGCTTCCAACATCGGCACCGATCTGGTCATACCGGGCTTGGTGATTGATGGAGATTCGGATAGCCGCGACGGCGGGCCGTTGCCCGACTCCGGCACGACGGCGGCGCTGCGCGTTGTGAACCCGAACACCGAATCCGCGCAGATTACAATTTCGGTGCTCACCGCCGATGGCAGTGCCCCACTACCGGGTGGCACCCAGGTCCAGATCGCACCCGAAACCGTTCTTGACCTTTCGCTTGACGGCCTCTCCGCGCAGTCCCATGCGATCCGTGTTGAATCGACCGCCGATGTATCAGCAGCAGTTTCTGTGGTGCGTGCCGATGAGGCTGGCCGTGATATTGCGTGGTTACCGGCGCAAGAGGCGATCATGCAGACAGGCGCGGCAGCCTTTGGCCCGTTGCCAGCGCGCCTGGTGCTAGCGGGCACAGCGCAGGCGCGCTGGCAGGCTTTCGATGAATCTGGCGTGCAACTGGGGGAAAATACGATAAACGTCGATACTCTGGGTACGGTGGATCTTCCCGCACATACCGCCTTCGTCGCGGTTTCCTCCGATGCAGAAGTCTATGGCGCCATTTGGATAGCCGACCACAATGGGATTGCATCGGTCCCGCTTACCGAGGACTCTTCAACGAGCCAGGTCGTTCGAATTACCGTGCAAAACTAGACCTCGTCATCCCCGCCGGGAATGACGGTAAATCGTGGCCGCGGCTGTGGGCGCTCGTTGACGTCCGTTGCTGGCCGCCGGATCTCGCGCCGCGCAGGCTGCGGAGGGGGAACATCACGTTTGGATGCTTCCCGGATGGCGTCCGCGAGCGCTAGGAGGTCATCTGGTGAGGGGGGCGCATCTTCAAATTCGGTCTGTAGGCGCACCATTTGCCAGCCGACCGGAGCGGTGACGGAGTGAGCATGATCTTTGCACAGGTCGAGTGCGCCAGGTTGCGGGATGGGCGATAGGGGACCAATGACGGCTGTGGCTTCCTTGTAGCCGTACGTCATGGTCGCCACCGCGGGCTTTTGGCACCTGTCGCGGGAACATTTTCGGATCGGACTCACGGCCTTAAGCCTAGTGCTTCACCGGGCGTGGTTGTTTGAGGCGCTAGGGTGGTGCCATGCATATTCCCCGCAGATCGCATGCTTCGCGCCGTGACCGGCACGGGCGTGGTCCTCGTGGCCCCATTTTGCCGATGACGATTCCCGGTTGGCGAACGCGCTCTGATCAGTTTGATGATCTTTTGGGATGGGAACTTGGTGAATACAGCAGGCACTTGGGGCCGGTATTGGACCGTTACGATTTTGCGGTCATGGACGTGCCCGGAACGGATCCGGCGCCGTGGGAAAGCGGTGCGCCGCTCGCGAGATATTTGCCGTTCGAACGTCCGGCTAAGATTCATGGGCGAATTATTTTTTACCGCATGCCGATTTTGAATGCGATGCGTAGCCATCCAGATCCGCGGATGCTGATCCACTCGATTGTGACCAGCCAGTTGGCCGCAGCCCTGAACCGGTTGCCGGAAGATATTGACTACCTTTAGCGCCTTCCCGTCGCTGGTAAACCGTAGGGAACAGTTCCGATTCGCCACCCCAACCTGGAGCGTCGTGCATTGACGGCCTCGTAGCGCCGCCGTTCGACGTCGTAGCGCACGAGCAGTACGGCCTCAATAAAGCTTTCTGGATCGGTGCCCCATGGCGGGGGCGGGGAGACGTATGATTCGCAGGCGGTGGCCAGCGCGCGGGCTTGAGCCGTGCGCGCCCGAAGCGATAACCGTGTGCGGGATTTGAGGAACGCTGCGGCGTTCAGCGACAGTCCGGTAGGTAGCGGCCGGGTTTGCGCCAGTTGGGCCCAGCCGGCAAGTTCTGCTGGCATGGTGATATTGGGCGCCCACGTGGCTTTCTTTGGCCAGCGAACGACGTACGTTCCAGCGGCCATGTCTCCGAAGCGCTGACCGCGCTTGGACAGGAATGAGACCACCGTGGCCAGCACGCCGAAGGTCAGCCAGATTTCGACGATGCCAATGGTTGCCCGCATGAACGATTGTTGCCCGGAGATAGTGGTGCCGGAGGTCGTGACAACGCGGGTGCGCAGCATCAGTCGGCCAAGCGAGGACCCCTTCGTTACTGTGGTGATTAGCGCGGGAATGAGCCAGAAGAATACCGCCATGGAGGCAATCACGGTAGCCGTGAGCTGTGCTTTGTTGAACTCTCTCAAGATCGGTAGGGCGGACAACATAGTGATGATGAAAGTGATGAAAGTAAGCCCGTAATCCACCACACCGCTGGCGACTCGGGAAAGAACCGTGGCGGCCGGAAGTTCGAGCTCGACTCCCTCGCCGGTCATGATCCCATCTTCGGGTGTACTGTATCCGTCCATCATGGTACAAGATTACCTGCAAATTGGGTGCCTGCTGTGGCACTGTAGAGGTATGGAAAGTTTGGCGTTCGCGAAAGCCCACGAGGACCAGTGGGAACGCTTGCGCTATCTTTCTCGTAAAGCCACGTTAACCGGTGAAGAAACGGATGAATTCGTGCGCCTCTATCAGGCCACGGCCTCCCATTTGGCTCTGATTCGCACGCAGGCTCCGGACCCGGACATCATCCTTACTCTTTCGGCCATAGTTTCCTCAGCGCGTAGCAAGCTCACCCAGCCACGCTCGGCAACCCTGCGTGGCCTGTGGCACGCGCTCACGAACACCATGCCGTACGCCTTTTATCGCACCCGCTGGTGGATTCACAGTGTGGGCCTGGCATTCATAGCTGTGTTCGCGCTGGTCTTGGGTTATTTCGCGGCTAATCCCGGCCAGCTGGCACTCCTTGGAACGCCAAGCGAGCTAGCCTGGTACGCCAACGAGGCTTTTGCGGCCTATTACCGCGACTATCCGGGGTTTGATTTTGGTGGAATGGTGTGGACCAATAATGCGTGGATCGCGCTGCAAGCGATCGGTGGAGGAATCACGGGTATTTTCCCCGTGAAGGTACTGCTACAGAATGCGGTTGCGATCGGGCAGGCCGGGGCCGTGATGCATCATCACGATTCGCTTGATCTGTTCTTTCAGCTGATCTTGCCTCATGGATTGATGGAGCTCACCGCAATCTTCGTGGCCGGAGCGGCGGGACTTCGCCTGTTTTGGGTGTTGCTCATGCCGGGTGAGCGCCCGCGTACGGTTGCGCTTGCCGAGGAGGGTAAGCATACGATTGTGATGGCGCTGGGGCTGATCGGAGTTCTTTTCGTGTCCGCCCTCGTGGAAGGATTCGTCACCCCCTCCTATCTTCCCTGGGGCGTCAAAATTGCGATTGGCGCGGCCGTACTCGCGGCCTTTTGGCTCTGGGTCTACGTCTTTGGCCGGCAAGCCGGGGACCGCCACGAGCACACACTCGTCGCTTACGCGGCTAGCTAGAGCCGTCCGCGGGCTTTGAGGTCAAGATAGGTATCGACGACGCCGACGGGCAGGTTTTCGCTTCCCTCACGGATAACGAACGCCCCGGCCCGTTCGATCATCCGAGTCAGATTCCGTGCCTCAAGCTTGGAGCGTTCACTGGCAGCCCTGTTGAAAGCGGCTTTCGCATCTAGTTCCCCGGGCTGGTCGACGTCATCCAGTGTGGCCGACGCGATGAGCACGGTATGCGAGCGGCCCAGCTCTGGCACGATATCTATGAGCCCGGATGCGGGCGTTCCCCCGCCAAGCGTTGTCAAAATGACGACGAATGCGGGGCGTGTGGTGATCGCCGCGATCTGGCGCGGCAGGCCCGTCCAATCGGTGGCGCGCAACGTGGGCTCAACATCTGCGAGAGTGTTGGCCACGGCGTGCGTGATGGCACGATCTTTCTTGCCCACAAACCGTGCCCGGACGTCGTCGTCGAAAACTAACACGCTGACCTGATCCCCTGCGCGCCCTGCGATCGCCGACTGCAGGAGCGCCGATTCGATAAACGCGTCAAACGCCGGGGCCTGCGATACTCGCAACGCGCCCGCCCTGCCCGCGTCCACAACGATGATGACCTGCCGGTCGCGCTCCGGGCGCCACGTTCGCACCACAGTCTGGCCAAGGCGAGCCGAAGAACGCCAGTCGATCGCGCGCACGTCGTCGCCAGCCACGTATTCGCGCAGCGAATCAAACTCCGTTCCTTCACCGCGAACCAGAAGTAACGCTTGACCATCGAGCTCGCGCAATTGCCGTACACGCGAGGGAATGTGCCGCCGAGAAATAAACGGGGGCAGCACTTTCATCGACCAGCTCGTGGGAAATGAACGTTGGCGCCCCGCTAGGCCAAGGGGGCCGTTAGTGCGTATCGTGACCGAATGCGACCGCACTGTTCCACGCCGGGTGGGTGTGATCTGTGCCTCGACCGTTTGTTCGCTCCCTCCCGGTATTTTGAGCACGTGCCGTGATGGCTCAACGCCCATCGACGGCGGCCACGCATCACGAATCTGGCCAGAAACACTGCGCCGGCTCGGATTGGAAACGGTGAGCTGGGCTGTCACCGATTCGCCAATCCGCGTTGAGGCAACACCAGAGCGGAAAACGTCCACACGCATCGGTGAAGGCGCGAGAGCGGCGTCCAAAAGTGCCACGCACGCGATGATCAGGGTAACAAGCAAGGCAGACGCTGAGCTACGGGTTGCAACGGCGAGCACGACCCCGATCACAGAAAGCGCAAAGGCTGGCCAGCGAATAAACATCAGCGCGGTACCGGCACCGAGTTCAACACGGATTCGACTACTGCGTGAGCACTGATCCCATCGAGCTCAGCTTCGGCGTGCAATTGGATGCGATGGTTGAGAGCGGGGATAGCCAGAGCTTTGACGTCATCGGGCGTGACGTAGCTGCGTCCAGACAGCCACGCCCATGCTCGCGCGCCGTGCAGGAGTGCGGTTGCTCCGCGCGGAGAAACCCCGAGCAAAACAGCTGGCGCCTCACGGGTGGCCCGCACAACGTCAACGATATAGTCCAAAATCCGCTCGTTCACCTCCACGGCCCGCACTTCGGCGCGCGCTTCGAGCACGTCGTCGGCGCTGGCAACCGCGCGGATCTGCGCCGAGTCCACGTTCCCCGGATCAAAATCAGATGCGTGGCGCCGCAAGACCTCGAGCTCCACGTCGCGCGGCGGAAGCGGAAGGTGGACTTTGAGCATGAAGCGGTCAAGCTGCGCCTCGGGAAGGGGATAGGTGCCCTCATATTCCACCGGATTTTGGGTGGCGACAACCATGAACGGATCGGGCAGGGAACGCGGTTCGCCGTCAACCGACACCTGCTGTTCGGCCATCGCCTCGAGCAGTGCTGCCTGCGTTTTTGGCGGGGTTCGGTTGATCTCGTCGGCAATCAGCAGGTTCGCAAACACCGGGCCGGGGCGGAAGCTGAACTGCCCGTCGGAAGAATTGTAGACAAGTGACCCGGTTAGGTCGCCGGGCATGAGATCGGGAGTGAACTGCACCCGCTTGGCATCCAGATTGAGGGCTGCCGCAAGTGAGCGCACAAGCAGCGTTTTTGCCGTACCGGGCACGCCTTCAAGTAGTACGTGACCATCACACAGCAATCCGATCAATACGGCGCTCACGCCGTGCTCCTGGCCGACCACAGCCTTCGCGATTTCGCCGCGAATGCTACGGAACTTTTCCGCGCTCGCGGATTGGGCGGGCCCGTCCGGTGCGGGTTCGTGGGTCACGGGACGAAACCCGTGGGGAGCGAAGTTATCCATTGATATCCCTTTCGAATCTTTCGAGCTCGGCTGCGATCTCGATCAAGTCTGAATCGCCCGAAACTGGGCGCTCGTAGAGGAGGTCTGCGACTTTGGCCGGCGGATAGCCGCTGGCATTCGCCAAGGTTGAAACGACGACGTCGGGGTTCGCGTCGTCGCTGATCCCTCGGCCGCGCGAAAGGCGCATGATCGTGCCGGCACGAAGCGCACGGGCCGCGTGGGCGTGGTTCTTTCCGCGTTGGTACAGGATGGCGCGGCCTTCGGTGACTTCGGAGGCCGGAACGACGACGGGCAGCGGCTCGGCCACGAGTTTGCCAAAGCGCCGGCCACGGTAGATCACCCACCAGCCCAAGCTGAGCGTCAGGGCGCTCACGAGAGGGAAGAACCAGTCCGGTAGGCCTATCCAACGACGGTCTTTCGGCTCCTGGTGCGGATCCGTTCCTCCAACGACCCAATACAGTTTCGGATTGGCGCCGAGCTTGCGAAGTGCAAATGCGGCGTTGCCATCGACGTCGAGGTATTCATTCGTAAGTATCGAATCGTCCGCCAAATAGGAAAGGTGAGGGGTGTCGGCCTGGGGCGTCCAGACGTATCCGCCATTGGCGGGGAAGCAGCCGCTTTCGGCGCCGTCGGGCACGAAAAGCCAGCTAATGGGCCCAATCGAAGCGGCGGCCATGGCATCAGGATCATCGCATTGCGCGCGCAGACGGGCGCCATCCAGGTTCAACAGCTTCCCGTCAAAGCCCCATTCTTCGTAATCCACGTTGGTTAGTAGCACTATCGTTGCGCGCGAATCGATGAGCTCTTGGCGCATGTAGGGTTCGGTGTAGGCGCTGTGGTCAACGACGAACGTGACGTCCGGGCTGGCTAGATCACGCGCTTGATCCGGGCTGATCTCTTCGACGGTCATCCCGTGATCGCGCAAAATTTCGGCCAGTGCATGGGTGCCGTTCGAACTCGTCGACGACGGCGAAAGGGGATTGCCGGGAGAGGGCACGCGAACGAAAATAATTATTGCCAGCGCGAGGGCGGCCAAGAGGGTCAAGGTAATGGCGGTGCCCTTGGATGGCGCAGGTTTTGCGACGGCGGTCATGTGCGTACCTCCACCTGTTGTAAGGTGCGGCTGCGAGCCGTGTCCACTTTCGCGTGCAGTGCGCGTAGTGTGTGGAGATCTTCCGGGCTCGCACTACCTGACCAGTAGTAGAGCTCGTTAAATATCCCTGCACACCGAGCAAAATGATCTGAGGCCCCAATGCTCTCAGCTCCAGCACGAGCCGCCTCAAGTGCCGTCATCCCCGGAATAACATTGATTAGACCGCGCTCATCCAATTCGCGAATGATTGCGCGGTAAAGTTCGATCGCGGCCAAGGTGAGATCTCCAGCTGCTTCTGCCGCCTTCGCGGCCGCGAGAAGCTGTTTCGCAGAGCGGACGTCGTCGAAAAGTTCCGTTCGGGCCGCGCCTTTAAGCCGCAAGCTACCGACGCGTGAGCGCCTCAAAGAGAAAAAGATGATCGCAGCGATCAGGAGCACAACGATCACGATAACGGCGTAGCTTCCCGCGCCGCCCGTCGTCGGATTGAAGTCGTATCCGAGGCGTGCAAAAGTTCTTTCTAACCAGGAAGCGAAACGCTCGAACAGTGACGAGCCATCCGCGTACATGCCCTTGGCTAGCTCGTCTTCGGCGAGTCTTTGGGCTTCGTCGCGATCTGGAGCGAACGGCGTTGCGAACATGGTCTAACTCTGATCGGCCGAATTCGGCCAGTTCCCTTCGTACCACGTGGGGCGTTGGGGGTCGGTTCCGTGATTGAACTGGTTGAATCCCGGGTTGGTTGGTGGTTGCGGGCTTGACCACTGGCCATAACCCGATTGGGGTGGCTGGCCGTACGGCCCTTCTTGGCGAATGTAACCGCCCGCAGATTGATCAGGACCCGCTGAATATAGTACGTCTTGATGAAAATTCTCTCGCCTCATCCGCATGTTCACATAAACGAGATTCGTGATCGCGCTAGTAAAGGGCGCGATGAAAATCGAAACCACAAGCCCAACGAGGACGGTTCCGAGCGCGCTACCGGCGAGGAACATGCCCGATTCCGAATTGCCTGCGAAGCCAATTCCACCAAACAAAGCTATGAATATCGCCGCGACGATATTCAATGCGATGCCGATAACAATCAGGGTAAGCAGGAGACCGATGAAGTATCCCAACGAGCCCTTGGTTAGGCTCCAAGAGCGAGATAGCCCGGACAGTGGGCCGATATCCTCGGCAACCATGGCGGGAGCCGTTACCGAGAACCGGTAAAACAGGAGGAAGCCCAGAACGCCGATGATCATCGGGATCATGAGTAAAGTAAACAATACGCCGCTCACGCCTGGCTCGAATGCACGAACGAGACTGACCACCAAAAAGATTGCTGTAAATGTAAATAACACCGTAGCGGCAATCGTGATCAGTAGCAGGCCGAGCATTCGCACTGAGAGTCGGCCGAATTGGGCTTTAACCTCGGTGAAAGTTTCGTTCAAAGTGAGCTTTTTGCCGCGGATTGAGGCGAGTGTGACGCGCGTTCCGGCAACCAGCACTATCAGTCCCGCGATCAGCGCGACTATGGTCGTCAGGATTGAAAAGATGACTGGTATCTCGGCACTGATTGAAGTGTTGCGAATAGTGGTTTCCCCAAACAGGAGGGTTATTAGCACGTTGAACGCTCCCGCTACAAGGTTCACGATGAGCGGGAACACAATAAACGCTACGGGATTGAACCGAATCAGGCGCACGGCAGAATCTAGTGTTTCACCAACGGAGAGCGGACGCAGCGGGATCACGCTTCGCGAAACTCCTCCTAGCCCTGTCAGAGACTGGTAGTTTGCCACGGATTCGCTCGGCTTGCCGTATGGATCGCTATTCCAAGCTGTCATGATGAGCCTTTCAGTACGTGCTAGGACCAATTTACCCGATTTAGAGTCCACTGCGGGTCGGACCCTAGACTGTAAGATCCGACTGATAAGATCAGGGTATTAGTTGACTGGTGATGAAGGCAGACGATGTCAGTGCGCATTCTTGTAGTAGATGACGATCCGGCGATCTCCGAAATGGTAGCCATCTTGCTTGAAAGCGAAGGCTACGAAGTCTCGGCCTGTGTGAGCGGCGATTCGGTGCTCCCACTATTTCGTGCGGAACATCCCGACCTGGTGCTCCTCGATGTCATGTTGCCAGGAATGGATGGCGTGTCGGTCGCTCGCGCCCTACGTGAAGAGTCTGACGTACCGATCATTATGATGAGTGCAAAGACCGATTCTGTGGATGTCATCGCTGGCTTGGAAGCTGGAGCGGATGACTACGTGACCAAACCGTTTGAAAACTCGGTGCTTTTAGCTCGCGTTAAGGCGCGTTTGCGCCGCCAAGAGCCCGAATCGGAAACTGTGCGCATTTCTGATCTCGAGATTGATCTCAAAGCCCACGAAGTTCGCAGGGGCGACGAGGTTCTTCACCTGACACCGTTAGAATTCGATCTGCTAACTGTGCTCGCTCGAAAACCTTTCCAAGTCTTCACCCGGGAAGAACTGCTTGAAAAAGTGTGGGGGTACCGCCACTCTTCGGACACCCGGCTGGTTAACGTGCACATTCAGCGGCTTCGCTCCAAGGTAGAAAAAGATCCGGAAAACCCTGAGGTTGTGATCACTGTTCGCGGTGTGGGATACCGTGCGGGAACCTCGAATCCGTGAGCGAGCCGGTTTCTGAACGTTTTCGTTCCCTCGCTCATCGTTTAAATTCGCTACGTGAGCGCTGGTATTCATCACTGTCGCTGAGAGTAATTTTTTCCATCGTAGCCGCCGGTGTGATAGGCATTATCATCTTGGGACTAGCGATCTCAACGCAGGTGCGCGCCTCTGTTTTCGATGCCGCGATTGAGACGGACGTCGAACAGTTTTCCACTGATGTTCAGCTCGCGCAGGAACGTTTTGCAGCCACCTCGCCCTCGGTTGGTAGAACCCAGGAAATCGCCAACACACTCGTGTCGTCAATGTACGATCCTGCGCGCGGTGTGCTCGGCGCGGTTCTGATGCGATCTCCCGGCCAAGATCCGCTACCCACCCAGATTTTTGAACCCGCGACAGCCTCGGCAACCCGAGTGCGATCCCTTGTAACACCGGAATTACGCCAAGTTGTGGTCCGCGGTAACGAGATCGGCTGGCAGTCAGTAGGTATTCCCGACGACAACGCGGTGCGGCCCGGTTTGGTGATCGGCACGTCCATCGACATCCCAGGATCTGGTATTTATGAAATCTATGCGGCCTATTCGCTTGAAAACCAGCAGAACCTCATTAATGCGACGATTCGTGTGATGTGGGTTTCTGTTGCCATTCTGCTCGTGATTCTCGGTTTGGTGACGTGGGCGGTGATGAGATGGGTGTTGACCCCTGTGCGCCAAGCATCCGAGAACGCCCGCCAACTTGCAGATGGCGAATTCGACTCCCGAATGGAGGTGCGCGGAACAGACGAAATCGCACAACTGGCGCAGTCCTTCAACCAGATGGCCGAATCCCTCGAGACGCAGTTCAATCAAATGGAACGCATCTCCAAAGTCCAAACCGAATTCGTGTCGGCAGTCTCGCATGAACTACGTTCACCGGTGACCACCGTTCGCATGGCCGGCCAATTAATTTACGATAACCGTGACCAGCTTTCGCCCAATCTGAAGCGAGCCACAGAACTCCAGTACAAACAGGTGCTCAACCTTGATGCCACACTCGCCGATCTTCTCGAAATTTCCAGGTACGACGCCGGTGGCATGACATTGGCAACCGAAAACGCCAATATTGGCGAGCTCGTGGAAGATGTTATCGAGGTGTCCGAACCTCTTGCCGCTTCTAACGGGGTGCGTGTTAACTACCAGGCGGCCGGCGATACGGATGCCGAAGTTGAACCACGCAGAGTTCACAGACTCGTTCGGAACTTGTTGGTCAACGCACTGGAACACGCTGAAGGGCGGCCCGTCGACGTCGTTGTCGAAGCAAATGACTCCGCCGTGGGCGTTATGGTTCAAGACCACGGAATAGGTATTTCCGCAGAACAGATTGAGCACGTATTTGAACGCTTTTGGCGGGCAGACTCCTCGCGGGTGCGCAAATCTGGTGGAACGGGGCTTGGACTAACCATTGCCCGCGAGGACGCGCAGATCCACGGCGGAACACTCGAGGTCGCAGGAAAGCTGGGCGTTGGATCAACCTTCCTTTTGACGCTGCCCAAAGAACCTCTTGCCCCATTCGATCCGCCCATCCCGCTTGAAGCGCCGAGCCCCTATGAAAAAGCGGAAGGGGGCGAGCTATGAAACGTCTCGTCTTGATTTTTATGGTGCTCACCACCGCGCTTGCTGGATGTGCGAGCCTGCCAACTTCTGGTGAGCCGGAGTTGATAGCCCGGCCTGCAAGCCTTGATGGCGGGGTCGTTCTCGACCCGCAGGGCCCCACCCCGGGTTCCTCGCCCGAGAACCTCGTCACGGATTTCTTGCGCGCATCGGGTGCGGGACTATCCGGTGACTTTAGCGTCGCTCGGCAATTTCTGACTAAGGAGGCGGCAGCGAGGTGGAACCCGTCAGCGGAGCTGCGCGTTTACGAGGACACCCAGACTCCATCAATTTCGCAAACGCGCAACGGAGCTATTCGTGTTAGCGCTCGCGCGGCTGGAACGCTCGATGGTGGGGGCCGCTATTCCGTGGCAACCCCGGAAGCGATCATCAACGTTGAATTCTCCCTCGTGAAAAATGAAGATGGGGAATGGCGTATTGCCACACTGGATGATGGCCTCGTCATCCCGAACTCAATCTTTTCATCGCTTTACAGCGAAACCCTTCTCTATTTCCTCACGGCAGACAGGGCCGCCCTCGTGCCCGAAGTGCGGTGGTACCTGAACTCCGGGCAAGCAACCTATGCCATCAATGGCCTACTGGAAGGCCCCTCAACATGGCTAGCGATCGGTGCGCACTCGGCGATTCCGCCAGAGACCACACTGACCAGCCGAGGCGTGAGCGTTAACGACGGTGTGGCGCGCGTGGACTTTTCCTCCGACGTTGCATCGATGCGGAGCACGGATCTGATTGCATTCGAGGCACAGGTTTCGAAGACGCTGATGAATGTGCCGGGAGTCCAAAGCGTCGTGCTCACCTCCGAAGGTGCGGAGATGAGCATTCCTTCCAAGGTGGACTTAAGTGCCTACCCTTACGCAACGTACACTTTGGCTGCTTTGCGTGATGGTGTGCCCGCACAAGTAAGTGGCGGCGAGGTGACTCAGATTGATCCGGAGCTGGTTGACGGGCTTGGCCTGACATCGATTGCGCCCGCCTACAGCGATCCCTTGACTGTGGCCGCTGCGCTCGGTAATGACGGGGCGAGCATCTATGCGGTGAGCTACGTGGGGAACCCGACGGCTGAACTATTAAAAGGTAGCCAGCTGGTCGAACCGTCGATTGATGCCCACGACTGGGTATGGTCAGGAGAGAGGGTATCGCAAGGTGAGGTTCTCGCCGTCCACCTTGAAACCGGTGAACGCGCTACTTTCCAGCTGCCGTGGTTGGGAGGATTGACGGTCCGAGATATTGCCGTTTCGCGCGAGGGCGCTCGCATGGTGATTTTGACTGAGCAGTCCGGTGACGTGCAAATGAACGCGGTTTCCATCGCGCGCGACGCAACGGGCACGCCCATCGAAATCGGGGATCCGGTGAGATTCGGGCAGTCGTTGGTTGAGGTTACCGACGTGTCGTGGGTGTCGGAAGTTCGACTGGCCGCGATTGCTCGCAACCCGGGATCCAGTACCAGCTCGATCCACATCGTCGGTCTTGGTACCTCCTCTGTTTCCCTTGCCGCGGTGGACGGACTGGTTTCGTTGAGCTCCGGGCGCGGAATTGACTCGATCGTCATCGAAAATAGTCAGCACACCCTCTTTTCTTATGACGGGGCAGGCTGGCGGCTTGTTTCCGACTCGCTGACCTCGCCCGCGTATCCTGGTTAGCCCATCTGAGCGCCAAAGAATATTCACAGCCCTCAAATAACGCTGGCTATCCACAGCGTAGTGCCGAACGTGGTCTCATGCGCTGGAGCCGTGCGACACTGTGAGCGTGCCAGCCAAGCAACTATGGAATGACATCCTCGACATCATTTTTCCGCGCTGGTGTGCGGGGTGTGGGGAATGGGACGAAGACTTATGCGCCCACTGCCTTGGTGAATTCTCGACCTCCTGGTTTCGGGTGGAAGAACACCTGCCATATCTCAGTCACGTCAGTTTCGATGGCAAGGCAGACACTTCTCCATTTGCCGTGCTGGCGCTCGCGGATTACGCCGGCCCCGTGGCTCGCGCCATCGTGCGATGGAAAAATGTGACTGACCGCCGCCTCGACTGGGCTTTTGAAGACCTCATTGCCACGCGGCAGAACCCCGAGTTTCTAGCCAGAGCCGCGCCGACCGTCGTCGTACCAGCACCCTCCTCATCCGCCCGCATACGATCCGGGTGCTTTGTGACCGGGGTGATGGGCAAAGCGGTAGCGGATTTGATTGACGGCAGATACGAAAATGTGCTCGTGCGTAAACGCGTGCGCGGGGGTACGCGGATGGACGCGCGCGAGCGCAAATCACGGGCAATCGACGTCGTAGCCGGAATTAATCTGACGGGCTACGACGTGGTGCTCGTGGACGACGTGGTGACCACCGGGGCTACCTTGGCCGGGGCTTCGCGTGCGGTGAAATCGGCTGGCGGGCGCGTTATCGCTGCGATGGTGATTGCCGCGACCCACGATCCTCGGCAAATGCGTGAGTTACAGCACAAATAATTTTTATTGCCAATATAATAATGACATCCAAACTTTTGGTAACTCACAGGTCAAAACCGCAGGTGGAGGTGATGAAATGCTCGCAGGGGCGAGCGCGCAGTATCGGATCACTTCTCTTGACCAAAGGAGGTCAAAATGGAAATTGTAGTTACCGGCAGAAACACCGAAGTCAAGGACTCCTTCCGCACGCACCTTTCAGACAAACTGCAAAAAATTGAGCAATTTGCTCCGCACACTCAGCGCGTCGAAGTTGAAATCACGCACGAGCCTAACCCTTCGCAAAATGACACCTCCGAAAGGATCGAAATCACGGTGCGGGATAAGGGGCCAGTTGTGCGAGCAGAGGCCTCAGCCTCCGATCGTTACGGTGCGCTCGACTTGGCCGCGCAAAAGCTTTTCGAGCGCCTTCGCCGCAAGCACGAAAAGCTGAAGAACCGCAGGAAGGGCGATAAGAGGGAACATCCCGTGGAAGATCTGCCTATAGAAGAGCTCCTATCGAAGCCCGAACCGGAAGTTGAAGAAGAAGAGCAGCGCATTCCGCGTGAGCCCGGTGAAACAGTGGAGACCCCGCTCGGTGACTCGCCCGCGATTGTCCGGCAGAAACTCTATGAGGCCAAACCAATGTCGATCGAACAGGCCATCGACGAAATGGAACTCGTGGGCCATCCCTTCTATCTGTTCATCGACGAAGAGACGAAGCAACCCTGTGCCGCCTACCGGCGCCGCGGATGGACGTACGGGGTGATCCGACTCGATGCAACGACCTCCGATTACGGACCCGGAGAAGAATCCTGATGCTCTAGCCCATCAATGGTGATGTGGGGTGGCGGGTGACGAATTGGTCACCCGCCACCAGCTTGCTATAGGAACTTAGTCCGGTGACAACTAAGATGAGGTGCATCTATGCCGGTAGCGCCGGCGCCTAAAATTGGAAGAGGTACACGTGGCAGATCGACCACTCCATGTTGCAGTTATTGGGGCCGGCCCGGCCGGTATCTACGCGTCGGACATTCTCTCAAAATCGGGAATCGACGTTCAGATCGACCTTTATGAAAAGTTGCCCGCCCCCTACGGGCTAGTGCGGTACGGCGTCGCGCCGGATCATCCGCGCATCAAAGCGATTATTAATGCGCTTTATAACGTGTTGCAACGCGGAGATATTCGGCTGGTTGGAAACGTTGAGATCGGTAAGGATCTCACGTTTGACGAACTCCACGAGCATTACGACGCAATTATCTTGGCCACCGGCGCCGATAAGGATGCGCCGTTCGACATCCCGGGTGCTGATCTGCCCGAAGTCTACGGCGCTGCAGACTTTGTGTACTGGTACGACGGCCATCCTGACTATCCGCGCACGTGGCCTTTGGAAGCCGAGCAGGTGGCCGTGCTGGGCGTGGGTAATGTAGCGCTTGACGTGGCGCGCATGCTTGCCAAGCATCCCGAAGATCTGATGAGCACCGAAATTCCGAAGAATGTGGAGGAGGGATTCCGCTCTTCACCAATCACGGATGTGCACGTGTTTGGGCGTCGCGGGCCGGCTCAGGTCAAGTTCACTCCGATGGAGCTTCGCGAGCTCGGGCAGCTGAACGACGTCGATATTATCGTCTATCCCGAAGACTTCGACTACGACGAAGGCTCTGAGCAGGACATGGAAGCTTCAAAGATGACCCGTCAGGTTGTCGAACAGCTAACGGAATGGGTGTTTCAGGAGGAAGAGGACCTGACTGCCTCGCGCCGCATCCACATCCACATGTTGCAAGCGCCCGTGGAGATCTTGGGCGATGGCAAGGTTGAGGCGATTCGGATGGAACGTACCGCGCTACAAGGTGACGGCTCAGTGAAAGGGACGGGCGAATTCGTTGACTATCCAGTTCAGGCCGTTTACCGTGCAGTTGGCTACTTCTCCTCGCCCATCCCTGGCGCGCCATTCGATGACGTGAATGGGATTGTGCCCAATGTTGAAGGCCGTGTGACTGCCGAGCTTGGCGGGGAAGTAGTGCCAGGCATGTATGCAACCGGCTGGATTAAGCGCGGCCCGGTTGGCCTTATCGGTTCGACCAAGTCCGACGCCCAGGAAACGGTTGGCCATCTGGTTGAAGATTACGAAGCCGGGCTCTTGCATGCCACGACCGACGCCGTCGGCTGGGAGGAAACCAAGGCGGTGCTCGACGAACGCGGGGTTCGCTACACGACTTGGCGCGGATGGCAGCTTTTGGAAGAGTTTGAAATGGCACTCGGAGCCGCGGAAGGGCGGGCCCGCATCAAGGTTGTCGAACGCGAAACCATGACGGCGATCTCCCGCGGCGAAGAACACGACGGCAAGCTCTACTAGAGCTCACCGATAATTGACGAATTGAAGTGCCACATCCAGTTTGGCGTCTTTGAGAAGCGCGATTGTGGCCTGTAGGTCGTCGCGAGACTTTGACTGAACGCGAACCTCGTCGCCTTGAATCTGGGCTTTGACGGACTTGGGGCCCTCGTCGCGGATCAGCTTGGTGATCTTCTTTGCGTTGTCTTGACTGATGCCTTCTTTAAGCGCGCCAACGAGCTTGTATTCCTTGCCGGAAGCCTTGGGTTCGGCGTCGCCCACATCGACCTGCTTGAGTGATAGGCCGCGGCGGATGAGTTTCGTTTGCAGGACGTCCCAGATGGCAAGTACCCGCTCGGCGGAGTTCGCGCTCATCGTGATGGCTTCGCCGTTGAGCTCGATGGAGGCCCCCACATTGCGAAAGTCGTAGCGCTGGCCGATTTCTTTTGCGGTCTGGTTGACCGCGTTATCTACTTCTTGGATGTCGTATCGGCTCACGATGTCGAATGATGAAACTGCCACTTCTTCTCCTTTTAGTGATCGTGTTGGGCGCGCTGATCCACACTAGACTAGCCCAGCGCGCCAAGTGTGACCATTACGGCAGTGCCAGAAGCCCTTTTAGTTTGACAGTGCTACGGTGAAGTTTGCTAATCTCGGTAGTCGCACGTGGTTTCCACTGCAGGGCGGATTGACCGAGCGGCCAATGGTATCTGACTGTAAATCAGACGCGAAAGCTACGGGGGTTCGAATCCCTCATCCGCCACCGCTACGTATGTAGCGCGCACGCGGTGATCTTCACCGCACGCGATGTTGGTTAGCCTATCTTTGTTGGTAAGCTTGCCAGCGCCGCCCCGATAGCTCAGTCGGCAGAGTGTCTCCATGGTAAGGAGAAGGTCGAGGGTTCGATTCCCTCTCGGGGCTCCATTCATTTCTTGGGGAATTTCGGTTTCCCGCGGAGTGTTTGAGGCGAGGTAGCTCAGTTGGTCAGAGCGCACGACTCATAATCGTGAGGTCGCGGGTTCAAACCCCGCTCTCGCTACGACCAGTAGGGCGCCCGCTCTACAATAAAACGAAGCATTAGCTTCTGAGCCGAACGTGAGGAAAAACAGTGGCTACTAAGTCTGCAGACGTTCGCCCCAAGATCACCCTCGCATGCGAGGTTTGCAAGGAGCGCAACTACATTACGAAGAAGAACCGTCGCAATACGCCGGATCGTCTCGAAATCAACAAGTATTGCCCGCGTTGCAACTCCTCAACCATGCATCGCGAAACCCGCTAGTTCGCATGGTGTCAGCCGCCATTACGGCCAAGCCCTAGCGTCATGTGATCTCGCGTTATGTGAGTCAAGGCGTTGCGAAAACAACTTAAACACGTAGAAATTGAGGCCCAAGGGGCCTCAATTTTTCTTTCCTATGCAAGTACTTCCCGTGAGATAATCAAAGGTAAAACCGGAAGGAAACATGAAGCTTACTTTTGAGACGGATGTTGACCGAAGAAAATACGAGGATTTCGTTCGGAGCCATCCACAGTGCAACGTCCTCCAGTCGCCGGCCTGGGCGGAAGTGAAAGCAGAATGGGACTCCACTCTCACCGCACTCGTTGATGAACGTGGGGATATTCTGATCGCAGCGCTCGTGCTCAAACGCTCGCTTCCACTCGGCTATTCGTTTTGGTACGTGCCGCACGGGCCGATCGGCGACTATTCCAACGAGCCTGTCATACAGGGGTTTTTACAGGCGCTTGGCAACTACGCGAAGAAATCCCGCGCAATCGCGGTCCGTATCGATCCGCCAGTGGTTGTCAACCGGGGTCCAAAGGAGGCTTTTCCTGAAGAACGTACACCAGAAGCAGCCGTGGTTCGCCAGACGATCGAGGGGGCGGGCTTCAAACATCGAGGTTTCGTTACCGGGCTGCACGAATCCTTGCAACCGCGTTTCCAGACGGCGACTCTTCGGCCAGGCGACGCAACAGATATGCTGTCCGCGATGCCTAAGCGCACTCGCAACTACTACCGCCAAGCCTTGAGGCGCCAAGCTGAAGTAGCGCGAGGAGGAATGCATTATCTCGATGAATTCTTGAAGGTCATTGAAGCAACCGAAGAAGAAAAAGGTATTTCGCTGCGTTCACGCGGCTATTACGAGCGGATCTTGAACGCCTACGGGGATGATGCCTATCTCATGCTCTGTAAGCTCGATATTGCGCGTGCAATCGAGGTTTTCAACACGGAAATTGCGGAGCTCAACGAACAGCTAGAAGCCGTTGAGGAGAACGCAAAAAAGAAGCGCCACCAGCTATCGGAACAGATTGCGAGCCGAAAGAAGAGCCTTGCCGAAATGGAGGAGCGGCATAGGGCCGACGGCGATGTCGTCACCTTGGCGGGCTGCCTCGCGGTTGGATATGGAACTGGTTTCGAACTTCTGTATGCCGGTACGAACCGTGATTATGGGACAATCCCCGCCCAGGATCTCCTGTGGGTCGAAACTCTCCAGCTCGCCTTTGCGGGCGGCGCTGACTACGTTTCCCTGGGAGGGGTGGACGGCACGCTGGACGATTCGTTGCTCTCCTTTAAATCGCGTTTCAACGCTGAAATCTTTGAAAAGATCGGCGAATTCGACCTGGTTATCAACAGGCCGATTTACGCCGCTTTTGAATGGCTGATGGCACGCCGGCTCAACGGCGCCTAACATTTTCGCCACTTACGTTAAGGAAAAGACATGACGTGCTCCATTCCAGAACCTTCTGAGCCAACGACGACGCTACCGCCAGTTCCGTCCCACCGAATGCGTGGCAGAGAATCTCTTTCTCAGATGACGACTATCGGTGTTGGCGGCCAGGCGCGCGAGGTGGTCAGCGCCGATAGCGAGGAAGAAATTATCGATGCCGTAGCGCAGGCCGATTCCGAGGGGCTCCCCGTTCTCGTCATTGGCGGAGGGTCCAATGTCCTCGCTTCGGATGAGCCGTTTCCCGGCGTCGTCGTAAGAGATACTCGCACTGAAATCACCGAGCTGATGGATGATGGTTGCGGGGGAGCGCAAATGCGCCTGACTGCAGGTACGCCGTGGGATGACGCCGTCGTGTTCGCTGTCGAGCGCGGTTGGATGGGAATCGAGGCACTATCAGGAATTCCGGGCTCGGTGGGAGCCGCACCCGTGCAAAATATTGGCGCCTACGGTCAGGAACTGGCGGAAACACTGGCTTCGGTACGCACCTATGATCGTCAGACCAAGCAGATTCGCACCCTGTTTCTTTCCGATATGAAGTTTGGTTACCGAGATTCGATTCTTAAGCGCTCACTGGCTGAGTTCGGGCCAAGCCCGCGCTGGATCGTTCTTTCTGTGGATTTGCACATGCGCCGGGCAACTCTTTCACGCCCGGTTGGCTACGCCCAGCTTGCCAAGAAGCTGGATATTGAGCTAGGTGAGCGCGCTCCCTCCTCCGAAGTGCGGGCCGCGGTACTTGAGCTGCGCAGGTCGAAGGGAATGGTCCTGGATGATTCGGATCGTGACACGTATTCGCTCGGCTCGTTTTTCACGAATCCCGTGCTCACGGAAGAAGAAGCGGCACGGTTGCCTGAAGGCGCGCCGCGTTTTGACGTGGCTAAGCACGACGCCGTCAACCAGATTGGCGCAGCCGCCCCGCGAATTGAGGGGCAGGTGAAAACCTCTGCGGCTTGGTTGATCGACCATGCCGGATTCCCAGCCGGTTACAACATGCCCGGCCCGGCGGCGCTGTCTACCAAGCACTGCCTGGCCCTCACCAATCGCGGCCAAGCAAAAGCTGAAGATATTGCAGCGCTTGCACGTGAAATTCGCGACGGCGTCGAAGCAAAATTTGGTGTGCGGCTCGTGCCCGAACCGGTAGTTGTCGGCCTAGATATCTGAGCTCAACCAGTTGGACAAAGTCTTAGCAATGCGAAGTGGGCGGCAGGATGATCCTGCCGCCCACTTCTTGCGTGCTTCTATACCATCAGCTGTTAGGCCCAGCTGCTAGGCCGTTATACGCAGTCCGGGTACGGCAACCTCAACTGGTGAACCAAACGTTGCCTCGGCTCGCTTGGCTGACTCTTCGGCGTCGGAGGAGAAAGACAGGTGTGTGAGCACCAGCTTCTTTACTCCGCACTCCTTGGCGATTTCACCGGCAAGCGCGGGCGTGAGGTGCCCGTGTGCCGCCATCGCCTCCGGATTGGGATCCAGATAGGTAGCTTCCGCGATGAACACGTTGGCGCCTTGCGCGGCCGCACGAAGCCCGTCGCAGTCTCCCGTATCCGAGGAGAACACGATGGACTTTCCATCCCGTTCGAATCGCAGAGCGGCCGAGGGCACCGCGTGACGAGCCGGGTAGGCGGTCAATGTCAGGCCGTCAACCTCGAAGGAGCTTTCGCCGTCGCGCTCCATTTCCCGAATGTCAAAGGTGCCGGTGATCGGCCGTTTCATCGTCGGCAGCGTAGGAATGCCGTATAGATCGTCGTAGGATTCGAGCTGGTACGTCTCCCCACGTGGAACATATAGCGGGATTGACGGTTTGACGGTGGGGAAGGTCCAACGGTAGGCCCACGTCATAATGTCGATCGAATGGTCAGCATGCAGGTGCGTCAAGACAATGGCGCGCAGGTCTTCAAGCTGGTGGCCCGCCTGCATGAACGCCATCATGGTGCCCGGCCCGGCGTCGACTTTCACCACACCGGTTTGACCCTGTACGAGGTAGCCGGATGCGGCGCCGACGGCGTCGGGTGCAGTGGCGTTCGCACCGAGAACTTCTACGCTGAGACTCATGCTCCACCTCCGATCAGCACGGCCTTGCCCGGGCGGATTGCGAAGTGCGCAGTGTCTCCGGCGCTGACGAGCTCCTCGGTTTCACTTTGGATGCGCGTGCCGTCGATGTTAACTACAGTCAACATCTTGCCGCCCGCATATTCGACCGATTCGAAGGTGCCCTGCACGCTTCCTGGCTCACCAGCACCAACCACCTCGAGCGAATCTTTGCGGATGAGCACCTGCGGGTCGCGGGCATCGGCTTGCTTTGACATCGCGCTGACGGGCACCTGCCATGCGCCGTCAAAGAGTTCGACGACGTCACCTTCGACTTTGGCGTCCACGAGCGTGGAATTCGTGAGGAAGTCCGCGACGAAAGTGTTGACGGGGCGCTCAAAGAGCTCTTCGGGTGTACCGTACTGGACCATAACGCCCTCTTTGAGGATCGCCACGTGATCGGCAAGAGCCATGGCTTCGTGCTGGTCGTGAGTGACGATGAGGGTGCCCATTCCCGCCGCTTCGATAATGTTGGCCAGCTGGCGGCGAAGGTCCGAACGCAGCTGCGGATCAAGAGCGGCGAGGGGCTCGTCGAGGAGGAGGATCTCGGGATCGACGGCGATGGCTCGGCCAAGTGCAACGCGTTGGCGCTGACCACCCGAAAGTTGATCGGGCATACGATCAGCAAACTCTGTCAATTGCACGAGCTCCAATACTTCTTGAACTCGTTCTTCTAGCCGCGCTGAATCGACTTTGCGGGCCCGCAGGCCATACCCGATGTTTTTCGCCACGGACATGTGCGGAAAAACAGCATAGGACTGTGGGACGAGGCCGATATTGCGCTTGTCTGGCGAAAGGTCAGTAATGTCCTTACCGCCGAGCAAAATCTTGCCAGCGGAAACGAAGTTCAAGCCGGCAACGGCCTTCAGAGTTGTGGACTTTCCGCAACCGGACGGCCCGATAACTGCCGTAATCTTCCCGGGTTCTACACCGAGTGAAATATTGGTGACGGCAACTTTTTTGCCGTACCGAACCTCGATGTTTTCCACTTCGAGGCCCTGATCTGCTTTTAGACCGTCAAAGACGGCTGGATCTTGAGTTGTCATGAATCTGCCTTACGTCGTGTTACCAGCCCGCGCGCCCACGTCACAGCCGCGAGAATGGGGAGGGTAAACAAAATGAAAATAACGCTCTGTGCGGACGCGATTTCGAGCCGTTGGGTCGAGTACGCGTCGAATAGTGCGAATGGTGCCATCGGAGATGCCGGCGGGTTGATGAAGAACGAAATGTTAAATTCACCAAACGAAATCGCGAATACCATGGTTATGGCTTGAAGGAGTGCCACGTTGACCCAGGGCACCGTGACAGTGCGGATGACGTGCGGCCAAGATGCACCTAGAGATCTGGCTACCTGTTCAGCTTCCCGCACGGTTGGATCGCGCAAACTGGGCAAGAGCGATGAAAGCGTGAATGGCATCGTGAGCACAAGATGGCCGAAGATCAAAAGTATTCCAGACGGCCGAAGTGCGGCGAAGGTTCCGATCAGTGCGATCGAGAGCGCGATGCCCGGTACCGCTAGCGGTAGGTTGACCGATAGCAGGAGGATTCGCTGGATCCAACCGGGAAGATTGGGCGAGTACCACGCCAGTGGGAAAACGATGAGGATGTTTAACGCCACCACGAGCAGTGCAACCAAGAATGATCGCACGATCATGGGGGAAATATTATTCCACGCGATAACGAACCAGTCGAGTGTGACGCCGTCGCCGAAAGCTCCACGGGAGGAGTTGACGGACATCGCGGTCACGATAGTTGCGATCACCGGGATTATGATGAATAGACTCACCAGTACGACCATGACCCGGCCGATTGTATTGCGTTGTACGCTCATGCGAATGCCCTCCTGACGAGTTTGGACAACACGTTGCCCACTGCTAGGCACAGCACGGTTAGGAGCGCCAAGATCACCGCGTAAGCTGATGCGGTGGCGATGTGATAACCGTTGTTGAGCGTGTCGACGACGTCGAGGGGCAATAGCCGTACACCCTCGGAAAGTGCCGCAACCGTTCCGTATCCACCCAGAGCGACCGCGGCTGCTGTACCCGCGACTTCAATCGCTGCCGGCAAAATTAGTGGCAGCGTGACAGTGAAGAATACTCTGGTTCGAGATGCACCAAGAGAGTAGGCGGTGTCTTGAAGATCGGGGTCGAGCATTTCGGCTGCGCCACGCAGTGGCCCAACGACTCGTGGAATTGAGAAGTACACGTAGGCAATCATGAGGCCAACCATCGTGAAGGCCAGTCCGCGCGTACCCGGAATTGCCCCTACGAGCAAGCCGTTGCGGCCGAAAAGCACGATCATAAAGAAGCCAATGATGATGCCTGGCAAGACGATGGGAAACGTCATGAGTACATCAATTCCACCTGTTTGTTTACCCGCGCGCGCTTGGCGAGCCAAGTAGAGAACGAGGGGAATTGCGAGAGCTACCGTGATGACAACGGCTCCTCCGGCCACGATGAGCGAATTCTTAATGGCTTCACGAACGCTGTCATTGATGACGAGCGCACGAATGTAACCATTGAGTGGACCTCGCGCTTCAAAGGATTCTGATTCGTAAGGTCCCAGTTCTCCCAATCCGAATGAGGTGTAGATCAAAACGAATAGCGGGTATAGCCCGAACACTGCGGTGACGAGAGCGGCGGGTACGGCAAGGAGCCATCCTAAGCCACGCTTTTTCTTTCGTTCGGGTTTTGCTGGTGCCGACGGGGCGGCCATAAGTATGTCAGTCATAGAACGTCCTACAAGGGTGGGCTGCGCTTATTCGCAGCCCACCACAGGTTCGCGTCTTAGCCGAGGCGCTGACGGTACAGGTCGTTGAAGTCTTGCTGGACTTCGCCCTGCTTGATGTAGTCGACAGCATTGGCCCTTTCGTCGTATTCGGACTTCGGCAGCATGTCTGGGTTATCAACTTCACCGATAACGGGGATCATAAACCCTTCAGCCCACAGAGCCTGGCCTTCTTCAGAGAAGTAGAAATCGAGCAGCGCCTTGCCGTTTTCCGGATTCGGTGCGCCCTTAACTAGACCCATAGTGTAGGGGATAAGGATAGTGCCTTCCTCTGGCAGTACAACGGTGACGTTGGTGCCTTCAGACTTGAGCTTGTAACCGTTGAAGTCGGCGTCGATAAGGATCGGGATTTCGCCTTGCGAAACCTTGGCTGTCGCGGTCTGCGCGGAAATGATCGCGCCGTTATCCACGAGCGCTTCGAGGTATTCGAAGCCGGGATCCCAGTTCTCGAAGTCGCCGCCCATAGCGAAGTTAACGGCGGTTGCTACCGAGTAGCCTACGGCTGCCTGTGTTGGGGCGAGCAAGCCAACCTTACCTTCGTATTCTGGTTTGAGCAGATCGTCCCAGGATTGGGGCACGGCTGCGCCGTCAAGGAAATCTTCGTTGACGATGAAGGCGACGGCGCCGGAGTGAACGGTGTGCCAGTGGCCGTCTGGATCCTTGAGATTGTCATCGATCTGATCAGCGTTTTCTGGAACGTAGGGTTCGAGCAGATCGGAAGCCATCAGCTGCGGTGCGAACGCGATGCCGGTATACACGACGTCGGCTACCGGGCTGTCCTTTTCCGACTGTAGCGCCGCAAGTGCCTGCCCGGAGTTCTTTGGATCGTTCGGTGCGTCGATGCCGGTCTTTTCGGTAAACGCCTTGTGAACGTTGCCGAAGTTACCCCATTCAGCAGGTGAATTGTAGGTAATAACCTGGCCGCCGGTGGACTTCGCGCCGCCGTTGGAATCGTCGTTTTCGTCTAGCGCTCCGGTGTTGCCGCATGCCGTCAGGGCCAGTGCGGTAACGCCAGTAAGAACGAGTGTCTTGAGCTTACGGCTCTTTGAGATCGTCATGTCGTTGTGCCTTACTGTGTGTAATGGAAATTGATTTTCTGCAGGAGCAGACTGCACAACTCTCACACGGTTAATGAAACTCAGGGTTAACGCATGCTTAAAGGTAGGGGAGCGCTTCGTGTCTTGTGGTGGTCCGTCTCGTTGGCGGTGATCCGTGAAACGCCGATCTTTCGATTTTCCGTGGCTTACGGATCTCCGCGGAACCTTAGCGACCTCCCACGGTTGAAGCGATCCCCGTCGATCAAGCCGGAGACGCCAACCACTGGTCAACTTCGGCCAACCACTTTTGCTTAGATTCGAGCGTGGCCATTGACGCAGTAATTGAATCCCGGGCGAAATCGGCAAGTTCGGCGTCGGAAAATCCCTGATCTCGCGCAATCTGATACTGATCGTTGAGCCGGGCGAGAAAGAGCAGCGGATCGTCGGCGCTCAACGCGATCTGCGCACCGGCGTCGGAAAGCCTGCGTAAGGGCACCTCGTCCGGCGAGGAATAAACACCCAGCTGCACGTTCGACGTCGGGCAAACCTCTAGCGCGATACCGGCACCAACGATGCGCGCGAGTAGGTCTGAGTCCTCGGCGGCGCGCACGCCGTGCCCGAGACGCGTGGGCCGCAGATGCGTGACGACCTCGCGAATGTGCTCGGGGCCAAGTAGCTCCCCAGCATGGGGCACGGAGGCAAGCCCAGCCCGGCGCGCAATATTGAACGCCGCAGACCATTTCGAGGTGACCCCTCGGCGCTCGTCGTTGGATAGCCCAAAGCCGATCACTTGCCCTGGCCCGTTGCCCGCATGTTTGGCGGAAAGCCGGGCGAGTGTACGTGCATCAAGGGGATGTCTGATTCGCGAGGCAGCCACAATGATCGCCACTTCAACCCCGGTGGCGGTGGAGGCCAGCGCCGCTTCGTCAAGCACGATCTCAAGCGCCGGAGTGATGCCGCCGACGAAAGGGGCATATGACGTGGGGTCGATTTGAAGTTCGAGCCTGCGCGAACCCTCCGCCGCATCGTCAATAGCCGCTTCGCGCACCACTCGCCGCATCGCCGCTTCACTGCGTACGACCTTCCGCGCCGAGTCATAGGCACGCTGAAAACGGAACCATCCGCGTTCGCCCGCGGGAACTTGCAAGGCGGTTGCATCAGTGAGATTTGCCGGAAGCCGAATCCCTTGCTCCTGGGCGAGATCCGCGAGCGTTGACACCCTCATCGATCCCGTGAAATGTAGATGAAGGTGCGCTTTAGGAAGGGTTTTCAGGTTGCGCATACCCATAGCTTAGCCGCCAGCCCACCCCACCTGCACGGCACACTACACGCCGATGAGTTGAGGCAAAGCTTAAAGACTTCTATAAATGAGCTATGGGAGTTAGCGACGAACGGCGTGCACTTGCCCTTCTCACCGGGCAATCGGCAGGCGACATGCTCCGGCTTGCACTCGATGAGGCGGGTATTTTACGTTCGTGGCACGTACACGCGGTCAACCATCGCCCCGGCGCCAGTGTTTCGGTTGGCTATTCTCTCGTGTGGGATCGGTTCGACGGCGAGCGCCGGCTCCGTGAAGATCTTTACCTGCTTGCCTCCACGGCACGCATTCGCCGAGAACGGCTCGAACGGGCAGGAGCAAAAACACTTTACGCAGGCGGCCTGCCCGTGCACGTGTGGGAATACCCGGCCGATCCGGAACTGCCGGCCCTCGAGCTTGCGTGCGATCCGGAAAAACTTTCGGCATTCATCGGCCAACACGTCGATATCGAACTTCTCGGATACCGGCCAACGCGGCGTGCCGTACTGAAAATTGAGGGAGAAACTGAGCGGTACTACGTGAAGGTTGTGCGCCCCGGCGTCGTCGAAGCGCTCACGGCCCGGCATGCCGCATTCGATCAGGCAAAAGTGCCCGCTCCAACGGTGGTTACCGCCACGAAAGACGGCCTCGTTCTAACTTCGGCACTGCCGGGAGTGGCACTGTCCACCTCCTATGCAAGTGGAAAAAACCTGGATGCCACCTTCGACTCGCTGACGCGCACCCTCGACGCCCTGCCGATTATTGGGCGCGCGCTCAGACGCCGCCCGGTGTGGGCCGATCGATGCGAACACTATGCGCATGCGGCAAGCATCGCCATGCCCGAGATCACCGGGCGTGCACGGGAAGCCGCCGCCGCAATCCGCCAATACCGTTCGACCGCCGATTACGGCCCGCTCGTGCCCACCCACGGCGACTTCTACGAGGCAAATATTTTGATCTCACCCACAACCGGGCGAGTCAGCGGCCTTCTCGACCTTGACTCCTTCGGCCCCGGATACCGCGCAGACGACTGGGGCTGCCTCCTCGGGCACCTTTCGGTGCTCCCCGGCCTGAACTCCAGATATGCGCAGGCCCAGGCAATTGCTGACCGCTGGTTTGACCGGTTGCGCTCGAAAGTCGATCCGGTTGCGCTCGCGGCTTCAGCTGCGGGCGTCGTGCTCTCGCTCGTCGCATCGCCGCGCCATCGCGGGCGCAAGAACTGGAAGTCGCAGGTTCGCTCGCGCCTCGACGTCGTTGAATGGTGGCTTGCCAAAGCGGGGGAGGCAGACGCGGCTTTGCCAGCGCGCCTTCCCGCAAACCGCGCCTAGGCGAACAGCTTTTGGAGCCGCTCCACGCCCTCGACCAGGTCCTCATCAGATAGGGCATATCCCATGCGGATGTAGCCGGGAGCGCCGAAGGCTTCACCAGGAACCACCGCAACTTGGACCTCTTCGAGAATGAGCTCGGCAAGCTCGGAGGTCGTGTTCGCCACCCGGCCGTTGATGTCCTTGCCCAGGAGAGCTGACACGTTCGGGTACGCGTAGAAGGCTCCCGTCGGCATTGGAACGTCGAAACCGTCAATCTCACGAAGCATCTCAACGAGGGTCTTACGACGGCGGTCGAAGGCCTCTTTCATCTCCGCCACAACGCTCTGGTCGCCCTCGAGCGCCGCAAGTGCAGCGCGCTGGGAAACGTTAGATACGTTGGACGTAATGTGCGACTGGAAATTAGCCACCTTCTTCATCACGTCGGCAGGGCCGTGCATCCAGCCCACGCGCCAACCCGTCATGGCATAAGTTTTTGCTACGCCATTGACGATGATCGTCTGGTCTTGAAGTTCGGGAACTTCTGCCAAAATATAGGCCATGTCACCCTCGTATACGAGGTGTTCGTAAATCTCGTCTGAGATGATCCAGATGCCGTTTTCGAGCGCCCAGTTACCAATCGTCTTAAGTTCATCGGCGCTGTATACGGACCCCGTCGGGTTCGACGGCGAACACAGTAGCAACACCTTCGTACGCTCGGTGAGTGCCCTGTTCAGCTGGTCAATGCTGACCTTGTAATCCTGATCAGAACCGGCGAGCACCTCGACTGCAACACCGCCGCTAAGCGCGATCGCTTCGGGGTAGGTCGTCCAATAGGGGGCTGGCAGGATGACCTCATCGCCGTCGTCAAGCAGGGAAACGAAGGCCTGGTAAACGGCCTGTTTTCCACCGTTGGTCACAATGATGTTGCCGGGATCAACCTCGACTCCGGAATCGGCCTTGGTCTTCTTGGCGATCGCCGCACGCAGCTCGGGCAGGCCCTTAGCCACGGTGTACTTGTGATTCTTGGGGTCCTTTGCGGCCTCGACCGCCGCCTCAACGATATGAGCCGGGGTGGGAAAGTTCGGTTCGCCCGCACCAAAGCCGATGACCGGCTTGCCTTCGGCCTTGAGAGCCTTTGCCTTTGCGTCGACGGCGAGGGTTGCCGATGGTTGAAGCGCTGCGAGGCGCTTGGAAACTCTGTTCTTAGGTTGTGTAGCCATAGGAATATGTTCGCAGACTCAGATGAAAGCCGGTTGGCTTGTTCAGCATGTGTACGTACGAGAGACGTGCGCGATACCGAAACTAGTGCCAACGACGTCGTCAAGGCAGGCAACGTGGTGAGAATTACAGCCGAACGGAGCTATCCACCTAGAGTTTTAGCGTCATTCTGACTAGACTTGTGCGAGTTGCCTTTATTGGTAACACCCCGTCAGGCATCATGAATGTCAGGCAATAGGGTAGTGGCGCAATTGGTAGCGCACCGGTCTCCAAAACCGGCGGTTGTGGGTTCGAGTCCCTCCTGCCCTGCAATGAAGGCGGCCCTAGAATGGGCCGTTTTCCACATAAACCGAGAGGACAACATCGATGAGCCAATCAGCAAGCGCATCGTCACGTGGCCGTGAGTCCGCCGAGAAGAAGAGTCTGTGGCGGCGAATCGTCACTTTCTTTAAGGAAGTTATTGCCGAGTTTAAGAAGGTTCAGCGCCCCACGCGTAAAGAACTGTGGAACCTTTTCCTTACAGTGGTGTTCTTTGTGACGATCGTGATGATCTTCGTTGCGCTCTTGGATGTTGTATTCAATCAGTCCATGTTCTGGATCTTTGGCTAGGCAACTGGAAACGAAAGTAGGGACGATGTCCGAGGAAGAATTCGCAGGCGAGGAACTCTTTTCTGATTCCGCAAGTGCCGGGGATGCCTCCGCGCCTGCGCAGGAACCTGAAGTTGCCGAAGAGTCTACTACCGATCAAGAACCGGTGGAGGACACCGAAGCGGTGCAGACCCCTGCCGAGAATGACGCTGAGGAAGGCGAGAACACCAGCTCCGCTGACGTCGAGGCTGAAGGTAGCGAGGATGAAGTCACCGAGGAGACCGTTCGCAAGCGAATTCGCGGACTTCCTGGCGATTGGTATGTATTGCACACGTACGCCGGATACGAAAAGCGGGTTAAGCAGGATCTCGAATACCGTATCCACACCTTGAATATGGAAGATTACATCTTCGAGGTTCAGGTTCCGATGGAGCAGGTCTACGAGGTGAAAAAGGGCCAGCGCAAGCTTGTTTCGCGCGTTCGGATGCCCGGATACGCGATTGTTCGCATGGAAATGACCGATGACTCCTGGCGAGCTGTTCAAGACACGAACGGTGTGACCGGCTTTGTGGGCAATGGGCGCGATCCGGTCGCTTTGACTGAACGTGAAGTCGTGGACATGCTCACGCCCGTCGTCGAACAAGAAGCTGCTGAAGCAGCTAAAGCCGCTGGTAAACCGGTTACTGCGGGCGCTCCGGAATTTGTTACCGACTACGAAGTTGGCGAGACCGTGACCCTTACCACGGAGCCGTGGGTCGGAATGCCAGCTACAATTTCACAGGTTGACGCGGCGAACCAGAGGCTCACCGTGCTCATGACTCTTGTCGGCCAGGAAACCCCGGTCGACCTGTCCTTCAGCCAGGTCAAGAAGATGGAGTAGTTCGGCAACTCCAGCCAAACCGCCGCAAGGCACCCGTTTCTTTGCCGCTGATTGACGCCCATCACCGTTGCCATGGTGATGGTTTCCAAGTAATAAAGAAGGATCAAATATGCCACCGAAGAAGAAGGTTGCAGGTCTGATCAAGCTTCAAATTGAAGCTGGAGCAGCATCTCCTGCGCCACCGATTGGCCCCGCGCTGGGTCAGCACGGCGTTAACATCATGGACTTCGTCAAGGCCTACAACGCCGCGACTGAATCCATGCGTGGAAACGTCATCCCGGTTGAGATCACCGTCTATGAAGATCGTTCATTCGACTTCATTACGAAGACCCCGCCGGCCGCTGACCTCATCAAGAAGTACGCGGGCATCAAGAAGGGTTCCGGTGTTCCACACACCGATAAGGTTGGCCACCTCAGCGCAGATCAGCTGCGCGAGATCGCCAAAACCAAGGAGCCGGACCTCAACGCGAACGACATCGACAACGCCGCACGCATCATTGCGGGCACGGCACGCTCGATGGGCGTAACGACCGACAACATTTAATAGCGATACGTGGTAGAGCCCGGAGCTGGCTCGCTTCCCACGACTGCCGAAGGAGAAAAGCAGAATGGCAAAGCGCTCAAAGAACTATCGCAAGGCGGCTGAACTCGTTCAGCGCGGCGAACTTTATTCCCCGCGCGAGGCATTCGACCTCGCCAAGAAAACCTCCGTCACCAAATTTGAATCAACTGTTGAAGTTGTGTTCCGCCTAGGCGTTGATCCGCGCAAGGCTGACCAGTTGGTGCGCGGAACGGTTAACCTTCCGCACGGAACGGGCAAGACCGCCCGCGTCATCGTTTTTGCGCAGGGCCCGAATGCCCAGGCGGCACTTGATGCCGGTGCGGACGAAGTTGGCGACGACGATCTGATCGCGAAGGTCGATGGTGGTTGGACCGATTTCGATGCCGCAGTCGCAACCCCGGACATGATGGGCAAGGTTGGCCGACTCGGCCGCGTTCTTGGCCCACGTGGCCTCATGCCGAATCCGAAGACCGGAACCGTGACTATGGACGTTGCGAAGGCTGTTTCGGACATCAAGGGCGGGCGCGTCGAGTTCCGCGTGGACAAGCACGGTAACCTTCCGTTTATTGTGGGTAACACGAGCTTTGAGCTCGATCAGTTGCTCGATAATTACGCGGCTGTTCAAGAGGAAATCCTCCGCCTGAAGCCGGCATCGGCCAAGGGGCGTTACATCCGTAAGGCGACCGTTGCGACGACGATGGGCCCAGGTATTCGCCTGGATGCCACCAAGACGCGCAAGGACATGGAAGAAGACTAGCGCACCTTTTCAACGAGGCGGGGCCCGCGATCATGCGGGCCCCGCCCTGTTATGTCGGGCACGTTCCCAAGGCGTGCCTTGAAACCGGTGCGCCGAGCCATTACTGTTGAACATGCCCAAGACCGCAGGTCTCTTCGGAGTTGATTTCGAGCAATCGAAGCCCGCGCAGGTATAGCAGAGAATATTATGCGTTTACGTCGAGTAAATCGCTCATGTAACCTCGTGCCTGCGTGCGCGAGGTTTTTTATTGCCCGGTTACTGCGGCAAAGTATCGGAAGGAGGTCCCATGAAAAGGACCGAGAAGCAGGCTGAGATTGCGGTTCTCACGGATTCGTTCCGTGAATCGGACGCTGTTCTGCTGACTGAGTACCGCGGCCTGACCGTGGAGCAGATGAAGTCTCTGCGCCGCGAGCTTGGTGCCGGGGTGCGTTACCACGTCGCAAAGAACACGCTCGCCCGCATCGCAGCAAAAGAAGCTGGGATCGCAGACATCACGGATGATCTGTCAGGCCCGACAGCTCTCGCTTTCGTCACCGGTGACGTCGCTTCCGCAGCTAAAACACTGAAGAACTTCGCTAAGGAGAACGACAAGCTCGTTCTCAAGGCCGGCGTGATGGAAGGTGCGCGACTCGACGCTGACGGCGTTAAAGCTCTCGCAGATCTCGAATCGCGCGAAGTCCTCCTCGCGAAGGCAGCAGGAGCCCTCAAGGCTTCGCTGGTTAAGGCTGCATTCGTCTTCAAGGCACCCGCCACGAAGACTGTTCGTACCGTTGACGCCCTGCGTGCGAAGCAGGAAACCGCTGCCTAAGCGCAGCATCAAACACAATGTAAAAGTCCTCGCAAGAGGTGACTGCCTCGCAAGTAGGCAAAGGAAGGAAGGTCTATCATGGCCAAGCTCACTGCTGAAGAGCTAATTGAAGCGTTCAAGGAGCTCACTCTGGTTGAGCTCAACGACTTCGTGAAGAAGTTTGAGGAAGAATTCGACGTCGAAGCTGCAGCTCCTGTTGCCGTTGCTGCTCCCGGTGCGCCGGCAGCTGGTGGCGACGCGGGCGGCGCTGCCGAAGAGCAGACGGAGTTCGACGTCGTTCTGACCGAAGCAGGCGGCACCAAGATTGCCGTCATCAAGGTCGTTCGTGAGATCACCGGTCTTGGCCTCAAGGAAGCCAAGGCTCTCGTTGATGAAGCTCCGAAGCCTGTTCTTGAAGCTGCAGCTAAGGAAGCAGCTGACGAGGCGAAGGCTAAGCTTGAGGAAGCTGGCGCGACCGTCGAGCTCAAGTAATTTTTGCGGCACTGGCCGCATATTGACTTGTTGGTGAATCACCAGCGGTTGAGACGAATCCCCCGGGAAGTACGGTTCCATACCGTGCACCCGGGGGATTCTCATGCTACCGGGGCGAGTCGCTTGCAAATCGCGCCGTAGTGTGCGAAAGTCATCGGTGTAGCGGAGGTATTGCACGTAGGTGAAGATCCGCGAAAAAGACTCCGTGTATCGAGGAACCCTCAAGAAGACACAGTCTGAGGTGATTCGAGGATCACGGATGTTATTAGGTGTCGTGACCCCTTCCACATGGGCGGGGCTAGACTTTCATGCGCCTTGAGAGTAAATTTGAAGCTTGTGTGCACTCTCATTCGTCGTACCCAAGTTTGTTTGGTTAAGTGCTTGAAACTTCCAAAACTTTGGCGGTGGCACAGATGTGAGGCTCACGCTGGCCTAACCAATTTATAGGGAAGGATCGCCCTTTGGCTGCTTCGCGCACCTCTAATACAACTGTCGTAAACGGCAAGCTGACTTCTGATCGCGTCTCATTCGCGAAAATCGAGGAGCCACTTCCGGTACCGGATCTACTTGGACTCCAAACCTCTTCTTACGGATGGCTGATTGGCTCAGACGAATGGCGCGAGAATGCTGCGCCGGGGGAGAAGTCAGGCCTCGAAGAAATTTTTGACGAGGTTTCACCAATTCAAAACACGGCCGAAACGATGGGGCTCGTGCTGTCGAATCCTCATCTTGAAGGTGAGAAGGCGTCGATCGCTGAGTGTAAAGAAAAGGATCTCACCTACTCGGCTGCGCTCTACGTGACGGCAGAGTTCCAGAACTACGAAACCGGCGAGATTAAGTCTCAGACCACTTTTATTGGCGACTTCCCGCTGATGACCCCTCAAGGCACGTTCATTATTAACGGCACGGAACGTGTGGTCGTGTCTCAGATGGTTCGTTCCCCGGGCGTGTATTACGAGGTAACACCGGACAAGACCTCGGATAAGTTAATCTACAATGTGAAGATTATTCCTTCGCGCGGTGCTTGGCTCGAGTTCGAGATCGACAAGCGCGACTCGGTGGGCGTGCGCGTGGACCGCAAGCGTAAGCAGTCGGTGACGGTCTTCCTCAAGGCACTCGGTATGACGGAATCAGAGATTCGCGAAGAGTTCTCGGATTACCCGCTTCTGCTCGATGCGCTGGATAAGGACGCGGTGCACACCCAGGAAGAGGCCCTTCAGGATCTATACCGCAAGCTTCGCCCAGGTGAGCCGCCAACGGCGGAAGCTGGCCGCACACTTCTCAATAACTTCTACCTCAACCCCAAGCGTTACGATCTTGCCAAGGTAGGCCGCTACAAGGTCAACAAGAAGCTTGGCTTGCCCGAAGAGGTTGATGACCGCCAGCTCACACTTGCCGACATGACGGCGACTATTCGTTACCTCCTCGCTTTGCATGCGGGAGAAAAAGAGACGACGACGATCGACGGCGGCGCCGAGGTCATCGTTGAACGTGACGATATCGACCACTTTGGTAACCGCCGTATCCGTGCGGTTGGTGAACTGATCCAAAACCAAGTACGCACCGGTTTGGCTCGCCTTGACCGTATGGTCCGTGAACGGATGACCACGCAGGATGCCGAGGCGATCACGCCGTCGTCGTTGATTAATATCCGGCCGATTGTAGCCGCGATTAAAGAGTTCTTCGGAACCTCGCAGCTGTCGCAGTTCATGGATCAAAACAATCCGCTGGCGGGCTTGACGCATAAGCGCCGTCTGTCGGCGCTTGGCCCGGGTGGCTTGTCACGTGACCGTGCCTCGATGGAAGTTCGAGACGTCCATCCTTCGCACTACGGCCGCATGTGCCCGATTGAGACGCCGGAAGGCCCGAATATTGGCCTGATCGGTTCGCTCGCAACCTATGGTCGGGTGAACTCGTTTGGCTTTATCGAAACGCCGTACCGTAAGGTCGTCGATGGGCGAGTAACCGACGAGATCGAGTACCTCGATGCCGCAGATGAGGACCGCTACACGGTGGCCCAGGCTTCGGCTCCAATGAACGAGAAGGGCGAGTTCACCGAGGACGAGGTGCTGGTGCGCCTACCCGGAGGTGAACCAGCGCTGATCCCGGCTGCCGACGTCGATTTCATGGATGTTTCTGCACGTCAGATGGTGTCCGTTGGCACTGCAGCGATTCCGTTCCTCGAACACGACGACGCCAACCGCGCACTCATGGGCGCGAACATGCAGCGCCAGGCCGTTCCGCTGATCAAGCCTGTCGCACCGCTGGTTGGCACCGGTATCGAAACCCGCGCGGCCGTCGACGCCGGTGACGTGCTGGTAGCCGAGGCTCCCGGCGTCGTGATCGAAGTTGATGCCGACCACGTGACCGTCGAACAGGACGATGGCACCTACCGTACATACCGGCTTGCAAAGTTTGAACGTTCGAATCCGGGTAATTCCACGAACCAGAAAGTCATGGTGAGTGAGGGCGACCGGCTTGAGGCGGGTTCGCTGATCGCCGATGGCCCTGCAACCGAAGGTGGCGAGCTTGCGCTCGGCCAGAACTTGCTGGTTGCGTTCATGGCGTGGAATGGTTACAACTTCGAAGATGCGATCATCCTGTCGCAACGTTGCCAGTCCGAGGATCTATTGACCTCGATCCACATTGAGGAACACGAAGTCGATGCTCGTGACACCAAGCTTGGCGTCGAAGAAATTACGCGCGATATCCCCAATGTTTCGGAAGAGGCGCTCGCCCACCTTGATGAACGCGGCATTATTCGTGTCGGAGCTGAGGTGACGGCTGGCGATATCCTCGTTGGCAAGATCACGCCAAAGGGAGAAACGGAGCTGACCTCGGAAGAGCGTTTGCTACGTGCGATTTTCGGTGAGAAGGCTAAGGAAGTGCGCGATACGTCCATGCGTGTGCCGCACGGCCAGGCAGGAATCGTTATTGGCGTCAAGGAGTTTTCGGAAGAGAACCACGATGAACTGCCCTCGGATATCCGCCAGTCGGTACGCGTTCACATTGCGCAGCGCCGCAAGATCGCGATTGGCGATAAGATGGCGGGCCGCCACGGTAATAAGGGCGTGATCTCGCGTATTCTGCCCGTTGAAGATATGCCGTTCCTCGAGGATGGCACGCCAGTGGATATCGTCTTGAATCCGCTCGGCGTTCCTTCGCGTATGAACCTTGGTCAGGTGTTTGAACTCCACTTGGGTTGGGTTGCCAAGCACGGCTGGGATGCCACTGAAGCGCGCAAGGCCGGTGAAGAGTGGGCGATGCGCCTGCCGGAGAATGCGATCGAGGCCGAACCTGGCCGTACCGTCGCAACCCCGGTGTTTGACGGTGTGGAAGCCGACGAACTCAAGGGTCTGCTCAGCGTGACGAAGCCGAATCGTGACGGGGAGCGCATGGTTGACGACACCGGTAAGGCACGGCTGTTTGACGGCCGTACGGGCGATCCATTCCCGGATCCGGTATCGGTTGGATACATGTACATGCTCAAGCTCCACCACCTTGTGGATGACAAGATTCACGCGCGTTCCACAGGCCCGTACTCGATGGTCACCCAGCAGCCGCTGGGAGGTAAAGCCCAGTTCGGTGGTCAGCGTTTTGGTGAGATGGAAGTGTGGGCGCTTGAAGCGTACGGCGCCGCGCACACGCTCCAAGAGATGTTGACGATCAAGTCGGATGACACGGTTGGTCGAGTGAAGGTTTACGAGGCCATTGTGAAGGGCGATAACGTTCCTGAACCAGGCCTTCCGGAGTCCTTCAAGGTGCTCGTCCAGGAGATGCGCTCGCTGTGTTTGAACGTCGAAGCGCTGGATGCGAGCGGGAATGCTATTTCGCTCCAAGACTCCGACGACGACGCGTTCCGTTCCCCGCAATCTGCAGGTATCACCACGGGTCTTGAAGATCTCGAAACCGGTGCAGACTTTTAACAATTTAACCGTCGGTGGTGCGGTGAGCGCCCGCCGCTCCGCTGACGAATGGCAATAAAGGCGTAAGAACTGAGGAAGTAGGAATCTTGCTCGACGTCAATCTTTTTGACCAGCTGTCGATCTCGCTCGCAACGTCGGATGACGTGCGTGAATGGTCGCATGGCACCGTTACCAAGCCTGAAACGATTAACTACCGTACACTCAAGCCTGAAAAGGATGGCCTTTTCGGCGAGCAGATTTTTGGCCCGACCCGCGATTGGGAGTGTGCTTGCGGAAAGTACAAGCGCCCGCGGTATAAGGGCATCGTGTGCGAACGCTGCGGCGTGGAGGTCACGCGAGCCAAGGTGCGCCGTGAGCGCATGGGCCATATCGAGCTCGCGGCTCCGGTTACTCACATTTGGTATTTCAAGGGAGTGCCCTCGCGTCTTGGCTACCTGCTCGATATTGCGCCGAAGGATCTTGAGAAGGTCATTTACTTCGCGGCATACATGGTGACCGAAGTGGACGAGCAGCGTCGGCACGACGACATGCCCACCCTTACGGCCGAGTACGAGCTTGAGCGCGCCAACCTGGAAAAGGAACGCGACGCCGCCGTCGAAGCCGCGTTGAAGGAAGAGGAAGAAACACTCGCCAAGGCGGAGGCCGCGGGAGAAGATGCTTCTTCGATCGGCAAGATCAAGCGTTCGGTGCAGGCCGATACGCGTCGCGTGCGCACTCGCTACGAGAACGACATTAAGAACCTAGAAGAGGTGTGGGATAAGTTCACCAAGCTCAAGGTCGGTGACCTTGAGGGTGATGAGAACGCATATCGCGACATGGAGGCTCGCTGGGGCGACTACTTCGCAGCGTACCGCGGAGCCGAAGCTATCCAGCGTCGTCTTCGCACCTTTGATCTGCAGGCGGAGCACGATTTGCTCGTTGACCAGATCGAAAACGGTACCGCTCAGCGCAAGACCCGCGCCCTCAAGCGGATCAAGGTTGTAAACGCTTTCTTGCACTCGCAGACCCCGCCAGAGGCCATGGTTCTGGATGCCATCCCTGTGATTCCACCGGATTTGCGCCCGATGGTGCAGCTCGATGGCGGCCGATTCGCGACGTCGGATCTGAACGATCTGTACCGCCGCGTCATTAACCGCAATAACCGCCTCCAGCGCATGCTCGATCTGAACGCGCCGGAGATCATGGTCAACAACGAAAAGCGCATGCTCCAGGAAGCCGTGGACGCGCTGTTTGATAACGGCCGCCGTGGCCGGCCCGTGCAGGGCGCAGGCAACCGCCCGCTGAAGTCGATTTCGGACATGCTCAAGGGTAAGCAGGGGCGTTTCCGCCAGAACCTACTCGGTAAGCGTGTTGACTACTCGGGTCGTTCGGTGATCGTGATTGGCCCGACCCTCAAGCTCCACCAGTGTGGCTTGCCCAAGACGATGGCGCTCGAGCTGTTCAAGCCGTTCGTGCAAAAGCGTCTGGTTGATCTTGAACTGGCGAAGAATATTAAGGCTGCTAAGCGCCTGATCGAACGCCAGCGCGACGAGGTCTTCGACGTTCTGGAAGAGATCATTCAAGAACACCCGGTTCTGCTCAACCGTGCCCCCACGCTTCACCGCCTTGGTATTCAGGCTTTCGAGCCGCAGCTGATCGAGGGTAAGGCAATTCGTTTGCACCCGCTCGTGTGTGCTGCGTTCAACGCGGATTTCGATGGCGATCAGATGGCAGTACACCTGCCGCTGTCGGTTGAAGCGCAGGCAGAGGCGCGCATCTTGATGCTCTCGGCAAACAACATTCTCAAGCCGTCCGACGGCCGCCCGGTCACGGTTCCATCGCAGGACATGGTCATTGGTTTGTACCATTTGACCACGCAGCGCGATGAGGAGGCGGGCGCAGGGCGCTACTTCACGTCGGTGGCCGAAGCTGAAATGGCTTACGACCTGGGCGAACTGCACCTGAATGCACCGTGCCACATCCGTTGGAAGGCCGATGAAATTGTGCTTCCGCGCGACTGGCAGGCACCCGAGGGCTACGAAGAGGGCGAGGACGTCCTGTTGGCCACGACGCTCGGCCGCGCATTCTTCAATGATGCGCTTCCGACGACGTTCCCATACGTAAACCGCACAGTCGACAAGAAGGTGCTTGGCAATATCGTTAACGAGCTTGCTGAGCGCTACCCGAAGGTTGATGCTGCCGCTTCCTTGGATGCCCTGAAAGAAATTGGTTTCTATTGGGGCGGCCGCTCGGGCGTGACGATCGCCGTCTCGGACGTCGTCGCTCCTGACAGCAAGGCAGAAATCCTCGAAGAGGCCGAGAAACGGGCGGCGAAGATCGAGCAGGACTTCCAGGAAGGTAATATCCGCGATGAGGATCGCCGCCGTGATCTTGTTGCCCTGTGGACGGAAGTAACCGACGATGTTGCCGACGAGATGCGCAAGAATTTCGACGACCTGAACAACATCAACCAGATGGTTACTTCGGGTGCTCGCGGTAACTGGATGCAGATTCGCCAGGTTGCCGGTATGCGTGGCCTGGTGGCTGATCCGAAGGGTGAGATTATCCCGCGTCCGATCAAGTCGAACTATCGTGAGGGCCTGTCGGCACTCGAGTACTTTACGGCTACCCACGGTGCTCGTAAGGGCTTGGCCGATACGGCGCTCCGTACCGCCGATTCGGGCTATCTGACCCGCCGTTTGGTGGACGTGGCTCAGGACGTGATTGTCCGCGAGTCCGACTGTGGCACCTCGCGTGGATTGAAGAAGAGCATCGTACTGGTCGACGACGAGGGTAATCAGCTCAAGTTGGCCGACGTTGACGGCGCTAAGCGCGAAGTGACCGAGGCGGAAGTTTCCGCCGAGGTCTGGGCAAGTGCCGAAGTCATCCAGGCCGACGACGTCGACACTTCCGTATACGCTCGTACGCTTGCCAAGGATGTTGAAGACTCCGAGGGCAACGTGATCGTTGAGGCTGGCACGGATATCGGTGACGTGGCTCTTGAGGCGCTGCTTGCCGCTGGCATCACTGAAATTACAGTGCGTTCCGTGCTTACTTGTGATTCGCGTGTTGGCACGTGTGCAATGTGCTATGGCCGTTCGCTCGCCACGGGCAAGCTCGTGGATATTGGTGAAGCGGTAGGTATTGTTGCGGCTCAGTCGATTGGCGAGCCCGGTACCCAGCTGACGATGCGTACCTTCCACACGGGTGGTGCGGCATCGGCGGAGGATATTACCCAGGGTCTGCCGCGTGTTCAGGAATTGTTTGAGGCACGCACGCCGAAGGGCGAGGCGCCGATTGCTGAAGCGACGGGCCGTCTTGAGGTTGAGGAACTGGAGCGTTCGCGGCGCTTGATTATCAAGCGCGACGACGGCGACGAAGACCTCACCTACCTCGTTGGCAAACGTGCCAAGCTGCTCGTGCCGGAAAACTCGCACGTGCAGGTTGGCCAGCAGCTCGTGGAAGGTTCGGTAGATCCGAAGAAGGTTCTGCGGATTTCTGGCCGCCGTATTGCGCAGCTGCACCTTGTTGATGAGGTCCAGGACGTTTACCGTTCGCAGGGCGTTGAGATTCACGATAAGCACATTGAGGTTATCGTGCGTCAGATGCTTCGCCGCGTGACCGTCCTGGATTCGGGAACGACGACGTTATTGCCGGGTGAATTGGTGGATGTTGCTCAATTCGAGACGGCAAACCGTGCGGCCATGGCAGAGGGCGGTAAGCCGGCGTCGGGCCGTCCAGAGCTGATGGGTATCACGAAGGCTTCGCTCGCAACGGATTCGTGGCTTTCTGCCGCATCCTTCCAGGAGACCACAAAGGTTCTCACCGAGGCTGCGCTCAACGCCAAGTCTGATCCGCTTGAGGGACTGAAGGAGAACGTCATCCTCGGTAAGCTCATCCCGGCCGGTACTGGCTTGGAGCAGCTGCGTAAGCCGAAGGTGGAGCCGACTCCTGAGGCGCGCTCCGAATACGAGCAACTCAACACGTTTGCCGGTCTCGATTCCTTCGATGACATCTACGGCTACGGTTCACTCGATGACTACGACACGTCGATGGGGTATGGCTTCGGGCTGAACTTCTAAAATGTGTACGCGCAAGGGGCGCACTGTTAGGGACTCTCCGTTTACGTCCCGACGCAGTGCGTCCCTTTCGCTGTCGATCATGCAGTGGTAGGGCCTGGGAATGCGGTTGCGACGGGCGGTCGGGCTCGGTGATTCTTGGCTGGGCCGTGAAAATGTCGACTAGAATCGCTTGAAAATGTCGACTAGAATCGCTTGAAAATGTCGACTGGGGGAAACGTGCGCTATCTACCAAGGGTTGCGGATGCTGCATTAACCGATGCTCTTAAGCGCGCGGGAGCGGTGCTCATCGAGGGGCCAAAGGCGTGTGGGAAAACCGCTACCGCCCTGCAAGTAGCGCAGAGTGTTTTGCGGGTTAATACGGACCCAGGAGTGCCAGCTGCGATGGAGGTTGAGCCTAGCCTTCTCCTCGAGGGCAGCACTCCGCGACTGATAGATGAATGGCAAGAGCAGCCAGCGCTATGGGATGTGGTACGCAACGCCGTCGACGAGCGTCAAGCGAAAGGACAGTTCATCCTGACTGGTTCCACGGCACCTTCGGAACTGGTAGCACGCCATTCCGGAGCTGGTCGTTTTGCGCGGCTGGTGATGTCTACAATGACGCTCCAAGAGTCTGGGCACTCATCAGAAGAAGTATCCCTGCGCGCGGTTATTGCTGGCGAGTCTCCACGTGCAGCAGACTCAGGCCTTAGATTCCGGGAACTTATGGAACGCATCGCAGTTGGCGGATGGCCGGGAAATTTGGGCCTGAGTGCGGAGCAATCTCTGGCAAACAATCGTGACTACTTACGGACCGTAGCCGAAATCGATATTTCCACTCCCGACGGAAAACGGCGTGACCCGATTCGAGTGTTGGCATTGTTGCATAGTTTGGCTCGAGCGGTGGGAACCGAAATGACAGTTGCAACGATGGCGACGGATGCAAACCTGACTAGAGACACGGTTATGGATTATCTTGACGCGTTGGGGAGGATTTTCATTCATGTCGATCAGCCAGCGTGGGCGTTGCAACTACGGTCAAGGACGCCGCTGAGAAAGGCTCCAAAGCGGCATTTCGTCGATCCAGCACTAGCGGTCGCTGCATTAGATCGGCCACTTGAGTTGTTGCTCGAGGATTTGGAATACGCTGGCCAGCTGTTTGAGTCTTTCGTCATCCACGAACTGCGATGTTTGCTCGGGAATAACAACATTGCTCATGCTCGGCTGCAATCTGGACTTGAAGTTGATGCCATCTTTGACGTGGGTGAAACCACCGTCATTTGTGAGGCGAAACTGGGGCACAGCCAGAGCGTCGTCGATAGTGCTGCAAGTAATCTCCTAGCTTTTCGTGAACACTTGCCTGCCGAGCCAATAGCGATTGTGTTTACCGGCGGAGGACTGTCGTACCGCAGGCCGGACGGGGTCAACGTCATTTCAATTAGTGCCCTTAAGGAGTAGCGCAACACTGAGGGTCTGGGAATACGGTTGCTCCGGGCGGTCAGGCTTGATCCCTGCGCAGCCCGCATTCCTAGGCCTGTTATCAGAATTGACTGATCACTCAAATACCGAATGGAGTGCCTCTGGATAATGTATGCCGCCACACGTAAATTCGCCCTCTAACGTTCCCTCAGTTGCGGCTGGCAATACTGGAGCAAGGTATCCCTCCCCCGAAGAGCATCCGGAAGCTAACGCACCAATAGCTAGAGTCGAACTGAGCGTGGCGCGCAATGTGGGTAGTACCACGGCAGTTTTACCTCACAAACTTGGACAGATCCAGCGCAAAACCGTTAATCTATACCACGGTGCCCGTTCCGTGGGTCGACGTTGCTTTGTCGGATGGTCAAAGTTGCTAATAGCCACCGGCAGTTTAAACGACACGCGGACGCTAGGAAGGTACGGTGTCCTTCCTCTCGCACGTTCGAACCGAACAGGCGGGCAGTTCGACGATCTGAACTCATACACAGGAGAAATAGTGCCTACTATTCAGCAGCTGGTCCGCAAGGGCCGCTCAAACAAGGCGGCAGCCTCCTCGACCCCGGGCCTCAAGGGAAGCCCGCAGCGTCGAGGCGTTTGCACGCGTGTTTATACAACTACACCGAAGAAGCCTAACTCTGCTCTTCGTAAGGTCGCTCGTGTTCGTCTTTCGACGGGCATCGAAGTTACGGCATACATCCCCGGCGAAGGCCACAACCTCCAGGAGCACTCGATCGTGCTTGTTCGCGGTGGTCGTGTAAAGGACCTTCCCGGTGTTCGCTACCACATTGTGCGCGGTGCGCTCGATACGCAGGGCGTGAAGTCCCGCGGTCAGGGCCGCTCCAAGTACGGTGCGAAGAAGGAGAAGTAAAGATGCCACGTAAAGGACCAGTCCGCAAGCGTCCGCTAGTTAACGATCCAGTCCACGGTTCGCCGATTGTCACCCAGGTGATCAACCGGGTTCTGCGCGATGGCAAGAAGTCAGTAGCCGAGCGTATCGTCTACGGCGCACTTGCCGGCGTCGAAGAAAAGACCGAGCAGGAAGCATTGACGGTGCTCAAGCGGGCGCTCGATAATATTCGCCCTTCGCTTGAAGTGCGCTCACGCCGCGTCGGTGGCGCGACCTACCAGGTTCCGACCGAGGTCAAGCCAAACCGTGCAAATGCGCTCGCCATTCGTTGGCTCGTAGACTACGCGCGCGAACGTCGTGAGAACACGATGCTCGAGCGTCTCCAAAACGAAATCATGGACGCGTCCAACGGCCTTGGTGCCGCTGTGCGCCGCCGTGAAGATGTCCACCGTATGGCAGAGGCCAACCGTGCCTTCGCTCACTACCGTTGGTAAGATCGGCACACTCGCCGTCCAGTTACGAATGAGGCCCATGCGGGCCCGGACAAGGAACTAAGCAGTGGCACACGAACCACAAAAGGATCTGCGCAAGGTCCGAAACATTGGAATTATGGCGCACATTGACGCAGGTAAGACCACCACGACAGAGCGAATCCTGTTCTATACGGGCTTGAACTACAAGCTCGGCGAAACCCACGACGGCGCATCGACGACCGACTGGATGGAGCAGGAAAAAGAACGTGGCATCACGATTACTTCGGCAGCCGTGACCACCTTCTGGAAGCAGAACCAGATCAACATTATTGATACCCCCGGGCACGTGGACTTCACTGTCGAGGTTGAGCGCTCCCTGCGCGTCCTCGATGGCGCCGTTGCCGTGTTCGACGGTAAGGAAGGCGTCGAGCCGCAGTCTGAAACCGTTTGGCGCCAGGCTGACAAATACAAGGTCCCGCGCGTTTGCTTCATCAATAAGATGGACAAGATGGGCGCAGACTTTGAACACGCTGTCACGACCATCAAGGAGCGCCTCAAGGCAACCCCGCTTGTCCTGGCATTCCCGATTGGCTCGGAGGACCAGCTTGCCGGCGTCGTTGACGTCATGGAAATGAAGGCCTACCGCTTCCCAGCGAAGGACGACAAGGGTAATCCCACCATGGGATCCGTCGTCGTTACCGAGGACATCCCTGCCGAGCTCGAAGCCAAGGCTGAGGAATACCGCAATGAACTTATCGAGACCGTTGCGGAAAACGATGAGGAACTTCTTGACAAGTACCTCGGCGGCGAGGAAATTTCCAATGCCGAGCTCAAGAAGGTCATTCGCCGTCTAACGATCAGCGGTGAGATCTTCCCGGTTTACGCTGGCTCGGCTTACAAGAACATTGGCGTTCAGCCAGTTCTTGACGCCGTCATTGATTACTTGCCATCGCCGGTCGACGTCGAGTACGTCCTCGGAACGGATGTCAAGGACGAATCGGTTGAGCTGAAGCGTAAGCCGTCTGTTGACGAGCCGTTCTCGGCCCTCGCGTTCAAGATTGCAGCGCATCCGTTCTTCGGCCGCCTGACCTACATTCGCGTGTACTCGGGCAAGATCGACGCGGGCGATCAGATCCTGAACGCCACCAAGGGCAAGCGCGAACGCGTTTCTAAGATCTTCCAGATGCACTCCAACAAGGAGCAGCCGGTAGATTCCGCGTCGGCCGGTAACATTTACGCGGTTATCGGTTTGAAGGATACGACGACGGGCGACTCGCTTTCCGCGCAGGACGCGCCGATTCTTCTTGAGTCGATGTCCTTCCCCGAGCCGGTTATTCACGTGGCCATTGAGCCGAAGTCGAAGGCAGACCAGGAAAAGCTTGGCACCGCTATTCAAAAGCTCGCCGAAGAAGATCCAACCTTTACGGTGCGCCTTGATGAAGAATCCGGCCAGACCGTCATTGGCGGTATGGGCGAACTCCATCTCGACATTCTTGTCGATCGCATGAAGCGTGAATTTAAGGTTGACGCAAATGTTGGTGCGCCGATGGTTGCTTACCGCGAAACCATTACCGGTTCCGCACAGTCCATCGAGTACACCCACAAGAAGCAGACGGGTGGCTCCGGCCAGTTCGCGAAGGTCATCGTGACCTTCGAGCCGCTTCCGGAAAACGAAGAAGGCGAGATCTACGAATTCGTCGACGAAGTGACCGGTGGACGCGTTCCGCGCGAGTACATTCCGTCGGTGTCTGAAGGCATTCAGGCTGCGATGGAGAACGGTATTCTTGCCGGATACCCGTTGGTGAACGTCAAGGCAACTCTTGAAGACGGCGCGTACCACGACGTCGACTCCTCGGAGATGGCGTTCAAGATCGCTGGACAGATGGTATTCCGCGAGGGCATTAAGCGCGCCAAGCCGGTTATCCTCGAACCAGTCATGGATGTCGAAGTCCGTACTCCGGAGGAGTACATGGGTGACGTCATCGGAGATCTGAATTCTCGCCGTGGCCAGATTGCATCGATGGAAGACGCTACCGGCGTCAAGATCGTTCGTGCTCTGGTCCCGCTTTCTGAAATGTTTGGTTATGTTGGCGACCTACGTTCCAAGACTCAGGGACGTGCCGTCTACACCATGCAGTTCGCAAAGTACCAAGAGGTTCCAAGGAACGTCTCGGACGAGATTATTCAAAAAGCGCACGGCGAGTAGCTCGCTGTCAAAATTTACAAGATATCATCAGACAGTTAAGATTCGTTTGAACGAGTCTTTAGAAATCTAGTCCCAGGAGGGCGCAAGTGGCCAAGGCCAAGTACGACAAGTCCAAGCCGCATATGAACATCGGCACCATCGGTCACGTCGATCACGGAAAGACGACGACGACCGCTGCTATCTCGAAGGTTCTTGCGGACAAGTACCCGGATCTCAACGAGAGCCGTGACTTCTCCACGATTGACAACGCTCCAGAAGAGCGTCAGCGTGGTATTACGATTAACGTCTCGCACGTCGAGTACCAGACGGAGAAGCGTCACTACGCTCACGTCGATGCTCCCGGACACGCGGACTACATCAAGAACATGATTACCGGTGCTGCTCAGATGGACGGTGCGATCCTTGTTGTCGCGGCGACCGACGGCCCGATGGCTCAGACCCGTGAGCACGTCCTGCTCGCACGCCAGGTTGGTGTGCCGGACATCATCGTTGCACTGAACAAGTCCGACATGGTCGACGACGAGGAGCTCGTTGAGCTCGTTGAGATGGAAGTCCGTGACCTCCTCTCCTCGCAGGGCTACGACGGCGATGAAGCTCCGGTCGTTCAGATCTCGGCGCTGAAGGCGCTCGAGGGCGATGAGAAGTGGGTTGCTGCTGTCGAAGAGCTCATGGACCAGGTTGATAACTACTTCCCGGATCCTGTCCGCGACATGGACAAGCCGTTCCTCATGCCGATTGAGGACGTCTTCACCATTACCGGCCGTGGCACCGTTGTTACCGGTCGTGTTGAGCGTGGTCAGCTCCAGCTGAACGAGGAAGTCGAGATTCTCGGCATCCGCGCACCGCAGAAGACCACCGTTACCGGTATCGAGATGTTCCACAAGCAGATGGATCACGCCGATGCTGGTGAAAACTGTGGTCTGCTCCTTCGCGGCACCCGCCGTGAGGATGTTGAGCGTGGCCAGGTTGTTGCCAAGCCGGGTACGATCACCCCGCACACCAACTTTGAGGCTCAGGTCTACATCCTCAAGAAGGAAGAGGGCGGCCGTCACAATCCGTTCTTCTCCAACTACCGTCCGCAGTTCTACTTCCGTACCACGGATGTTACCGGCGTCATCACGCTACCTGAGGGCACCGAGATGGTTATGCCTGGCGATAACACCGAGATGACGGTCGAGCTGATCCAGCCGATCGCTATGGAAGAGGGCCTCGGCTTCGCTATCCGCGAGGGTGGCCACACGGTCGGTTCAGGCCGTGTCACCAAGATTCTCAGCTAATAGCTAGTATCAACAGGACCTAATGCAGTGGGCCCCGGTAGTTATGCCGGGGCCCACTGCTGTGCTTGGATGTGTGGCTTATAGGACAGTCCGTGTTGGTTTTCTTGGGTGCTTCGGTGCTGTGGTGTGGCGGTGTTGGGGCCTTTGGCAGTCAAGTCAGGCACGGGGAGACCCTTGTTGCCCGCGGGGGGGGGGGGTTCTTGCGACGTACGGGGGCCGGTAAGCCACGGAAACCCCAAAAAATAGTGGCTTACGGATCCCCACGTGATTTACCGACCTCCAGATGTGAGATGGACCTTTGGGTGAGTGTCGTTACTTGTGTGCTCTACTGGTCCCGCGGGAGTTATCGGCCCTAGCGTCTACCAAGGTGCCCCACGGCTGCTGAAGCGCGCTAGCCGATCGGCTCGGCGTCGTTGGCCGCCGGAGAGTTCGCCGAGTGGGTGGTCGATAAAATCCATGAGCTCGACTTCGGAGAGCGCCTCTTCAACGCCTTTGGTTTTCTTCCCGGCGCTGTGGTAAGCAGATGCAATCCACCGTAGCTGTTCGCCAACCTTGCACTTGGGGTGGTGTTTCCGTTCCGTCCGGACCGAGAACGACGACGGTTTCGCCCGGCTTGATTGTGAAGGAGAGATTCTCGATCACCGGCTCTTTCCCGTAAGCGAAGGAGAGGTTGTCGATCGCAACTACCATGCTGTGCCTTTCTTAAGATACGAGCCCGCTGATGCAGGCTCAACGAAATAAAAGGTAGTAGACCTGCTACATCATGTCAGGGGAGTGCTCTGGCTCCCCGGTTATGGAAAACTGCCACCCGCGCCCGCTGCCAGCAAGAGATAGTAGGATCGAGGCATGGCTTTACAAGATGTTTTGAATCATGTTGGATGCGAGCGCCTTCCTGCGGCGGTGCTGTGGGATATGGATGGCACCATCGTTGACAGCGAAGAGGAATGGGCCGAGATCACCCGCCAGATCGTCCTCGCCAAGGGTGGTGAGTGGAACGACGACGATGACGCCTTTATTCGCGGTGCCAACACTCAAGATCATGGTGGGCGGATGGCTGACGCCGTAGAACGCGCTGTCGGCACCCGCCCCGACCCGAGCCAGCTTTTTAGAGAGCTCGGTGAGCGTATGAAAACTGATGTATACGGCGCGGCCACACTCATCGAAGGGGCGCGCGAGCTCCTACTAGCGTTCCGCGAGGCCGGGATCGCCCAAGCGATGGTGACGGCCACGCCGAAAGACATCGTCGATGTCGCACTGGAGGCGCTTGGCGAAAACTATTTCAACGCCGTCGTGACGGGTAGTGAAGACGTGCCCGGTAAGCCCGATCCCGGTCCCTACCTCCTCGGGGCGAAGCGGCTTGCAGCCGAGCCAACCGAGTGCCTAGCGTTTGAGGATTCGAGAGCGGGCTTGGCGGCAGCGCGGGCCAGTGGCGCGCATGTTGTGGACGTCAACGAATACCGGTTGGCTGATCTTGCGAAGCTTCTCTAAGGCAGCCTTGTGCTGACCAACTATGTCAGCACGCCACGTGCGGTAGCCGGGTGCCCCTGATCGGCCAGCGTGACATCTCCGATCACGCGCACGCCCTCGGCAAATGTCCAATCGCCCTCGACCTTGAGCGAGTTCGCCTCGCGCAACGAGGGGACGTCCGGGATACGCTGCTCGAAGTCAGCTATCAGGCCAAAGTGCTTCTTGTTCAGCATGACTATCGGCGCTTCGGGGATCGTCAGCCGTGGAATCGAGTCCTCGCCGACGTCGTAAACATCAGAACGCAGAACGAGGAGGTCGTTGGTGGTCTTGACGGGAATGAAGCGGTCGCGGCCAACTTCGAGGGCGATCGCTCCGGGGAAACGTTCGACGGCGGCTCCCATCGCCGATTCCAGCTGGTAAACCTTCGGGGAGGCCGGGTTTGTGGGATCCACTGTTTTTTCGTTGCGGATGAGGGGCAGTTGGAGCACTCCCGAGGTTTCCTTCAAGCGCTCCTGCAACGGCTTGATCGCAAGCCACAGGTTGTTGCAGTTCAGGTAGGGGTGGCGTGATCCGTCTGTAAAGTGCTGGATATCTTCGGGAGCTGTTTGAGCGATTTCACGCAAAATGAGTTGGCCATCCGATTTTCGGCGTGCCAGATGCCCGCCCTTGAGGTCGGCCGGAGTGCGCTTGGTTACCTCGATCATGAATGGTGCGTCACTTTTGGCGAACCATGCTGCGATACGGGCGTCCGGATACGCGCCAAGGTTGTCCCCGTTAGCCACAAATAGGTATTTGATTCCGCGTTCAAGAAGGCTCGGCAACAAGTCCGAGTCGGCGAGTGTGGTGTAGATATCGCCATGGCCGGGAGGGCACCATTCAAGGCCTGGATGTGCCGGCCATTCGACAGGTGCGAGCGTTTCTTGAGAAATCTTGGGCACGGCGTTTTGGATGAAATCTTGGGGGATTCCGGATACCGGAAGGTCGGGATAGGAAGCGAGCTGTTCCTGGCAGTCTGTTCGCGTGCGGAAGGAATTCATGAAGATCAACGGAAGAAGCGAACCAGTTTGCTGCCGTAGGTACATGATCTGCTCGACGATGAGCTGGAGGAAAGTTTTATCTGCGCGGGCTCTGAGTAGTGTTTTAGCTTTGGCTAGTCCCATCGAGGTGCCAAGCCCGCCGTTGAGGCGGATAACAGCCGTTTGTGCGAGGGTCGAGTGTGCGTCGTCGTCGCTGGCCTCGATATCGGCTGCGCGCACGACGGCGGCCACCGGATCTATCGAAGCTTCGGGAATGATGCCCGTCTTGCCCGCTTCAAGTTCGCCATAAGCGTGTTCGAATGAGCGAATAGCGCTGGCCCCCATGCCAGCCTCGCGCATTTTCTTGACTGCGGTGTGCAAACCCTTGCTCATCGTGTGCTCCTACAGTAATTTGCTCGGCTCCTTCGCCTGAGCGCGTAGTTATCAGGTGTGTGCGTCCTGCCTGCTGTGCGTCGATACGTTTACATCATACCCGTGGTGGTTCGGTTCACAGCTGCTGTCTATAGATCGCGTCGGCAGATATTGATAAAGTGGTGCACCAGGTCAGAAACGACTGACAAACCTGGAGGTGCAAAACCTCCGTAAGCCAGTGTGATACGCCACCAAATGGTTAAGTAATTTGCGGGAAGTCCGCGGATTTTGTCATACTGTTCAGGTTGCTCGGAACAGCCGAGCGAAAGATTTGGCCGGGGAGCAAGACGCCCTCGGTACATCAATGGGATCGCAACAATCGTATAGGGCATCGTAACTACCTCTCATAGGTGCGACACGCCCGACTGCGGGGGAAGCGAACACCGAGGTAGAGAGAGGGAGACGACGCCATGGCGGGACAGAAAATCCGCATCCGTCTGAAGTCATATGACCACGAGGTCATCGACAACGCGGCGAAAAAGCTCGTCGACGAAGTTACCCGTACAGGAGCGTCGGTCGTGGGGCCGGTGCCGCTGCCAACCAAGCGCAGCGTATTCACAGTCATTCGCTCGCCCCACAAGTACAAGGACAGTCGAGAGCAGTTCGAAATGCGCACGCATAAGCGACTGATCGACATTGTCGATCCGACTCTGAAGACAATTGACACCCTGCGTCGCCTGGATCTCCCGGCAGATGTCAGCGTAGAGATCAAGCTCTGAGGTAACGCATCATGACGAAGAATAAGACCGCCGCCGCGCCAGTTAAGGCGCTGCTCGGCGTAAAGCTAGGAATGACTCAGGTGTGGGACGAGAATGCAAAGCTCGTACCAGTTACCGTGGTCAAGGTTGGCAAGAACGTTGTCACCCAGATTCGCACTGAAGAAACAGACGGCTACAGCGCCGTGCAGATTGCTTCGGGCGAACTGAAGAACAAGAACGTCACCAAGCCACTTGCAGGCCACTTCGAAAAGGCCGGCGTGGAACCACGCCGGTTCGTTGCCGAAATTCGCACGCCGGATGCCGACTCCTACGAGCTCGGCCAAGAACTTGGCGTCGATACCTTCGAAGCCGGAACCGTCATCGACGTCGTCGGCAAGTCGAAGGGTAAGGGTTTCGCGGGCACGATGAAGCGTCACGGCTTCGGCGGCGGCCAGGCATCGCACGGTGCACACCGCAATCACCGCAAGCCCGGTTCCATCGGCGGCGCAGCAACCCCGGGTCGCGTCTTCCGCGGCCAGAAGATGGCAGGACGCATGGGTAACGCCCGCGTCACCGTCCAGAATTTGACCATTCACGCAGTAGACACCGAGAACGACGTTCTTCTTGTCTCCGGCGCCATCCCAGGCAACAAGGGCAGCGCCGTCGTGATCCGTACTGCCGCGAAGGGAGCCTAACAATGGCGAACCTCAAGGTTGACGTCATCGACTTTTCCGGTAAGAAATCCGGCAACATCACGCTCGACGAGGGCATGTTCGGCGTCGAAGAAAAGAACATTGCCCTTTTGCACCAGGTTGTTAACGCGCAGCTCGCCGCACGCCGTGCGGGTACGCACAAGACCAAGACCCGCGGTGAAGTCCGCGGTGGCGGCATCAAGCCGTGGCGTCAGAAGGGAACCGGTCGCGCCCGTCAGGGATCGATCCGTGCACCCCAGTGGGTTGGTGGTGGAGTCGTTCACGGCCCGCAGCCGCGCGATTACTCGCAGCGCACCCCGAAGAAAATGGTTGCCGCAGCTTTGCGCCAATCGCTTTCGGACCGTGCAGCACACGGCCGCGTCCACATCGTCAAGGGCTTTGTTGAAGGCGATAAGCCGTCCACGAAGACGGCCTTGAACCTCCTGCTCGAGGTGACTGAAGGTCGCGACAAGGCGCTCGTCGTTGTCGATCGCACCGATGAGATCACGATTCTCTCGCTGCGTAACGCTCCTGAAGCGCACATCATCTACGCCGACCAGCTCAACGCTTACGACGTGCTCGCATCCGACGACGTCGTATTCACCGAAGCTGCCTACACGGCATGGACCTCCAAGGAGGAGACGAAGTGACTGACGCAACGTTCCACAACAAGGACCCGCGCGACGTAATCCTCGAGCCGGTCGCCTCCGAAAAGGCAGCGCGCCTCGAAGATGAGGGTAAGTACACGTTCATCGTGCACCCCTCCGCGAACAAGACGGAAATCAAGATTGCCATCGAAAAGATCTTCGGTGTCAAGGTTGAATCCGTGAACACACAAAATCGCCAGGGTAAGACCCGCCGCACCCGCGATGGCATTGGCCGCCGCAAGAACACTAAGCGTGCGATCGTCACCCTGCGCGAGGGCCACATCGACATCTACGGCGATATCGTCGGCTAAGCCGGCGGGAAGTATTGAGGAAAACTCATGGGAATTCGCAAGTACAAGCCGACGACTCCGGGTCGTCGCGGTTCGAGCGTAGCCGACTTCGTCGAAATCACACGATCGACGCCGGAGAAGTCGCTGCTGCGCCCGCTCCCTAAGACTGGCGGCCGCAATAATCACGGCCGTATCACAACCCGTCACATCGGTGGCGGACACAAGCGCCAGTACCGCGTGATCGACTTCCGTCGGCACGACAAGGACGGTATCCCGGCAAAGGTCGCTCATATTGAATACGATCCGAACCGTACCGCTCGTATCGCTCTGCTGCACTACGCAGACGGCGAGAAGCGCTACATCCTCGCTCCGGAAAATGTGAAGCAGGGAACGATCGTAGAAAACGGCCCGTCGGCAGATATCAAGCCTGGCAACAACCTTCCACTGCGTAACATCCCGGTTGGTACCGTGATCCACGCTGTTGAGATGCGCCCGGGCGGAGGAGCAAAGATTGCTCGCTCGGCCGGCTCATCCGTGCAGCTGGTTGCAAAGGAAGGAAAGCTCGCGCAGCTGAAGATGCCTTCTGGTGAAATCCGCAATGTTGATGCGCGCTGCCGCGCAACCGTTGGCGAGGTCGGCAATGCTGAACAGGCCAACATCAATTGGGGCAAGGCAGGCCGCATGCGCTGGAAGGGCGTTCGCCCGTCAGTGCGCGGTGTTGTCATGAACCCGTTCGACCATCCGCACGGTGGTGGCGAGGGCAAGACGTCCGGTGGACGTCACCCGGTATCGCCGTGGGGCAAGAAGGAACAGCGCACTCGTCGTCCCAACAAGCCCAGCGACAAGCTCATTGTGCGCCGTCGCAAGACTGGCAAGAAGCACTGATAGGAGTAGTTCGCTATGCCACGTAGTTTGAAGAAGGGTCCATTCGTTGACGATCACCTTCAAAAGAAGGTTGATGAACAAAACGAAAAGGGATCGAAGAACGTCATCAAGACCTGGTCGCGCCGGTCGGTTATCACCCCGGACTTCCTCGGTCACACATTCGCAGTCCACGACGGGCGCAAGCATGTGCCGGTGTTCATCACCGAAGCCATGGTTGGCCACAAGCTCGGCGAATTCGCTCCGACTCGTACCTTCAAAGGGCACGATAAGGACGATCGCAAGGGCCGTCGCAGGTAAGGCAGGAGAGGCAGGAAAATGGAAGCCAAGGCACAGGCGCGCTACGTCCGCGTCACGCCCATGAAGGCACGCCGCGTCATCAATGAGATTCGCGGAATGAATGCATCCGACGCCCTGGACTTGCTTGAGTTCGCGCCGCAGGCGGTTGCTCGGGACGTTCGCAAGATCGTCCAAAGCGCGATTGCCAACGCCCGCTACGAAAGCGAGCAGGCCGGCGAACGATTCGACGACAGCGAGCTGAAGATTGTTGAAACGTACGTTGATGAGGGCCCGACGATGAAACGTATTCGTCCACGCGCACAGGGGCGGGCAAACCGCATCTTGAAGCGCACGAGCCACATCACCGTCATTGTTGGGAACGAGAAGGGAGCCTAAGAATGGGACAGAAAGTTAACCCGATTGGTTTCCGTCTTGGAATCACCACCGATCACCGGTCGAAGTGGTTCACGGATTCCAACGAAGCAGGTAAGACCTACGCCGATTACATCGGTGAGGACATCAAGATCCGCGAAAAGCTCGAAAAGGAGCTTGAACGCGCAGGCGTTTCGCGAGTCAATATCGAACGGTCCTCGGGCCGAGTTCAGGTCCAGGTACACACCGCGCGTCCGGGCATCGTGATCGGCCGCCGCGGCGTTGAAAAAGAGCGTCTTGAGCAGGGACTGTCCAAGCTTATTGGCAAGACGGTCGCTCTCAACGTGTTCGAAGTGAAGAACCCGGAAACTGACGCGCAGCTGATCGCGCAAGGCATAGCTGAGCAGCTCGCTGCTCGCGTGTCGTTCCGCCGCGCCATGCGCAAAGGTATTCAGTCGGCAGAGCGCGCTGGTGCCAAGGGTATCCGCGTTCAGGTATCCGGCCGCCTTGGCGGCGCTGAAATGTCACGTTCGGAGTTCTACCGCGAAGGCCGCGTGCCACTGCACACCCTGCGCGCCAACATCGACTATGGCTTCTACGAAGCCCGCACCACGTTTGGTCGCATCGGTGTGAAGGTATGGGTATACCGCGGTGATCTGACCGACGCCGAGTACTACCGCCAGCAGGAAGAATCCTCGCGTGGCCGTGGTGGGCGTGGCGGACGCGGCGGCGAACGCCGTGGGCGTGGCGGACGCGGTGGCGATCGTCGTCGTCAAAACCAACCGCAACGAACTGAAGCCAACGCTGCAGCGCAAACTACCGAGGCGCCCGCAGCCCAGCAGGCTGCTCCTGAAACCCCGCAGCCCGAAAGCGCGCAAGAGCCAAAGCAGCCAGAGGCTGCGCCGGCTAACGAAGCGCCCGCAACCCAAGAGGAGGCCTGAGTTACATGCTCATTCCCCGCCGAACAAAGCATCGCAAGCAGCATCGCCCCACTCGAAAGGGCATGTCCAAGGGCGGAAACAACCTGGCATTCGGTGAGTACGGTATCCAGGCGCTTGAGCCGGCATACGTGACCAATCGTCAGATTGAGGCGGCTCGTATCGCGATGACCCGTCACGTTAAGCGTGGTGGCAAGGTCTGGATCAATATTTTCCCGGATCGTCCACTGACGAAGAAACCAGCCGAAACCCGCATGGGTTCGGGTAAGGGATCCGTCGAGTGGTGGGTTGCCAACGTGAAGCCTGGCCGCGTTGTTTTCGAACTCGCCGGTGTTGACGAACAGCTTGCTCGCGAAGCACTTTCCCGTGCTCAGCACAAGCTCCCGATGAAGACTCGTTTTATTTCCCGTGAGGATGGTGAATAATGGCAAAGGGCATGACTACCGAAGAGCTCGATCAGCTCAGTAATTCAGAGCTCGCCGAGCGCCTGAAGGAATCGAAGGAAGAACTTTTCAACCTCCGATTCTCAGCTGTTACCCACCGCCTAGAAGATTCTGGTCGTCTAAAAGAAGTGCGCCGTAACATTGCGCGTATCTACACGATCGCACGCGAGCGTGAGCTCGGAATCCGCACCGCCCCAACGGCTAAGACGGCTAAGAAGAAGTAGTGAGGTCACAGATGAGCGAGCAACAAACGACGACGCAGCGTAACTACCGCAAGGTGCGTACCGGCTATGTCGTCAGTGACAAAATGGACAAGACCGTCGTGGTCCTTGTCGAAGACCGCCGCAAGCACGGTCTTTACGGCAAGGTTATGACCCGCTCGAAGCGGATCAAGGCACACGACGCCACCAACGAGGTTCGCGAAGGCGATCTCGTTCGCATCATGGAAACCCGACCGCTATCCAAGACCGTGCACTTCCGCGTGGTCGAGGTTATTGAGAAGGCCAAGTGATTCTTGGGGATACCCCCAAGGAAGAAAACCCATCCGTTCGGCAAGGCTCAGGAATGAGAACCGGCACGACGACAGGAGATAGTAAATGATCCAGCAGGAGTCGCGGCTTAAGGTCGCCGACAACACGGGTGCGAAAGAAATTCTTTGCATTTCCGTGCTCGGTGGCTCAGGCCGGCGCTACGCCGGAATTGGCGACGTGATCGTCGCCTCCGTCAAGGACGCAAGCCCTGGCGGAAATGTTAAGAAGGGCGAGGTCGTCAAGGCCGTTATCGTCCGTGCGAAGAAGAGTACGCGCCGCAAAGATGGCTCGTACATTAAGTTTGACGAGAACGCAGCAGTCATCCTGAAGAACGAAAATGAGCCACGTGGCACTCGTATCTTCGGCCCGGTGGCTCGCGAACTGCGCGACAAGCAGTTCATGCGTATCGTGTCGCTGGCACCGGAGGTGATCTAATGGCGAAGATCAAGAAGGGTGACCTTGTGCAGGTTATCGCTGGCCGCGATAAGGGCCTTCAGGGGCGCGTTCTCGAAGTTGATACCCGTAACGATCGCGTGATCGTTGAAGGTGTTCAGCGCGTCAAGAAGCACACCCGTGTTGGGCGAACCGATCGTGGCGCCGCAACCGGCGGCATCGAAACCATTGAGGCGCCGATTCACGTGTCGAATGTGATGCTCGTTGGCCCTGACAAGAAGCCCGTCCGCGTGGGATTTCGCGAGGTCGAGGTGGAACGTGATGGCCGTAAGAAGATCATGCGTGAACGCATTGGTCGCCGTGGCGGGAAGGAGATCGAGCTGTGAGCCAGCCTCGTTTGAAGACTAAGTACCGCGAAGAAATCCTGCCGGCACTGCAAAAGGAATTCAACCACCCCAACATTTACACCGTTGGCGGTCTAGAAAAGATTGTGGTGAACATGGGTGTTGGAGAAGCGGCTCGCGACTCCAAAATCCTTGACGGTGCGATTGCCGATATCACCGCGATCACCGGGCAGAAGCCGCAGGTCACTAAGGCCCGCAAGTCCATTGCGCAGTTCAAATTGCGCGAGGGGCAGCCGATTGGTTGCCACGTCACCCTACGCGGTGACCGCATGTGGGAATTCCTTGACCGACTGCTGTCTACCGCACTGCCGAGAATCCGCGATTTCCGTGGACTTTCGCCCAAGCAGTTCGATGGCAATGGTAACTACACGTTCGGTCTGACCGAACAGACCGTATTCCACGAGATTGACATGGACAAGATTGATCGCGTCCGTGGCATGGATATCACCGTTGTCACCACCGCGACGTCCGACGACGAGGGGCGCGCTCTGCTGCGTCAGCTCGGCTTCCCGTTCAAGGAGAACTGACAATGGCAAAGACTGCTCTGAAGAATAAGGCGGCTCGCAAGCCGAAGTACGCTGTGCGCGCTTACACGCGTTGCCAGCGTTGCGGACGCCCGCATTCCGTCTACCGTAAGTTCGGCCTGTGCCGAATTTGCCTGCGCGAGATGGCCCTAGCTGGCGAACTCCCAGGTGTTAAGAAGGCAAGCTGGTAAGAAACTACGTCGAAGGTCCGAAGAGGAAACCACGACGAGGAAGGGCTGAGGCCCGATGTCTATGACAGACCCAATTGCAGACATGCTCACGCGTCTGCGCAACGCCAACTCGGCGTTTCACGAGTCGGTTGATATGCCGTACTCGAAGATGAAGGCATCCATCGCCGACATCCTCAAGCGTGAGGGATACATCGACGGATACAAGGTCGACGACGCAACGGTGGGCAAGACGCTCACGTTGACGCTGAAGTACGGCCCGAATCGTGAGCGCTCGCTCGCGGGCTTGCGCCGTATCTCTAAGCCGGGACTGCGCGTTTACGCAAAGTCTACGAATCTTCCTCGGGTCCTCGGCGGCCTGGGCGTGGCAATTTTGTCAACGTCCTCCGGCCTGCTGACTGACCGTGAGGCCAAGGACAAGGGTGTAGGTGGGGAAGTCCTCGCCTACATCTGGTAATCGGAAGGAGCATAATGTCACGTATTGGTAAGCTCCCGATCGCCATCCCCTCCGGTGTTGAGGTTAAGATCGACGGCGGCAACGTCACCGTGAAAGGCCCCAAGGGAGAGCTTTCACAGGCTATTCCCGAGCCGATTATTGTTGAGGTGGAAGGCGAGGAAATCCTCGTCAAGCGCCCCAACGAAGAACGCGAATCGCGTTCCTTGCACGGTTTGACCCGCACCTTGATCTACAACAACGTCGTGGGTGTAACCGAAGGATTCAAGAAAGATCTCGAGATCAACGGCACCGGTTACCGCGTACTTGCCAAGGGAACAGACCTTGAGTTCTCCCTCGGCTTTTCGCACACAATCACGGTTAAAGCTCCGGAAGGTATCACCTTCACCGTTGACAGCCCCACCAAATTTTCGGTGGCGGGTATCGACAAGCAGCTGGTAGGCGAACTTGCCGCCAGAATCCGTAAGCTACGCAAGCCTGAACCGTACAAGGGCAAGGGCATTCGTTACGCGGGTGAGCACGTGCGCCGCAAGGCTGGAAAGGCTGGTAAGTAATGGCTAACAGGTCAAAGTACGCAGCGCGTAAGCGCCGCCACCACCGCCTGCGCAAGCGCGTTGTCGGCACAGCTGATCGTCCACGCTTGGCGGTTGCTCGTTCGAATCGCAACATGATCGCTCAGGTCATTGATGATTCGGCGGGTGTTACTCTCGCATACGCATCGAGTCTCGAAGCGGACTTCCCGTCCGATCTTGAGAACAAGGTTGCCGTAGCTCGCGAAGTTGGCGAACGCGTAGGTAAGCGCGCGGTCGACGCCGGCATTTCCGCCGTCGTTTTTGATCGTGCGGGAAACAAGTATCACGGCCGTGTGGCCGCGGTTGCCGATGGCGCCCGCGAAGCCGGCCTGGCCCTGTGATCTGGAACGAGAGGATATAGACATGGCTGCACAGCAGCGTGGACGCCAGGGTGGCGATCAGCGCGAAGAGCGCCGAGATCGCCGCGAAGGGCGTCGTAACGAGCGTCGTTCCGATCGTCGCGATGACAGGAACGCATATATTGAACGTGTTGTGACCATCAACCGTGTTGCCAAGACCGTCAAGGGTGGCCGCAACATGTCGTTTACCGCACTTGTTGTGGTTGGTGACGGTAACGGTACGGTTGGTGTTGGTTACGGCAAGGCTAAGGAAGTGCCCGCAGCAATTGCGAAGGGTACCGAGAAAGCCAAGAGGAACTTCTTCAAGGTTCCGCGTATCGGCACAACAATTCCGCACATGGTGCAGGGAGAGGATGCCGCTGGCGTCGTACTCCTGCGCCCCGCTTCACCAGGTACCGGCGTAATCGCGGGCGGCCCGGTTCGAGCTGTCATGGAAGCCGCAGGCATCCATGACATTTTGACGAAGTCGCTCGGTTCGGCCAATGCGATCAACATCGTTCGTGCGACGATTGCGGGATTGAAGGAACTCGAGCAGCCTGAGGCTGTGGCAGCACGCCGCGGACTTCCGGTTGACGAGGTTGCGCCACATGCGATGCTCCGGGCGCGTGCAGAGCACGAAGCCAAGGAACGCGAAGATGCCGAACTCGAAGCCCAGCGCGAAGAGAATGAAGCGGCCGCCGCAGGAGTTGGTGCATGATGCTGAAAATTACGCAAAAGAAGAGCCTGATCGGCGCTAAGAAGAACCAGCGCGAAACGATGCGTTCGCTCGGGTTGAAGAAGATTCATCAGACCGTGACGCGCCCGGACAATCCCGCTGTTCGCGGTATGATCCACACGGTTCGTCACATGGTGGAAGTGGAGGAGGTCGACTAATGGCTGATTCGACTGAGAAATCAGAGCCTTTGAAGCTCCACGACCTGCGCCCAGCACCCGGCTCGAACAAGCCGAAGATTCGCGTGGGGCGTGGCGAGGGCGGCAAGCGCGGTAAGACCGCTGGCCGCGGCACGAAGGGCACCTACGCTCGCAACACGGTTCGTCCAGGTTTCGAAGGCGGCCAGATGCCACTGCACATGCGTCTGCCCAAACTTCGCGGCTTTAAGAACCCGGCGAAGGTGTACTACCAGGTTGTTAACCTCGATGCCTTGAACGAGCTCTACCCCGATGGTGGCGACGTCACCGTGGAAAGCCTCGTCGAGAAGGGCGCCGTTCGCAAGAACCGCCTCGTGAAGGTACTTGGTTCGGGCGAGATCAGCGTGAAGGTCAATGTGACCGTGGACGCATGGTCCGCTTCGGCCAAGGAAAAGATCGAGGCCGCGGGCGGCTCGCTCGAAAAGCGCGAAGCCTAGATGTTTGCTGGGCCGGCTTCCACACGTTATTGGAAGCCGGCCCCTTACATTTAGTTCTATTTAGCTAACCTGGATTCTGTGGCCAATCCGGCATTTGGTGACTGTTAGGGAATTTCCCAGTTGCAGGTATAGTGAGACGGTGGCGCGTAGGCGACACTGTGCCGGATAGGCGACACACATGTTCGGAATTCCGAACACGAGGCCATTTGGCCGACACTTGGAGGACTGTCTTGTTCAGAGCACTGGCATCAGCATTCCGCACTCCGGATCTGCGGCGCAAGCTTTTGTTCACCATGTTCATCATGGCGATCTACCGGTTGGGCACCTTCCTGCCTGCTCCGTTCGTATCGTATGCGAACGTTAAACAGTGTTTGGATGTTCAAGGCGGGGACGATCTGCTCACGATGATGAACATGTTCTCGGGCGGAGCGCTCTTGCAGCTATCGGTGTTCTCGCTCGGAATCATGCCGTACATTACGTCGTCGATTATCGTTCAACTCATGCGCGTGGTCATTCCCCGATTTGAGGAACTGCATAAGGAAGGCCAAAGCGGTCAAGCCAAACTCACTGAGTACACGCGTTATCTGACGATCTTCTTGGCTATCCTCCAGGCCTCCGTCGTCGTTACAATCGCGAATTCGACCCTGTTCCCGCTCTGTAATCTTGATCCGATCCCCAATGCTACTCCGTGGAAGTACCTGATCACGATCCTCACCGTCACGGCAGGTACGGCGTTGGTGATGTGGCTTGGCGAGCAGATCACTGAGCGCGGTGTTGGAAACGGCATGTCGCTTCTAATTTTCACCGGTATCGCTGCGTCGTTCCCCGCGATGCTTGGAAACGTTTATCAGTCCGACGGCGGTGTGAGCCGCCTGCTGATCGTGCTTGCAATGTTCTTGGCAATCACGCTCGTCGTCGTTTTCGTTGAACAGTCTCAACGCCGCATTCCTGTGCAGTACGCCAAGCGTGTAGTCGGGCGCCGTACTTACGGCGGAACCTCGACCTACATTCCGATCAAGATCAACATGGCGAACGTGATCCCAGTGATCTTTGCATCTTCGATTTTGGCGCTTCCCCAAATGATTGCCCAGTTTGGTGATCCGAACGCGGGCTGGGTGGTCTGGTTGCGGGATAATTTCGCGCCGAGCTCCGGTTGGTACTTGCTGATCTACTTCGTGCTCATTATTTTCTTCGCGTTCTTCTACACTTCGATCACGTTCAATCCGGAAGAGATCGCGGATAACATGAAGCGCTACGGCGGTTTCGTGCCGGGCATTCGTGCCGGCCAGCCGACTGCCGACTACCTGCGCTACGTCATTAATCGCATCAACTGGGTTGGTGCACTGTACTTGGCAACGATTGCGCTCATCCCGCAGCTCGTGTTTAACGCGATGGGTATTCAGTCGATGGCCTTCGGTGGAACCTCGATCATCATCCTTGTGGGTGTTGGTTTGCAGACCGTTAAGGATATCGATGCCCAGTTGCAGCAACGTCATTATGAAGGATTTTTGCGATGAACTACCGGCTCGTCATTGTCGGTCCACCCGGTGCCGGTAAGGGCACTCAGGCAAAAAACGTTTCTGAAGATCTTGGAATCACTTGGATTTCCTCAGGGGAGCTTTTCCGGGAGGCGATTCGGTCCGGATCTGAAATAGGTGAAATGATCGCCTCTTATATCGACAACGGGAACCTCGTTCCAGATGAGGTTACGGACGCGATGATCAAGAACCACTTGGAAGAGATCGATCCGAGGCACGGGTTTTTGCTGGACGGCTATCCGCGTACGCTCAGTCAGGTTGATGCACTCGATAGCATGCTTGAGGCACATAACGCGCCGCTGGATGCTGTGATCGAGTTAAAGATCCCGGACGAGGAGATCGTTGGGCGCTTGCTCAGCCGCGCTCAGAAGGAAGGCCGGAAGGATGACACCGAAGACGTGATTCGCCACCGGATCGCCGTCTACCACGAAAAGACTGAACCGCTGCTCAAGGTGTATCGTGACCGTGACCTGCTGGTTGGTATTGACGGCCTTGGCACTATTGACGAGGTTCGTAACCGGCTGGTTGATAATACGCGGGCGTTCCTACGCGAGAATGGCGAGAGCGCTGAGTGATCGAATACAAGTCACCCGACCAGATTCGGCTGATGCGCAGAGCCGGGTTGGTGGTTGCCGATATTCATGATGCTCTGCGCGAGCGGATTGATGTAGGGATGACCACGGCTGACCTCGATGCTGTTGCTCTTGAGGTGTTGGAGGCGGCTGAAGCGACCTCGAATTTCTTTGGCTATTACGGCTATCCTGGGCAGATTTGTGCATCCGTGAACGAGGTTGTAGTGCATGGAATCCCAGGGGAGCGGGTTTTGCAGCCGGGGGATTTGGTTTCCTTGGATTGCGGGGCCGTTGTGGATGGCTGGCATGGCGATGCTGCGTTTTCAATTGTGTTGCCCGGTGGAGATCCGGCCGTGAGTGCTCGGCGCGAGCGACTTTCGCAGATAACCCACGATGCGATGTGGGTTGGTATCGCGGCTATGGCTCGTGGTAAGCGCGTTGGCGATATCGGCGCTGCGATCGACGATTTTGTGACGGCTTTGCCGAAGGGTGAGCAGCCCGATATTTTGCGTGACTACGTGGGGCACGGGATCGGCACGTCGATGCATCAAGAACCGGACGTGTTGAATTACCGTGCACGGGGTAGAAGCCCGAGGCTAAAGAATGGCATGGTTGTGTGCATTGAGCCGATGCTTGCCGCGGGGAATCAGGCTACCAAGGTGCTTGATGATGAGTGGACCGTTGTGACAGTTGACGGTTCGGATACTGCCCACTGGGAGCATATGGTGGCTAAACACTCGCGGGGGATTTGGGTTTTGACGGCTCGCGATGGAGGGGCCGAGGGGCTAGCGCCGTACGGCATTGTGCCGGTGCCGCTCGACTAGTTGGCTGTTCTGGCTATCGCTGACATTTGAGGGACGATTCTGGGCCGATCTTGCTATATGCGAAGATCGCGCCGAGATCATCTCTTAAATGTTCGGCTTCAGAGATCTTCGCGTGCAAATAGCCAGGTTGCTACCGAAATAGCGAGTACTATCGTGATGCCAGCTGAGATGATCGGCCAGCATGCATCACCGGTGATACCGCTACTTACCGCGGTTGTCGACAATGGAAACAGTCCCGCGAAAGTGTGGTTTGCAATCATGAGGATCGAGCTGAAAATGCCGACGATTAAAAGAGCTGCTACTGGTACAACAATGGCCGAAATTATGGATGAAGTCAGAGTGCCGGCGAGTGCGCCGATACTGGACCAAAGCGTGACGTTCAATACCCATAGGCCAAAGCTTGCGGCTAGTGACCAGGATACATCCGAGTAAAGTGCGTGACCGATGCCTGTGACTCCTATCGATCCAATGCCGGCAATTGCCACTGTGAGCAGGAGAGGAACCAGCCACGACGTGTGCAGTATGGCCTCGCGTGACATGGGTTTTGTGAGTAGGCATTTTGCTGTGCCATCGCGCCGCAGCGCGTATGCGGTATGGCCCGCCCAGATGGCAATCACCAGAAGGACGATCTGGTTGAGGCTACTCATCCACTGATTCCAAATGACGAGGGTGCTCGGTGGTCCCATAATGGCGGCTAGATCCATGCCGGTGGCGGAGCTAAGGAATTGCCCACCCCAGCGGCCCATGATGATGGAAAAACCTGCAAGTGCGAAGATGGCGACCACTATTGTGGCAAGTCCGCGTGAATGATGGAGAGCGTGGAGCCGGGAGAATGCGTAGCGTGTAATCATCGTGCCCCCGTGAGTTCAAGAAAGAGGTTTTCGAGCGACTTCGGCGAATGCTGTTCGAGGAAGTTGAGCGCGTGTTCTGAGCAGAACAGTTCCAGCGTGTCGCGTTGCTCCTTGTTGGGAGTGTGAATGACGATGTCGGGGCTGGTGGTTGCTACATCCACGAATTGTCCTTTGGTGGGTGACGCAATTACTCGGCCTTGGCCAAGCATAATGACGCGATCGCACACCCGCTCGACGTCTTCAATTCGGTGGGTTGAGAAGATGATCGCGATCTTGGACGCCAGTGCGCTGAGCAGATCGAGGACGTCGGCACGACCGGCTGGGTCAAGTGCGCTCGTGGGTTCATCGAGAACGAGGAGGGTGGGAAACCCGACGAGTGCGCGTGCCAGTGAGAGGCGCTGGCGCATTCCGCGTGACCATCCCCCAACCTTGCCCTGCGCATTCGACAATCCGATTATTGCAAGGAGCACACTTGCGCGACGGCGCGTATCACTTTCATCGAGGCCGAGAAGGCGGGCCTCCATGTTGAGGACGTCGTGGCCTGTCATCCATGAATCGAAGGAGGGAACGTCGGGGCAGTAGCCGATCCGGCGACGCGCGTCAGAGTGTGGGAAGCCACCGGCGATTTGGGCTGAGCCTAAGTCTGGGCGTGTAAGGCCGAGGAGAATCTTAATGAGCGTTGTTTTTCCGGCCCCGTTTGGGCCGAGAAGGCCTATCGCTCCCTGGCCTGGAACTCTAATGCTCACCGAGTCCAATGCGCGCGTGTCACCGAATTCTTTCGTCACGTTGGAAAATGTGACAGCAGAGTGCTCATCGCTATCCGGCCATTGGTGAAGTAGCTCGTCGACCGTATGAGAATTGACGATTTCCGTATGTTTCTGTGGAGTCTGAAGCTCTACGCGGCGCTGGGGGAGTAGCACGGACACCCCGAGAATGGCGCCGAGCAGTTGTCCAAGGACGATTACGGCGAGGGTCACGTAATCTTTCTGCTCGCCCACGGTAAAGACGCAGCTAGACGATAATCCCATAGATCTGTAGCCCGACTTGCGCCGCGATGATGCGCTAGCAGGGTAATTTGTACGTCGAGTGGGAGGTCAGTCATGGTCCGCGCCCGCCCTCGTGTGCTCGACAACGCGTTCGAGACCTTTGCGTAGCCCGACGGTGACGATCGCTAGAGGTAGACCAAAGACAGCAAATAATTGACCGATCTTCGCCCCCGTCTGTAAGCCTTCAGCGTTAGCTGACTTTTCTAGGCCTTTTAGTGCGATCCCCGTATTGATGCCGGTTGCGATTGCTCCGGTGGCGAGGCGGTCTGCGGCATTCGTTCGAGTTGTCGCGAATCCTGTGATGGCGGCGGTGCCAACAGCATTTGCAATAGTTTTAGCTCGCGACTTTTCAGCCTTAAGCAGTGTTACGCCGATCGCTCCGGCGTTGCTGAGCATGAGCCCCGCGCGAGCACCTTGCAGGTACGAGCGGGGGATGGCGGCAACGACGTCATCGTCAAAATCGTCTTCGCGGATCCAGCCGAGCTTGACGGCAATCGCGCCGAAGTTGATGTCCCATCCGATGCCGATGGCGCGTGGAACAAAGACGCGGGGATCGGCCGGATCCCACCAGCGTTCTCGGGCTTCGGGATTGCCAGATAGGCCAGCTGTGTTGAATGTTGGTCTCGTGATTAGTCCTTGGAAAGAATTGCGTTAAGTGCGGCTTGTAGGGCGTGCCAATTTGCAGTCAAGGAATGCAAATGTTTCCGTCCGCTATCGGTTAATGTGTAGTACTTACGAGGCGGGCCTGCCGGCGATTCCTCCCAGCGCGTGCTGAGGTGGCGGGCCTTCGCAAGCCGTTTGAGGATGGGGTACACCGTCCCAGAGCTTGAATCTAAGCCGTGATATTCAGCGAGCGCATTCACGAGCTCACCGCCGTAGTAATCCCGGCGTGCGAGCAGGGTGAGGATCGCTAATTCCACAGTGCCTTTGCGCATCTGTGACGAGGTCTCTCGCATGGAAACGCCTTTCAGTGGGCTGTATGGTGGCTGATTGGTTATGCGCACTACTAGGTTATGCATGGTAGCTGTGACTTGCAAGTGGTCATGCAACTGAAACAAACGGCCGCAATTGAGCCTGTACTCACTTTTTCGTTGATTCTGCAGACAATCGTCGGTAGTCTCAAGGTCGAAACGGCGACAAGTCCTCCAGGGGAGGACTTCCTACCGAAACAGGAAGGATAGCCGGTTTCTACATGCTTTCGGGGCGTCCCTAAGGGGTAATCCGGGTTCGCGCCTCACGGCATTGTGTGAGAGTTGTTTGATTAAAGCTGTGACCGCGGTAAGTTATTGCTTTATTCCAGATGGTGTTTTGCTAAGTGAGCAATAAGGTCCCACGGCAGATGTTTTCGGATGAAGCCGCTGCGCCTGCGCCTCGGAACTTTTAGTGCTTCGTCAACCACCTGCTTGAGGAGAGTTGGTTCAGCTCCCAGAGCTTCTGCAATCCAGACTATTCCTTCAGGACTTTGCAACCGGTTGTAGGTTTTCTTTGCTGAGCGGTTCGGTGTTTTTCGGGTAAAAGCTCCCTTGCCAGTAGTAGCTTGCGAAGCGAACCAGGTGGCCATGTGTTCACGTTGCGAGGACCACCAGCGCCTAGTCTTCTGTGGGTCAGCCTGCTCCATCGCCTCAGAAATCGGTAAGTGTTCAGGCAGTTTCCTGAGTAGTTTGGCGAATCGTTTTACTTCAATATCATTACTGCTCATCGGCGTCTCCAATGTGTTTCTTTCGTCATTGGGTTCTTGCGAACATATGCGATCAAAAGTGGAGGATTTCCTTTCCGGTACAAAAAGTGTCGGAGGCTCATGACACCATGAAGCGGACGGTTAAACCATACCTTGAGGAGGCCCTCGTGAATATTGCCGATCAAGCGGAGACGTGGCTGAAAAGTCTGAGCCCTCAGGCCCATTCCCTGTGGGCTAAATCCGGCAGCGAAGATGCGTATCTGCGACTCCCCCAACATCTCATAGATACCGCTTGTGTTGCGGACTGGCTATGGCAGAACTGGGTTTCGGATTCCTTGAAGCGCACGATGGTGGAACGTTGGGGTGTAAAAGAGGAAAGCGTGCATCGCCTTTATGTGTTTTTCTCGGGTGTTCACGACGTGGGTAAAGCAACGGTGTCCTTTCAGCGCCTTGTTGAACACCGTCCTGACTCGTTCTATCTACTGCGGCCGATTGAGGAAGCCGGACTTTCCCTTGAATGGCCGGAAGGAGAGGGAACAGATCTGAAGCTTCCGCATGGTACTGCCTCGGCGTGGTTGTTGAAAAAGTGGCTTCTAGAAAACTCTGTTTCAAAGAGAGTGAGTGCTCGCCTTGCGTCCGTAGTGGATGCCCATCATGGTTTCACTACCGAGCCGAGAACGACGGACTTGACTGAGGACCGGCTTGAAGGGCGCACATCGAAATTCGATGATGTCGCGTGGGAGTTAATTGACTCGATGGCTGATTTGACTGGGGTTCGAGCGATCATTTGCGATGTAAAAAAGCTATACGCGGATGCCGCTCAGCTTATGACTGGGTTACTGATTATGGCGGATTGGATTGCGTCTAATGAGGATGCCTTCCCATACGATGTCATCATACCTCAACCAGATCGACTTGCCGTCGCAATGGACTCCATTGACCTTCCAAAGCCTTGGGAACCTGTGGCGCCTGAAGATGACACAGCTGAACTTTTTGGTAGAACGTTCGATTGGAAGAAAACTTTAGAAGCACGTCCGGTTCAGAAAGCTGCTGTGAAGATTGCGCGGGAGGCATCCGGTCCACTTCTGATGATCATTGAAGCTCCTACCGGTGAAGGAAAAACTGAGGCTGGGCTTGCCGCTGCTCATGTTCTTGGGCAGAAATCGGGCGCCCAAGGTGTTTTCTTGGGCGCACCAACGATGGCGACAGCAAATGGCTTGCTTGAACGTGTGATCGATTGGGCGCGCCGTAGTTCGCAGGGTGGGAGTGTGTCTTCCATGTACTTGGCGCACTCGAAGAATCGTCTCTCAAAGCAATTTCGTAGTCTGCATGAAGGTGCGAACTGGCAGGAAGCGCGCGCTAATTCTGAGGGGTCAGATCGTCAAGAGAACATTGGCGATCTGGTAGCGAATCAGTGGTTGTCGGGCTCTCGAAAGGGATTGCTGTCAAATTTCGTTGTTGGCACTATCGATCAGGTGCTCATGATGGCATTGAAGGTGCGATTCTCGATGCTTCGGCACGTAGCCTTTGCAGGAAAAGTCGTCATTATCGATGAGGTTCACGCTTACGACGCCTATATGTCTCAGTATCTCTATCGAGTTCTTCAATGGCTTTCTCGCTATGGGGTCAGCGTGATCCTCATGTCAGCGACTCTACCTCCTGCACAGAGGAAGAAGCTAGCATCGGCTTACGGATCGATGCATATTGCAGAACCGGATGAAGTCGCTCAATGTCTCGATGTCCCCTCCTATCCGTTGATTAGTGTGGTTGATAGGGAGGGAATGAGAGCTATAGCCGTCCCGCCGCGTCCTGATGATGCCGAAATCTCTATTCAACACATCAATGATGAGATTTCAACCTTAACGAGTACCCTTGAGAGTCTTCTCGAAGAAGGCGGAATTGCCCTTGTCATATGCAATACAGTTAAGAGGGCGCAGGATGCGTACCGAGATCTTCGCGACAGCTTTCCCGACGAGGTCGAGCTCCATCACTCTGCGTTTATTGCGTCTCATCGGAGCGAGAAAGAGGATGTTTTACGTGCTGAACTCGGCCCTTCCACAAAGCGAGGTGAGGGGAGACCTCTACGAAAAGTCATCGTTGCTACCCAAGTGGCTGAACAGAGTTTAGATATTGATGCCGATGTTTTAGTTACGGATATTGCACCGATTGATCTCATTATTCAACGTGCGGGCCGTCTGCATCGGCACTCGCGGCCTGAAGATGATCGTCCTAAAGGATTGCGCGTACCTCAAATCTTCATTCGCGGCATAGAGCGCGACCGGGATGTGCCTGAGTTTGATGGAGGCGCAGTGGCGATCTATGGCGAAAAACTTTTGTTGGCAACGATGGCATATATGCCGGATGTCATTCGTAGACCTTCAGATGTCTCCAGCTTAGTGCGTGACGTGTATTCGGATAACCCGACGATTCCGGTTGAGTGGCAGGAACGATGGGACGAAGCGTGCCGTATTGGAGAGGATTCAACGGCGAAGTCTGCGCGTAATGCAGAGACCTTCCGTTTTCCGGAACCAACCGTGCCGAATCTCCACGCGCTTTTCGATCTGGTCCACGATGATTCTCCTGGACCGGGTGATGAACAACGAGGTTCTGCGCAAGTGCGTGATGCTGAGTTTAGCGTAGAAGTCATCGCTCTTCGGGATACCGACCACGGCTATAAAGCATTTGGCGAAAGCGGAGAAATACTTGACTGCGCTCTGCCTACTTACCAGCAGGCACTTGAACTTGGGGCTAGTTCTGTTCGACTCCCGGCGCGAATGACGCGCTCTGGGAGTGATTTCGATGAGGTTATTAGTGCACTGGAATCACAGACACCTAGTGAGTGGTGCGAGTCAGGAATACTTCGTGGCCAAGTAGCTCTGAGATTCGATGAGTCTGGAAAAGCTGAGCTCGGTCGTTTTCTTGTTTCCTACGACGAAGAAGTCGGCCTTGTCGTTCAGGTCAATGATGCCCCTGCTCGGGACAATTCGGATTCGGGGGTGCCATGCGACACGCCGGAGTCATAAGAGACACGCCTAGCGGTCAGATAGTAACCCCGCTGCGCGGGGAAGGGAACTCTTCAAATGTTAATGAAGGCTCATCCCTGAAATTTCAGGGATATATCGGCACCTACGATACAACCTTGAAGAGTGATAATGGCAATCGGGACGTGAAATCGGACCGTTTCGATAGAAACCTAAATTCATTAACATTTGAAGATTAGTCTTGTGGTATGCTTTTTATTGCAAAGAAGTGCTGTAAAGAAAGGAGATCCAATGTTTTCCCTGTTGGATGATCCGTGGATTAAAGCTATTGATTGCAACGGAGGTCCCGTCTCGACCAGCATCCGTGGTGTTTTTGACGGATCCCATGAGCTTGCCCTAATCCAAGGTGATTCTCCTGCGCAGAATTATGCGGTTATTCGGCTTCTGCTGGCCATCTTCTGGCGTGCTCATCAAAAAGACACAAGGGTTGGTCCGGGAGAGGTGTTCGAATACGGCGAGTGGTTCGAAGATTTGCGTGAAAGCTTAATGCAGACGGGTAGGGATGATGCAGTGCTTACCTACTTGTTTGACTATGAAGATCGTTTTAAACTCACTGATGTTTCCCATCCTTTTATGCAAGTAGCAGATCTTCACGTAGCTTCAGGCGAAATCAAACACGTCAGCACGATTGTTCCGGAATCGCAGGATGATTACTTTACTATGCGAGCAGGCAAGGATCGAGATTCACTTAGTCTCGATGAAGCGGCGAGGTGGCTCATTTATGTGCAGGCCTTCGATTATTCGGGAATTAAATCTGGGGCAGTGGGAGACTCGCGGGTTAAGGGGGGTAAGGGCTATCCGATCGGGACAGGGTGGTCCGGCATGACGGGTGGAACCCTTGTTCTAGGCGAGAACCTATTGGACACCCTCATTCTTAACTCGCCTTCTTCGGCCATCACGAATCCCGATGATCATCCAGTGTGGGAGCGAACCCCTGACGGCCCTGATGCTCGTTTAACTGTTGGTGAAAATCCGTATCCGCAGGGCGCTGCTGACTTAGCTACCTGGCAGGCACGCCGTGTGCGATTGCATGTGGAAGGCGACAGGGTTACCGGAGTGGTGGTCTGTAACGGTGACCGGATTCCCGATGCTGGAGCCAACGTTTTTGGCGATCCGATGACTCCGTATCGATATTCGACAAACAAATCGAAAAAAGGCAGAGATGTCTATTATCCCAGGCCATACGACGTTGATCGCACACTTTGGAAGGCTCTGGATGCACTCGTCGTCTCGGAAACTGACGGCGGTTTTAGCGATAAAGAAAAGGCTCCGAAACGACCAAGAAATCTAAACGCGCTCTCCGAGCTTCGCCGTGAAATTGACGGGATACCCGACATTTTGAATTTAGAGCTCGTGTCTGTCGAGTACGGGCCGCAGGCTTCCTCCGTTTCGACCACATACTCATCTCAGGTGAGCATGCCTGTCATTGTTTTGATGGAGCAGGCCGGATACCTTCGACAAAAGATAAGGGAAGCCGCCGGTGCCACGATGAAGGCAGCTGTTTCCCTGGGGCAATTCGCCGGGAATCTTCGCTTAGCCGCAGGCGGCGACTATGAATTTGATAGTTCACGCACAGATCGTGTTCTCGCCGATCTTGAACCTCGGTTCAATTCTTGGCTCCGGGATTTATCTCAGCTCTCACACGAGGAGGCCACCATTGTGAATGAGGAAGTCGAGAACTTGGCAAAGGAATGGCAAGTTCAGGTACGCGCGGTTATAGATGCGCAAGCGCAGATCGAATTACGCGGTGCCGGGCCTCGCGCATTTGTTGGACGCGTACTGGACCAGAGCGAGGAGTCCTCAGGGCGCATGGTTTCTGCAGCTAGTTACTACCAATTTTTGCAATGGGCTTTGGACAAGAACCTTCCAAAAACCACCAATTCGAGTAGCAAAGGTACAAGTGAGAATAAGGAGCGTATGTCATGACGCAAACACAACTGGATTTCGGTGGTGGAGTGCGCGATGAAGCTGTCGCCTACGAAGACAAGTCAAAAAATCACTTGGGGACTGCAGTTGATTTAACGTGCAAGCGCCTCCAACGAGGTTATTTTTCCGATCCGAACTCGCAGAGCCATCGTTCTGCTCGCGCCGCGCTCGCGGAAATGCGTCGATACGCTAGCTTGGATCTTGCGAACAATCCGCTGGCTTTAGGCAATGTTCTCTTTGTCATGGGGGAAGACTTCAGCGAGAAACTGGAAGGAAAAGGTGACGAGCCCTCCCCGTCAGAGTATGCCGCCTACGTAGCTCTCACTCTCTTCGCAGTGCATATGCAGTCAGCCTCAGAGCCTGTTCACGTCACCAACGTCAGTTTCGCGCAGGCGTGCGGCACGCTGAATTCAATTAGTGCTTCGAAATCTATTAAGCCACGCATTGATGCGATGCTACTCGCAAACAGTGAGAGTGCTCGGCTTGTTCACATTCGTTCACTCGTTACGCTCATGCGTTCGAACGATCTTGGCTTTGACTATGGGCGCTTAGCATCCGATCTTCGTTCACTGGCGAATCCAAAAAAGCGTGCCGGAATACAGCTTCGTTGGGGGCGCGAATTTGCGCGTGGTACCTACTCGGCATCCAAAGACACTGAAGAACCAGAAAACTGATACAGATATTTAGGAGAAACCATGACACTCATCGTTGATATTCACGCACTTCATACGGTCCCACCGAGCCTCATTAATCGTGATGACACGGGGGCGCCGAAGTCGGCTATTTTCGGAGGGGTCCCGCGTCAGCGCGTCTCATCACAGTCTTGGAAACGCGCCATTAGAAAGCACTTTGAACTCGAGAAGGGGAGCGATACAGTCGGCTTCCGCTCACGGAACCTTCCGGAGGTAATAGTTAAGAGAGTTCTGGAGCTTGCACCGGAGTTTGGTGAAGACCAAGCGATCGATGGCGTTCGTGCCTTGTTTAAAGCTCCCGGAGCCAAAAATGGCATTAAGCTAGTCGAGGCGAAGCCCGCAAAGGATGACGAAGAAGCAGAGGATCAAAAGAATTATCCGACGACGGCGGCGCTCCTCTTCCTCAGCCCCCACCAAATCGAACGTGCGGCCAAGGCGATTATCGATGCTGATGGTGGCAAGATCACGAAGGCAGACGCTCAAGACATTCTTGATACTGAACATTCGATTGATATAGCGATGTTTGGTCGCATGCTTGCTGATGCACCTTCGTTCAACGTGGATGCTTCCGTGCAAGTGGCTCATGCTTTAGGAGTTCATGAATCGCAACCTGAGTTTGACTACTACACAGCGGTCGATGATGTTCTTGAGGATGCGGAAGAAACAGGCGCGGGAATGATTGGTACGACCCAGATGATGTCTTCAACTCTTTACCGCTACGCCACCGTCAACGTTGAGGCTCTCGCTTCAAATCTAGGTAATGAGGACTTGGCCGTTGATGCAACGAATATGTTCATTAAGGCCTTTATTGAATCGATGCCCACTGGCAAACAAAATACTTTCGCTAATAATACGCTTCCAGAAATGGTGTACGTTGCGGTGCGGAACACTCGCCCAGTCTCGTTAGTTAATGCCTTCGAGGAACCTGTGGAGCAGGGCAATGGAAGTCGGCGAGAGGCCGCCGCAGATGCGCTTGCGCGAGAAGCTCGAGAAATCGAAGAGACTTATGGAATGAAACCCAAAGCAGCCTTCGTGCTCGGGACCGGAAATCTCGCCCGAGAATTCGAGGGTCTTGCAGAAAAGGTTAACTCCGCGCAACTCTATGAGAAGGTTGCTGACGTTCTCGGCCAAGCTAAAGCGGAGTAGCAGATGTCGTACTCTTTATTGTTATTGCTAAAGGGCCCACTGCAGTCCTGGGGCGACGAATCTCGATACACCACACGAGCAACCGGGTCCACTCCGAGTAAATCGGGCGTGATCGGGTTGCTAGCTGCCGCACTTGGGCGCCAAAGGCAGGAGCCAGTTGACGATCTTGCGTCTCTGGACTTTGCAGTCCGGGTCGATCAGCCGGGTTCACTTCTTCGGGACTATCAAACGGCTCAGCCATGGCAGAAAGATGCCACGGCCCCAGCGAAACTGGTCACCCGATACTTTCTTTCCGATGCTGCTTTTCTAGCTGCTATCGGAAGCGAATCCCGCGCCCAGCTCGAGGAGATCCAAAAGGCTTTGCGCGAACCGGCATATCCACTATTTTTAGGACGGCGATCCTGCCCGGCACCACCGAATCTAGACCAAGGAATTGTAGAAGAACCGGTCGTTGACGCATTGCGCAACCACGGTATGTGGCACGCAACAAAGGCCCACAAGAAAGAGTCGTTACAGACCGTGGAGTTGCCTATCTTTAGGGATGGAAAACCCGGCGAGAACGGCGTCGCACGTCAGGACGTACCCGTCTCATACGCTCAAGAACACAGAAAATATAACTGGCGAACGGTTGTATACGCAGGTTCTAAAACGATCACGAACGAAGAAAGTACCAACCGTGATCCTTTCTTTGACGAGGTGGTGAGCTCATGACAACTTTTTCTCGAGTGCTAATTAATCCAGCGCGTCGTCAGGGACGCAAATACTTGGCAAACCCTCACGCACTCCACGCTGCGGTAAGAGCGAGCTTCCCACCTGACATTGATCAAAGTAGTCAGAGGATTTTGTGGCGACTCGACCAGCAAGGGCACGAGCATGCTCTCTACATCGTCGGTCCTGAAAAACCGACCGCTGCGCACATTGTTGAAGAAGCGGGCTGGGAATCTAGACCCCAAGAAACTGCCGATTATGACCGTTTACTATCGCGAATTAAACAAGGTCAAGAATGGCATTTTGAACTCTTGGCGAACCCGACGAAGACGATCAACCGCGGTAGAGACACACGCGGAAAGGTGGTCGCACATCTCAGCATTTTCGAACAATTGAAATGGCTTCAAAGAAAGTCAGAGACAATGGGTGTGTACTTAGGGCCACCGGACGAACCATCGTTCCAAGTGACCGAAAGTAAAACGCTTAACTTCCGCCGGTCGATCGAAAGTAAGAACGGTCGGGTGCATCTAGTGACAGCTCGGTATGCAGGTACTCTGAAGATCGTTGACGCTGAGAAACTTCGGCAGGTCTTGGTCGCCGGTATTGGACGGGCAAAAGGTTACGGTTGCGGCCTCTTGACTCTCGCTCGAAGTCAGGAGTAAACGTGTCGGAGAATCCGAGTGCGAATCCGATTGAACGCCTGCATTTGACGAGGATGGAAAATCGCCTTTCCTTTCTCTATGTAGAACGGGCGGTCATCAATAGAGACGGCAATGCACTGACTATTCAGGATTCACGAGGTATCGCCCACGTTCCGGCGACCCAGATCGCCGTCGTTCTCATGGGTCCCGGAACAAAGGTGACTTATGCTGCCATGGCCCTACTTGGTGATGCCGGGACATCGGTTGTGTGGGTAGGGGAGAAGGGTGTGCGGTATTACGCGCACGGTCGACCAGCTGCGAAAACAGCGAAATTTGCGGAAGCGCATGCGAAAATTTGGGCAAATCAGCGATCGCGGCTGAGGTGTGCTCGACGATTGTATGCGAAGAGATTCCCGAACGAGGACGTTGAGGGAATGACCATGGCGCAGTTACGCGGGCGTGAGGGTGCTCGCATGAAAACTATCTACGCGGTTGAGGCGCAGCGTACGGGCGTTTTGTGGTCCCGCAGGTCTTACGATCCCAACGATTTCGACTCCGGTGATCCAATTAATCGCGCACTTACCGAGGGATCTGCGGCCCTATACGGCATCGCTCATGCGGTGATCGTCGGTATTGGGTTCATCCCTTCTCTAGGAATTATTCACTCAGGAACTGATCGGGCATTCGTATATGATGTGGCTGACCTCTACAAGGCCGAGATTTCCATTCCTGCAGCTTTTGAAGCTGTAGCGGCCACCGACTTGGATGACGAGCTGAACGTTCGCAAACGAATCCGAGACAAGGTTGTCAGTTCACGTTTGATGCAGCGGATGGTTCGTGATTTGCAAGAAGTGATGGAAATCGATAGCGAAGATGCGTATGCAGATGTTGATCTGTTTCTTTGGAGTGAGCTTGACACGATTCCTGCGGGAACCAATTGGGATTTTGAAGGGTAGAGATGCTTGTTTTGACTGTGACTGCCGTTCCCGCAGGCTTGCGAGGAGATCTTACGAAGTGGCTTATGGAAATTGCTCCGGGAGTATTCGTTGGAAACCCAAGTGCAAGAATCCGTGATCTCGTTTGGCAACGTACAGTTCAACTATGTAAAGACGGCCGAGCCATCATGGTTTATTCCTCGGATAATGAGCAAGGGATGGCTTTCCGAACCCACCGGCATGACTGGAAACCTACTGATTTTGATGGTCTCACTCTAATGGTCAGACCAGATGGCCGACAGAAGTCTCGATACCCGCGGCGGACTGGGTGGTCGACTGCTCGGCATCAACGAAGAAAGTTCAGCTCAAACTGAATCTAGAACGATGAAAGAGACCGCGGCCTCGTTAGAATGAGTGACGTTGGGAGAGGAGACGCCCTGTCCGTCTCAGAAAATTAAAATTGTTCGTAATCCCGGACCAAGTTAACTGTAGAATGGCCCAAGGTGAATCAAAAGCGCTGGTCACCAAGTGTGCTCCCCGCGAAGGCGGGGATGAGCCCTTCACCATCGCCAGCACGCCCCGCCACTTCGAGTGCTCCCCGCGAAGGCGGGGATGAGCCGGAGACCAGGGAATGAGTAACCAGCGCTGCCTAGTGCTCCCCGCGAAGGCGGGGATGAGCCCCGGTCGAAACCCGGTGCACCAACTGCCGTGAAGTGCTCCCCGCGAAGGCGGGGATGAGCCCTTGCCAAACTCGCAACCGAACGTGATGAATTTGTGCTCCCCGCGAAGGCGGGGATGAGCCCGCGTTGCGTGAGTCGGGTTCGATCGAGCAAGAGTGCTCCCCGCGAAGGCGGGGATGAGCCCCTCAGCCAAATAAGCCTTGATCTGTTCGACAGGTGCTCCCCGCGAAGGCGGGGATGAGCCGCGTGTAATCGCTGTTGAACTCTTTCCGGATAAGTGCTCCCCGCGAAGGCGGGGATGAGCCACTTCGCGCCTAACACTTGTTGCTTGTGTGCCAGTGCTCCCCGCGAAGGCGGGGATGAGCCCCTCGCCTGAAGGCAAATTCCCGTCGTGGACGAGTGCTCCCCGCGAAGGCGGGGATGAGCCGACGTGATCCTATGAACACGCTAACTCTCGGATGTGCTCCCCGCGAAGGCGGGGATGAGCCCTGCCTTTCGACGACGACACTTTCTATCTGGTCGTGCTCCCCGCGAAGGCGGGGATGAGCCCAACGAAACACCCGGATCGAACAACAAGAACGCGTGCTCCCCGCGAAGGCGGGGATGAGCCCCATGCTGAAACAATTCAAAGAAAACCTTCAAAGTGCTCCCCGCGAAGGCGGGGATGAGCCGCTAGACCCGGCCGCCCGTCGCGGAATCGACCGGTGCTCCCCGCGAAGGCGGGGATGAGCCCCAGCCACGGGGGCGGCCGCCGACGCATTCCGCGTGCTCCCCGCGAAGGCGGGGATGAGCCCTGGTTCAATATTTGCGAATTCAACCTGAGTGTGTGCTCCCCGCGAAGGCGGGGATGAGCCCCCCCTTCGGAGACACCGACATGTGGAAAGAAGCGTGCTCCCCGCGAAGGCGGGGATGAGCCCTCACCCTCGGGAGGTAGTGGCCGGGAATTGAGGTGCTCCCCGCGAAGGCGGGGATGAGCCTGAGATGAAGTCGATCCAGTCGCGGCCTGAGACGTGCTCCCCGCGAAGGCGGGGATGAGCCCTCACGGCACGCCCTCCTTCCCTCTCACTTATTGTGCTCCCCGCGAAGGCGGGGATGAGCCCAACGGGTTTGTGGATCAAGCAGCGCAGATGACGTGCTCCCCGCGAAGGCGGGGATGAGCCCCGGTAACCAAACCGGTCAGCCACCTCAGCGAGGTGCTCCCCGCGAAGGCGGGGATGAGCCCCGTGACCTGATGTTGTGGCGAGACGGGGCTAGGTGCTCCCCGCGAAGGCGGGGATGAGCCGAATGAACGCCTCGGGTGCGGTAACGATAGACTGTGCTCCCCGCGAAGGCGGGGATGAGCCGTTCGTGTACCCCGTGTCTTGCAAATAGTGGTAGTGCTCCCCGCGAAGGCGGGGATGAGCCCCCTTCGGGTAAGGGTTAACCGATGGGTTAGGGGTGCTCCCCGCGAAGGCGGGGATGAGCCCCCGGTCCTGTGTTGGCAGCGGGGGCGGCGTTCGTGCTCCCCGCGAAGGCGGGGATGAGCCCACGAGCAGAAGCAGTGCGCGCAGGCTGGGAGCGTGCTCCCCGCGAAGGCGGGGATGAGCCCTGAGGGTAGCTGTATGTCTGCCGCATACGCTTAGTGCTCCCCGCGAAGGCGGGGATGAGCCCGCTAAAGGAATGTACGCTTCTCCGCCGGTTTCGTGCTCCCCGCGAAGGCGGGGATGAGCCCACGGTCCTGTGTTGGCAGCGGGGGCGGCGTTCGTGCTCCCCGCGAAGGCGGGGATGAGCCCACGAGCAGAAGCAGTGCGCGCAGGCTGGGAGCGTGCTCCCCGCGAAGGCGGGGATGAGCCCTGAGGGTAGCTGTATGTCTGCCGCATACGCTTAGTGCTCCCCGCGAAGGCGGGGATGAGCCCGCTAAAGGAATGTACGCTTCTCCGCCGGTTTCGTGCTCCCCGCGAAGGCGGGGATGAGCCCACGGGCAAACGGTGCGAAGCTCAAGGCGCAGAGTGCTCCCCGCGAAGGCGGGGATGAGCCCGCGTTGCGTGAGTCGGGTTCGATCGAGCAAGAGTGCTCCCCGCGAAGGCGGGGATGAGCCCCGGTTCGCGAACCACACGCGGCGAACGGTACGGTGCTCCCCGCGAAGGCGGGGATGAGCCCGCTTCCGTCTCCTTCGTAGCCAGCTCCTTGACGTGCTCCCCGCGAAGGCGGGGATGAGCCCGGCCCAGACGCCCCAATCGACACAAACGCCCGGTGCTCCCCGCGAAGGCGGGGATGAGCCCTGCGCTTCCGTCGTCCCCAACCTTGCTTCAAAGTGCTCCCCGCGAAGGCGGGGATGAGCCTGATATGGTTGCTCTTTCAAACTGGACTCCCACGTGCTTCCCGCGAAGGCGGGGATGAGCCCCGGTCAGCAACCTCCGCGAGAATGTCCGTCGAGTGCTCCCCGCGAAGGCGGGGATGAGCCCGCCAAACGCCCAGAAACCACCGTGCCCTCAAAGTGCTCCCCGCGAAGGCGGGGATGAGCCCGTCGACCAGTACAGGACGCGATTCTGTACCGTGTGCTCCCCGCGAAGGCGGGGATGAGCCCTACACACAACAGGGCGTTCACTGCGCCCAAAAGTGCTCCCCGCGAAGGCGGGGATGAGCCCTTCATGTTGTGGTACCGATTCTTTACTGTCGTGTCACATCGCGCATCTGTTCCGTCATCCCAACACTTGGTACGCGGATCAACGAAAGCGATCGTTCGGTGAAACTAGAGGGAGTACGATGGTTTGATCGCTTGGTGGAAGCGTAAGGCCAAGTTGTTGAGATAAGCTCGCCGTTTGAGCTTGGCTGGCCACTCCCGAGGAATTCCGTCCAACCCATAGTAAGCGCCTGCTGCAGCTCCAGCGATAGCAGCGTAGGTGTCTGTGTCCCCGCCAAGGCGAACAGTGGTTTGAATCGCTTCCCGATACGATTCGGTACGAAGAAGTGAATGGAGAACAATTTCCAAGGTGTCAACAACATAACCTGAAGGGGTTAAATCTGCTGGTGTGAGAGCAAGGAAGCTGGGATCCAAAACTCGTTGATGCGCTTCCAAAGCTGCAAGCCATTCTTCATCATTTTCTCGCCAATCCCGATAAGGTTTATCAACCGCAGCTTGGTAGGCACCCTCTAAGCTCTTTCCATCGAGGAGCGAACTGAGAAACTCGCTGTAGATGATGCAGGAGAGTTGCGAGATGGCATGTCCGTGCGTAATCCGAGAAGCCTTGCTAATTGTCTCCCAATTTTCCTCACGGACGGTTGGTTTTCTCCATAGCAACAGCACCACCGGAAAAATGCGCATTAGAGCGCCGTTGCCGTTGTCGTACACGCGCGTTCCGCCGCAATCAAGCGGATCAGTTCCGTTTTTAAAACGACCCAATGCTCCAGCAACTGTTTTCCCTAGCCCAAACGGTTGATCGAGGGCGCAATATTCACCGTTTTCCCACCACGCCACAAAACGATCCATCAGATTACTTAGGTTCAGTTCGCCGTCGTTGTGAATAATTGATTCCATCGTAGCTACGGCCATCGACGTATCGTCACTCCAGGACCCTGCGGGGATAATTCGTCCCCAGCGAGAATTAACCGGTTCCTTATCATCAGCGCCACGCATAGCATCCATTGATAACGCTGCTACCGCAGACGCCGGGAGAAATTCGAACGGCACTCCGAAAGCGTCACCTGTAGCGGCTCCGAGTAACACTGACTTTATCTGCGCTACGGAGATTTCTCCCATGCTTTCCTCCTGTGCTTCAGTCTTCTAATACCTAGCGGCATAAGTGTTCAACTATTACTGCATGTTCGTCTTTTCACGTTCCCACCTACTTCGTAGGCGGATGTGAATCGTTGACGAGTACTGATAGAAGTCATTGTAATCGCGGGCCTGTACACACTTGGCCGGTCAATGTGGTTCGCGCTCCAAGGTGTGGGATATCGGACGATCCCGAAAGGGGCGTTGAGTCTAATTTTCTCAGAACTCAAAGTTTATGAGCGATCTGGAGGTGACAGCCTTGGGAAGTATTGGCGAGTATTCGGAGCATCAATTTTGCGCCTCGTCACCATTGGCATGTCTGCAACATCAGCGGACATGACTCATCTTCTTTTGACTGCCCTTGGTGCGTTCCTCTTAGTTCCACCCTTCTTATTCTTAGCGGCTGGTTTGGATGGCGCGATCTCGGGGCTGAATCTGCTTGGGCTATTTTCCCACGAATGACAACCCTGCTCGCCGGCACAACCGGAGCGGGGGCGACCAACTAATGTCGCTTACGCTCATCTACGGCGCGAACGCTTTGATGGGCAACTGCTTTGGTGCCGTTCTCTTTAAACCGCCTAACGAAGAGCAAAACGGCAGGCGAGCAACGAGGACGCCTGGCGGGGCGCAAGTTCCGTCGAGCGATCGACTGATATCGAGTTATCAACGTCGCAAAAGTTTTTGACCGTTAACTAAAAAGACTCCTCAGGTTGAGTCGATGCAGCCAGGTATGCTCCGCGTTTTCAGTGTTTCTGCTCTCATTGTGCTGATCCATGTATGTGCGATCATCGAAACGGGAATGTCCTATTCTGAGCATGACGTGGCGTTATTGAGATTCGGTGTTCCGATCTTCATCCTCATAGTCTCCGGTATCGATGGCTACCTATACGGATTTAATCTTTTGTGGATGATCATTCCATCTCTAGCCATCCAGGCGTTCGGCCTGATCTGGCCTGTTCTATTTCCGCTATCCTTCGAGTTAGCTGTAATCTATGCGGCTGTCGGGTTCGTTGCCAACGGACTGGTCGCCGTTTTCACAGGCGCCAACGACGACGAATTCGTGCCGCTAAACTCTGAGTTCAAAGGAACGCCCGGACTGGTGAACATAGGAATTTTCGAGATCTACCTCGGGCTGGCATTACTGTGAGGAGTCGTTGGTTTGATAGGCAACGGATTCGGCTCCGTTTTGAGAAACTCCGATGAACGGAAGAAGTAGTCATGTGGCGTTCGTGACGAGATACACCACGAACGCCCTTTCAAACCAAGCGCTCTTTCGCGTAAGCTAGAGCGTTGGTGCCATCTCGGCACCCGTCGAAAGATTCCTTTCGATGCATTCGAATGAAGTTAGCGGGGGACATGGCGAAAGAAGGCGTCATCGAAGTAGAAGGCACGGTCACAGAGGCCCTGCCGAATGCAATGTTTCGTGTCGAGTTGGAAAACGGGCACATCGTGCTCGCGCACATCTCAGGCAAGATGCGTCAGCACTACATCAGGATCCTTCCGGAAGATCGCGTCGTCGTAGAGCTCACGCCCTACGATCTCAATCGCGGCCGGATCGTATATCGCTACAAGTAAACCGCAATCGACCGCCGGAAATTCCGGCATAGGAAGCACCACAAATGAAGGTCAAGCCTAGCGTTAAGAGGATCTGCGATAACTGCAAGGTTATCCGGCGCAGCGGCCGCGTCATGGTTATCTGTGACAACCCGCGGCACAAGCAGCGTCAGGGTTAAACCCGGCAGATCCGTCAGCACACGCTGACATCGGGGTAACACCCGAAGCAATTGCATTATCAGCGCACATCCATGCGAGGAGCGCAACCCTCAGTCCGGAGGCTGAGGCCCAACGGGAAGATAATGCTCCACACCTTCGGAATAAGACAATAGGGAGCCAACAATGGCACGTCTTTCTGGCGTAGACCTCCCGCGCGATAAGCGCGTCGAGGTTGCGCTCACATACATTTTCGGCATTGGTCGTACCCGTGCCCAAGAATCGTTGGAGGCGACGGGCGTTAGCCCCGATACGCGTGTCCGCGATCTGACCGAGGACGACTTAGTCAAACTCAAGAATCACATCGATGATAACTACAAGGTCGAAGGTGATCTCCGCCGCGAGATCCAGGCCGACATTCGTCGCAAGGTTGAAATCGGATGTTACCAAGGCTTGCGCCACCGCCGTGGCCTTCCCGTGCACGGTCAGCGTACGAAGACGAACGCGCGCACCCGTAAGGGTCCAAAGCGTACCGTTGCAGGTAAGAAGAAGGCCTAGTAAGGGTAGATCAGGAGTTTATACATGCCACCCAAGTCACAGTCGCGCCGCCCGCGCCGCAGCGCACGCAAGAACGTCCTCAATGGACAGGCGCACATCAAGTCAACATTCAACAACACGATCGTCTCCATCACCGACACAAAGGGCGAAGTCATCGCTCAGGCATCGGCAGGCATGGTTGGGTTCAAGGGCTCGCGTAAGTCCACCCCGTACGCCGCACAGCTCGCCGCGGAAAACGCTGCGCGCCGTGCAATGGACCAAGGCTTGAAGAAGGTAGACGTCTTCGTCAAGGGCCCGGGCTCCGGTCGTGAAACAGCGATTCGTTCGCTCACCGCATCCGGCCTCGAGGTCACCTCGATTTCCGACGTGACCCCGCACCCGCACAACGGAACCCGCCCGCCCAAGCGTCGTCGCGTTTGATCCACTGCCAGCCGTCCATGCCGATCGGACGCGCGGCTGGCACCGTAGAACCGGGAACCCGGAACTACCTGGGGATAAGCCCCAACAGAAGAAGTTTTCAGGGTGTCATATAGCGGGCACCCGACGAAAGGACATCATCAGTGATCATTGAACAGCGCCCCACGCTGACGGAAGACCAAATTTCCGAAACACGTTCACGCTTTACGCTCGATCCGCTCGAGCCCGGCTTTGGCTACACGCTCGGCAATTCACTTCGCCGCACCCTCCTGTCCTCAATCCCAGGAGCGGCAGTAACCTCGATCCATATCGACGGCGTACTCCACGAATTCTCGACGATCCCCGGCTGCAAGGAAGATGTAGCCGAAATCATCTTGAACTTGAAGGAACTGGTTGTGACCTCCGAGCACGACGAACCCGTCCTCATGTACCTGCGCAAGCAGGGCCCGGGCGAAGTTCTGGCATCGGATATTACGCCGCCGGCCGGCGTCGAAATCCACAACCCGGACCTCGTGATCGCCACCCTTAACGACAAGGGCAAGATCGAAGTTGACCTCACGGTTGAACGCGGGCGCGGATACGTTTCCGCAGCGCAGAACAACTCGCCGGACTACGAGATTGGGCGAATCCCGATCGATTCGATTTATTCGCCGGTTGTCAAGGTTTCCTACAAGGTCGAAGCCACCCGTGTTGGCCAGCGTACCGACTTTGACAAGCTGATTGTCGACGTCGAAACCAAGCCATCCACCGCGCCGCGCGATGCTTTCGCATCCGCTGGCAAAACCCTCGTAGAGCTTTTCGGCCTGATGACCGAGCTCAATGAAGAAGTGGAAGGCCTGGAGCTGAAGGAAGCCCCGGTTGTCGAGCAGCAGTCTTCTGACCTGCAGCGCCCCATCACCATCCTCAACCTCCCCGCACGCTCGCAAAACTGCCTGCAGCGCGAAGGGATTCACACGATCGGTGAACTTGTTATGCGTTCTGAGGCCGACCTCCTTGACATTCGCAACTTTGGCGCGAAGTCAATCGAGGACGTTAAGGATGAGCTGGCAAAGCTCGATCTGCGCCTGAAGGATTCGCCTGCCGGCTACATGTCAGGTTTCGGAGACGATGCCTACGGCATGCAGTTTAGCGACGACGCATAAGTTTGGATTGGCCCACCCGATCGTGTCGGGAAAGGCTGCGGTAAAGGTGAGAGCCTAAGCCGCGAAGGAATTTTAGGAGAAATCATGCCCAAGCCCCCAAAGGGTCCACGTCTGGGAGGAAGCCCGGCCAACGAGCGTAAAATCATTGCAAACCTGTGCAAGTCGCTCATCGAAAATGAATCAGTTGTGACTACCGAGGCGCGCGCACGCCGCGTACGCCCGCACATCGAAAAGTTGATCACCAAGGCAAAGAAGGGCGATACGTACAATCGTCGCCTCGCCCTCAAGGTCCTTGGAGATCGCGAATCTGCGTACATTCTTTTCGAGGAACTTGCGCCCAAGTTTGCTGAGCGCAACGGTGGCTACACTCGTATCACCAAGCTTCCTCACCGCAAGGGAGACAACGCGCCGATGGCGATGATCGAGCTCGTTCTCGAACCTGTTTCACCGAAGCAGGCCGTTGTGAAGGAAGCCGAAAAGGCTACTCAGAAGGCTGCCGCGGCTGAGGAGACTGCTGCTGAAGAAGACTTAGCTGTTGACAGCGCTGAGTCTGCCGAAAGTGCAGAGTCTGCCGAATCTGCAGCAAGCGCTGAATCCGCGGAGAGCGCCGAATCGGCTGAGAGTGCTGAAAGCGCCGAGTCTGCTGAATCCGCTGAAAGCGCGGAGAGTGCCGAATCTGCAGATGATGTAGAAGAGAAGTAGCTCAACTCGTTAATCAGCTTGCAGCTCGACTGTTGTGAAAGCTGTCAGTCAAGGGGCCCGGTTCCGTATTTGGAACCGGGCCCTTCTCGGCCTCTCAGTCGGTTCGCTTCGCCGCCACCACCAGCCAGTCTTGGGCCCGACGCGGGAAAATCTTCGGATAAATGGGCCTGTTTTTGGCTGGGCGTCGATGCTGACAGCGAATATCCCCCTTTTTTCACGAGAGGCGAGATAAGCCTGCCCGATGTGGGTGGTATGGGTGGTGTGGGGATCCGTCTGAGGGTGGAATATCGGGCGCGGAAGGGACGTGCGGATAGGAGCATAATCGTGTTCATGAGAAAACTTCCCATTGCCATAGCAACAGCATCCCTTTTGGTCCTTGCCGGGTGTTCTGATTCGACCACCAGTGCAGAACCAACTCAAACACAATCGGAAACCGAAGCCGCAAACGTCCTCCCCGGCCCGATGGCCGATCCGGACAGGGAGCCCGCTCCCCTCGAAACGCGAACCAATGCCGCAGGAACCGCGCAGACCAGCATCGTCGACTTTGGAAATATTGACGTTGACGGTTATGTTGCCCCAGTGCGTGGTGTACTGGTGGTGCCAACGGACATTGATGAACCCGCCCCACTCATAGTTGTCAACCACTTGCGTGCTCCCAACTGCTCGGACGATTCCTTCGCTTGGCCTTGTACGAATGGCTCAGACGAACGGCGCTTTGACCTTGGAATGGAATACCTTGGCGAACGACTTGCGGAACAGGGATATGCCACCTTGATCCCGGATTTGACCCCGGTGTGGGTGAGTGACGCGGAGGACGAACCGTACAGTCAGCAGGAGATGTGGCAACAGATAGTTCAGACACTTGATGGGCAGCTCGCCTCCGACATTGCGGGCGAGAGCGAGACCTTCGGCCTTGATATCAAAGGGAAAATCGACAGCTCGAAGACCGGCCTCGTTGTCCATTCGCGCTCCGTCATGATTATCCCGACCGCGATTGACTTATTCGGTGAAGAGCGGCTCGCGTCGGTGCTGGGCTACGGTGCAGCCTTCAACGCCGAGGACCTTGAAAGGATTGACCCACCGCTACCAGACGTGCCAACGTTGCTGCTTAACGGCGACGACGACGGCGACGTCGATCGTGCGGCGAACTGGTGGCTTACCGAACACATTCAAGAGCCGCGCACTGAGGCGCTACTTTCGATGCAGATTCCCGGCTACGGTCATATGTTCATTAACCGTGCCTTACAGGAGTCTGAGTTGGATGATCGTATTGGATGCGACGAAAGAGACTGTCCAGATGCCAAGGACCACGAAGATTTTTTGGCTAATGCAACCATCGAGTGGATCAATTCAACGTTGAGCGATATGGATACGGAGATTCCAATCTCGGCCACAGACCTAATTCCAGATGACTTTGAAGGAAGCCAGATTCGGTGGTTGATGGCCACGAATACACCGAATGTCACCGGTGTGCCACTATCAGATTTCACAGCTTTAAAGGGAGAAACGGCTCAGGTCTGCGTCCATCCCGATCCAATGAATCCGAACCCGCCTGCGAACGTTTGCCCGGAGCCGGAAATGGGAGTGATCACCACGCGCTCCGAAGTGCTGCATCTGACCGGCGCGCGAGCCGACGTGAATATCGAGGATGCCACGCACTTAGCTTTGCATCTGCTTCCTTTTGGGACACCTCAGGACGGGCAACGCACCGAGCTGAGCGTCACGTTAGAACTCGCGAGCGGTGCCGAGCATGTTCTCACTTTTGGTGACAATAACCCTGCCTTAGTAAGCATGGCCTCGAAGAGCGCGAACGGTGAATACCTGATTTCGACGATTCGAACCGAGCTTCCTGCCGAAGTTGCCAGCTCGACCATCACCGGTATCCGGCTCGAAAGCAACCCGCCAGTGGAGGTTCGAGCGATCGACTTCGTTAGCTAGCCCGGGAAAATTTTAGGCCTGTGCGGGCCCATCTTTGGCCTGCGCGGGAAAATCTTCGGATAAATGGGCCTGTTTTTTTGGCTAGCCGTCGATGCTGACAGCGAGTATCCCCCTTTTTTCACGCGAGGCACGATACCTGAGCCGGATTTGAGGGGTTTGCCGGTTAGAGGTTGCGTTCCTCGCGGGTCACCATCGACCACGCACGCACGCCGCCCTGCATGCCCGCCATATTCGGTACGAAGTTCACGCCGGGCATGCGGGCGCGAACGGAGTTGGTGATGTGCGCGGCATTCCCGCCGCCAATATAGAGCGAGTCCCAGCGGAATACCGGCCACAGTGATTCCACGGCTTTGAGCACCCTGCGTGACCACGCCGAGTCACCTAGCCGCAGCCGCTCGTGTTCACCAACAACATCGTCGTACACGAGCCCCCAGCGCATCGGCGCATGGGAAACCTCCAAATGCGGGGCGAGCGTCCCGTTATCCAGATAGGCCGAGCCGAGCCCGGTTCCCAGAGTCAAAACGAGTTCGAGCCCGCGGCCGGAAACGATGCCGGCCGCAGCGACTTCGGCGTCGTTGAGAACGAGGGCGGGCACGCCAAAGCGGGCTTCGAGCGCGGCCTGCATGTCTTGGCCGGTCCACGCGTGTTCGAGGTTGGGCAGAATTCGCGTGTGTGGGCCTGCCCGGCGGATGTAGTGCGGCGTGTACACAACCACGCCGCGGCGGATCATCCCGGGCATCCCGAGCGTGATGCGATGAAAATTTGGCCGCGTGCCAGCCTCGATATCCTCGAGTTGGGCCTCGATCACCCGAAGCATGTCCTCGGGTGAGAACGGGTAAGGAACTTGAGTGCGCACAACGCCGCTGAGTTGAAATCCCCCGGCATCCAAGAGGGTCGACTTGATGCCACCTCCGCCGCAATCAACGGAAAGCGTGACAAGTCGTGTGTGATCCTCGGTTCCCATAGGAAAGACCGTAGCGCAAAAGTCCTGACATTCGAAACTTCGGCCAAGCAGTAGGCTAGTGCCATGAGGATTCGCTTAGATCTTGCCTACGACGGCGCCAACTTTCACGGTTGGGCCACCCAGCCGGGTTTGCGTACGGTGCAGGGTGTGTTGGAGGCCGTGCTCTCGACAGTTTTGCGGGAGCCGATCGCGTTAACGGTTGCGGGGCGCACGGACGCCGGCGTGCACGCGGCGGGGCAGGTGGCGCATTTTGATGTCGACGACGCCGGGTGGGCGGCTCTGCCCGGACGTTCGGCGCGCGAGCCGGGGGAGTCGCTCGTGCGCAAGGTTAATGCCATGACGGCTCGCGATGCGCGGGGCCCACAGGGGTATACCGACGTGGTGGTGAAGTCAGCGCGCGAGGTGCCCTCCGATTTCGATGCGAGGTTTTCCGCTTTGTGGCGGCGATACTCCTATCGGATTGCCGACGGGGCGAACAATTGGGATCCGCGTCGCACGGACGTGCTGTGGGTAGAACGGGAGCTTGACGTTACCGCCATGAACCGCGCCGCGAGGCCGCTGCTGGGGGAACACGATTTCCTTTCCTATTGCAGACCTCGCGAGGGAGCATCCACGGTGCGGACTTTGCGCAAGCTAGAGTTTATCGACGACGCCGGTCTCATCGTTGGCATTGCAGAGGCGGATGCGTTTTGCCACTCGCAGGTGCGCACTCTCATGGGCACGCTGATTGAGGTCGGCCGTGGTGTTCGAGGTGACGACTGGCCCGCACGCAGACTAGCGGAAGCGTGCAGAAACGGGGAGGTCGTCGTCGCTCCTCCTCATGCCCTGACGCTCGACGCCGTTGGCTATCCAAAAGCTGAAGACTACGCAGCTCAGGCCCAGGCGGCGCGCAGATTCCGCGGCTAGGGCGGTAGCGAGCTTCACACCCGCGGATCTTTGACATGGCAGCAACTGTCGGTATGCTTTTCAGTGCAAAGAAGCCCCCTGGCAGCCCGCCAAGGGGCTTTCGTGTTGCCTACGGCAAAGTGCCGTTGCCAGAACTCATCTGGAGACCAGCTAACCGGCTGGTAGAGACAATAGAAAGAGGTGTCATATGAGAATCGCGCTTGTTGCCCACGATGGTAAGAAGCAGGAACTGCTGGAATGGGTGCAGTTCAATTGCCCCGTGCTCAAGGAGCATATTCTGTGCGGTACGGGAACGACGGCGACGCTGATTCGCAACGAGACAGGCCTCGACGTCGAAATCTTGAAGTCCGGGCCTAAGGGCGGAGACGCCCAGATTGGTGCGCGCATCGTGGAAGATCGTCTCGATGCGATGTTCTTCTTCTGGGATCCCGAAACTGCCCAGCCCCACGATCCCGATGTGAAGGCGCTGTTGCGCCTTGCAACTCAGTACAATATTCCTGTCGCGATGAATCGCGCGACCGCAGACATCCTTGTGGGCAGCCCACTGTTCTACGAGGACGGCTACGAACGCGCTGTATACAACCCGGACATACGGGATCCGTACGCTGTGATTGACAATGTGGAGCAAAAAGTTATTGTCTAGCGTGGCATAATGCAAGCTGCGAGGGGACGTCTCATCCGAGGCGTCCCCTTTTTCACGTGCTAAGACGGGCGTCGCACCCTGTTCGGCGCCGCTAGTAATCGTTGAGAAATCAACCAAAACAATAATCAGGTAACCCGTGCCTTATCTAATTCCTGTGATTGATGTTTGTGAATGGCGAGCCTTCTCGCTCAATGTTCAGCTCACTATTCGCAAGAGAATGACAGCTAAGTGAAAAATAAAATTTTAAAGCGGCTTATGGCGGGTGTTGGAGCGCTCGCGATCTGCGGCGCAGGTTTTTCAGTTAGGTGCCAGAATCGAGTGCCACAAACGACGACGACATGCCTCAGCCCCTGACCTGGATGGGCGCTCATCGAGCCTTTACCGGTTAGCGGTATCAACCAGCACATGTGATTTCAACGGTGATGGAAGCCAGACATCTTGGTTGGCGGTTATGCGGCAAACCCCGACGGTTTCAAAAAGTCCGCAGCGGGAATGGGCTGGGTGCTTTTCGGCGACGTGCGCGGTCCAGAAACGCAAGAAACGGTGAGAACAGATCCGGACGCTACCAACGAAATGGCCGTGTACGCCGGTGGCAGTGATCGTGGCTGGTGGATGAACGGTGAAGGAACCCCAATGGCGGTTTCGGCGTCGCCACTAAACGGAGCCCAGCGAGATGTCTACATTGGCGATACGCGAATTAACAACAGCGGCAGGCATTTGGTTTCAACACCGATGACGGTCCGAAGGGAAGCGGTGTGCATGCGCCGAACTAGAAACGGCATGCGCAGACCAAACTAGAATCCTAGGACACACGTCAATCGGTGCGGAACTAGCTACGCATCAGTACTGTGGATGCCGCCAAGGCGCTCGCGGTTCTTGAGCACGTCTATCGTCAGCTGCAGGGCAATCTCAAGCGAATCCTCGTCGATGCCAAAACGCGGGTTGTGATGGCCGGCGTCGAAACCCTTTTCTGGATTACCCGCGCCCACGAATATGTAAGTTGCAGGTGCGACACGCGAGAATTCGGCGAAGTCCTCGCCGCCAAGCATCGCCGGATCACTAATAATTTTGCCCGGATAACGCGCCTCGGCAAGCTCGCGCACGATCGCGGTGCGCTGGGGATCATTCCACACCATCGGATACCCCACGAGGTAGTCCAGCTCGATCTCCATGCCGGGATTGGCCCGTTCGGCAGCGGCAACAAGATCGTGCATGATTTCCTGGACTTTCACCTGCACGTCGTCGTTATGTGTGCGCACCACGCCACCGATTTTGGCGACGGGCGGGATCACGTTGAGCGCATCGGCGCTACCGGCCTCCATGAACGTCGTCGTAACGACGGCGGGCTCCAACCCCGATACGCGAACCGAAGCGATGTTCAACAACTGGTTGGTCATATTCGCGGCTGCCACCGTGGGAGAAATCGAGTCTTCAGGCGTTGAGGCGTGTGCGCCTTTACCCTTGAACGTCATTTCCCACAGATCAGAGTTCGCAGAAGCGGGGCCTTCCTTGATGTCAATCGTGCCGATCGGCAAGGTCGCCCACAGGTGGAAACCGAAAATATAGTCGTAATCATCGAAAAGGCCGGTGGCGACCATTTCTTTAGCGCCGCCCGGTGGGGTCTCTTCAGCATGCTGGAAAATCCCGACGATCGTACCCGTCATGTCTTCCAGATTGTCCTCCACCCAGGCCATTGCCGAAAGCACCACTGCCATGTGGCCATCGTGCCCGCAACCGTGCATCCGGTTTTCGTTCCTGGATGCGAACTCGAGATCGGGGCGATCTTCACTCATGATGAGCCCGTCGGTGTCGGTGCGCAGGCCGATCTTCGGGCCCGGACGGCCCGTATCGAATACCGCGATCATCGAGGTAGGCGTGGGATGCGAAAGCTTGGCGCTCGGCGCCCGTTCGGTGAGAACTTCGCGCAGATACTTCACTGTTTCGTGCTCTTCAAATGACGCCTCCGGGTACATGTGCAGGTGGCGCCGCCACGCGATCATATCTTCAACATATTTGGCTGTATCGCTCATCGATATCCTCTCCTGCAGTTAAAACCGATCATATGCGTTTGTGAAGCGTATTGTTTGCCTAATTGGCTCTGACCGGCTGCTATCCGCATAGCTACAGATAGATTGGGCCGCCCGGGCCCACGGGCAGGCCGAGTACGTACCAAATGATCATCATCACGGTCCACACGGCGCCGATCGCAATCGAGTATGGCAACAGCGTTGCAATAAACGTTCCCATACCAAGCTTCTTCACATATCGCTGCGCTACGGCAAGCACGAGTGCGAAATACGGGAACATCGGCGTGATCGGATTCGTGAAGCCGTCACCTATACGGTAGATCACCTGCGTAAACGCGGGATGGTAATCGAGCAGCATCATCATCGGTACGAAAATCGGCGCGAGAATCGCCCACTTTGCCGAAGCCGAACCGATGAACAGGTTAATGAACGCCGAGATCACAATGATTCCCACAATAAGAACGATGCCGTTTTGGCCCTTGAGCAGATTAGCTCCGTGAATCGCCAGGATCGCGCCCATGTTCGACGCCGTAATATAAGCCAACATCTGGGAGGCAAAGAAAACGATCACTATAAACGAGGCCATCTGTGCCATTGATTCGGTCATCATGCGCGTAACATCCGAAGACTTCTTGATCGTGCCAGCCTTAATTCCGTACACCAACCCCGGAACGAAGAAGAAAATCGCAAGCAGCAGTCCGATGCCGTTCATCAATGGCGAGTTCGTGGTAATTGAACCGGTTTCAGCGTTCCGCATAAAAGAGTTTTCTGGAATTGTCACGGCAATGACGAGCACTGTCATCACGAGGATCGAAACGAAGGCCCAGCGATTAGCCCTGCGCTGGCGGTCTGTGATTTCAAGCGACGTCGATCCGACGTCCTCACCCTCGGAAGGATCGTAAACACCGAGACGGGGGATGGTCACCTTGGACGTGATCACCCAGATGACGGGAAGCAGAACAAATACGGACGCAGCAATGAAATACCAGTTCATGGCCACGTTTGTTTCGATCGTTGGGTCGATGAGCTCTGCGGCGGGTTGTGTAAATCCCTGAACAAGAGCATCAGACATCCCCAACAAGAGATTCGCGGCGAACCCACCAGTTGCTGACGCGTAACCAAGAGCCACGCCTGCGATCGGATGCCAGCCCATCTTCAAAAAGATCATTGCCGCCAGCGGAGGAAGCACGATCGGTGCGGCGTCTCCGGCAACGTTGCCAAGCAGGCCGATAAAAGCAATCGAAGGAATGATGAGCACCTTGGGAGCCGACGTCGCAGCGTTCTGTAGCGCAACCTCGAACCATCCCGAACGCTCGGCAACACCGATTCCGAGCATGACGATCAGCACCATGCCAAGCGGCGGGAACGCACCAAAGTTCTTAACAGAATCGCCGATCACGATCCGCATGCCGTCCGTGCTGAGCAGGTTGACGGCCGTGAGCGTTTCCCCCGTGCCCGGATGTACTGCGCTCCAGTTGGCCAATCCCGCCACGGCAGATAGAAGGAGCACGCCAACGCACAGCAAGAAGAAAATAACGATCGGATCAGGGAGCTTATTACCTGTCCATTCAACAAAGTTGAGGAAACGGTTGAGCAAACCTTTCCGTTGTTTGACTTCTTGTGAAGATTTCTGGCTCATCGAAGGCCTCCTTGTGCTAAGTCTTTCCAAGGTTAGAGCACATTGTAGTGAATGGGGAGAATTTTCCATGCAGTGGACTGGCACGTAGCCCGCTCACAGCGATCAGACAAAGGGGTTAAAGAACCGCCCGTCGTTCACATTCAGTAGAACAATAGCGGCACCAACAGCCGTTATGCCAACAAGAACGACGGCGATATCAGCGGCTTTGAGTGAACGCGCGGCAAACCAAGTGCGCTTGGAATTGCGGCCAAAGCCGCGTAATTCCATCGACGCGGCGATTGTTTCAATCCGGTCAAAAGTCGATAGCAAAAGCGGCATAAGAATTCGCGCAACGTTTTTGATCCGCGTACCAAGGCTGACCTTTCGGGAAATATCCAATCCGCGTGCTTGTTGCGCAAGCGATACGGTTTTGAACTCACGTTGTACGTCCGGAATGAATCGCAAAGCTAAAGCAACCGCATAAGAAAACCGATAGGGCACCCCGATCTTATTGAGCGAAGATGCGAACTCGGACGGAATCGTCGTCGCAACGAATACGAGAACGGCGGGCAATACTGCGAAGTATTTCAGCGTCACCAACGACTGGTAATACAACTGCTCCCAAGTAAGATTCCACCGTCCAGGCCCATCCCAGATCATATGGGTCGTGCCGAAGAGTTCGGTTCCGTACATGGGGGAGAACACGTAGATCATCACGTTATTGAGCACCATGAACACGGCGATGATGGTAATCACTACCTTCATGTCCGAAAATTTGATGTGAGAGGCGAACCACAGCCCGATATTCATCGCGGCTAGCACCACCAGCAGGCGCACATCAAAAGTAATGGCTGCGGCAATAATGAGCATAATGACGAGCAGGAGTTTTGCAGTGCCAGTCAGCCGGTGTACCGGGCTGCGGCGCTCGATGTACCCCAAGAGTGCCTTAGCCATTGAGATCCCCCGTTCCTACCTGGCCTCGCTTTTTGCGGTCTACCGCCAAGAATCGGCGTACCAAACGCCCCGGATCGACGCCCACGCGCTTGGCGATTGTGAATAGGCCGGTGGTGACGAGGTCGGCACGCCGTGTCACCTCCGGCGTGGTTTGCACAACAGACGGGTGCGCGTCCGCAATGATCCGCCCGTCCGAGATCACGAGGTTTCGATCGGTGTATTCAAGGGCCAGATGCATGTCATGCGTAATCAGGATGACTGTTGTGCCGTTCCCGTTTAATTCGCGCAAGAAATCCATGAACTCGGTGTAATGGCGAAAATCTTGGCCAGCTGTCGGTTCGTCTAAAATGAGAATGTCGGGGCCAAGTGCGAGCATGATCGCGATCGTCACGCGCTTCTTTTGCCCGTGCGATAGCGCCGAGATCGGCCACGAGCGCATGGCCCATAGTCCGCACACTCTCATCGCCTGATCGGCCCGTTGCGTGATGTCGTCATCGGCTAGGCCGCGGGCCTTCAGGCCCAGTTCGATTTCTTCTCGCACGTAGGGTGTGGATATCATCTGTCCGGGTTCTTGAAGCACGAAGCCGACGCGTTCACCCTGCTCCGCCAGCGACCACGTGGCCGCGTCCTCACCATTGATGGTGACCTTGCCTGCATTGGGCTCTACAAATCCCGCGATTGCGCGGGCAAGCGTTGATTTGCCGGCTCCGTTTGAACCCACGATCCCGATCATAGATCCTGTTTCCACGTGCGTGGATACGTCATTGAGCACCCGAATATCCGGTAGGTCACCGTTTTGTTCGTAGGCCACGCTCAGATCGACGACGTCGATCGCCCGGCTTGCACCTTCCCGCTCGGCTGGGGCCTGGTCGGCTGAGGCTTGGTCGGTTGGCTTCAGTCCGGCTTGTGTCTCAGCGCTATCCGGTTCGGTGTCGACGTCCCCAGCCCACGTACGAAGCCGAGCCTTGTCGGCGTCGGAAAGGATCGTCGTCGCCGCATTCGACGGCTGCATCTCGGGGAGGATATCAATCCCGGCGTAGCGCAAGGCCGTGACGTGCAGGGGCGGGCGGATGCCGTTCACCTCGAGCAGGCCGGAAGAAATGAGCTTGTCAGGTGGGAGATCGGCGAGAATTTCGCCGTCGTTGATGAGCACGATGCGATCTACTGGCCGGTGGAGCACCTCTTCGAGGCGATGCTCCACAATAATGATCGTTTTACCAAGATCCGTGTTCAGACGGTCGATAAGCTCGATCGTGTCCCTGCCGGAGGCTGGATCAAGCATGGCGAGGGGTTCGTCGAAGAGCAAAATGTCGACGTCGTCCACGAGCACGCCTGCCATCGCCACACGCTGCTTTTGCCCACCAGAAAGGTCCTGGGGCGCAGATTCGAGCTGGTCATCAATCCCAACCCGGCGCGCGGCCTCCACCACCGCTTCGCGCATTCGCTCCTGAGGCACGCCCTGATTTTCCAGCGAAAACGCGATATCCTCGGCCACGGTGAGCCCGACGAATTGATCGGCAGAGTTTTGCAAGACCGTACCCACATGCCGCGACACGTCCACGAGCTTGGCCGCGCTGGGGTCGAGGCCTGCGACGCGCACGCTACCACTCTCAATCAACCCGTCGTGATGATTGAACGCGAGGGAATTGAGCACGTTCATGAGCGTGGACTTCCCACACCCGGATCGCCCAACGATCGCCACCTTTTCGCCCGCACGAATCACTAGATTCAGGCCGTGTAGCGTTGGATCGGCTTGACTGCGATAGCGAAAAGTGAAATCGCGAAGTTCGATAAGTGGTTCCGGCATCGTAAGACCTTCTGATGGCCTAGTCTTCTTGGCGAAGAGTGCCCGAAGAGGTGCGGGTGCGCGCGTAGATCGCCAAGATCATCGTGCCTAACAAGCAGGTGATAATCGAGTTGGATCCGAAGGCCATAGCCCCCTGCGTGAATACTTTGTTCGCCGGCTCCGAATAAATCAAGATATCGCCAAGTGGGGCAACAAGGATCCATGCCACCGCATGGGCGATAATCACGCCGAGATTGAACCGGACGATCGTCTTGGTTCCGAACTCGCCATCGCGGATCTTGTTACCGATCAGCAGTGCACCCAAGATCAGGCCGAACACTCCCGAGGCGATTTCCCACGAGATCCAGATACCCCATGTGGCATCTATAAGAATATGGCCGATGAAACCGGTGAGCGCCCCAACAATGGGGCCGTAGAGCACTGCAAAGACTGCAAGCACCGCATATTGCAGGCTGATATTCGTATTTGGGATCGGGGAGGGAATAGCCACAAACCGACCAAGTACAAAAAATAGGGCTGCGCCGATTCCGATGGCAACAACCTGAACAACCGGGCTGACTTTTCGCGAGTTAATCATTGTGTCTCCTCAATATAAAAACTGCCGTGAGATAAAACTAGGCGGGATGTCCAAGCGTGATATGCCAATTCGGGCCGGTGGAAATATCGAAAGCCCGCGCATACGATCCACGATTAATTGCAATCGCCATGCGGTCAAGTGAGTTGACGTAGGCGAGCGACTCGCCAACCTCAACCGAAGCAAACGATGGCACATAAGTGACGTGATTGGCGTGCACGGTACCATCTTGATGGCTGACGTGAACTCGCACCCGATCACCGAACTCGAATCCGAGTGACAGGAACTCCTCTCGCGGGATCGATGTCCACAGTGAGCCGTAACGCACGTCGAGCGCGTCGACGATGCCGGTGATAGCGCCGTCGTCGATTACAGTTGTGCGATACGGCAGGCGAACGATCGAAGCCGGATCGCATTCGGGGCCCACCTCAGCGTAGCTAATAATTCCTGAAGCGAGGCGCGCACCCGTGAATGCGTACACATCTCTACCGTGGAACGTGTAGGACGCTTCGGAGCCCTTGAGCCGGTTCAGTGTTTCGTCAATTTCGCGCACCTCGGCAATCCCATGGATGGAATCAACGTGTGTGAGCGTGCCATTATCGGGTGTGACGATGTAGTGACCGGTTGCGGTTTTAGCCACGACCGAACGGCGATCCGAGCCAACGCCCGGGTCGACCACAGAAACGAAAACACTGCCCTGCGGCCAATAGGCGATTGACTGCGCAAGGCGGAATGAGCCCTCCCAGATATTGTAGGGCGGAATATTGTGTGTCAGATTATGGATCTGTAGATCGGGATCGGTTGAAAGGGCGACGCCATACATCGACGCGACGGCGCCGTCCTCGAGACCAAAATCTGACTGTGTAACTAGCGGATTCTTATTCGACTTCACGTGTGACATCGTAGGATTTTTGCGGTTCTTCGGCGGGCCCGTATCAGCTTGTGGACGAGGACGTCTCAACGGGTGGCGTCGTGGTGTTGGCTGGCTGGTGCGGTTGTACGATGGCCGGCCGTCCGCCGTCGTTTGGGTTAATCCTGCCACAGAGGGCCGCAGACCTTTGACCTCGTTAGTGGCGCGCGGATAGACTGGCAAATCGTTGTGCCATGATGCTTTCCCACTCGTCGCGGCACGGCGAATAAGATTTGACCATTGGCATATAGCGGTCAAGCCATTCCGCTAGCCAACACCTGAGAAGAAAAGGCTACGCAAGTGCGCACTTTTACACCAAAGGCCGGAGACATCGAAACCAAGTGGTACGTTATCGACGCCACCGATGTTGTGCTTGGCCGCCTGGCAGCTCAAGTTGCCCCTCTGCTACGTGGGAAGCATAAGCCGACCTTCACTCCGAATGTCGATTGTGGCGATCACGTCATTATCATTAACGCGGACAAGGTCGCACTGACCGGCATGAAGCATGAGCAGAAGATGGCCTACCGCCATTCCGGATACCCGGGTGGGCTTAAGGCCACGTCCTACGCTGAACTCCTGGAGGAGAATCCCGAGCGCGCCGTTTACAAGGCAGTCGCTGGCATGATTCCTAAGAATACTCTTGGGCGTAAGCAGCTGACGAAGCTCAGGATCTACCGTGGAGCTGAGCACCCGCATTCCGCTCAGCAGCCTGAGGTCTACGAACTCAAGCAGCCCGTCAAGTAACCACTGGCAAGAATTTTTTATTGAAGGAGAACCGTGGCAGAGACCACCGTTGAAACCGAAGAGCTCGAAGACTGGAGCTTGTATAATACCGACCCATCCGAGGAAGAGGCCACTCGTGGAGCTTCCCTCATGGCTCCCGGAGCCGGCCTTGGACGCCGTAAGGAAGCTGTAGCTCGCGTTCGCCTCGTTCCTGGCTCCGGCCAGTGGACCATTAATGGCCGCTCGCTAGAAGATTACTTCCCGAACAAGTTGCACCAGCAGCTCGTCAATGATCCGTTCACGCTTCTTGATCTCAAGGACCGTTTCGATGTTATCGCTTTGATTAGCGGCGGCGGTAGCTCCGGCCAGGCCGGCGCCCTACGCCTAGGCATCGCGCGCGCTCTTAACGAGATCGACCGCGAGGCGAACCGCCCGGCCCTGAAGAAGGCTGGATTCTTGACCCGCGACGCTCGCGCAGTTGAGCGCAAGAAGGCAGGACTCAAGAAGGCACGTAAGGCCTCACAGTACTCGAAGCGCTAATTTTCGCAGAGCACTGGCAGCTCGGCGTTGCAAGTGCATCACTCAACGGCCCGGAACCGGATGGTTCCGGGCCGTTTTGATGTTCAGATTGTGCAGGTCGAACATTTGGAGGACGATTTTCGAACGATCCCCATATATAGCAAGATCGGCCTGGAAACATCCCTCAAATGTTGGCCACACAACGCGTCGGCCACATTGTGGCAAACCGCTAATCTTACTTTCACTTCCTTAGCGCAGACTCGTGCAATACTTTTACCAATACATAAGGCTGGGGCTTAAGGAGAATAATTTATGGCACGCCTTTTCGGTACTGATGGTGTACGCGGGCTAGCAAATCGCGAGATCACCCCAGAGTTCTCACTGATCCTTGGGCAGGCGGCAGCACGTGTCCTTGCTGAAGAAGCCGATGAACGGCCAAAAGCTATCATCGGCCGTGACACTCGCCAGTCTTCCGCGATGATTTCGCACGCGGTGGGCGCGGGCCTGGCCTCTGCCGGCGTGGATGTGGAGCACGTGCGAGAGATTCCAACGCCCGGAATTGCCTACCTCACCTCGGCCCGCGGATACGATCTGGGCGTAATGATCTCCGCCTCACACAACGCAATGCCCGATAACGGTATCAAGTTCATCAATGCCAAAGGTTTTAAACTCGATGACGCGATTGAGGACCGGATCGAAGCCACCATGACCAATCCGTGGGAGCGTCCGATAGGTGCTGACGTTGGCCATATTGACGAATCTTCCGAGGTTTCAGACCGCGTTTACATGGATCACCTCGTGCGCTGTGGTGCCCCACTCGAGGGCCTTTCGATCGTGCTCGATTGCGCAAACGGAGCAGCATCGCGCGTGGCGCCGAAAGTCTTCCAAGAACTGGGCGCCGACGTCGTCGTGATCAACGCGAGCCCAGATGGGCGAAACATTAATCTCAACTCGGGTTCGACCCACACCCACCGCCTCCAAGCGATGGTAAAAGCGGCCGACGCCGATATGGGCTTCGCATTCGATGGCGACGCCGACCGCTGCCTGGCCGTCGACCACTACGGCCAGCTCGTCAACGGCGATGAAATCCTAGGCCTCCTTGCCCTTTCTATGAAGGAAAGCGGCACCTTGCCAAACGACACGCTGGTGATCACCGTCATGTCGAATCTTGGCTTGCGCCTCGCCCTCCAAGACAAGGGCATCAAATACGAGGTCACCGGAGTGGGGGATCGCTATGTGCTCGAGGAAATGCTACGAGGCGGTCATATCCTTGGCGGCGAACAGTCCGGCCACGTTATCAACCTCAACCACGCAACAACCGGAGACGGCACACTCACCGCGATCCTGGTCGCATCGGAGATCGCTCGCCGGCAGGAACCGCTGGCGCAGGCGGTGTCGTTCATTGAAGAGTTGCCACAGCGCCTGATTAACGTCTCAAATGTGGATAAGACGCGGGTCAATGAGATCGACGACGACGTCGCCGCCGCCGAATCTGAACTTGGCGACACCGGGCGGGTGCTCATCCGAGCCTCTGGTACCGAGCCGCTCATTCGGGTGATGGTCGAAGCCAAAACACAGGATAAGACCGACGACGTGGCCGAACGCTTGGCACGTATCGTCCAGGAAAAGCTTTCGATCTAGACTTTCCTGAGCGCAATCTTTTCAATCCTGTGCTGCTCACCTTTGGTGAGGATCACCGTGGCCCGTGACCGCGTGGGTGCAATGTTTTCGCGTAGGTTAGGCAGATTGATTGAGGACCAGATCTGATGCGCGGTGGCTTCCGCTTCGTCGTCGCTGAGATTGGCGTAGGAGCGGAAGTATGAATCCTCGTGAGAAAACGCTGTTGAACGTAGCGAGCGAAAACGCGAGACGTACCACTCGCGTAGCGAGGCCTCGGAAGCGTCCATGTAGATGGAAAAGTCGAAGTAGTCAGATACCGCAAGCTGCGGACGCGACTTGGGGTGAGCCGGTTGCAGAACGTTAAGTCCTTCAACGATCAGGATATCGGGCTTGCGGATGACGATCTTTTCCCCTGGCACAATGTTGTAGGACACGTGGTCATACACAGGCACGTCAACTTCTTCTTCTCCCGATTTCACGCGGTGGAGGAAGTCGATGAGGGCGCGGCGGTCGTACGATTCGGGGAACCCTTTACGCCCCATGAGTCCGCGTTCTTTGAGCACCTCGTTGGGGTGGAGGAAACCGTCGGTGGGCACGAGGCCGACGTTCGGGGTGTGCGGCCAGCGGGAGAGTAGCTGTTGCAAAAGCCTCGCGGCCGTAGATTTCCCGACGGCGACCGAGCCGGCAATCCCCACGATCCACGGTGTTCGCTCGGCTTGGCGGCCGAAAAAACCGCTGGTTTCTTTGTACAGCAGGCCAGTGCATTTGGCGTATGTTTGCATGAGCGCTGAAAGCGGCCGGTAGATCGCGTCGGCTTCTTGGAGGTCAATCGGATCGCCAAGTGTGGATATGCGGTCAAGGTCTGCCTGCGTGAGCGGCAATGGTGTGCTTTGCGCCAGTTCGGCCCATTCGTCGTGAGAGAAGGTGACGTATGGGGAGATCTCATCGTGTGCCATTCCCTAAGTGTGCCAAGATCATGCCGAATTCGCACATTTTCTTGGTGGCATTGGATCGCGGGAGTTCAGCTTGGTTTATGTGTGCTCCGCGTAGGATAGGGGATGTTGAGGGGAGGGTTATGGGCCGAGGAATCGAGTTGGGCTCTGAAATGGATCTGCCAACAGAACCGGGATTGATGGCACTCACCGATGCCGACGTCGCAGATCTGTGGCTTGTACCCGGCGAAAAGGAACACAAATACACTCGCGGAGTCGTCGGTTTGCTGACTGGTTCGCATACCTACCCGGGCGCCGCCGTTCTTAGCGCTGCGGGCGCGCTCGCCGCCGGGCCCGGAATGGTGCGATATCTCGGCAATTCCCCGCTCGTTGTCCCAGCGTTTCCGGAAGTCGTGCCCGCCGCCGGGCAGGTGCAAAGCCTCGTGATTGGCTCGGGCCTGACTTCGCTCGCAGAGGCGAGGGCACGCTACGATGCGGCTCTTGCGGCTGGGACGCCCCTCGTGCTGGACGCCGGCGGGATTGAGCTCGCCTACGAGCGCGACCTTCCCGAACATGTGGTTCTCACCCCGCATGCGGGCGAGCTCTCGGCGCTACTTCGCGCAAAGGGCGAGGCTGTTACCCGGGACGACGTGGAGGCCCGGCCAGCGTGGGCAGCCAAGCAGGCCGCTCAGCTAACGGGAGCGACCGTTCTCGCCAAGTTCGCAACCGACGCCGTCGCCGCTCCTTCCGGTGAACTGTACGCCCAACCGGGTGGGCCGGGATGGGCAGCAACCGCGGGAGCCGGCGACGTGCTCGCCGGGCTCGTGGGGGCACTTTTGGCGATGCACGCGCACGATCTACAAACCGGCGATTTGCAGGGCATCACGCCCGCGAAGCTTGCCGCCGCCGCATCCCACATCCACGCTCAGGCGGCGATCGCGGCTGCCTGCTCGCAGGGTCGCGTGGGCCGCCCAATCCGCGCGAGTGAGATCGCCGCGCACATCCCGCACGTCATCGAAAGGATCTTGAATGACTAGCTTTCCGGCCCGCGCACTGATTTCCCGAAGCGCGCTCAGCCAAAACCTTGCCGTACTGCGCGCCTCCACGTCGAGTGAGCTCATGGCGATCCTTAAGGCCGACGCTTACGGGCACGGGCTGGAGCGAATTGCGCGCTGGGCTTTCGACGACGGCGTGCGGTGGTTCGGCGTCGCGCAACTGACCGAAGCTATGCAGCTGCGAGAGCACCTGCCAAGCGCGCGCATCCTTACGTGGATCTTCACGCCGGGCACCGATCTTTCGGCGGCTTTGCGCGCCGATATCGACCTTTCCATTGGCGCGGCGTGGGCTCTCGACGACGTCGAAGCTGCGGCTCACGCAACGGGGCTCACGGCGCGTATTCACGTGAAGGTGGATACCGGAATGTCTCGCGGCGGGCTCATGCTCGCGGACGTGGCAAAGGCTTCGGCCCGCATCGCTGAACTTGAAGCAGAGGGGGTTGTGAGCGTCGTCGGGCTGTGGTCACACCTTGCTTGCGCCGACGAACTACCTGCCCCAGGTCAGTCAACTAACGGGAAAACCGAAACTCAAATTGCGGTGTTCGAGCAGGCACGTGCGGCACTGGCGAGGGCGGGCGTGACGCCACACATCCTGCATCTGGCGGCATCCGCCGGCGTGCTATGGCATCCGGCCGCGCACTACGATCTGGTCCGGCCCGGCATCGCACTTTACGGCATCAGCCCGAATCCCGCGGTCCAGCGCGCATCCGAACTTGGCCTGCGCGGACTCATGCAACTCGAGGCAGGCATCTTCTCCGTCCGCGACGTGCCGGCGGGCACGGGAGTTTCCTACGGGCACACCTATGTGACGGGCCGGCCCGCACGCCTCGGCGTTGTGCCACTTGGCTATGCCGACGGCGTTCCTCGGCTTGCTTCCAACGCCATCAACGTGCGGGTGGGTGGGCAAATGTGCCCAATTCGAGGCCGGGTGTGCATGGACCAATTCGTGATCGAAGGCACGGGCCTCGAGGCAGGCCAGACGGCAATCTTGTTGGGCGACGAAAGAAATGGCCTGCCGACGGCCGATGACTGGGCTGCGGCAACGCACACGATTGGATACGAAATCGTTACCCGCATAGGCCGGCACGTCCCGCGCGTGGATGCGTCTTAGGAAGCGCGTACAATGATCGACGAAAGGTAGGAGATATGACTCGCATCGTTGTTCCAACCGTTGATGACATCCACCGCGTGGGTAGAGCCATCGGCCGCCACGCCGCGCCCGGCGATCTGGTGATGCTCAACGGCCCGCTCGGCGCGGGTAAAACCACGATGACGCAGGGAATCGCTGATGGACTCGAGGTAACCGACCACGTGTCGTCGCCGACTTTCGTGATTGCCCATATCCACCCCGGCCGGATCGACCTTGTCCACGTCGATGCCTATCGCCTCGAGTCAATCGACGAGCTCGACGCGCTTGACCTCGACGCCTCGCTCGAGGATTCGCTCACCGTCGTTGAATGGGGTGCCGGCAAAGTGGAAACCCTGAGCGGCTCGCGGCTTGAAATCGACATTGAGCGGCCCGTCGGTGGTCGCGCGGATATGGAGGAGCTTGGCGCTGACGAGACGCGAACCCTGACGGTGCGCCCACATGGTAGCCGCGCGGAGGAGCTGGCCCGCGCCGTCGTCGCCGAAGTACAGGATTTGGTGGAAACATGAAACGCCTCCTGCTCGCCCTTGCCATCCTTCTGGGCATCGCCACGCCCGCATTCGCGGCCCCCGTTGAGGACCCCGCGAAGGTTCCCGATGCGGTGGCAGCCTGGTTCTCGGAAAAGGCGCAGGCGACCGTGCGCTCGTATGGCCAGCAAGCCTTTCCAGATCTGATGGTGGAGGATATTGCTGCGCTGACCGTGGGAAGCCCACAACTGACTTCGGTCATGGGAAATGGCAAAACTCCGGAAACGGCCATCCAGCCAGCCTCAAGATGGATCGCCCCGATAATGAGCGGCGAATCGGCAGTGGGGGCGGTCTCGGTGAATTTTAGCGATGGGATCGCCGGGGATGAGATCGTGCGCGGCGATGCCCGCCTCGGTAGCGCGATCGCGCGCGGAAATAAAGACACGAATCTTGTGTGGGACACGCGGTTCGACGCGTGGTATCTTCAGCGCGGAACGAGGATCGAACCCGCCGATAGCGCCGGCGCCAATATTGTGCTTGGATCGGTGCCGCTCGGCGATTTCTTAAAACAGCGCGAACGCATCTTATCGGGCCCGGAGCCGGTGAGTGCACAGGCCGAAGATCCAATCAGGCCGGCGGCCAGAGATGGACGTAGCTTCGCGTTGACCTTGGCGATGATTTTAGGGGTGATCGCGATTCTCGTCGGCTCGCTCGTGTGGCTGCGAGCCGAGCAACAAGGGCGCGAAGGGGCCCAGAATTCAGATGAGCTCTCGGGTACGCAGCGAACGGGCAGCCAAGGCGATTCCGCCTCCAAGACCCGCTTTAGGGATTCCGCAAAGAAGATCAACGTTTACAGGACCAAGAAGGCGAAGGACGACAGTGATTTACCTGACGATTGATACCTCGACGACGATCGCCGTGGGCGTGTGCACGTCCGAGATGGGGCAGCACGTCGAGCTTTCGCGAGCCGTGAGTGATTCAACGCGTGAGCACGCCGAAAAGCTGGCGCCGCTCGTCGAGCAGGCACTTGCCGATGCGGACGTGGCCAAGCCGGGCGCCGTCGTCGTTGGAACCGGGCCCGGGGCATTCACTGGGTTGCGCGCCGGACTCGTGACCGCGCGCACGCTCGCGCGGGCATGGAACGTGCCGGTGTACGGGCTGTCCTCGCTGGAGATTCTTGGGCTTGCCGCGGTGGATGCGGGCGCGCAGGAGGTCGTGCCGCTGATCGACGCCCGGCGCCGCGAGGTGTACGCGATGCGGGTGCGGCCGATGGGCGGCGACGACGTGGCGGTGATTGCCGATCATGCGGTGATGAAACCTGCGGATCTTGCGGAGATTTTGCGCCGTGAGCCCGCGATACTTGCCGCGACTGGTGCCGATCTGTATCCCGAACTGGATGACGTGCGCGGGGTTGAGCGCGAAATTGTGGAGGTCACGCCGGCTGTGATGGTCCGGCTTGCCGAATCGCGGCTCGCGCGGATCGATGCGGGCGAAAAGGTATCGCTCGATACGGAGCCGCTCTATCTGCGCCGGCCGGATACCCAGGGCGGAAGCCCGCAACCGGCGGCCTAGCGGTGAGCTTTCGAATCGTTAGCCCGCCTGCCAGGTGGTGGCGGAAAATCGCAGAGTTCGACAAGACGAACTTTGGCGTCGATGCCTGGCCGACCGCGATGTGGGAGTACGAGCTGGAAAGCGCCGGGCGTTCATATCGCGCCGTGGTGTCGGAACCCGGACCGATCCGCGCCGAGGGAACGCTTGTGGGCGTTGGCGGGGTATCGCATGGCCCGGAGGCCGAGATTTTGACGATCGCCATATCGGAGCACGTGCGCGGGCGTGGTTTGGGGCGGCTCCTTCTTGATGAGCTGCTCGAGATTGCGTGGCGGCAGGGCGCCGAAGCGATATTCCTTGAGGTGCGTGCCAACGACGCCGGGGCGCAGGGATTCTACGAGCGCGCGGGTTTTGTGCCGGTGGGGTTACGGAAAAACTACTACCGGAATGCCAACGCCGTGATCATGCGGCTAGATCGCTAGAACACGGCGTTGGCGCGAGCCTCTATTTTTGATTCAGGTTCTTCATGCGCACTGCGTGTTCTTCGCGGCGCATAGCGTGTTCGTCGCTACGAATACCTTTATACCATCTGTACTGAGTAACAATGAACCAGACAACGACCCCGATGACAGCGAGTGTTGCAAGAATTCCAAGAATAATTACTACTGCTGCAGGTCCCATTTCGCCTCCCACATCCACGCGCCTATGTGAATATGATGCAGCTTACTTTTTATGCGTGTCAAGCACCTGATTCGCATAACCTTTGGCAACTGCCCGGGCCGTTACCAAAATGGGTTCAGTGGCCGCGTGTAGAGCTAGAGTGAGCGCTTCGCGGTCGCGGTGTTGCCAATCGCGTGCAGAAGCGGGAGAGCCTTCGGGATGGAATTGGACACCGAGCGCGGAACCTGCGCGGAAGGCTTGAAGCCCGCGATCTGAATGCGCGAGTTCGGTAGCTCCCTCGGGCAGGGCGGTAACCCAGTCGTTGTGGTTTTGCGTCACAACGCTTGTTCTGCCCGCGCCATCAGCGCTAACGATGCCGGCCACAACGGGATCCGAATGTGCGGCATCGGACCACTCGATCGTCGTCGGACCAAATTCACCGGACTCGGGTTCTCCGAGCGATACCTCGCCGCCGAGCGCAACCGCAAGCAACTGATGCCCCAAGCAAATGCCGAGCGTGGGAAGCTCGTCGGCGACGGCGCGGCGAAGAAGGGCCCGGACGGGTTCGGCCCACGGCGCGGTGGAATAGGCATTCGACTTACCACCGAGGACGATGAGGCCGGCGCCCAGATCGAGATCCTTGGCATCGGCATTTGGAATCCGGTCTTTGTTGACGTCCACTAGATCAATCTGCACGCCAAGCTCGGGAAGCCATTCGCCAAACAGGTCAATAGGCGAGGTCGGATCAGGTTGAATGACGGTAACGCGTGCGTGCAATGAACATCCTTGAAAAAGTGCGAACGCTAAATTATCGCCGTGGGAGGCAACAAACGCAAGATGACGGAACCCGTGACGACGTTATGAATCTGGGCACGCTAGGCCAAACACGCTCTCTGGCACGGGTAGACTGGCGGCCGTGAATGAACTGATTCTTGGCATTGAAACCTCTTGCGATGAAACCGGCGTGGCGCTGGTGCGCGATGGCGAATTACTGGCCGATGTCACCGCAACCTCCATGGACGAGTACGCGCGCTTTGGTGGGATCATCCCTGAGATCGCCTCACGTGCACACCTGGAATCTTTTATTCCCACGCTCGATGCGGCACTTGACGCAGCGGGAGTCGAACTCGACGACGTCGGCGCAATCGCCGTCACCGCTGGCCCCGGGCTGGTTGGGCCGCTGACGATCGGAATGTCGGCCGCGAAAGCACTAGCGCTGGCGCTGAATAAGCCGCTTTTCGCCGTTAATCACATCGTGGGACATATCGCGGTCGACAAGCTGGTCAACGGCGGGTTTCCCGAGCGCTTTATTGGCCTCGTGGTGTCCGGCGGGCACTCGCATTTGTTGAAGATCGGCAATATTGCCACCGATATCGAAGAACTCGGCGGTACACTCGACGACGCCGCCGGTGAGGCTTTCGACAAAGTTGGAAGGCTACTCGGTTTGCCATATCCGGGCGGCCCGCACGTGGACAAGCTGGCCCAACAGGGTAATCGGCACACGATCAATTTCCCGCGCGGGCTTTCACGCGGCAAGGATAAGGCACGCCACCAGTTCAATTACTCGTTTTCTGGAATGAAAACGGCGGTTGCGCGTTATATCGAAGGCTGCGAAGCACGTGGGGAGGAAATCCCGCGAGAGGACATCGCGGCCGGCTTCTCTTTTGCGGTGTGCGACGTTTTGCTCGAAAAGGCGTTCAGCGCATGTCAGATTTTCGATTCAGACACGCTGGTGATCGGTGGCGGTTTTTCGGCAAATTCGATGCTGCGGGAAATGGCCGCAGAGCGCGGTGAAAAATACGGGATTGGCGTGCGCATCCCGCCGATTCGCTACTGTACGGATAACGGCGCGATGATCGCGGCACTCGGGTGGTCACTTGTGCGCGAGGGCGTGGCGGAATCGCCGCTGAACGTCACGGTCAACACGGGATTGCCGCGCGAACAGATCGTCTTGCGCTAGACCCGTTCGCACAGGATCACGCGATGTTTTCCCGTGATCGTCGGCGTGGCGATGAGGGTCATCTCGCCGGGCAGTTTCGGATCGAGTTTCAGTTTCTTGCGCAAAACCTCGGGATCGACGTTTGTGCCACGTTTTTTGATTTCTACTCGGCCAACGCCGAGTTTCTCGAGCGCCTTACGAATCGATTTGGGTTCCAAGGGCATCACCGAAACAACTGTAAACCCTTGAATAAACGGCGAATCTAGCAATTCGTTACCGGTCAAATAGGCGATGCCATCTGCGATCGGGGCAATGTTGTAGCGCTCACATATGGACGCGATCGAACCCGAGCGGATAATCGCCGGATCAGGCTCGTAGACGAGTAGTCCGAGAGCATCAGGGATCACCTGAACTGCGGGCGTGCGCGGATCACGAATACCGGAATCCCAACGATGCGAGCTTCCATCAGAGTTGATCACCAACGCGTGCCTGCCAGGTCGCGCAGCCGCAGAGCCGAGCCAGATGACGGCCTCGACCAGATCGCCGTCGACACTGATCCATTCCACAAGCGAATCCTGCGGCAGAGCAGAATAGTCAACGCCGGGCGCTACTTTGATCCCGGCAGCGCGAAACTGGCTCGCAAGCTCGTTCGCGACGCTGAGCGGGGGAGACCAATCTTCCGGATCCTTGAGGCGTCGCCCATCTGCTCGCCGGGCCGGATCGATCCAGATGGCGTCGGCGCCAAGCTGGGCCAGATCGAGGTCAAAACCGTTCTCATTCAAGACCTGCGCCTCGGGGAAAGGCCGCAAATTAAGCCGAGCAGCGGCCGCCGTATCCGGATCCATGTCGATCGCAGTCGAGCGCAGGCCAAGTGCGGCAAAAGCCATTGAATCCGCGCCAATGCCACAGCCGAAATCGATGACGTGCGAGGCGCCAGCTGCCCGAAACCGTTCGGCGTGAAAAGCTCCGACAGAAAGCCTTGTCGCCTGCTCGAGCCCATCCTTCGTAAAGACCATTCGCTGCGCAAACGGCCCGAACTTGCCAGCGGCTCGATCGCGAAGCCGCGACTGTGTGAGGGCTTCGGCGACCAGGCCGGCGTCGTACCCCTCGCGGCGCAATCGCTGCGAAAGAGTCATGACGTTCTCGGAATCGTAGGGTGGAAGCGAATCGAGGAGTTCGAGGCCCTCCTCGGTGAGTAGATCGGTGAAAGACACGTCTCAATGGTCTCATACGCCAACCAGTTCAGCGTTCGCGGTTAGCGAGCCACTATCGGCGCGGTTGGCACTCGCCTTGCTCGAGTGCCAAAAGATGGTTAGAGTTCTATAGGTAGCAAAAGCTACGCCTGGTTTTTACCGGCCCCCGCGACGGCGGTTAGCCAGCGAAAATTGTTTACATTTGAGACAGAAGGGGGAGCCGAATGTCGGTTTCCATTAAGCCGCTCGATGACCGCATCGTCATCCAGCAGGTTGCAGCTGAAGAAACCACCGCGTCCGGACTCGTTTTGCCGGACACCGCAAAGGAAAAGCCCCAGGAGGGCACCGTTATTGCAGTCGGGCCTGGCCGGGTTGATGACAACGGCAACCGCGTCCCGATGGACGTTTCGGTTGGCGATGTTGTGATCTACTCCAAGTATGGAGGCACCGAGGTTAAGTATGGCGAGGACGAGTACATCATCCTCAGCCAGCGCGACGTGCTTGCAGTGGTCACTCGCTAAATAGCTGAAGTTTGAGGGGGCGGATCCGCGATGGGTCCGCCCCCTTGCTGCGTGCTTGGGCTCTTGCTTTGTGCTCGAACCCCGTTTGCGGAGCACCAACTGACCTAACCGGAGCGCCAAACGGGTGAAACACCCCCTCGTTTGGCGCTCCCTGCGCCGATTGGTGCTCCCTGAGTGGGTGTTAAGAGGCTCGCGAGTGCTTGCGCTTCCTGATTTCACGCAGGCGCTCTTCTTCTGACATGCCACCCCAAACACCATAGGGTTCGCGATTGACAATCGAGTATTCACGGCACTGCTCAACCACCGGGCAGGATCGGCAGATCCGCTTTGCGCGTTCTATTCGTCGCTTGCGCGGCCCGCCACGTTCGCCCTCCGGGTGGAAGAAGAATTCGGGATCTACCGTGTTGCATGATCCCAGCGCCTGCCATTCCCAAAAATCTACGAGTGCGCCCTGCACATCCTTGATGCGAGCTACCACAACCACGTCCTTATCATGCCTTCGTGGCCGCTTTGCCTAAACGGCAATGAGACCCGACCTTCAACACTGAGACGAGGGTACCTGAAATAATCCGTTTTTGGAATAGTTCTAATTCACATTTCATATATGATCGAAACCGGCCGCCCGCACAGCAGAAATCGGCAATTTTGCGATCAACGGGCGAATCACGTGGTCGCATGCGAACGTGCTTCGGATATTGCCTTGGGAGCCAGCACTGAACATGATTAAATGAAGGGGTGAGTACAGATCCTTTTGGCCTATTGGGCTTGACATACGACGACGTCCTTCTCCTTCCCGGCGCAACCGATGTTATTCCATCCGAGGTAAACACAACCTCCCGGCTAACGCGCAATATTAGTGTGAAAGTGCCGCTCCTTTCCGCAGCGATGGATACGGTGACCGAATCACGCATGGCGATTGCTATGGCCCGCCAAGGTGGCCTAGGAATTTTGCATCGCAACCTTTCGATAGAGGAGCAGGCTCATCAGGTTCGTGTAGTTAAGCGGTCGGAATCCGGGATGGTCTCCGATCCGGTCACCATCAGTCCCAACGCCACCATCCGAGAATGGGATGAGCTGTGCGGCCAGTATAAGATTTCTGGCCTGCCCGTCGTCGACGACGGTGATAAGCTGCTCGGCATCATTACCAACCGCGACTTGGTATTTATCCCGGAAACAGAGTGGGACACCATGCTGGTTTCGGAAGCAATGACGCCGATGCCACTGGTCACCGCACAGGATGGCACTTCTAGTGAAGAGGCCCAGCAGCTTCTTCGCGAACACAAGATTGAAAAGCTGCCATTGATTGATGGCGAGGGGCGGCTCACGGGTCTGATCACCGTGAAGGACTTCACCAAGTCAGAGAAGTACCCGAATGCCACAAAGGACGGCGATGGCCGCCTACGCGTGGGTGCTGCGATCGGCTATTGGGGCGATGCGTGGGAGCGCGCGGAAGCATTGGCAGAGGCGGGTGTGGACATCCTCGTTGTCGATACCGCAAACGGCGAGGCCAAGCTAGCGCTCGAGATGATCGCGCGCATCAAGAGCGATCTGAAGTTCAACGGCATCGATGTGATCGGTGGAAACATCGCCACCCGCGAAGGCGCACAGGCCCTGATCGACGCGGGCGCAGATGCCGTGAAAGTCGGCGTTGGTCCGGGGTCGATCTGCACAACCCGAGTGGTCGCCGGCGTCGGGGTGCCGCAGGTGACGGCGATCCAGCTGGCCGCGCAAGCGTGTCAACCGGCAGGGGTTCCCCTGATCGCCGATGGTGGCCTGCAGTACTCGGGCGATATCGGTAAGGCACTCGCAGCTGGAGCGTCCACTGTTATGCTCGGCTCGTTACTGGCCGGTTGTGCGGAATCGCCAGGCGAACTCGTGTTTGTTCATGGTAAGCAGTTCAAGTCCTACCGAGGTATGGGCTCGCTTGGAGCAATGAGTTCGCGTGGCCGCGTGTCGTATTCGAAGGACCGCTACTTCCAAGCCGATGTCTCTTCCGATGACAAGATCGTCCCCGAGGGGATCGAAGGTCAGGTGCCATATCGCGGCCCGCTCGGTTCGGTGATTTACCAGCTCGTGGGCGGTCTGCATCAGACGATGTTTTACACCGGGGCTCGCACGATTCCCGAACTTCAGGATAAGGGACGTTTCGTGCGTATTACTGCGGCGGGGCTACGTGAATCTCATCCGCACGATATTCAGATGACTGCCGAGGCACCAAACTATAGCGCTAAGTAGAGCTCAGGGCACAGGAATGCAATGCCCCGGAGACTGATGTGAAAATCAATCTCCGGGGCAACGTGTTTTGAAAGCTAGGCTTGCGTGCGCCGTGTGTGTTCGTCCATAAGGCGACGTTCGTAGCGCCCGACGATTACCATGAGCACAATCGCGAGAACTACGACTCCAGCAAGGAACATGTAAGTAATATCCCAACCGAATTTGTGAATGAGAACGCCAACGCCGGTTGAGGCGAGGCTTGCTCCAAGAAGGTAACCGAATAGTCCGGTAAACCCGGCAGCTGTTCCGGCAACAAATTTAGGAGAGAGATCTATGGCCTGAAGGCCGATCAGCATAACCGGCCCATAGATGAGTCCGCCGATCATCGCAATCAGGACGTAGTACATCCAAATTGGTGCGTCTTGGGGTAGCTGCCAGTATGCGATGATCGAAATACCTGTCAGAACGAGGAAGAGAATTCCAGCGCCCGAACGCCATCCCTTAAAGATCTTGTCAGAAACCCAGCCGCAAAGAAGGGTGCCAATAATTCCTGCAAGTTCGTAGATTGCGAAGCCAGCAAGGCCTGAAGTGATGTTCGCGGCGCCGACTTCGTCCGTGAGGTAGACCGGGATCCAGTTGAGTACGCCATATCTGAGCGTATACACGAAGACGTTGGCAACTGCCAGCAAAATGATCACAGGATTCGTCAGCACATACCTGCGAACAATGTGCCACCAAGAACCTTGTGCTTCTTCGGCAGTCCCCTCTACCTTTGCGGGATCATTGCGCCATTCTTCCACAGGTGGTAAGCCCATGGCTTCTGGATTGTCTCGCATGAGCAGGAAGGCAATAAGTGCGACCACGATTGCTATTGCGCCAGGGAACCAAAAAGCTGGTGTCCAATCGGCGGGCGAGCTGGCCCAGTGATGAAGGGCAAATGCCGCAGCTGCACCGACGCCAGCACCACCCACATTGTGAGCGGTGTTCCAAATTGCCGTCATACTTCCACGTTCGTTAGTGGAGAACCATTGCACGAGCGTGCGGCCTGAAGGTGGCCAGCCCATACCTTGTACCCAGCCGTTAATGAACATGACGGTTGCGAAAATTCCAACGGTTGCTGTCAATGCTGGCACTATGCCTATGAGAATGTTGATGAGGCCCGATAGTGCAAGGCCGATGGGTAAAAAGAATCTCGCGTTTGCCCGGTCGGAAAGCATGGCCATAAAGAACTTTGATAAGCCATAGGAAAAGAGAACGGCATTGGCAACGATGCCGATCCCAACGGTATTCATAATGTCGTATTCTTTGAGTATTCCAGAAACTAGCGATACGTTATTACGGATCAAATAGAATCCGGCATACCCGATGAAAATTCCAAGGAATGAACTAGCTCGGTACTTACGAAAAGTTGAATCGATCTTTTCTTTCGGAAGGCGTGGTGCCGGTGACGGGGCTGCTAAAATTCCCCACTTACTTCGGCTTTCCTGTGCCGATGTGCTCTCGGCGCGTGACATAGAAGTCCTCCATTCAAACAACATTGTTCATCTGTGCTTCTATTGTTCTGTGGCCGTAGTAACAAAATCTTTCTGTGCAGTAACAGTTGGTGGCAGCTCTGTTACCGAGTGGGAATATTAGAGTTGATGGACGGGGAGCTTTCGACAAGTTGATACCCGCCTGGCACGGTGACAATTGACACCTGCTTGACTCCTTGTTGTCTAAGTCTGCGTCTAAGGCGGTAAACCGTACTCTTGATCATGTCGGATGCCCCCGACCGATCAGTGGTCTCCCATACTTCATTGAGTAATTGGACGTGTGAAACCGATTCCGGCGCGTATCGAATGAGGCGCCTGAGTAAGCGGGCCTCTGTTGCGCTAAGCGTTAGCAGAGTGGATTCGGTGTAAATCCCTGTGCGTGAAGCTGTGAGAGGACCAAAGCAGTCCTTTGGCGGTTCGATTGCAGATGTGCGGCGATATATGGCTTCGGCTCGAAGTGCGAGCTCGCGAGGTGAGAATGGCTTTGCCAGATAGTCGTCGGCCCCCGCTTCAAGTCCCGCAATTCGGTTGTGTTCCGCATCAAGAGCGGTGAGTAAAATGATCGGTGTAGTCATGCCGTTTGCTCGTATTCGTCTAGTTAGGTCTAAACCCGAACCGTGCGGCAGCATGATATCGAGCACGATGAGGTCGAAAACCGTCGTCGTCAAAAGATTCCACGCGCCTGCCACATCCGTAGCAGTCCGAGTGTCGAATCCCTGAGTGCTAAGTGCAAAGGTGACTATCGAGAGCATTTGCTTTTCGTCGTCGACGACGAGGACGAGAGGCTTTGTCATGCCTGAAAGTCTAACAATTTCGGTTGTGGAGGCAGCGCGACATGAAAAGTGGTGCCGCGGCCAGGCTCAGAATCTACGATGATTTTCCCGGAGTGCGCTTCGACTATCTTTTGACAAATCATCATTCCGATGCCAGCTCCGGGGCGTCTTCCTGTTCCCGACACGAAAGGGACGAAAAGGTTTTTGAGCTCTTCGGGAGTCATTCCCCTGCCATTGTCCGAAATTCGAAGGTGGAGACCGCCGTTTTCGCCATTTGCGACTCGTACGCGAATGAGTGCATTTTGCCCCGCATGCCGAACTGAATTGTTGACGAGGTTCCACACTAGCTGGTGGATAAGCTGTGAATCAGCGTAAATGGGCAGTAGTCCTCCCGGAGCGTCAACCTCAATAGTAGCGGGTGAGAACCTACGCATGTCACGGACGGCTCGCGCTATTGTTTGGCGAACATCCACTCGAGTGAAAATTGGCTGAGATATCGATAATCGCATATTCGACACTAAGTTTTCGGCAATATCGATAGCCAGCTGACTGTTGTCAAGGATCGTGCCTACGAACTCTTGCTGAAGGTCGGTCAACGTTCCGGGTGTGCCCTCTGCGAGTAGCTCTGCAGCGCCTCGAATAAGCGTGAGCGGGGTTCGTAATTCATGTGAAATCACTGCGGGTAGTTTCGTGTCTTCTGAGATCGTGGCATCCACGTCTGGTCGGGTGCGTGTTTGAAAAAATAAGTATGTACATGTGGTAGCCAAACCAACGCTCAGAAGAACAAGAAATGTTATCAGTACTGTCATTTTCTTCTCGAAAGGTTGTGCGGGTTGCAATCGTCGTTAGGTATGATCCACGGTGAGTCAATATCAAAATGAACATGATCGCCTCGGTGGATGTGTGCTGTGGTCGGTGTGCTCGCGTGAACAGTCCCAAAGCTTGTTTCAATGTCATGCCACAGGTGCGATCGAACGAAAACGCTTCGCATAACTTTCCCATGGATAAGCCCGTGATCCGAGAAACGAATGGACTCGGCCGGAAATGAGAGCAGTGCCTCGCCGCGGCTGACATCACCTCGTGCGCTCAGCTCTACGTTACCAATCTGCGCACGGCACTCACCTAGCGAACTTGAAGTGACAAAGCAACTAAAAATATTTGAGATACCGAGAATGTGTGCGACGTGGCGGCATGAGGGTCGCTCATATACCTCTCTTGGATCAGACGTTTGCAGAATGCTTCCATGATGGATGATCGCGATGCGATCTGCAACGTGAAAAGCTTCGTCAACATCGTGTGTCACGTATATGGTTGCGGCACCAAGTTCGCGCGTATAGTTGATCAACACTTCTTGAAGATCGATACGTAGATGGGAATCGACATGCGCAAGAGGTTCATCGAGTAAAAGAATCCTTGGCCTTTGTACGAGTGTGCGCGCAAGAGCAGTGCGCTGTGCCTGACCTCCGGAAAGAGTATGAGGTTGTCGATCTGCGATTCCCGTAATTCGCATTTCAGCAAGGGCGATGTCAATACGTGAAACGCGAATATCTTCTGACATGTTGGCGTTATCAAGCGCAAATCCTACGTTTTCCGCAACCGTTAAAGCAGGGAAAACGACGGGTGTTTGTGCGACGAGAGCGGTGGGCCGGTTCTGCGGCGCACATTTCGAGATTTCCTTGCCTTGCCACGCTATCGAACCGGATGCTGGGACAAGCCCCGCAATCGCCTCAACAAGCGTAGTTTTTCCACTTCCTGAAGGCCCGACGACGGCAAGTATCTGCCCTGGCTCAACGGTGAAAGTGCCCGAGAAACGGTTTGAAACTTGTAGGTTGGTGACCTCAAGCCCGGGCATCGTATCCCCCTTTGGTCAGGCGCGTGAACGCGAATGCTGATAAGCCAATAAATGAGGTGCTGGTGATGAAACCAGTCATGGAAAACGTGATCAGTCTATCGATAGCTCCCTGACTTGCTGCCAATGCGATGGTCGGCCCCAGCTGCGGCCAAATGGGTGAGCTGACGAAAATGATCGGCGCGGCGTGAGTCATGAAGAAGGCAACGAGCGTAGCCCAGGCTATTAGCCAGTGTGAGCGTGAGATGTGTGAAAACAGAGAAAAGAATACCCTAGCTCGACTGGCGCCAGCGTCGTATGCGCTGGCGATGATTGGGGCGTTGCGCCTCAGCAAATAGGTAATCAGCAGAAAAAGAACGGGGTAAGCGACTAAGAACTGACTGAGAACTATGGCTATCGCGCCGCCTGCGACTCCCGCGCCACCCGAGAGAGGCGGCAGTCCAAAGCGTCCTAATGTCCGAGACACAGAATCTACGACGAGTCCGCCGCAGGTAAGACCGATCCCTGCTAGCCACATGTGCAGCCAGATGAGGGCCGGACGGTGTTTAACTTTAAACCAGTAGCTCCATGTGGCAACTATGCTCGCGAGCAAAAGGCTGACGGTGATGATGAAGAGCGAGGAAAGTAACGTGACTACGAGCGGAGCGTGCGCTGAATGTGGAAATAGTGGAAGGGCCCTGCCAAACAAATGGCCAGATACGAGGAAGTAAAGAGCAAGAATAACTGCTGAGAGTATGTAACAAAGTGCAGCAAACTCAGGCCGCGGAACGATGCGCCAGCGCTTCATTCTCGGTCGTGCGCCGAAACCGTGCAGTCCACTAGACGCATGGCGTGCGTGTGCCGTGACCATCCACAGGCTCGCAAACGCACTCAGAATGAGAATGTTTGTTCGTTCGTGTAGCGGGGCGTAATAGGAAAGTGAGTCGAGAACTGCCCGGCCAAATGCTGGTTGTGTCGTTCCCGTAGTCATTGCTATACCCGGATCGAATGTGATGAGAACACCCGTTGAAATTGTGGGTGCGACAAGCGCTCTACGCAGTTGGTCTGGATAGAGCTTCGTTAGGGAATGAACTATGGAATGATGCGTTTGGCTGGCAGCCACAAGTTGGTGAGCAGACACGTTAAACACGATGTATTGAGTAACGAATGCTATTGGGAAGCATGCGAATGCCACAGTGCTCACGTAAGCATCGAATGAATAAGGTGCGATCCAGTTGAAGAGAATAAGCGTGATTGCCGGAGCTGGTAGCAAAAGGAAAGCGACTGAAGAAAAAATAAGGATGGTGGCTATTTTCTTGTGAAATACTCGGCCAAAAATTGTAAGTGGAAACGCGATTAACGTGCAGCAAAATGCAATCGGTAACGTTACCAGCAACGACTTGACGAAAGTGCGCAAAATAATCTCATCGACAAGAAGGACCATGCTCGGAATTGTAAGAATCGTCAGAAAACACAAGGATCTAGGAGTTTTTGTCAGCCTAAGAGCGGGCATGGTAAACCTCCCGTCTCCACGCATCGACCAGACCCGGGAGAATTTCTGCGAGTAGCCGTGGATCGGTGCGGAGAAGCGGCACCTCTAGCTCGGATAATTGATCGTCTAGAGTGTGGCCTTCGCTTGAAATAATAGGAACTTGATGTCCAGCACGTGCGCCAATGCGCTGCCCTTCTTCGCTCGTGACATATTCGAGGAACTCGATTCCAATTTCGCGGTTTCGTGCGCCGTGAAGAAGAGCGGCTCCGCCAACTTCATAGTCAGTGCCCTCCTTTGGAAAGACGGTGTGCACTTTAGCTCCATCAGCACGCAGCCTTTCGCAGTAAGGAGCGAAGGTTATTCCCACGTCCGCATGCCCGATCGCAACAATGTGGGCTGGTGCAATGCCAGAATCGGTATAAGTTACAAGATTTGTATGTAGTTGGCGCAAGTACGGTGTTACGTTATTTCCTAGCCGAAGATGTTGGAAAGAAAGAAAAGTTCCTGCTGTGCCGGAAGTTAGGGGACTGGGAGCGACGATTCGGAAATCGGGATTCGTTAGTTCGTCCCATGAGTCGATCTCAATACCATCCGCAACACACAGGGAGAGAATTCCGCCGTAAATTTCGAACCACGCGCCGGATGTCATCGAAGCACTCCGTGTTTTAACCTCCAACCCGCTAGGTTCAAGAAACCCTTCCCTTTCGGCGGTCGCGTATGCGCTCGTTGGCCCTCCAATCCAGACGTCAAACTCTTGCGTCCCCCCTCGAAGGCGGTCTAAAGCCTGTGATGTCGAAACACGCAGAAGTTTGACGCGATACCCTCGTGATTGGTTAAAGTCCTCAACTACCGCGATGCACGATTCGCGGTTATTCGAACACAGAACAGTCAAGTCTGGACTACGAGCAAAGATCGCAAAGAATACGATTGCGGTAAGGATAGCTACGCCGAATGCGGCGGTCATTTTGAATAAAAATCGGCGCCCCCACCTCGAACTAGTTATCCTCATGACATGAGGGACACCGGCCAACCGCGCGGCTCCCCAGTCCGGCGAGGATAGCGCCGTGATATGAAGTCCGTGAATTCTTCATAGGCGGCCCGTTGATCATTTTCAATCACATCAAGCGGTGTCTGGCCAAGTTCGGGATATTTGGCCAAAATCGTATCGAGCACGCGTAAGGTCATTAAAACGTCGCCCTCGGCATCGTGGAAATTCTCATCGGCTGGCACCCCATAGTGGGCCGCCAAGTATTCGAGTGTGCGCTTGCCTTTGCGGTAGCGATCCACGTGCCGGTCAAGATAGTACGGGTCGACGACGGGGTGCACCCGGCCTCCGAGCCGTTGCGCGAGCGTTGGCAGGCCATGCCGGGCCAGTTCATTTTCAAGCAGGGTGAAATCGTAGGAAGCATTGTAGGCAACCACGGGATTGCCGTTCGCCATGTGCCGTTCCAGAATTTCGGCAACCTCGGCGAGCACATCGGTGCTTGGCCGCCCCTCTTTCCGCACCCTCTCGGTGGTGATGCCGTGAATCGCGGTGGCGGCAGCGGGAATCTCAATGCCCGGGTCGGCAAGCCACGTATAGCGCTCCTCGTGCTCACCGTCGTGAATAATGATCGCGGCCGTCACAATGCGATCGTTCGTTACGCTGACGCCGGTTGTTTCGGTGTCGAATCCCGCGCGGGGGAGGTTGGTCCACATCATGTCTCCTTGGGTGAATGGCTCAAGTCTAGGGCGGTGCTCCGACAAACGCCGAGTCCCACGCAGGTGAGAGTCTGAATCGATAGGATAGGGGACATGAGTGAAACGGAGATTGGACGCGGTAAACGCGCACGGGTCGGCTATTCTTTCGACGATATTTCGGTGGTGCCTTCGCGAAGAACCCGTGATGCCGCGGATGTGTCGATTTCTTGGCAATTTGATGCCTCGTTGCTCGACATCCCAATTATGGCGGCGCCAATGGATTCGGTAACCTCCCCGTGGACGGCAATCAAGATGGGCGAGTTGGGCGGCGTGGGCGTGCTCGACCTCGAAGGCGTGTGGACCCGCTACGAAGATCCCACCCCGATTTTCGAGCAGATTGCCCGCGAACCCGCCGAGTCGGCGACGGCGCTGATGCAAAAGCTCTACCGGGAGCCGATCAAGTCGGAGCTGATTCAGGAGCGGCTGAACGAGATCCGGGAATCGGGGCAGATTGTGGCCGGCGCGCTTTCGCCCCAGCGAACGCAGGAACATTGGCGGACGGTGGTGAACGCGGGCGTTGATTTGTTTGTCATCCGCGGCACGACGGTTTCGGCCGAGCACGTGTCCTCCAATCGCGAGCCGCTCAACCTGAAACGGTTCATTTACGAGCTGGATGTGCCCGTGGTCGTCGGAGGTGCGGCTTCGTATACCGCTGCACTGCACCTGATGCGTACCGGCGCGGCTGGCGTGCTTGCGGGTTTTGGTGGGGGAGCGACGACGGCGAACCGCCGCACTGTCGGCGTTGCTGTACCAATGGCTACCACTGTTGCGGACGTGGCGGCTGCCCGGCGCGAATACATGGACGAAACGGGCGGGCGGTACGTACACGTGATTGCGGACGGGCAGGTGTCGACCTCCGGCGATCTGGTCAAGGCGATTGCTTGCGGTGCCGATGGCGTCATGCTTGGCACGGCATTGGCTCGCTCAAGTGAAGCGCCCGGGCGCGGATATCACTGGGGCGCCGAGGTTTACCACAAGGATCTGCCGCGCGGTGAACGCGTGGAAGTTGGCACGGTAGCGAGCTTGGAGACGATCATTAACGGCCCGTCGAACAGCGCTGACGGCCTGACGAACTTTACCGGAGCGCTTCGGCACGCCATGGCGATGACGGGCTATTCCGATCTGAAGGAATTCCAGCGAGTGCTCGTTTCCGTCGGTATGTAGGGGCGGGCAGGGTTGCTGCCACCGTCGGAGGTCCCTCTTGCCGCGGGAGGTCCATAGGCCGCGAAAAATCTCAAATTTCTTGGTTTATCGACCTCGGGCGAGTGTCATCGACGTCCGTGGGTGTGATCGATCCCCGAAGTTGCTAACCGTTTTCTCTTGCCTGCGGCGTAACTCCTTCATTAACCCCGGCAAAAGTGGGAAAATAGCTCTGTGACAACCCAGTAATCGATATTTTCTCGAAGGAGAGTTATGACCGAGTACCGCATTGAGCACGACACGATGGGCGAAGTGAAAGTCCCCAAGGACGCGCTGTACCGCGCACAAACCCAGCGCGCAGTGGAGAACTTCCCGATTTCAGGCAAGAGGCTCGAACCTCCGCACATCCACGCACTTGGCCAAATCAAACGTGCAGCGGCGATTGCCAATAACGAACTCGGCGTGATCGATGGCGCTCGCAAAGACGCGATCGTGGCGGCAGCCGAGGAAGTGATCGCCGGAAAGCACGACGATCACTTCCCCATTGATATTTTCCAAACCGGCTCGGGCACGTCGTCAAACATGAACACCAACGAAGTGATCGCAACCCTCGCCTCAACCGATGATCTCGACATTCATCCCAACGATCACGTGAATGCCTCGCAGTCCTCCAATGACGTCTTCCCGTCGTCGATCCACATTGCGGCACTTGCAGCGTTGCGTGACTCCCTTTATCCGAAGATGGAAACGCTCCTTGCCTCCCTTGAGGCGAAGGCGCAGGAGTGGAAAGACGTCGTCAAGGCTGGGCGCACGCATCTCATGGATGCAACGCCGATTACCTTCGGCCAGGAGTTCTCCGGATACGCGCAGCAGATCCGCTACGGGATCGAGCGTGTGAAAGACACGGAAAAGCGCCTCGCGGAGCTTCCGCTTGGCGGCACGGCAGTGGGCACTGGCATTAACACCCCCGAAGGCTTCTCACAGCGTGTGATCGAGCTGATCGCCGAAAACACCGGCTTGCCGTTCGTGGAAGCCGCGAATCATTTCGAAGCGCAGGCTGCTCAAGATTCTTTGGTGGAGACGTCGGGAGCCCTACGCGTGGTGGCCGTTTCGCTCGTGAAGATTGCTAACGATTTGCGCTGGATGGGCTCGGGCCCGCGCGCGGGGATTGGCGAGCTTCACCTGCCCGACCTCCAGCCAGGTTCGTCGATCATGCCAGGCAAGGTGAACCCGGTGGTTCCGGAGGCAACGATCATGGTGGCCTCTCAAGTGATCGGTAATGACGCGGCGATTGCCTTTGCGGGCACGCAGGGCAATTTTGACCTTTTGGTGACACTTCCGGTGATGGCTCAGAATCTGCTTGAGTCGATCAATATTCTCGGCAATATGTGTGAGGTGCTGGCAACGAAGACTGTCGATGGCCTCGAGGTTAACCGCGAGCGTGCGCTTGAGCTTGCCGAGTCTTCGCCGTCGATCGTGACGCCGCTCAACCGCCATATCGGCTATGAGAATGCCGCTAAGATCGCGAAGCATTCGGTGGCCGAAAACATGACGGTCAAGGAAGCTGCCATCGATCTTGGGTTCGTGGAGCGCGGCGAAATTGATGAGGAGACGCTGAACGCGGCTCTTGATGTCACGACCATGGTAGGCGATTACTAAACCGCCTGCTGGATACTTTCGATCACTCATGCGCGAGGACTTTTGGTCATCGGCGAGGGGTAATTCCTCTCGCGTTTGGCCAAGAGTCCTCGCGTTTGCGGGCTGGGGTAGCTCGAGGGGGGAACTACGGTGCAGGCTTACCTTTCTGCAGCGTGGCGATACACGTTAGTTTCGCGTTTCTCGAAGCCCGCCCGCTGATATAGGCGGTTTGCCGCCTCGCGCGAGGGGCGCGAGGTGAGGTCTACGGTATGCGCCCCGCGTGAGTGAGCAAGTTCGATAGCGGCTTCCACAAGTTGCATGCCCGCACCTTTGCCGCGCGCGGCATTATCAACGACGACGTCCTCGATCCACGCGCGCGTTCCCGTCGGGATCGTGAAGGTAACGAGTGTGAGCATGCCTTGGATTTCGCCCTCGTCACGGAAAAGAATGAGGTCGATCGCCTGTTGAGCGAGGTATTCTTCGATCTGCTCGATGTCCATCGGAGCCGAGTTTGAGGACAGCTGGGGAATGAGCCGTGCGAATGCCTCTTCTAGGTCTGGGGTTGCCGAGCTGGCAAGTTCGATCATGTCGATCCTCTCTATATCACTGCTGCGCCCTGTGTCGTTGCTACACCGCGCAGTCGTGCCCTGTCGCAGCCGCGTCTTGTAACAGCCAAGTCTTAGTCTACGGCGAAAAGCGGCGTGACTACCGCTTAATTTGGCCGATGTCTTCGTGCCGGTACAAATTAATTTCACGTACGTAAAACCCTGTTCCGCGATAGAGTGCGTTCGCCGGTTCGCGAGTCGGGTGAGACTGGAGTTCGAGCGATTTTACGCCGAGTTCTTTTGCGCGTTCGACGACGGCGTAAATCAACGCGCGTCCAGCGCCTTGGCCGCGTGCGGATTCGTCGACGATCACATCTTCAACGCGCCCGCGCCTGCCGGTCGGAATCTCAAAGCATACGAGCATGGCTAGGCCAAGGATGTCGCCGTCGGCACCGCGAAAAATGAATTGGTTCGTTGAATATAGGCTGAGGAATTCCTCTAGACGCTCGAGCGTCATCTCCGGGGCGGTGGACGAAAGCTGTGGGATGAGGCGGTTGAAGGCGTCCACGAGTTCGGGGGTGGCGCGAGTTACTCTTTCAACTGGCATGGCTTCCTAGTTCTATTCTTTGACGTGCTTATTAGTTGGAAGTTTACCGAATACGACGGCGTCGACGAGGGGCCCGTAAATTCGCGCCACCTGCTCACGAGGGAGTGAGGCGAGCGGTTCGCGAGCGAAAATATAGCGGGCCGAACACAGGCCAAGTATTTGTCCGAACGCGAGTTGAACGCGGAGCATTGCATTGGTAACGGGAAGAGCCTCGGCCATGGGGCGCAACATTTCCTCTTCGACCCAGGTGGAAAACATGGCGTAGGTGTCCTCACGCGAGAGGATTGACGAGCCGTAAATTTTTATGTTGGTTTCGACCGTCGATTCTTCCCACAGTTGCATGACAGCTAGGCATACTCGCTCGCCGACGCCGGGCCGGCCGTTCCCAAACGCTTCATGGATAACTTCCACCGGATCGTAGGGTAGGGACATCGCTTCGCGGAAAAGGCCAGATTTACTGCCGAAGTAGTAGTTGATCAGGCCGGCGTCGCAGTCTGCTTGTGCTGCGATATCGCGAAGTGTGACGGCGGAAAATTCTTTGCGTGAAAATAGATCCTTGCCGGCGTCGAGCAAACGTTGGCGCACTTCGCCGCGGCGGCCAGCGGGGCCGCGTGTTTCGTGGCTCTTTGTGTTGGGAGCCTGCATTCTTTCCTCTCCAATTTCAACGGCGTGGAAAGATTGGGACTAAAGTCGAGTCGATTTTTCCCTGCTATTTCCACGGTTTCGCCAGTGGAATTTACTAATTTCAGCGCCATTGAAATTGATTTGCCGTTTCGTTACGGTTTTCAGTGTACGGGATCGTCACGCCCGCACGTGAATGAGGGTTCGAATGAGTAATTTTCGCTTGGGAATTGATGTCGGTTCAACAACTGTCAAGGCGGTATTGCTTGACGGCAGCGACGTCGTGTTCGAAGACTACCGCCGCCATCACGCCGACGTGCGCGCCGAGTTGGCCAAGCTGCTTGATGACATCGCTTTCGAACATCCGGGAATCAACGTTAATGCGGCCGTTACAGGATCGGGTGGCATGGGTGTTTCCGAGGTCCTCGATATCCCGTTCGTGCAGGAAGTGATCGCGGAAACCGAGGCCACGCGCAGAGCCTACCCGGACACCGACGTCATTATTGAACTCGGCGGCGAAGACGCCAAGCTCACCTACCTCAAACCCACGCCAGAACAGCGTATGAACGGCACATGCGCGGGAGGAACGGGCGCGTTCATTGACCAGATGGCTTCTTTGTTGAACACCGACGCGGCGGGTTTGAACGAACTCGCCAAAGATTACGAGACCATTTATCCGATCGCTTCCCGCTGTGGCGTGTTTGCGAAGACGGACGTCCAGCCCTTGCTCAATCAGGGCGCTGCACACGAAGATATTGCGGCTTCGATTTTTCAATCTGTTGCGCTTCAAACGGTTGCCGGATTGGCGAATGGCCGGCCGATCCGCGGCAACGTCATGTTCCTCGGCGGCCCACTCCACTTCCTTCCCGAATTGCGTGCCGCCTACGAGCGTATCCTCGACAAGGTCGAATCCTATGTTACGCCCGAGCGCGCCCAGCTTTACGTGGCAATTGGCGCGGCCATGCTCGCCGACGAGGCCAACGTTAAGGAACTCGACACGATGGCAACCGTCTTGCGCGAGGCGGGTTCCGTTGACGCCACGACGAACCGCCTGCGCCCGCTTTTTGCCAACGACGACGAGCGGGCTGCCTTCTACGAGCGGCACGCCAAGAACGCGGTTGAAGAACGTCCAACATCGCAGGCACGCGGCGACTGCTTCCTCGGGATCGACGCCGGATCGACCACGATCAAGGCCGTGCTCATCGACGAAGACGACCGCATCGTGTTCACCCACTACGCCTCGAACGAGGGCGATCCGGTGGCGGCCGCCGTCGAGATTGTAAAACGCCTCCAAAACGACCTGCCCGAAGGTGCGCGCATCGTTCGCTCGTGCTCAACGGGATACGGCGAGGGGATCGTGCAGTCTGCGATCGGGGTGGACGAAGGGGAAATCGAAACGATGGCGCACTTTCGGGCGGCAGAATTCCTGCAGCCCGGCGTCACCTCCGTGATCGACATCGGCGGCCAGGACATGAAGTACCTGAAGATCAAAAACGGGGTGGTCGATTCGATCTCCGTGAACGAAGCGTGCTCCTCTGGGTGCGGGTCCTTCCTCCAAACCTTCGCGGCGGGAATGAACACGGATATCTACACGTTCGCGAAGGCCGCCACCGAATCGACTGCGCCCGTGGATCTTGGCACGCGCTGCACGGTGTTTATGAACTCCTCGGTCAAGCAGGCGCAAAAGGAAGGCGCGGATGTGGCCGATATTTCGGCGGGTCTAGCATATTCCGTGGTGCGTAACGCTCTGTATAAGGTCATCAAACTCAAAGATGCGGATGAGCTGGGGGATCACCCGGTGGTCCAAGGCGGAACGTTTCTGAACGACTCCGTGCTGCGCGCATTCGAGCTGCAGACCGGGCGGGAGGTCGTGCGCCCGAATATCGCTGGACTCATGGGCGCGTTCGGTGCGGCGCTCACGGCCAAACGGCATTACAAGCCGGAGGAGGCGGATCCGGAACGGCCGTCGTCGTTGCTCACGGTGGACGAACTCGAAGGCCTCACGGTAGAAACCGAGCTCAAAACCTGCCGCCTGTGCCAAAACCACTGCAATATGACGATTTCGACGTTCTCGACGGGCGAGCGTCACGTGTCCGGAAATCGGTGTGAGCGCGGTGCCTCGCTTGAGCGTGTGCCCGCGAAATCACCGATTCCGAACATGTACGAGTGGAAGTACAAGCGAATTTTCGGTTACCGGCGCCTGCGCGAAAAGGATGCGACGCGCGGCGATATCGGCATTCCGCGCGTGCTCAACATGTACGAGGACTACCCGTTCTGGTTCACGGTGCTGACCAAGCTGAAGTTCCGGGTGATGATCTCGGGGCGCTCCAACCACGAGCTGTTTGAGGACGGCATGGAGTCGATTCCCTCGGAGAACGTGTGCTACCCGGCAAAGCTCGCCCACGGGCACATCGAATCCCTGCTCGACAAGGGGATCACGACGATCTTCTACCCGTGCGTGTCCTATTCCGAGGATACGACCAGCGGTCAGGATAACAACTTCAACTGCCCGATCGTCGCCACCTACCCCGAAGTGATCCGGAACAATATGGAGCGGCTGGCGGAGGAAAAAGCCACGTTTATCGCGCCGTTCCTTTCCTTGAAGAATCGCGAGATTCTACCGCGGCGGATTGCTGAGACTTTCGCCGACTGGGGCGTCACCGAGGATGAGGCCCGCGAGGCGTGCGACGCAGGCTGGGAGGAGATGGCCGCGGTTCAGGCCGAGATCAAGGCGAAGGGCCGCGAAGCGCTGGATTACATCCGGGACAACAAAATTAAAGGCATCGTGCTTGCCGGCAGGCCCTATCATTTGGATCCGGAGATCAACCACGGCATTCCCGAGCTGATCGTTGGTCTTGGCGCGGCGGTGCTGACCGAGGACGCCGTCGTCGAAAATAAACTCGAACGCCCGCTGCGCGTACGCGACCAGTGGTCCTATCACTCGCGGCTTTACGAGGCGGCGGCCACTGCCGGTGACGACGACGATATGCAGCTCGTCCAGCTCGTTTCGTTCGGTTGTGGCTTGGATGCGATTACCGCCGATCAGGTGCAAGAGATTTTGGAAGGCCGCGGGGATGTGTACACCTCGCTGAAGATCGATGAGATTTCGAATTTGGGTGCGGCGCGGATCCGCTTGCGTTCGCTTGCGGCGGCGGTGGAGGAGCGGGCCGAGCGGGAGTCGGAGGAGGTTTTGACGTATCCTGCGTCCCTCGATTCCGAGGCCGAGGCGGACGGGCGACGCCGGACGAACGCGATTTCGCCGGGGCGCGCCGGGGAGATTGAATACAAGGCCGGGCATATTTATGATCCAGTGCCGTTTACCAAAGAAATGCGCGAAGAGGGCTACACGATTTTGGTGCCGCAAATGGCGCCGATCCACTTCCGCCTGCTCATGCCGGTGCTGCGGCGCGGCGGCTATAACGTGCGGCTATTGGAAAAGACGACGAAGGCGAACATTGAGACCGGCCTGAAATACGTGAATAACGATTCGTGCTATCCGGCGATCGTTGTGATCGGGCAGCTGTTGGACGAGTTTCTGGCAGGGCGGGCGGATCCGGACAAGACCGCCGTGGCTATCACTCAAACGGGTGGCATGTGCCGCGCAACGAACTATGCGGGCCTGTTGCGGAAGGGGTTGCGCGACGCGGGGTATCCGCAGGTTCCGGTAATAGCGGTGTCTGCGCAGGGGCTGGAAGATAATCCGGGCTTCGAGTTCACCGTGCCGATGCTGCACAGGGCGATCCAGTCGGTCACGCTGGGTGACCTGCTACAAAAAGTTGTGCTGCGCACGCGGCCCTACCAGATCGACGGCAACGTGGTGGAGCTGTACGAGAAGTGGGATCGGATCGTCCGGGAGTTCTTTGAGTACAGGGGGTATTCGCCGACTTTGGGGCGGAAGATCGGATTCCATGCGTTGATTAAGGAGATTACGCGCGAATTTGACACTGTCGAGCTGCAGGATATTCCGCGCAAGCCGCGCGTGGGCATGGTGGGTGAGATTTTAGTGCAATACCACCCCGATGCGAATAACGATGCGGTTGGCGTGATCGAGCGTGAGGGGTGCGAGGCCGAGCTGCCGAGCTTGGCGCAGTTCTTCCACAACTCGCTGGTGACTGCCGACTGGAAGTATCAGACGCTCGGCTCGATTTCGAACACGAGTAGGCGGCTGCAGAATCTAGCGCTGTGGGTGTTGCAGCAATATGAGAAGCCGTATCGCAGGGCGCTCGCGCGCTCGGAGCGGTTTGAGGCCGGGCCGCGGATCCAGGAGCTGGCCGAAAAGGTGCAGGAGATCGCGCAGCTAGGTAATCAGGCGGGCGAAGGCTGGTATTTGACCGCCGACATGATGGACATGATCGAAAACGGCACTCCCAATATTATTTGCGCTCAGCCTTTTGCGTGCTTGCCCAATCACGTGGTTGGTAAGGGCATGTTCCGGGCGCTTCGCCAGAAGTATCCCGAGGCTAATATCGTTGCGATCGACTACGATCCGGGCGCTTCCGAGGTCAATCAGCTCAATCGCATCAAGCTCATGATCTCGACGGCGTTCATTAATCACGAGGCGGGGGAGCAAAAGCTCGACCTGTCTGGCGATGTTGATCTGGCTGTGAGCGATCCGAGCGAATGGGATCCGGCTGAGATGAACGCTGGCTGTGGCTGTGGCTGCGGCGGGCCTGGTGGATGTGGCGCCCATGCCGGCGTCGTTGGTGGCGTTGGTATTGGCGGTGCTGGTGCCGCCGGGGAATCCGTGCCGGTTGGTCTTGGAATGCCGCGGATCCGGGTTGGCGCCCCGCCCGGTGGCCGCTAAGCCCGGCGGCCGCTAAGCCCGGTGGCTTTCGGATTTTTCGCTGCTCTCGCTACTGCCAAGTGAGCCAATCCCCGCTATAGGAAGTCGATCGCGCTCTTGGCGGTCGATCGCGCTCTTGGAGGTCGTTAAATCGCGTGGAGATCCCTAAGCCAATCGGGTGCCTATCGCGCTTCCGGGGATCCACAACGTTTTCGGGGGTCGCTAAATCCCCAACGAGGTCGATAAGCCACCGATTTTCGGGTTTTCCCTGGCTTTCCGATCTCCGGCGGCGGGATGGATCTCCAGCGGCGGGATGGATCTCCAGCGGCGGGATGGGCCTCTTGGGATGGGAGGGATCTCCGATGGCGAGAAGGGCCTCGGGCGGTGGCGAGGATCTCCGCGGGCGAGCACCTCCGGCAACTTACTTTGCCGCCCAAAGTTTTCTCCACAGTCCGTGAAATGCATAAAATTGGCCGAAATTCTCCGCAGCCCTGAATGTGCACTCTAGCTTTCTGATCAAATCGCAACATGTCACAACCTGCTTATGATTTTCGTTCCCAAACATCTACGAGCTCCGGGAGAGTGAGCATCATACGAACTGCGGAACCAGAATTTGCGGAGCATCAGCGTGCACACTTCGAAGCTCAGGCTAAAGAACGGCTTTGGTCTTATAGGCGCACTGCACAGCTCGCTGGCCGCCAAGTGGTTCTCGCAAGATCTCGAGACTTTTGGAAACATGTGAAAACTCGCGGTTACGAGAAAATCGCTCGAGGTTATGCGGCAATCCTCGCACAACCCGCAGATCGTGAAAATTTGAAAAAATGGGTCGAGCAGGAACGAATGCATTTCCATAAGATCTTGTACTTGAGTCAATGGAAGTCACAAACCGCTATCGCGGATTTGTCTGCTGCGCTCGTTTGGGGATTTCCGCGAATACGAAACATTCCGCAAAAGGTGCGGCGCGTAACATCCAATAAAAACTGTGGTGGGCGTTCTGTTAATCACGTAACCAGGCGTACTTCGGTGGAGCCCGACGCCGTCGATTTCGGGGGAGTGATTGTCACTAGTCTTGAGCAAACGATTGTCGATCTCGCATGTGAGGACGGCCCCGAACCCGCCGTCGTCGCTGCGGATTTTGCTTTGCACAACGGACTGACAACAAAAACCCGAATCGTGGAAGTGGCCAAAAGGCAGGGAGCTCGACCGGGTATTCGAAATTTCTGGTCGATGAATGAAGTCGCTGACGGCCGCGTTGAATCTCCCCACGAATCACTGATGAGGTGGAGGTTTTACTCCGGTGGTTTTGAGATCCCGGAACCGCAAGTCAGGATCAAATTTGGGCAGTCCGAGCGGCGTCCTGACGGATTCGACGCACAGCAACGGCTCATTTATGAAGCCGATGGCAAGGGAAAGTACGAACTCCATGACGGTGGAGTAATTGGTGCCTTTCATGAGGAGCGGCATCGCGATGCTGAGCTCGAAGCTTTGGGTTTCCGGGTGTTGCATATGACGTGGGACGACGTCCGAAATGATGCGCGGTTTGCTCAGTGGTGCGAAAGGCTAAAGGTTTTTCCGACTGTGGCCCAGCGGAAGCCGTCAAGTAGGAGAACTCGTGGAATTTTGGAAGCGTCGTGAGATTACCGGAGGTCCATAACGTTTTCGGGGGTTGATAAATCCCCGCGGAGGTTCATAAGCCACGGGTTTTTGCATTGTGCGTGGCTTACCGACCTCCGGTGGCGGGATGCGTCTCCGGTGGCTTTCGGATTTTTCGCTGCTCTCGCTACTGCCAAGTGAGCCAATCCCCGCTATTGTGTGAGCGACTATCTAGCGGGTGAGTTGCTATTCGCTGATTCTCATGGATATGGCTCACCGGGATGTAGACATTACGGATCCAGAGAATCAAAGTTTTTATGCGGAGACCGAAGAGGGAAAGTTGCACGGCGCGGGCGTCGTTTTCGCACACGGATTCGGGCAGACTCCCGCCGTTATGCGGCCGTGGGCAAAATATTGGCACACCCTAGGGGCGAGCGTTGGGGTGCCGGTGTTGCCGGGGCATGGTACCTCGTGGCAAGACATGAGTAAAACACCTTGACATGACTGGTATGTCGCAATTGAAAGCGCCTATGACTGGCTGCGCGAACGAAGCGACCACGTGTTTTCAGCGGGAGTATCTATGGGTGGTGCTCTCGCAGTGCGGCTTGCCGAGCGTGAAAACATAGACGGAGCATTTTTGGTGAATCCTTCTTTGGGAAGCGACGAAATCAAATATAAATTCGCGGAACTAGGCGCACTGCTGTGCAGGATCTAGCCCAATACGAATTACGGAATAGCTATCACGTGGCCACCATTGATTTCGACAAGGAATACATCTTCGAAACCAGTGCGAACCTCATCGAAAAGTGGCTGCAAAGGTGAAACGGGATCAACTTTTAGAAGTGGTCATAAGCCAATCGGGTGCTAATCGCATTCTCGGAGGTCCATAACGTTTCCGGAGGTTGGTAAGTCCTCGCGGGGATCCGTAAGCCAGTGTTTTTCGGGTCTTCCTTGGCTTATCGACCTCCGGCGGCGAAAAGAACCTCCCTCGGTGAGTAGAGTGATGCGGCGAAACTGGTCTGGTGGTGCTGTGCGAAGGATGAAGCCTCACCGCCCGAGCGACAGCACCACCAGACCAGTACCATACCTAGAGCAGCGCCACCGCCTGCTGAGCGATCGACAGCTCCTCGTTCGTCGGCACAATCATCACCTTCACGGTTGAATCCTCGGTGGAAATCACACGCGGCTCCTTCGAGCGCTGCGCATTCTTTTCTTCATCGAGCTTGATCCCGAAAGGTTCGAGCCTCTTGATGACGGCGGCACGCGTGAGGTTGTCATTCTCGCCAACGCCAGCGGTGAAGGTCAGCACGTCGAGCCCTCCCATCACGGCCGAGTACGCGCCGATGTAATGCAACAGGCGATGCACATAAACCTCAAGTGCCTCGAGCGCGTTATCATCACCGTCGGCGGCAAGCTGATTCACAGCGCGCATGTCGTTGTCACCGGCAAGCCCCTTTAGGCCGGACTTCTTGTTGAATAGCGTGTCAATCTCATCAATCGACATGCCACCCACCCGCGCAAGATGGAACACGGCAGCCGGATCAATATCACCGGTGCGGGTACCCATCATGAGGCCTTCAAGCGGGGTCAAGCCCATCGACGTGTCAACCGCCTTACCTTCTTTCACGGCCGACACCGATGCACCATTACCTAAGTGCATCACGATCTGCTTGAGATCATCGCGCCCCTCGAGCTCGCTCACCTTTTGCGAGACGAACATGTGCGACGTGCCGTGTGCACCATACCTGCGGATCTGATACTTCTCGGCAACCTCACGATCAAGCGCGTAAGTGGCCGATTCCCTTGGCAGCGCCTGGAAGAACGCGGTATCGAACACGGCCACGTTTGGCACGTCGAATAGTTCACGCGCCACCTCGATCCCCTTCAAGTTCGCGGGATTGTGGAGCGGCGCTAGCGGCGCGAGCTCTTCGATACGGGCCTGTACGTCGTCGTCGATGATCACGGCCTTGTCGAAATACTTGCCGCCCTGCACAACGCGGTGGCCCACGGCCTGCACGCCGGCCTCCTCGAGGTTCGGCCCGTGCTCGTTGAACATGTCGATCACGAGGCGCAAGCCTTCGCCGTGGTCGGCGATCCGTTCGTGCAACTCGTAGGTTTCGCCGTCGTACTCGTGTTCCAGATGGCTCGTTGACTCGCCAATCCTTTCCACCAGACCCACGGCGATCGATTCGCCGCTACTCGGGTCAACCAGCTGATATTTGATCGACGATGATCCGGAATTAATGACCAGTACTGTCACTGGAGTTCTCCTATTCTGTATGTGCCTGTGTTTGTGCCGTTTCGACGACGGCGGTTGCTATGCCTGCGCCTGAATTGCCGTGATGGCAACTGTGTTGACGATGTCCTCGACGAGCGCGCCGCGGGAAAGATCGTTGACCGGCTTGTTCAATCCCTGCAAGACCGGTCCCACGGCTACGGCACCGGCGGAACGCTGCACGGCCTTGTACCCAATATTGCCCGAATTAAGTTCGGGGAAAATGAACACGGTGGCGCGCCCGGCAACTTCGGAATCGGGTAGCTTCTTAGCGGCGACGTTCGGCTCAACCGCGGCGTCGTACTGAATTGGCCCTTCGATCGGCAGCTCCGGCGCCATTTCCTTGGCTAGCGCGGTTGCTTCAACGACGGCGTCGACGTCCGGCCCCGCGCCCGACGTGCCGGTCGAGTAGGACAGCATTGCAACGCGCGGTTCAACTCCGAACTGGACGGCCGTTTCGGCCGATGACACGGCAATGCTGGCCAGCTGTTCCGGATTCGGGTTGGTAGTTACCGCGCAGTCGCCGTACACGTAGACGCGATCTTCCATCAGCATGAGGAAGCACGAGGAAACGAGCTTGGTGCCCGGCTTGGTCTTGATGATCTGGAAGGACGGGACGATTGTATTCGCCGTCGTGTTCACAGCGCCGGACACCATGCCGTCGGCGTCGCCCATGTGAACCATCATGGTGGCGAAATAGGATAGATCTTTGAGCGTTTCAACGGCCTGCTCGTAGGTGACGCCCTTCTTTTCGCGAAGGAGTGCAAACTCGGTGGCGTACTTGTCGATGCGCTGCGGATCCTGCGCCGAAACGATTTCGGCCTTGCTCAGATCGAGCCCGAGCGCCTCGGCCCGGCCGCGAATATCGGCCTCGTCGCCCACCAGAATGATGTCAGCAACCTCGCGGGCGATCAGCTCGTCGGCAGCCCGCAAAATGCGCTCGTCGGAAGCCTCCGGCAACACGATCCGCTTACGATCCGCGCGCGCCCTGGAAATCAGCGAAGACTGGAAGCTCAGTGGCGTGATCACGTCTGAGCCGTGTTCCATAGCGCCCTTAATAACCTCGCGATCGTGATCCTCGAGCACCACCTCTTCGCCGTCGAAGAAGTAGATAATCGGGGTGTGCTCGCCCTTCGGATCCTGAGTCTGCTCAAGCTCGCGATCCGCATGCGTCATAGCAATCGCGGAAATGGGCGCGTTCTCCTTCTGGATCACCTGCGCCACAAGATGCGAGGTGTCTACCACTTCCTTCGGCGAGCGGGTGGCGCCAGACATGATGAGGAAGACCGACGTTCCAAGGTTGGCGGCGGCGCGGCCAGTACGAGCCAGCATGTCTGGATTGACGGGATCGCCATCGAGTAAACCAAGGATCAAAACCGCGTCAAAGCCGTGTGCGTAATCGGTATAGCGCTTCACCAGGTCGGTCATGGCGGCCTCTTCATCAACGAAGTACGCCTGCCTGGTGGTGCCCCACGCGACGTCGAGGTCCTCTTCACGGCCGACCTGCGCCAGAAGGTCCTTGAACTCGTCGTCGGAGTTAATTGGTCCGTTCGTGAAAGCGCGGAAAACCCCGAGGTTTGGATAATCGTTCAAAAGCTGATCGATCACGACGCGTGCCACTGCGCGCGTACCAGAATTTCCCTCTGCTGCTGTCAAATAGACACTCTTGGTCATGTCATCCTCTCGTCATTGTGAGGCATGCGGACTTAAGCATGCGCAACAGGACTATCGTCGCACGTTTTTACCCGCGGCGGTGGGCAAGTTGGCAATCAGCCGAAAACCGGCGCACGATAGTTGCGTTAGAGGAGGTTATATGAGTCGACGACGCCCGCGTAGCCAGCGCCGCTCCGAGCGCCAGCGTGAGCTACGGCCGGCTTTTCGCGCGGGAGTAAACGCCTCGCCGGTGATGTTGCCGGATGCGGATTTCGCGTGTTTGGGCGAGTGGGCCCGGGAACGGTTCGGTGAATCAGGGCGTAAGCTTTTTGAGCGCGGCGATATTTTCTTTGACTTTTCTGCTCCGGCGCGGGCCGATGATCCGTATCGCGCAGGTGAGCGAGTGTGGATCTTCCGCCCGGTTCCTGATGAGCCGGACGAGCCGATTGTGCTGGAGGTCGTACACCGGGCCGAGCGTTTCGTCGTCGTCGATAAACCACATGGGATCGCGACCATTCCGCGGGGGATGTACGTGGCTAAAACGGTGACGGTGGCGGCGCGGCGGCAGTTTCATAACGACGACGTCGTGGCTGCCCATCGCCTAGATGCGGAGACGGCCGGACTCGTGTTGCTGACGGGCGAGCCGGCCTGGCGTGGGCCGTACCAGGATCTGTTCGCGCGCCGGGAGGTGCACAAGGTGTATTTCGCGGTGGCGCCTGCGGTGGATATGCGGACGGTGGCGGCTGGCCGGGCGCGCGTTGCCTGCGATGAGTACGGTGATGGTTGGGCGACGGTGGATCTGCGGATTGAGCGGGAGGCGGGCGCGATTGCCGTCGATGTTGTGGATGGGGAGCCGAATTCGCGCACGCATATTCGGATGGTGCGCGAGTTGGGGGATGGGCTTGCGCTGTATGAACTGCATCCGATTTCTGGGCGTCTGCATCAACTGCGGGCGACGATGAATCATTTGGGTGCGCCGATTGTAGGCGATCCGTTGTACCCGGATGTGCTGAGTCTGGAGGCGACGGCGGCACGCGATTTGCCGACCCAGTTGCTGGCGGCCCAGTTGGCGTTTAGGGACCCGGTGGATGGCACGGACGTCGTCGTGAAAACTCGGCGAACCTTGGCGCTTGCGCCGGAGCTGGTGGTTTAGTGTGGGTGGTAGCTCGGGGTGGCTGGCCGCTTTCGGGGCGGTGGCGAGCAGCTTTCGGGACGATAGCCGGGCGCGGTAAACTAGTGGCGTGAATGAAATACGCCCTGTGCTTGTAATTGATGATGGTTCCCCGAATGTGCAACTGGTTGCACGGCTGGTCCGAAAGGCCGGATATTTTTCTGAGCTTGCGCCGGCGGCGTGGTCGAAGGAGCGGTTGCTCGAGCGCGATCCGCAGGCGGTGGTCGTGCCACGAGGTGCCACTGGTGTCGTTGAGGGGCTTGACGCGCCTGTGCTGGAAATGGACTGGCAGGCTAGCGAATTCGATTCGGCGACGATCGAAGAGTTTTTGGCGGTTGCCGGGCTGGAGAAGAATTGGTCTGCGCGCGGGGTGATTGACGATCAGATCGCGAAAATCCGCACCCAAGTGGGGGATAAGCGTGCGATTGTTGGGCTGTCAGGCGGAGTGGATTCGTCTGTGGCGGCGGCGCTCGTGCATGAAGCGATTGGCGACCAGCTTACGGCCGTGTTCGTGGACCACGGTTTGCTACGCAAAGGCGAAGCCGAGCAGGTTGTGCGTGATTACGCGGGCGCTCGCGGCATGCGAATCTTAGCGATTGATGAATCGGAGCGTTTCCTGAGCGCGCTTGAGGGCGTGAGCGATCCGGAGGAAAAGCGCAAGATTATCGGGCGGGAGTTCATTCGTTCGTTTGAGGCCGCGCAGCGGCAGCTTCTTGAGGAAGCCGGCACCGAGGGCGCGGACATCAAGTTCCTCGTGCAGGGGACCGTGTATCCCGATGTGATTGAATCGCTTGCCGCCGATGGCGGGGTGTCCGTGAAATCGCATCACAACGTGGGTGGGTTGCCCGAAGATTTAGATTTTGAGCTTGTAGAGCCCTTGCGTGATCTTTTCAAAGATGAGGTGCGGGTGATTGGCGAGGAGCTCGGGCTTGATGCGAAGCTGGTGTGGCGTCAGCCGTTCCCGGGGCCTGGCTTGGGCATTCGGATTATCGGCGCGGTTGATCGTGAGCGTCTGGATCTGTTGCGCGAAGCCGATGCAATCGTGCGCGAGGAGCTGAGTGCTGCCGGGCTGGATCGCGAAATTTGGCAGTGCCCCGTGGTGTTGCTGGCCGACGTTCGGTCGGTGGGCGTGAGCGAGAGTGGGCGCACCTACGGCCATCCGATTGTGTTGCGGCCTGTGCAATCGCAAGATGCGATGAGCGCGCAGTGGACGCGGATTGATTACGATTTGCTGGCGCGGATCTCGGAGCGGATCATTGCCGAAGTTGATGGTGTGAACCGGGTTGTGCTGGACGTGACGGCCAAGCCTCCGGGCACCATCGAGTGGGAATAAAATATAGTGTTAGTGAATGCGAGCCTTTGAGGAAACGGAACTTAGCGAATGATGCGAATTAGCGCTTAATCCACTTGATGGGTGATGATCCAATCAAGGAGTTCGTCATATCCTTCTTGACCGGAGGCGATAGCTGATATTTGAGAAATAAGTTCTTTTTGAGAATATTCCAGCTCAATTCCATTCAGAGCAAGAAAAACAAGCATGACGTGTACGCCTGTCCTCTTATTGCCGTCAACAAAGGGATGGTTCGAAATGAGGCCGAAGCCAAGCCGCGCTGCTTTCTGGTGGAGGGAAGGGAAGATGTCTTTTCCCTCGTAATTTTGAAAGGGGGATGCTAATGCAGAATCAAGGAGATTTGCATCTCTTACTCCCTCCAATCCACCAGTGCTACTGATGAGATCGGAGTGAAGCTTTAAGACTTGCTCTTTTGAAAGATGAATCATTTAGCTAGCTCTTTATAAGCTGCTTGATTTTTCTCAATTAATCTTTGAGAAATTTCGTCTACGGTCTCGTTTGATGCCAGTTGCATTTCTTGGGCAGCTTCAAATTCAACAATAAGGTACCTCGGCACATTGTTCTTTAAAATTACTGCAGATCCTTTTTCGTCGACTAGGCGGGCAACTCTAGAAAAATTTTGATTCGCTTCCGTGATAGAAACGAGTGTTTCGGTGTCTATCTTCATATTTGCATCTCCTTATCCGTAGACACTTTACAACGAACTCTAGGATGTATTCATCCTATTATGTAGGCTTGGGTTGTGCATGGAACCCAAATTAAACGGGGCTCTTAACACGCGAATTGCCGAACTCTGGGTGCCCGCCCACGGCACCTATTTGCCTACATTCGTAATGCCGAGGAATTTGAGGGACGATTTCGGATCGATCTTCGTATATAGCAACATCGTGCTGGATTCGTCCCTCAAATGTCAGCAACCGAGTTGAGGTGCGGTGCCGAGCGGCATCGGGGTGCCTGCCGTGAATTGTCGGAGGGCTGATTTAGGCTGAAGGGGCTATGTCTGAACAGAACATGTCCCCAGCCGATCGTTTGCGCGCCAAGGTGCTTGCCGCGCAGGAACGCAATGCGCGAATCTCCCGCTGCGAGCCACAAATCAACCCGCCGGCTACCTCGCGCCAGGTGCAAGAGTCGCTATGGGAAACCCAGCACAGCACCGGCCAGCCGGCCCGTGAACGTAGCAACGCCGAGCTCGAGGAGATGCTCGACGGGCTTAATCCTCAACAGCGCGAGGCTGTTACCCACGAAGGCGGGCACCTGCTCGTTGTAGCCGGAGCAGGTTCGGGCAAAACCCGCGTGCTGACCACGCGAATCTCCTACATGATCGCCGCGGGCCGCGTTCGCCCCTCGGAAATTCTTGCGATTACGTTTACGAACAAGGCCGCGAAAGAAATGCGCGAGCGCCTCGAACACATGATTGGCCCAACTGCGCGGCGCATGTGGATCTCCACCTTCCACTCCGCCTGCCTGCGTATCTTGCGCTCCGAACACAAAGCCCTCGGCATGCGCTCCACGTTCACAATCTATGACTCCGCAGATTCGAACCGGCTCATGACGATGGTTGCCCGCGAGGAAAACATCGACACCAAGCAACATCCGCCCAAGAAGCTCCTGCGCAGAGTCTCCGACCTCAAAAACGAAATGATTGGCGCAGAGGAATTCGCGCGCGGGGAGCTTGATCGCGACGACGCCGTCGTTGCCGAAGCTTACCTCGGATACCAGCGGCGCCTACGAGCTGCGAACGCCGTGGATTTCGATGATCTGATCATGCTGACAGTCCAGCTACTGCGTCAGCACCCGCAGATCGCCGAACATTATCGGCGCAGGTTCCGCCACGTGCTCGTGGACGAATACCAAGACACGAACGTGGCCCAATACGAACTAATCCGCGAGCTGGTGGGCGAGGAGAGCGACGAGCCACACGGCGAGCTGACGGTGGTTGGCGACGCCGACCAGTCGATCTACGCCTTCCGTGGCGCCACGATCCGAAATATTCAAGACTTCGAGGAGGATTTCCCGAACGCTACGACGATTCTGTTGGAACAAAATTACAGGTCTACGCAAAATATCCTCTCAGCGGCGAACGCAGTGATTTCAAATAATGCGGGCCGCCGGCCGAAGCGGCTGTGGACCGATTCGGGCGCGGGAGAAAAGATCGTCGGCTACGTCGCTGATGCGGAATCGGATGAGGCTTCGTTCGTCGTTGAGGAGATTGACACCCTGCGCGATGCCGGACTGAAATACGGCGATGTCGCGGTGTTCTACCGGACGAATGCGCAATCGCGAGCACTCGAAGAAATGTTCGTGCGCTCGGGAATCCCCTACAAGGTTGTAGGCGGCACGAAGTTCTACGAACGCAAAGAAATCAAGGACGCGATCGCCTACCTGCAGGCGATCGCCAATCCTGATGACACGGTGTCGATCCGCCGGATACTCAACGAGCCCCGGCGCGGCTTGGGCGCGAAAGCCGAGGAATCCGTAGCCGCACACGCAGCGCGCTGGGGAATATCGTTCGGTGCTGCGCTCACCGATGTCGCGCATCCGGAGGCAGCGATCGAGGCCGGGCGCTCGCCCGTCGACGGCCCGCAGGCACGTGCCGCAAAAACAATGACCGAATTTGTGGAAATGCTCGAAGAGCTGCGCGCCAAAGCGGAAGCAGGTGCCGAACCGGCCGATATTCTTGACGAAGTGATGGATCGTTCGAACTATGTGGCAACGCTCCAAAAGTCGAACGATCCGCAAGATGAGGTACGCGTTGAAAACCTTGCCGAGCTGCATTCTGTGGCATCCGATTTTCGGGTGGTCAACGAGGGGGGAACGCTCGCGGATTTCCTTGACCAGATCTCGCTTGTGGCCGATGCCGACCAGATCCCGGATGAGGACGGCGGCGAGGGGGAGGTCGTGCTCATGACCGTTCACACAGCGAAAGGTCTCGAGTTCCCGGCCGTGTTCGTGACCGGCATGGAAGACGGCACATTCCCGCACATTCGGGCCATGAATTCGCCGGATGAACTCGAAGAAGAGCGGCGCCTCGCATACGTCGCCTTCACGCGCGCCCGCCAACGTCTGTTCATCACGCGGGCCGGTTCGCGCTCGCAGTGGGGCGCCCCGCAAGAGCTGCCCGCCTCGCGCTTTCTTGAAGAAATTCCCGCCGAGACCATCGACTGGCGCCGCGACGAATCCGCCATGCAAACCCTGCGCGGTTCCGCCGCTTGGGGACGGGCGCGTTACACCAAAACTTGGGACGAGGACGACGATTTCGCTCCGGCTTTCGGGAGCGGGTCTGGTGCTTATGGGCGATCAAAGCCTGCGTCATCCACGTTTAAGGCGAGCAAATTCGGAAAGGCGTCGGCGACGGAAGCAGCCGGCCCCGAGGCTGGTGCAGCAGCGGCCACAAATGAGCCCGGCGCCAACTCGGCCGTGCCCGAAACGGGCGGGCTCGCCGTCGGCGATACCGTGCGGCACAAGTCGTTCGGCGTGGGCAAAGTGCTCTCATTCGAGGGCAAAGGCAAATCCACTATCGCCAAGGTGAAATTTAATTCTGGGCCAACGAAGCGCCTCATGCTTCGCTTCGCACCTTTGGAGAAAGCATGAGCAAATACGGACTTCGAACATCTCGCGGCGGTTCAGGCGAGAACCGGCCAGCTTGCGTGCCCGGTGAAAACGCTCCCGCTCATTCGCTGGATTCACGTTCATCGGCGTCTGGCACGACGCGCGCCCGCGCTACAGATGGCCGAGAGCGAGTGTCTCGAATCGCGTCAAGAGACGAAAGCGGCAAACTGGCGCCCCGCGATCCGGTTGGCAGGAGCCGGCCAGGCTCGCGGCGGACCGTCAAAGCGCCGCCCTCGCCGATGTCCGATCACGGCGGATACATTAAGGGGCTGGACGGCTTGCGCGCACTCGCCGTCGTTGCGGTTATCGCCTACCACGTGTTCCCAAGTGCTGTACGCGGCGGGTTCCTTGGCGTCGACGTGTTCTTCGTGCTGTCGGGATTCCTTATCACCACCCTGCTCCTGCGTGAAGACCGCACCTACAACTTCATTGACCTTAAAGGATTTTGGCAGCGCCGAATCCGAAGGCTGCTCCCAGCGCTGATTCTCCTCATTATCATCGTGATTCCCGCGGCACTCGCCACCCACCGCGACCTCCTCGTCGGCACACCACGCCAAGTGCTCGGCGCGCTCACCTTCACCACGAACTGGCTCGAAATCCTGCACGGCTCTTCATACTTCGACCAAACCACACCCAACCTGTTCAAAAATCTATGGTCGCTCGCGATCGAAGAACAGTTCTATTTGCTGTGGCCGCTGATTATGATCGTGGTGCTGGTAGTGCTGGCAACGTGGAAGGCGCGGCTCGCCCTCGCTGTTGTACTGGCGCTGACTTCCGCCGGTTTGATGATGGCCCTCTACAACGGCGACAATCTCACGAATCTTTACTACGGCACGCACACCCATTCTTTTGGCATCGCGATCGGAGTGGGGCTCGCCTTCATCTGGTCTGATCCGAACGCGAGCGTACTCGGGCGCGAACATTGGCGGCGGTACTCGGCCGGGTACGGCTGGGCGGCGCTCGCGATCTTAATTATTTTTATGGGGATCATGCCCGATACCGGGCCGTGGGCCTACCTCGGCGGCATGTTCCTGGCCTCTCTTGTCACCGCGGTTCTCATCGCGGCTTTGCTGGCCCCGGATTCGATTCTCGCCATGATTGGCGAAGGCAAAGTTACCCGCTGGCTGGGCACACGCTCCTACGGGCTGTACCTGTGGCATTGGCCAGTGCTCGTAATCGCCGCGGTTTTATGGCCCGCCGCGATCGGCTCGGGAGAGTACCTCCTGCGTTCTGCCGTTGCCCTGCTTGGGACCGGAATTATTTGCGAACTGTCTTACCGCCTTGTTGAAACCCCAATTCGGAAAAATGGGATCCGGGCGTCCATGCGTTATGTTCGCGACGCCGTCGTTGACACCGTGGTTGGAAAGTTCGGCGCGGTTGTGCTCGCGGCTTTAGTGATAACGACGGCGGTCGGGCTTATCGTGGCGCCGGCGAAGAGCCAGACGCAGCTCATGATCGAGGCGCAGGAGGCAGAAACGGCGGTCGACAAAGCTGACGGCGAGGCAACCCCCGGGGCTGATATCTTGGCGCCGCCAGAAGAACTGTCTCCGAATTTGGATACGTCGATGCCGGAATGGAGTGAGATCACGGCGATCGGGGATTCGATGGTGGTGGCCTCAAAGACCGGCCTTGAGGCTGCGATGCCGGGAATGAACTTCCTTGCCGAATCAAATCTCAAATGGTCGGATGCGCTTGGGCTGGTTGAAGCGGGCCTGGCGGAGGACTCGATCGGGCGGGTCGTCGTCGTTCACTTTGGTACTAATGCGGGTATCCCGGACGAAAACGATGTTTATCGCGTTATCCAAGCGCTCGGTCAAGAACGCATGATTTTGCTTGTTAATCTCTATTCGCCCTCGACTTTTATCGATGATTCGAACGCGATCCTAGCCAAGGTGGCCGAGCAGTACCCGAACGTTACACTGATCGATTGGCATGCGGCGGCTTCGGCGAATCCTGAGCTGCTGCAAGTCGATCAAACGCACACTTCACTTGAGGGAGCGAACTTTTACGGCAACCTGATGGCAGAATCCGTGGCTGAGTTTTCGGCTGAATTATCCGAGGAGCCGCGCTCCACGCAACCATGATCGCGATGATTTAGGTATGCGCTAGTGGGCAGGCTTTAGAACTCCCAGTCGCTGTCTTCCGTTTCTTCGGCCACACCAATGACGTAGGAGGAACCTGAACCTGAGAAGAAGTCATGAGTTTCGGTGGAATCAGGAGCTAGGGCCGCAAGTATTTCGGGTTTTACCGCCGATTCCTCGGGAGTGAATTTTTCTTCATAACCCAAGTTCATGTATGCCTTGTTGGCGTTGTAACGAACAAAGGCGGTGGCGTCGTCGGCAAGCCCGAGCGGGCCGTAGACCTCCTCGGTGTAAGCAACCTCGAGCTCGTAGAAGTCATCGCTGAGCTCGTCAACAAAAATCCGCATGTCTTCCTTGCGCTCCGCAGACGCCGTGTCTAATCCGCGCTGGTACTTGTAGCCGGAGTAGTAGCCATGAACCGCTTTATCGCGAAGAATGAGCCGGATCATATCAGCTGAATTCATCAGCTTACCGCGGGCTGCCCAATGCAGGGGTAAGTAGAAACCTGGGTACAAAAGTAGTGACGAAACCAGTGTTGCGGTGGCTTTGCTCTTTAACGGATCATCCCCATAGTAGTGTTCGAGCGCAATGGTCAAGCGCTTTTGCGCGATGTCGTTGTTGACCACCCAACGATAGGCGTCTTCGATATCTTCGCTATTAGAAAGCGTGGAAAAGATCGAGGAATAGCTTTTGGCATGGACGGCTTGCATGAAGGCGATATTGGTGTAGACCGCCTCCTCGTGTTCGGTTCGGGCATCTTGGATTTGGCTAATTTCTCCCACCGATGCTTGAAGGGTGTCAAGCATTGTGAGACCCGTGAATACTCGGAGCGTAGCTGCTCGCTCCTGATCGGTGAGCGACATCCACGAAGGAATATCATTTGCCAGTGGTATTTTCTCGGGTAGCCAGAAGTTTGTGGTTAGTCGATGCCAGACCTCGTGGTCTTTTTCGTCGACGAGCGTGTTCCAATCGATCGGACGAAATCGGGCCAGAGGATCCTTCGGATAGTGCGGAGGCGTGACGGTGGCTTGCCGGATGGGCACATGTGGGGGAACTTTATTGGTCATGATTTCCTCAGGTTTGCGAATTGGTGTTTTCAAAAAGGGACGTGATGATGCCGCGGACTTCCCGGACATCGAGGCTTGTACCAGTTAGCTCGTAACGGTAGAGCTCGGGAACGTCGCATTTGGCGGAGATGATGTCGCCAGCCTTGCAGTAATCGACGCCGAAGTTCCTGTTACCAGAGGGAATGACGCCGCGAATAAGGGATCGATTCGTCGGGTCGTTGAGGAAGTGGATCACCTGTTTTGGTACCGATGCGGCTTGTTTGCCGCCGCCGTAGGTGGGGACGAAAAGAACGTAGGGATTTACGACTTGGATCATGCCCTCACGCGCGGGGCGCAGCGGTATGCGAATGGCTGGTAGGCCGAGTTTTTCGACAAAGCGTTTTGTGTTCTCGGAAACTGACGAAAAGTACACGACGGAAGGGGAATCCTGTGCCGCAATGGGCCGCATGGTGAAGCGCGAGGACGTGGGGCGTGAACGCACTGCTTCCTCTTTCTCGAGCCTTATCTGGATTAGCTCCGCTTAGTGTAGCAAAAGTTAGGGGCGCCCAAAATATTAGTTCGCCGCATCTAATTCCCGGATTTCGCGTGAGCAATCGAAAGCCGGGACACGAGTGACATAAACAGTAAAGGGGCGACGACGGCCGCCCGTCGTCGCCCCTCATCGCTTTCGCGATATTGAATTTACTGTCCCATGACCTCTAGACCACAATCAGTCATAGTGCTTGTGAACTTTCTGGTCACATCGATGGGGAGATTTGCATCTCCGTTGGCAATCGTGTTCAGAACGTCAACGTCGTCGACTTCCTCCTTCAAGGGGGCAACCATACACTGGGCAATTTCGTCAACAACTGCGGAGTCGACTCCGAGCTTTTCCTGTGCCTCAGCGCGGTCAAGAAGTGAACGGATGCCGGTCTGGAGCTTATCGTCCGTCGGCATATTCGCCTCTTTCTCTGCAGTTGCCGCAGCGTCTAAGCACTCCTTGGACGCTTCGTAGAATTTGGTGTTTGCGGGCTCATCTACTGGGGTATGACCGAGCAGAATACTGTTGCGGTCTTGGTCCGTGAGGTCATCCTCGATCTTGGGGAGCACGCATGCGGCCCACGCCTCGGCGTTCTCTACTGAGACGTTGAGCGAGCTGGTATTGGCGGCAGCCTTGACGAGACCGGCCTCGGCCGCGCAGTTCACCCACGCGTCGTAGTCGTCCGCACCTACGCCCATCGACGATGGCCAGTTTTCGTCGTATCGGGTCTTGAGTAGCTCTTTGAACTTCGAGACATCGTCTCCGGGGGCTGCCTCTTGTGAGCTTTCATTGTCTGCTGACGTTTTTTCGGCGTCCTCGTCGGAGCTGCATGCAGCGAGAGAAGTTACTGCATCGCAACAGTTGCGAGTGAGGTGAACTTCTTTAATTTTACGTCTTCTTCGATTCATGTTTTCACTTGGGTGAGAGCACCCAAGGATAGCAGTGTAGTGCCGCACTCATGTGAAGAAAAGTATCTGGAACTTTCCCGAATAGCATGTGATCCACGTCTATTTTCGGTATGCTCGAAGAAATTCTCTCGACGCCGAGACAATTAGGCCGATTCGCCAAGCGAAAGGACACTTCGTGGATCTCTACGAATACCAAGCTCGTGATCTGTTTGCCAAGCACGGAGTGCCCGTGTTGGCTGGAAAAATCGCATCAACCCCAGAAGAAGCATTCGACGCAGCAACGCAGCTGCTTAAGGAAACCGACCTCGTCGTCGTGAAGGCACAAGTGAAAACCGGTGGGCGCGGCAAGGCGGGCGGCGTGAAGCTTGCTCGCAGTGCGGAAGAGGCACGCGATAAGGCTCAAGACATCCTTGGGATGGACATTAAGGGCCATACCGTTCACCGTGTGCTTATCGCTGCTGGTTCTGACATAGCTGAAGAATATTATTTCTCGATCCTGCTCGACCGCTCGGAGCGCCGCTACCTTGCGATGTGCTCGAAAGAGGGCGGCATGGATATCGAGCAACTCGCTGTGGAACGCCCGGAGGCCCTCGCGCGCATCGCGGTGGATCCGCTCGTGGGGATCGATGAGACGAAGGCGCAGGAGATCGTCGGCGCGGCCGGCTTCGAACCGGAGCTGGGTAAGCGGGTCGCGCAGGTGATTCTCAAGCTGTGGGATGTTTACGCGAAGGAAGATGCCACGCTCGTCGAAGTGAACCCGCTCGTGCGAACCCCGGAGGGTGAGATCATCGCGCTCGACGGCAAGGTCACGCTTGACGACAACGCCGCATTCCGCCACGAAGAACACGCGCAGCTCGTTGACAAGCGGACCGAAAACCCGCTTGAAGCAAAAGCCAAGGCGCTCGACTTGAACTATGTGAAGCTCGACGGCGGCTGCGTCGGCATCATCGGAAATGGCGCGGGGCTCGTCATGTCGACCCTCGACGTCGTCGCCTATGCCGGCGAAGAATACGGCGTTGGTCCGGCGAACTTCCTCGATATCGGCGGTGGCGCATCGGCAACCGTGATGTCGAACGGGCTCGACGTCGTGCTCAACGATCCGGATGTGAAGTCCGCATTCGTGAACGTGTTCGGCGGAATCACAGCATGCGACGAAGTGGCACGTGGCATCGTAGCCGCCTTGGAAATTCTTGGTGATACGGCGGACAAACCGATAGTTGTGCGACTGGACGGCAACCGCTTCGAAGAAGGCCGGGCGATTTTAGAACAAGCAAATCACCCGCTGGTCACGCTCGCAGACACGATGGATGGCGCTGCCGCACAGGCGGCCAAGCTGGCAGCAAAGTAGAGGTTGAACAATGGCTATTTTTCTCGATAAAAACGATAAGGTCATCGTCCAAGGCATGACCGGTGCCGAAGGCCAAAAGCACACTCGGCGAATGCTCGGTGCCGGAACTCAGATCGTGGGCGGAACTAACCCGCGCAAAGCTGGCCAGTCCATCGAATTTGAGGTTGAGCCGATTGGCTACGGTAAGGACAATCGCGAGGCACGCACGGTAGCCGTTCCCGTATTTGGCACCGTGGAAGAGGCGAAGGACGCCACGGGGGCCGAGGTGTCCGTGATTTTCGTTCCACCGGCATTTGCCAAAGAGGCCGTGATCAATGCGGTCGATGCCGGCATGCGGCTCGTTGTGATTATCACCGAAGGAATTCCGGTGAAAGACGCCTCCGAATTCCTCTCTTATGCTCAGAAGAAAGGCGTGCAGCTGATTGGCCCGAACTGCCCGGGAATCATTACGCCAGGCCAGTCGAACGTGGGCATTACGCCGCCCGACATTACGGGTCCGGGCAAGATTGGCTTGGTGTCGAAGTCTGGCACGCTGACGTACCAGATGATGTACGAACTTGCGGATATCGGGATCTCCACCGCAATCGGCATTGGCGGTGATCCAATTATTGGAACGACCCATATTGATGCGATCAAAGCATTCGAGGAAGATCCCGAAACCGAGCTGATCGTGATGATCGGGGAGATCGGCGGCGACGCCGAGGAGCGCGCGGCTACTTACATCAAGGAGAACGTATCGAAGCCGGTTGTGGCCTACGTTGCGGGCTTTACGGCTCCCGAAGGCAAAACGATGGGGCACGCGGGCGCGATCGTGTCCGGTTCTGCCGGAACCGCGGAGGCGAAAAAGGAGGCCTTGGAGGCTGTTGGCGTGAAAGTGGGCAAAACCCCTACTGAAACCGCTAATCTGGCCCGGGAAATTCTGGCAAATCGGTAGGGGTGTCGGGCGGTCGAGCCATTTGTTGTGAGTTTGAGGATTTCTGTGAACGATTTTGCATAAATCCGGGGGTTTTCTCACAGCAAATGGCTGAAGCCTTCACTTAGGAAGTGACCAACACGCCGCTGCGCTTTTCCTTGCCGAGCCCAAGTTCGGGGAACGATGGAGGAGTGAAAACCATCGACTTTTCCCGTGAAATTGTGGCAGCCCGCGGCGCGCTGGCGGCGCCATTTTTTACGTGGCTGGCCATGGTCATGTTCACGGTTGTGCTCTACACCCTTACGGCATCGGCTCCGATGCTTGGAGATACCACCTGGACGGATGCCGCTCGCCTTGGGACCGGTTGGTGGATGACTGCCTACGGCGGGGAGCTCAGCATCGGTGGCACTCCGGTCTCGCTCATGCCGCTAACGGTCACCTTTATCGCCATTTACGCGAGTTACGTGGCTTTCCGCAAGCGTCAAGTATCCACGTGGGGCGAGGTTGCGAGCGCGGGATTTGCCCAAGCCGGTACAGTCGCTGTGATTGGTTTGCTTATGCAGCCCTCCGGTGCCTGGTGGCCCGCGATTTTCGGTGCGTTCGTGATTGGGGCGACGACGGCGACTGCCGCCGCTCGCCATGAGCTGCTGAAATGGGAGTGGGCGTACGAATCTTGGGATCGAATCAGGCTGTTGCTGCGGGCACTCGCAATCGCGAGCGTGGTTGTCGGCGTTCTAGCAGTGATTTTAGGTTGGTCGCGGATACTGGAGATCCACGGTTCTTATCTCACCGGCATGATCGGCAGCGTGGGGCTTGTTCTCTTTCAACTTGCATATGTGCCTGTGGGGATTGTCTGGGCGCTGGCTTGGTTTCTTGGAGCGGGCTTTGCTGTTGGTGAGGGGACGGCATTCTCGGTTCTTGGCGTTGAGGCTGCACCGCTTCCAGCGATTCCGGTGTTCGGCGCTCTACCAGAAGTGTCTCAAGGGCGGCCATGGGTGCTGATCATCATCGCGGTAGTTTTCACTGTTCTTGGCGTGATCGTCACCCGCCGAGAAAATATCGTTTTCAAGCAAACCCTTATCCGCACGGCGATCTCGGTATCGACTATCGCCATGATCGCCTCCCTGCTCGGCCTCATGGCATCCGGTGCGATTGGCCCGGGCCGCATGCAAGTAACGGGACCCACCCCGGCTGTGCTCTTCGGATTCACGCTGCTCATTGTCGGTTTGCCGTTTTTGCTCGGCAGCGTCGTGGCTCACGAGGAAACGATTGAGCGCGTCCGTAGTCGGATTGACGAGTTCAAAGAAGATCGTGAGCCAGCGGAGGCTTCGCCCGGGCAAGACGTGGACGATTCGCAGGAGCACTCTTAGACGCACGTACAATGGCGGCATTGCCCTCTAGGAGGTTTTTGTGACACGCCGTGCCCTCATTTCTGTTTCTGACAAGACCGGTCTCAGCGACTTTGCCCGCGCGCTCCATCAGGCTGGCTACGAGATTATCGCCACCGGATCCACCGCCTCGCTCATCGCAAGCGCAGGTATTCCGGCGATACCAGTTCAGGACGTGACCGGATTTCCGGAAGCTTTTGATGGCCGAGTCAAAACCCTCCATCCGCATATTCATGGCGGGATCCTTGCCCGGCGCGATCTGCATGGCGAGCAGATGGCGGCGCTTGGGATTGCGCCGATCGACGTCGTCGTAGTGAATCTGTATCCGTTCCGGCAAACCGTGGCCAGGGGAGCCAGCTTCGAGGAGGCCATCGAGCAGATCGACATTGGCGGCCCCGCTTTGATTCGCGCGGCGGCAAAGAACCACGACGACGTCGCCGTAGTTACCGATCCGGCGCAATATGAGCGAGTAGTCGCCGCGCTCGACAGCGGCTTTACGTCCGAGTTTCGGCGGGAATTGGCAGCATCCGCCTACGCGGTGACGGCCCGCTACGACGCCGCGATTGCGGCTTGGCTTGCCCAACAGCTACAAAGCGATGAACATTCGCAGGATGCGCCCGAATATCCGCAAGAAGCCGCGGCGCTACCGGCGTCGTTAAATCCAACGTGGGTCAAGATGACAGACCTGCGCTACGGCGAAAATCCCCATCAGAAGGCAGCCCTTTACGGTGACGGCTCGCAAACCGGTCTAGCCAGTGCTGAACTGCTTGGCGGTAAGCCGATGAGCTTCAATAATTATCAGGATACGGAGGCGGCCATCCGCGCTGCGGACGATCACGAGCAGCCGGCTGTCGCGATCGTCAAGCATGCCAACCCGTGTGGCGTAGCGATAGGGCAAGACGTCCGCGCCGCTCACGAGCGTGCCCATGCCTGTGATCCGGTTTCGGCTTACGGCGGGGTGGTGGCCTCGAATCGCCCTGTAACAAAGGCATTGGCCGAACAGCTCGCGCCGATTTTTACGGAGGTTATAGCGGCGCCGGACTTCGAGGCGGAAGCCTTGGAGGTGTTGCGAGAGAAGAAGAACCTGCGAATCGTTCGTATTGCGCCCGCGGCACCGGGCCTTGATGTCGTGCCGATTAGTGGGGGAGCCGTGATCCAAGAGCGCGACGAGCTGGTTCCGGCGCGTGATTCGGCGGCCGCGTGGGAACTGGTCGCGGGCGGGGCCGCCGACGCCGAAACACTCGCCGATCTTGAATTCGCCTGGCGAGCTGTGCGCTGCGTGAAATCGAATGCCATCTTGCTGGCCGCCGGCGGCGCGACCGTCGGTATTGGAATGGGCCAGGTCAACCGAGTGGATTCCTGTCGGCTCGCCGTTGATCGGGCCAACGCACATGGCACCGAGCGGGCCCGAGGCGCCGTCGCCGCTTCGGATGCTTTCTTCCCGTTTGCAGACGGCCTGCAGGTTCTCATCGACGCCGGGGTGCGCGCCGTCGTACAACCCGGCGGTTCCATCCGTGACGATGAGGTGATCGAAGCTGCCCGCACCGCGGGAATCACGATGTATCTCACGCACACGCGCCACTTCGCCCACTGATCGCCCACAACATACACTGGCTTTATGGACACGACGAAAAGCCGCAAGTTCCCTCCCGCGCCGGTTTATGTTCTGCTGGCAGGGTGGATCGGCGCCGTTGTAGCAATTGGCTTTATTGCGGACGTGAAGACGGCAACGTACGCGCTGGCTGTTTCCTTGCTCGTCTTCGCATTCGCACGAGTAGTCTTGCCAGACGGTGCCGTGCCGCGGGTCAGGTCTAAAGCGCACGACGCCGTCGTCGCAGTTATCTTCGCCGTTTTGCTAATCGCGCTGGCACCTTGGGGTAACACTCCGCCAGTCTGAGACCTCCGAGGGGGATTTAAGACCTAGCGTTCGGCATCGGCCACGATGTGGAGCTGCTCGAGATCGCCGTCGTATGTCTGATCGGACACGATGTGAACAACGTTCTTTAACGGCAAGTACCACGGATCGTAGGGAAGCCGGTCGTTCATATCGATCAGTTCGGGCATATGCGCCGCCGGCCGGCTCTGGATTTCACCGTCGATCATCCCAACGTGATACGAACCGTGCCGACCCTCATCGAGCTGCTGTTGAAGCTTTGCCATCGCAACGTTAACCAGCCGCACCGCAAGCGTTCGATCGAAAGGCACGGGGTTGCCGCCCTGCTGGGCGTGCCCTAAAATCACCGAACGCACATCGAACAGATGGCCGCCCTCTTCTTCGAAAATATTGCCCATCACGTCGGCGCTGTAATATTCCGAAGCATTCTCGTTGCGCACCACCAGATAGAGCTGGCGGCCCGAATCAAAGGAACGAATCATCTTCTTCGTGTCCTTAGCGAGCTGGCCGAGCGTCACGCCGTCTTCATACAGGTAAACCTGCTCGGCGCCCGTCGTCAAACCACTCATGAGCGCTAAATATCCGCACTTACGGCCCATTGTTTCCACGACGAAACACCGCTGCGAAGCCGAAGCCGACTGCCGAATCCGATCAATCGTGGCCGTGTTCCAATTCAACGTGGTGTCCACGCCGATCGAAAACTCCGAACCGGGCAAGTTGTTGTCAATCGAAGCGGGAACGAGCACGATTGGAATTTTGAACGCCGGGTAGCGTTCCTGCTCGCGCTGCATCTCATAAACCATGCGGTAGCCCTTGAAACCGCCGATAACGATAAGGCCGTCGAGTTTTGCTTCCTCGATGGCTCGGCCGAGCGCATAGTAGTGGTCAAGCTCGGGGATTGTGCGCCGCGTGCCTAGGTAGGCGCCGCCGTCTTCGGCCCATCCTTCGACGTCGTGCCACTTCAGCTCGCGAACCTTGCCATCGAGCAAACCCGGGAAACCACCCTCGATGCCGAGCATCGTGTAGCCGCGGTCGATGCCGAGCTTGACCGCGGCGCGGGCAGCGGGATTCATTCCCGGTGCTAGCCCGCCAGCATGCAAAATGCCGATCCGCTTGGAATCCTCCGAGCGCTCGCGAGCTTCGGGGGAGGAAAGGGTGTTAAACAGGTCGTACATTTCGCGGTAGTGCCCGCCGCGTGAGGCCATTGCCGAATCCCAGTCGCCCTCTTTAAGGTATTCGGCGACTTTGCGTGTGTTCGCGATCGCTTCCATCATCGGCAAACGCGTGATCTTGTTACGGCGGGTGCCGATGATCATGGGCTCGGTTTCGTGGGTGGCGTGGAACATTTCATAAGCGGCGGTGTAGCCGAGGAGGGTTGGCATCCAGCGGTCGTAGGCGGATGGAATTCCGCCGCGCTGCACGTGGCCAAGCGACGTAATTCGGGCATCCTCGCCCATACGTTCCTTGATGGCCGCTTGGACGTCGTCGGCGGAAATTGGCGTGCCATCCCGGTCGGTTGCGCCTTCGGCGATGACGATCAGCGAATCACGCCGGCCGTTTTCGCGGCCCCGGCGAAGCTTGTCAGCTAGCTCTTCCTCCCAGCCATCGGCCGGTGGGAGTTCGGGGATGAACACGTAGTCGCAGCCGCCCGCGATCGCCGACATGAGGGCGAGATATCCGCACCGGCGCCCCATCACCTCGATGATGAACGTGCGTTGGTGAGAGGCCGCCGTCGCCTGGATGGCGTCGATCGCTTCGATAATGCGGTGGAGCGCCGAATCCGCGCCGACCGTCATATCGGTTCCCACGAGGTCGTTGTCGATTGAGCCAACGACGCCGGCAATCATCAGTTTTTCGTGAGTGGCGGCTTCTTCGGGGCTCACTTCGCCGTCGTCGAGAAGCTCTTGAAGAAGCTCTGGCCACAGAGCACGCAGTTCGTCGGCGCCCGTCAGCGTGCCGTCTCCGCCAATGATAACCAGCCGATCGATGCCGTGTTTGATGAAATTTTTGACGGCCTTCTTCATCCCCGAGCGCTCACGGAACTCGTCCGAACGCGCCGTGCCGATTGCTGTTCCGCCTTTGTTGATGGTTGAGGAAACGTCGCTCCAAGACATCTTTTTGATGAGGTTGCCCCCTTCAACGGGCCCACGCCAACCCTCGAGAAAAGCGTAGGGTTCCGCGCCGAGTTGAAGGGCCGTACGAACAACTGCTCGGACAATAGCGTTCATCCCCTGAGCATCGCCGCCTGAGGTGAGGACTCCAATTTTGATTTTTGTTGCGCTTGTATCGGCTACCAAGAGATCTCCTTCAAAGAAAGCGTCCGTTTCGATTCTCTCACATTTTGCGACTGGTTCTTAGATAGAATGCCATTACCAATATGGTCTTTTTGAGGAGTGACATGACAACCCCTATTGATGCAACACTCACCGATGCGTGGGGCCGCCTTGGCCAGCTTCATGCGGAACTCAACGTTGATTTCCGCAAGTGGTTCGAGGACGAGTCGCGCGCTGAGAAGTTTACGTACCAGGCAGGCGATCTTTATGTTGATATGTCGAAGTCGTATTTGACTGAAGATATCAAGGCGGCCCTAATCGAGCTGGCCGAACAGGTTAACCTGGCCGAACGTCGCGACGCCATGTTTAGCGGCGAAAAGATTAATGTGACCGAGAATCGCGCCGTGCTACACACCGCGCTTCGCCGCGAAAAGGACGACGAGGTTCTTGTGGACGGCGAGAACGTGATCCCACAGGTTCACGAGGTTCTCAAGCGGATGTACACGTTCGCGGACGCGGTCCGGGACGGGTCGTGGACGGGCGTAACAGGAAAGCCGCTGACGACAATCGTGAACGTCGGCATTGGCGGATCCGATCTCGGCCCGGTGATGGCCTACGAAGCTCTCAAGCCCTATGTGAAGGAAGGCTTGGAGTGCCGGTTTATTTCGAACATTGATCCGACTGACGTGTCCGAGACGCTCAAGGACCTCGATCCAGAGACGACCTTGGTAATCGTGGCCTCGAAGACGTTCACGACGCTCGAGACGCTGACGAACGCGCGCCAGGTGCGCTCGTGGCTGCTGAGTAAACTCGAGGAGCGCGGCATTTCCACCGATGGTGCGGTTGCCAAGCATTTCATCGCAGTGTCAACGAACCTGGAGAAGGTTTCCGAGTTCGGCATCGATCCGGAGAACGCGTTCGGATTCTGGGACTGGGTTGGCGGCCGCTACTCGGTGGATTCCGCAGTCGGCATGCCGCTAGCGATTGCGATTGGCCCGCAGGCGTTCTCGAATTTCTTGGGCGGCTTCAGGATTATGGATACGCACTTTGCGACGGCGCCCGCCGAGCGTAACGTGCCGCTGCTGATGGGCTTGTTGAATATCTTTTACGTCAACTTTGTTGGTGCGCCAACGCACGCAATCCTGCCCTACTCGCAGTATCTGCACCGCTTTGCGGCATATCTGCAGCAGCTGACCATGGAATCGAACGGTAAGCGTGTGCGCTGGGACGGTTCGCCGGTGACCTCGCAAACCGGAGAGGTGTTCTGGGGCGAGCCCGGAACGAACGGCCAGCATGCCTTCTACCAGCTGATCCACCAGGGCACGCAGCTGGTTCCGGCTGACTTCATTGCTTTTGCGAATCCGACCTTCCCGCTCAAGGATAGCGAGGCCGATCAGCACGAGCTCTTCCTCGGTAACTTCTTCGGCCAAACCAAGGCGCTCGCTTTCGGTAAGACCGCCGATGAGGTGCGCGCTGAGGGCGTGGACGAGGCCCTGGTGACCGCCCGTGAATTCCCGGGCAACAAGCCGACGACGTCGATCATGGCGCCGTCCCTGACGCCGTCTGTGCTGGGGCAGCTCATTGCGCTGTATGAGCACATCACGTTCGTTCAGGGCATCGTGTGGGGCATTGACTCCTTCGACCAGTGGGGTGTTGAGCTCGGTAAGCAGATGGCTAATCAGCTCACTTCTGCGGTTGCCGGTGATCAGGAGGCGATCGCGAAGCAAGATTCTTCGACGCGCGGCCTGATTAACTACTACCTAGAAAAGCGGAGCAAGTAGAGACTGATTCTTGCGGGGCGCGGGCCTGGAACTGTGCAGACGAGCTGCAACCAGTTCCAGGCCCGCGCCTTTTATCCGGTTTCTCGGCTGGCTACTCGTACCCCCGGCCATTTGCTGTGACTTTTCGGCCCTTTCGGCCGTTTTCGCTCGGCAAAATCCCTAATCTCACATCAAATGGCGCCAGATGGTAGTAGAGAGCCGGCAGAACTACTGTTGGCTAGGCTGCTACCCTGGTTTCGTGGAAGAGCAGAACAGCAAGAGCTGGCAGGCGCTGCCGCCGGGTCTATACGAGCGACTCATTGACGACGAATTGGCTCGGCTTCTCGAGTCAGAGCCGTTGGTGAAGGCTAGCGCCGCTGTCGATCCGGCAGACGCGCCACACGTGCTTACTACCCACTTAGCAGCGCGAATCGAAAGCGCTCTCGAACAAACGCAAGAAGGTGAGCGGCTGGCTCTGGCGAACAAGCTTTTAGGACTACTGCCCGAACCAACAAAACTCTTTAGCTTTAAAGAATTGTCAAACGAGGGCCTCGAGATCCGAGCGACTTCCCCGGAGCAGCTACTTTCCCTGACAGAGGGAGCAGCCGCTGAGCCGCCAGAGCGCCCGGAAATTCCCCTCTCCGATATCGCACTTTTAACTAACGGTCCACACGAGCCTGGGCTTGCCGCGGAAATCATCAAGGAAATGAAATCGGCGGACTGCGTGGACTTGCTCGGCTCTTTCATCAAGTGGACAGGCGTGCGGACTCTCCTTTCAGGGCTAGAATCCCTTGCCCGGCGCGGCGTGCCAATTCGAGTTCTTACGACCACCTATATTGGCGCAACCGAGCGTAAAGCTCTCGATGAGCTTGCTCGCCTCGGTGCCCAAATCCGAGTTAACTACCATTCGGCGTCTACCAAGCTCCACGCCAAAGCCTGGATCTTCCATCGCCGTTCGGGCTACTCCACCGCCTATATCGGCTCATCGAACTTGTCGAGAAGCGCGATGACCGACGGAATCGAATGGAATGTTCGGGTGAGCGAAATCGTTGCCGCGCACGTTCTTGAAAAATTCAATGCCACCTTTGATAGCTATTGGTCGTCCAACGATTATGAGCAATACGATCCGAGCACAGATCGAGGCCGACTAGACGAAGCGCTCCAAAGTGCGCGCAGCATTTCCTCTGGTACCGCGCCGTCGCCGGCGGGAACTGTCAGTTCCTTACTCGTCCGCCCATACCCGCACCAGCAGGTGATACTTGACGAGCTTGAAGCGGAGCGCGTTGCAGGGCGGCACGCAAACCTCGTGGTTGCGGCTACGGGGACGGGTAAAACTGTTATCGCAGCACTCGATTACCAACGTATCTCGCAACAGCTACCAACTGATACGCCAGGAATTTTACCTAGGCTCCTCTTCGTGGCGCACCGCCAGGAGATTCTCGAGCAGTCGCGAAGAATATATCGAGACGTACTTCGCGACGGTTCGTTCGGTGAGCTTTTCGTGGCGGGTCACCGTCCGCAGCACAAGGACCACGTTTTCGCATCGGTGCAAAGTCTGCAGAACACGATGGCAACTTTCGATCCGGACCATTTCGACGTGCTCGTCATCGACGAATTTCACCACGCCGAAGCATCGTCATACCGTCGAGTTCTCGAGCATTTCCGCCCGAAAGAGCTCCTAGGCTTGACGGCAACACCCGAGCGCGCAGATGGCGTGAACGTCGCAACTGAATTCTTTGGTGGCCGAGTCGCGTCCGAGCTCAGATTATGGGATGCACTGGATGCGGCTCTCTTGGTGCCTTTCCACTATTTTGGCATCGCGGACGGTACTGATCTGAGCCGGGTGACATTCCGCCGCGGTCAATACGACCAGAGCGAGCTTGCACAACTGTACATTGATGATCGTGCGCGCGCTTCGAAGATCGTTGAGAACACAACCCGGATCGTTACTGACGTTCATCACATGAAAGCGCTGGGCTTTTGCGTCAGCGTCGAGCACGCACATTTCATGGCGGAGTTTTTCACCGAATCTGGGATCCCGGCTGTCGCACTTCACGGTGGTTCGAGCAAGGAGGTGCGTGCAGATGCGCTGGCCGCGCTTCGGGCCGGTGAAGTGAACGCGCTGTTCGCGGTGGATCTTTTTAATGAGGGGCTTGATATCCCTGAAATTGACACGGTTATCATGGCACGCCCTACCCAATCGGCAACGATTTTTCTTCAGCAGCTTGGGCGCGGGCTGCGGCGCACGCCAACCAAGCCTGTGCTGACCGTTCTCGACTTTGTTGGGCACCAGCACGCCAATTTCCGCTTCGACATCAAGCTTCGAGCGCTTACGGGACTTGGGCGCGCGAAACTTCGCAAGGCCGTGGAGGCAGATTTTCCATTCTTGCCCGCTGGTTCCCAGATCATTCTCGATCGCGTAACAAAAACCGAAGTGATTGAAAGCCTGAAATCCACGCTCGCGCTGTCGGCGCGGGAATTGACCAAGGATATTCGTGATCATGCGGGAGAACAGCGCCCGTACAGTCTGCGTTCCTATTTGGATGACGCCGATCGGTCGCTGAGCGATGTGTATGGCGCGGGCGCTGCCACCGCTTCTGTAGCTGGGCGTAAAATTCCCAGATCGTGGCAGGCCTTTTCTAGTCTTGCCTTCGACGGCGGCGCGAAACTTGAGCAGGCAAGCCTCTTCGAGCTTGATTTGCTTAAGAGAATTCGGGCGTTTACCCACGTGAACGACGTTCCGCGCATCGCTGCGTATCGCAGGATTCTGAGCGAACTCGCCCTGAGCGCGGATACCGACGAAGCAACCGAGGCTGTCAACGCAATGGGTAACGCGAAAAGCTTCGTTCCGATGCTTTTCTATTCGCTGTGGCCAACCGGCGCACGTGAGGAAATGGTCGAAAAGCTTGTGGAGGTTGCGAAGTCGCGCATCCTTAGGGATGAAATCAGCGAAGTGTTGAATGTACGAGAGGAAATCTCCCGCACGCTTGCCCGTCCTCTTGAAGGCAAATTTGCGTCACTGCCGATTCAAAGCCACGCCCGATATTCGCGCGAGGAGCTGCTCGCGGGGTTCGGGCTTGGAACGCTCGATTCGGAAAAGCCCGGAAATGTTCGTGAAGGCGTCAAGCATGTCAAAGAGCTGGACGTGGACCTTCTTCTGATCACGCTGAAGAAGTCAGAAGCTGATTATTCGCCGAGCACGATGTACCGCGACTACGCGATCTCGCCAACCCGTTTTCACTGGGAGTCCCAGTCGACGACGGGTGAAAACTCACCAACTGGCCAACGCTACATTCACCACGAAAGCCGTGGCTCCGGCGTCGTACTTTTTGTTAGGGAAGCAAAAACTGGGGATCTCGGCACGGAGCCGTATACCTGCCTGGGGACGGCGAGGTACGTGGGCCATGCCGGCTCGAAACCAATGGCGATCGAGTGGGAACTTGACCGCCCGATGCCCGCCGATCTGCTGAGCATAGCCAAGCTGGTCGCCTGATCTTCGCTTGGGACATAAGACGGCCGCCGTCGTGACCCCCAACCGCTAGACTTTCTGGTGGACGCGCAACGGCGCGTTGGAATCACCAAAGGAGTTTATCTACATGGCAAAGTCTCCAGTTACCGTCACAGTTACAGGCGCCGCAGGCAACATCGGCTACGCGCTACTGTTCCGCATCGCTTCCGGCGCGCTTCTCGGCAACGACGTGCCGGTCCGCCTCAATCTGCTCGAGATCCCGCAGGGCCTGAAAGCTGCGGAGGGCACCGCAATGGAGCTCAACGATTCGGCGTTCCCGCTGCTTGAGTCCGTCAATATTTACGACGACGCCAACCAGGCTTTCGACGGTTCCTCCGTTGGTTTACTGGTCGGCGCCCGCCCGCGCACAAAAGGCATGGAGCGTGCCGACCTGCTCGAAGCTAATGGCGGCATTTTTGGTCCGCAGGGCAAGGCCATCAACGACCATGCGGCGGACGATATTCGCGTGCTCGTGGTCGGCAACCCCGCCAACACGAACGCCGTGATTGCCATGCAGAACGCCCCGGATGTTCCGAACGAGCGCTTCACCGCGATGATGCGCCTCGATCACAACCGTGCAATCTCGCAGCTTGCCGAAAAGACCGGCGCGCGCGTCGCGGACATCAAGAAGATGACGGTGTGGGGCAACCACTCGGCCGATCAGCACCCGGATCTGACGTGGGCAACCGTCGGTGGCCGCCCGGCTCCCGAGCTCGTCGACGACGCATGGGTGAACGATTACTTCGTGCCGACCGTTGCCAAGCGTGGCGCGGCGATTATCGAAGCGCGCGGTGCCTCGTCTGCCGCTTCGGCTGCTTCGGCCGCGATCGACCACATGTACGACTGGGTCAATGGCACGCCGGAAGGCGACTGGGTGACCCCAGGCATCTACTCGGATGGCTCGTACTACGGAGTTCCCGAGGGCCTGATCTTTGGCTTCCCGGCAACCGCAGAAGGCGGGGAGTGGAAGATCGTTGAGGGCTTGGAGATTTCCGAGGCTACTCAGGCTGGTATCGACCGAAACATCAAGGCTGCTCAAGAAGAGCTCGACGCCGTTCGCGCGCTGGGCCTGATCAAGTAAAACAGCTGGTTCCTGCACGGAAGCCGAACTGGCGTAAGGGGCATGATCTGCAAGGGTCATGCCCCTTACGCGTTCTTAGATAGTTCACCGCCCAACTCTGTGTCGCCGGAGCGGGGATGTCCAATTATGGACCTACGGTATCGTAGGCAATGTCACAAGCGGGTAACTTTTCCCTGTTAGCCTGCGAAAATGCGGGGTTTTTGATGCGAGATTCGCGGGGACTCGCACAGCTAACTTACCCTACCGTTCGGTAACTTACGTTATGGTAGCTTGCATGGATAGACCGCTACAGCAGGCTCCGGCCAGGCCAAGCGCCCACAGCGTTCGCTTTGTGGAAACCACGACCTCCACTCAGGACGACGTGCGGGCACTCACCAACGCCGAGCACCTCACCACAGTCTGTGCAGGCCAGCAAACCGCAGGCCGCGGCAGGCTCGGCAGATCTTGGGAGTCCGGCCCGAACCAATCTCTCCTCGCCTCCACGTTCATCACACTCCCCGATTCCGAGCTCATGAGGGAGCGCATCGGCTTTCTTACCCTGATTGGTGCGGCTGCCATGCGTGCGGCGCTCGTTGATTTCACTAAATCAGAGTTCACCAAGGCCAACGCCGCGAGCGCCGATGGTTTCGAGGTGAAGTTCCCCAACGACGTCGTGCTCGGCGGCTTGAAGATTGCCGGAATCCTCGGCGAATTCCTATCCGAACACTCGGCCCAGCGCGGAGAACTGTGTGCGGCAATTGGCGTCGGGGTGAATGTGAGCCAGCGCGAACACGAGCTCGTGGAGGGCGCCACCTCTCTCGCTCACGCCGGCTTTGATGTATCCGGCACTGGCACGGTTCTCAACGATTCCGATATCACCGAACTCACGTGCTCGTTTCCGGCTCAACAGCTACTAGCGCTGTACCTCCCGCATCTAGCCAGCCGAATCGCCACGTTCGCTCGTGAAGCAGACGCAACTGAACTCATCGCAGAGTTCAACGCACACCTCCACGGCCGCGGAACTCAAGTAACCGTGGCAGGAAAAACGGGCACGATCGCCGGACTCACCGAAGATGCCCACCTCATTCTCCAAGGCGAACGGGCAACAACGGTCTCACCAGCCGAAGTCGCCATGTTTGTTGAACACGGCAAGCTGCCAGCCAACTAAGCAAAGGACACAACCCCGTGAAGATTTTGATTGCCAACCGCTCCGAAATCGCGATGCGCGTGATTCGCACGGCCAAAGACATGCTGATCCCCACCGTGGTGGGCTATGCCGAAGCAGATTTCGGAACGCCATTCACTCGCTTCGCCGACGAAGCGCACGCGCTCGGTGGGCAAAGCTACGCCGATACGTATATGAATGGCGCCAAGCTCATCGCCCTCGCCAAGCAAACCGGCGCGGATGCGATTCATCCCGGTTACGGTTTCCTCTCCGAGAGCCCCGAATTCGCCGAGGCCGTCACCGATGCGGGCATCACCTGGATCGGCCCTTCACCAGCCACTTTGCGCGAACTTGGTGACAAAATTTCGGCCCGCCAGCTCGCCGAACGCTCCGGCGTCCAACCCGTCCCCGGAATCTCCGAAGCGATCGCGGGCCGCGATGAAGTCGAAGCCTTTATTGAACGTTGGGGGTACCCGATCGTGACGAAGAAGGCCGACGGTGGCGGCGGGCGCGGCATTACGATTATCCGTAACGACGACGATCTCAACCACTTTTTCACCGCAGCCGGACCGAACCCGCAGGGCATTTTCGTGGAAAAGTTCCTCGAAACGGCCCGCCATATCGAAACTCAGTGCATGCGCGATTCGCATGGAAACTTCGCGGTGGTTTCCACGCGCGACTGCTCGATCCAGCGGCGCAACCAAAAGCTCATCGAAGAAGCGCCCGCGCCCGGGCTTAGCGCCGAGCAGGAACAGACGCTGTTCGACTGGTCACGAGCGCTCTTCGAGGGTTCGGATTTTGTTGGCCTTGGCACGTGCGAATTCCTCGTTGAGCGCGCCGTCGCGGGCGAAGATAGCGCGATTTTCTTCCTCGAGGTCAACCCGCGCCTGCAGGTCGAACACACGGTGTCCGAAGAGGTCACCGGTCTTGACCTCGTGCGCGAGCAGATCCTGATCGCAAGCGGGCAGCCGATGAGTGCGGTGCCCGAACCCGTGGGCCACTCCTTCGAATTCCGCCTCACCTCCGAGGATCCGGCGCGCGACATGATGCCCTCCGAAGGCACGATCACGAACCTGCAATGGCCGCTCGGCCACGGCGTACGTATCGAAACGGGTGTGCAGCAAGGCGACTGCGTTACCTCCGCTTTCGATTCGATGCTCGCCAAGATCATTGTGACTGGCCCGAACCGCGATATCGCTATCGCCCGCTCACTGCGCGCGCTTGCCGAATTACGTTTCGAGGGCATCGCCACGCCGATGGGCCTGTACCGGGACGTGATAGATACCGAAACCTTTAAGAACGTCGAGTACTCAACCCGTTGGTTTGAAGAGGATTTCCTTCCGCGCTGGCAGCAGTCCGCGACGGCGGCGCCCGGCTTAGCATTAGCCAAACCGGCAGGTACACAACCGGTTGCAGTGTCAACGCCACAGCCAGGCGGGGCACCCAGTGCGAATACACCCGAGCGTGAAACGTTCATCATCGAGATCGACGGCAAGCTTTCCGAGCTGCGCGTGCCCAAGGGCTTGTTTGGCGGTGGAGCTACCGCGCCCTCGCCGCGCCCGCAGCCGCTGCGCCGCGCGCCCCGCACACGCGAAGGCCTGACCAATGGCGGGGAAGCAGCGACGGGCGACGTTCGCTCGCCGATTCAGGCGATTGTGGTGCGCGTGGTGGCCGAAGAAGGCCAGCAAGTTAAAGAGGGCGATCTGCTCGTCGTGCTCGAGTCCATGAAAATGGAGAGCTATGTGTACGCGCCGATTGACGGCGTCGTGGAATCCATCTCAACCACTCAAGGCGCAAACGTCGCCGCTGGAAACCAACTACTCACCATCACGCCGAATAACTAACGAAAGGAGCATCCGTGTCCGATTCCATGATCACGTTGACCGACGAGTCACTAACCATCGATCATTCCTCGCGCGAAGTGGACCGCGAGCGCTTCATTGCCTATCAGAACGAGCTGTCTGCGCAGGCGGAGGAAAAGGCCCAGCAGCGCCAGCACGCCAAGGGCAAAATGACCGCTCGGGAGCGCATCGACACCCTGCTCGACCCGGGAAGCTTCACCGAAATCGGCCAGTTCGTTGGCGGAAACGTGGCTGAAGGTTTTAAGGGCGCGGCGGTCGTGTGTGGGCTTGGCCAAATTAACGGCCGCCAGGTGGCGATCTACGCGCAAGACTTTTCGGTGCAGGGCGGCACGCTCGGCGAGGCCGAAGGCGACAAGATCATCGCCACGATCGACAAGGCGCTCCTGCTGCGCATCCCCGTAATTGGGATCATGGATTCCGGTGGCGCCCGCATCCAAGAAGGCGTGGTGGCACTCGGCCAATACGGCCGGATCTTCAAGAAAACCTGCCAGGCCTCCGGCGTGATCCCGCAGATTTCGCTCATCCTTGGCCCGTGTGCGGGCGGCGCCGTGTACTCGCCGGCGCTCACCGACTTCATCATCATGACCAAGGACAATTCGCACATGTTCGTCACCGGCCCGGACGTAGTTCGGGCGACGACGGGCGAAGACGTTTCGTTCGCGGACTTGGGCGGCGCGCAGGTGCACAATTTCCAATCTGGCGTGGCGCACTATCTCGCAGAAGACGAGGATGACGCGCTCGATTACACGCGCACGTTGCTCACCTACCTGCCCTCAAACTCAGATGAACCGGTGCCCTTCTACGACTACATCGAGGAGGACGTACACATCGACGTGGGCGCGATTGTGCCCGATGAAACGAAAGTGCCCTACGACGTCGTCGATGTTATTTCCGCGATCGTTGATTACGGCGAATTCGTGCAAATCCAAGAGTTCTTTGCGCGTAATATCGTCGTCGGCTTCGCGTGTATCGAAGGCCGGTCGGTGGGAATCGTTGCCAATCAGCCGATACACGACGCCGGAACGCTGGACGTGGATGCCTCGGAAAAGGCAGCCCGCTTCGTGCAGTTCTGCGACGCATTCAAGATTCCGGTGGTGACTCTCGTGGACGTGCCCGGCTACCGCCCGGGAACCCAGCAGGAACAGGCCGGAATTATTCGCCGCGGCGCCAAACTTATCTGGGCGTATGCGACGGCCTCGGTGCCGCTCGTTACCGTGATCCTGCGCAAAGCATACGGCGGCGCATACATCGTCATGGGGTCGAAATCCCTTGGCGGCGACCTCGTCTACGCTTGGCCCGGCGCAGAAATTGCCGTGCTTGGTGCCGACGGCGCGGTGTCGATCATTCACCGGCGCGAACTGGCCAAAGCCCTCGAAGAGGGCAACGAGGCCGAAGTTCACGCCGAACTATCCGCCGCCTACACCCGAAATAACGTCAATCCCTATCTTTCGGTTGCCCGCGGCGAGCTCGACGGCATCATTTCGCCAAACGACACGCGCGCAACCATTTCCGCCTCACTCGAGGCCCTTCAAACCAAGAACACCATCTACACCGGCCCGGCCCGCCACGGCAACATGCCGATGTAAGGCTCGACTTACGCCCTTTTCTAGGAGAAATACATGACACTCGCTAATCAACTCAACGACGGCGCGCCGTACGTCCTCCAGTTCGCAGGCCAGGCCACCCCGTGGCGTTCGGCTCTGAAAGATCTGTCCGAGGACGCCGCCATCCGCTCGACCCTCGATGGAGTGCTCGCTCGTACCGACCAGCTGCTTGCACCCGTGCTCCCCGAAATCACGCGGATCAGCGCGGGCAAGCTTGACCTGTTCGACAGCCCGTCGGCCGAAGCTTTCGCATCGGTGCCCGGAATTCTGCTTGCCCAGTACGGCGCGCTTCTCGACTTTTCGGTCAGCGCCGCACCGCAGGCGACGATCGGCCACTCGCAGGGCGTGCTCGCCGTCGCGCTTGCCAAGCATGTTGACGACGCCGAACACGTGGCGAAGATCGTTGTGCTCGCACGCCTGATTGGCGCGGCCGCGACCAAGGAAACGCGCGCGGCGGGCGCCGAACGCCACGGCGAACTCACCCCGATGATGGCGGTACGCGGCATCCCCGAAACGGCGCTTAAGCAGATCGTTAAGCGGCACCCGGGCGTGTGGCTCGCAATCCGTAACACCCGCACTTCCTACACTCTTTCGGGCGTGCCGGCAGAGCTCGACGCCGTGCGCCGCGATCTCGAAGACCTCGCTGCAGTCGAAAAGAAGGCCCGCGAAGACAAGACCATTGGCGGGGCACCCATGGAACCGATTGTCGACTTCCTCGACGTGTCCGCCCCCTTCCATTCCGGTCTGCTCGAACCGGCACTCGCTCAAGTTCACGATTGGGTTGGCGCCTGCGGACTGTCCGCGGATGTTGATGTGGACGCGCTGGCAGCCGCCGTTCTCACCAAGCGGCTCAATTGGGACGAAGTGTTCGCACAGGCAGCCGAAGGCACCGAGTGGATCATCGATCTTGGCCCGGGCGCTGGCCTAAACCGGATCACGGAAGACAACACGAAGGGCCGAGGCATCGGCGTCGTTAACGCGTCGACCTCGAATGCCCGCGACCAAATTTCTATTCCCGGAAACGATTGGACGAAGGGCGCCGACTGGTCTGAATTCGCGCCGAAGCTCGCCAGGCTCGACGGCGGCCAGATCGTCGTCGACACCAAGTTCACACGCCTGACCGGGCGCTCGCCCGTTCTGCTTGCGGGAATGACGCCGACGACGGTCGAGCCCGACATCGTGGCAGCCGCAGCAAACGCTGGCTACTGGGTGGAGATGGCCGGCGGCGGACAGGTGACCGAGCAGGTTTTCGAAGACAACCTCGCCGGCCTTGTCGAGCAGTTGGAGCCGGGCCGTACCGTCCAGTTCAATGCCATGTACATGGACCGGTACCTGTGGAACCTCCAGTTCGGCACCCAGCACATCGTTTCCCGTGACCGCGAATCGGGGGCGCCGATCGACGGCGTCGTCGTCTCCGCTGGTATTCCAGAACTTGAAGAAGGCATCGAACTCGTTCACGACCTGCGCGCCAAGGGCTTTACCTACGTGGCGTTCAAGCCGGGAACCGTGGCGCAAATTCGTCAAGTGCTCGAGATCGCGCGCGGCGTGGAAGGCGCGCCGGTGCTGCTCATGGTCGAAGATGGCCACGCAGGCGGCCACCACTCGTGGGAGGACCTCGACCAGCTCCTGCTCGCCACCTACGAAGAAATCCGCGCAGAAGAAAACACGATCCTCGTTGCCGGAGGAGGGCTGGGCGTGCCGGAACGCGCCGCTGCCTTCATGACCGGCGAATGGGCGCTCAAACACGGCAACGTCAAGATGCCTGTTGACGCGATCATGATCGGCACCGCCGCGATGACGGCGAAGGAAGCCAAGACCAACGACGACGTCAAGCAGCTGCTCGTCGACACCCCCGGCGTGTCGCCGGATGACAACGAAGGCTGGGTTGGTGAAGGGGAAATCAACGGGGGAATGACCTCCGGGCTTTCACACCTGCTCGCCGATATGTACGAAATCGAAAATTCCGCCTCGGCAGCTGCGCGCCTGATCATCGAGGTACAAAACGACCGCGAAGCGCTTGTGGAACGCCACGACGAGATCGTGGAAGCCATCAACAAAACCGCCAAACCATACTTTGGCGATCTGGACGAAATGACCTACGCGCAGGTGCTGCGCCGCTACGCCGAGCTCTCGCACCCGTGGAACGACATCTCGTGGATTCAGCGCTGGCACGAGCTCGCCCAGCGCGTCGAGGCGCGCCTGGCGCCCGTGGAGACCGGGGAGATCGTTTCGATGTTTCCCGATGTCGAATCGGTGGAAGATCCCGAGGTGGTCATTTCGAAGATCTTGGAAGCATATCCGCAGGCCGAGGATATTGAATTGACGACGTTTGACGCCGCGTGGTTCGTCGAGCTGTGCCGCAAGTATCCGAAGCCGGTTCCGTTCGTGCCGATCATCGACGGCGGGCTCTTGCGCTCGTGGGGCACCGACGGCCTGTGGCAGAGCCACGATCCGCGCTACATCGCCGACCAGGTGCGCATCATTCCAGGCCCGGTGTCCGTTGCCGGCATCACGAAGGTGAACGAGCCGGTTGCGCAGATCTTGGCTCGCTACGAGGACGCCACGATCGAGGCGCTCAACGGGGCCGAGCCAGCCGAGCGTTACTCGCGCGATGCGCTAACGGTTGAGGACTATGTTCGGACCACGCCGCACATCCAGTGGCATGGCCACCTTATGACCAACCCGGCGACAGTCGTCGATAACTACAACCTCGTGCAAACCAAGAAGGGCTACGACATCGTGGTCAACCTCGACACGATGTGGGACGGCACGGACGCGAAGCAGCACGCCGTGCGCGAGCTGCGCGTTCCGCTCATCATCCCGGAGGGAGCGACGACGGGTGCCGTGCCGGTGGTGGACGACGAGCGTCTACCGGAAGCGATGTACGGCCTGTTAGCTGCGACGGCGGGTGTGGGTGCGCCCAACCCGATGGGTGACCAGATCACCGAACTTCCACGGATCGAGCCTAACTCGCCCGATTCGGAATTCGGAGAAGCGCACTACCGCTTCTCCATCCGCCCCGAACTGGGCACCCTGCATGCAGGAGTGTCAGCTGATAGCCTGCCGTCGTCGTTGAAGCTGGCGCCGATCGTGCCTTCGGCCGTTTTGGGCATGTGCTGGCCTTCGATCTACGCCGCGCTCGGCTCGGCGATCGTGGACGACTATCCGGTGATTGAGGGGCTACTCAACGCCGTCCACCTCGACCACACTGAAAACCTTGACACTGACAGGCTGATCGGCCTCGACCACCTCGACGCCCGTAGCCGCTGCACATCGTATTCGGAATCCAGCTCGGGCCGCGTTGTCGTCGTCGAAACGGAGCTCACCCACGACGGCGAATTCATCGGAGCGTTCATGGAGCGCTTTGCGATTCGTGGCCGCGTGTTCGGTAAGGAACTCCCGGTTGATCCACCCTACGCGGGCGGCATCGCCCAGGAGATTAGCGATACGCCGCGCTCGGTGCTACGCCGCGTGAGCGTCACCGCGCCAAGCGATATGACCCCGTTCGCGATGGTATCGGGTGATTACAACCCGATCCACACCTCCTACCGCGCCGCTAAAGTGGCCGGAATGGAAGCGCCGCTCGTGCACGGCATGTGGCTGTGTGCCGCCGCCCAGCACGCGGTGTCCGCGACTGATGAGGACGGCCACCGCTGGCACATCCAAGGCTGGACTTACCGAATGTACGGCACGGTAGATCTGAACGACGAGGTGGACATCTCCGTCGAGCGCATCGGATCGGTGCCGGGCGGCGGGCTCATCCTCGAAGTTAACTGCCGTGTGGACAAGAACGTGGTTTCGCAGGCGACCGCCACCGTCACTCCGGCCAAGACTGCCTATGTGTACCCCGGCCAGGGCGTGCAAGCCCAAGGAATGGCGCTTGACGAGCGGGCGTCGTCGGCTGCTGCTAGGGACGTGTGGGAGCGCGCCGATAAACACACGCGGGCCGCACTCGACTTCTCCATTCTGGCGATCGTGCGGGATAACCCGCAGGTGCTGACCGCCAACGGCGTGACCTACCGGCACCCGAATGGCGTGCTCAACCTGACCCAGTTCACTCAGGTTGCGCTCGCAACCGTGGCATTTGCGCAGACAGAACGTTTGCGTGAGGCCGGTGCACTGGTAGAAGGCTCGTACTTGGCTGGGCACTCCCTTGGCGAGTACAACGCGCTGGCCGCCTACGGCCAGATCTTCCCACTCGAGACGGTTATCGAAATCGTGTTCCACCGCGGATCGACGATGCACAACCTCGTCCCGCGCGATGAGGAAGGCTTCTCCAACTACCAGATGGGTGCCCTGCGGCCGAACCAGTTCGGCGTGGGCGATGATCAGGTGGAGGACTACGTTGCCTCCGTTGCTGAGGCGACCGGCGAGTTTATCGAGATCGTTAACTACAACTTGGCTGGTCAGCAGTATTCGATCGCCGGAACCATTGCGGGTATCGAGGCGCTCGCGGCCGATGCCGAAAGGCGGGCCGAAGAGGCTGGTGGGAAGCGCCCGTTCATGCTGGTGCCGGGCATTGACGTGCCGTTCCACTCGACGGTATTGCGCGACGGCGTGCCAGACTTCAGAAATCTGCTCGACGGGCTGTTGCCTGCCGAGATCGACCCGGCGATGCTGGTGGATCGCTACATCCCGAACCTTGTGGCTCGCCCCTTCGAGCTGACGGAGGACTTCTTGGATTCGATCCTTGAGGTCGTGCCGTCGGAGACGGTGCGCGGTCTGAAAGAGCGGTGGTCCGAGGTCGATCTTGGCGCCGAGGCCGGAAAGATCACCCGTGACCTGCTCGTGGAGCTGCTGGCGTGGCAGTTCGCCTCGCCGGTGCGTTGGATCGAAACCCAGGACTTCCTCTTCCGCGGTATCGCCGACGGCGGGGCCGGGGTGGAAAACCTCGTGGAGATCGGCCTTGGTGCCGCGCCGACGCTGGCCAATCTCGCCTCGCGCACGCTGGCTCAGCCGAAGTTCGCCAACCGCCGCGTGAGCGTTTACAACGTGCAGCGCGACGAGAAGCTCGTCTACAACCAGGATCAGGCTAGTGCTGAACCACTCGTGTCCGTTCAGGCTGATGGCGCTGATGAGGCTGGCGGCGAGGCGGCAGGTGGTAGCCCGGCCGCGGGTGATACGGCTCCTACTGGTGCTGGCGAAGCAGTAACTGGTGCAGAGGCGAGCCCCGCTGCGGAGGCGGCACCAGCTGTGGATTCGGCACCGGCAACGCCAGCAGCGCCCGCACCTGCGGCTAGTGTTTCTGGGCCGATTGAAGAAATTACCTTCGACGCGGCGGACGCCACGCGCGTGTTGCTGGCCGATTCGAACAAACTCACCTACGAACAGGTGGGCGATGCAGATAACGTGGAATCGCTGACCAATGGTGTGTCTTCCAAGCGCAATCAGGTGCTCATGGACATGTCGTCCGAGCTCAACCTGTCGTCAATCGACGGCGCCGCGGAGGCATCCGTGGCCGAGCTGTCCAAGACCGTCAACAAGCTGGCCCACAACTACAAGCCATTCGGCCCGGTTCTCTCGGAGGCGATGGCTGATCGCATCCGCAAGCTGTTTGGCGCTGCCGGCCTGAGGCTGGATCACATTGGCCAGCGCGTCTCGGGCACCTGGGGATTGGGCGAAGGCTGGACGGCATGGGCCACTGCAGTTATTTTGCTTGATACCCGCGAAGGCAAGTCAGCTCGCGGTGGCGAGCTCACGCAGCTTCCGGCCAACCCGACCTCCGTGGCTGAAGTCGATGCGCTTATCGACGCGGCTGTTGAACGCGTGGGCGCGTTGAAGGGGATCGCTGTAGCTAAGCCGAGCGCTGGTGGGGGAGCTGGCGGCGCTGTGGTTGATTCCGCCGCCCTCGATGCTTTCTCGGATGAAATCACATCGGTGCTCGCCGATAACGCTCGCGATCTTCTCGAACGGCTAGGCAAGACCACCCCTGTGCCAGCAGCTCAGATGGAAGACTCAGAGCTAGTCGAGGCCGTCACCGCAGAGCTTGGCTCAAATTGGCCGAAGCTCGTTGCGCCAGGATTCTCAGCGAAGAAGGCCGTTTTGCTTAACGACAGGTGGGCAACCGCTCGTGAAGATTTGGCACGCCTGGTCAATGGTGACACACCGATCGAAGCGCTGAACGAGTCAAGCTTCGTCGGAACTGGCGCTGAAGTGGCACGGCAGGCGCAGTACTACATCGACAACGCCGATATTTCAGACCAGATTCGGGGAGCCCTCGGTGAGATCACGAAAGTTGCCGTCGATAACTCCACTGGCGAATACAGCGGCCAGATCGCCGTCGTCACGGGAATGACCCCCGACTCGATCGGTGGAGCCGTAGCCAAACGCCTGCTCGCGGGTGGTGCCACCGTGATTGCCACCGCTTCGCGCGTTGACCAGAAGCGTCTGCTCGCAGGGCGCAAGCTCTACCGCGAAAATGCGCGCGGCGACGCAAGCCTGTGGCTCGTTCCCGCCAACCTTTCCTCCTATCGCGATATCGATTCGCTGGTGGAGTGGATCGGTAACCCGGTGCGTGAGACCGTGGGCGGGCAGACGAAGGAGAAGAAGCCGGCGATGGTACCGGACATGCTCTTCCCGTTTGCTGCCCCGCGCGTGTTCGGCATGATGGATGAGGCTGGTTCCGATACCGAAAGTCAGGCCCGCCTGATGCTGTGGGGCCTTGAGCGCCTGCTCACCGGCTTGTCCAAGATCGGTTCCGATACCGTTGTGGGCCATCGCATGCACGCGGTGCTTCCCGGTTCGCCCAACCGCGGCCTATTCGGTGGAGACGGTGCATACGGTGAGGTCAAGGCCGCTTTTGACGCGATCGTTAACAAGTGGAAGGTCGAACCGTGGGCCGATCGAGTAACCCTCGCACACGCCCGCATTGGGTGGGTGCGAGGTACCGGCCTCATGGGCGGGAACGATCCGCTCGTAGAAGCTGCGGAAGCCGCTGGCGTTCGCACCTGGTCCACCGATGAAATGGCGGACCAGCTGGTCGGCCTCGCATCGAAGGAATCCCGCGAAAAGGCTCGCGTTGAGCCAATCGATGCGGACCTAACCGGCGGACTGGAAGCAATCGATTTCCCCGAGCTGGCAAAGAACGCGAAGGTTGAGGAACCAGCGGCTCCAAGCGAACCCGAAGGCGAAACCATTTCGGCGCTCCCCAGCCCGAAGGTCGTTGGCCTGCCCGAGTACTCGGACGTGTGGTCCGATGGCAGCGCGCGCCCGGAAGACACGATCGTGATCGTGGGCGTCGGCGAGGCTGGGCCGTGGGGTTCATCCCGTACGCGCCTATCGGCAGAGCTCGGCATCCAGGCAGATGGCGAGGTTGACCTCACCGCGGCAGGAGTTCTCGAACTCGCATGGATGACGGGTCTGCTGACCTGGCACGAAGCGCCTAAGGCCGGCTGGTATGACGCCGAAGATAACTACGTCGATGAATCGGAGATCTACGAACGCTTCCGTGACGAAGTCGTGGCGCGCTGTGGCGTGCGCAGACTTTCCGACGATGGGCCGATCCAAGATGGCGGCACCGTTGACATGGTGACGGTGTTCCTCGATCGCCCGATCACGTTCTCGGTGGACTCCGAAGAGGATGCGCGAGCCTACGAGGTCGCAGATCCGCAGTTCACTGAGATCACCCCGCCGTCGGCGGAGAACCCCGATTGGCTCGTCACCCGCAAGAAGGGTGCCACGACCATGGTGCCGCGCAAGACGACTCTTTCGCGCTACGTCGCGGGTCAGCTACCTAAAGATTTCGATCCGACCCGCTGGGGCATCCCGGCGTCGATGATCGAATCGGCGGACAAGATGGCCGTGTGGAACCTCGTGACTACCGTGGATGCCTTCATTTCGGCAGGCTTCGAACCGGCCGAACTTCTTGAGGCAGTGCACCCAACCCAGATCGCATCCACGCAGGGCACCGGTTTTGGAGGCATGAGCTCAATGCGCAAGCTGTTCGTTGAGCGCTTCCTCGGCGAGGACGTTCCGCAGGATATCTTGCAAGAGACCTTGCCCAACGTGATCGCGGCCCACACCATGCAGTCCTACGTGGGCGGCTACGGTGCGATGGTCCAGCCAGTTGCGGCGTGCGCATCGGCAGCCGTATCGCTGGAGGAAGGTCTTGACAAGATCGCGACTGGCAAAGCCAAGTTCGTTGTGACCGGCGCGAACGATGACATTTCCGTGGAATCGCTAGAAGGCTTCGGTTTCATGAACGCTACGGCCGACTCGGCATCGCTTGAGGAGCAGGGCATCCATGATCGCTTTTTCTCACGCGCTGGAGACCTTCGCCGAGGCGGCTTCGTGGAAGGCCAGGGCGGCGGAACCGTGCTGATTGCGCGTGGCGATCTGGCACTCGAGCTCGGGCTGCCCGTCTACGCGGTGGTCGGATATGTGCAGACCTTCGCCGACGGCGCACACACATCGATCCCCGCACCCGGACTCGGCGCACTCGCGGCCGGACACGGTGGCAAGAACTCGCGAATGGCCCGCGACCTCGCCAAGCTCGGCGTGAAAGTGGACGACATCGCGGTGCTGTCCAAGCACGACACGTCCACCAATGCCAACGATCCGAACGAGGCGGAGCTGCATGACCGCCTTGCGAAAGCTCTCGGGCGTACCGATGGCAATCCGTTGCACGTGATCTCTCAAAAGACGCTCACGGGCCACTCGAAGGGCGGCGCTGCGCTGTTCCAGATTGCAGGCTTGACCCAGGTGTTCAACAACGGCATTGTTCCGGCGAATCGATCGCTCGACAACCTGGATCCGGTGTTCTACGACCGGGACTACCTGGTGTGGTTGCGCGATCCGCTCAACCTCGGCAAGCGTAGCCCGATCAAGGCGGCGCTCGCCACCTCGCTCGGTTTCGGGCACGTTTCTTCGATGATGGCGTTCGTCCACCCTGGTGCATTCGAAGCCGCTGTTGAACGAGCGCACGGCCGCGAGGCTGCAGATCGGTGGCGTGAGCGGGCCGAAGAGCGCATGCGCTCAGGTGCCCGCCACCTCGAGCAGGGTATGATCGGCCGCCGCGAACTGTACGAGCCGATCGAAGGCCGCCGCTTCAAGGAAGACTCCGCGGACTACGACGCCCACGAGGTTGAAGCAGCCATGCTTCTCGATCCTGAGGCACGCCTTGGCGCGGATGGATTCTATGCCGGCGGATCTTATGCCGGCTAATGGCGAGAACCGCTCACCAAGGGCGCGGGAGGCCAATCTCCCTCCCGCGCCCCGTACGGCTCCGCCGGTGGAAAGCAAAGTCGGCACGCTAGGGCTTGGCGTGGATATCGTCCACATCTCGTCCTTCGCCGAACAGCTTGCGGCTCCCGGCACCAGCTTCGGCAACTCTTTTGCCGCGCCGGAACGCCGGGCCGCCCGCCGTCGTGCCGTTGAAACCGGCCTCGATGAGGCCTACCACCTAGCCGCCCGCTGGGCAGGCAAGGAAGCCTTCATCAAAGCGTGGTCCGGTGCGCTCCTGGGCCGTGCGCCCGTCGTCGAGACGGTAGACATGGCGCAAATCCAGATAACAAGCGATGCCTACGGGCGTCCATACATCACTCTCACGGGCCGGATCGGCGAGGCGTACGCCCAGTCGGTTCCCGGCACGCGGGCCCTCATTTCCCTCTCCCACGACGGCGACTACGCGATCGCCGTCTGCCAGGTCGTTTGCGCCGAAACCGATTGCGCGTGAGCGAACCCCCTAACCGAAAGATAACAATGATTCGAAATTCTTCACATGCGGCCGCCCGGGCGGCTAGCGCCCGCTGGACAGCTGCCGACATTGCTCGTAACGTTGCCGCGATCGTCCTCGGAACGGCCGCCCTGGCTTTGGCAGCGCAGATCGCAATTCCGTTCAAGCCGGTGCCGGTGACCATGCAGACCCTGGCAGTCGTGCTGGTTGGATGGCGCCTCGGTGCAGGCCGTGGCCTAGCCTCGCTCGCGATTTATGGCGCACTCGGCTCCGCAGGGATGCCGATCTTTGCAGCTGGCAGCTCGGGCGCAGGCGCATCGGCAGGCTTTATCGTGGGCTTCGTGCTCGCGGCGGCATTCGTGGGCTGGATGTCTGCACGCAAGCCTCTCGAAGGTTGGCGTGCCATTGCGGTGTTTGGAGCCGGGCTCGCAATTCCATACGTACCCGGCCTGATCTGGCTATCTGCGGCCACCGGGATGGGCGCGCCGTGGTCAGCGGCAGTGCTTGGCGCTGGTGTGATCCCCTTCATCCCGGGGGACATGCTGAAGCTAGCGATCGCGTCGTCGGTGGCAACAGGTTGGGCGAAGGTTCAGCGGACTTCGTAGAAGCTGGGTGGGATCCCTAGCCGGAAAGCTCGGAGCGAATATGAGCCGATTGCACCCCAACCGTGCATTTGGCCTATCCTAAACCCGTGACTGACAATCTAACTCTGACCGTAAAATGCCCCGACAAGCCCGGAATCACCTACGCGATCACGGGCTTGCTGGCCTCGGTAGGCGGAAACATTCTCGAATCTCAGCAGTTTAACGACCGGGAATCGGGCTACTTCTTTGTGCGAATCGAAGCGGAAGTTCCGGGCGGGATCCCCACCATCGAAAACGCGTTCGCAGCGCTGGCGCGCAACCACGGAATGGACTACACGATCTCACCGGCCGGCCAGCCGATGCGCACCCTCATCATGGTCACGAAAGAATCGCACTGCCTGTCGGACCTGCTATCCAAACAGCGCGAAGGGCGATTGCCGATCGACGTCGTCGGCGTCGTAGGAAACCACGAAACGCTACGCTCGCTCGCCGAGTTTTACGGCAAGGAATTCATTCACATCCCAATCAGTGCCGAAACGAAACCGGAGGCGGAGGCCGAGCTGCTCAAAGTGATCGAGGAGCGCGACGTCGAACTGGTGGTTTTGGCACGCTACATGCAAATCCTATCCGAGGATTTGTGCCGCAAACTCGCCGGTAACGCAATTAATATTCACCACTCGTTTTTGCCGTCCTTCAAGGGCGCGCGGCCATACCAGCAGGCGCACATCCGCGGCGTGAAACTGATTGGCGCAACCGCCCACTACGTGACGGCCGACCTCGACGAGGGACCGATCATCGAGCAAGACGTGGTACGCGTGGCCCACGACGAAGACGAACTTGAACTCATGTCCAAAGGCGCCGAAGTTGAGCGGCAGGTTCTTTCGCGGGCAGTGCGCTGGCATGCCGAACACCGCGTGATGATGAACGGTGAGCGCACGGTCATCTTTAGCTAACAAGGTGATCTTTAGCCAGCGCCATACGATGCCCATCCGGCGTCGCCGAAAACGGATACCCAGTGTGATTGCGCCGCCACGACCTTGAAGCCAAGCCGTTCGTTAACCTTCCACATACCAACATTCGACTCGGCGTTTTCGGTGGAAACTTTCACGACGGACGGGGCGCGTGCCACGAGCATGCGGTACAGCTCGATTTTTGCAAGCGTAGCAAGCCCGCGGCCGCGGTAATCGGCATGCACCCAGGTGTCAGATTGGGCTGCGACCGAACCGCGGTAATGGGCTTCGGTGATTGCGACGACGCGGCCAGACTTCCGCTCGCGGATCATTACCCCGCAGTGTTGGTTTCCGCGATCAATTGAATTTCGCATGGCTTGCGCGTACTCCTGCGCCGAGGTTGTGAACGGAGTGGCCGAATCTGACTGTGGGTGCTCGGCGTTAAACGCGTTAATCGCCGCGATAAATTCGGGCGTAATGCTGTTTGCCAACTCGTTGCCGTAATGCTGGATGTCAAGGTCGGAATCGAGTTGGGGCACGGTGAGTGTGCCGGAGGAAAGGCGACTTGCGAAATGTTCGAGGTGAAGTTCGCAAACCTTTTCGATCAACTCGAGGCCAAAGTTGTTTCTGGAGAGGAAACGGACTGTTGGGTCTGCGGCCGGTAGGCTACCGACGCCAAGGCGCGGGCTGAGCCGCTCGCCGTCGGAATTCGACGACGTCGTCGGCCAAGTTTCTGCCTGCGTGCGGTTGTTTTCGCGCAGGAATTCCAACAACTGTGCGAGTGCTGATGAACCGATGCCGCGACGGCGGAAAGCGGGTGCGACGAAGAGGTCGATGTGAGCCGTATAGGTGTTCTCGTTCTGAGGGAGAATCGCGTGTGCTGCTCCGACGATGGACTGAGCTGGCAGTGCACTGAATCTGGCGGGCTCGGTAGCGGTGGGCGCTAGTGCGAGGGCGAACCTGTGAACTGGGAAATTGGGATTGAGTGGTTGTAGCGATTCTTCGAGGAATTGAGCCACTGTGGGGCTGAGATTATCCGCGTGGTCGGTGAGCTCGATCTGGTGGTCGCGGATGAGATCGTAAAGCCGTTGCCAGGCCGGGCTGACGTGTTCGGCGAGTTGTTGGGCAGTTTCCTGCGGGTTACGTGTGGGAAGTGGGACGAGTACGACGCTGGTTTTGCTGTCTGGGTGCTCTTTTGGGTTTTGGCTCATGGAGCGATTATTCCACGTTGCTTAGGCGCTAAACATTTGTTGTGAAAAACGGCGGTTGTTGTCTGTGAGAATGCTGCCATGTGTTGGTGGCGAAAAAATTTGTCGGAGACGGTTTGTAGAATTTCATTAATCAACATTTCCCGCTTACTACCGGGAGGAACTGCCGAAGGAGGTGTATCTCATGCGTGCTGTTGACGCGGGTTTTGGAATTGTTGCCGCCGAAGAAATCGTGGCCGTCACTCTTGATGAGATCGAGCGCGCTGTGGATATTCTCGCGGGGATCGATTTGCATCAGCTTGGATCCACAGCACGCTTGAGCGTCTCAAGCCGGATGGATCAGATAGCCAAGCGCGTGCGTGGGTTGAGGTACGACGTCGTGGATGCGGTGCGCCGGGAAGGTGACTGGGAGGGTTCTGGCGCCCGGACGGCCGAGATTTTTGAGCAACAGACGGCGAACGGAAACTGCTGAGCTACGCACTCACGATGGATGTGGAACGGTTTGCTAAGAGAGTTAAGGCGTGGGCGATTAAGCACGCGCCGAAAAAGGCGGAGCGCAAGGCAAAAGAAGAGGCGCAAGAAGAGAAACTACACCTCTTCGATAGGGGCGATTATTGGGTAATCAATGGGCGATTAACGCCCATCAATGGCGTGCTCGTGAACAATTTGCTGAACGCGGTGATGAGTACGGCGTATAGCGGCGATGATGCACCTCGCGAGATAGCGCGCCAGAGCTTAGAGCCTCCGCACTCGGCCGCAAGCTTGCCGAGATTGCTCCCGGGGTTGATGCTTCTTACTTTGAAGGTCTAGAGCCTGCCACCTTGGACGACGGCACGCCTTTAACGCCGGGTCAGCTGCAGATGATTTTGGCGGACGCGCAAATTTCGAGGGTGGTTTTCGGGCAGGAATCGGAAGTACTGGATGTGGGGCGAAGATACCGAACAGCCACACCGGCTCAGGCGAGGGCAGTGATTGCTAGAGACAGGCACTGCCAATTTCCAGGATGCACCCAACCGTATTCCAGTAGCAGGATTCACCATGCGCATTATTGGGAAAACGGTGGAAATACAGATCTGGACAACCTGGTAATGGTGTGTTGGCATCATCATGCACTAATCCATCGAGAACAGATAACGGCTATTCATTATGAGAACGGGTGGGAATTCGTTGACGTTCACGGCAGGGTAGTCCAGGAACCGAATGATCGGCAGGGTCGGGACGATTGGTGGAAGCGAAAATGCGCGGAGAATGACCAAGGGAGGAGTGTGCCCATTTCAGGAATCGATGTAGCCTCGTGAGTTCGTGACAAGACCTTGAACGTAGATACTGCTGTAAACTGGCGCAGGTAGACCAACCCGAGACTGGAAACCCAGAGCGCAGGTGGTAGACCAGAGCGCAGGTGGTAGACCAGAGCAGAAGGAGAAGCCGAGATGTCCGACCTACTCAATAAGAGCCTTGACGAGCTCGATCCCGAAATCGCGAGTGTGCTCGAAGACGAGCTGAACCGTCAACGCAATACTCTGGAAATGATTGCGTCCGAAAACTTTGTACCGCGGGCCGTTCTTCAGGCGCAAGGCTCCGTGCTCACGAACAAGTATGCAGAAGGGTATCCGGGGCGTCGGTACTATGGCGGGTGCGAGCACGTTGACGTCGCCGAGCAACTTGCGATCGACAGAGCGAAAGAACTTTTCGGTGCCAACTATGCGAATGTGCAACCACATTCTGGCGCGCAGGCAAACGCGGCGATTTACCACGCCCTGATGGAAACGGGCGACACGGTGCTGGGCCTCGAACTTTCCCATGGCGGGCACCTGACGCACGGTATGAAAATCAACTTCTCCGGTAAAAACTACAACGCCGTCTCCTACGAGGTCTCCGAGGGCGACCACCTCATCGACATGGCCACCGTGCGCGAAAAAGCACTCGCACACAAGCCGAAAATGATTATCGCGGGCTGGTCGGCCTACCCGCGCCAGCTAGACTTCGCCGCCTTCCGTGAGATTGCGGACGAGGTGGGCGCTTATCTGTGGGTGGACATGGCGCACTTCGCCGGCCTCGTAGCCGCCGGGTTGCATCCGAATCCTGTGCCCTACGCCGACGTCGTCACCACCACTATCCACAAGACCATCGGTGGTCCGCGCTCGGGTATGATCTTAGCCCGCGACGCCGAAACCTTCGGGCGCAAGCTGGATTCGGCCGTATTCCCCGGGCAGCAGGGCGGCCCGCTTATGCACGTGATTGCAGCAAAAGCAGTCGCGATGAAAATTGCCGCCTCACCCGAATTCAGGGAACGCCAAGAGCGTACCCTCGAAGGAGCGAAAATTCTGGCCGAGCGCCTCGTCCAAGACGACGTCGCACAAAAAGGAATCTCGGTTGTCTCGGGTGGCACCGATGTACACCTAGTGCTCGTCGATCTGCGCAACGCGGAGATGAATGGACAAGAAGGAGAAGACCTGCTCCACGAAGTCGGCATCACTATTAACCGCAACTCCGTGCCCTTTGATCCGCGGCCCGCATCCGTCTCATCCGGGCTTCGGATAGGCACTCCCGCGCTTGCAAGCCGTGGCTTCGGCGCCGAGGAATTCCGCGAAGTCGCAGACATTATCGCGCAAACGTTGCGCGACGGCAGTGCAGCGGACATCGAAGCTCTCAAAGCAAGAGCGACGAAACTCGCCAAAGAATTCCCGCTCTATGAAGGATTGGACCAGCTCGCATGATATTGATGGACGGCCGGGCAACGGCCGCCGACATCAAGAACGAAGTGGCCCTACGCGTCACACATTTACGCGAACGCGGCTTGGTTCCCGGGCTCGGCACGATCCTCGTAGGTAATGACCCAGGATCGCGCGTGTACGTCGATGCCAAACACCGCGACTGCGAAGAAGTCGGAATCCGGTCACTTCGCATCGAACTACCCACCGATGCACGTACCGAAGACGTCCTTGCAGCCGTTCGGCACTTCAACGAAGCGCCATCGGTTACCGGCTTTATCGTCCAACTACCCTTGCCAGAAGGCTGCGATACAGACGCTGTTATCAATGAGATAGCACCCGAAAAAGACGTCGACGGCCTGCACCAGATCAACGTGGGCAACCTAGCCCGGAAATCAACGGGCGAGCTTCCCTCACCAATTGCGTGCACACCCCGTGGAATTGTGGAACTTGGCAAGCGGCACGGGGTCAACTGGGACGGTGCCGTCGTGTGCGTCATCGGGCAGGGGCAGACGGCAGGTCGGCCACTGTCGCTACTGCTTACGCACGAGGAGATCAATTCGACTGTCATCTCCTGCCACATCGGCACACGCGACCTTGCCGCGCACACTCGGACGGCCGACGTCGTCGTCGCCGCAGCCGGATCGGCAGGGTTGGTGACCCCCGATATGATCAAACCCGGCGCGGCAGTATTTGATGTGGGAGTGACGCGCAAGCAGAATGAGGAAGGCAAATCCAAGCTGGTTGGCGACGTCGATCTGGGTGTTCGCGAACTAGCCGGGTACTTTTCACCAAATCCGGGAGGAGTCGGGCCGATGACCCGCGCAATGTTACTTGTGAACGTGGTCGAAGCGATGGAGCGTAAATGCGAATAGCAACTGTCAACGTCAATGGAATCAGAGCAGCCGTGCGCAAAGGCATGGAAGACTGGGTGGAACAGACGCAGGCCGACGTCGTGCTCTTGCAAGAGGTGCGAGCGCCTGAGGAGCTCGTGGCCGATATCGTCGGCGATCAATACACGCTGATCCAGCAGGCCTCAGTGCTCAAAGGCCGCGCGGGCGTCGCGATTGCCGTGCTCAAGGAACACGAGGTTTCCTCGAGCGTGATCGGAATCGGAACTGAAGAACCCGACCTCGATACCGGCCGGTGGGTGGAAGCAAGCGTGCCGGCATTGGGTACGACTTTTGTTTCCGCCTATCTACACTCCGGGGTTGCCGACAACCCTGAAAAGATGGCTGCGAAATATTCTCATCTCGATCGTGTCGAGGAGCGACTGGCCCAGTTGTTAGCGGAGCGAACAGACGTGATACCACACGTGCTCGTCGGCGGCGATTTCAATATCGTTCACACGCCGCTAGACATGAAGAATTGGAAACCGAATCACAATAAGACCTCCGGCGTACTCGACCCCGAAATCGCGTACCTGAACAGGTGGTTTGAAAGCGATTGGGTTGACGCGCACCGCAAACTCAGCGGGGACGTCCAAGGCCCGTACACGTGGTGGTCCCAGCGCGGCAAAGCTTTCGATAACGATGCCGGATGGCGGATCGACTACCAAATGGTCAACCCGGAGCTAGCCGAACGCGTCGTATCCGCAAGAGTCGATCGAGCGGCCTCCTATGCTGAGCGCTGGTCGGATCACGCACCGCTCGTGATGGAATACGAGGTTTAGTTAATGAGCACCCAAATTGAAATAAAGAGCGAAGACGACGAACCTCCCGCGGTTGTTTCCAAGGGTAAACGCCTCGTGGAATGGGTGATGGACTTTCGGATTGTGCGCGCCGTGCAACGGTATACCACAGCACGTGGGCCGCAACTGTCCGGCGGCATCGCATATTCGGCACTGTTTGCGATTGCCGGTGCCTTAACGATCAGCTTGACGGTATTTTCGTATCTTTTAGGCGGAAATCAGGAGTTGCGAGATCGGCTCTTTGAATCGATCGACGCCACGTTACCGGGCGTGTTGAAAATGGATGGTCCGCACTCTGAGGGCATAGTCGAGCCCTCCGCTTTGATCGTGGACAATCCGTTCAACCTTTACTCTCTTATTGGTTTGCTCGTGTTGCTGTGGTCCTCGATCGGTTTGATGACGGGTATCCGAAATTCGGTTTTGACGATGTTTGGAATTTCGAGAATTCCGCGAAATCCGGCTGTTGCCAAGCTCCTCGATCTGAGCGGCTTCCTCGTGCTTGGCTTGGCAGTGCTGCTGACGACGGTACTGGCTATGGCAGCTCAGTTCTTCGCGGAACCCATGATCGAATTTTTCCAATTCACGGAAGGGACCAGTTCATTCTTACTTTCGCTTGGCACCTTCGTGATCGCGCTGGTCGTCGACATGTGCGTGATCATGTTTTTGATCCGAGTGATGGCAGGCGCCCGTGCGCCCAAACGTGATCTGCTCATCGGCGGACTTGTGGGCGGACTTGGTTCGGGGCTCTTGCGCTATTTGGGAACCTCGGTTGTTGGCTCGGTGTCTGATAACGAGATTCTGCGAGGCTTTGCCGCGATCGTGACGCTGCTGCTCTGGGTGAACTTCCTTGCCCGGTTGCTGCTCCTATCGGCGTGCGTTGTGGCCAATCCACCGTCGCCGGGTAAACCGACGCCCAGCCAGGTTGAACACCTTGAAGAAACCCCCAATTACGTCACCGAATCAGACCCTGAGACGAAGCGCTGGGTACACGATCCGATTTCCGGTACGATCGCGCCAGATCCGCCTGAACACGAGCCCGATCCGGTTCCAGAGTGGAAGGGATTCAAAGCGCGGCGGGCGCGTAAGAAGGTCGATAGGGCAAAGCACAATCTGGAAGTGGCCGAACAGGAGCTGGCCGAGGCCGAACAGGAGTATCGCGACGGCGCATGGGAGGCATTCCATGCGACGACGACGTACACCACGAATCAGGAGCTCACGCAAATAGAAGAGGGCGATGTGAAGTTGGTACGGAAGTGATTTATTCTATCGTTCCGGCAGGGGGTGCGGGCACGCGTTTGTGGCCGCTGTCAAGGAAAAATCATCCGAAATTTTTGACGGATTTGACGGGTGCGGGGCGAACGCTGATTCAGAAAACAGTTGACCGCCTATCGCAGGTTTCGCGCGATACGGTAATTGTGACTGGAATGGCCCATTCCGAGGCCGTTAAGGAGCAACTGAAGCAAATTCCTGCTGAGAACGTGATTGCCGAACCCTCCCCGCGAGACTCGATGGCCGCTATTGCTCTGGCAACCGCAGTGGTTCAAGAGCGCCATGGGGATGTGGTGGTCGGATCGTTCGCGGCGGATCACCTGATTCAAAACGAGCCGGCTTTTCACAACGCGGTTCGCGAAGCCGAACGGGCAGCCGAACGTGACTACCTAGTCACCATTGGGATAGCACCCGATCACCCCGCCACCGGCTTTGGATATATTCGCGGAGGGGAAAAGCTCGAGGGAATGGAAAGCGCCAGGGCCGTCGTCGAATTTGTTGAAAAACCCGATATTGAAACGGCCCGGCGCTATGTGGAAGGCCACTATCTGTGGAACGCGGGAATGTTTGTGGCAAAAACGAGCGTCTTGCTGGGTGCATTGGAGAAGTTCGAACCTGAGCTGTACCGCGGGATCATCGAGATTGCGCGCGCCTACGACACCGAAGCTCGCGAAGAAACCCTGGCACAGGTGTGGCCGGGGTTGAAGAAAATTGCCATCGATCACGCAATTGCCGAACCGCTGGCAGAAGAGGGCGGCGTGGCCGTCGTACCTGCGGACATGGGATGGTCCGACGTCGGTGACTTTGCCTCGCTGCGTGATGTTCTCGACGTCGGGGCAAAGGTATCACCCGGTGGAAGCCAGCAGCCAGTCGTTACGGTTGATGCGCCCGGTGCGCTTGTCTATACGCACTCGAAGCCGATCGCGATTGTGGGGATCGAGGACGCCGTCGTCGTAGAAACTGATGATGCAATCCTCCTAACCACGCGGCCACAAGCTCAGGCTGTGAAGGACGTGGTTGCCAGATTGGCAGACCAGGGCCGGGATGACTTGTGCTAACCGAAGGAAAACGCGCGGTTATGTCATGGTGTATAAGGGTTTAATTTCTGATTTTCGTTCACTGTGCGACTTTTCAGATCGCAGCCGCTATTCTAGTTTTAGCTAACCGCATAGGGGCGGTTTATCAGATAAGGAGTAACACGTGAGGAATCTGAAAAAGTTTGCCGCGGTTGCGGCTGCGACGATGCTCGCTTTGAGCGCCTGCTCGAACGGTGATGGTGATGGCGGCAACGCAGGCAGCGCTGAAGGCGGAAGCAGTGCAGGAGCGTCCAGCGACTACAAGGCATGCATCATTTCCGATGCTGGCGGTTGGGATGATCGATCCTTCAACGAATCAGCCTACAACGGCCTCATGGCCGCAAAAGACGCGCACGGCATCGAATACAACACGGCAGAATCACAATCGGATTCCGACTTCCAGCCGAACGTTGACGCGATGGTTTCCGATGGTTGCGACATGATCATCGGCGTTGGCTTCCTGCTCAAGGATCCGCTCGAAGCCGCTGCACAAGCCAATCCAGATCTACAGTTCGGCCTCGTTGATTCCACCTTCTCCGAAGATACGAATCTTGAAAACGCACGTGCGCTCGTCTTCAACACTGCGGAAGCAGCATTCCTCGCGGGCTACCTCGCAGCGGGAGTGACCGAATCAGGAACGGTAGCAACCTTTGGCGGCATGCAGATTCCTTCCGTAACGATCTTCATGGACGGCTTTGTTGATGGAGTTGCTTATTACAACGAGCAAAAGGGCACGGACGTCAAGGTGCTTGGCTGGGATAAGGAAGCCCAGACTGGTGCAATGACGAACTCCTTCGATGATCAGACCCTTGGCAAGCAGCAGGCGCAGCAGTTCCTTGATCAGGGAGCTGACGTGATCATGCCGGTGGCAGGCCCGGTCGGCCTTGGCGCTGCAGCCGCCATCCAAGAATCCGGCGATGCCTACTTCATCGGTGTTGACTCTGACTGGCATGAGACTGCCCCCGATTACGCCGATTTCATCTTGACCTCGGTGATGAAGGAAATTTCTGCTTCGGTCGAAGATACGGTTGCCGCTGGCGTCAACGGTAAGTTCTCCGCTGAGCCTTACATCGGAACGCTGGAGAACGGTGGCGTAGGGCTTGCGCCTTACCACGATCTCGACGCAGAGGTTTCCGATGAGCTGAAGAAGGAAATCGAAGAGATCAGCCAGAAGATTAAGTCTGGTGAGATCGTCGTTGAGAGCCCGAACGCTCCGTAAAACGAACGATATGAGGGAGGCCCGGCTAGAGTAGCTGGGCCTTCCCGTCGGAAAGGCTGGCGAGTGTGAAACTCGAACTGTCAGGGATCACGAAACGATTCGGATCCCTCGTTGCGAACGACCACATTGACCTCGTGGTTGAAGAAGGCCATATCCACGCGTTGCTTGGGGAAAACGGCGCGGGTAAGTCCACGTTGATGAACGTCCTGTACGGACTGTATGAGGCCGACGAGGGCCAAATTCTGCTCGATGATGAGCCCGTGAAATTTGACGGCCCCGGTGACGCGGTTGCTGCTGGTATTGGGATGGTGCATCAGCATTTCATGCTGATTCCAGTTTTCTCGGTGGCGGAATCTATTGCGCTTGGCTACGAGCCGACGAAAGCCGCGGGTCTGATCGATGTGAAGAAGGCTCGGGAGATCGTGCTCGAGGTGTCCAGCCGGTTTGGTTTTGACCTCGACCCGGATGCGCTGATTGAAGATCTTCCAGTTGGTGCGCAACAGCGCGTCGAAATCGTCAAGGCGCTCTCGCGCGAGGCGAAAGTGCTCATCCTTGATGAGCCAACAGCGGTGCTGACCCCGCAAGAGACCGACGAATTGATGGCGATCATGCGCAAGCTAGCGGAAAGTGGCACCTCGATCGTCTTTATCACGCATAAATTGCGCGAGGTTCGCGCTGTAGCTGACGACATCACGGTGATCCGCCGTGGCAAAGTGGTTGGCCATGCGGATCCGAGCAGTACCGAGGCTGAGCTCGCGACATTGATGGTTGGACGCCCGGTCATGATGAACGTCGAAAAAGATGAGGCTCAAACATCTGGGCTTGGTCTAGAAGTCACGAATTTGACCGCCTTCGATGAGGCCGGTGCCCGCGTTCTGGATGACGTTTCCTTCGATGTTCACAAAGGCGAGATCGTCGCCGTCGCCGGCGTTCAAGGAAACGGCCAAACGGAACTAGCCGAAGTTATCATGGGGCTAAGTGAGGCAACCGGCGGGAAGATATCGCTTAACGGGAAAGAGATTACCGAGCACGACGTACGTCAGACGATCGACGACGGCGTTGGGCTGATACCCGAGGACAGGTCAACCGACGGAGTGATCGCCACTTTCTCAGTGGCTGAGAACCTTATCTTGGACCAGTATCGTGGCGAGCCGTTCTCTCGGGGTCTAGCGCTTAAACCGAAAGTTATCCTCGATAACGCACACCAAAAGGCCGAAGAATACGATATCCGGCTCACAAACGTGACCGATCCGATCTCGACGCTGTCGGGCGGTAACCAACAAAAGGTTGTGGTTGCTCGCGAACTTTCGCGGGATTTGGAATTGCTGATAGCGAATCAGCCCACCCGCGGCGTTGATGTGGGTTCTATCGAATTCATTCACAAGAGAATCGTCGAAGTGCGTGATTCTGGAACACCGGTGCTGCTCGTGTCCTCCGAGTTGGACGAGGTTGTTGCCTTGGCCGACAGGATCATCGTCATGTATCGGGGCAAGATTATTGGCATTGTTCCCGCTGATACGCCGCGAGGAGTACTTGGTTTGATGATGGCCGGTGTGCCGCAAGAAGAGGCGCTCGCGGACGCGGGGGAAGGCGGGTCAAATGTCTCATAAGCAAGCTCGAAATGATGTGCCGGTATCAGCTTGGTTGAAGGGGCTCGCTTATACGGGCCTGAGATCAGGGTGGCTGGTATCCGTGCTCGCCGTCGTGATCGCCTTTGCAATTGGCGCGCTTTTGATCGCGATGTCCGGGGCCTCGGTTGCAGAGGCTTATTACAACATGTTCCGCGGGGCGATTTTCAATCCGGAGGGGCGCAATTTGGCCTACCAAATCAAGCCGCTGACGGATTCTTTGTTCTATGCGATTCCCCTTATTTTAGGTGGCCTTGGCCTGGCGTTCGGCTTCCGAGCCGGCCTCTTTAATATTGGCGGGGCTGGTCAGCTTATATTCGGTGCGCTTGCCGCCGCGTGGGTCGGGTTTAACTATGATTTCCCGCCGGTCATTCACACGCTCCTTGCAGTGCTCGCAGGTATGATTGCCGGCGGTCTGTACGCTTCGATCGCGGGAATTTTAAAGGCCCGCACGGGAGCGAACGAGGTCATCGTCACAATCATGTTGAACTCGATCTCGGGGCTCGCGCTCAGCTACATCTTGCTTCAGCCGTCCTGGCAGGTGCCGGGTACGAACTTCCCGAAAACCCCCAATGTCGCTGACTCAGCGGCGATGACGCCGTTGCTCGATCCACCGTTTAAGATTCATTCCGGAATTATCTTGGCGATCATCGCAACCTTTGTGTTTTGGTGGTTGCTCGAGCGTTCTACTTTCGGATTTGAGGTGCGGGCTGTGGGTGCCAACCCAGACGCCGCGCGCACCTCGGGTATTTCTGTCGGCAAGGTGACCGTGCTGACGATGGTGGTCTCCGGCGCGTATCTGGGGATGGCCGGCGCAAATGAAGCGCTGGGAACGATCGGTTATGTGTCCGGAAATGTTGCGGGCAACGTTGGCTTTGATGCCATTACCGTGGCTCTCTTGGGCCGAAACAAACCGATCGGCACGTTCTTTGCGGGCCTCTTGTTCGGAGCTTTCAAGGCCGGCGGTTATCTCATGCAAAATGCGGGCGTTCCGATTGACATGATCTTGATCTTGCAGTCGACGATCGTGCTTTTGATTGCCGCTCCGGCTTTGGTGCGTTGGCTCTTTAGGCTACCTCAAGCGAACGATGTGAGCTTGCGGCAGTTCATGACGCTTTCTCAGCGTGGAGTAGAGGTCAATCAGGCGAACGCCGACGCTCTTGAGAATGAAGAGCTCCCAGTTCGTGATGAAAGTCGGATTCGCGTGGGGGAGGAGCCACGATGAGTGTGCAAACGGAAACACCGCAGATAGTGGAAATTCACGAGGTTAAACAGCGGCTATCGTGGAAGATCCCGATCACGTTCTTGCTGGCGACGATCCTCTTGCTGTTTTTCGCGGTGACGGTTGAGGGGGATTCCACCCTTCGGCTTAACGATCGTAATCAAGCGTTGAATATCGACGACATCACGGTTAACGCCTCGGGAGTGCTCTGGATTTTCGCCGTCCTAGCAGCACTTGGCGTCGCATGGTCCGTCTTTTCTACGCTTTCTCGCGGAAAGTTTGGCCGGCTAGGTAAAGTCGTCGACGGCGTGGCTATGGTTGCGGTCGGCCTGCTAACCGTGTTTGGTTTCTTGATTTTTGCCGGTGCTGGGTCCTCCGGAGCCGTGACCATCACGTCCACGCTCGTGTCCACGGTTGCAATTTCCACACCCTTGATTTTCGGTGCGCTTTCGGGCGTAGTTTCCGAACGCGTGGGTGTGATTAACATTAATATCGAAGGCCAACTGCTTGCGGGCGCCTTCGCGGGTGTCATGGCCGCCTCGTTTTTTCAAAACGCCTATGTCGGCCTGCTATTCGCGCCGATTGCTGGAGCGGTTCTAGGAGCCCTGCTCGCGCTATTTTCGGTACGTTACGGCGTGGATCAGATCATCGTGGGCGTGGTGCTCAACGTGCTTGCGCTCGGTTTGACCACGTTCTTCTTCGGTACGCTCATGACCGCCAACCAGGCAACTTTGAATACGAACAGGTATTCGCTTAAGCCGATTAAGATTCCCGGGTTATCGGAGATCCCGGTGATTGGGCCCATGCTGTTCAACCAGTCGATCCTGGTGTACATCATGTACGTCGCGGTGATTCTACTTGCGATCTTCATCTTCCGCTCGCGTTGGGGCTTACGTTTGCGAGCGTGTGGTGAGCATCCAAAAGCTGCCGACACCGTGGGAATTAACGTGAACCGCACGCGAACCCTCAACACGATCTTCGCCTCCTCGCTTGCGGGGCTTGGCGGAGCGTTCTTTACGATTGGTTCCGGCCTCGCCTTCACGAACAATATCTCGGCTGGAAATGGGTACATTGCGCTAGCCGCCATGATTCTCGGCAAGTGGCATCCGGTGGGCGCCATGGGTGCAGCCGTCATGTTCGGCTTCGCCCAGGCGGTTGCCCAACTGATTCCGAGCTTGCATGCCGGAATCCCATCGGATCTGGTGAACATGATCCCGTACGTGATCACGATCATCGCGGTGGCAGGGTTCGTAGGCAAGTCTCGCCCGCCAGCTGCTGAGAACGTGCCGTACTTGAAGTGACGGCGGTTTGAAATGTTTGACTGGGACGAGCTGAGAAAGCTGGCTATAGAAGCCATGAAAACCGCCTACGCACCCTATTCCGGATACCCAGTGGGCGCGGCGGGAATCACCAGTGACGGGCGGCTGGTTTCGGGCTGCAACGTAGAAAACGCCTCAACCGGGCTTGGCACGTGCGCTGAAAACGGGATGGTCTCTGCGCTCATCCGGAGCGGGGGAGGCCGCCTCGCCGCGGTCTACTGTGTCAATGGGAACGAGGAAGCTGTAGTGCCGTGTGGAAGGTGCCGGCAGGTCCTCTACGAGCACGGAGGCCCACAGCTGCAGGTGTTTATGCCTGCCGCGGGTCCGCAACCGATGACGTACGTGCTTCCGGAAGCGTTTGGCCCGAACTCTTTGGAAGAGTACAGGCGATCGCAAGAGGCTTGACCAACACGGCAGAATTGACCATGACAGGAGGGGTAGCGAGGTATGAAGAAGTTCGACGCCGTCGACATCATTCGCGCCAAACGTGACGGCCAAAAACTGAGCCGCGAGGAGATCGATTGGACCATTGACGCTTATACGAAAGGTGCAATCGGTGATGAACAGATGGCCGCGCTCGCGATGGCAATCTTCTTGAACGGCATGGACCGGGAGGAGATTTCGCAGTGGACAACCGCGATGATTAACTCCGGTGACAGAATGGATTTCAGTGCGCTTGGAAAGCCGACGGCCGACAAGCATTCCACGGGTGGGGTGGGCGATAAGATGACGCTGCCGCTCGCGCCGCTGGTCGCCGTCTATGGTGTGGCAGTACCACAGCTGTCCGGGCGCGGCTTAGGGCATACGGGAGGAACGCTCGATAAACTTGAGGCGATACCCGGATGGCGAGCAGATCTGAGCAACGATGAAATTATGGCTCAGTTGCGTGATTGTGGAGCCGTGATCTGCGCCGCCGGAGCGGGGCTTGCCCCGGCGGATAAGAAGCTTTACGCTCTGCGTGACGTCACGGCGACGGTCGATTCGATTCCACTGATCGCTTCCTCAATCATGTCGAAGAAGATTGCCGAAGGTACGGATTCGCTCGTACTTGACGTGAAGGTTGGATCGGGTGCGTTTATGAAAGACATCGATCAGGCCCGCGAACTTGCCAGCACAATGGTTGCCCTAGGCCTCGATGCCGGTGTTAAGACCAGCGCGCTCTTAACTGACATGTCTACGCCGCTTGGGCTGAAGGTGGGTAACGGGCTCGAGGTTGAAGAGTCAGTCGAAGTGCTTGCCGGTGGCGGACCGGCCGACGTCGTTGAACTTACAGTCACGCTTGCCCGAGAAATGCTGACGGCAGCGGGCAAGGACGACGATCCGAGTGACGCTCTCAACGACGGGCGGGCCATGGACGTGTGGCGGCAAATGATCGAAGAGCAGGGCGGGGATCCAGATGCGCCGATGCCGAATGCCAAGCACACCCACGACGTGCTCGCGGAAGCCGATGGGATACTCACCGAACTCGACGCGCTTTCGGTAGGCGTGGCCTCGTGGCGCCTTGGCGCGGGCAGGGCAGTGAAATCCGAGCCCGTCCAAGCAGCGGCAGGCATTGAACTCTATGCAAAGCCCGGTGATCGCGTCGCCAAAGGCCAGAAGCTCATGACGCTCCACACCGATGACGAGGCGCGGATTGAGCGTGCGCTTCAGTCGCTCGATGGTGGCATTGAGATCGGCGGAGACTACGAAACCCGCGAATCCGTGGTGCTTGAGCGGGTCGAATGAAGCTGAGCTCACGGTTAAATCTCAGCGCGCTGCTCTCGAGATTAGCCAGACCTTTGCATACGCCCGTAGCTTTCGCATGGCCGGAACAGATTCCAACAGAGGCGCAGTGCACGATGGACGAGTATGCCTCTCATGGTGAACCGTTAAGAGTTGGGGGCGAGCTCGCCCGGCAAACCACGGGGCAGACCTGCGGTGCGATGGTTTTGCTCGTCGCGCGGTCGCTGGGGGAGCCTCAGCTGGCGCAGAGGGTCGAGCGCGAAGGTATCGGCGTCGTCGAAGAAGAGCTGTACCGGGAGCTGCGGCGCGCAGCACTGGGCCCGCTCACATGGCCACGCGCGCTTGGAACCCCGCCGTGGGCGCTGGCTAAAGCCATGGGATATGCGCATACGCCGATCGATACGGCAACCGAGCGCGGTAAGTCCGCCCTGCAGTGGGTATATCACGCAACGGGCATGGGGATACCCGTTCCGCTATATACCGGGGGAGATCTGGGAAGTGGCCCGCAGCGAGCAATTCCTCGGCACGTGGTTCTCGCCCTTCCCGGCGGCGGGCTAACACCGGATGGAATACCCGAAATCCTGATATACAACCCGGGAACGGGATATGTTTATCGTGTCCCCATTTTTGCAATGGCGCAGCGGACAACGCCCCTCGCCGCATTCGGGCGCTGGCCCCACCTCGTGTGGGCGGTGCTCCCAACAAAAGGAGAAGTATGAACGTCGCGAATATGATCGACCACACCCTGCTCAAGCCTGAGGCCACCTTTGACGATGTGGCGGCGCTGGTCAACGAAGCTAAGGAACTTGGCACCTATTCGGTATGCGTTTCACCGTCGATGTTGCCGCTACCGCAGGACGTGGAGCTGGGGGACGTGAAGCTGTGCGTCGTGGTTGGTTTCCCCTCGGGTGCCGTGGTTTCTGAAGCGAAGGCTGCCGAGGCTGCTCGCGCAGTGGCCGCCGGGGCTGATGAGGTCGATATGGTGATCAATATCGGCTATGCGGAAGAGCACGACTGGGACGCCCTCGAATACGATATCGCCGTGGTGCGTGACGCGATCCCGTTTTCCGTCCTGAAGGTGATTATCGAATCTGCGGTGCTCACCGATGAGGAGATCGTCGAGGCGTGCAAGTGTGCGAAAGCTTCGGGGGCAGATTTCGTGAAGACATCCACCGGTTTCCACCCGGCGGGTGGAGCGAGCGTGGAAGCGGTCCGGCTCATGAAGGAAACGGTTGGGGATGAGCTCGAGGTGAAAGCCTCCGGCGGAATTCGCGATGCGGAAACCGCGAAGAAGATGATCGAAGCTGGCGCGACCCGCCTCGGCCTATCCTCCTCGCGTGCCGTCATCGAAGGATTTTAGAGCGAAAGCATCTCGCGCACATCAGCCTTGAAGCGCTCCATGCGCTCGTCGGCTTCAGTACGAGCTGAATCAAGATCGCCGGTGACTGGCACGATCACCTCCAGGTAGCACTTGACCTTCGGCTCGGTTCCCGAGGGGCGCACGATCACGCGATCGCCCTCCGCTGTGAGGATCCGTAGCGCATCCGTGGGCGGAAGATCCGCGGAGCCTTCGACGAGATCCTCGACGCGCGCCACCGGGATACCTAGGAGTTCCGACGGCGGCGTGGCGCGCACCTTCGCCATGGTGGCTGGCATGATCGACAGGTCATCCACGCGGATCGTCACCGGCGCGGTGTGGTAGACGCCGTGGCGTAGCGCGAGCTCGTCGAGCGTATCTTGGAGTGTGCGGCCCTGAGCCTTTGCCGCAGCCGCAGTGATCGCGATCGTGAGCGCGGCCGACACGCCGTCCTTGTCTTTGACTAGATTGGGGTGCACGCAATATCCGATCGCCTCTTCGTAGCCGAAAATGATTTCGGGTGCCCGTGCGATCCACTTGAAACCGGTGAGCGTTGCCGCGTAGTCCAGGCCGTGATGTGCCGCGATCTGCTCGAGCAACTGGGATGAGACGATCGATGAGGCGAGCGTGCCCGATCCTCCGCGTGCCGCTGTTTGGGCGGCTACTTGTTCGCCGAGGATCGATCCGATTTCGTCGCCGGATAGCTGGCGCCAGCCGTGTGGCGTCGGGATCGCCGCCGAACACCGATCCGCATCGGGATCCGAAGCAATGATGATGTCTGCCCCCACGCGTTCGGCCGTAGCGATAGCTTCGTCGAGCGCGCCCTTTTCCTCAGGATTCGGGAAGGCGACTGTTGGAAAATCTGGATCGGGATCAATTTGCGTAGCAACCGGGACGATCGTGAATCCGGCCTGGGTAAGCAAAGGCTCGACGAGTGCATTGCCCACCCCGTGCATTGCGGTGTAGACGATTTTCAGATCGCGTGGCCCATCCGCGGTGAGCGTGAGCGTGTCAGATATGTAGTCCTCGACGATCGTTTCGTCGAGCACGTCCCAGCCGTCCGCCATCGGGACCTCATTGGCTGGCGGGGCAGCGGCGATCTTTTCTGCGATTTGGGAATCAACAGGCGAGATGATCTGAACGCCCTTACCTTCCTCTTCGACCGCGCGGCCGCCAAGGTAGACCTTGTATCCGTTATCGCGCGGCGGATTGTGCGAGGCGGTGACCATTACACCGGCATCCGCGCCCAGTTTGCGAACGGCGTATGCGAGTAGCGGTGTGGGAAGCTCGCGTGGCATGAGCAGTGCTTTCCCGCCGGCTGCGGCAACGATTGCCGCCGTGTCACGGGCAAACTGCGCCGAGTTGTAGCGTGCGTCAAAACCGATGACGACGACCGGATCGGCAAACGTGTCTTTCAGCCATGCGACAAGCCCCGCGGCCGCGCGTCGAACCACGGCCACATTCATCCGATTCGGCCCAGCGGCCATCTCACCGCGAAGGCCTGCGGTGCCAAATTGCAGGGTGCCAGCGAAGCGGTCTTCCAGCTCGGCGAGCGCTTCGGCGTCGTTCTCGGCGCGTGCCAGAAGATCTAGGAGTTCGCCGCGGTCAGATTCGGACGGATCGGCTGCAATCCACTCGTGTACGACAGGGGCTAGTTTGTTCAGTTTAGACATAGCGCTAGAGTACCGCAGGCTAGCCGACTAGCGTTAGAGATTGGTGAGGTTCTGAACCGCTGTAAACGAACCGATCGTAAGCAAGAGAACCCCGAACGCGAGGGTCAGTGTTGACACGCGTGCCCTTCGGCTAATCGGCTCACCGAACAGGCCGCCGATCGCGGAACCGGCGGCAAAAATGAGCACGATCGGCCAGTCGATCTGGACGGGCGTACCGATCCTGCCAAGCAGACCAAAAATTGAGGCAACGAACATCACGAGCACACTTGTGCCTGTTGCCTCGAGCATGGGCAGGCCAAATGCGAGCACAAGTAGGGGAACGACGGCGAATCCGCCGCCAACGCCGAAAATTCCGGACATGAGGCCAACGGCTGTGCCCGCGAGGATAATCTTCCAGGCCTGGGGATGGCTACGTTGCGGCTTCGCGTTGGCTTCGTTGCTCTTGCGAGAACGTTTTCGGGGTTCGCGAGCACGTTCCCGGAGCCCGCGAATGAGCATAAGAGCTGCCACGCACAGCAGGAGGGCGGAGAATAGGACCATCAGGAGCGTGCCCGATAGCAAAGGAGCGATTCTCGCGCCGGCCAATGCGGCAAAGGCCGAGACACTCGCGAAAATAAGGCCGCCTTTCCAGTTCACGTGCCCGTGCCGGGCGTGAGCGATCAGGCTGGTAAGCGCGGAAAGTAATACGATAACGAGCGAGCCCGCGGCGGCCTCGTGCGGGCTTTGCCCAAGAAGATATACGAGTGCGGGTACCGATAAAATTCCGCCGCCGGCGCCGAGCATTCCGACCACGATGCCGATACCGATCCCCGCCACTGCGGAAATGAAAAGTTCCATCGAGCCTAATAGTACAAGCCGGTGGTTCATTTTCTGTTCACGTGGAAGCGGGTACTGTAGAGCCCATGGCTAAAAGAAAGTACTTCAAAGGTCCTGTAACCTTGCGGCGCAAGCAGATCCCGGATACGACGACGGATGCGCGCCTTCTGCACCCACTGCAGGACACGTCGTTTATTCATTCCGATCCGTGGCGAATCATGCGGATTCAGGCCGAGTTTGTGGAAGGCTTTGGCGCTTTGGCGAACGTCGGGCCAGCCGTATCGATCTTCGGTTCTGCGCGCACGTCGTCAGATGATCCGTACTACCAGATGGCGGTTGACATCGCGAAGCTTCTGGTTGAAAAGGATTACACCATTATTACTGGCGGTGGCCCCGGGATCATGGAGGCTGGCAACAAGGGCGCGGTTGAAGCCGGTGGTACATCCGTCGGCTTAGGAATTGAACTTCCCTTCGAACAGGGCATGAATGATTACGTCGATCTGGGAATTAATTTCCGCTATTTCTTCGTGCGCAAGATGATGTTTGTGAAGTACTCGCTCGGTTTTATCGTGATGCCGGGTGGCTATGGCACAATGGATGAACTGTTCGAGGCGTTGACGCTGGTTCAGACCCACAAGGTGTCTTCTTTCCCCGTTGTTCTGGTAGGTAGCGAGTATTGGAGTGGCTTGGTCGATTGGATCAAGACGACGTTACTCGATGGCGGTTTCATTAGCCCGGGCCACGAGGAGATCTTCACGGTCGTCGATACAGCTGAAGAGGCCGTCCAAGAAGTCATCGATGGCGTACATCGCCTTGCCGATGAGATCCGAGCGCAAGATGAGCAAGAGTAGAAAAGATTTAGGTTGTCAGCCCAGATAGACTCACAGAAGATCAGCCTCGACCCGAGCAATTGTGTGACTTAAAGCAAAGCTAACCTGCCAAGATCTTCGATTTCACGTAGAATTAGTGGTGGATGCAGGCGCATGGGCGCCTCGAAAGGAGAAAAATCCATGGCAGCCATGAAACCGCGTACGGGAGATGGACCGCTCGAAGCGGAGCGTGATATCCACGGCACAACTTTGCGGATGCCGCTCGAGGGTGGGGGCCGTCTGGTGCTTGAACTTAACGATGATGAAGTTAAGTCTCTTCACGAAGTTTTGGATAAGCTCCTGAAGCTTTAGACCTTAACGCTGATGAGAAGACCGTCCCCAAGGGGAATGAGGCTGGAGACCATGTCTTCAGCCTCAATTAGTTCTTTGCCCAAATTCCGCAGTGCGACAGTCGATTCGTCGCGACGCGCAGGATCTGCCACTCGATCGTTATTGAGCGCGTGGGCGAGGACGAGCGTGCCGCCCTGGCGTAACATTCGGATCGCCTCAGAAACATCGCCGGCAGCTTCGGCCGGATCAGCATCGATAAGTACGAGGTCATAAGAATTATTCGATAGTCGGGGCAACATGTCTGCACTTCGGCCGTTGATCAGCCGGTAGCGCCCCGCGCGGATTTTCGCGTCAGCAAACGCGTTTCGCGCATAGCTTTGGGCTTCGGAATCGATGTCGATACTGGTCAGTACCGAATCATCTGATCCGGCGAGGAGGTAGAGCCCCGACACTCCGGTGCCGGTACCCACCTCGGCAATATGCTTCACACCGCTCATCGATGCAAGCGTTTTAAGAAAGTGGCCGGTCGAAGGGGACAGACAGGTGATACCGAGTTCGGCAGCGTATGTGCGGGCAAGCCGCGCATGCTGATCTTCATCCACTATCTGTTCGGCATATGCCCACGACTGCGCTTTATCGACTGCCATGACCTCTCCCGGTTAGCGATATATATCAGATTTTAGCTCACCGGCGAGACGCCGAGCGACATGCCGGATAGTCCGCGTGCGCGGCGGCTGAGGTGAGATGCGATATCACGAACGGCTACCTGCGCCGGAGAATCGCCATCTTGAGCCGAGAACGGATCGCCCGCATCCCCGCCCTCGCGCAGTTCCTGCTCGAGCGGGACCTGGCCGATCAACGGCACCTCGTAGCCGAGTGTGCGGGAAAGCTGAGCTGCGACGGCGTCGCCACCACCGGATCCGAAAATGTCCATCTTTGTGCCGTCCGGCATTTGCAAGTAGGACATGTTTTCAATCACGCCCACAACCCGCTGATCTGTTTGGCCAGCCATCATGCCGGCACGTTCCGCCACGTCGGCAGCCGCAACCTGCGGGGTTGTTACCAGCACGATTTCAGATTTTGGAATCAGCTGGGCAACCGAAAGCGCCACGTCGCCCGTACCGGGTGGAAGATCGATGAGTAGAACGTCCAGATCGCCCCAGTAAACATCTGAGAAAAACTGTTCGAGCGCGCGGTGTAACATCGGGCCGCGCCACACCACAGGCCCGTTTTCCTGCATGAACATGCCAATGGAAATCGTCTTCACGTCATGTGAAATCGGCGGAATGATCATGTTGTCCACCACTTGGGGAGGTGTTTTAACGCCGAGCATTTGCGGAATCGAGAAGCCGTAAATATCGGCGTCGACAACGCCTACGTTCAACCCTTGCTGGGCCATCGAGGCGGCCAAATTAACCGTCATGGAGGATTTTCCAACCCCGCCCTTGCCGGATGTGACCGCATAGACGCGCGTCAAGTTACCAGGCTGGGAGAACGGAATGATTCGTTCGGCTTGCCCGCCTCGTAGCGTCTTGCGAAGCTCAGCCTTTTGCTCGTCATTCATCACGCCCATCGACACTTCGACGGCCGTCACCCCATCAAGGGCGCCGACGACGTTTTGCGTATCGGAAGCGATCGTGTCGCGAAGCGGGCATCCGGCCGTCGTTAAATCAATGCCGACGACGACCTTGCCGCCCTCATCAATGTCAACCGAGCGTAACATCCCCAACTCCGTGATCGGACGCTTGATCTCGGGATCAATAACCTTCGCCAGCTCGGCCGTAATTTCTTCAATGCTCGGTAAACTCATGCCTTTATCCTATCTTCACCGGTAACAATTAACGAACATAGCGCTATGCGCTGAAAACCCGCGCTAGTTGGACTCTTCGCCCTCCGACGGTGCATGCCCGAGCTGTGCAAGCTTTGCGCGAAGCTCTGCGATCGTTTCGTATTGTTCAGCGATCGTGGCGTTTTGCTGGTTGAGCTGATCGCGCATTTCCGATCTCACAAAATCGCGAGTAGCCAGATCCCGCATCGACATGCGCAATGATGCGATTTCCCGAGTGAGGAACTCGGTATCTGCCAGATTACGTTCCGCCTGTTGACGATCCTGCTCCGCGCTCACCCGATCTCGCGCATCCTGGCGATTTTGCGCCAGCAGAATCAACGGCGAAGCGTAGGAGGCCTGAAGCGAAAGCATCAGGGTCAAAGCCGTAAATCCAAGTGCGGCAGAATCAAACCGCACGTGTTCAGGCGCAAGTGAATTCCATCCGATCCACACAACCACGAATAGCGTCAGCCAGATAATAAATCTTGGGGTGCCGGTGAAGCGTGCGATGCGCTCAGCCACGACTCCGGCGGCATCCGAATCAATCTTGGCCGGCCGAAGCTTCCGGCGTCGCCGCTCAAGCGGCTGATCAAAAGTTTCAGGCATCGGAGTTCTCCTCTTCCTCGTCGTGGCGCTCATCCATGTGGGAATCAACCGTGTCTTCGTCCGCCGAACGCCAATCGCGTGGCATTAGGTGGTCAAGAACGTCATCAACGGAGACGGCGCCCACCAGCAAACCGTTGTCAACAACTGGCAATACCGTCAAATTGTAAGTTGCGAGCAGGCGCGTGATGGTTCCGATGCCGTCGTCGGGTGAAAGTGGCTCCACCTGATCGATCATCGTGCCCACCATCTCTGAGGGCGGCTCGCGCAGTGCGCGCTGCAGGTGAACCACGCCAAGGTACTGACCCGTCGGTGTTTCCGTCGGCGGGCGAACAATGAAACACATGGAAGCAATTGCAGGCGGAATGTCCTCGCGGCGAGCTGCGGCAAGGAGCATGGCTACGTGGGCGTCGGGGGAGAGGATGAGCGGTTCGGTGGTCATCATGCCACCGGCCGTGCGCTCGCCGTAAGACATGAGGCGGCGGACATCTTGGGCTTCCTCCGGCTCCATGCGGGCAAGCAGAATCTCGGCTTTCGATGCCGGCAGATCGTTGACCAAATCGGCCGCATCATCAGGTTCCATTTCCTCCAAAATGTCAGCGGCGCGTTCCACTTCGAGCGCGCTCATGATCGTCACCCGGTCCGCGTCCGACATTTCTTCCAATACGTCGGCAAGGAGGTGATCGTGCATCTGGCTTGCGACGGCGATCGCTCGCTCGTCGGGTAAATCAGAGAGAAGATCGGCGACGTCGGGCGCCTTAAGTTCATTAATCTGCGCAAGCAGAGCCGTTGCCGCCTGATTCGCAACCTTCGTGCGCAGGCCCGAAACTTCCAAGCTGCTGACCAGCTTCGTGTTACCCGCGTCGGCGCTATCCTTACCCATGCGAACATAGAGCGTCATGAGTGCCCACTGCCGGTTACCCACCTGTTCGATGGCGACGTCCACGACGCTCGCGGTTCCACTACCGTCGTTAAAGGTCACTTCACGGTCTAGTAGTTCGCCGAGTACCATCGTTTCTGATGGGCGCTGCTCGAAACGGCGAATATTTAGCAAACCGGTTGTAATGACCTGGCCGTTCGCAATCGATGTTACGCGCGTAAGCGGTAGAAACACCCGGCGTTTCCCGGTCACGTCCACTACTAGGCCAACAGCCGACGGGTTTCCCCGAAGTCTGAAAACGACGACGATGTCGTGCACTTTACCGACCCGGTCACCCAGTGGATCATAAACGGGTGCCCCCGCAAGTCGCCCGGCAAATACGCGCGGGCCCGTGGCAACTGTCATGAGTTTTCCTTCCAGATGTCAGCCATCCACTGCTCCACGTCGGCCGCTGTGCGAGGGATGGATTCGGACATACGGATCGCGCCGTCGTCAGTGACGAGAATATCGTCTTCTATTCGCACGCCGATTCCGCGGAAACGCTCGGGAATTTTCAGGTCGTCGGCCCGGAAGTACAGGCCGGGTTCGATCGTGAAAATCATGCCCGGCTCAAGGTAGGAATCCTGGTAGAGCTCACGTTTGGCCTGCGCGCAATCGTGCACGTCAAGTCCGAGGTGGTGGGAGGTGCCATGGGGCATCCAGCGGCGGTGGTATTGGTTTTCTGGTTTCAGCGATTCTTCTGCGCTCACGGGCAGAATTCCCCAGCGCTCCAAATGCTTGGCGATTACTTCCATGGCGGCCGCGTGAATATCCTTGAATTGCACCTTAGATTGTGCGACCTCGAGGCAACGTTCGCAAGCTTCCAGCACGGCGTCGTAAACCTCGCGTTGCGTTTCGGTGAACTTGCCAGAGATCGGGAGCGTGCGCGTGATATCCGCGGTATAGAGCGAATCAACTTCGGCGCCAGCGTCGATAAGGATCAGCTCGCCATCGCGAACCTGGCCGTCATTGGTGATCCAGTGCAATGTGTTCGCGTTGTTGCCGGCCGCCGCGATCGTTTCGTAGCCAAGGCCGTTGCCTTCTTCGCGTGCCTTGGCGTGGAAAACGCCCTCGAGTACGCGTTCGCCGCGCCAATGCTCCTTCGCGCGCGGCAGTGCACGGATCATTTCATCGAATCCGGCAGCCGTGACGTCGATTGCCTTTTGCATTTCGGCAATCTCAAACTCGTCCTTCGTCAGCCGCATTTCGGAAGTGGCTTCGGCGAGCCGGGCATCAGCCTGCGCGGCGCCTTCGGTCAGGCCGCTCTGTTCGCGAAGTTCCGCCACCAAGGCCTCGACCGCCTGGTCCGATTGTGGCATCACGCGGATTTGCACCTCGCCCAGATCCTTCGAAATAGCGTCTTTCATCTCATCGATGTGCGCCACCTTGATACCCGTAGCGGTTTCCATTTCTTCTGCCGATAGGCGGGCTCCCACCCAGAATTCGCCGTGGCGCGAATCCGCATAAAACTCTTCCGAAGAACGCGGGGCGCGCGGGTGGAAGTAAAGGGTAACCTCGTGGCCCTCGTCAACCGGATTAAACACGAGTACAGCTCCGGGTTCATCTTCACCGCCAAGCCCGCTCAAGTGCGAAAATGCCGAATGCGCGCGAAACCGGTAGTCCGTATCGTTCGAACGCACCTTCAAGTCGCCAGCGGGAATGATCAGGCGCTCCCCGGGAAAAAGCTTGGACAGAGTCTCGTGCCGGGCCGGGGTGTAATCGGCCACCTCCATCCGCTTCGGCCCGGGCGGGCGTTCACCCCAGTCTTCACCAATAAACTGGCGAAACACCTTACCCTGTGGGCGCTGGGTACGATTGTGGGCTTTTTCTTCGGCTGTCTGCGTTTTATCTGTGCGGTCAGTAGTCATAATCGCATTATCCCACGTTCATCAACGGAACCCGCATTCGTTCGTAGTTGCCGAAATCACCGGGCCGATCTACCGTGAACCTATGATCGACCTGCACACCCACACGAACTGTTCAGATGGCACCGATAGTCCAGCACAGCTGATGGCAAAAGCTAAGCGTGCCGGGCTCGACGTCGTCGGACTGACCGATCACGACACGATCGCCGGCTGGAAGGAAGCCGCGGCGCACGTGGAAAGCACGGGCGTGAGTCTGGTGCGCGGAATGGAGATGACCACGCGGTATAACGACGCCGGTCGGTCAATGTCCGTTCACATGCTCGCCTACCTCTTCGATCCGGAAGCTGGGCAGCTGGCCGAGCATCGAAGGAAGATGAGCGGCGCTCGCGAGGAGCGGGCTCGCGAAATTGTGGCCAGACTTGCTGAAGACTTCTCGATTGACTGGGACGACGTCGTCGCCGTAAAAGAAGTAGGAGCACCTGCCGGGCGCCCGCACATTGCCGACGCGCTCGTCAACCGGGGAATCGTAGCGGATAGAGAGGAAGCCTTCGCGCAGCTGCTTCATCCGGATAACAAGTATTACGTTCCCCAATATGCCCCCGATGTTTTTGAGGCGATCGAATGGATCGTTGATGCCGGAGGTAAGGCAGTTTTTGCGCACCCGCTCGCACTTTCACGCGGCCGAATACTGCCTGCCGAAGCCGTTGACCAGATGGCTGAGGCCGGACTATTTGGTATCGAAGTTGACCACCGCGATAACCCTCGCGAACGCCGCGGTGAGATTGTGGCAACTGCGAGCCGCCTTGGACTTTTCCAGTTCGGCACCAGCGACTACCATGGCGAAGGAAAACCGAACCGGCTCGGCGAAAATACCACGCAGCCGGACACGCTCGAGGCCCTGACGCAGGGCTCATACCTGGAGGTCTTACACCCGTGACGTTTGATGGCGCGCTCTTCGCATCGGCCTTCGCTACGCTCTTGGTCATTATCGATCCACCCGGAAACGTGCCGGTGTTCATGGCGCTGACGCGAACCATGGAGAAGAAGGATCGCAAGAAAGTTGCCTTCCAAGCCAATTTTATTGCGCTGTTGCTCTTACTCGTATTTGGATTCTTTGGCTTCTACCTCTTTGATTGGCTTGGCATTTCGCCGTCGGCTCTTCAGATCTCAGGCGGCCTGCTGTTGCTACTGGTGGCCTTGCAACTGCTGACGGGTGAGGAGCAAGATCCGGGCGATGCAGGCGGTTCGATTCACGTGGCCATGGTTCCACTGGGCATGCCACTGCTTGCCGGCCCGGGTGCGATCGTGGCTTTCATGCTCTTGATGCGTGAAGCCGATGGCGACGTGATCGATAAGGTCACCGTGATCGGTGCGATGACGATCGTGCTCATTATTTCTTGGATTGCGATGCACTTTTCCGGCACCATCATGCGAGTCTTGGGCGAGGCCGGCGTCATGCTACTAACCCGCCTGTCGGGCATGCTTCTCGCGGCGATCGCTACTCAGCTGATCATTGCCGGCGTACTAGGTGTGGTTGAACCGCTCATCGGCTAGCGTCTGATCCGGCGCCGCTGCCGCCGAGGCCTTTCCTCGCCTCCACTATCGCTACGATCACCTTCGTGGTGCTGACCTTCGTGGCGGTTACTATCCGAACCCCGATCGGTACGCCGAGTGCGTTTGCGTTGCCTACCTCCGCGCTCATCTCTACTTGAGCGTTCACCTCTGGCCCCGGGGCCCCGACCTCGCCTGCGGCCCCGACCTTGCCCGCGGCCCCGGCCGCGCGGTGTGCGCTTGCCGGTTTCGCCCAGATCCTCAAGTTTTTCGGCGTCGAGGCCGGCGCGCGTACGTTCGGATTTGGGTAGGCGGCCGGTGGCCTTCGGGTCGATGTCCAAATCGGTGTAGAGATGGTCGGAGGTGTGGTACGTTTCCACCGGTTCTGGGAATCCGAGATTGAGCGCATTATTGATCACGGACCAACGTGGCATGTCTTCCCAGTCCACGAAGGTGACGGCCGTCCCCTTACTTCCAGCACGGCCGGTACGACCAATGCGGTGCAGGTAGGTCTTTTCATCCTCTGGGCACTGGTAGTTAATAACGTGCGTCACGTCCTCGACATCGATACCGCGTGCGGCGACGTCGGTTGCCACGAGCACGTCGATCTTTCCGTTGCGGAAGGCGCGCATGGCCTGTTCACGTGCGCCTTGGCCGAGATCGCCATGCAGGGAGCCGGTCGCGAAGCCGCGGTCTTCGAGTTCGTCGGCGAGCCTTGCTGCAGTGCGTTTAGTGCGGGCAAAAACGATGGTGAGCCCGCGGTCTTTCGCCTGCAAAATACGAGCAAGTACCTCGGACTTATTGAGGGCATGAGCGCGGTAGACCACCTGTTTGACCTGCTTGACGGTTGCCGAATCGTCGTCGTGCGCCTGGGCGCGAATGTGCGTCGGCTTGGACATGTATCGGCGGGCCATGGTGATGACCGGGCCGGGCATTGTGGCTGAAAATAGCATGGTGTGGCGATTCGGCGGCGTGGATGCGAGGATCGTTTCGACGTCCTCAAGGAAGCCGAGGTCGAGCATCTCGTCGGCTTCATCAAGCACAACCGTGTGCGCAGTGGAAAGATCAAGTGTGCGCTGTTTACTCAGATCGATCATGCGTCCTGGCGTGCCGACGACGATCTCCGCACCTTTTTCCAGTTGCTTAACCTGCGGTTCGTAGGCTTTACCGCCGTAAACTTCGACGACGCGAATGTTGCGGTTGGCGCTGATATCGCGAATATCTCCGGCAACCTGTTTGGCAAGCTCGCGGGTCGGCACGACGATAAGTCCCTGAGGCTTACCGGGGTTGCGTAACTTGTCCCACCCTTCCTCATTGGGTCCAATCACCTTTTCGACCATTGGGATGCCAAAGCCGAGCGTTTTTCCAGTGCCCGTTTTGGCTTGGCCAATGATATCCGAGCCTTTGAGCGCAACCGGAAGGGTGAGTGCCTGGATGGGAAAGGGAAATGTAATCCCTTGTGCTTCGAGCGCTTCGACAATTGGCGTGGAGACGCCGTAGTCGGCAAAAGACTTTTCTTTCAGTTCGAGTTCTGCTGCCGACGCCTGGATATCAGCTTCCGGTTCGTTTGCTTGGCGCACGATGGCGCCGGTCGTGTTCACAATTCCAGATTGTGGTTGTTCTTGCACAGTATTCACTTTCGACTTGGGAGGGCGCGCCGGATTGGAATGCGCCCGGGCAGCCGATCGTGAAAATTCTTGAGTCAAACCGTGACGACCGGTCAGCCACGGATGAGTCTACCCGATTAGAACCCGAATCCCACGCGCCGCGTTTGAGCTTCGTTGATTTGAACGTAGCCGATGGCTGTGGAGGGAACGAGCACGACGTTTCCATCCGTGTCTTCAAGCGAAAGAACCGTGCCGTTTTCAAGAGCGTCGGAGACTTTTTGACCAACTTCGTCGCTACTCAGTGCGACGTTGAGGGTTAACTCGCGCTGAATGTTACAAATTCCGATAGTGATGTCCATGTTTCCTCCGATTGTCAGCAGGTCTGCACCAATTCTATCCGGTGGAAGTGCCGAAGTTTGGTTGCTTTTCATTGCGAGCCAAAACTATGTCGGACCAGTCCGTTAGGCTCGGTGTTATGGAAAACGAATGTGAGCCAAAAAGTGACGAAAGCCGCCAGTGGGATGCCTCTCAACAGGCAGTGCTCGGCCTGCGCGCGCCTTGCGTTGCATCGGTGATTGGTGCACCCGGAACCGGCAAGAGTGCGCTCACGATCGAACTGGCCATCAATGTTGTGCGGGAAAATCCGGATGCGCAGGTTGCCGTTCTTTCCCCCGATCGCAGGGCAGCCTCGGATCTTCGCAACGCTCTATCACGCACGCTAGGGTACTTGCCCGCAACGGTGGACGTGCGCTCGATTACTGCTTTCGCGTTCGGGATTGTATCGGCCTACGCGCAGTATGTGGGTAGGCGCGAACCGGAACTTTTGAGCGGTCCAGATCAAGATTCTTTTCTTAAAGAGTATTTTGATCTTATTTTGGCCGGTGCCGTTCCGGGAAGTTTGCCCGAGTGGGCGCAAGACGGCGAGGCGGCACGTTTGCCCGCCTATCGCGCGGAGTTCAGAGATCTCATCACACGGGCTGCCGAATTGGAACTTTCAGCTGACGATTTGGCAAGGCTGGGGGAACGCGTGGGGGAGCCGATCTGGCAGGTGGGCGCCCACATTATGGAGGGATACGAAAAGGCGCTGGCTACTCAGGCGGGAATTGGGCACCAAAACCAAGACATCGTCGATCACGCACGCCTGCTCACGCAAGCTGCGGCCATGCTTCAGGGGTGGGAACGCGCGGAGGTGCGCGGCGGAAAGCTCGGTATTGCTAAGCCCCGCTGGGATTGGGTGATCATCGACGACGTGGAAAACTCCACTTTGGCCGTGCGTGCCCTGCTCCAAGCGCTGAAAGCCGACGGTTCTTCGATTGTGACCTTCGGTGATCCGGATGCGGCGGTGCAAGGATTTCGTGGCGGCGTTGCTCACCTGCCCGCGCTACTCACCCGGGATGAACCGGCGGGCGGTATTGGTGCCCAGCGCATGTACTTAACCCATCGGTATCGCTCTGGCGGGCAGATTGCGCAGATAGCACAGCGAGTAACCTCGGGTATTCACACCGCTGGTGCGGGTAAGCACAGGTCGGCAGATTTCGTAGCGGACAGCGCGAATATGGATTCTCAGGGAGCTGACGGCGTAGCGTGCTACCCGGCCTCAGCTCGGATTTTTGCGAACGAGGATGAGGAAATTGCCTATGTTGCAACCCGCATGCGGCGCCTGCATTTACTGGACGCAGTGCCATATTCGAAGATGGCGGTGGTGACTAGATCAGCCGGTATGCACGAAGCTACGCGGCGATCTTTTTTGCGATACGGCGTTCCTATTACCATGCCGGTACGCTCGGAACCGCTTCGCGAGCAACGTGCGGTAGCCGCGCTGATCGACCTTCTCGAACTCGCGCTCGCCGAGCCGGCGGCAGTGGATGTGGGGCAGATAGAGCAGGTTTTGACGGGCGTGTTATTTGCCATTGATCCGTTAGATTTGCGTGGCCTGCGGCGTGAGCTACGCGGCTGGGAGCTGGCCGACGGTGGGGCACGTTCGGAATCCGAGCTGCTCAAGCTCGTGATCGATGGTGGCGAACTTTTGAAAAACGTGCCCGAACTGCATCGGGCCCACAAAGTGATCGCGCGGATTAGGGCGGCGCGCGAACGTGGCGCTCTGGGTGAAGAAGTTCTCTGGGAAGCCTGGGCCGGAGTCGGGGTTGCGGAGGCGTGGCGGGAGCAAGCGCTTGGGGTCGGCGCCCATGCAGATGCTGCAGATAGCGATCTTGATGCCGTGATTTCGATGTTCCGGATTGCTCAACGGCAAGCTGATCGTGACCCGGCAGACGCTGGTATTGACGTGCTTTTGGAGGCACTTGAAGATCAGGATCTGCCCGAAGATTCCATCGCGCGAACGGGAGCCCTCGCGGACGAGGTGGCCCTTGTGACGCCGTCGTCGACGATCGGGAAAACCTGGGACCACGTGGCGATCCTCGGGTTGAACGAGGGAGTGTGGCCTAATACGAGGTTGCGCAACCCGCTAACCAAGGTCCCCAAATTAGTCAATGTGGTGCTCGGTTCGGAGATGGCGGGCCGCGACGTGGTATCCGGGCAGCTGGTACGCGATGTGATTGACGATGAGCTACGAATGCTACTCAAATCGATCACCCGCGCGAGAGAGTCTGTGCTAGTCACGGCCTCGTGCGGTGACGGGGTGCAACCCTCGCGATTTTTAAGCTGGCTGTTCCCTGAAGCGAAAGAAGCCACTTCGGTGGCAAGCCTTCTGGACACCGCGGGTTTGACCGGCGAGTTGCGCCAAGCCATGGCCAGTGGTGATGAGATCCTGTCGCACGCCGCACAGGCAATCCTCGATGGGCTCGCGCGCAAAGGTGTGGCAACGGCGCAGCCGCAAACATGGGTGGATAGCTTCGAGCCAACCACCTGTGAGGGTTCGAACGGTGATGTCTTCGTGTCGCCCTCGCGAATAGAGTCGGTAATGAGGTGCCCGCTGCGCTCGTTTTTCAGTTCGCTCGGTGCAGAGTCCGCGACAGACACTCGAGCTTTAGACGTGGGGATGCTCATCCATACTCTCGCGGAGGAATTCCCGAACGGTCCGGCCGATGCTGTGCGAGTTCGAGCAGATAAATTGATCGCCCAGCTAGATTTCGAATACGACTTTGAGGGCACCAAAATGCGAGAGGAAATCGACGTGATGGTGATGAGCCTTGGAAAGTATCTCGAAAGCACCACGGCGCAGGTTCGTGTGGAGCAAAGTGGGCGTGAAACGTTGAGCGATGAGCACGGAAACGTGACCGTGAGTGCGCGGTTGGATCGCTTGGAAGCCGATGAGCGGGGTATCACGGTGGTGGACTTCAAAACGTCAAAATCCCCTTTGACGAAGGTGGAGGCGAAAGACAATCCGCAACTGCGCGTTTACCAGTGGCTGGTGAATCGCGGCGCGATCGAAGGTGCAGAAGCAGCTGGCGGGGCGAAGCTCGTGTATGTAAGAAAACCTGCCGCCACGAAGGATCCGGCGAAGAATGGCATGCCGGCGGAACGGATCCAACCAGCCTTGAGCCCCGAGCACATGGCGCAAACGGAGACGATGATCCGGAACGCGGGCAAGGTGCAACGCGGGGGATCATTCGCTGCGATAAGCAATGACATGTGCCGAAACTGTTCGTTTGTTCCCGTATGCCCCGCGATGGGAAGCGGAAGGATTTTCTCGTGACCACCTACGAAGACTTTGAAAAAACGCTCGAATTTACGCCGACGCCCGAGCAGCGTGAAGTGATTGTGAGTGAAGATCACGCGATAGCGGTGATCGCCGGCGCGGGATCGGGTAAAACCGCAACGATGGCTCAGCGAATCGTGTGGCACATCGTCAACGGCAACGTTCGCCCCGATGAGGTGCTCGGCTTGACGTTCACAACTAAAGCCGCAGGGGAGTTGGCAGAGCGCGTCGAAGAGCAACTGGAACATGCCCAGCGGATGGGTCTGATGCCAGGTCAAGATCGCCAGGTGCACGCCGACCAGGCGGGCAATCGCAACCCACGGGAACTCGGCGAAGACGAGCAGGCTGACGCCGTGGCTGACCTGGAACATGCTCAGATGGCAAAGCCGACGATCGCCACGTACAACTCTTTCGCTGCAGATATCGCATCTTCGTATTCCATGCTGATCGGCGAAGATCCACGAGCACGCTTGATAACCGATGCCGAACGTTGGCAAATTATGCGCGAGATCGTCGCGTCGGTAGATTCGCAGACCCGCGAATTCGACGTGCTAAAGGCGTGGTCAGCAAATACTGTGGTTCGCGATGCGCTTCATATTTCTGACGCACTGATCTCGAACGGAGTGACCACCACCGAGCTGCGAGAAGTGCTGTCCGAAGAACAGGAGGCACTGCGCAAACTCGCCGATGTTAGCGTGGCGCGCGGAACGCACACTGAGGCGTCGAAAGCTCAAAGTGGTACCCCGGGTAGCGCTTTGCAAAAGATCGAACGCAGGCTGGCATTGTGCACGATCGTCGATAGTTATTTGGCGTATAAAAAGGAACACTCACTGATCGAGTTTGCTGATCAAGTAGACCGAGCAAATCGAATTCTTAAGGCCGTTCCAGAGCAAGTTAGCGAACTGATTGGGCACTACAAGTTGGTCTTACTAGACGAATATCAGGACACCTCCTCCCAGCAGGCAGAGTTTTTATATCACGCTTTTTCTAATGTGCGGTCCGTCTGCGCCGTCGGCGATCCCAATCAGGCGATTTATTCTTGGCGAGGTGCCTCCGCGGCCGCGCTTTCCGACTTTATGGATAGATTCCGAGTGCCCAGGAATTTAACCCTTTCCACCGCTTTCAGAAACGGTGAGAACATCCTCAAAGCTGCCAATGCGCTGACTTCTGGCAAGCTCTCATATCCGTCGATGACGGTAAAGAAACTTGTGCCACGCCAAAGGGCCAGTGAAGGGGAGGTGCGCTTTATTCACCGAAGTCTGCGGGAAGATTCCTACGACGCAATGGCCGGGCAGTTTGCGCAAATATTTGATGAGGCCCGCCGTAAGCGCGAGGGCGCGGTCAGTTCAGGTGAATCAGACGCCGGCGCCTTCCCGACCGCCGTCGTGCTGTGCCGAGCCCGATCGTACATCGACAACGCGGTGAAAGCCCTTGAAAAATATGACGTCCCCTTTGAAATTGTCGGTGGTGAAGCGCTGATTGAGAAGCCAGAGGTGCGACTGCTTCGGGCCTTCTTGGGCCTGATCGCGGTTCCCGAACGCCACGATCTGCTCGTTCCGATTTTCACCCACTTCGCGATCGGTGTACGCGATTTGCAGGCATTGGCCGCGTTCACAAAGACGCTCTCGAGAGCAACCACAAAGGAATATGCTGCGCAAATGGGCGGCTCGGCAGTGAGCGGGGGGAAGACGGGCGGCGAGTCAATCGAGGTTCGAGCGAGCTTGGTTGAAGCGATCGATGCTCTACCGCACCCGGACGAGGGCAATGGCGTTCCCAATTTGAGCGCCACGGGTCACGCGCGCCTGTTCCATATCCGATCTTTGTTGAAAAGCTTACGCAAGCGGCTCCACTTGCCGGTTCCAGACTTGATCACCTTCGCGATAGACGCCTTAGACCTGCCGTTTTATGCACGATCCCGGCGCGATGGAGGAGCCCGGGTCGAAGGCGCCTTGAGCTCATTTGTGCGGATGGCAGCCCAGTACGTGCGAGATAATCCACGGGCGAACCTGAAGGGTTTTACCGAATGGGTGGACGCGGTTGAGGAGCACGAGAATACTGGCGAGGGCGACGTCAGCGGTGACGCGCAGCTTTTAGAGACCGAGGACGTGGTTCCCGAATCCGGCGTGGTACAGATTATGACCGTGCACGGTGCAAAGGGACTGGAATGGGACGTGGTGGCCATTCCGGAAATGCGATATCGCGGTTTCGATGATTTTTCGCGAGATAAAGCTTGGCAACTCGATGGGAGCGCCTTACCGTTCCCACTGCGAGCAGATAGGGAGCACCTACCTGAATTCAGTTTTGCAAAGCGTTGCCCCGAAGTGATCACCCCGCATGATAAAGCCCCGATTTTAGAAGACTTTCACGAGCATCTGACGGGCCCGCTTGCGGCGCACTATCGAGCCGAACAGCGCCGCCTTGCATACGTGGCGGTTACCCGACCACGCGATATTCTCCTCCTGTGTTCGTATGACCTTCAGTTCGAGGCGCAAGCGGGAACCAAACTAAAAGAACTCGAGAAGCTTGTTGCCAGAGAAGAAATTGCAGGCCCTGTACCGGAGGCTTGCATGCCGCACAATACATTCATTGCGGATATGGAATCGGTATTGACCGCGGATCCGGCCAATGATCGGGTGCTCTGTGGCGCCGACCTGGAGCGCATCGCAGATGAATCCCAGGAGTCGGGAACTGACGTGTGGGATGAGATTTTCGCTCCAGATACCAAACGCTGGCCAGTCGACATCGATCGAAGGCTTGATCGGGCCGATCTGCCACCGGTCAGACTATCGCGTGAGGAGCTCGATCATTTTATGACCAAATGGGAGCAAGAGGCTCACGTACTCATTCAAGAGACGCAATCGAGCACAACTGCCGATCCGATCACGCGCGAATACTTGACAGCTTCCGACGTCGTCAAACTCTCCTCCGATCCGGAAAGCTTTGTACGCGATCAGCGGCGCCCGCTACCGCATCGACCATCGCGCGCAGCTCGTACGGGAACGTTCGTACACGAACAGATTGCCCACCACTACGACGCACCACTGACCTTAGATGTTGATTCGGTTGCGGATCCAGACGAGATGCCGATCGATAGTGCTACGGAAATGACCGATGCGGTGCGCGAGCGGCTTTTGAGTCGCTTTCATCGTTCGCCGTATGCGGCCTGCCCGAAGATCGCCATCGAGGAAGCTGTCGATATCGAATTGGGTGGCAGGCCGATCCGCTGCGTCATCGATGCTGTACTCGACACGTCTGGCCTTGAAGGCCACCCGCCCGTCACGATCGTCGACTGGAAAACCGGGCCTAGACCAGGCCCGGAACAGGTGGAATCTCGCCAATACCAGTTGGCGCTCTACCGACTAGCGTGGTCGGTAGCTCAAGGAATACCGCTCGGGGATATCGGTGCCGTTTTCTACTACCTCGGTGAGCCGAAGGAAGACCAGCGTGCTTTGCATGCGCCGATCTTCAACGCTAAGGAGATTGCCGAACATATTGAAGATCAGTTGGCAGAGGGGGTAGAGCTGGCTGCGGTGAAGCCGGCCTCGTCGGCAGATTCGGCATAGGCGGGTTGCGCTTGGCTCACCGACCAGGTGGGCCCGGGGGCCAGATCGGGATCGGCGTCCACTTCGGCAGCAAGATCGTCCATCATCGCCCGTGCGTCGTCAACGATATCTGGATCGCCACGTCGAGCTCCAAACAGCATCCAGCGTGCCAGTGCAAGCTCAGACATGAGCACGATGCGGTTAAAGAAATTCTCGGACAGTTCCTCACCGAGCGCATTTGAATATGACTCGAGAAGGGCGTCAAACAATTGTTCGTCGAGGGCTGTCACCAGATTTGCAAAGTCAAGCGCCGGATCGCCCACGTGGGCAGAACCGAAACCGAGAACGCACGAGATGGAGCCGTCCGACCACATGAACTGATCTGGTTCGATATCGCCATGCACAACTCGCGGTTCAAAGTCCCACAGTTCTGGCACTTCGAGTGCGTTCTCCCAGCGGCGGCGCAAAACGCCGGGCAGGGCAGAGGTAGCGTCAGCATCATGCAAATCTGCGAGCAAGCGCCGCCGCGTAGTTTCCGCATCGTAAACCGGAAGGCCCGATTTTTCGATAATGTCAGAGGGCAGTTTGTGGATGGCAGCGAGTGTGCGCCCGAGTTCGTGGGCGTGAGCTTCGGTGAGTGTTTCGAAGTCATGTTCCCTGCCGAGGGGAGCGGTATAGACGACCGCGCGCCCTTCGTTTACCTGCGTAAAGCCAGCCGGGCGAACGACGTCGAAGGGCAGGTGGCCATCACGAAGCGCATCTAAGAGCGCGGGTGCGATGGCTGCTTCGGCTTCGATCATCGTTGCCGCGATGGTGTGAAGCGGATATTTGACGATCCACCGCCGCCCTTCGGCATCCACAACGCCACCGAATTGGAAGTCGGCAGTGCGCGTGTACGGGCCACGAACGCCGGCGGCCTCTAGGCCGTCAACGGCGGCGACTGCCAGCGCGGCAAGCTTGAAAGGAGTGATATTCACCCCTCCACGGTATCTGCCGCTGAGCGAATTGGGCGTAATTACACGCCCGTTTGCCCAGAAAGACTTTCCCGGGCACGTTCGATCGGCGAGGATTGTCTTATGAAGTTTGGAACGATCAGAGTTGATGGGCAGACGCGATCCGTGCTCGTTGAGGGCGATGAGGCGGTTGAGCTGGGTTTCGACGACGTCGGGGCGCTACTCGCAGCGAACCGGAGTGGTGGGCTCGAAGAGCTCAGCACCGATTTAGGTGCCGCGCGGCGATGGGTGCTTAGCGACGTGGAGTGGGAACGGCTCGTTCTTGTGCCACGTAAGGTTTTGTGCGTTGGCCTGAACTATCGCGCGCATATCGAGGAGATGGGCAGAGAATTCCCGGAGTATCCCACCCTGTTCATGAAATTTGCGGATGCGCTGACCGGCGCTCGCGATGATATCGTCTACCCGCCCGAGGTTGAGAAGTTGGACTGGGAGGCCGAGCTCGTCGTCGTTATTGGCAAGCACGTGAGGCGTGCAAGCCCGGCGGAGGCGGAAGAGGCGATCGCGGGCTTTACGGTGCTGAACGACGTGTCGGCTAGGGATTGGCAGCATCGCACGCTCCAGTGGTTGCAGGGTAAGAACTGGGATTCGGCCACGCCGGTTGGGCCTGTGATGGTCACGCCCGACGAGGTGGGTGGCGTGCGCCCGGCGCTGCGGATCATGACGACGGTGGACGGGCATGTCATGCAGGATTCGAATACTGCGGATCTGCTTTTCGATCCGGTGGATCTGGTGCAGTACGCCTCCACCTTTATTAGATTACGCCCGGGGGACATGATTGCAACCGGAACGCCGGGTGGCGTGGGAGCGGGTATGGAGCCGCCGCGGTTCTTGCAGCCCGGGCAGGTCGTGGAATGCGCGATTGAAGGTATCGGTTCGACGTTGAATAGAATTGTGTGATGAGCGAAAAGAAACCGTGGATCGTCGCTGGAATTGGTCTACTGGCAGTGGTCGCGATTGTGATTGGCCTGAGGGTTTTTAATTCTTCGGATTCGGAAGCGGATGAGGCGGCTTCGCCCGAAACTACGGCGGTAGAAGATATCGAGCATCCTGAGCCGGCCGCACGTGAATTGCCGCCCGAGTACGTGACCGATACGGCCGCGGCGCTTGAGTAATATTTGGCGGTGAAACCCGATGTGCACTACGTGTACGAGCAGGTGGATGGAGATAACTGGGTGATCCTCGTTAGTTCGGCTGAAGCGCTCGCCCCGGTTAGGGATTTCGGCTACTTGGTGCACCAAAGCTGAGTGGGGGCTGAGTCTCCAGTTTTCGGCGCTGCTTTCTTGTGGTCACCATTATCACGCTCACAAAAACACTGCTTTAGTTATCCACAGCTGTGGGTGAATTGAGTGGGATGTTTGGTTCGCCAGCTAGCTTCGGCTAGTGGAGGTGATAGCGATGGCCGAAGCGTGGCTCAATGCGCGCGTGCGCGAGCTTGTTCGCTCTTCTCGGATCGATCCGCAACGCGACCGGGCCGGGCTTGATGAACTCATCGATCAGGCCCTAGCTGAATACGAAGACCTAACCGTAGCCGGCGTGATGCCGAGTGTGGACGACGTCGGGACAACGCGGCGCAAGCTTCACGACGACGTCGGTGGCTTCGGTCCGCTTCAACCGTTTATTGATGATCCGGAGATTGAAGAAATCTGGATCAACGAACCGGGCCGAATTTTCTTTGCCAAAAATGGCGTCTCACAACTATCCAATCTGGTGCTTGAACCCGGGCAAATCAAAGATCTTGTGGAACGCATGCTGCGCGCCTCAGGGCGCCGGCTTGATCTCTCCCAACCCTTCGTCGATGCCGCTTTGCACTCGGGAGAGCGCCTCCACGTGGCTATCCCGGACATTACACGTGAACACTGGGCCGTCAACATCCGCAAATACATCGTTCGCTCTCGCCGCCTATCCGACCTCGCCGAACTCGGGCTACTTCCAGATAGCGCCACCCGGTTTCTCGACGCGGCCATTGACTGCGGGCTTAACGTCATCGTCTCCGGTGCCACCCAGGCAGGAAAAACCACCCTGCTACGCGCTCTCCTGGGTGCCGTTCCCGCTGGCCAACGAATCATCACCGCTGAAGAGGTGTTCGAACTTGGCCTCAAGCACCGTGACGTCGTCGCGCTCCAAACCCGTCCGGCAAATATTGAAGACCGCGGCGAAATCACACTCCGACGTCTCGTACGCGAATCCCTCCGCATGCGCCCCGACCGCATCGTTATTGGCGAAGTGCGGCAAGCAGAAGCCTTTGACATGCTCATTGCGCTCAACTCGGGTATCCCCGGAGCCTGCACAATCCACGCCAATTCCGCCCGAGATGCCGTCAACAAGCTATGCGTCCTTCCACTGCTAGCAGGCGAAAACGTGACCTCAGATTTCGTAATCCCCACAGTGGCTCAAACGATCGACCTCGTCGTCCACGTCCACCGCGATCGAGACGGCACCCGCAAAATACGCGAAATCATCGGATTGACCGGCCGTGCCGAAGGCGACGTCGTAGAGACTACGGAGATTTTCTTAGATCGGGGCTCAGGCCTTGAACGCGGCCCGGGATTCGTTCCCCACCCAGAACGGTTTGAAGAACGAGGCTACAACCTCAACGAACTTTTGGGGAGCGGATCATGGCTTTCGTTATAGGCCTACTGGCTGGGCTTGGAGCATTCCTGATCGTTTTAGCATGGCGCGATCCGAAAACGATCACACTACCCACGGGCTGGTTCCACAAACTCGTGCCGCCACTTGCCGCAGGCGGGGTTGGCTTTTTCTTGGCCGGAGCGATCTCTAACTCCGCTCCAATCGCGATCTCAATTGGCATACTATGTGCCGCCATTCCAGGAATCTGGCGCGATTCACGCGCCCGAAGGCGCAGGGAAGAGTTACGCGAGGTGTGGCCCGAAGTCATCGACGACATCGTCGCAAACGTGCGCGTCGGCCTGCCCATCGGGGAGTCGTTGGCACTGCTATCGGTACGCGGCCCGGAAGTGATGCGTCCCCCATTTACCCGATTCGCTGCGCACCTGCGTGCCGACGGGCGGCTAGATCCCGCCCTTGACGAACTTAAAGCCACCTTGGCAGACCCGATGACCGACCGCATCCTGGAAGCACTCCGCCTTTCTCACCACCTCGGTGGCCGCGACCTTGCCACCACGCTCGCCAGCCTTGCGAGCCTCGTACGCGAAGATAACCGAGCTCGAGGCGAACTCCTTGCGCGCCAGTCGTGGACCGTCAACGGCGCGAGGATAGCCGCCATCGCACCGTGGCTGATGCTTCTACTCTTTTCGACCCGGCCGGGAGCGATCGACGCTTTCTCGACCTCGACCGGCGTAGCGATTCTCGTCGTCGGATTCGTGCTCACCATCATCGCTTACTGGCTCATGCTCCACCTAGGCAGGCTTCCAGAAGATGAACGCATTTTTGCGGCAGGTGCCCATGCTTAGCGGCTTTCTCATCGGCACCGCCCTCAGCGCCGGCTTACTGCTCGTCCTCGTCGCGCTGGTCTACCGCCCGGCTCAACTGCGCACGAGAGTGGTTCCCTACATCGCAACGCGCACGAAGAAACCGGTTCGGCGCGGCCACGCCGCGGACATCGTAGCCCAGCTTTTTGAAACGGTGGGTTCAACGACGGCATCGGTCCAGCGGCGCACCGAGCTGCTCGGCGACCATTCGGTCAGCGATTTTCGAATCCGTCAATTGCAGTGGGGAGCGGTCGGATTCGCCATTGGTGCAGTGTTAGCGCTCTCCCTCGTCGTGCGGGGTATATCTGTGATTGTTGCTCTCCTCGCCGTCGTCGTTTCGACCCTCGTCGCCGTACTGGGAGCTGACTGGGACCTGACGAATCGCTGCGAAAAACGGAAAAAAGCCTATACGGCGCAGCTTCCCGACGTCGTGGAGATCCTTGCGCTCGCGGTGGCCTCCGGTGAATCCATCCGGGTGGCCATCGAACGGGTGACTCACATCGGCGACGGCGAAATGATTACGGAGTTGCGGCGCACCATGGCTGAAGTCCACGCGGGCACGCCACTGACCGACGCGCTTACAGATATGGCAAATCGGTGCGGAAACCGGAATGTTGCACGTTTTGCAGAAGCCGTGGTCACGGCCCTCGAGCAGGGCAGCGGCCTTGCCGGCTCCCTTCACGCCCAAGCACGCGACGCCCGTGACGCGGCGCGCCGTGACCTCCTCGAAGCCGGCGGTAAAGCGGAAATCGCAATGATGATTCCCGTTATTTTCATCATCTTGCCACTGACCGTTCTTTTCACCGTCTACCCAGCGTTACAAGCCCTCCGATTGCCCTAGTTTTCCCAGATCCCTAAGTTCACACAGAAAGAGAACACCATGAAAAATAGGAAATTCCGCGTCAGCCAGCCGATCCGGAACTTGCTGTGGCCGCAGGTTGATCGTGAAGAACAGGGTGATGTGCCCGGCTGGGTCATGATCACGCTCATGACGGCCGCGCTCGTCGTGCTCATCTGGGCAATCGCGGGCCCTGCTCTGACCAACCTGTTCAACAATGCGATCGAGCGCATCCTGTCTATCTAATGGTTGCCATCGAGCGTGAGGACGGTAGTGCGCCGGTCGGCTTCGTTGCCACCGTCAGTTTGCTACTCATGGTGGTGTACACGCTGATCGCAGCGGCGCTGGGGTGGTATGTGCATGCCATCGCCACGGATGCGGCTATGGAAGGTGCCCGCGCGGGAGCGATAGCCGGCTCCAAGGCTCTCGCGGCCGAGCGTACCCGCGACCTCATCACGACGACCTTGAACGCCGATTACGCATCCAATATTTCAGTGAACGACACCCGTACCGGCATCGAGGTGGTCGTTCGGTCGCCCATTCCCGGCGCGGGCTTCTTGGGAGCCGACGCCATTGAGGTGAGAGCTCATGCGCAGCGCGAATGAAGCAGCCGTGAGTGAGCGGGCCGTGAGTGAGCAGGCTGAGCCCGGAAACGCCGTCGTTGAATTCATTGGCGTGATGACGGTCATCATTATTCCGGCCCTGATCCTGCTGATCGGATTGTCAACGACGACGCGGGCTCAACTAGCGCTCGACGATGCTGCACGGCAGTCCGTCCGCGCGTATGTACGGGCGGACTCTGGTGTGCAAGCGCAGGCGCAAGCGCGAACAGCGGCTGACCTGGCCTGGGACACTCGAGGTTTCGTGGAGCCGCTAGCCTTCGGCGTCTCGTGTACAGCTTCGCCATGCTTAAGTCCGGGCGCAAGCGTCGAAGTGACCGTGTCGGCTGATGTCGGCGTGCCAATCATCGGATCGATCTCCATCAGTGCGAGTCAGTCGATGCTCGTCGATCAGTATCGGGTGGTGCGACCATGAAAACGCCGAACGAGCAGGCAGAGGATGGCAACCTGATCGTCATGGGCCTTGGCCTGTGGGTCGTTGTGATCGCGCTGATTTTTATTTTGACCTCGGCAATTCACGTGCATTCGGTACGCCGCGATCTGCTCAATCACGCCGATGCCATCGCTCTCGAGCTAGCACAGGAGGTGGCAAATGACGACTACTACGCGGCCAGTAGTCTCAGCCTACGGCCGGCGACGCCCGCGGGCGGCACGGTCGTCGTCGGCAACCATAACGCTACGTATGCCGCATACGTGAGCGGTGATACCGTCGTCGTGAACCTACGCGGAATAGCCTACCTGCCGTTCGTGCCCGAATTTCTTGCGGACTCGAGCGCAGTAAATCTCACGGTCACCTCCAGCGCCGAGCTGATGCGCATGCCGTAGAATGCCCACGTGAGCATTGAACACAGCCTAGAAATTGACGATATTCGCCACACCTACGATCAGGTGAAGGCGGTGTCCGACCTGCCAGCTCTCCGTGCAACCATCGCTGAGCTCACCGAAAAGTCCGCTGCCCCCGATCTGTGGGACGATCCAGATGCCGCACAGGCGGTGACCTCGCGGCTCTCGCATGCTCAGTCCGAGCTGGAGCGAATTGAAAAGATGGGCGCGCGGGTCGAGGATGTTGAAACCCTGTACGAAATGGCCAAAGAAGAAAGCGAAGCCGATCCCGACATGGGTAAGGAGCTACTTGGCGAAGTCGAACGTGAGATCGAAAAGATCAAAGCTGATTTAGCCGACCTCGAAATTAAAACCCTGCTGTCTGGCGAATATGATGAGCGCGACGCCGTGATCACCATCCGTTCTGGTGCGGGCGGGGTTGACGCGGCAGATTTTGCTGAAATGTTGCAACGCATGTATTTGCGTTGGGCCGAACGCCACGGCTACAAGACGAAGGTTATGGATACCTCCTACGCTGAGGAAGCCGGGATTAAATCGACCACTTTCGAAGTGTCCGCGCCCTACGCCTACGGCACGCTCTCTGTGGAAGCGGGGACGCACAGGTTGGTGCGAATTTCACCGTTTGACAATCAGGGCCGGCGCCAAACCTCATTCGCCGCAGTTGAGGTAATCCCGCTGATTGAAACCACGGATTCGATCGAGATTCCAGAAAATGAACTCAAAATCGATGTTTTCCGTTCGTCTGGCCCGGGTGGTCAGTCGGTCAACACAACGGATTCGGCCGTGCGAATGACCCACATCCCCACCGGGATTGTGGTGTCGATGCAGGACGAAAAGTCGCAGATTCAAAACCGCGCTGCCGCACTTCGCGTGCTGCAGTCCAAGCTCTTGCAACTGCGCCATGAAGAAGAGCAGGCGAAAAAGAAAGAGCTGGCCGGTGACGTGAAGGCTTCGTGGGGCGACCAGATGCGTTCCTACGTGCTCCACCCCTACCAGATGGTCAAAGACCTGCGCACCGGGCATGAAGTTGGAAACACCGACTCCGTCTTCGACGGCGATCTCGACGGTTTCATTGACGCTGGAATTCGCTGGCGGCAATCGGGGGGACTAGCGTGCCCCCGCGAGCGGCTAAGTAGCCTCGCTAAGGCCACTTAGCCGTGACCTTGGCCAGCTCTGATTGTTTTCGGAATTATCACTTTCTTCCGGTCACGCTCTAAGAAAAATGAATAAGTGAGGCGCGTCGCGTGACGGCGCGCCTGCCCAGTACCTTCTTGGTGACTGCGTAATGTAAAAGCAACCATGTCCATTACGTATTGGCACCAACAATGATCACATTCGATAACGTCACGAAAATTTATCAGCGCGGGGCTGCCCCCGCGCTGGATGACGTCAGCCTAAATATTGATCGGGGAGAATTCGTGTTCCTCGTGGGCGCCTCGGGCTCTGGTAAGTCCACGATGCTCGCACTTGTGCTGGCAGAGGAACGCCCAACCTCCGGTAAAGTCCACGTGCTCGGCAAAGACCTTTCCGGGGTTTCATCGCGCAGGGTCCCGTATTTGCGCAGGCAGATAGGAACGGTATTCCAGGACTTCCGCTTGCTTTCCGATAAGAACGTTTTCGATAACGTTGCACTTGCGATGCAGGTGATTGGTAAACCGCGCCACGCGATCCACAAGGAAGTGCCCCAAGTGTTGGAACTCGTTGGCCTTAACGGCAAAGAAAAGCGCCGGATGCACGAACTGTCGGGCGGTGAAAAGCAACGCGTGGCGATTGCCCGCGCGATGGTTAACCGGCCCGAACTCTTGTTGGCTGATGAGCCTACGGGCAACCTGGACCACAAAACGGCACTCGGAATTATGCGTTTGCTTGACCGGATTAACCGGCAGGGCACCACAGTCGTCATGGCCACCCACGATCAAGCAATCGTGAATCAGTTGCGTAAGCGAGTGATTGAGCTCGTCGATGGAGACGTCGTTCGAGATCAAGACCGCGGCGTGTATGGAGGGAGCCAGGCATGAGATTACGTTTTATTTTCTCGCAGGTCTGGAAAGGTCTCCGCTCCAACTTTGCGCTATCGGCCTCAGTTACACTCGTGACTTTCGTGTCGCTACTTTTCGTCGGCGCGGCTATTTTATTGCAGACGCAGATCGACTCCGCAAAGAACGACTGGTATGACCGGGTCGAAGTTTCTGCCTTCCTATGTGCACCGGATCAAAACACGGCACAGTGCGCTGGGGGCGAAGTCACGCCGGAACAAATCGACGAGTTAAACGCCTTTTTGCATTCGGCGGAGATGGCAAAGTACGTCGAGGAAGTCCACTTCGAAACCAAAGAAGAAGCCTACGAAGCGCTTCGGGAATACTTGGCAGACTCGGCGTGGCTCGACACGGTCGATCCCGAACAAATGCAGGCTTCGTATCGAGTTAAACTGGTCGATCCCTCTGAATACGACGTCGTTCGGGAAAGTCTCAAAGGGCGTCCCGGGGTCGACGCCGTTATTGATCAACGAGAGCAGCTCGAACCGCTGTTCAATATGCTAAACCGGTTCACGCTAATTTCTGGCGGTCTAGCCGTCATCATGATTGTGACGGCACTCTTGCTTATTCCAGCAACGATCCGCCTTTCGGCCATGTTCAGAAGAAACGAAACCGAAATTATGCGTTTCGTTGGCGCATCCAATGGATTTATCCAAGCCCCCTTCATCCTCGAAGGCGTGCTCGCGGCGCTTGTCGGTGCGGTCCTTGCGATCGCGTCGTTGTGGGCGGCCGTTGAATACTTCATCCAAGATTGGTTTGCCGGCTCCTGGCTACGTATCATCACGAGCCAAGACGTGCTGATGATGGCCCCCTGGCTGTTACTGGGCGCGATTCTCATTGCAGCCTTGGCCTCCTATCTCGCACTGCGCAGATACACGAAGGTGTAGGCCATGCGAAAAATCTTCACCTTCATTTCTGTGTTCGCGATCGCCGTTTCCGGTGCGGCGATCGTCCTACCTGCCGCGGCTGACGAGCGCTCAGATCTGGTAGATCAACAAGAAGAGCAGGAACGCGAAATTGAGCGCCTGCAATCCGAGCTTGAAGGTATCGACGTCGATCTCCAAGACGCCTACCTTCAGCTCGAGGAAACACGCGGCAAAATCCCCGGCGCTGAGGCAGATGTTATTCAGGCGGATAACGAGCTGGCTGCCGCGATCCGTGAAGCTGAAGCCAATGCCGCGCTCTTGGAAGCCGCGCAAGGCGAATTAGAAAGAATTCAAAACGAAATCGCTCAACACGAGGCGAACGCTGAGCAAACCCGGAAGTCGCTAGGAGAGTACGCTCGAGTGACCTATCGCGGAGACACCATGCCCTCCGAGCTTGAAGTTCTTATCGGTGCGAGCTCGGCCGAAGATTTCGCGAACGCGTATCGGGCACACACCGCGGTCTCAAGGTCGCAGGCCAGTTCGTTGACCGAATACGAGCAACAGGCAGCGCAATCCAAGAACCGTGAATCACGCCAGAGCGCGGTGGAAGAAGAAATCGAAAAGCTAAAGCGAGCCTCGGATGAGCTCGTCGTCGTTCAAAAAGAAAAGAAACAGCTGGCTGATCAAAAGCGCGACGAGCTACTCGAACTCGAAGACCAGTTCGCCGAGCAGTCTGAAGGCCTCGAGGCAAGAAAAGACGACTACATAAATTCGATCGATAACCTCGAAGTTGCTCGTGACAAAACGGCACAACGGATCGTCGAAATAGACGAAGAGAACCGCCGCAAAGAAGCCGAACGTATCGCAGCCGAAAAAGCTGCGGCCGAAAAAGCTGCCAGAGACCAAGCGGCCCGGAATCATCAGCCCGCTCCGGCGCCAGCTGCCCCACAGCAAACCTCCTCAAGTTGGATTCAGCCGCCCGTGCCAGCTCCCGTTTACGTCACGTCACCCTTTGGCATGCGCCAGTATCCGTTTGGTGGCATGTGGATGCACAACGGCGTCGACTTGCGCTCGCGATGCGGTGAGGCACAAACAGCCGCTGCCGACGGCGTCGTTTCGGCCGTCGTTCCAGCAGCAGGTAATGGAACCCACGGCAACCAGGTGTTCATCAATCACGGAATTGTAGGCGGCAGTTCATACGTGACCGTGACGAACCATTTGCAGGCATTCAACGTAACCACCGGTCAGTCGGTGAAGCAGGGCCAAGTGATCGGATGGACCGGCGAAACCGGGCTCGTCACCGCGTGCCACGTTCACTTTGAAGTGTGGAAAGATGGCACGGTAATCGACCCAATGACGTTCAGCTCTTTCGTGCGCCGGTGGAGCTAGTACGCCGGTGGAGACAAAGGAAGTTCATGGCTAAAGCGTGGAAAAAGGATGCTGGCAAGTTGACGCCTGCCCAAAAGGCGAAGCAGGCTGCCGACGCGAAAAAGGTCGTGGCCCGAAATAAGAAAGCGCGCCACGATTACTTTATCGACGACACGTTTGAAGCCGGCCTCGTGCTCGCTGGCACCGAAGTTAAAGCATTGCGCGCCGGGCGTGCGTCACTGGCCGAAGCGTGGGTTGAAATCGATCGCCACGGCGAGGGCTGGCTGGTCGGGGCTAATATTCCTGTCTACTCCGCTGGCGGGTGGACTAATCATGCGCCCACCCAGAAGCGCAAGTTGCTCTTGCACAAGCACGAGCTTGAAGAGCTGGCGCAAAGATCGCGGGAAAAGGGTTACACGATCGTTCCCTTAGAGCTTTATTTTATTCGTGGCCGTGCAAAGGTTGAGATTGGCATCGCTCGCGGTAAACAGGAGTGGGACAAGCGCGAGACGCTTAAGCGTAAGCAGGATATGCGTGAAGCGGAGCGCGCCATGTCGGAAGCCCGCCGCCGCCAGCGTTAGGCTTTCGCCTGTTAGATAAGCGCCCTTTCCGAAAACACAATGACGTGATTGGATGGTTATATGACTAGTGCTTGGCTTATTGACATGGACGGTGTGCTCGTACACGAGGGGCTCGCCCTTGACGGGGCGAAGGAGTTCCTTGAACGGCTTGAAGAAAAAGACATCCCGCACCTGATTTTGACCAACAATTCGATTTTTACGACGCGCGACCTGTCGGCACGGCTGGCATCATCGGGCTTGGACGTGCCCGCCGAACGGATTTGGACGTCGGCGCTGGCAACAGCCCGCTTCCTTTCGGGGCAGACGGACAACAAGCGAGTCTACGTGTTGGGAGAGGCCGGGATGACGACCGCCCTGTATGAAGAGGGTTTCATCATGACCTCCGACCGCCCAGAATTTGTGGTGCTCGGTGAGACTCGTACCTACTCTTTTGAGGCAATCACGAAAGCAATCCGTCTCATTCAGGGCGGTGCGCGCTTCATTGCGACCAACCCGGATGCTACAGGCCCGTCGGCAGAAGGCGATATTCCTGCCACCGGCGCCGTGGCGGCCATGATCGAAAAGGCAACCGGCCGCAGCCCATTCTTTGTTGGCAAGCCGAATCCGGTGATGTTGCGCAATGGGCTCAACAAAATCGGCGCGCACTCCGAACACACCTCCATCGTGGGTGATCGAATGGATACCGACATTCAGGCGGGTGTTGAAACCGGCCTGACCACGCACCTAGTGCTCACGGGATCCACTGAGGAAAGCGAAATCGAGAACTTCCCGTTCCGCCCCGACTACGTTCACCCTTCAATCGCAGAGGTTATCGAGTTCGTGTAATGCGCCGTGACTTGCTGCGCGATAGGGTCGAGCGTCACGTCGCCCCCGTACGGCAGGATCACCTGCGGGCGCGTGTGCCCAAACGGAACGTTGAGCACCACGAGTAGATCGTTGCGGTAGAGCGCAATATTCGAAAGCAAATACTCGAGGTAGGCATCACGGCGGGCTTCCAAAATACTTTGTGGGGCGGGAGCGTCGCGGTCTTGGACAACCGGCCGGGCGAACATGAGGCCTGCGGCTGCCTCCAGATAACCGCGTTCACCCATCGCCCGAATCCAACGGCCGACGAATTCGGCTGGCGGTAAGATTTCCGATGTTTCGAAGATGAGTATCGCACCCTCGAGATCCGCCGCGGAGGGCAGGCGGTCAGCAAAAGCAAGCTCGTCGAGAACTTCGAGGCACCCGCCCCAAGTTCTGCACCGTACAGTGCGCTCGCTACCGAGGAATTCAACCGGGAGCGCCGGTTCGCGCTCGACGTCGTGGGTCAGCGAGCGCGGGTCGGACCAGTCGAGGCCGAAGTCTTCACTGTCGGCGGTAGCCGGGATGACGACGTCGCCCCCACCAAAAAGCCCCGCACGCAAGGTGAGCAAGTGTTCGGGATCGACGCGTGTACCCTGCCCGAAATGAACCATGGTGGAGCCTCCGTAATAAGAGCCCACACCGATTCCATATAGCCAATTGTGGATGTTCGTGTTGTCGGAATACCCGAAGAATGGCTTGGGATCGGCCCGGGCCAGCTCGGGATCGAGGTGGGGGACGACGCGAATTTGGTCGCTCCCGCCGATCGTCGCGAAGATCGCGCGGATTTCGGGATCGGCGAAAGCCGTATTGACATCGGCGGCGCGAGCCTCCGGGGTCGCTCCCATCAGCCGCGTTGTCGGAAACTCAACGATCTCCACGCCAAGCAAACGCTCTACGCGCTCCAGAGCCTGCTCGTGAATCTGCGGGAAATACGCGGGTGCCGCCCACGAGGGGGAGAGAACGGCAACTTTATCGCCCCTTCTCGCGGGTGATGGCATTTGAAAGTCACGGCTCATGGTAAAAATGTACCAGCACAAACGCCACGCAAAGGAGCCATGATGGCTGAAGAAACAAAGCAAGTGAATGCCAACTGGGATCATTCACAATCAGGGCGGAAGAATTCTTCCAGAAGGCACTCGCCTCTAACCGTGATCTTTGCCGTTATAGCCATTGTGTCGCTTATGGTTACCGCGTGGGCCTTATCTGCGCGCGGCCAGGAATCTGAACCTGAGATCACTTCGACCACGATTTTGAACTCATTTTCAGATGTTTCTGATCTTGTCACTCAAGAGTATGGTTTTTCAGGGGTGGGGCATTTTGAAGACTCCGGTCGGAAATTCTTCAGGTGGGACGTGCCCTTCACGGGTAAATCTTTCCTCATTACGTATTCCGGCGTCGTCACCGCAGGAATCGACTTCAGTGAAGTGAACGTTAAACTCGACAACGAAAGCGAGCGGATCACCGTCTTGCTCACTGAGCCGCGAGTACTTTCCGCTGTGATCGACCCGGACTCTGTGGTGCAATACGATCAATCGCACAATCCTGTTAACCAGATTGCGGTAGACGATGTAACGGGCATGCTCAGTGAATTAACAGATGGGCACCGTCAAGAAGCCATCAACGGTGGACTACTCACGCGCGCTGAGAAACAGGCCGAACTTCTTTTGTACAACCAAGTCGAATTAACGATTCGGGGTACAGAGGCGGAAAGCTATGAGATTGTTTTCCAATGGCGGCGCACCGAATAGTTGGCCCCCCTTGGAGCGCGCTATTCGATAGTGCCCTCGACAGTTTGCGCATACTCTTCGGCCGAGCTTAGCGGGCCTTCCTCTGTGACGTCGACGGCGTACAACCAGCCTTCGCCGTAGGGATCGTCGTTGATGAGCTCCGGGTTGTCCACGAGCGCTTCGTTGACTTCGACAACCTTGCCACTTGCCGGTGCTCTGAGCTCAGCAACTGACTTCGTTGATTCCAGTTCACCGCATTCCACGCCTGCCGTGATTTCGTCACCGACTTCGGGAAGCTCTGCGTAGACGATTTCGCCAAGCTGATTTTGCGCGTAATCTGTGACACCGACTCTGGCCGGGCTATCGGAGCTCAACCAGTCGTGTTCGGCGGTGTAACGGAGGTTTGCTTTTACGATGGTCATGGGAGTCCTCTTTTCGACGGTGATTTGTCAATTTTAGTTCTTTGGGTGCGAGTAGAAAGGAAGTTCCACAACCGTGTATGTCAGTGCCTTTCCGCGCACGTCCACCGCGACCTGAGTTCCCGGTTCGGCGTGCGATGCCGCCACGTAGCCCATCGCAATGGGATGGCCGAGAGTCGGGGAGGGGATGCCGGAGGTAATCGTGCCGATCGTTTCGCCGTCGTCGACGACGTCCGCCCCGCTGCGGCCAGCGCGCCGCTGCTCGGACACGAGACCGACGAGGACGCGGCCGGGCGTCTGGTCCTTGAGCGGCTCCAGAGCCCTACGCCCAACGAAATCGTCAGCTTTCTTTAAGCTGACAACCCTCTCGAGCCCGGCTTCGATGGGCGTGACTTCGGTGGATAGCTCGTTGGCGTATAGGGGCATACCCGCTTCGAGACGTAGCGAATCGCGGGAGGCGAGCCCGCAGGGGAGCATTCCGAGCGGCGTGCCTGCCGCCATGAGTTTGTGCCACAGCGGACTTGCGTGCCCTGCGGGAACGATGATTTCGTAGCCGAGTTCGCCGGTGTAGCCTGTGCGTGCCAAGATCGCGGGAGCGCCGTCGATCTCGAGTTCGGTGGCCGTGTAACTTTTCAGCTCGGCGGCGTGCTCGGCGAGGGGCAGATCGGGGAGCGCCTGAAGAACCTCGAGGGAGCGCGGGCCTTGGAGCGCTAGGAGGCCGTATTCGGTAGTTTCGTCGGTAATCTCAACGTCAAGGCCGGCCATGCGTTCAACGAGCGCGTCAAACACGACGCCCACATTGCCCGCATTGGGAATCGCGAGAAAACGATCCGGGGCGAAACGATAGACGATGAGGTCGTCGAGAATTGTGCCCTGCTCTGTGAGGGCAAGCGTGTACCGCGCGCGGCCGATCGTCATCGGCTCGAAATTACCGGCGAGCGCCCGATTCAGCCCGGTTGCGGCGTCGGGCCCGGTGATCCAGACCTTGCCCATGTGGGAAACGTCGAACAGGCCCGCCGCCTCGCGCACCGCCCGGTGTTCGTCGAGCTCTTTCGTGTATTTCAGCGGCATGTTCCAGCCGTTGAAATCGGTAAAGGTTGCTCCGGCTGCTTCGTGCTCGGTCTGAAATGGTGAGTGTTTCACATTTTGCCTTTCCGCGGGGGTTAGTTCTCAAAAGCTTCAATGGGCGGGCAGGAACAGAAAATATTCCTGTCACCCGCTGCGTTGTCGATCCGGCCGACCGGCGGGAAATACTTGTCCACCCGCAAACTCGCCACGGGGAACGCTGCCTGTTCAACGGTGTAGGGGCGATCCCACGTGGTATCGACGACGGCGGCCGCGGTGTGCGGGGAACGGCGAAGAACGGAGGACTCGAGTTCGACCCGTCCCTCTTCGATCTCCGCAATCTCCTCGCGGATCGTCACCATCGCTTCGATAAACCTCTCGATTTCGGCTAGATCCTCCGATTCGGTGGGCTCGACCATCAACGTTCCCGGAACGGGGAAAGCCATTGTAGGCGCGTGGAAGCCAAAGTCGATGAGACGTTTGGCCACGTCCTCGGCGGTGACGCCCGTCTTTTCCGTGACCGGCCGAAGATCGACGATACATTCGTGTGCGACCAGACCGTTGTTGCCCGCAAAGAGGATCGGATAATGCTCTCCAAGCCTCTTGGCGATGTAATTTGCGGAAAGAACCGCGTTCTTCGTTGCGTTCGTGAGCCCATCTGCCCCCATCATCGCGATGTAGGCCCACGTGATCGGTAAGACGCCGGCCGAACCGTAGAGAGTTGCAGCAACGGGCGTGCCGGCCGCGCCGTCGTCGTCATGGCGCGCCTCGGTGGGCAGGAACGGGACCAAATGCTCGGCCACGCAGACCGGTCCGACACCGGGGCCACCGCCACCGTGCGGGATCGCGAAGGTTTTATGGAGGTTCAGGTGCGAGACATCGCCACCGAATTTGCCGGGCTGGGCGATGCCAACCAGCGCGTTCAAATTCGCGCCGTCCACATAAACTTGGCCGCCGGCGTCGTGAACCTTGCCGCACACGTCGGCGATCTTAGCCTCGTAGATGCCGGCCGTGGACGGATAGGTGACCATGATCGCGGCCACCTGTTCGCCGTGTTCGGCAAGGAGGTCGTCGAGGTGGTCAACGTCAATTGAGCCGTCGGGTGCCGAATTGATGACCTTAATGTCGAGGCCTGCGAGTTTGGCGGAGGCCGCGTTGGTGCCGTGTGCCGATGCGGGGATCAGACAGATCTTGCGCTCATGCTCGCCTTGGGCCTCCAGATAGTGCCGGATTGCGAGCAGGCCGGCGTACTCGCCCTGTGAGCCCGCATTCGGCTGCACGCTCACGGCCGCATAGCCGGTGATTTCGGCAAGCCAACCTTCGAGCTGTGCGATAAGTTCGAGCCAGCCTGCCGCCTGATCTTCGGGCACAAACGGATGAATATTGGCGAATTCGGGCCAGGTGATGGGCTCCATTTCGGCCGCCGCGTTGAGTTTCATCGTGCACGAGCCGAGCGGGATCATGGTGCGGTCAAGTGTGAGGTCGCGATTAGCAAGCCGCGTGGTGTAGCGCATCATTTGCGATTCTGAGCGGATCGAATTGAAGATCTCGTGGGTCATGAAGGGCGAGGTGCGGAGCAGGTCGGCTGGGAGTGCGTTTGCCTCGGCGGTATCTAACTTGGCGTCGAAAAGCTTGGCGATCGCTTCGACATCGGAGGCTTCCGTTGTTTCGTCGAAGGAGAGGCCGACCTGCGTGTCAGAGAACCTGCGCAAGTTGTATCCGGCTTCGAGGGCAGCGGACATCGTGGCATCGGCGTCGTCGACGCTGATAATGAGCGTGTCAAAGAATTCATCGCGAGCCAGCTCGAAGCCCGCGCTGCTGAGTGCCTGGGCTAGGCGAGCCGTGTGACTGTGAACGCGCTGTGCGATAGCCGTCAGCCCTTCAGGCCCGTGGTAGACGCCGTAGAAGCCAACTAGTACGGCCAGTAACGCCTGCGCTGTACAAATATTGGATGTGGCCTTTTCGCGGCGAATGTGCTGCTCACGCGTCTGGAGGGTTAGGCGGTAAGCCGGGCGGCCGGCGTCGTCGGTAGAAACGCCAACGATGCGGCCGGGAAGGCTGCGGACGAGTTTTTGGCTGGTGGCCATGTAGGCCGCGTGCGGGCCGCCGAAGGAGAGCGGCACACCGAAGCGCTGCGTATTGCCGACCGCGATGTCCGCGCCTTGCTCGCCCGGGGGAGTGATGAGGGCGAGCGCGAGGAGGTCGGCGATGACGGTGACCATCGCGCCCGCCTCTTTTGCTTCGGCAATGATGCTGGCGTGGTGGCCGATTCCGCCGTCGTTGCCGGGCTGTTGAAGGACGACTCCGGTGATCTTGCCCTCGGGCAGGCCAGCGCGAAGATCTGCGACTTCTGTTTCGATACCGAGCGCTTTTGTGCGGCCGAGGATCACGGCGATGTTCTGCGGGAAAATATTGGAATCGAGCACGATTTTGCCGTCTTTGTTCTTGCGGTTGGCTCGGTTCATGAGAAGCACAGCTTCGGCGGCTGCGGAGGCTTCGTCGAGCATGGAGGCGTTTGCAAGGTCGAAGCCGGTGAGGTCCGCGACCATCGTTTGGTAATTCAACAGCGCTTCGAGTCGGCCCTGAGAAATCTCTGGCTGATAGGGCGTGTAGGCGGTGTACCAACCGGGATTCTCGAAAACGTTCCGGCGAATGACGGCCGGCATATGGGTGTTGTAAAAGCCTTGGCCGATAAGCTGCTTCTTGACGGTGTTCTTGCGGGCGAGCCTGCGAAGTTCGGCTAGGGCGTTCGGCTCGGACAGGGGAGCGGGTAGGTTGAGAGGCGCGCCTTGGCGAATATTGTGCGGGACTGCCGTATCCATGAGCTCATCCAAAGATGAAAAGCCGAGGGTGTTGAGCATACGTTGGGCGTGGTTTTCGCGAGGCCCGATATGGCGGTGTGCGAACGTTTCGGTGAGGTGTTCTTCCATGGTTGTCTCCTGAACTGCCCTTGCTCGATGAGTTACTTTGCTCTTTGGCGATAGGTGCCGATCACGAGATCAACTATAGTGCGCGTTAGGTTTGCCCCGGCTGTCCTTCTCACGAATCTAAGTGCCTCAGTGGATCCATCCGTTGATGCAAAATACGAATCACCTCTATCGCACCATTTGAGCATTTGTAGAAAATGACGTGTCTGCCGGATGGGATGCTCCGGTAAGCACGATTGATGTCAGGGCGTCGGCGTCCGAATTCATTCCTTTCGGAAACCAGCTCTAAAGTACGTTGGATCTGTCGCAGGTAAACTTCTGCTTGATTAGGCCCCCAATTGCGTTCGGTGTAATCCCAGATCGCGGATAAATCACGTTGGGCAGCTGGGGTGAGTCGGAACTGACTCACCCTCGCTTCCTAGCAATAAAGCCCTCAAAGTCGAAGGTTTCGGCCGGTCCACTGTTTTCTCCGTCTTCTAGCGCCTGACGTAGTGCCGAATATTCGAGCTCCCGATCTTCGAGAAGACGAAGCCCCGCACGTATTACCTCACTGGCATTCTGATAGCGGCCGCTATCAATTTGATTGCCGATAAACGAAGAGAAATGCTCATCGAGATTAACTGAAGTATTTTTTGCCATACCAAATATTACCAAAATCTATGGCGTGGCGTCCGGTTGGTGTTGTCCATCTGGCTATAAATTGTTTTGGAAAGCTCCGGCGTGGCTGGTGTGCCAGATTTTCGTAGGTCGCGGCAGTTAACCTGACATTTGGAGGACGATTCCAGCCCGATCTTGTTATATACGAAGATCGTGCGCCAAACGTCCCTCAAATTTCATAGCCGATTTACAATGGTCGGATAATTGGAAATCTGACCTTATTAAAGACAACGTCCCAGTTGTAGGATGGCCTTAATTGAAAGGAGGGATCCCATGAGTCAAACGTTTACCAGTGGTGAAATAGATAGAGATCTAACGGCCGCGATAAGAGCTACGGAAAAAGGTCCGGTGACTATTACAGATAATGGGCTTCCCTCCCATGTCCTTTTAACCATTGAGGACTTCGAGCATCTCAAAGGCCAGAAGGAGCTGATGGGGGATCGCCTTTGGAAGGATCAAGATTATGCAATTGAGCTGCCGATACCTGAACGTCAAATTCGACAGGTCAGGGATATCGGCTTGTGAGATACTTATTGGACACAAACGTCCTGAGTGATGCGCGAAAGAAAGACGCAACTGCTCTCCGAGCTTGGATTTCAAATCAGCCGAGACTTGATCTGGCCATCAGTGTCATTACGATTTTAGAACTAGAACGCGGAATTCTGAGCGTCGAAAGACGCGATCCAGTAGCCGGACGTCATTTGCGTTTATGGCTTGATGACCAGGTAATGCCTGCTTTCGAAGAAGCTATTGTTCCTGTTGATAAAGATGTTGCACGGCAAGCGGCGCGTCTTCATATCCCGGATCCAATGCCTGAAATGGACGCCTTGATCGCAGCTACTGCTATGACCCATAACCTCACCCTAGTAACGCGTAACGTCAAAGATTTTCGAAGAACGAACCTGCCGATCTTAGACCCCAACGTGCCATATTAGAGGCAGAACTGGTATCGGCGCTTGGCTGGACATTTGGGAGACGATTCCAGCCCGATCTTGTTATATACGAAGATCGTGCGCCAAACGTCCCTCACATGTTGCGACAGAGCGCCAGAATGGGAATAGACGCGGCGCGATTGCCGTTGTAGTATGTATAGACGCCTTCGGGCGGTGTTGGTTTACAACTTTATACGGGGATGATCGGTTTCGACGGCGGTGACTGCCGAAGGGAAGCGGGTAGAGGATGCAGAGTCATCTCTTTAACGACTCTCTGCAAACTATAACTGCCAACAAGCAGAAGTCTGACTTCGCCCTCGCTGCTTAAGCGCGAGCGCCTTTAAAAGTCCGTCAGCCTCACGTTGCTTTCGCGTGAGATGTCTGGCGTCATCTAGGAAGCCACTGGATCGCAGCAATGTTGCCGGGCTGTGATCGACATAAGGTGACTATGTTCGTCAGCAACTTGTCTGTGTGAGTGCTGGAGCTGAAAATAACGTTTAACAGACTGCACCCGGAGAAGTCTTGGGTTTTGCATCGTCGGACGGGAGTTCAATTCTCCCCATCTCCACTGCAAGGGGCGCTCACTTTGATGCGAAGTGGGCGCCCTTTTTGCTGCCCATGCCTCGCTTTTACTACCCATGCCTTGCTCCCGCGATACTTGCTTCGTTCTCGCCAGAGATTTATTAGCAAATAATGCGTCGCCGCAATTATGTATGTGTCGCGGGAGGAAGGAAGGAAGGAAGGGAGGAGGGGTGTTGGCATGGCGTTCGATCTTCTTTGATGCGGGAACGTACACGCATAACTAGACTACGTTCTCCCGCCCTGGCCGTTACGAGATCACCTACCGTGCCACGGCGCGTTCGAACGACGGCGAGCTGATCGCCTTGGATCCGCAAACCTTGGTATGGCAGGTGGGCGGGCAGCGTCCGAGCGCTGAGGGTATCGGTGGTGTGAAGGTTGCTTTTGATGCGGCGAAGGCTGAGGATGCGGCGTCGTTTACGCCGTCGTTCAGCGTGGCTCCGTTCACGGGTGGTGAACGCGACGGCGATGCAAACCTTTCCACGCTGAAGTTCGCCACGGGTAAATTGGCCGATCAGGGCACAGCGGTGTTCTACATCGATGGCTACTATTTGACCGAAGTGCCGGTGGATTACCGTTCGGCTGTGGAAGTGACGGCGCCGAATACGGCGGAGGTATCCGAGGCAGCACAGTTTGTTGCTTCCGAACAGCCAACGACACCGGAGCAGCCTGGTACACCCGAGCAGGCCGCTGTGCCAACCCAGCCCGCAAAGCCGGAGGAGCCGGGTAGCCCGGGCGCGAAGGAGACCCCGGATGCCCCTGAGATTCTTGATGAGGCTGTGGTGATTGATCGTGGGCGCGTGCATATTAGCCCGGTGCAAAGCGGCGACGACGTCGTGATGGTGATCGGTGACGATTCCTGCCAACACACTCAAAAGTCCGTGTTGCGCAAGCCGGAAGCCGTGACGTTTAAGGTTGGGGAGTCCGCGAAGAAGATTCGCGGGCTGATAAGTGCTGAGGAGGCGCGCGAGGCGGGATTGGGCCAGCCTGTGTTTACTCAGGATTCCTATGACTTCCTTGGCGAGCAGGGTGCCGTGTTCTGGGTGGTGCCGCTGGCGCAGGTCGAAGGGTTGGTGTGGTCGGAATTCTCGACCGAACGTATGCCTACCGAGGCGTTCCCGAACGGAGTGAATTTGCGTGTCAGCCCGGTTTCGGCGCCTGAAGGCGGAAAGTGGTGGGCGTTCGTTTCTGACTTTCCCAACAATGTGACGCTGTTTGGATCGTCTGAGGGGTCGCAGGAGATTGAAAACACCAGCCCTGCCACATTCACAATAATTGGGTGTTCACGAAGCCAGGTACGTACGTGATCGATGTAGAGGGGTTCGGCAAGAATGCGATGGCGAGTTTAAGAGCCAGAAGGTGAACATCACCTTCGTGGTTGAGGGCGAATCCGACGAGCCGGCCGTGAATGACGATCCGGTCGGTAAGCCTTACGGCGACCCGGCTGATCAGGCGAGTGAAAAGCCTGCAGATTAGGGCTCGGATAGCCCGGGCGAAAGGCCTTCGGATAAGCCGGGTGAGTAGCCAACTGAGGGATCTAGCGGTGTGAAACCGGCGGCCCGAAAGAAGCTGCCGCTAACCGGAGGTAGCGTGCTGACTTTAGTGGCAGCGGGCCGGCGGGCTGAGCATGGTAGGTGCTGGTCTGCTGCTCGTTCGTAGGCGGCAGAACTAATGCCTAACCGACGAGGTTAATCTAGCCTCAGGGTGCCCTACCCTTGTGGGAGCTCTCGGGTGATCCGAGAGCTCCCACCTTGTGCTTCACGCCGAGCGACGCACGTTGCATTTCGAAGAGCGCCCCTCGCTTAGAAATGTGTTCCTTGCGCCCAACGCTCAGTATGAGGAAATGCCTGAAGCCAGAGTATGAATCTTATTAGAGCTGGCCGCCCTGTGGGACGTAGATAGCTGGAGGTATAGCGAACCGTGAGTAGCGCAAACGGTAAGTTGCGCAATAGTTTTTAGGTGGTTGTCTGGCTCCCTGATGGCGGAAATATGTGTTGAAATCAGGGCAGCATCCTAGCGGTAAGCGGCGTGTTAGCGGCCCTAGTAACTGCTGCCTGTGAACAAGATATCGGCGTCTTGGTACGGAATAGTCCGGTTGTGCACTCGTGATTGGAGCGGAAGTTTCGCGGTGAAAATCTCAGACTTTTTCGGCAAATTGACGAGCGGGGGGGGGGGGGAGCGTTTAATCTGGGCTGTGTGGGTTCGATTAACCCATGTTTAAGTATCGCAAAGCCTTTGGGCTTCGCACGCACAGGAGACACAATGAGGAAATTGAAGAAGTTTGCGGCGCTTCTTGTGGCGAGCACCGCGTTGCTTGCTGCGGGTGGGGTAGTCCATGCAGCCGATGGCATGGTCACGGCCACTGCGAAGCCTGCGCAGATCGTAGACACCGCCAAGAAGGGTGTTATCCACCTGACCAAGTATGATGACGCGGCTGGGAAGAAGTCGGCTGACGGCACCCAGCAGACGGTTACTGGCGCCACGCCGCTTGAGGGAATCGAGTTCACGCTGCGGAAGATCAAAGGCGTTGACTTTTCGACCAATGACGGCCTGAAGGCCGCCGCAGCACTGGACGCGGCTACGCTAGCGGCAGACGTTGAAAATCTGACCAGCGAGGTTCCTGCCGGTGTGAAGGAGACCAACGCTCAGGGTCAGATCGACTTCGACAATCTTGACGTTGGCGCGTACCTCCTCGTAGAAACCAACAGCACGGCTGCGGATGGCAAGACCTATAGGGCTGCCGCGCCGTCGATCGTGTTCGTCCCAACCACCGATCCGGCTAACGAAGATGCGTGGCTGACGGAAGGTGACAAGTATGCCGTTTGGGTATACCCGAAGAACTCGCTTGATGAGAACGTGAAGGCTGTTGTTGACGCCAACAAGCAGGTGGGTGACGACATCACGTTTACCGTGTCCGCTTCGCTTCCGGCTCCAGGCCCTGGCGAGACGATCAACGATTTCGGCTTCTACGACAAGGTGGATCCGAAGCTGGACATCAACGGCAAGGAAGCTGACGTCAAGGTGACTGTTGGCGACACCGAACTTACTCGGGACACCGGCGACGGCACGGGCGACTTCAAGGTCTGGATCAAGGACGGCGGCGAGGGCGGCCAGGACGAGCTCACCGTAATCCTGCTGCCAAATGGCTTGGTCAAGGCGAACGCTGCGAAGGCTGCCAATGCTTCGGCTCAGGCCGTGCTGACCTTCGACGCGAAGGTTCTGGCCTCCGGCGTCGTGCCTAACCAAGCGCTCGTGTACAAGAACACCGGTGTGGGCGAGGGCACCCTCAAGCCCACCGACACCCCTCCGACGCCTGAGGGCTGGGAAAAGACGAACACCACCACGTCCGCATGGGGCAAGGTGACGATTTCGAAGGTCAACGAAGCTAATGCACCGCTCGCGGGAGCTGAGTTCCAAGTGTACTCATGTACCGTTGATGCTGCTGGTAAGGGAACCGTGACTGGCCAGCCGATTTCGGTGAACGGCGTTTCCACCTTCACTGACGAAGCAGACGGAGCCAATGACGGCAAGATCGTGATTGACGGTTTGCATGTGAACGACGCCGAGAACGGCGCTGACAAAGACGTAACGTCCTACTGCTTGGTTGAAACCAAGGCTCCGGATAACTACGAACTCCGCCACGATCCGATTCCGGTAAAGGTGCAGCTCACCGGCATCGCAACGGCTGAAGCAAAGTACGAGTACGATGCGGACGGCGTGCTCACCAGCTACTCCACTTCGACAACCGTGCAGGAACTCAACACGGAAGTGCAGTCCCTTGCAGTTGGCGTTGATGTGGTGAACATCCCGGTCAAGACGAAGCTCCCAGCAACCGGTGGCGCAGGTATTGCGATCTTCGGTCTGCTCGGCGCGGCCGTGATCGGCGGCGGCTTGTACGCGGCAAAGCGTAACAACCGCGAAACCGCCTAACTGGGTCAAAGCTGGTTGCCCCGGCGCATCATGCGGCGGGGCAACCACACCAAGTCAATACAACAAGGGGATGAGGTGACATGGGAGTAGTGCAAATCCAAGAGGTTCAGCGTAAATCGGCCTTCCGCCAAGCTGGCGTGCCAGCGCTGATCGTGCTGATCGGTATTGCGATCTTGCTCTACCCCATCGCCTCCACTCTGTGGAACAACGGCGTGCAACGCCAAGTGGCAGAGGCATACTCTCAGTTCGCTGAAGAGCTCGACCCCACGGAGCGCAACGACGCCCTCGAAGCGGCTCACGAATACAACCGCACGCGCACGATCGGCCCGATCCTTGACCCGTGGACCGCTAGGCTTTCGGAGGACAACGAACCCTACAAGGCATACCTTGAACACCTGAATCTTTCCGACGTGATGGCCCGGATCGTCATCCCAGCCATCAACGTGGATCTGCCCGTCTACCACGGAACCCGCCCGCACGTGCTCGAACGCGGGGTGGGGCACCTGTTCGGAACCGACCTGCCGGTAGGGGGCAGCGGCACACATTCCGTGCTCACGGCACATACCGGCCTGCAAACGGCCACGTTGTTCGACAACCTGGCAGACCTCAAAGAAGGCGACTCCATCTACATTGACGTGTACGGCGAAAAGCTAAGCTACGTCGTCGTCGGAACCGAAGTGGTGCTGCCCGAAGAAACCGAAAGCTTATACAAGGAAAAGGGGCGCGACCTGCTCACCTTGGTCACCTGTACGCCGTACGGGGTGAACTCCCACCGGCTGCTGGTACACGCCGAACGCGCCCTGATGGACGAGGCCGCCGAGGCGGAGATAGAACAGACCGGGATGGCGATCCAGTGGTGGATGTGGCTGTTCGCGGCAGGAGCACTGATCACGCTCGTGCTCCTCGTGAGGTTTTTGGTAAACGGCGGAAAAAGAATGTTGAGGAAGAATGAAACTCGGTAGCTGGTGGCTGGCGGCCACGATTGCGCTGGGTGCACCCTTCGCGGGTGCGTTCGAAACCGACTGGGTAGATAGTTCTGCGCAGCGGCTGTGCGACCACACGCAACTGACCGTTCAGATTCCGCAGCCGAACCCGTACGACGACGTGCCGGAAGGCTCGTTACCCGAACCAACCGGGGCAGGATTCACCGTGTCGGTAAGCCGGGTACACGGGCTTGAAGCCCTCGACTTCGACCCAGAGATGGCTGTTGAGCGCGCCCGCGCGATGGATGTGGGCGAGCCGCACGTGCAGGTCAGCGACGCGAACGCGCAGGCCGTGTTCACCGGGCTGCCCGAAGGCGTATACATTCTGGAGATTGACGCGCCAGTCGATCCGGCCTACCAAAAGGCCTACGTTGACGACGTACTGATCTCGATTCCCGTGGCAGGAAAATGCAACGGCACCGTGACCGCGAAGATTCACTACGAACCGCAGCCCCAAACACCACCGGGTGAGCCGCCGGTAAATCCGCCGACGCCACCCAAACCGCCGGGTGAACTCGAATGGACAGGCGCCAGCGTCATAGGGCTGGCAGCCGCATCGATCGCCTTGATCGGCGGCGGAATTGCGATTGCTAGGAAGGCACGGAAGGAGGAACTGGCATGAGGATCTCAATGAAGCGCGTATGGGCGATGTTCGTGGTTTTTCTGCTCACCTTCGGCGGAGTTATGGCCGTTGCTGGCCAGGCGCAAGCGGCCACCCAAGAAGTGCAGTTGAGCGGGCTAACGCTAAAACGAGCCGGCCTCCAGTGGGAGTTCACCGGTTCTGCCAACGTGGCTGGTAAAATTACGTCAGTTACCGTTAAGTCCGCAGCTTTTGGCAATGGTAATCGTAAGCTCAAGTCGCCTAACGCTTTAAACCAAATACTGGTTAACGGGCAAGCACAATCGCGGAATATTACATCACCCTACCTGGATGTGAATTCTTTGGCATTAAATCACAGCGGTGACACAGTGACCCTGACGCCGACCGCGCCTATTTCGGTCAATGCGAGCGACTCGGTGACGGCCAAGCTACATTGGCAAACTGCTCCCGTGCCACGGGACGTCGAAAAGGACATGGCCGTCGTCGTAACGATCGAAACGCTTGATCCCGTACCGCCGGATCCAACCGAGGAGCCGACCCAGCCTGAGCCTCCTGCTCCTGACCCCGGCGCCGATCCGACCACGCCTCCCGAGCCTCCTGCTCCTGACCCCGGCGCCGATCCGACCACGCCTCCCGAGCCTCCTGCTCCTGACCCCGGCGCCGATCCGGGAAGTGGCAGCGGGTCGACTACCGGCGCGAGCTTCGAGTTCGACGGTACCCCCGGCTCACTCTTTATCTCGCTGGGCAAGGGTTGCGAAGAGACCGGGCCGTTGAACGGTACGTTCACGCTCACCAACACTGCCAACGGCACATCTGTGGAGATTGCCGTGATTGACGGCAAGGGCAGCGTCAAGAACCTGAGCCAGGGCACATACACGCTAAAGCAGACGGGTGCGGCCGCCGGCTACACTGCCTCACCCGACGTAAAATACGTTCACGTAGACCAGGCGGGCAACGTGTGCGTTAGCGATGATGCAGGTGGCTGCGGTGCTACCGGTGGCAGCGGAAGCAGCGGCGTCGTTGTAAACCGTGAATTCAAAACAACGAATCCTGCTGGGCAGGCTAGCATGAGCGTTGGGAATGAGAACTTGGCCGTGATTCATGGCAATGAGAACCCTCTCCTCCCGGCCCGTCCTGGAAGTGAAATTTCCGGCGCTAGGGTAGTTAGTCCGAACACCCAAGGGGTAGCCAGGCTCAAATTCGATGTAGAGATAAACGAACCGGTCAACCCGGGAGACTACTTCTATATTGATTTATCCGACGTGTTCGCTTTTGGGGAACTAACCGCCGTATCTGAATTTGTCGTTCCGATTATTGATCAGACGAAGGGTAAGACGGTTGCTTACGTGATCGCAGAATCGACAGAGCCTTCGCACGTAACGAAGGATATTTCAAAGCGGGGCAAGGTAATCTTTACAAGCGAGGTGTTTGGCTCGAATTCCGTGAAGCTCACGGGAGTCGACATCCCGGTCAATTTTGATCGCTACACTGCTGCGCAACCGGGCACCTACGCCGCCGATGTAAGCGTTGGTGGGTACAAGGTCCAAGGGGAGAACTTGTATGTCGTTTACCCTAAGCTTTTTAATCAAGATAACGGTCTGAGTGCCGGAATTATCTTGAATAAGGCAAGCTTTGCGGGCGATTTCGAAGTGATCTCCTATGTTAACGCCAATGACATCACTGCTAACGGAACGAATGTTCGCACCAATCGAACCTCGGGTCGTCCGTTTCATGCCACTGTGACGCTTCCAAATGGAAGTGCCTCCCCGTCTTTCAGGGTTTACGAAGTTGACCGGTCGGTGGCGATGCCGGCGTCGCTAGCTGTAGATGATGAATGGCTGAAAAACAACGCTAGAGAGATCGAACCGAGCACGTCGGGATTAGGAATTCGGCGCAGGTTCAACCTGCCTTCGAGGACGAACAATCAGTACATCATCCGATCGAACTTCTCATTAGCGCCGGAAGATCAAAACGGCGCTAAGGCGGAAATCTCCGCCGTTTCGGGCAATCTAAGGTCTGGTGGGGGAACGTTCTTCGGGCAGACCGGAGGGGGCGGCTCGGCACAAGTAGAGGCGCTTCCACCGTCAGTTACACCTGGCCTAGCTGAGTTCGTGAACTGCAACGATCCGGATCCTCAGCCGCAGGACGTCACCGTGTCTGTGACCAAGGTGGATTCGGACAACACGGCGTTGCCACTTTCGGGTGCAGAGTTTACGCTCTATCCCTCGGACCAGGACGGCGATCCCGACTATACACAGGCCAAGGTGCTTTCCAACCGGCAGGGGAGCAACGAGCATACGGCCACGCTACAAGGCGACGGCGGGGTCTACCACCTAGTGGAAACCAAAGCGCCAGATGGCTACTCGCTGTTACTCCACCCGGTGACGTTCAGCCTGGTGCGTGGTTCTGATGGCACCGTGAATTTCAAGTTGAAAGAAACCGGTGGCACGCTGATCAAGGGCCACGTTGACACATCTAGTGGCGTACCCGTCGTCCGTATTCAGGTGGCAGACGTGAAAACCGGCCAGTTACCACACACCGGCGGCGTGGGCGTCGTGCCCAATGCACTGGCAGGGCTAGCTGTGATCGTCGGTGGAATGTATCTGGGCCGCAGAAACACGGCAGTTTAAACCATCGTTTATCAACAGTCATTCGCGGCGCCTCGGCTCTATTCGAATGGAGGCTGGAACTGCGTCGTCGTATACTATCTGCATGCCTTTTGGGCGATGTTGGTTTACAACTTTATACGGGGATGATCGGTTTCGACGGCGGTGACTGCCGAAGGGAAGCGGGTAGAGGAGGCAGAGTCATCTCTTTAACGACTCTCTGCAAACTATAACTGCCAACAAGCAGAAGTCTGACTTCGCCCTCGCTGCTTAAGCGCGAGCGCCTTTAAAGTCCGTCAGCCTCGCGTTGCTTTCGCGTGAGATGTCTGGCGTCATCTAGGAAGCCACTGAATCGCAGCAATGTTGCCGGGCTGTGATCGACACTAGGTAACTATGTTCGTCAGCAACTTGTCTGTGTGAGTGCTGGAGCTGAAAATAACGTTTAACAGACTGCACCCGGAGAAGTCTTGGGTTTTGCATCGTCGGACGGGAGTTCAATTCTCCCCATCTCCACTGCAAGGGGCGTTCACTTTGCATCAAAGTGAGCGCCCCGTTTTGTTGCCAATGCCTCGCTCCCGCGATACTTGCTTCGTTCTCGCCAGAGATTTATTAGCAAATAATGCGTCGCCGCAATTATGTATGTGTCGCGGGAGGAAGGGCGGAAGGCAGGAAGGCGGGAGGGGCGGAAGAGTTGAGAAGGAGGTTGGCCTCCATCTACCTAGCTCGTTCCTCTTTATAGAACTGCAGATGCAGGTCGTTAGGATCAGGCGAAATCTCTGGCCAAACCTCAGCTTCAGCGAAGTTTACAGGCAGGATGATACCGATCTCGGCGAATTCCTCACGTATCGACTCGTATTCGTCTTCGTCATCCCACGACGAGCGCACCGCTAGCGCGGCAGCGACACCATCGCCTGCAAGCAACTGAAATTGGCCCTCGTTGTCCTCTTGCACGGTGGGAGCCTCATCCAAGGCGGTCTCGCCTATGTCGTAACCTAGGCCGATGAGTAAGCTCGAGCCTTTTCAAGGAGAATATGCCAGTCTTCTGCTAACTGCGGATTGGTCATTCATACTCCTCAATACTGTTTTGCGCCTACAACGAGGCTAAATCGTTGGGGCTGGGAATGCCAGTAACACAACCGGCTGTACGTGAAATGGTCAGAGCTTGAGTGCCGCCTCATCTTGCTTGGGGCTCGGCTCTTTCACGTAGAGATCGTTACTCGCGAGTGCGGCATGCCAGCACTCATGGGCGTGACAACTGCCACCACAGCGCTCACCAACGGGCACCTCATAACCGCTGACGGAACAGCCGCCAGCTGCCAGCCCGCCGATTCGCCAATGACGCGCATGCCGTGTGGCGCAGTCACTCCAATGGTTATTCATCGCGAGACTGGTGTTCAACTATCCGGTAGTGTTGAAGCATTCGACTGGATTCGCAAGTTTGCACCTATCGAACTATGCCGAGTTAGTGGGCGCGATTGCCAGTCATCGCATGCGGTGGAGCGCACCGCAGTTCGGATGTGATCGCCATCAAGAAACGAGGTACATGGTGGTATCGAAAAAGACTATGACAGTAGCTGCGGCCCAGATGTCGTCGTCAACCGATTGGCAAGAAAACCTCCAGGTTGTTGAGAAGTACATTCACCAAGCTGCGGAGGCGGGGGCGCGCATCGTCGTTTTCCCCGAGGCCACGATCGCCAGTTTTGCCAAACCGGTTGCTGAATCCCATGAGGCGCTCGATGGCCCGTTTGCTGAGCGCATTCGCCAACTGAGCCGGGAGGCTGGAGTCGTCTCCGTGGTCGGAACTTTCGAGCCAAGTGGTGACGGGCGCTCTTACAATACGCTCCTGATTACAGGTCGTGTTGGGGGCGAGGACGTCGAAGCACGGTACCGGAAGATCCATTTGTACGACGCCTTTGGCAACCGTGAATCCGACACGGTAAAACCAGGAGACGAGCTCGTCGTCATCGATATCGACGGCGTCAAGGTCGGCTTTGCGACCTGCTACGACGTTCGGTTCGCGGACCAGTTCCATGCTCTTGGATTAGCCGGCGCACAGCTGGTGTGTCTGCCCGCGGCATGGGCAGAAGGCCCCGGCAAGGCCGAGCAGTGGGATCTGCTAATTCGTTCTCGTGCCATGGATGCCCAAGCTTGGCTTGTAGCTTGCGATCAGGCATGGCAACCTCCGCAGGGTGCTGCTCCGTTGGGAGTCGGTCGCAGTGCAATCATCGACCCTCTTGGCGTCGTTCGATCTCGGCTAGATTCAGCGCCTGACCTTTTAATCGCTGACATCGACATCGCCAAGGTCGATGACGTTCGAGCTCGTGTTCCCGTGCTTACCACTCTTTCAACCCAAAACTCGTCACCCAATCTATAAAACGCGCGCAAAATCAGCGCACCCACCCGCCCGTACGTGAGAGGAAATCATGCATACCCTGAACCTATCTGTCGTTGGACAAGATCCGATAACCGTCGAAGTAAAGAACGTCGTGAACGCCGGCTATGCAGGCCGTGACCAAGCGAGCGTGCGCGCTCACATCGAAGAGCTCGCCGAACTTGGTGTTCCCGCGCCATCAACAACCCCAACCTTGTACCCGGTGGCCAATTACACCGCGACGACCAACTCTCACATTCAAGTGGTTAACGATCAGACTTCAGGAGAGATGGAATACGTCATCATCTTTCATGGGGGAAAGAAATACCTCACTATTGGATCGGATCACTCTGATCGCGAACTCGAGGCCGACAACGTACCCAAAGCGAAGCAAATTTGCCCGGACTTCATGGCTACAGAAGTGTGGGATTACGACGAGGTGAAAAACCACTTCGGTGATATCAAGGTGCGTTGCGAGGTCATCAAGGACGGCGAAAAAACGCTGTACATGGAAGGCACCATGGCCGACCTTTTAGGAATCGAGGAGTGGATGGAAGTGCTGGCTGAACGCGGACTTGATAAAGACGGCACCATCTTCTTCTCTGGCTGTTGGGGCACGATACCAGACAGTTTTATTTACGCCGACCGCTACGAACTGACGATGACGGATGGCGTACTCGGCCGGACCATTGAGGCCGCCTACGACGTCGAGGTGCTTCCTCGCGGTATCGAGTAAGGAACGAATCTCGTGATGGTTGCAGCTCAAATTATTCTCGTTATCACCCTGTTGTTGATGATTTCCGGCAGGGTGCCCCTGTATATCACGGCGGCAATGGGAGCGGCTATAGCCGCCGTCGTCGCCGGATATTCACTGATGGGAACCGACGAAGGAACCGTCACCGAATTGTTGCGCATTGCGCTCAATCCGGTGATTCTCGATATGGCCGGAGTGCTGATGTTTATCGGCATCCTCCAGCATGTAGGTTACCTTGATGTCATCGTCGCTCGGCTGATCGATATTGGCAGGGATAAGGGTGGGGCACCCGGGGTCGCTACAGCAGCCGGCCTTGCTGCTGCGCTTCTCGGTGCTGTTACCTCTTTTACGCAGCCAGTTGTGATGGCGACAGTCGCAGGTCCCGCTGCCACTCGCCTTGGCCTATCACCAAACGCAACAGCGGGCACGATCTCGATGGCTAACACAATTGCGAATCAGGCCGGTTTTACTCACCCCACTTTCCTCGCCGTGCTCGGCCTTACCGGTGTCAAATTCGGAATCATTAACGTGTGGGGATTTCTTGGCGGAATTGGTATTTTTATTGCTGCCTATTTCAAGGGTAAGAAGGACATGCTCAAAGCGGGCATTGATCTGAAGAAGGGACGCGAAACAGGTGAACTGTCCGAGATGGATAAGCTGCCTGAGGGCCACCCGTCATTCGCTGTGGCAGTCTTTCCGTTCCTCTTACTGGTTGTGCTTTTCTTCGCCGGCTTTCCGGTTTTCCTTGTGGGAATGGTGTCGAGCATCGTCGTCTTGATCATGACGCGAACCAACCCTGCGCAGGGCGAATCCGCGATGGTTGAGGGTGTCAAGATGATTGCGATCCCCGTCGTCGCTGTTATCAGTTTGATGTTCCTATCGACGGTGGTCTCGCGCGTGGGCCTCATCGACACCTTAGGGGAGTGGATGGCGCCCGTCCTCGAATTCGCTCCCGTGCAAATCCTCTTCATCATTTCGGCTATCGCAGGAACAGTCACGCAATCCTTCTCCGCTTCAGCGCCGATCATTTTGCCGTTTACCACGCTCGTACTGGGTTTGGGGGCCGACCCGGTTGCCACGTCATTCGCGGCCATTTCAGGCGCGGCAATTATGCAACTTTTCCTGTCTGGTGGAGCATTGACCGCTCTGCCGGTCGTTGTTGGCGTAGTGCCCGGGTCTAATCAGCGTGAAGCTAATAAGTGGCAGCGTCCGTGTCTGCTAATTGGTCTTGGGATCAGCTTCTTGCTGACGTTCGTTATCGGGTTGTTTTAAGGACTCGGCGTTCGCTTCGTTGGGTTCACTGCGCAATAGCTTCTTTCGGATTTCGATGAGGTCGACGGCGTGGCGCTCAAGTGCTCGGTCCTCCGGCAGGCGCGGTACCCAGGGGCGTACAGAGACGTCGTCGCCGGCGTCGTTTCGGGCCGAAAAGACCACGATGCAATGCGTCGTCGTTCGTAACTCGGTGCCGCGCGGATCCCCAGACCGGACCCAGACCGACACGTGCATCTCATTGCCTTCGGTGTAGATCAGCCGGGCGTCAACCTCCACTAGATCGCCAATCATCATCGGACGGTAGAAACGGAAACCGCCAGCGTAGGTCGCTTCAGCGCGCCCGTGGCACCAGCGTTCGGCGACCAGTTGGCCGGCCGTCATAATCCAGTGCATGACGTAACCACCGTGTACTTTGCCGCCCCAGTTCACGTCGGTTGGTTCAGCGAGAAAACGTAGTGTTTCCCGGCAAGCTTCCGTGGCATCGCTGTAAACCTGGTCGACCATTGCTTCTTCAATTTCCCTACGCACTTCGCTCAATGTGAGTGAACGTTCGTGCTCGGTACGGCTCCATTCATCGTAGGGTTCGAATGTCGGCACGGGGGTTGGCTTACCGCTGGAATCCATGGCCACGAATGCCAATAGACACTGGGTGTTTAAGATTGGCTCCGGTTTTTGCGGGCTGTATGACGAAACGGTACACACAACCTGCAGGGAGGTGCGGCCTGTGTAAACTACTCTGGCCTCGACCTCGACCATATCGCCGGCCGCAATAATCGAAGAAAACCTGATGTTTCCAACGTAGCCGGTGACTGCGTATTTTCCTGACCACGCCGCGGCGCAGGCGTAACCAGCCTTATCGATCCATTCCAGGATTTTTCCGCCATCGACATAGCCGTGAGTATTCACATCGGTGGGGGCGGCTAGAAAGCGGAGTGTGACGGCGTCGCGGCGGGTTGTCATAAACGTCTCCTAGGTACAGTGGCTGTAAGCGTGCGCTTTGATAAAGCGAGTCTATCTGGGAGGCGTACACTCGAGTGCGGCCTGCGAACATTTTCGGTTATTTTCTGACTGATAAAACGGATACTGAGTAGCCGAAAATGTATTAGTCAGATTGGTCGTAGTGCCATAGCGTGATTAGCGCGGCGAGGGCAATCGGCACGAACGCGATGAGAGTTTGCCACCATTGTGCTTGCGAGGGCGAGATGCCTGAAGAAATAGCCGGCTGGAAATCGACGAGGAAATGTGCGGCTATTGGAAAGATGAGCTTCTGTGTTCGCACGTATAGGGCAGAGAAGACGAGTCCGAAAACCGCCGCGTAAAACACCTGTTGAACGACGGCGGTAGGTGGCGCGAAAGCTAGATTCGCCAGGTGCATGAGTCCGAATAGAATCGATGAGGCCAGAGCTGCCAGCAGGATTCGATTCTTTGAACGTGCCCAAAGCTGTAGGAACGCGCATAGCATCAGGCCTCTTACCAGAGTCTCTTCAAATAGTGCGGCGGTGGATGCAAACAGGGCAGTATTGGCCGCCACAAGTGGTGCTGCGGAGAATACTGCGGGCAGATTCCGTGCTGCGATAATGATGAGGAGCAGTAGGAGCAGGGCGAACAAAATAGTTTGAGCGATCTTGCCCGCAGGTTTCAGCCCACCAACCTTGATTTTTGTGTTTCTTAGGAAACCGTTTCCTAGTTGCCAGGAGCAATATGCAAGGGCGGCCCCCAGAACGAAGCCTCCAGCTGCCGCTATGAAGTGCCTCGTGGCAGGGGCATCGTCCGCAGGTTTGAGAATCAGTGTGACCACAACGAAGATTGCGTAAATTGCAATCGATCCCAGTAACTGAATTTTGGGCGAAATTTGCGTTCGTGTTTCCATGGCGTACTTTCTGAATGCAGACTTTTAACGGAAAAATTTTAGCCAGAATGCGCTCTGTTGAAAAGCGGCGCTCCCTCAGTGAACTTGCCCTGCTCGGTGAAAACCTTGATACGAGTTACGCCCTAATAGTGGTACCGGCACGCTGCGATGAGGATCGCCTCTGCCACCAAAGGTAGTCTTCCCACGCGCTCTCATCCCAGATATAGCGCATGATGGCTATTCTTCGTCATCGATCAAATCGTGTTCACTTCCACCGGTTTCAAGGCGCTCAATGGCGTCGAACAACCTCCTAGCGTTGCGGGGCGAGCGTAAGAGATCGGCGGTTTCGCTAAGCGAGTCGGGTTCGTCGTCGACGAACTCCAGTATCTCGCCCACTGAACACTCGAGTACCCTGCAGATTCGTTCCAATGTTGAAAACCGTATCGCTTTAGCGCGCCCATTTTTGAGAACGGCGACGTTGGCTGGGGAGAGGTCAACGGCGGCTGCGAAGTCTCCTACGCTCAGGCCCCGTTCGGCGAGCAACGTGTTGATGTTGACCTTGATCAAATCACCGCCTCCAGTTCATCATGCTCAGCGCGCAGATGGTCAAAAGCGCGCACAGCGATGGCGCCCAAACAAAACAATCCGATCGCCCCAGTTGCTGACGCCAAAGCTCCGAGCATGACGGCGGGGCCACCGGCATGGATCGTTGCGAATAGGTGAATCGCGGTGGCTACCGGGATCAGACAACCAAGGGTCGCAGCGCTCGCAATAGCCTTGATTACCTTACGTGAGGAGTCACTGAAGAATCTTTCGTGTTTGCTATGCCGAAGGAGAATCCCAATGAGAACAAACGCGATCTGAAAACACAGGAGTGTCAAGACGCCCAGAACGGAGTACGGATCCACCAGATGTGAGACTTCCGGAAAGTCGAAGGCTATTTGTTTGGCGGATATGGGCACGAGAATTTGGCCAAATAAGAGGCCGAGGATAAATAGGCCGAGGGTGGCCAGAGTTATTCGATATAGCGATGTTGGCATATATCGATTATCGATAGAAATCTAGCGAAAGTCAATAGCTTGAGGTGTGTTTGCGAGAACACTCTGTGTGGCTGAACTCTGAGAGTCATTTCCTTATAGTTTCACCGACGTAGACAAACCCAGTTACCGGCGTGGCCTGCGCCCCATTTTTCAAAGTGAAGCTATTTTCCGCGGCCCGCTCGAGACCTTTGTAATCGTAGAAGAGGAAGCGAGCCCCGGTTCGCGCCAAAGCACCCCGATAATTCTTGGCGTTCGCATGTTTTTTCTGGCCTTCTACCATCGCGGCAATGATTCCCACGGGCCTGCCTTTGCGAACTGCCAGCCTGATCCACGTCGCAGAATTGAGAACAGCCAACACGTTGACCTGAATGAAGTCGTTGAGGAATTTGCCGGCTGGCACCATCTGATGCAAGTGAAAAGCCTCATTGAACATCGGGTCGAGTTGCTTGGCATATTCATTGCGAAAGTCTCGGCTTTGGGTGGAACGAAATCACCGCGACGCCAAGCTTGATCATCGTCCAAGCTCCACAGCTCGTGAATTTCACCCAACGTCAGGCCTTCCCATTCACCCACATTCATTTCATTGAACAAACAAAGGTATATCGGGATCTCATAACCAAGCACGTGCGCAGTTTTTCCGGCTCGCAAAAGCTCCGAAGTGAAACAAAGCTGCGGGGCCAAAAAGCAATTGCCTTCCGTAAAGCGAGCGCCTGATTCTCGCCGGTTTCCGAAAGAGCGCGATCCGTGCCACCTTGCAAACGGTGCCGCAAATTCCATTCGGTTGCGCCATGTCGAACAAAAACAATTTCCATATTTCTTTACCTTGTGCCGTTCTTTACTGCACTTTCTCGTTATCCGCGTGGTTTTCATCGTCAAACAGCGTGTCCGGTTCAGCAGGCGCATACACCCTTAGCTGATCACCTGTTCGCAACTGTGTGTTCGTCTCGGAAACCACGCTGATACGGTGCCCGCTTGGTGCCGTGGCACCGAAATAATCATGTCGGGAGCGTTTTCTAGGGTGTGAGTTTGTCCGTGATCACAATTGATTTCGCTCCGAGGTGGGAGCTTATTTTCAGGACGAGTTCGAGATTTGAGGGTGGTTGGCGAAAGGCGAAGGCGAGCAAGACGTCGTCCTCGCGCATTGACTGCAGTGATTCAGCAATGTCGCGCGCTTCCTTGAAGGACGACGCCGGTGTAGCCGAAACGGTGCAAACGGCGGGTAGCCATGCTCACGAGAGCGGTGGCGTGCCCGGCTGCGAATAGATAGATTTTCCGGGTTGAGCCGAGGATGTCGGCAGCTTGATCGAGCTGCCGACTGAGCTACGAATTTTGGCATCGCGGACATGGCTTCGAGCTCAACTTTGATCATGGTTGCGAGAATCGTCGAATCGGCTGATTCATCGAGGAGCTGGCGGAAACGATCACCCGCTCCCGCAAAATCGTTATTGAGTTCCTGCTAAAGTTCCGCGGGAAGTTCGATGTAGCCCTTGAATCCGAGTGCGTGTGCACACCGCGTTGCTGCTGCGGGATGTAGGTTGACGCGCTTAGCGACTTCTTCGCCGCGCCAAAGGGGTGCCTCTGCCGGGCGGGAAAGGATCTCGTTGGCGATAGCAAGATCGGCATCGCTGAGATTCTGGCGGTGCTTGTTGACAATGCCTCGGAAGCTCAGGCCTTCAGCATATATGCAAAAAACTTGCAGCAAGCTAACAAGCACAATTTAATGAACGCTTCCACAAGTGTTTATCTGACGTTTGGTGACGGGTTTCCAGTGGATAAGATTCTTTGCCAACCTGGCCATCTTTAGCGCACGTTTCGTTGGTGTAAAATTACTCCATGCCGTGCACAGAGTGCGGCCAACAACGGCGTTTATGAGGAAGGTACAGTGGCGTTTCTATCTGAAGAACTGCTCGGCACGATTGCATCGCGAGCCGCGGAAGTCGACCGAGAGAACTCGTTTCCGCACGAAGATTTCGAGGATCTTAAAAATGCCGGTTATTTCAAAGCGTTCGTTCCCGAAGAATACGGTGGTCTTGGACTAAGCAGCGAAGAGATCTGCGAGAATCAGATGTTGCTGGCCAAAGCTTCCCCGGCCACGGCACTAGGCATTAACATGCACCACATTATCGTCGGGCTTGGCCGTCATCTTGTAGATTGTGGCGTTGAATCAGGCAAGCAGATCCTCGAGGGCGCGGCAAACGGTGAACTCTATGCCTTCGGCATCTCCGAACCGGGCAATGACCGCGTACTGTTCGGCTCGATCACGAAAGCCAAGCAGGAGAGCGACGGCGGCTATTCGTTCACGGGTTTGAAGGTCTTTACATCACTCGCGCCCGTGTGGACGAAGCTCATGGTGTATGGCCATTCCGAGGAAGACGGCGGCACCTCCGTCTTCGCGCTTCTTGACCGTGACCTCGACAAGATTGAAATTAAAGACGACTGGGACGTCGTCGGTATGCGGGGCACGCAATCTCATTCGACAATGCTTAACGGCGCTTACGCCCGACCCGAGCAGTTACTTCAGAAAGTGGCACCTGGACCGTCCATGGAGCCGGTCGTCTTTGGAATCTTCGCGTGGTTTGAAACCTTCCTCGCCGCAACCTATCTCGGGATCGGCTTGCGAGCGATTGAAGTGGCTGCCGAGTATGTGAAAAAGCGCCGTTCGGTGCTCAACGACGACGTCTATGCCAACGATCCAGCCATTCGGTGGCGTTTGGCCGATGCTGCTATCCGGATGAACTCGGCGCAGGCAGAGGTGACCCTGATTGCCCGCGATCTCGATGCGAAAGTCGATCGCGGCGCCCTTTGGTATCCGCAGCTGTCGGCAGCGAAGAACGCGGCTTCCGAAGCGTCTTTCCATGCGGTTCAGGAGGCCATCCGTTCGTGCGGTGGCGGCTCATACTCGAATAGCAACGAGCTCAGCCGTTTGTACCGTGACGTGCTTGCCGGCCTGTTCCAGCCTTCCGATCAGGAGTCCTTGCACGCCGCGTGGGCGAACGTCGTTCTCGGATGAGTTTCAGCTGGGTGTTGAGGGGCGGGATGGGCCAGAAAATAGTCATCAGGCCCAGCCCGCCCTCGCGAGCGGTAGAATGCTTTCATGCGCGGAGAATACAAAGTAACTGGCGGCAAGCTTGTAGCCGTCGATGTTGATGTAGAAGACGGCAAATTGGCCAATGCGTCGATTTCGGGAGACTTCTTCCTCGAGCCAGATACGGTAATCGACGATCTAAATGCGGCGCTCGAAGGCATGCCCGCTGACTCGTCGGTGGCAGATATGGCCAAGGCAATCGAGATTGCTGCGGGTAAGGCCGAACTGATTGGTTTCACCCCCGAAGTGGTTGGCATCGCGGTTCGGCGCGCCCTTGGTAAAGCGGTGGCGTGGCACGACCTCACGTTCGACATCATCCATCACTCGCCGATGAATCCGGCGATGCATGTCGCACTCGATCAGGTGTTACCCGCTTCCGTAGGAAAAGGGGAGCGGGAAGCCGCGCTTATTATCTGGGAGTGGGACGATCCGCTCGTCGTCATCGGATCATTTCAGTCTTATAAAAACGAAATCGACCAAGAGGCACTCGAGCGGCACGGAATGCGGGTGGTACGCAGAGTGACAGGCGGCGGTGCAATGTTCATGGAAGCCGGCAACTGCATCACGTACTCGTTGATCGTGCCGACAGCTCTAGTGGAGGGCCTCAGTTTCGAACAGTCCTATGCGTACCTTGATGAATGGGTGATTGCTGCACTCAAGAAGGTTGGGGTCAATGCTACCTACGTACCGCTGAACGATATTGCCTCGGATAAGGGCAAGATCGGTGGAGCTGCACAAAAGCGCTTCGCGGACGGATCGATGGTCCACCACGTGACGATGAGCTACGACATCGACGCCGATAAGATGCTTGACGTGCTACGCATAGGGCGCGAAAAGCTCTCAGATAAAGGCACGAAATCCGCCAATAAGCGCGTGGATCCGATGCGCTCGCAAACGGGCATGGCGCGTCAGGATATCATCGAATCGTTCTTGGATACCTTTAGGGAGCGCTACGATACGCGCGATTCGGACTTCACTGAAGATGAGCTTCGGCAGGCTGAAGAATTGGTGGCATCAAAGTTCACCAATGACGAATGGACGTATAAGGTTCCGTAGTCGCGGTTCGCGTATTGCGGCTTTCTCGCCGTCTAACCGGCCACCGGGCTATGGTAGGGCTATGAACGAAACTATCCGCACACAGCTCGCACATCGCACGATCCGTGAATTTACTGATGCCCCCATTCCCGAAGAGACGATGCAGACTCTGTTCGACGTGGCTATCCGAACGTCCACATCGAGAGGTTTTCAGCAGTCTGTGCTGATCCGAGTTAAAGATCAGGCCAAGCGCGATGCGTTTGCGCGCATCGGCGGCCAAGAATATATTGCTCGCGCCCCGGAACTCTTGATTGGAGTGCTAGATGCCCGCCGTGGGATCCGCATTTTGGAGGAAAAAGGCGAACCCACCGAAGGCGCTGCCAACATGGTTGTGTTCCGCGAAGCTTTTACCGACACCGTGCTGATGATCCAAAATCTTTCAGTTGCCGCGGAGTCTTTGGGCTTGGGCGTTACTCATCTTGGCTCGGTGCTCAATGATTATTCCGCGGCGATTGAGCTGCTTGAACTTCCACAGTACACATTCCCCGTCCTCGGCGTGATCCTGGGATATCCGAATCAGGAGCCGCAGCTCAAACCGCGCATGGATAAGGCTTTCCGTATTCACACCGATGTCTATCAGGAGCCGGAATCGTGGACAGATGCGCTGTCAGACTACGACGAGGAAATGCACACCTACTACGATCTGCGTGATGCAAACCGGCGCGTTGACCAGTTCACTACACAGATTGCGCGCAAGTTTATTGAGAACGCAGATAAACGTAGCCCGATCCCGCACATTAAGGCTCAAGGTTTTAACGTGGCATAGTCAGCAGGCTTACCAATAGGATTGAGCCATGTACCACCATCGATTCCAACAAGAGGTAATTGAGTCCACGGGCGTCAAGCCGGAAATTGATCCTGCGCATGAGGTGGAACGGCGCGTCCAGTTCCTTTACGACTATATGCTCGCCACCCATACGAGGGGTTTCGTTTTAGGTATTTCTGGAGGAGCGGACTCGACGCTGGGCGGAAGGCTCGCGCAGATGGCTGTTGACAGGCTCCAGCTGGAAGGCCATGAGGCAACTTTTATCGCAGTTCGTTTGCCGTACGGGCTACAGGCTGACGAGGCGGACGCCGCTGCGGCGCTGGAGTGGGTGGGCGCGCAAAGGGAAGTCACGATGAACATTGCGGAAGCGACCGATGCGCTTGCTGAGTCATATGCCGAAGCGATGGGCGAGGGGCTCACAGATTACAACAAGGGAAACGTCAAGGCGCGCCTGCGAATGATCGCGCAATATGCGATAGCTGGGGATAACAATCTGCTCGTGCTTGGATCTGATCACGGAGCCGAAAACGTCACCGGATATTTCACTAAATTTGGTGACGGCGCGGCAGATGTCCTACCACTTTCGGGCCTAAACAAGCGCCAAATCAAATCTATTTTGCAGTTCCTTGGCGCGCCGGATCCGCTTTGGCAGAAGGTTCCGACTGCCGATCTTCTTGATGGTCAGCCACTGAGAACCGATGGGGATGAACTCGGCGTCACATACGACGAAATTGACGACTACCTCGAAGGCAAAAAGATTTCTGAGACTGCGGCAGCTAACATCGAACAAAAGTGGGTGCGCGGACGGCACAAGCGCACCACGCCCGTCGCGCTCAATGACACGTGGTGGCGCGCTTAGGAGCTGTGTGGCCAGTGTGAGACCATTGCCGCTGCAAGGGGGCGAAGTTGGTTGGTTTGAACACGTTGAGAATTTGCGGATGGGCTAATGCCCACAGCAATGGCCGTTTCCTGATTCGACTCACCGGTCAGCAGACCAAGTAAAGTTCGAACGACGGAGGGCTTGAGCTCGGATACGGACACGTCGATGAGTTGCAAGGAAGGCGCGAGTCGAGGATCGTCGTGGTTGACTCCAGTGCGGACTCCCGACCATCCAGAAGTTTGGTACAGCTGCTGAACGTCTTCCAGTGCCGCCCGCGCATCCCACCAAGCTGAGCCATCCTGGATGCCGTCCCCGATCTCTTCGATGTCACCGAGGCCGATTCCGAATCGGATGTCGGAACCGTGTGAGAGCATACGTAGACGGAGAAGATGTGTTGCCTTGATAGCTTCAGCAAGCCTGCCGAATACGCCCTGTACCTCGTCGCCCACGGTGGGCGCGATCGGGCTGATTCCCATGGGCAGGTATTTCAGTGCTTCCATCAGAGTGCTGTGAGAGGATTTCCGTGCGGAGCCACGCGACGCAACTAGATCTCCAATAACAGCCACATATGTACTTTCTTCCTTCATCGCCGACATATTTAGATATTACCTGAATTTGTCAATAATGAAAATATTTCCTTAAGGAGTTGCTGTGATTCTTGCAACTATCGCCGTGTACGTGCTTTCGGGATTGGGTGCCGTGTCTGGAAATAAGCTCATACGCTCATTCTTGCAGCGCATCGATCAGCCCAAGGGAGAACGGCGCTTAACATTGCTGTCCGCGCAAAAGGCATTGCCGGGAGGGCGGTGGATTGGGATTCTTGAGCGTCTAGCCACCTATATCTGCGTCGTCACGGGATTTCCGGCAGGCATAGCATTTGTGCTCGCAGTCAAGGGGCTTGGAAGATATCCGGAGCTGAAAAACGATAGCAGTGCACGGGTGGGCGAACTCTTCATCATCGGCACCTTCGCCTCGATTCTGTGGGCTCTCATGTGGGCAGGAATTGCCATAAGAGCGACTGCAATACTGAGCAGCCAGCAAGGGTGTTAATCGTTGAGTTGTGCGATCTTGCCCGCAAGTGCAGCGGCGAAGGCCGTCCATGCCGCATATGGAACCAGTGCAATTCCAGCACCTGTTGACACCTTTCCAGAACGCGCCATTAGACCTGCCGAAGAGGCTGCAAGTGCCACAGCTTCTACCGTGGCGAGTTTAAGGTTCTTACCTTGCCAGAATAGAATCGACCATCCGGCATTAAGCGCAAGGTTAATGCCAAGGCTGCGTTTGAAGCTTGTGCGCTCGGCTTCAACCTCTTCTTGCTTGGACTTGGTTAATGCGCGGCTCTGCTGCTCATCCAGCTTTGCTAAAACCCGCGCCGAAGACCCTGCAATGAGTACGTACAGGCCGGTCCAGGCGATGGGGAAGACCTCTTCCGGCGGTTGCCACTGCGGCTTCTTGCGCGTCTTATACCAGGGAGTCGATGGATCGGTGGCGAATGTTCCAACGGCAGCCGTTGCCGCAGTAGCTAAACCCGTACCTACCAATTTTTTGAAAAAGCCCATGATTCTCCTCAATCTGAGTGTTTCCCAACTTGACGACCATGGTATACGTGATCGTGCATGCGCTCGCGTTTCTCATCTGAGCGTGAATTTTCCGGCCAGAAACGTTCCAAGTGTGATGGGGATGCTACTTTCTTGGTAGCAAGCTCGATAGAATCTCGTGGCACATTTCGTGAAAGGTTGCTCGTGGCAGAATTGCTCATATCTTCACCGTTAATGACTCTCTTCCTCGTCGTCGCACTCGGTGGCGTGCTTGGAATTATCCCGTTTGGCAAGCTGAAGTTCGGGGCTGCCGGGGCGTTGTTCGTCGGATTATTTATCGGTAATTTAGCCCCCGAGCTTGGCGGGAGTATGGGGCTCGTGCAAAACCTCGGGCTTGCGCTGTTTGTTTATATGGTCGGACTTTCTGCTGGCCAAACCTTTTTTCGCGATCTCAAGCGGTATTACAAACTTATGCTGGCTGCGGTGGGAGCAATTGCTCTTGGCGCGATTGTGGCCGCACTAGCTGGTCCGCTCCTCGGTTTGTCCATAGAGCTATCGGCAGGTGTGTTCGCCGGATCACTCACGAATACGCCGGCGCTCGCGGCGGCAACGGCAGTCACGGGTACGGCCGAACCGGGTGTGGGCTATTCGCTGGGCTACCCCATGGGAGTTTTCATGGGAATCGTTCTGGTTTCTATGGTCGTATCGCGCAAGTGGCCAGAATTGAATGACACTCCTTCATACGCCGGGCAGAGCCTAACCGCGGTGACGGCCGTGGCCGAAAAAGAAATACCACTCCGCCAAATTCCAGGTTGGCAAGCGCAGGACATCCGCGTTTCTTACCTGTACCGCGATGGCAAAACGAGGGTGATTAGCCCGGGAGAGGAACTTCAAAAGGGAGATCAGATAGTCATCGTTGGGATGGAAAGCGCTGTTGTCGAGGCAGTAGAAGCGATCGGGTATGTGCGCCCCGAACACCTAGCAGATGACCGCTCACGAGTAGATTTTCGTTCATTCACCGTTTCCGAGAAGGAACTTGCCGGGATGACTGTCGCCGAGTTGAACCTGCCTAGCCGGTTTGGTGCCGTCGTCACACGTATCCATCGGGGAGACTTTGAGTTGCTCGCATCCGACTTCGAACACTTGGAGATCGGGGATCGTGTCATGGTCGCCTTTCCACGTGCGGAATACGAAAATTTGGAAAGTTTCTTCGGTAATTCGGAACGCAAAGTTTCCCAGGTCGACGCCGTTGCGCTCGGCCTGGGCATGGTCTTGGGTTTGTTGCTCGGGATGGTCGAGGTTGGAATGCCCGGTGGCGGAACATTCAGCCTAGGCTCGGCGGCTGGGCCTTTAATAGTTGGCATGATTCTTGGCTACCTGTATCGCACCGGTCCGCTCGTGTGGCAATTGCCGCTTGCGGCAAACGAAACGATCCGGCAGTTGGGCCTGCTACTTTTCTTGGCCTCCGTTGGAATTGCATCTGGACCAGCATTTGCTGAGACGGCGTTTTCCGTTACGGGATTGAAGGCTCTCGCGTTGGGCGCGCTGATCGCGGTGGTTGTTCTCGTGACGGTATCCATGTGTGGCAGGGTGTTGAAGGTCAGTGCTCAGCGCACCGCAGGGACGATGGCGGGCGCCCTTGGCCAGCCAGCCATCCTTTCCTTTGCCCAATCCAAAGAGCAGGATGAGCGTATCGAATCAGGCTATGCATCCGTATTCGCGCTGGCTATGATCGCGAAGATTTTGCTTACTTACGTGATTCTCGCAATCTAAGAACTCAGGTTCATTTGTGACATGTGTGAATAGTGGGACGCAAGGTATTCCCTTTGAGAGAAATCTTGCACAAATATTGGCGAAATGCTGAGATAAGTTGGTGTTGGAGCCTAGATTTCGGCTAAGTTTCTATCTAGCGGCTCAAAATCGAGCCGAGTTTCTGACAACATACTGAGAGGTAGATACATGTCCCTCAATCGCACTGAGCTCATTGCAAAGATTGCTGAAGAATCCGGTCTGACCAAGACCGACGCCGACAAGGCGATTTCCGCACTCCAGAACGTTCTAGTTGACTCGCTTTCCAAGGGTGAGGCTGTCAAGATTACGGGTCTTATGTCCGTTGAGCGTACTGAGCGGGCGGCGCGCAAGGGCCGTAACCCACGCACCGGTGAAGAGATTCAGATTCCCGCTGGCTACGGCGTGAAGATCTCGGCCGGTTCCACCCTGAAGAAGGCTGTTGCTAACAAATAGTCATGCACACAGGTCTTGATGAGCGCTCGGTTCACCGGGCGCTCATTCATTTGTTGACGCTGTGGCAAGATCCACCTGCGACTTTTCGAAATTGAAAGCGGGCGGATCTAGACTGGGATCATGTCTACAGATCCTCATTCAGAGCCACTAGCGCCGGGCCAACCCGAGGCTCCCTCCCTCCAGCCGGATTCGACGACGGCCACCCTAGAGCGCACCAAGGAGAGCCGCGAACCGGGTGATGAGGATCGGTATGCACACTACGTGCGAAAAGATCGTATTACGCAGTCGGCTGTCGAGGGTGGCCCCGTCGTCGCGCTGTGTGGAAAGATTTGGACGCCGGTGCGTAATCCAGATAAATACCCCATTTGCCCCACGTGTAAAGCGATCTATCAAAATATGGGGTCAGGCGAAAATTCATGGCCTTTTGGCCCCAATCCTCCCGGCGGTGGAAAGCCTCCGAGCGGCGGTAGCCAATGACGGGGCGTGCGCAAACCCCGCAGTCAGTTTCCGTTTCAGCCGCTCAAAATCTTCTACCGGTATATCCCCAGCGCGCAGCGTGGGGAACAGCGGGCACGTTACGCGCATGGCAGGCCGCGGCGCTAGAACAATATCTGACATCGATTCCGCGTGATTTTCTTGCGGTTGCGACGCCAGGGGCTGGAAAGACGACGTTCGCGCTGCGGGTCGCGACCGAACTGATGGCACGCAAGATCGTTGCGGAGGTAACGGTTGTCTGCCCAACTGAACATTTGAAATACCAGTGGGCGGAAGCGGCGGCACGCGTGGGTCTGAAGTTAGACCCGGACTTTACGAATGCTCATGCGGGCCTTGGGGCGTCTTTTAATGGTGTCTGCCTGACTTATGCGCAAGTGGCTCGGGCGCCGATGATGCACAGGCATCGCACCTCAGCGCATTCAACTCTGGTGATTCTCGACGAAATCCACCATGGCGGCGACGCCTTGAGCTGGGGTGACGGCATCCGAATCGCATTCGAACCTGCTCAACAGCGACTTTCACTTACCGGCACCCCTTTTCGGTCAGATTCTGCTGCAATCCCATTCGTTGAATACGAGCCGGATGACGATGCGGTGCCACGTTCGCGCGCGGATTACTCCTACGGATACGGTCAGGCACTCAAGGATGGTGTGGTCCGGCCCGTCATGTTCATGTCGTACACGGGCGAGATGAGCTGGCAGACTAAACACGGGCAGATTATGAGCGCAACGCTCGGTGAGCCGATGACTAAGGACATGGAGGCTCAAGCTTGGCGTACTGCACTCGATCCCAATGGTGATTGGATTAAAGCTGTGTTAGCGGCCGCCGATGACCGGTTGACTGTTGTGCGCGAAGGCATTCCAGACGCGGGCGGGCTCGTCATTGCAACCGACCACAAGGCCGCACGCGCCTATGCCGAACTTCTTGCGCAAGTTTCGGGCGAGGAGCCAACGGTGGTTTTATCCGACGATGACGGCGCGTCGGATCGCATCCACGATTTTGCGAATGGTACTTCGCGCTGGATGGTTGCTGTGCGCATGGTTTCCGAGGGCGTTGACGTACCTAGGTTGTCGGTGGGTGTTTATGCCACATCGACTGCCACCCCGCTATTCTTCGCCCAAGCCATTGGCCGGTTCGTTCGTCAGCGTTACCGTGGTGAGACGGCGTCAATCTTTTTACCGTCCGTTCCGCACCTACTCGAGCTGGCAGGTGAGTTGGAAAAAGAGCGCGATCACGCCCTTTGGATGAAACCCGGTGAACAGGGCTGGGATGATGACCTGCTTTCTCGCGCGCAGCGGGAAGAAAGCGCATCCGATGAGCTTGACGGGCCAGGTTACGCCGCGCTGTCAGCAGATGCGACCTTCGATCGCGTCGTTTACGACGGCGATGATTTCGGCTCGTGGGCGGAGGTAGGTTCGGACGAGGAGGCGGACTTTCTTGGTATCCCTGGCTTACTTGAACCGGATCAGGTGGCCACATTGCTTCGCGAGCGTCAAGAGAGCCAAAAGACCGGCAAGGGTGCTCAGGATGAGACTAGGTCCGGCGTCATGGAATCCCGAAAACGTCGGCAGGCGAGGAAACAGCTATCCGATCTCGTTTCTGCCTATGCTGCCCAAACGGGCCGTGCACATGCGCTGATCCACACGGAATTGCGCCGCGCATGCGGCGGCCCGGAAGTTGCCAGAGCCTCACTCGAGCAGGTTGAGGCGAGAATCTTGAAGATCCAACGCTGGTTTGTTGGCCGTTCCTAGCTTTCTTGCAGATCAATCATCGTAGTAGGCAACGCCGGATCGCCCTCGGAAAGGCGCCAGGCAGCGTAGGGGAGAGCGGCGCGTGAGTTGCGGTGACGTTCGGCCGCGCGGGCTAGTTCGCCTTCGCGCGTGTATTCTTCAGAAACTTCTCCGCCGTCAACGAGTTTGACCTGTAGCGGGCGGGCCTTGTGCTCATCCAGACAGGCAAGCCCATCTTCCCAGGACCCGGCAGATACGATGAGCTCTTCGGTTGCCCGCCCAGTTTCATCGTGCTTGCGCCCGGCGATTTTCAAACCACCGACTGACCCTTTAAAATCAGACATTTTCGCTACACCCTGCATCGTGCCGTCTTCGCGTTCGCGAGCGACCAGTTTATACACGAGCTGAGCAGTTGGTCTGCCCGATCCCGTAACGAGCCTCGTACCCACACCGTAGGAATCAACGGGGGCTGCATTGAGTGCCGCGATCGCATATTCGTCGAGGTCTGAAGTGACGGTGATCTTCGTCGTCGTTGCTCCCATATCATCGAGTTGCTTGCGCACTTTGAATGCCTGCGCAACCAGATCTCCAGAATCCAAGCGAACCGCACCGAGTTCGCCGCCGGCTTCACGCGCAACTTGAACAGCCAGCTCCACACCCTTTTCCACATCGTACGTATCGACCAGCAAGGTAGTGTCGGTGCCCATTGTTTTGATTTGGGCACGGAAAGCATCTGCTTCGGTGTCGTGTAACAGGGTGAAAGAGTGGGCTGCGGTGCCAATGGGCTTGATGCCGTAAGAGCGGGCTGCCTCAAGATTTGAAGTTCCGAGGAAACCACCGATGATTGACGCCCGGGCTGCCGCCACTGCAGCGTATTCGTTCATGCGGCGCGCTCCCATTTCCAAACACGGACGATCGTGGGAGGCGATAGTCATCCGGGACGCTGCCGTGGCTACCGCCGAGTCGTAGTTCATAATCGACAGGATCAGCGTTTCAAGTACGACGGCGTCCGCGAACGTGCCCGTCACTGTCAGAAGGGGAGAACCCGGAAAGTAGACCTCGCCTTCGGCGTATCCGTAGATATCGCCGGTAAACCGATAGCTGGCAAGCCAGTCGAGCGTATCTTCGGAAACTATGTTTGAGCTTCGCACGAAATCAATTTCGGACTCGGTGAAGCGGAAGTCTTTGAGCGCTTCCAATACGCGGCCAGTGCCGGCCACAACGCCGTACCGGCGCCGCCCGGGAAGCCGCCTACCAAAAACTTCGAAAACGGATGCGCGGCCGGCGGTTCCAGATTTCATGGCCGAGTCAACCATGGTCAATTCGTACATGTCGGTAAGGAGCGCAGTGCTCGTAAATTTCGTCATGGTATAACGGTATATCGACGGGGATAGAAATTTCTCTATGCCGTGAAATTCTCCAAGTTTTATCGGCGGCGAGCGCGTAAACGCCCTGCCGATTGGCGCGTAACCAACTACACTTTAGGTTGTGCGTTCAATGAGAGAAACCCCGGCTCCCAGCCATACTGAAACTCCCGAGCTAACAGCGGCTTCCGGTTGGCGGACAGTGGTTCATAATGATCCGGTTAACCTGATGACTTACGTTCAATGGGTATTCGAATCGTATTTCGGAATGGATTCTAAAACCGCCTATTTAACGATGATGCAGGTACATCACAACGGCCGAGCCATCGTATCCAAGGGGCAGCGCGAACAAATGGAAAGCGACGCGCAGGCAATGCACGCTTACGGGCTTTGGGCAACCATTGAAGGTGATAGCCAATGATGGCTTTCAGAATGGTGCGAGAAGGCTTCCAAGCGCGGGCAAACCACGAGGAGCGCGCAATGCTATCGAGCTTGGCGCGCGACGTCGTCGTGCTGCTCGGATCGGATGTGGAGCACGAAGCGGAGCGCCGAGCACAGGCCTACGACTTGGACGATCCTCTAGCGCAGTTTGAGGCAGACATCGCCGATATCGCCGAGTCCATCGCTGCTGAAAACGAGCCGCAGGTGAACCAACCGTTTGATCAGGCGCTCGATCGCCTTTTACCCGACATGAGCGAGGATCCTGATGAGGCCGCCTCTCTTCGCGATCTGACGGAAAACTCTATTGCTGCGGCAAAGATCGAGAACCTCGTGACTTTCTACCAAGATTTGGAAGATGTGCCCGATGATCAGGATGAGATCACGCTGCGCGGCGATCAGGCTTCAGCGTGGCTGGCCGCACTCAATGATATTCGACTCGTTTTGGCAGCCCGGCTAGAAATCGACGACGACGAATCGGCTAGTGACGTCTATAGGCGGGCAGGCATGTTCACAACTTCCGGATCGAGGGACACCGACAATCTGCCCGAGATTCAGACTTCCGATGATGTGCTTGTAGTGCTTTATTCGATGACAACCTGGTGGCAAGATTCACTGGTCAGTGCGGTGAGGCGCAAGGGGCTTCGCAGGTAGCATTCGATGCATGGACGATTCACCAATTGGCGTGTTCGACTCCGGCGTCGGCGGTCTGACGGTCGCGCGTGCCATTATCGATCAACTGCCGGGTGAATCCATCACCTATATTGGCGACACTGCCAACAATCCCTACGGCCCGCGCCCGATTGCACAGGTCCGTGAGCTCGCGTTGAACATCATGGATCAACTGGTTGATTTCGGGGTAAAAATGCTTGTGATTGCTTGCAATTCGGCCTCTTCGGCCGTGCTCCATGACGCGCGTGAACGATATACGGTAGGCAAGGGAATTCCGGTTGTTGAAGTGATCCATCCGGCAGTGCGTGGCGCGGTGAGGGTAACCTCCAATCGAAAGGTTGGAATTATTGGAACCCAGGCCACGATCGAGTCTGGAGCATATGAAGATGCGTTTTCTGCTCTGCCGAATTTTGAGGTGACGACGGCGGCCGCGCCGCGCTTTGTGGAGTTCGTGGAACGCGGGATCACAACGAGCCCGGAACTCTTGGAACTTGCCGAAGAGTATCTGGCGCCGATAAAGGCGGCGGGCGTGGACACTCTCGTGCTGGGCTGCACCCACTATCCGTTGTTAACGGGAACCTTAACCTATGTGATGGGCGCTGACGTGACGCTTGTTTCCTCGGCTGAAGAAACGGCTCGTGATGTATATCGCGAACTTACCGCACGCGGGTTACTGCGCGATCCAGCCGCAGGTGCGCCCACGCACACCTTCCTCGTTACGGGTGAGGCGGAAGAATTTCAAAGACTTGCACGCCGATTTTTAGGCCCGGAGGTCACGGGAGTGCAAGCACTTGAAGAAAGGGAACGATGAAGCTCACGATCATCGGATGTTCTGGCTCGATGTCGGGTAAAGATTCGCCGGCGTCGTCGTACTTGGTGCAAGCCGAAGGCCCTGACGAAACTGGTAACCCGCGCACGTGGACTCTCGTCATGGATTTTGGGCCGGGAGCAATGGGGCACCTACTGAAGTACGTGGACCCGGCTCGGCTGGATGCCATGGTGATATCGCACCTGCATGCTGATCACTGCGTGGACCTGGTGGGAATGCAGGTCTACCGTCGATGGTATCCGGAAGGAGCGCTGGCAAAGCTTCCGGTCTTCTCACCTGGCGATGGCCGCGAACGACTTCGGGAGATCGCGGGCGATCCCGCTGAGGAAACGTATGAGAACGAATTCGAGTTCGTGTCTGTAAAACCCGGCCACACTTTGCAAGTGGGCCCCATGCACGTGGAGTTCTTCGAGGCGTATCACACAATTGAGGCCGTCTCGATGCGGGTGACTGGCCCATCTGAGAACAATCCGGATGAGCAGGTTGTGCTCGCCTTCACCGGAGATACCGATTATGCGCAAACCGTTGTCGACTGTGCCCACAATGCTGACGTGTTACTTTCCGAAGCGGCGTTCGAAGAGGGCCGTGATGAGGTCGAGGGGATACACCTTACCGGCAAACGCGCGGGAGAGCTGGCTCGTGACGCAAACGCTAAACGTTTGCTACTTACCCATTTGCAACCGTGGACGAGCCCCGTGCGCACCGCGCAAGATGCACAATCCGTGTTCGATGGTGAGGTCAAGGTAGTCAAGGCGGGCGAGGTCTACAGGATATGAGTGTCGAAGGTGCGCGCTAGACTGAGTGCATGACTACATTTTCTCGGAAAGACGGACGTCGCGTAGATGAACTGCGGCCAATCAGAATAACGCGCCGATACCTGGACCAGGGCGAAGGCTCCGTGTACGTGGAGTTTGGTAAGACCAAAGTGCTGTGCGTTGCCACCTTGGAGGAGGGCGTGCCGCGATGGCGTAAAGGTAGCGGCCTTGGCTGGGTAACTGCCGAGTATGCGATGTTACCGCGCGCGACTAACTCGCGTTCCCAACGCGAATCGGTGAAAGGTAAGGTCGGCGGGCGTACCTCGGAGATTTCCCGTTTGATTGGGCGTTCCTTGCGTTCCGTCGTCGATTTTGAGGCCTTGGGTGAGAACACGATCGTGTTGGATTGCGATGTTCTGCAAGCCGATGGCGGAACTCGCACGGCCTCGATCACCGGCGCGTACGTAGCGCTTGCCGACGCCGTCAATTGCGGTATCGAGCGGGGTTGGATCAAGCCGCGCGCAACCACGCCCGTCTTGCGCGATTCGATGAGTGCGATTTCTGTGGGCGTTGTGGACGGCGTGGCCGTCTTGGATCTTCCTTATGTTGAAGATGTTGCCGCCGAGACGGATATGAACGTTGTGATGACGGGCTCTGGTAAGTTCGTGGAAGTTCAGGGAACTGCTGAAGAACAGCCATTTGATCGCGATCTTTTGAACGACATGATCGATTTGGCGATCTCGGGCACTGCGCAACTGACCGAGCTGCAGCTTCAGGCGTTGGACTCGGAGCAAGCCGTGGAGCTAGGTCAGTGGGATTGCTGATCCTCGCCTCTCACAACGCGCACAAGCTTGCAGAGGTAAGGGATATTTTGTTGCCCTTGGTGCCCGCGCTTGAGTCTCTTGAGTCTGTCTCGTGTGATATTGGGGAACCCGTGGAGGATGGCCGAACTTTTGCCGAAAATGCGATCATAAAAGCCAAGCAGGTTGCGCAGCTACTGAACCTTCCCGCTATTGCTGATGATTCCGGGCTGTGCGTTGACATTATGGGTGGTGCACCCGGCATTTTTTCGGCTCGTTGGAGTGGCCAACATGGGAATGATCGAGCCAACCTAGAGCTTCTCCTTGCCCAGCTGGCAGACGTGAAACCGGAACATCGTGGCGCGCGGTTCGTGTGTGCTGCAGCGTTGGCGTTACCTGACGGGAGCGTCGTCGTTGAAGAAGGCGAAATGGTAGGCAAGCTCCGAACCGAAGCGGCCGGAGCCGGTGGCTTTGGTTACGATCCGATTTTTGAACCCAGTGGATACGATCTTACGAATGCCGAGCTCAGCGCCAATGAAAAGAATGCGATCTCGCACCGGCGAAAGGCCTTCGAAGCGCTTGCTGCGCACATTGTGGCGCTGCTGGGTTGCTCCCGCTAAACCCAACCGAGGCTAGCAAGAGCTTGCTTCACAATTCCGAGATGTTTGGGCAGAATTTCGGCCTGCAGTTCGGGAGTCATGAGTTCACCTGGAGTAAACCAATTGACCTCTAACGAATCTGACGAAGGCTTGCAGTCACCCATAACTGGAATAATGTAGGCCATTGACACAGCGTGTTGGCGAGGATCATGCCAGCCCTCGCCCGGCGTTGGAAAATATTCTGCGACTACAAACGGCACAATATTTGCAGGCAGCTGCGGAAGAGCCATTTGGCCGAGGTCCTTGTCGAGGTGGCGTACGAGCGCGTCACGAATCGACTCGTGGTACAGCACTCGGCCTGACACAAGCGAACGGGTGAGGCCGCCGTCTTCGACGGTGAGTAAAAGGCCTACCGAGTTAAGCGAGCCGTCATCGTTGAGTTGAACCGGTACCGCATCGACATACAAGATCGGAACCTTCCTACGCACAAAAGCAAGCTCTTCTGGCGAAAGCCAAGGTCCCATGTCTTCAGAAGCTACGTCGCTCATATGATTATTGTGCCAGCGACGGCGGAAGCTATGGTGCCACAGGACGGCTTATTTGCCACCGGTGAACGAGAAGGCACGTGAGCGAAAATTTTTTCCGACTATGGCAGAGTGGGCACGTGCAAAGATATGAACGACCACTCATGGTCATCGCTTTGGTATTTAGCTTAGTGATGCTAGTAATCGGTTGGTATACCGCCTGGCGAGTAAATTTTGACTCTGCCGTGGTAATCGCGGCGGCACTGGGTAGCGCCGCTTCGGCGTTCGGGCTCTACGGGTGGAACCGAGGGTCTTTGTATTTTGTGGCTGGAGCAGCACTAGGGGCCGGCCTATTATTTCCGACGGTATGGGGTTACATGCCGATGATTACGGGATTCGTTCTCTTCATCTTGCTGATTTCGCTGCGAATGTTCAACGATACCAATGGCCACGAATAAGGCCGTTTAACACGGCAGGAAAGGAAAACTTATGGAAAAGACGGAACGTCTAGAGGTGGGGCAGTCAGCTCCAGATTTCACGCTTGATACGCCCGGCGGTAGCGTCCGGCTAGCTGAGGAGCTTGACGGCGCAGAACAGGGAGTGATCGTCTACTTCTACCCGAAAGCGATGACTCCGGGATGCACCACCGAGGCCTGCGATTTTCGTGACAGCGAGAATTCGCTGAAGGCCGCTGGGTACACCGTTATTGGCATTTCACCGGACTCGGTGGAGTCATTGGAAAAGTTTGGCGAAAAAGAGTCCTTGAATTACGTCCTTGCTTCCGATCCGGATAAGAAAGTGATGAAGGAGTACGGCGCCTTTGGCATGAAGAAGAATTACGGTAGGGAAGTGGAAGGCGTTATCCGATCTACTGTCGTTGTGGGTAAGGACGGAAACGTGATTCACGCTGCCTATAACGTAAAAGCAACCGGCCACGTGGCCAGGCTACGAAAGTCCCTCGGAATTGACGAGTAAAAGCGGCCGTTGAATTACGAAAGGAAACTTGCGTATATATTTAACACGTCTGTTTTTCGTTGCAATATCAGCGTTTTGGCGATTTTAGTATAGCCTTACCTTTCTTGTAACGGCTCAATTTTATTGAGATATTTTAACCAGAGCGAACGCCACTGGTCGCTAAAGGAAAATTACAGAACACTCAATAAAAGAGGAGAAACAGATGACTGCCACAACGATGATTAAAGAATGTGCCGCTACGACATGTGCGTTTAACAACTCCGGTTGCACCGCGCTCGCCGTCACCATCGGAGGCAACGAAAAGGCCTCCTGTGAAACTTTCGTCACCCTAGATATTCGCCGCTCGGTCAACACCGATGCGGGCGTTGGTGCCTGCCATCGCCTCGAGTGCGTACACAACGAGGAACTCTTGTGCGGCCTGGGTGCTGTCAACATCGGTTCGTCCGCCGAGTGTGCGAGCTACGAAGCCAAATAATCGAATGCGATCGGCGTAAAAACACCTCTAGTCAGAAACTAAAAGTATGCGTTGATCACTAACCTGATTGCGGGTAGTTTCCAGCGGGAAACTACCCGCTGTACTGTCTGGAGATTTGGGGTGGCTGGTACTGAGCGAACACAACCTCGGCCTGAGTGTGGGTGAAATTGACCATCGTCATTCCGGAATCATTGATTTCAAGCCCGTAGATGTTTCCTGCTAGATGCATGCACGTTGGAGTGTCGATCGTTTGAATGACGCCCGGAATGTTCTCTTCTTCAATCGCGGAGTAAATGTCGCGCAGTTCGCAGTCGGAAATCCTACAAAGCGCCTCACAAAAATCAACCGAGCGTGCAGCACGGTGCCAGTGAGTGCCAGGGTCTTCAATTTCCGTAACACCCTCAAAGTTTTCGATCATGACGCTGTTTGTTTCAACGATCCCTCCAACGTATCCGCACTCGATGTGAAAACTGAACTCGCCTTTAGTTCGCTCTAGAAATTCTGCTGCAGAAAGCCAAGTGATATCACCAAGTAGCACAGCGCACGAGACCGTCACTTTAATCTGCGGGACGTCCGCAATCCTGTGGAAGGCTGCGCGTATCGGCTCAGTCGAGCTGCAGGGAACTTCGTCTTGGAAATCACTAACCACTGCCAGTTGATTTGGTCCTATCCATTTGTGGGTAAGGATTTCGCAACTGCTCTTAGCGTGGTAAAGATAAGCTTTCCCGGGAGTTGAGCCGTTAAATAGCATTTGACCGGAGCCAATTGCGCGCGCTTTTCGCGTGACTTTGCACGTGGGAAAATTCATCCTTAATCACCACTAGAGTAAAAATATTTAGGTAAGCCCAACCTTATCTAATTCGTTCGTGTTTGAACATCCCCGTTTGGCATCGAGATAGCGCTGGCTTGTTTATTTGTTCTTTTTCTCAAGCTCTGTGTAAGCTTTAGCGGTACCGCGCGAGTGGCGGAATTGGCAGACGCGCTGGATTTAGGTTCCAGTGTCTTCGGACGTGTGGGTTCAAGTCCCACCTCGCGCACAGATTGACTTTCTGTAAACTCTGGCTTTTATAAGGTCGGCTGTATCACAATTTCAACACATTCCAGTTCTCAGACCCAGTTCGCAGGCCTGGAGGTATTTCTTCGCGCCTCAAGGCCGAATGCAGTGTCCAATGTGGCGAAAGTCCTAATAGTTGAATTAATGACAGTGTATTCTTGCCAAAATAGGTTAGGCTCACCTAACACTCGCACAATAACTTGGAGGGATACATGATCTCGAAAAACTTTCGTCGTATCGCAATTGCAGCTTCGGCTGCTCTTGCGCTGACTCTGACGGCTTGCTCAGATTCTGAGGGCAAACAAGCACCAGAGGAAACCACTGCTGCCGCGGCAGAAGAAACAAGCGCCGAGGCTAAAGAGGAAGAAACCAAATCTTCTGAGCCTGCCGAATCTGAGCGTTCGGCTTCGCTCGCCGATTGGGAAGGCGAATGGGTCTCGCTCGGAGCTGTTGCACACACCGACGCCATGAAGCCTCACGCTGAAGAAGCTGCAAAAGAGCACGGTGAAACTTTGGAAGAAGTGCTCGCCGAGGTTGATGAGGCTCGCAAGACTGACTTTGCCGGTATGGTTATCAGCGACGACAAGATCAATTTCGTCGCAGATCTCGACGCCGTCGAAGGCGCCAAGGCCAATGAGGGCTTCGAATACACCTTTAAAGAAACGGTGACTGGCGAGCATGACGGTCACAACTTTGAATGGTTCGTCTTCGAAGGTGAGGATGGTGCGCCTCACAAGTACGTCCTTCTGATGGAGCTCCATGGTGAAGAAACACTTGCGCATTTCCACATGCGCTACGGCGACACCATTGAGGCTGCTTCTACCGGTGCAGATGATCACTGGTACCCGACCTTCGTTCAGGCTGGCGAAGGCACGGACGAGCAGATTGCCGAAACCCTTTTCCATCACCATCACTGATAGATGCCAAGGTGGTGGGTGGCGCTTTGCGCCACCCACCACCTTTAGAATGTGAATTGCAGAGTATGATTTCTCGCCGGAATTTCCTGAATCTGAGTGTGCTCACTGCTATCGGCGCACTCGCCGGATGTTCGCAACAGTCCTCCCAAACGCTTGAGGCCGTCAAAGAAGGCCGGCCAGCTATTTTTGCTTCCTTCTATCCGATTCGTAGTCTCGTTGAATCGATTGCGGGAGATGAATTCGAGGTTGTGTCCTTTATGCCGGATGGGCACGACCCACACATGTGGGAGCCTTCTCCACGGGCTATTCAAGATCTCGTGCATGCCGATCTACTCGTGGTAAATGGTGCAAACATGGAAGCATGGTTGCCCCAAGTTGAAGAAAACTTTCCGAATCTACCCATTCTCAAACTCTCAGATTACGTTGACCTCATTACCTATAAGGGTGCTGCCGCGCTTGGAGAGTTCCAATTCTTAGCGAGTGTTCCCTTAGAACCTGGCAAAACCTACCGGCTCGTTTTTGGGCACACCCACGAAAAGAATATGCGAGCTGCATTCTTCACTGCAGAGCCAGGAACATCAACTGGCGATCTCGTTCAACGTGGACGAGATGTCATGGCAGATGAAGGTGTGCCCGTTGCTCAGCGCGAAGAGTTCGATCTCATCGATGGGCAAGTCTTTAACATTGATATGGGCCACGAATCGGGCACAGTTACCTTTTCCGTACCCGGTACAGACGAACAGTGGTATTTCGCTGCAGACCGAGTTTCCCAAGAAATCCTTAGCTATTGGATCGTCGATTCCAACGATCAGAAGATTGAATTCACGCCAGTTATCGAGGGATCCAGTACGGGCACTGATGCAGTCACTTTTGATCCTCACTCGTGGATGTCCGTCATCAATGCCAAACGATACTGTAACGCCATTGATGGCGCTTTGCGTGATCTCTACCCAGACCACGAATCCACCTTTAAGAAAAATCGCTTCGATGTCGTCCGTGAACTAACTCGGATTCAAAACGAGTACAAAGATAAATTTGAGAGTGCAGATAATCGAACGTTTATCGTCTCGCACAACGCGTTTGCGTATCTGGCAAGGGACTTTGGGTTGGAACAGCAAAGCCTGCAGGGATTGACGTCCAATTCCGCTCCGAGTCTCTACGCGATTACTCAGACCATTCGCCAGGTCAAAGAAAATAATATTGAGGTTCTCTACTATGAATTCGGACTGGAAGATCCCGGAATTCAAACCATCGTCGATGAGGCGAACGCAAGCGCATTGCCGTTAGCATCCATGGAACATATTGATCCAGACGACGGGCTGTACGAACAAGGCTATGCAGCTTATCTTGAGATGAATCTGAGTAACTTACACGAATCTATCTACTAGTTAGGCACACATGACTTTGCAAAATGAAGCCGCAAACGTTCACGAGCGGAATGTGCAACCAGAGCTCGCAGTCGAAGCCAAGGACCTGGCCTTTAGTTACGGCCGGTTCCCGGTTTTGAAAGATATTGATTTCTCGTTGCCGATGGGTGAGGCCGTCGTGATCACCGGTGAAAATGGGTGTGGAAAATCCACGCTCCTAAAGGTGATTATCGGGCAGCTGGAAGCCAACGAAGGTTCCCTCACAGTTATGGGGCAGAAGGTTCGCGCGGAGCGCCCCCTTAAGGAAGTTGGATACGTGCCTCAAGCGAACGTGATGGCCCGTATCTCATTCCCAGTCACCGTACAAGAACTGGCAGTCCAAGGGCTAGCGCGTGAATTTGGGCCAGTGAAGATTCCTCGTAAGCAGCACCTGCAGCGCACCGCCGAGGCTATTGAAAAGATGGGCCTTGAAGATTTCTTACATGTTCCCTTCAGTGAACTATCGGGTGGCTTGCAGCAACGAGTCATGATTACCCGCGCGCTCTTGGCGGATCCTAAGCTTCTCGTGCTCGATGAGCCAACCACGGGCGTCGACAAGGAAAGCAGAGCCGATTTTCTGGATATTTTGCATGGGCTCAATAAAGATGAAGGGATCACGATTCTTATCGTGACGCACGATGTTGACACTGTTCACCACCACCTCGATGTTTCCACCACCTATCTTTTGGAAGAGGGAAGGCTGACAAAATGATTGCGCTTCTTAGTGAGTTTGAATTTGTGCGACGCACGTTCCTGGTTGGGTTGATGCTGGCCGCGGCGATTCCGCTTATTGGCGTGATCATGGTTAACCGGCGAACATCGATGATGGCCGACGCGCTCTCGCACTCCTCGCTAGCCGGCGTCGCGCTCGGCTTAATCGCTGGATTTAACCCGGTCGTGGGCGCGATTATTATTTCCGTTGTCGGCGCATTCCTCATCGAAGGGATCCGGAAAAAGTGGCCGCAATACGGTGATCTTGCCACGGCAGTCACACTCTCAGCTGGCCTTGGCCTAGCGGTGATACTTTCGGATCTCGCGCCATCGGGGCGAACCTTCGATTCTTATCTTTTTGGATCGATTACGGTCGTGACCCAATTCGATCTAATCCTGACCGCGATTGTTTTCGTGCTCGTAGTTTTCACATCGATCGTCTTTTACGGAAGCTATTTGGATATCGCCGTCGATCCGAATCTTGCGCGCCTTTCGGGAACGCGGGTTGATATCCTCAATGCCATCTTCACCGCGCTGGCTGCCGTCACTGTGGCTCTTGCTGCAAAAGTGGTGGGCGCGCTGCTCGTCGTTTCGCTCATGGTGCTCCCCGTCGCAACAGCTCTGATTCTTTGCCGTAGTTACAAACAGGCCATGCTGACATCCGTGGGCTTGGGTATCGTGCACATGGTCATCGGGCTATCGGTTTCCTACACGAACGATATTCGACCAGGCGGCGCGATCGTCATGAGCGCCGTCGTGGGAATTTTGCTGGCGTTCATTGCACGAAAGATTTGGCCAACAAATCGGACTCGCCGCCCCATACTTACGCGTCGGGAAAATGCCGGTAAACTAAAAATGCCAGTAAGCTAGCGGCATGAAGATCGCGCGACTAACGTTAAATCAAGGCCCCCGCTTCGCCGTTGTCGATGAAGGCACGGGAAACTACCACGTCCTCGCTGATGACCCCATGTACGCAGGTCTTGAGCCAACCGGCCAGATTGTTAACCGTGCAGACGCAAATCTGGTCTCGCCAATTATCCCGAGGTCAAAAGTTGTCGGACTCGCCGATGCCTATCCTGCCCCCGAATTTCATCCGGATCCAAACTCGCTTCCGCTGACCTTCCTCAAGCCCAACACGTCGGTCGTCGGACCGAATGTGCCGATCACAATTCCGCCATGGGCTTCGGATGTGCGGCATGAGCCCGAGCTTGCCATCGTCATCTCGAGGATCGCAAAGGACGTTCCGGTAGAACGTGTGAAGGACGTGATCTTCGGCTACACGATCGCAAATGACGTCACAGACATGGCAAGTCTGGTTGAAGACCCGCGTTCGGCCCGGGCAAAAGGTTTCGATACCGCATGCCCGATCGGTCCAATAATCGTGACAGATCTGGACACGTCCGATCTCCAGATCACGGTGTCAGTCAACGGAGAAGAACGCGGGCGAGGAACGACTGCCGATCTGGTGCGTGACGTGCCGCAGATCGTTTCCCAAGTCTCCCAGGTTTTCACGCTGCTTCCTGGTGACGTCATCATCACTGGTAGCCCGTTCCCAGCCATTGCGACGAACGTGGGCGACGACGTCGTGTGCGCAATCGAAGGGATCGGCGAGCTACGAAATCCCGTAGTTGCTTCCGCCTAGAATGCGGCATCAATTTTCGATATCGCCTCTTCGAGGATCGGGCGGGGCGTCGCCAAAATGATGCGCGCGAAGTTTGTGTAATCGCTTCCGCACGCGGTTCCTGGCGTGAGGACGACCCCGCACTTCTCGTGTAACCACGAAGCGGGCGGGGTAGTCACAGCGCCAGTTTCAATCGCATCGCTAAAATCTAACCAGCCAATGTAGGTGCCCTCGATATGCGGTGCCCATACGCCTGGCCAACGGCCCACAGCGTCAGCGAAAAGATCTCGGTTTCCACGCAGATATTCGATCACCTCGGTTCGCCACATGTCGCCTTCGGTGTAGGCAGCAATCGTGGCCGCCGCGCCAACCGTTGAGGCGATCGAGGCAGCCCATCCGAGATAGGGCTCGAGGCGGGCTTCATGTTCGGGATTGGACAGTACGAGTTGAGCGCACTTGAGCCCTGGAATCGACCACCCTTTGGAAGCCGCTATCGCCGTGACTGTATGCGTGCCAGCTAAGTCGTTAACGCTAGCGTACGGAATATGAGTTCCGTCAAGCACGAGCGGTGCGTGAATATCGTCAGAGAATACAATCGCATCCGGATAATCCGAGACCACCGCGGACAGCTGTTCTAATTCATAGCGCTCATACACGCGCCCTGCAGGATTGGCCGGATTGACCAAGAGCAAACATTCGGCGCCCTGTTCAAAAGCTGCCCGAATCCCATTGAGGTCAAGCTCGTATCGCCCGTCCACAATCTTGGAAGGCACCTCGAGCATGTCCCGGCCCATGGCGGGCACGAGAGCGGTGAAGCCCATGTATGCGGGTGTGGGCAAAATGACGGGGGAGTTGGGTGTGGTTAACTGGTCGATCACCACACGAGCGGAAGAGACGACATCGGGTACTGCGAAAATCTGGCCAGGCTGGGGAGCCCACGCCGTGTTTTGCGCCATCCACCCCGCAGTTGCCTCTTGTAGAGCGCGCTTGGCAGCAGCAGATCGGTAGCCAATCCCGGGGCTGTCGGCATAGTCGCGCAGAACCTTTTTGATCGGTTCGGCCAGGCCCAGATCCATTTCGGCAACGAACATGCCGATGTGGTCAGGGTTGGTGGCCCACTTGCGGGAGCCTGCCGAACGGAGCTGGTCGAGTGTGATGTCGTCAAAATTCATGTTTACACTTTAGCGCGGTAACCTAGAAGTATTATGAGTGAAGTTCGCGTTAGATTTTGTCCATCACCCACGGGCACCCCGCATGTCGGGCTGATCCGCACCTGCCTGTTTAATTGGGCTTATGCGCGCCACACGGGGGGCACGTTTATTTTCCGAATTGAGGACACCGATCAGGAGCGAGATTCGGAAGAGTCCTACCTGCAACTCCTCGATTCTTTGCGTTGGCTAGGGCTCGATTGGGATGAAGGGGTCGAGGTCGGTGGCCCACACGAACCGTACCGGCAGTCCCAGCGGATGGAGATTTACGCGGACGTAGCACGCAAGCTTCTCGAGGCCGGCTACGCCTACGAATCGTTTACGACGCCGGAGGAGACCGAAGCTCGCCACGTTGCGGCGGGTCGCAACCCCAAGTTGGGCTACGACGGTTTCGATCGTGATCTTACCGAGGAACAGAAGGCAGCCTATCGCGAACAGGGGCGCGAGCCGGTTTTGCGGATGCGCATGCCGGATAAGGACGTTACGTTTACGGATATGGTGCGCGGGGAGGTCACTTTTAAGGCTGGTTCGACCCCCGATTACGTGATTATGCGGGCCAACGGTCAGCCGCTTTACACGCTGACGAACCCTGTGGATGACGCGATCACGGAGGTCACTCACGTGTTGCGCGGTGAGGATCTGCTCTCTTCCACGCCGCGCCAGATCGTCCTGTATCGCGCACTTCTTGAGCTTGGTATCGCGAAGGTGTTGCCGGAATATGGGCACCTGCCGTATGTGATGGGTGAGGGGAACAAGAAGCTTTCCAAGCGCGATCCGGAAGCGAATCTGTTACTTCATCGCGAACGGGGCATGATCCCGGAGGGCCTGCTGAATTACCTTGGCTTGCTCGGCTGGTCGGTCGCCCCGGACCGCGACCTTTTCGACATCGATGAAATGATCGAAAAGTTCGATGTTCACGACGTGAATCCAAATCCGGCGCGCTTCGATAACAAGAAGGCTGTAGCAATCAACGCCGAGCACATCCGCCGACTCGAGGTGAGCGATCTGCGCGACCGGATCCTGCCCTATCTGAAGGCAGAGGGCCTCGTGGATTCGGAGAATTACGCCGATCTCGACGCCGATGCGCAGGCGATCTTAGACGCCGCGGTTCCGCTGGTCCAGACCCGCATCCAGCTGCTCGGTGAAGCCCCCGCGCTGATGGACTTTCTGTTCAAGGGCGCGGATGAACTCGAATATCAGGAAAAGGCGGTGTCAAAGTTACGTGACACCGCGCCCGCCGTCCTCGACGCTGCAATCACCGCATTCGAGCACATCGATGACTGGTCAATAGACGCCATCAAGGCGGCCGTGGACGAGCATGTGACTCAGGCGCTTGACATCAAGGCGCGTTTTTCGTTCCAGCCGCTGTTCGTGGCGATGACTGGTACGAACGTCTCCTTGCCGGTTGTTGATTCGAAGGTGATCCTCGGCAAGGATGAGACCTTGGCGCGTTTGCGCCGATTCCGTTCTACGCTCTAGCGAGCTTTGTCAGGATCGGGTCGGATCGATGAAATAGATCGTCGATCCGGGCGTCCACCCGGTCAGCATTACTGTTCCGCTGTTGTCAACGACGACGGGCACGTATGCAAGCTGCAAGGCGGCGGGTACGCCGAAGCGTACGCCGTCGTAATCTCGCGCAAACTCGGTCCAATTGACAACGAGGTTGATTGGTGCGTCGATGCCCGCCCAATCGTCGTAGAGACAGGAATCCTCAACGGGGCTAAGCCTGGCCGGATACCGTTCGAGGAGCGCGCGTAGGCTGTTGGTGTCTGTGAGCTCGTAGAGGTTCAGCTCGTGTAGCTCGTGCAGTGGGTGATCGATGGGGAAGTCCCCGGCGTCGTCGCCATAAACTTGGGCCGTGGATTCGATAGGCACCTCTTGGGCCTGCTGTCTAGCACGATCGGCCAGGTAGGCTTCGCGTGTCATGCCCATCAGGTCAAGGGCCTTGTCAGTGAGTTGATCATCGTCCTCGGCAAAAACCTGTGGATCTTCGAGGTCGTAGGCGATCCACACTGGAACCGGAATTTGAGAACTGGCCCACCACTGTACGTTGCCAATGCTGGGAGGCGAGCCGGGCTGCAAGCGGGCATTCGTATCATCGCGATATTCGACGTGTGCGCGAGTGGGCAGGGCATGCCAATCCTCGAGTCCCGGAAGCTGAAGGATTGTCGAGAAATATCCATCTGCTTGGTCCCGCTGCTGTGCGGTTGCCAGTGAATCCACTGCGATGGAGCGCTGATGTTCTCCAAACGCGTACCCCACTGTGGCGTTACTGAGCGCGCGGCGAACCATCGCATGGGTTATCAGGTTTGCGGCAAGTGCGGCTTCTATCCAGTCAAACGCCACTCGCCAATAATTCTGAATAAAATCGGTGATCTCAGCCAGTGAGGCGTCATGCTTTGGGATATGTGAAAAAAGGTCGTCATAATCGTCGTTGGCGTTAACGTCGCCCACAAACGTCAGGTCGGCAAGCGAACCGGAGTTCAAGGGATCGGCTTCGGGCAAGAACTCGACGGGTGGGATTGCTTCGAGCTGGCTTAGATCGCTGATTGCGCTCAGTTCGTGGGCCATCTGGCGGATGACGATCCGCCCTTGAATGCCAGGATGAACCTTGAGTTTGAGCGGGTGCCAATCTGCGACCCGCCTATTTGCGCTCCTCAATGACCCCACGTCGATATCTCCTTTACGGTGGTGGCTGGCGTGGTTTCAGTTTAGAGAAAGTAGAAAGGTGTGCATGGTGTGCGTGGCGATAATAGGCGAGGTGAGTACCTTCACGTGGGCTGCGGTTTGCCTAGCGTGGTGACGCTAGGTACGATAAATACTCGTTGCCCTCCTTTTGGGAGGAACTCCATGGGGTATGGTGTAATTGGCAGCACGAGTGATTCTGGTTCATTTAGTCTAGGTTCGAGTCCTGGTACCCCAGCGAAACGGCCTCTGGCCGTTGGACGGTCGAAAGATCATTGCGGTTTTCCGCGAATTAGGCCCCGTTCGTCTAGCGGCCTAGGACGCCGCCCTCTCACGGCGGTAACACCGGTTCAAATCCGGTACGGGGTACTCATACTTCTGCGATGGTGCGATAGGTAAGACCGCGCCATGTAAACCGGCCACCAATCACTTATGCGGGAGAGCTTTCTCCGCATACCGGGCACTAAACACTCAAACCTGGCACGTTAAACGTGTGCCACGTGAGTGACATCTGCCCGGTTTGGAAATGCGAGTTACTTAGTCCTGCCAGCTTTGGTCTGATCCAATCTTTGACCTAGGAATGAGAATAGTTATCATTGATGGTGACGTTATTTCTCAATCCAACTCGGGTTTCACACTCAAAGAAAGGACAGCACGATGAAAATGCGAACAGCGGGTGGTGTGCTCCTAGGAGCGCTTCTCGCTATTGGAACTCCATTGGCGGCACTTGCCGACACCGATGAGCTTTCGCTGAGATCTAGTGGCCATGTTGATTCGCCTAAGGTTGCTTGGGACTCTGCGGATGAAAGTCTTACGCTGGTTGCCGGGCCTTCCCCAGAAGAACCGTTGGAGCACACGATCAACTGGTTGCACCGCGCATATTCTGGCTCCGGTGAAAAGAAGACACAGCACTACTACTTTACGATTCCTGAGGATGAGCCGTTAAGCTACCTAGGCGACGAAGGGGATCACCTATTCTGGGGAGCACCCCAAAATTCGGTTGGTGGCGAAGCACTGTGGATTGGTTTCGGCGGCGCTACAGATCTACCCATCGAAAAATTCCAAGACGAGGTAACCAACCTCGAAATTGTTGATTTTGATGGCCCTGGCCGAATGGAGCTCTTCCAAGGCGGGCTTTGGGGATTCCCTGTAGACAAGCTTCTTTCTAGCCACGATACGAGTGCACGTTACACACCGGTAACTGCGGGTACGCACACTCACCCCAATACAGTGTTTACGAAGCCTGGCCGGTACACGGTGACCTACCGAGCATCTGCTCGGACTGTCGGTGGAGACTACGTTTCATCCACGCCGCAAAAGGTTCAGTGGCAGGTCGGCGGAACTAATCCGAAAGATGCGAACGTTGATAGCGTTCGCGCTGCTTATGATGCGGCTCCAAAGGCAACTGCGGAAGGCTGGGAGTTTAAGCTCTCCGCTCTCGAGGGGCCTGAACCGCTCAGCGAGCTTACATTCACGACCGGTAACAGCTCCGATTCGGGCCGTGTTGCTTTCTTCATCGATGGCTACTTCCTCGCCGAGGTAGAAGTTAGCGGCGGTGTTGGTAGCTGGACTGAAATGCTGGGGGCTGGAACGTCAAGCATCCAAGCTGTTTATGTGCCATCTGAGTCGAGCCCTACCGGGGCATTTGTTTCTGCGCCTGTTGAATTTTCTACTGGTGCCGAACCTGTTTCGACGACGGAAACTGGTGAGTTCCCGGTTCCCGCACCTCGTGACAAGGCGCCAGATTACAACCCTCAGCCCTTTGAGGCTTCTAGCACAGAAGTTTCGTTTACTTCCGTAGTTGATGGTGACAAAGTTGTGTTCACCGCTGTTCCAGCAGATGACCGCATAGTTATTCACGCCAGTGGTGGCTGGGGCGATGATCTTGCGAGTGCCAAGCAACTGTGCCCGGTTTCTTTCCGCTCGGCGCCTGGTTCGCGTTCAACAACCATCCCGTTAGAGGCGGTCGATTGGTGTGATGGAAGCGCTCACTTTGAACTGGTTCCCTCAGCTCAGGCTGATATAGGTAAGACCGAAGTTTCAGGTGCGGAAGAAGGCTACGAAATGGAAGCTGCCGCACAGTTTACGAGGCCCGGGGGATCCGCAGGGCCTGAGCCAACTCCGGATCCCGAGCCAACTCCGGATCCCGAGCCGTCAGACGAACCTAAAGAGCCCGTTGAGATTCTTTATGATCCGATCGTACTTGACCACGGACACATGGATTTTGGTCCGGTCGTTAACAACGGTAACTTTGAGATGATTATTGGGGATGACACCCGTATTGGCGCCAAGCGTTCCGCATTGCGATCCCCGGAATCGGTCACCTTGGCAGCTGAACTCAAGGCGCTAGAGCGTAGCACTCGAGCGTTCGGCTCGCAGGAATACGATTTCTTGTGGGAAGACACCGATAGCCTGTTCCTTCTGCCTCAACAGCAGGTGCAAGGTATTATCTGGCCTGGCTTCTCTACCGAAAAGGTTCCGTATGCTGAGTTCCCAGAGGGTGTGACGCTATCGATAACGCCCAAGAGTATGCCCGAAGGTGCGAAGTGGTGGGCTTTGACATCCGATAGTTTCGGAGGTTTTGGCCAGATTCATGCTTCTTCTGCTGGGCCAGCAGAGATTGTGGCACCGCGGCCCTTGCATATGCACGTGGCTTGGGTGTTTACGACGCCAGGGATCTATGAGATAGACATTGTTGCGTCCGCAGATCACACCTCGGGCAAAGAATACGTCAGTGCGCCGGCGACCTACCGATTCGAAATCACGAATGCTGAAGCGGCTGCTCCGTCACCGGAACCACAGCCGTCACCGGAACGACAGCCGTCACCGGAACCAGAATCGTCGCAGGAACCACAGCCGTCGCTGTCGCCGGAACCTTCGGATGAACCCACGAAGAAGGCCGACGAGGTTGTTGTGAAGGCTGATGCTTCTAAGGATAAGAAGCTGAGCTATACCGGTGCCTCGGTTAGCGTTGCGGCCGGGGTTGCTGTTGTGGCTCTGCTTGCTGGTGGCGCAATGTTCGCCATCTCCCGCCGACGTGCATAACTGAAGAGCTTGAGTAGAGGGGTAGTCCAGGTTTCCTTCCGTTTGAACAGATGGGCGAATCTGGTTTATGCCGAAGAAATCTGAACAGCAGTCCCGGCTGTTCAGATCGGCCACGACTGGGGTGCGATGCGCGCGTTGGCATAACGCCAGCCGGTAGCCGTTGCTGAGTAATGAAGTGGGGCCGGATCGTTTGATCCGGCCCCACTTTTGTTTATTGATCCACTAGCTCAATGCCTAGAATATTGGGCTATGCTAGTCCGCGGCGTTCAAGCAGGGCTTCAGCGCGTGGCTGCCGCCCACGCATAGCAACGAACGATTCCATCGGGTCACGCGCATTGCCCCGAGCAAGTAGCTCCCGCCGATAGACTTCACCGGCCTCCCGGTTCAGACCGCCGTCGCCGTCCTTGGCACCCTCGGTGCGGAACCAATCCTCGAGATCTCCAACGAGCATTTCCGCCCACATGTACGAGTAGTAGCCGGCGTCGTATCCACCGCCGAAGGTATGCGCAAAATAGGCTGAACGATAGCGAGGTGGCACTAGCTCATGCCCGATCTGGAACTTTTCGAGCGCCTTGGCTTCAAACTCTTCGACATCGTCCGGAATCTCATCCGAATCGAGCCGGTGCCAGGCTTGATCGAGGAGCGCCGCCGCTAAGAACTCGGTGGTGGCGAAGGCCTGCCCGAAGCTCGAAGCCTCGGTGAGCTTCTGCACGAGTTCACTCGGCAGCGGCTCGCCCGTCTCGTGATGGACTGCGAAGTTAGCCAACACTTCGGGGTGATACGCCCACATCTCGAACAGTTGCGAGGGAAGTTCCACGAAATCCCGCGGCACGGACGTTCCGGCAAGCGAGCGGTAGTACGTCGTCGTCAACAGGCCGTGTAAGGCATGTCCGAACTCGTGGAACACTGTAATCACGTGATCCCACGTCAATAGTGAGGCACCACCATCGGCTGGTTCGGCAAAGTTGCAGTTGTTGAGAATCACGGGTTTGGTGCCATCGCGTAGCGAACCAGTCACGGCGTCGTTCATCCACGCGCCGCCTCTCTTGCCGGGCCTGCGGTAGTAGTCGCCTTGGAACAGGCCGATGCCTTCGCCGTTTTCGTCGAGAACTTCCCACGTTTTCATGGTCGGTACATAGCCGGCGATGTCTTCACGTGGTTTGAAGCTGATTCCGAACAGTTTTTCGGCGGCGAAGAAGATTCCCTTTTCCACCACGTTCTCAAGCTTGAGATAGGGGCGAAGCGCGTTATCATCAAGCCCGAGCTGCGCGCGAAGCTTTTCTTGATAGTAGGTGTAGTCGGCAGCTTTGACGCCGGATCCCGCGGCGAGCCCCTCCAGTTTGACCCGATCCTGTTCGACGGCGGCCACGGCCCTAGGCGCCACGCTGCCCAGCAAATCAACGATCGCCTGCGAATCTTTGGCCATCCCGGCTTCGGCAACGGCCTGCGCGTGGAAGGGATAGCCCAAAAGCTCTGCACGCTCAGCACGCAACCGTGCGATCTCAAGGACGATCTCGCGGGTATCGGACGTAGCATGTTCACCAAGGCCACGCGAAAGTGACGCATCCAAAACCTTCTTGCGGGACTGCGGCAGGTCAAGGTCCATCTGCAAGGTCTGATTCGTAAAATTCTCAAGCGGGAAGCGATAGGTGCCGTCCTCTTGTTTCGCGGCCTCGATTCTTTCCGCCGAAAGCCCGGCGAGATCTTCAACATTTTCGAACACGACGGCGTGATCGTCCATCGCCTTGACCACCCGCTGCGAAAACTCCACCTCGAGTGCCGAAAGCTTGGCATCAAGCTCGCGAAGGCGTGCCTTGTCGGCGTCGCCTAATTCGATGCCCGAGCGCTTGAATTCCTTCAGTTCTTCTTCGACGTACCGCCACGTTTCTGGATCGAGCGCATCCAGATCGATGGCGGTAAAACGATTGTAGATTCGCCGATCGAGCCGGTAGGCATTGCGGTGTTCGGCGAGTAGGGGATAGATCTCGGCTTGGACGGCGTCGATTTCGGTGCCGCCAACCGATGACATGAGCGTGAAAGCCGGCATCAGGGCCGCAGCCAGATCACGCCCCGCATCTTCGAGAATGTGGACCGTGTTCTCAGCAGTGGCAGGCTCGGTGTTTGAGCCAACTTCTTCCCATATCTGGCGCTCGCGTGCCATGAGTTCCTTGACGGCGGGCAGGATGTGTTCCGGCTTGATCGCGGCCCAATCGGGCACCGAATAGGGGAGAGTGGACGGGGTAAGCAAAGGATTAGATGTCATGGGAAATATGATACGGATACCAGCTACTAACCCCTAGTTGAACGTCAGTCCGAGGTGTGAAAGTTTGCCCTGGGATCAGGACAATTTCGTGGAAGAATAGCCGCAACGATTTTGCACGTAGCGAACTTGGGGGCTCTATGAGCGGACTGTTAGATTTCTTTACCGACTTCGACATCGTCACAGACATTGTGGAAGGAATATGGCGCAGGCGTCCATTCAAGCCGGTGAATGTGGGAGTAAATGAGATCACGAGTCAGTTTAACGACCGCGACGGCAACATCCTCGTTGGCCAGATCATCGAAGGCCGCATTAAAGGCAAAGGTAAGTCTGAGTTGCTCATCGTGAATCTCAAACCGGTGTTTGCGGTTGAGGTGACGAGGCACAACACCTTGGGAGCCATGGCGCTCAACACCAAGAAAGATACTCCCACCTACGTTATTCCCGGGCAGATTTATGAGGGCAAACCCCGCACGGCGAAAGTTGCGGAGAAAACTGGAGCTGTGAAGCGGCCAGACTTCGAGAAAGTGCGCGAGCGCCTGCCCAAAGCGGGACTTGCCTAGCCGATCGTAACCGGCGCCGTATCCCGTGAATGTCCAACCTCCGGTGCTTCCCACACCTCAAGCTTCGTTATTTCTTTGGCGACGGCGATTAAGGCGCGGCGATCGTCGTCGCCGTCGATAGCCGTGAACTGGCCGAGCACGAGACCTTCCGCACCATCGAAAAGCCCAAGCTGGCGCATCTGCTCCATGTAGGACGCGCTCGCTTCAAGCCCGGGGCCAAGCCCCTCAAGCAAGACGAGCTTACCGGTGGAGTCCGGCCAAAATTTCGTTCCTGCGAGTTTCGCGAAACAGCGAACGTTGCCGCCGATAATAGGCGTATCAGGCAGATCGGAGCCGCCGCTCACAACTGGCCGAATCGGTTCACCCGCCAGAATTTGATCGATGTCTCCCGTACCTCGCACGCTCATCGTTTGCGGATTCCACAGCACTGCCCGCTGCCCGGTCATCACGGGAATCGCGTTCACGATGGTTGAAAGATCCGAAAAGCCCGCGAAGGGCTTTGGATTGGCACGCACCACATCCCAATCGATGAGGTCCAACACCTCGTTGGCAAGATCACCGCCGGAAACGTCGAAAATTGCGGATACGGCGTCGTCAGCAAATAAATCGGTCAGCAACTGTGCCCGTGCGTGCGGCGACACGCGCCAAACTCTTCCCTCGCGGGTGCGGAACTCGTGGCCCGCGAAGTAATCGAAGATCCGGGTGTCCAACTCATAACCCGCAGCTTCAAGCACCTCGCGGAATGTCGCGAGCGAATCGCGCAGCCAGGTGTGCGGGGGATTGGAGCAAGCTGCCAAACCGATCATGACAGCGCTTCGATCAGTGGAACCGCGACGTCAGACCAACGCCATTTCTCATCCACCCACGTGCGGCCGGCCTCACCCATCGCTTTTGCTCGATCGGGATCAGACAAGAAATAATTCACCGCTCCAACTACCGCCGGAACATAATTGCCGTTAATCACAAGACCCGTCTCGCCGTTCCTCACAGCTTCCGGAGCGCCGCCAGAATTGCCCGCGATCACCGGCAGGCCGGCAGCGTAGGCTTCTAAATACACGATTCCAAGCCCCTCGATATCCAGCCCGTTGCCACGCGTGCGCACGGGCATGGCAAAGACGTCACCTAGCGAATAGTGCGCGGCAAGCTCCGAATACGGCACCTCGCCCGTGAACACAATCGCCGAAGACACCGGAGAATTCCGAGCCATTTCTCGTAATGTTTCGCCATACGGTCCCTTGCCAACGATAACGAGCTTCGCTTCAGGGTAGTTTGCGACGACGGACGGCCATGCCTGAATTAAGCGATCCTGCCCTTTACGCTCAACGAGGCGGGAAATACACACCACAACCGGCGCGTCTCCAAGTCCATAACGCTCGCGAAGCTCCGCGTGGGCAGACTCATTGAATGTGAACTGTTCGGGATTGATCGCGCCGTGCAACTGCCTGACCTCGGTATCCCCAATGAACGGCTCGAGCCGCTTGTACGTCGCCTCCGTCAAGTAGGTCACGATATCGGCATCACGGAAAACCTTTCGCAGGATCTGGCGCGCGCCGGGGATCATCGACCAACCAATCTCGTGGCCGTGCGTCGTCGAAATCACGCGATCTGCGCCAGCCTCGCGGGCTGCGTTGGCAAGCAAACCGAGAGGGGTGGCCGCGCCAAACCACACGTTTTTCACCTCGCGCTCGCGAATAATGCGCTGCATTTCATGTTTAACATCCGGGGTCGGCAACATCATCGTGCCCGGATAGCGCACGACGTCGTAGGGTTGATCGGCGTCGTATTCCTTGGCGACCTCCGCCCCGGAAGCAGACTCGGAATCCGGGGGAGTGGAGGCATAAACGATCAGTTGCTCCGGGTCGAGTTCACCTACGAAACCCTCAAGAAAGGTTTGGATGCCACCGGCGCGCGGAGGAAAATCATTCGTGACGAGGAGAGTCTTTCGCATGGACTCCAGTCTACGGGCTACGAATGATCGGTGCGCTTTAGAACTTCAGTGAGTCGATTAGCGGCGGTAACGACGGCGGCAGCGTGCTGGCGGCCAGGTTGACGGCCCATCCGTTCAACCGGCCCAGAGATGGAGACTGCCGCGATGACGCGACCTGACGGGCCGCGAACTGGCGCGGAGATCGAGGCGACGCCGGCCTCGCGTTCACCAATCGACTGAGCCCAGCCCCGGCGTCGTACCGCCGAAAGAATCGTGGCGGTAAATTCAGCGCCGTGCAATCCGCGGTGGAGCTTATCCGGCTCTTCCCACGCAAGCAGAACCTGGGCGCCCGAGCCGGCGTGCATGGAAAGCGTTGCACCTACGGGAATAGAATCACGCAGCCCCATCGAGCGATCTGCGGCAGCAACGCAGACCCGTTGGTCATTTTGCCGCCGGAACAGCTGGGCGGACTCGCCCGTGTGGTCGCGCAGCGCGGTGAGAACCGGCGTAGCCGCAGCGAGGAGACGATCCTCACCCGCGGCAGACGCTAACTCTGACAGGCGCGGCCCCAGTGTGAAACGGCCCTGCATATCGCGCGCAACGAAGCGGTGAAACTCCAGCGCAACCGCGAGTCTATGCGCCGTTGGGCGGGCAAGGTGGGTCGCATTAACAAGCTGGGCCAAGGTGAGTGGGCCTGATTCCAGCGCACTAAGAACAAGTGTGGCCTTATCTAGAACTCCTACGCCACTTCCGCTATGATTGTCCATGCTCTGATACTTACATCTCATTGGTTGAGATGCAAGCGTATGCAAAAATTTGCGATCAACACGGCAAAAAGGTAGGACACATGAGTGGAACATTGGCAGAAAAGGTGTGGCAAGACCACATCGTCAAGCGCGGTGAAAACGGCGCCCCCGACCTCCTTTACATCGATCTTCAGCTCGTCCACGAAGTGACAAGCCCGCAGGCATTCGAAGGCCTACGCCAAGCCGGGCGTCAAGTTAGGCGCCCCGATCTCACCATTGCCACCGAGGATCACAACACTCCGACCCTCAACATCGACCTACCGATCGCTGATCCCACCTCGCGCACACAGATCAACACCTTGCGCAAGAACGCGGAAGACTTCGGCATTCGATTGCACTCGCTTGGCGACGCCGACCAAGGCATCGTTCACGTCGTCGGCCCTCAGCTGGGCATCACGCAACCGGGTATGACCATCGTTTGCGGCGATTCTCACACTTCCACGCACGGTGCTTTCGGCGCGCTCGCATTCGGTATTGGAACCTCGCAGGTAGAGCACGTGCTCGCCACGCAAACCCTTCCGGTGGCGCCATTTAAGACCATGGCTATTAACGTCAACGGCAAGCTGAAGCCCGGTACCACTGCCAAAGACATCATCCTTGCCATCATCGCGAAAATCGGAACAAATGGCGGATCGGGATACGTTCTCGAATACCGCGGCGAGGCCATACGCGACCTGTCTATGGAGGGGCGTATGACGATCTGCAACATGTCGATCGAAGCCGGAGCACGCGCAGGCATGATCGCCCCCGATGAGACGACCTTCGAATACATCAAAGGCCGCCCACACGCCCCCGAGGGTGAAGAGTGGGATGCCGCCGTCGAATACTGGAAGACCCTTCGCAGCGATGACGACGCCGTCTTCGACGCCGAAGTTAACCTCGACGCCGACGAACTCGAACCGTTCGTCACCTGGGGCACGAATCCCGGGCAGGGCATCCCAATCTCGGGTTCCGTGCCCGACCCAGCCGATATGGGCGACGAAACGGCGCGCACCAACGCCGAGCGCGCACTTGAATACATGGCCCTCGAGCCCGGTACCAAGATGAAAGATATCGCTGTCGACACGGTGTTCATCGGATCGTGCACGAACGGTCGGATCGAAGATCTGCGTAGCGTCGTGGAGATCATCAAAGGTAAGAAGAAAGCCGACGGCGTTCGCGTGATGGTCGTTCCCGGTTCCGCTCGCGTACGGCTCCAGGCAGAAGCCGAAGGCCTCGACCAAGTGTTCCTCGATTTCGGTGCCGAATGGCGCAATGCTGGCTGTTCCATGTGCCTGGGAATGAACCCGGATCAGCTATCGCCAGGCGAGCGGGCCGCGTCGACGTCGAACCGTAATTTTGAAGGCCGGCAAGGAAAAGGTGGGCGCACTCACCTCGTATCTCCACTCGTGGCTGCCGCAACCGCGATTCGTGGAAAACTGTCCACGCCGGCCGATCTGTAAACCTAGGGGAGAAGAAGATGGAAAAGTTTATTAAGCACACGGGCGTAGGCGTACCTTTGCGTCGCTCCAACGTCGATACCGACCAGATTATCCCCGCAGTTTTCCTTAAGCGCGTATCGCGTACTGGATTCGAAGATGCGCTGTTCTACTCGTGGCGCAAAGAGCCGGACTTCGTGCTCAACCAAGAAGAGTACAAGCGTGGCTCCGTGCTCGTTGCCGGCCCCGATTTCGGCACCGGATCCTCGCGCGAGCATGCCGTGTGGGCGCTGAATGACTATGGGTTTAGAGCGGTTCTTGCACCGCGTTTTGCCGATATTTTCCGTGGCAATGCTGGTAAACAGGGGCTGGTGGCCGGCGTCGTTTCCCAAGAGGATGTTGAACAGCTGTGGAAGATTCTCGAAAACGAACCGGGCACCGAAGTGACCGTCGATCTTGAGAACCGCCAGGTTTTCGCCGGTGGGTTTACGTGCAGCTTCGAAATCGACGACTATACCCGCTGGATGCTCATGGAAGGCCTGGATGATATCGGCCTAACGCTTCGTGACGAAGAACTGATCAGCGCTTACGAACAGAACCGCCCGAGCTACAAGCCGAAAACGCTACCCGCAAAGACGGCCGGCTCCGAGCATGTCGAGTCAGCGCGACCACTGCATGAGGATGTGGCGCTTAGCTAGCCACTTTTCCTCCCTCCCTTCCCTCCTTTTCCCTCCCCGGAGGAGCACCAAGCGGCATAGGGGGGCACCAAACGAGGGGTGTTTTAACCCGTTTGGTGCTCCGGGCAGGCGCTTAGAACCCAAACGATGCTCCGGTTATGCGAGACCAATCCGGCTGAACACGAGCTCCATGCTGGTCTCGGCTCAATGGAGTAGCTCAAGCCAATCTTGAAATCGAGCCGCGTTGACGACGTCGTCGAATTGGGCTCGATGCACCGCAAATCCGAACGAGCGAAGCGTTGGGTCGCGATTTCGCTCTTCAAAGAATGCCTGGATCTGGCCTCCGCTGTACAGGGCATACTTATATTTTCCAACGGCTTCGTAGACTGTTCGAGTATGCGCATCGTAACCATCAACCCGGTATACTTTCCCACCAGAAATGATGATTACTTGTGGTTCGGGAATGATGAACCGGCTCGTGTAAAAACGCCATCTCATCCTTGATTCTGCTGGTGACTCTACCCGACCATCGGCAACCTTGAGAACATCGCGAACATTTCCAATTCCAGCGCGTTGGCCCTGCCGTCTGACAACTTTTTCAATGCGCTCGAGGGATGTGAGCTGATTGTGAAGAGCGAAATCGGCGGCGATGAGCGCTGCCTCACCGCCATGTTGGCATGCTATATCAACGATTGTTTGCTCGATTGTCGTGACTAGAATGTTCCCTATTTTCATCACGTCTGGAACAGCTTCTGTTCGCCTCGTTCGCTGATTACGGGTGAGCCTCGTTCTCGCGTTTGTCAGCGAGTCGCGTTCGACTACTTTCGGTGGAAAATTGAGGATTGGTAATCCCCATAAGATTGCCGCAGACGTATCCGCGATGGCGGTTTTGGACTGATGCTGACTCAAATAGTCGATGAGATGAAGATGCTTGTCCAATTGCCAATCCCATTGCTTAAGGTCTTTCTTATCGCTCGTGAGCGCCGCGTATCCTTGCGCTACTTTCGTGTATCCCGCCTGCTGACGAGTTCGCCAAAAGGCTTGGGTGTTGAGATTCATTTCATCCATTCTTCGAGTAGACCGACGTGTGCGAACCTCTTTGAACTTGTTCGCTCGGCGCGTTATGTCGAGGAGAAGCTGGTCGTTTGAGAATTGCGGTGGTGTGCTCGAAAGTAGTTCGACTCTTCGATGTTCGGCCAATGTTTGTCGGCGTTGGATCTCTTCGATTTTTCTTCTGTGCGTCTATTTCCGCATAAATGGACGGTTGGCGGCCGCCGTAGAACCTTGTTTTGTGGATAGCGACGACGTGGGGCCGATTGTGGAAAAGCTTCGCCGGGTGGTGGGGTGCGGGTGAAAAATTTCCGGGGAGAATGGGTTTTAGGGAGAGGTAGACCTCCGGTCAGAAGATCGGCCTCGCGATCGCATCCGCTTAAGCAAACTCGCCCTGCTAGAACGCTTTTCGTGATCGTATTCTAGATTGGCACGCTCACCGATCAGACTCTTGTTGATTCTCTCGGCTCCCGATACGCCGTCCAGTAACTGCGGATCCACGGGAACTCCCCGTTTAAGCACGGAAAACTGGCCGTTGGGCTCGAGAATAACCGTAGCGATCTCGTCGTCATTGCGGATACCCGCAAGGCGCAATGCCATCCACAACTGCTCGGTGGAAATGTGCGCATGTTCAAGCTCGTCCTCAAAAATGGTGTTTCCAGCCATCACAACAATCGGGGGATTATTGATCAATGAACCACCGCGCGGGGAAAGCTGCAAAGTACCAAAAATTGCTCTCAGCACGAAAAGCGTCACAAGCGCGACGAAGCCGCCCGCCAAAGTCGGGGTGTGCCCGAGTGTGGTGCGCCCCGCGATAGCTCCCACAATGACGATCGCCGCCATGTCATATGTGGAGAGGTTGGCTGTGATCCTTTGCCCGAGCATGCGAAGTAAAGCGAGAAGAAACAGATACATGAGCGCGGTAGCTAAAACGATACTGCCCGCCTGGAGCCATGTGATACCGAGCAAGTCCGCGAAGGGGAGTTCATTAATCGAGTCCATACCCCTATCATTGCAGGGTAGTTTGACACAGGGTCAAGTCTCCGGCGCTCCTTTTCACGGCCGAAATGAAACAACATGGCACAAAAATGGTCAGATTTCGCGCTCGGCATGACCACAACCCTAGGTCACAAGAAAGTCGAGGCGTTCTAGCTAAGATGGGCAGAACACAGGAAGGACGCTCATGAGTGGAGTTTTGAAAGTGCGCGGTGGTCGCCCGCTAACCGGCGAAATTCGTGTACGCGGGGCGAAAAACCTCGTCTCCAAGGCTATGGTTGCCGCACTTTTAACGGAAGAAACCTCCGTTTTGCGCAACGTTCCCCTGATCCGGGACGTCGACGTCGTCTCGGAACTTCTGCGCCTACACGGCGCTGACGTCGACTACGACCAGGCTGCCGGAACCGTGACCATCACGCCGGGCCAGCTCCACCTTCCCGACCCGGCAAAAGTTGACACCCTCGCCGGTTCCTCCCGGATCCCGATCCTTTTTTGTGGCCCGTTGCTCCACCGCCTAGGTGAGGCATTCATTCCAGATCTGGGCGGGTGCCATATCGGTGACCGGCCAGTAGATTTCCACCTCCAAGTTCTCGAAGACTTCGGTGCGATTCGAGACGAACAAGAACTCGGCCTGCACCTCATGGCGCCCAGCGGGTTGAAAGCTCGCAAAGTCAGGCTGCCCTACCCGTCCGTCGGAGCCACCGAGCAGACCCTGCTCGCTGCCGTGCGCGCAAAGGGAATTACGGAACTGCGTGGCGCCGCTGTCGAACCGGAGATCATGGACCTGATCGCAATTTTGCAAAAGATGGGCGCGCTGATCACGGTGGATACCGACCGCACGATCCACATCGAAGGGGTCGAACGCCTATACGGATACAACCACACGGCTCTTCCTGACCGGATCGAGGCGGGCTCGTGGGCTGCAGCGGCACTTGCAACACGGGGTGCCATCACCGTGCGCGGTGCGGATCAAGAGCCGATGATGAACTTCCTCAACGTGTATCGCAAAGTGGGCGGGTATTTCGAGGTGCTTGACGATGGGATCCGCTTTTGGCACCCGGGAACGCCACTAAAGAGCCTGCCGATCGAAACCGATGTTCACCCCGGATTTATGACCGACTGGCAGCAGCCGATGGTCGTGGCTCTAACCCAGGCCGAGGGCGTGTCAATCGTTCACGAAACCGTTTATGAAAACCGTTTCGGCTTTACCAAAGCCCTCAATCAGATGGGTGCAAAGATTCAGGTGTACCGAGAGTGCCTAGGCTCTAAACGCTGCCGTTTCGGGCAAGAAAACTACTACCACTCTGCGGTTATCCAAGGTCCAACCCCGCTGCAGGCAGCCGATATCACGGTTCCTGATTTGCGCGGCGGATTCTCGCACCTGATCGCCGCCTTGGCGGCGGAAGGTGAATCGAACGTGTCGGGCATTGATATCATCAACCGTGGCTACGAACACTTCATGCAAAAGCTTGCCGCGGTGCAAGCGGACGTTCAAAAGGTCAGCTAATTTCGCACTAACCTTGATGGGTTTTTAACGTGAATTGTAATCGAATGCGGATCTTTGCCCACCTCGATTGCGTAGTCCATATCGGAACTGGCTCCAATTGTTATTGAATGCATGCCTTCAAAGGGGCCACTGACGGAATACGCCTCGATTGGATGTCTATCTACAGCGCCTTCGAGAACGGGAAATGGTTCGTCCGCCTCCGGATATCGGATGCCGGAAACCCAAAGCTGGAGAACGCGTTCGGTGCCAAGATCGATTTCGAAACCGGAACCGTCCTCGAAAGCCTGGGAAGTCCAGCCATCGGTATACCACTCAAGCTCACCGGTGCCATCCGAATCATAAATAATCGTTAAGGTCCCGTCTTTCTTTGCCACGTCGACGGGTAGTGCCTGAGCTCTCAGATTCGGCCAACCATCAGATTCATCGGGCTGAGTGGCGGGCGTGTAAGCCAGGTCGTTCGTTTCGTCAGCTTCGGAAGTAGAGCCAGCATCGTGAGTGCTCGTTGGCTCTTCGGTTGCCTGCGCCGTTGGCGTGTCAGATGCTACCGCCGGCGTTTGAGGTGAGTTTTCGTCTGAACCGTTTTCATTCGACGCCGAACAGGCGCCAAGCATCGCGATAACTCCAAGAGCAACAACGAAGCGCTTATGCATCATTTTTCTCCAATCTCGCAGGGCGTAACCGAGTCCACTTTAGCGAACTGAGGTGCCGCCGCGCACGCGTGAGTAGAACGCGTGCGCACTTGGGTAGAATACAGGCGTGGAAAAAATTCGACTTGCAGTGATTTATGGCGGTACTTCTGGTGAGCATGCTATTTCGCGGATAACGGCTGGAGGGATTCTGCGGGCTCTAGATCCTAGTAGATACGAAGTATTGTCGATCGGTATTCGCCCCGATGGTACATGGGTGCCAGGGGAGTTAGACCCGGCGCAGATGACGATGGAACGCGGATTTGCCGAAGTTCCTGAATCGGATCGGCGAATCGTGCTTCCGATGGGGGATGGCACTCAGCCGTTGTTGGATATTGCTGCCGACGGTTCAGATATGCGGATGCTAGGCCCGATTGACGTGGCGTTCCCGATGTTACACGGACCCTTTGGTGAGGACGGCACGATTCAGGGACTCCTTGAGATGGCGAATATTCCGTATGTGGGTAGTGGCGTGCTCGCCTCGGCCGCGGGTATGGATAAGGACATGATGAAGAAAGTCCTGATCGCAGCCGGCCTTCCGGTCGGACCTTACGTGGGTGTTTCGGCCCGGCGCTGGCACACCGACCAACAGGGTGTGATCGCTGAGGTTTCTGAGCTTGAGTTTCCGGTTTACGTTAAGCCGGCACGGGCCGGTTCTTCGCTTGGAATTTCACGGGTTGATTCTATCGCAGGTGTTGTGCAGGCGGTGTGCGAGGCGCACGAGCACGACCCAAAGGTCGTCATTGAGCAGGGGATCAGCGGCCGCGAGATTGAGGTGGCCGTTCTCGGCGGTGTAGAGCATGAGCCGGCGCGGGCCTCGGTGCCCGGAGAGGTATTACTCGAAGTTCCGCAGGGCGGCTTTTACGATTGGGAGTCCAAGTATGTCTCGACGGACGGTTTGACGATGTCGATTCCTGCCCAGCTCGACGACGACGTTGCGGCAACTATTCGAGACCTGGCAGTGCGCGCATTTGATGCGTTCGAGTGCGAGGGGCTGACCCGCGTGGATTTCTTCGTAGCAGATTCAGGCGAGATTCTTGTCAATGAGATCAATACAATGCCCGGTTTCACGCCGTTTTCGATGTATCCCGCACTGTGGGAGGCTACCGGTGTGCCATACGCGGAACTGGTGGATACGCTCGTTGACTTGGCGCTGGAGCGTCCGCTCGGCCTGCGTTAGTGGCCGCGAATCTTCCGTGACTGTTGACACAAAACAAAAGGTTGAACGTTCAACTGGATCCGTTTAGAATGACTCCGGATTGCGCTACTGGCCATGCTGGTGACGTGAAGAAAAATCAACAACCGGAAGGTGTGGAAATGAAGATCGCATACGTAGTCGGATCACTATCCAAGGAATCAATCAACCGGGCACTAGCCGAGGCCATTGTTGAGTTGGCGCCCGAAGGCGTTGAAATGGTCGAGGGCGAGATCGCCGATCTTCCCCTGTTCAATCGTGACAACGAACATGACTTCCCCGAGGCGGCGCGTGAGTTCAAGGACCTCATGTATGAGGCGGACGGCGTCCTGTTCATCACTCCTGAGCATAACCGCACATTCTCGGCCCCGATTCATAACGCAATCGAGTGGGCGTCGCGCCCCTTCGGCGAGTGGCCACTGGCGGGCAAGCCGGTAGCGACCGCCGGCCAGTCGCCCTCAGGAATCGGTACGTCGCTGGCCCAGGCCCAGCTACGGCAGTCGCTGCTCTTCTTTGGCCCCAAACTGATGAGCCAGCCCGAAGCATACATCGATGGCACCAAGACGGGCGTTCTTGAAGACGGCAAGATCACGAACGAAGAATCACGGGCTGTTATCAAGCAATTCATTGAGGCATTCGCTCAGTTCGTGGCAGACAACAAAGCTTAGTAACGTTCCGGTCGGAAGTGAGGGGTGAGTTCACCTCCGTGGCGTACCGGTACGTTCACCTGATAAACCGCCAACGTCCTCGGTCGGTTCTGAAGCATCTGGCATGATGGTGAGCATGCTTATTTCAGAAACGACCGAGGACATTCTTTTGTCCGAGTTTTTGCCACTCCTCCCACCCAGTACCGCGAGCGTTCCAACTGGTGATGATTGCGCGGTACTCCAGATGCGAGGGCAAACGGCTGTTTCCACGGATATGCTCGTCGAAGGCCGCCATTTCCAGAAGAATTGGTCGAGTGGGGCCGACGTCGGTTTTCGTGCGGCGATGCAAAACCTGTCCGACTCCGTCGCCATGGGGGCAAGCCCGCGTTCGCTTGTAATTTCACTCGGCTTACCAGGCGATCTAGACGTGGAATGGGTCAAGGAGTTCGCGTGCGGGCTTAGCGAGGCATGCGCACCGCTAGGTGTGGGCGTGGACGGCGGCGACGTCGTCGGCTCAAGCGAGATCGTAGTGGCCGTAACAGTCATCGGCGATCTAGAAGGTCGGCCTCCTGTTCAACGCAGTGGCGCCCAGATTGGCGACAGGGTGATCCATGCTGGAAATCTTGGGCACGGCGCGGCCGGCTATCATGTTTTAGCATCCGGAATCGAAATCGACGAGGCACTCGCCCCACTGGTTGATAATTTCCTCCGGCCTCAACCTCCCCTCCAAACCGTTTTAGCCGCCGCTAAATCCGGATCGCTCACCGCAATGATGGATGTGTCAGACGGACTCATCCGAGATGGCCGAAGGCTGGCCAAAGCGTCTGGGGTGTGGATTAATTTTGAAGGTAAGAACCTCCAACCCCGGCTACGCGATCTAGCTATCGCAGCGGGAAGATTGCGAGCAGATCGAAGAGAATGGCTCTACACCGGGGGAGAAGACCACGGTTTCCTTGCAACGATTCGTCCCGACACGCCGCTACCAGATGGATTTACTGACATTGGCGAGGTCATGGGCGCCGCGATGGGCGGCAGAGTCACGTTAGAAGGAATGGAAGTTGCCGGGCAAGGCGGCTGGGACCATTTCGGAAAAGGCTAAATATCGCCGTCGTTATCCCGAGCTAACTTAGCTTCGATAAGCCGGGCGACGGAATCTTCAACCTTGGGCAATTGCCAGCGGCACACATGAAGCACGCCAGCCGAAGCTATTGGCGCTGCAATTGGATAGCCGATTTCTTTGAGCCAAGCGATGTCATTGTCCGAATCGCCCACACCCATGGCCGTTTCTGGCTTTAAACCGCGCACTGCAAGCGCTTTTTCGATCCCCTCCCATTTGGTTACACCGGTAACGGGGATATCAACGAAATTGGCGTGTGACTGGACTGTGCCAGGGAATTGCTCAACTATTTCCGGGAGGAGTTCGGCAACTTGCGCCGGATCTTGCGCGGCCAAAGAGATCTTCGTGAGCTTGGTCGTGTCGAGATCTTCAAGCGGGCGCATTCCTCGACCTTCGGAGGCATTCTCATTAACTTCGAGTGTGCCGGTTGCGGCCAGAGCTTCGAGGTCGGCGTAAAAATCCAACTCGTCGAAATAGAAAGGCACCAGGCCCGTGCGTGCGGCAAGCTGGGAGACGGCGTCGTACTGTTCGCGCTCCATGTAATGCGTGGAGACGATATCTTTTCCGTTCCACACCACGCCACCACCTGCAGCGATCACCCACGCGTGGATTCCGGCGCGTTCGACGAGGTTGGCTCCGCCGTGCAAAATTCGCCCGGTTGCAAGGGTAATGGGCACGCCGGCCGCATCAAGGTGGCGCAGTGCCGCGATTGTCGCATCTGAGACGAGCGAGCTTTCATCGGTAAGCGTTCCGTCAATATCGAAGATCGCGTGAGTAATAGTTCCAACTGGCCAGGGGAGATTAGCGAAATCAATTTCAGGCTTTGTATTCATCACCCGCAGTCTATCGTGACTTGCACAATTGCGGGCTGCCCGCGGGAATTTAAGCTGCCTAAACGCGGTATTTTACCGCGATCGTGGATACGAGCGCTCTCAGTCATGGTATTTTCACCAAAAAGCTGAAAGGCACGCCGACAGGTAAGAAAAAGGCGAGAACCGCTGGGTTCTCGCCTCTTATCTCAGGTTTGTGCTTAAACGTTCCGCGTTACTTTGCCAGCCTTGATGCAGCTGGTGCAGACGTTCAGGCGCTTTGGTGCGCCGTTGACGAGAGCGCGAACGCGCTGAATGTTCGGGTTCCAACGACGGTTGGTGCGCACGTGCGAGTGCGAGACCTGCTTACCGAAACCAGGGCCCTTGCCGCAGACTTCACATACAGAGGCCACGGTTATCTCCTTCGCTAGACGGTGGGCGAGAGTAACGCCCGTAGAAATGCAACTTATGAATTGTATCTGACCCCCTGTTGCGATACCAAGAAAACCGCGCAGTGGTATTGCGCACGTCCGTGCCGTTTTGGCCAGGGGAACTGCCGGAGTAACTAGGACATCTGTAGCCTGCTTTCGGCGGAACTGTTTGCGCTCCCAGTTGGGTGCGCCACGGCGTCGGCGCTAGGCGCTAATGTATTTACGGGAGGTAATAGTGGCGAACAGTCCGCGCGATCGGAACGAGGCCGTCGAAACCGCAGCAACACGGGCGGAGACGTGGACGGCGCTTGGCACGCCACTCGAACGTGCCCTTGGAAAGCGAACGGCTACCGCCTTGGAAAAACTCGGCTTGGTAACCGTGGGCGATCTGCTTGGCCATCTCCCGTTTCGCTTGGCTCGCAAAGGAGAACTACTGCCAATTCAGGCTGTGCGCGACGGGGATTCCGTCACTGTAGTTGCTCGGGTCATTGACTCGAGGGTCAGGCCCATGAATCGGCGCCGCGGATACATCTTGAATGTCCTCATCTCGGACGGCAAGCACAACCTCGAACTCACCTTCTTTGCCAAATCTTCGCGCCCGCTGAACTTCCATGCCAGTAAACTCGCACCCGGAACTCTTGCAACGTTTTCAGGCACGATTTCTTCTTACCGAGGCCAGCTTCAGCTCGCCCATCCGGAATACGAGGTTGTTGAAGATATCGCGGCCGTTGATCCAACCAAAATTGCTCAACCGATTCCGATTTACCATGCGGCACAAAAGATGCCCTCGTGGAAGATTCACAAGGCTGTTCAGGTGGTACTCGAATCAGTTACCGAGGGCGATGTTGCCGATCCTCTTCCCAAAGATTATTTGATTGCGCACCAGCTTCCAAGCCAATTCCAAGCGCTGCATATGGCGCACAATCCCAATTCGGAACAGGAATGGGAAAGTGCAGTTTTGCGTTTCAAACACGAGGAAGCCTTCATCCTTCAAGCTCTGCTAGCACAGCGCGCGCGGGCCGCCACTGCAACTCCAGCACCGGCCTTAGAACGGATCGACGACGGCGTACTTGCAGCTTTCGATCAACGTTTACCCTTTGAGCTCACCGCGGCGCAAAAGGAGGTTGGGGCTGAGCTTGAAACGGAACTTGCGAGCGAAATCCCCATGCGCCGATTGCTTCAAGGCGATGTGGGCTCGGGAAAAACAGTTGTTGCCCTGCGCGCGATGCTGCAGGCCGTGGATGCGGGTCAGCAGGCCGTTCTCGTGGCGCCTACCGAAGTGCTTGCCACCCAGCATTTTGCCACGTTCCAGTCAATGCTCGGCGAGCTTGCGATGGCGGGCCAGCTGGGCGGGCCAGCGGCGGCGACGTCGATTGAGCTGCTCACCGGTTCACTCCCGGCAGCGAAGAAGCGCCAGACCCTTGCCAATATTGCTTCGGGTGCAGCCGAAATAATCATCGGCACGCACGCGCTGTTCGAAGACGTCGTCCAGATCCCTTTCCTGGGTCTTGTAGTCATCGACGAACAGCATCGATTCGGGGTCGACCAACGTGATCGCCTCGTGACCGGCGCACACATGCTCGTTATGACAGCCACCCCGATCCCACGAACGATTGCGATGACTTCCTTCGGTGAGTTGGAGGTATCCACGTTGAACGAGTTGCCACGGGGACGGCAGGAGATTGCCACCACGTTGGTGCCGGCAACGAATAAGGCCTGGATGCGTAGAGTGTGGGAACGTGCACGTGAGGAGGTGGATTCCGGTGGCCGCGTCTACGTCGTCGTTCCAAGAATTTCAGCTCATCAAACTGAGGAACATCAGGCGGAGGAAGATGTAGCTCCCGGTGCCGCGGAACAAACGGGGTTAGAGTTTGCTGCCGAACCTGCCTCCGTTGAGCAAATTTATGCTGAACTTTGTGAACAGCCCGCTCTTGCGGGAATCCGCGTGGCTTACGTGCACGGTCAACTCGATTCGGCCGCGAAAGCAGCGGCTATGGAAGAGTTCGCGGCGGGCAAGGCTCCCGTGCTTGTTGCCACGACAGTGATTGAAGTCGGTGTGGATGTGCCAGAAGCGACGATGATGGTCATTGTGGACGCTGAACGATTCGGCCTATCCCAACTCCACCAGCTACGCGGGCGCGTTGGGCGGGGAGCGAAAGAATCAATCTGTCTAGCTGTGCACAACGCGGCAGATGGTACGGTCGCATATGAACGTCTTGAAGCCTTTGCGTCGACGACGAACGGGTTCACCCTCGCCCAGCGAGATCTCGAACTTCGTTCCGAAGGAAACGTTTTAGGATCGGCCCAATCGGGGCGCAGATCATCGCTGAAATTCGTGCGTGTCACGCGAGATGAGGAAGTTATCGAACATGCACGATTGGCAGCTAGGAAGATCGTCGACGCCGATCCGGCGCTCGTGGAGCATAGTGCATTGCGAGCTAGGATCGCGGAGGCTGAAGGTGCAGACACGGACTATTTAGAGAAGGCTTAAATGACGAGGATCGTCGCAGGCGCCGCGGGTGGGCTCGCGTTGCAAGTGCCTAAGTCGGGAACCCGCCCAACATCCGAACGTGTTCGCGAGGGAATGTTCTCGCGCCTGGAACACTATGGATACATTGAAGATTGTGCAGTTTTGGATCTGTATGCCGGATCGGGGGCGTTGGGGTTAGAAGCTAAATCGCGCGGTGCGCGGCGCGTCGTCGCAGTCGAAGCACACAGACCCGCAGCTCAAGTGGCTATTGCGAATGCGAAAGCAACTGGCCTTGACGTCGAAATTGTGAACCAAAAGGCCGAAACGTATCTGGCCAGCGAACCGATCGAAAAGTTCGATCTGGTGCTGATCGATCCGCCCTATGACGTCTCCGAGGAGCAGATCGCAGTTGTGCTCGCGCTTTTAAGGCCACATTTAGCGGATGATGCCATGGTGGTGGTCGAACGAGCAAAAAAGGCTCCCGAACCTCAGTGGCCCGCAGGTCTTGTGCGCGACGATGTCCGCAAATGGGGCGATACCCGTGTGTGGAGTGCGGTTGTGGAGCAGGAGGGCACTAGAATAGAGGTATGAGTCTAGCTGTCTGCCCGGGATCCTTTGATCCACTGACCCTCGGACACATCGACATCGTCCGGCGTGCGCGCGGCATGTTTGACGAGGTCATTGTTGGCGTTGCACAGAATGCGAAAAAGAACTATGTGTTCAGCGACGACGAGCGAGTTGCCTTGGCAAACGAAGCACTGAGGGGAATCGATGGGGTTCGAGTCGAAATTATTTCTGGGCTTTTGGCGGATTTTGTGACTAAGCGTGGGGCAGTTGCAATTGTCAAAGGCTTGCGTGGGCCGGCCGATTACGACGACGAACAGGCGATGTCGCTCCTCAATCGTCATCTGAGCGGGGTTGAGACCGTTTTTATTATGGGTGATCCCTCGCTTAATCACGTCGCCTCGTCGTTCGTCAAAGAAATCGCGATGTATGGCGGAAAGATCGAAGATTTAGTGACGCCGAATGTGGCGCAGGCGTTGAAAGAGAAGGTCAAATCATGAACGAGCAAGGCGAATCACTCCTCGAAGTCCTCGACGAGCTGGTCGACATCGTGGCAAATGCGAAGTCTCTTCCGATGTCTGCATCCGTGATGGTGAACCGATCGGAGGTTCTAGACCTTGTGGAAACGGCTCGCGAAATTGTTCCGGACCAGATTATTGCCGCAGATTCAGTTCTGCAGGACGCGAACGCCGTTTCGGAAAATGCGCGCCAGGAGGCTGAAACTATCCGTCAGCGGGCCCATCAGGAATCAGAGACAATTATTGCGGAAGCCCGCGAACAGGCATCTCGTCTCGTTGCCCAGGATCAGATAACGATCGCGGCGAAGTCTCAGGCGACGCGCATTTTAGATGAGGCGAAGTCCAAAGCTGATGCGCTCAGCCGTGGAGCAGATCAGTACGCGGCCAGCACGCTTGATGGGCTGTCACAAGAGCTCAATTCTCTACTGGACCAGATTGAAGCGGGTAGGGCGCACCTTGCCACGAAACATGAGGAGTATGATTCATGACCAGCTTGATCGTCCCGGTCGATGGCCTGTCCGGTCAAAGCTCTGGCCTCGACCTTGTAAAAAGCGTTCCTGCGCCCGCGCACGTCGGGGTTGCACTTATCGCTATTCCCGAGGGTGATCCGATCGAACTGTCCCTGCATCTATCTGCACTCGATGAAGGAGTGCTGGTGCAGGGCTTGATAGGGGCACGTGCGCGCGGGCAGTGTTCGCGTTGCTTGCAGGAAATTTCGATGTCCCTGCGCGAGGACATTGCTGAACTTGTGTTTTACCCGCACCGGCAAGAAGAGCTCATTGCCGAAGGCGACGAGGAAGCTGAGGATCTGCTCGTCGTCGTAGATGACACCGTGAACTTAGAGCCGATAATTCGTGATTCGCTCGTCTTGTCAATGCCACTTAGCCCGCTGTGCCGCCCGGATTGCCCCGGCTTGTGTGAGGAATGTGGTGAGCGTTGGGATGATCTTCCCGACGGGCACGAACATGAAATCCTTGATCCCCGTTTTTCTGCGCTAGACGCTCTAGCTGCGCAATTAATCGAGGAAGCCAGGGAGGAAGAAGCAGGCGAGGATGCATAAGCTGGTTACGAATGAGGAGTTTGCCACGTGGGGAGTCCAGATTGCTGAGGAGTATCTGCACCCTGCGCTGACCCATCGTTCGTGGGCCTACGAAAATGATGGTGAGCACGCGGAACGCCTGGAATTTCTGGGAGATTCGATCCTCGGAGTGGTCGTTGCAGACTATCTTTTTAGTGCGTTACCGGATGCGACCGAAGGCGATATGTCGAAGATCAAAGCTGCGGCCGTGTCCGAACGTTCGCTTGCCGAACTTGCCCGCGATTTAGAACTCGGTAGTTACATCCGCTTGGGCCGCGGTGAGGAGTTGTCGGGCGGCCGCAATAAGGATTCAATTTTGGCCGACACCGTTGAAGCCCTTATTGGGGCCACTTACCTTACGTGCGGTATTGCGCAAACGCGCGACATCGTGTTGCTCCACCTGAAGCCGAAGATCGCGCAGGCTCAAGCGCTTGGGCCAGCGGCGGATTGGCGTACGGCCTTCGAGGAAAAGTTGCGCGAACGTGGCATCGCCGGGCATCTTCACTACGAAATCACCGGAGAGGGGCCAGATCACGCGCGAAGTTATACCGCGCACGTCTATATCGACGATCGCTACTGGGGTTCGGGCGTGGCAACCACGCGCAAACAGGCGCGTCTTGAAGCGTGCAAGAGCGCATATCATGCGCTTGATGACGAGGAATAGCTGTGCCTGAACTTCCCGAGGTGGAGACGATCAGAATCGGGTTGGAGCCGATCATTATGGGCCGGGTGATCACTGACGTGCAAGTGCTTCATCCGCGCGCGGTGCGCCGGGCAACACAGGGATTGGAACCGATTCGCGATATGCGAATTGAGGCGGTTGTGCGGCGGGGTAAGTTTTTGTGGTTCGAGGCCGGGAACGTGTGCTTAATTGCTCACTTGGGCATGTCTGGTCAATTCCGCGTGGGTGGCGGTGTGCAGGAACATCGGCGGGCATCTTTGACACTCGACGACGGCGTTCGGCTCGACTTTGTTGACCAGCGAACATTTGGTCACCTGCTACCTGATGACCTGATCCAGACTCCAGACGGGGCGCCGGGCGGATGGGGGAGCGAGAATGATCGTCTACCGCGGTCAGTCGCTCATATTGGGCGTGATCCACTCGATCCGGCTTTCGATATCGATCGTGTGGCTCGAAAGGTGAAATCGAAAAACACGGAAATTAAGCGCGCGTTGTTGGACCAAACGCTCGCCTCGGGAATTGGGAACATTTATGCCGACGAGGCACTGTTCCTTGCTCGCGTCCATCCGCGCCGCCTGACTAATCGCATGTCTGTGGCAAAGATACGCGAAGTGTACTTAGCTGCAACAGCCGTGATGAACAGCGCGCTGGCGGTGGGTGGCACATCATTTGATGAACTGTACGTCAACGTTAACGGCGCATCGGGTTATTTTGACCGTTCGCTGAACGTCTACGGGCGTGAAGGTAGCCCGTGCCCCGTATGTGGAACACCCATCAAACGTGAGGTGTTCATGAACAGATCCTCGCATTTTTGCCCCACCTGCCAGCGGCCAAGAAACGTTCGCCCACTGACTCAACCTTCACGTGGGAAATAGTTAGCGATCAAGATAGGATACGATGCGTGAGCAATAAAATTTCCGTCATGATTATTGACGACCACGAGGTCGTCCGCCGTGGAATCGCCGAAGTTGTTGACCGTGCCGATGGGTTGGCTGTCGTGGCCGAAGCGGGTTCGGTGGCGGAAGCAATCGGACGTGCCGGGCTGATGGCCCCCGATGTTGCGCTTGTGGATCTTCGCTTGCCGGATGGTACGGGTATTGAGGTTATCGACAAGTTCCGTGAGATTGTTCCGGATACAAAGTCCATAGTGTTGACGTCTTTTGACGACGACGACGCGCTTGCAGAAGCTCTTGAGGTAGGCGCTAAAGCGTATTTGTTGAAATCGGTGCGCGGGGCGGAGATTACAGAGGTTATTAAGGCTGTTGCCGAGGGCAGGGTGCTACTTGATGAGCGCACGGTGACCCGGCGGCGCGCTGATCATGATGACCCGACAGCCAATTTGACTCCATCTGAGCGTAAGGTTCTTGACCTTATCGGAGACGGCCTATCGAACCGAGAAATCGGTGACCGGCTCGGCGTCGCAGAAAAAACAGTGAAGAACCACATCACATCTCTACTGTCGAAAATGGGTATGCAACGCCGCACACAGGTCGCGGCTTGGGTGGCGGGTCAACGCGCGTCGGGTTGGCGTAACCAGAACGCTTAGCGAAGCATCGCTGTCCAGGTCAGCTCGGTGCCCGACTGCCCGTCAGTTCGCGGGCTGATGCTAAAGGTTCCCTGGTGTCGGCGCGCTCTGGCTGCCAAGTTTGCCAGTCCCGATCGTCTTGAAAGGCTTTGCTGGATGCCCGTACCGTCATCGACCACGCGGATGGTGATCTGATCAGGGCCCGCGTCGGCGAGAACGATCGCAGACGATGCTTTCGCGTGTCTGGCAGCGTTTGAGAGGCCCTCGCGAACGACTGCGACGACGTCGTCGGCAACATCGGATCCAATCGCGTCGTCAACCAGGTGAAAATTCTCTTCTTCGATATTCACGCCATTCCACGTGATCAGCAGCGAGGGCGCGAACCCTAGAGCCGCGCGTGCTACGGAAGCTTCGTGCTGGAGGCGAGCGACAACCGCGGCCGAAGAACCGTCTTCGCGAAGCGAATGGACGATTGCACGGATCTGTTTAACAGAGTCATCGATTGCGGAGATGGCAGCATCCAGCGAGCCAGTCACTTCCGTACCGAGCCCTCGCTGGTGCATTTCTTCGCGGACCGCCGTGATGTGCATGCCGGAGGCGAAAAGTTGTTGGATCGCCAAATCATGCAGATCCCGTGAAATCCGGGCACGTTCGTCAAGTTCTGCGGCCATGGCTTGCGCTTGGCGTGCAGCTGATAATTCAAGTGCGATCGTCGCCTGTTTGGCCACGTTTTCAGCCATTCGTAAATCTTGGAGGTTAAATTCCAGCTCGTTTGGAACCCGAAGAAGCAAAATCACTCCGAGCCCCACCCCTTGTGAGACGAGCGGAGCGTACAGAGCCGAACCAAATTGGCGCAGTTCTTGAACGCGAACCGTTCGCAACCTTTGCATTGAATCAACGACGACGCCGCCCTGTTCGCGTAGTACGGTTCGTGCTCGTCCGTCCTTGGGAAAACTCAGACCGAGAAGTTCATGGGCCATCTGGGGGTCAGCGCAGTCCACTATTTCAGAAACCCATTGGTCTTGAATGGAGGGCAGAATAATCATCGCGATATCAGCTTGAGCAGCGAGCCGCATCTCGTGCGCGATGGTTTTGAGCGCCTCGTCTTCGTCCGAGTCTTCTAGCAGGCTGGAAACGATCCGTTGGGACGCAGTCAGCCAGCGAGCACGGTTTTGAGATTGCTCGTAAAGCTGGGAGTTCACTACCGAAATTGCTGCCGCACGGGTTAGCAGATGGACGATATCGCCGTCGTCGTTCGTGAAATCTTCCGGCTTGTCAGAAAGATAGAGCCGACCCCACGCCTGCTCATTAACCGTGATTGCGGCACCCAAAAAATTCAAAATGGCGGGATGGTTTTCTGGTAGCACACTATTTGAGTAACTGCCGATGTGGTTGATGATCAGGTAGGAATCGATCGGAATATCGTTAAACACGACGTGATCGATCGGTGGGTGTTCGATGACCGAATCGGGGCCGGCCGGTTCGCCGTGTTGGATGAACTGAATCGTCTCGCCGTGAGAATCAAGTACCGATACTGCGCCAAATTTTGCTCCCGTTGCCTCGCAGGCCGCCGTCACTAGAGCGCGAGAAACTTCAAACGGGTCCAATGATGAGGCGATACTGAGGATGTGTCTGGAAAAGTCCTTGAGGGACTCGTTTGTGACCATGGCGCTCCTTTCTCAGCCTTCAGACTACCGGGCTGAAGCTATTCCTGAGTGAGCGACCACTCGTAGGTGGGCATGTGTTCCATCAACTCGGCGTGCGTTCCACGCGCGATCACGCCGACCTCGCCGGGCGTGGTTTCCCCGAGCATGATAACCTCATCGGCCACGTCTAGGGGCGTTAATCTATGGGTGACGAGGATGACCCCGCGTTCGTCATTCCCTACTTTCAGCAGATCTCTCATCAGCTCATCGGCAGTGGCCGGATCCAAATGTTCACCGGGTTCATCGAGAAGCATATAAGTGGCTGAGCCGGCGAGCGCCCGGGCCAGAAGAAGCCGGCGCCGCTCGCCACCCGATACCGAGGTCGCGTTCGAACCGAGCATGGTATCTACGCCTTCGGGGAGCTGGGCTAACCAGTTTTTAAGGCCGGCCTGTCGCAACAGGTCGGCCGCTTCCTTACGCGTCACACTGGCACGGGCTACGCGCAAGTTTTCCAGCACGCTGGTTTCGAAAATGTGCGCATCTTCAGCCGTCATGGATAGGTGCGTGGAGATTTCAGCCCTGTCGATTCGCCACGTATCTCGCCCGTTAATCGTTACGGCGCCGGAATGAGGTTCGAGCATGCCAGCCAGAGTGTAGAGCAGCGTAGATTTGCCAATGCCGGACGGGCCGACGATCGCGATCGTTTTACCTTTGGTCAGATGCAAATCGATAGGCCCTGCAATCGTGGGCCCACCAGGCCAGCCGACATGCAGGCCATTGGCACGCAGCCCGTCGTCGCTAGCAGGCCTGTTATCGGTGTCTGGATGCTCGGTTGTTTCCGCAGCGTCAAGCAGGTCAACGATTCGCTTGGCGGCCGAGGCTGATCGCACGAGCTGCGTGGCAGCACCGCCCATTCGCTGTGTTGCTTCGAAAGCGGACAACGGTGTGAGAGTGGCAACGACGAGGTCGATCGCGCCGATATCACCGTTAGCCACCTGTTGGGTACCGATGATGAGCGCGCCCACTACCGCAGCGCCCATGGCGAGCGTATCGAGAGCCGATGCAAGAGCCGATGGCCTTGCCGAACGGTCACGGTTTTTATGTATGCGGCGCTCGGTTTCTTCCCGTTGCACATCAAGTTCGGCGAGGCGACCAGAAATACGCAGCTCCGAGGCGGACTCCAACATGGTCAGCGACTGCGCGTTGAGGTCCGCACGGTTTTCAATCTGCGCGATTTGATCCATGCGTGCCCCTCGCATCGCGATATAGGGAGCAACCACACCCGAAACAAAAAGGCATGCTGCCAGAACGAGTGCAATGGGTGGGGAGAGGAACGCGACGATGCCAATCGAAAAGAGCGAGACGATCAAGGCTACCGCGGCTGGAAGCATCGATTTTACGACCACATCGCCGATCTCGTCCACGTCTGCGCCGGTGCGGGCGAGGAGGTCGCCGCGACGAACCGAGGTGACGACGTCCGTCGTCGAATTCGCCATTGATGAATAGACTCGGGAACGTAAATTTGCCATGCCATAAAGAGCTACCCAATGGGAGGCGATACGTTCTAAATAGCGGAAGATTGCCTTACCGACACCGAAAGCGCGCACGCCGGTGGACGCAACTGAAAGCTGGAGCACCGGTGGCATTTGAGCCGCCCGTGCGATCAACCATGCGGAGGTGGCACCCAGCGCGACACCCGAACCAATTGCGCCTGACCCTGCCGCAACAGACCAAGCGAACTTTGCTTTGTCATAGTCGAGCATACCGATCGCACGCTTGAGTGCGATTCTTTCTTCTTTGTCAATAACGCTCACTGGCCCTCCTCTGGACGGGTGGGGGACTCGGCAGACTCGGGCTTGCCATCTCCAATGGTCAATTTGATGACTTTGTGGCCGGAAGAGTTGGCGCCGAGCCAGTCCTGCGGGATGGCGTAATCGGCGCGCTGAGATTCGACTCGTTCGGCGTATTGAGCAGACTCTTTCACCGCGGTAGATTCACGTAGTTCGCCGGTGATATCGCGCGAAGCGGGCTTGATGTCGACGACGTGATCGGCAAGCCTGCTAATTGCCTGCCGGTGCGCGATCACGACGACGGTGTGTCCATTCGCCTTGAGGGTGCGAACCACGTTTGCCACGTATTCCTCACTCATGGCGTCCAAATGCGCCGAGGGTTCATCGAGAACGATGATCTTCCGCGACGAGATGAGCGCACGAGTGAGTGCGAGACGCTGGCGTTGGCCAACCGATAGGCCGGTCCCGCCGTGTCCGATACGCGTGTCCCAGCCGTGTGGGAGGTGATTGACGACGTCGTCAAAACCCGTCAGCTCTGCAGCTCGGCGGGCCTGTTCGCCGGATGCTCCCACGTTCTCAGCTACTGTTCCTGGCAGGATTGCCGGACGCTGAGGCACCCAAGAAATATGCTCCCACCACGCGTCACGGTCAATGCTTGACAGCCTCACGTTGCCAACCCGTACCTCGCCCTCATCTGGTGCAAGCAGACCGAGGAGGACGTGGACTGTGGTCGTCTTACCCGAACCGGAAGGACCGCGCAGAACCGTGATTTCGCCGGGCTCGATCGTCGTCGTTAAATTGGCCGGAGCGACGGTGGAGCGGCCGGGCGCGTAAACGGATACGTTTTCAAAGCAGATTTGTGCCTCGTCGAGGTTTGGCACGGGTTGGGAGCCCGCGTGTTCATGCACCGGGGTTTGTAAAATTTCGAACGCCTTTTCGGCAGCGGCCACACCGTCTGCGGAAGCGTGGAACTGAGTGCCCACCTCGCGTAGCGGCTTGAAAATCTCGGGGGTGAGCATGATGACGATCAGCCCGATCTCCAATGGGATTGTGCCCCCGACCATCCGCAGGCCGATATTAACTGCAACCAAGGCAGTGGAAAGAGTCGCGAGAAATTCAAGGGCGGCCCCGGAAAGAAACGCCACATAGAGGGTCTGCATCGTCTTTTGCGCAAACCGCTTGCCAAGCCCCTCCACTCGTTTTTCTGGGCCATGTTCACGCCCTAGCCCCTTCAACGTCGCAAGCCCGGCTAAAAGATCGAGTAGCTGCGAGGACAGCTGTTGCATAGCAGCCAGTCGTTCGTTGGAGTATTTAGCAGTCATCTTGCCAATGAGCACCATAAAAATCGGGATCAGCGGCACACAGAATACGACGAAAAGCGCGGAAATCCAATCGTATGTGGCGAGCAGAACCGTCAATGCCGGTGCGGCCGTGACTGTGAGGAAAAGTTGGGGGAGGAAATTTACGAAATAGTCCTCGAGATCGTCAAGGCCGCGGGTGGCGAGCGTAACGGTGTTCGTGGTGTTTCCCGAAAGCCAGCGGTCACCAAGTTCAGCCGCTCGATGTAGGACTTTATTGCGCAGGTCGGTGATGACGGTGACGGCCGATCGATGCCCGACACTTTCACGCACGTAGGCAACGGCAAATCGAGCCGCGAAAACAATTGCAACCCATCCGATTGTTGGCAGTACCTCCGTCGGGGTAGCTACACCGTAGAAGATCGGGGATGCTGCCTTGGCAATCAAAATTATTTGCGCGGCAATTAGGGTGGCGTCAAGAAGACCAAGCAGGACGAGAAACCCGATGTAAGCGCGTGTTGCACGGGCGTAGCGCATGAGGCGAGGATCAAAAGGTTTCACTGCACCTACTTTTCTGAACGGATCAATAGTCTAAAGGTGTTGAGCAGAAAAAGAGAATTGGCTGACATGACACTGACATGATCAGAGGGAGCGTGCTATCCACGCTCCCTCTGATCATTGGACACAGTTAGCGGCTATTTCGCAAATTCCCGTACCTTGTCCGGGTGCAGGCCCGCCGGTTCATCCGAAATGTTTTCGGTGCCGATCCGCGCTGCGAACTGCTTGTAGGACCAACCCATGTAGCCGAAAACGATCGGAACAAAGATCACCGCTGCAATGAGCATGACCGCGTGGGTTGGGCCGGTGGCTGAGGCCTGCTGCAAAGTCAGGTGATAGGCGTCGTTGAGGGAGGACTTCATGGCATTTGGCCAGAATGTAGTAAACACCCATGCCACGGCAACCGCGAGGCCACCAAATGACAGCAAGAAGGCCGGTACATCGCGCTTCTGGCTTGTTGCGAGCATCGATCCGATCAGCGCAGCGGCTGCGATGAGCAACGGAATCCATCCGAAGGCATGATCGGAGTAACGGATCTGCCCCCAGATGCCCCACACGGCTGTCAGCAATGTCGATCCAACCGATAGTGGCTTCGCCAGCGCCAAAGCACGGTCATGGAAGTCACCCTTCGTCTTGATCGCGAGCCAGAGCGCGCCGTGCGAGAGGAAGAGTGCGATGAAGACGAGCCCAGCCACAATCGTGTACGGAGTGAAGAGCGAAACGAATCCACCGGTGAGGAAGTGTTGATCACCCGCAGCTAGAGCCGCCTCGATGTTATTGGGATCAGCCGGGACGAATTCACCTCCGCCGCGCTCGGCGTAGTGACCAATTTGAATTTGGGTCCCCTGAACGAGATTGCCAAAGGCAACGCCCCAGACGAGGGTCACTAGCCAGGCAACTCCCGTATGGAGGGTGTCCCAGACCTTACGCCATGAATCCGAATTGATCTTTCCGCGCCATTCGATCGCTGAAATTCGGATGATGAGGAAGATCAAAATCGCTATGAGGGCCATGTACATGCCCGAGAACATGGTCGCATACCACTCCGGGAAGGCGGCAAAAGTTGCGCCACCTGCAGTGAGGAGGAAAACCTCGTTACCGTCCCAGTGAGGACCAATCGTGTTGAGCGCCAGGCGGCGCTCCTTCTCATTTTTCGGCAGGATTTTCATCAACATTCCCACGCCGAATCCAAAGCCCTCGAGAGTGAGATAGCCAATCCATAGGACGGCGATCAGTACGAACCAAATGACTTGAAGTGCTGTAAGTTCCACGGTTCCTCCTAGTATGCGAAGCTCAGCTTCATGTCGTCGCGGAACTCGGGGGATTCAGCTTCCTCAAGAAGAAGCTTCTCCGCCGGGTTGATGCCTTCGCGCACGTACCGAACGATCAGGCGGAACCAAACGATACCTAGCGCGAGGTAGAGCAACGTGAAGGCGATCATGGAAACGAATACCTCGCCAGCAAGTACGTTCTGGGATACGCCATCCTGAGTGAGCAGATGAATCATCTCGCCGGCAGTTAAGTCGCCTTCTCGCTCGAAGTTCGGGTAGACAACCCATGGCTGGCGTCCCATTTCCGTAAGAATCCACCCGAAGGAGGATGCCAAGAATGGGAAGGGAATCGTCCACACGAACAGCTTAGAAATCAGGTCGTTTTCGATCAGCCTATCCTTGCGCAACAGGTACAAGCCCAAAATTCCGAGGCCGACCGAGGCGAACCCAAGAGCCATCATAATTCGGAACGAATAGAAGGCGATGAACGCATTGGGCATGTAATCGGCATCTTCGCCATAGACGTCACTAAACTTCTCGTTGAAAATCTCCTGTTGTTCGTCGACTCCCTTGAGGTAGGAATCCGGGCCGGAGAAGTGATTGGTCACCATGAACGATTCCAGACCGGGGATCGGAAGCGCAACGATGTTGTCTGCCTCCAGCTCGGTGCCCGTCATGATGAGCGCGAGGTTGTGGTTTTCTCCCGATTCGGCGATACCCATCGCGGCGATCATCTTGGTGGGCTGAATATGGTAGATGTGCTGGCCCATAAAGTGACCGGAAAGCAAGGTAACAGCACCGGAGACGACGAGTACCTTGAGTCCAAACTGTGCCGAAGGCTTCCAGAACTCTCGAGCCTCAGCTTCGTTGTTGGTCTTTATCGAACGCACGATCCACCAGATTGATACGCCACTAATCAGGGCTCCCGCAACCATGAGGGATGCGCCGATTGCGTGCAAGGTCGCATACAGCGTCGTTGTCGAGAAGATGACTTCGAGGAAGCCGGTCATGCCATCAAGTTCGGCTCGGCCCGTTTCAGGATTGTAAACGGCACCCACGGGGTTTTGCATAAACGAGTTCGCGGCAAGAATGAAGAATGCCGAAACGTTCGTGCCAAGGGCAACCATCCAGATTGCCACCGTGTGAGCTTTAGCTGAGATGCGCCCGCGGCCGAAAATCCAGACACCCAAGAACACGGACTCCATGAAGAATGCCAGCAATGCTTCAAATGCCAGTGGGGCGCCGAAAATGTCGCCAACATAGCGGGAGTATTCAGACCAGTTCAAACCGAACTGGAATTCTTGGACGATACCCGTTGCCACGCCGAGTGCGAAGTTAATCAGGAGGATCTTCCCAAAAAACTCCGACATGCGCAGATACTTAGTATCCCCGCTACGCAGCCACTTGGTCTGCATTAATGCCACGAGTGGCGAAAGTCCGATCGTTAGCGGTACCAAAATGAAGTGGTACACGGTTGTGATACCGAACTGCCACCGTGAAAGGTCTAAGACATCCACGTGTGTCACCTTTCCGTGTGAACGCCTTGAATCAATTTGATCCAAGACCCAGCCGTAACTGATGTGCCTGATTTCCCAGCGTGCTGATGGCGGCGCCGAGAGCTGCTTTCAGCTTAACCTACACTCGCCGCGAAGTTCGTCTCCAAACCGTAATGACTCCAAAGTGAAAATAGTCATCACTTGAAAACGCCAACACTACTAGGACTAATGTCCTCAATGGGGCCGGTGGGCGAGTACACGGCAATGCCGACGCTGACACCGCGCACGGAATGTGCAACAATAGGACCGTGAATCGGGCGTGCATCCGCTCGAGAACCTACCTTGTGCGCCGCTCACGCGTTGCAGCCGGGCGGGTTTGACTATGAAGCTTCCGCGGTGAGAGCCGCGACTACCTGACGGCAGGCGCGAAGATGCACGCGAATGCCGGCTAGGGGAATATCGATGGCAGAAAATGCCGAAAATAAAGAGAGCGCACAAGTTGCGCCAATGACTGCGCTTCTTTTTCAGGAGCCAGATCTGTCCAGAGCAGTACGTTCGCGCCGTGCCCGCCGTGAAGATTCTGACACGACGCAAAAGCAAGGCGAATCACGCGATGAGAATTCAGCCTCGGAGAAGGACCCTCGGGATCATACCGATGCGAATGCCGAAGAGAGCTCGGGCCGTAAGCGGCGGCGTGGCAAGCGCGGCGGGCGTAAATCCTCGGATGACGGCCACCAGGATTCGACTGAAAATGCAGATGAACAGGCGCAAGAAGAGTCAGAGAGCGCCTCTCGCAATCAACGCACGAGAAAACGCCAGCGCAAGGTAAGTAGCGATTCGGCCGACCAAAATACCGATAACGCAAAGACTAGTGAAGACTCGAATAACGCCGATGATCAGAACGAGGCGCAAACGTCCACTGTTCGGCGGCGGCGCCGCCGCTCATCAGAAGAGACCGATGATGGCGTTACGGCTCCCAAAGGTTCCACACGGCTTGAAGCGAAGAGACGCCGGCGAAAGGAAGGCCGGCGGAACTCGCGCCGCCACACCACAATCTCAGAATCGGAATACTTGGCGCGTCGTGAAGCCGTGGACCGAACAATGCTGGTGCGTGAACAGGATGGGCTAAATCAGATAGCGGTGCTAGAAGACAGCGTGCTAGTTGAGCACTACGTAGCGCGCCACACCCAAACCTCGATGGTCGGCAACGTCTACCTTGGACGGGTACAAAACGTGTTGCCGTCGATGGAAGCCGCTTTCGTCGACATCGGCAAGGGGCGCAACGCCGTCTTATATGCAGGCGAAGTGAATTGGGATGCGGTCGGCCTCAACAGCAGCCCGCGCAAGATTGAAAACGCGCTGAAATCCGGTGACACGGTACTGGTCCAAGTCACTAAAGACCCAATTGGTCACAAGGGCGCGCGATTGACCGGCCAGGTCACACTCGCTGGCCGCCATCTGGTGCTGGTGCCGAACGGTTCCATGACGGGTATCTCGCGCAAACTCCCAGATAAGGAGCGCTCGCGACTCAAAAGCATTTTGAAAAAGGTGGTTCCTTCAGAGCACGGCGTGATCGTCAGAACAGCTGCCGAAGGTGCCACCGAGGAGCAGCTACAAGGGGACGTCAACCGGCTGTTGAAGTCGTGGAAAGATATCGAAGCGAAGTCGAAGTCCACGAAAAATGCGCCTTCCATCCTTAAGGCCGAACCCGAGCTAGCGGTGCGAGTCGTGCGCGATATCTTCAACGAAGACTTCAAGGAGCTGAAAGTTTCCGGCGACGACGCGTGGGCAACCATCAGTAGCTACGTTGAAGAACTTTCACCGGAGTTGGTTGATCGCCTCGAACACTGGACCGGTGATCAAGACATTTTCGAAGCCAGCCGCGTGGACGAACAGTTAGCGAAGGCTTTTGACCGCAAGGTATTCCTGCCATCGGGAGGCTCGCTCATTATTGAGCGCACCGAAGCGATGACTGTGATTGACGTGAACACCGGAAAGTTCACCGGTTCGGGCGGAACGTTGGAAGAGACGGTGACGCGCAATAACCTTGAAGCTGCCGAAGAGGTCGTCCGTCAGCTCAGGTTGCGCGACATCGGTGGCATCATCGTCATTGATTTTATTGACATGGTGCTTGAGGAAAACCGCGATCTCGTTTTACGGCGCCTCATCGAGTGTCTCGGCCGAGACCGGACTCGCCACCAGGTGGCGGAAGTAACGTCACTTGGGCTCGTACAGATGACGCGCAAGCGAGTCGGGCAGGGCCTCGTTGAAGCATTTTCGACCACCTGCGAATGCTGCGATGGGCATGGTTACATCACCCACGCCAACCCCGTCGAACGCGGGGAGACTGACGAGCAAAATCCGCGTACGAACGTGCGCAGGCAAACAAAGCAGTGCGCCAAAGGGAGCCCGGCTCACAATGAGCTCGATCCGAAACATGAGGAAGTGCGGGCAGCGCTCGCCAACATTGCCGCCGCCGCGTCGTCGAAACACGAATCCGAGAAAAGCACCGAAGAGCCGGAGGCAAAGAACGCCGAGCCGGAGGCAAAGAACGCTGAGCCGCAGGCCAAACCTGAAGAGGCGAGGGATCAGGCGAATGAATCGCACGCCAAGCCTCAGCGAAAGCGGCGCGTAACATCCTCGGGCACGATCACCACAGGCAATTCGCCGAAGTCGCACATTATGACTTTTCCGGCAAAGAGTAACGAACAGGGCGCCGAATAATGTGGCGATGATCGCCCTAGGCAGACTTGTTACGAATAGGTGATCTCAGTAAACTTGTAACTCGGCGCAATGAGCGCAGTTTCCAATGCACGCATGTGCACCAAATCGACAGAGATGAGCTGAACGTGGTTTACGCGATTGTAAAGACAGGCGGGCGCCAGGAAAAGGTGTCCGTCGGATCTATCGTGGTTACGAACAGAATTGAAGGCGAAGCTGGCGACAAGGTCGAGCTTGAGCCGATCATGCTCGTCGACGGTGACAAGATCACCACGTCTGCCGATGGTATTTCCGCGAAGGTGACCGCCGAAATTGTTCGTGATGAAAAGGGTCCGAAGATTTCGATCATCAAATACAAGAACAAGACCGGTTACCGCAAGCGCATGGGCCACCGTCAGAAGCTGACCCGCTTGAAGGTCACCAACATCGGCTAACCAGTCACGAGCTTTTAAGAAAAGAAGGTCTGAAGATGGCAACAAAGAAGGGTGCGAGCTCCACTCGCAACGGTCGCGATTCCAATGCGCAACGCCTCGGCATTAAGCGCTTTGGCGGGCAGGCTGTCAACGCGGGCGAGATCCTCGTTCGCCAGCGCGGCACCAAGTACCACCCCGGCCAAAATGTAGGCCGCGGCAAGGATGACACGCTGTTCGCTCTTGAGACCGGATTCGTTGAGTTCGGAACCAAACGCGGACGCAAAGTAGTGAGCGTAGCAGTCGACGCCTAGTAGCGTTCGGCTGGTTTATTCAGCATGGGTGGGGGGCGATGCTCTCCACCCATTGTCGTATCTTCAAGATCGGCGCACCGCGGAAAATAATTTCTGCAATAATTTTGACAACTGAGAGGACGTCATGGCCAATTTTATTGACCGCGTAACTTTGCACATTCAGGCGGGAAAAGGCGGCAACGGCATCACCTCGGTACGCCGAGAGAAGTTTAAGCCCCTCGGTGGCCCAGATGGAGGAAATGGCGGGCACGGCGGGGATGTGATCCTTAGGGTCGACCCGCAGGAAAATACACTGCTCTCACTCCATCATTCGCCACATTTAAAGGCAGAGAATGGCAAACCTGGTGAAGGGGACCTGCGCCACGGTAAGCGCGGCGAAAACCTAGTTGTGGCTGTTCCATCTGGAACGGTTGTTAAAGACGTCGACGGTAACATCCTTGCCGACTTGGTTGGCGATGGAGATGAATACCTGGTCGCCGAGGGCGGATACGGTGGTCTGGGCAACGCGGCGCTGGCTTCGCCGAAACGGAAAGCTCCAGGTTTTGCTCTGCAGGGCGAGCCGGGAGAGCAAATATCGATTGTCCTTGAACTGAAGTCAGTTGCCGACGTCGCGCTTGTCGGCTTTCCTTCCGCGGGCAAATCTTCACTTATTGCGGCGATGTCGGCAGCGCGCCCAAAAATCGCGGATTATCCATTCACCACCCTCGTGCCGAACCTGGGAGTTGTGTTAGCAGGAGATTACCGTTTTACCATGGCTGATGTTCCCGGGCTCATTCCCGGAGCGTCACAGGGCAAAGGCCTCGGCCACGAATTTTTGCGGCACATCGAAAGATGCGCAGTCATCGCTCACGTAGTGGACTGTGGTACTTACGAGATTTCGCGTGATCCAATGTCGGACCTTGAAGTTATTGAAGGTGAACTAGCTGCCTACGCCGACATTATCCCGCCAATGGAAGATCGCGTTCCACTCATGGACCGCCCACGCGTCGTCGTGTTGAACAAGGCGGACCTGCCCGAAGCACGCGAACTGGCAGAATTCGTCAAACCGGAGATTGAGGCGAAGGGATATCCGGTGTTTATCGTGTCTGCAGCGGCGCATCAGGGACTTCGAGAACTGGGATTTGCGCTGGCGAAAATTGTGCAAGAGATTCGCTCTCAGGATGTTCTCCCGCAGACCCGGCCGGTTATTCGCCCGGTTACGCAAGACGATTCTCGCTTGACAGTTAAGCCTGTTAACCACGGCGCAGCTACCGTGTATCAGGTGCGCGGGCGCACACCCGAACGGTGGATAAACCAGACGGACTTCGCCAACGACGAGGCGGTCGGTTACCTTGCCGACAGGCTACATGCCCTCGGAGTGGAAAAAGAACTCCTCAAGGTGGGCGCCCGCGCGGGTGACACGGTTGTGATTGGACCGCTCGACGGCGGAGTCATCTTTGACTGGGAGCCGACCGTTTCCACGGGTGCCGAACACTTGGCACCGCGCGGTATGGATGCTCGCCTCGAGGACTGGTCACGGCCCACCAGGGCGCAGCGTAAAGCCGCGTTCCACGATCGAATGGACGCCAAGGAAGAAGCGCGCCAAGCTTTGCAAGAAGATCGCGACGGAGGAATCTGGACAGATCCATCCGGCAGCTGATCCGGAACTAGGATGGAGAATGTGCAGAACCTACTTTCGAACCGGGCCCTACTTGGTCAAGCGCCCAGAATAGTTATTAAGATCGGCTCTTCCTCACTCACGCATCATGGCTCGCTTGCCCGCGAACAGATCAAACGTTTGGTCGACGTCGTCGGCCCGGCAGCCATGCGTGGGCAGCAGATTGTGCTTGTTTCTTCCGGTTCGATTGCCGCCGGATTGGAGCCACTCGGTTTTCGGCGTCGTCCCGCCGATGTGCGTGACCAGCAGGCGGCGTCGATGGTTGGCCAATCCCACCTCATTCGCGCCTATACCGACGAGTTTGCACGCTATGGCATTACGATCGGGCAAGCGCTTCTCACCCCGGACGACGTCGTCGATCGTCGCCACTATAACAACGTCCAATCGGCGCTCAAGCGTTTACTGCACCTCGGTGTCGTGCCTATCGTTAACGAAAATGACGCCGTGGTAACAGACGAGCTGCGATTTGGGGATAACGACAGGCTCGCCGCGTTGGTCGCACACATTGTCAGTGCCACTGCGCTTATTTTGCTGACGGATGTGAACGGATTGTATTCCGGACCACCGGGTGCGCCCGGAGCCGAGTTAATTTCCGTAGTGAACGATATGAGCGAGCTCGAACAGTTTACGATCACGGGTCGTGGATCAGATGTTGGTACGGGCGGAATGGCTACCAAAGTTGAAGCTGCGCGTATGGCAACATCGGGCGGGGTGGCGACCCTGTTGGCATCTACAAACGATCTTGGTGCCGCGCTCGACGGGCAAAGTGTTGGGACATGGTTTTTGCCGCGCTCAAAGAAGGTGCCTGCGCGAGATCTGTGGCTTAGACACGCAGCGCTCGTCAAGGGGACCATAACCGTGGACGACGGCGCGAAACGGGCGCTTGGAAGTGGGGGAGCATCGCTGCTTGCCGTTGGAATGACTGCGGTGCAAGGAAGGATCGCCGCCGGTGATCTGGTCTCGATCGTCGACGGGCGCGGCGTTGAGGTTGCCCGTGGGTTGAGTGCTTTTTCGACGCCTGAATTGCAGGAATATATTGCGGGTAAGGTGGCTCCCAGACCAGTGATTCACGCAGACGATCTGGTACTGCCAACAAGGTAAGACACCCGCTACTTACTTGCTCGTAACCTTTTGGCAATGTGCGTGTGAGCTTCGTGCCGAACCTCACACGCACTCGGTTGCGGCCCGGCATATCCCCGATATCTCGCGGAAAGTTCTGGACCAGATTGCGAGATACGGTCTCTCAGTTTGTGGAATGAGTGGCATTTTGCTGCTCGATCATTGACCGGGTGGCGCGAATTTGGGTAATTTCAATGGGTAGCAACCTTTAAAAGTATGCGCGCTGAGTAATATTTATAGAAGTTAAGATACGGAAATACTTCGTGTAAATATCCGCGAAGCGTGAAGCTACCTCGAAACTAGTGTGGAAAGGAATGACAATGATCGAGAGTGACATCACCCCATGTCTCAATCATTCCGAAGAGGTTAGGGCAATATTCGCCCACGTGTGGCTCCATTGGCGAATGTATTAACCATTCCGTGTAAAAAACTAATCGACAGTAGCCGGCATTTCATCACCGGTGATATAACAATTGGAAAACCACATGACCATTGAACTGCCGTCCTCACACATGGCTCCGAAAAATACGCAACACTTAGATACTACTTTTGCGCCAAATTATCCCTCGACCACATGGTTGGGCGTCGATTTAACTCTGCTGGGCGCCTTTACTCCGCCTGGATTCGACGAATCGCCTTTTGACCAATTGAACTATCCGCGGCTGGCGGCCTCGGTGCGTGCAGCACAACAAGGCGGATTCGACTTCGTCACTTTCGGTTCGCAGTTTCAGGCTGGTTCGGATTTTCGGCACGAGCCTAAGTTCGGTGCGGTCTATACCGCTTCTCGCTTGGCTGAAGTATCTCAGGCTGGCATATTTGCCGGGGTGGAGGGGCAGGCCGAGGAGATCAATGCAGCCGTTGATCTTCTCGCGGCACAGGAGCAGGGCTGGGGCGGCATCACAATTTCCGTATCCACTGACTCCGATTTTCAGGCGATTGAACAAGCCGCAGTTAATGCGCGCGCGTCTGGAGTGCGCCTGTGCCTGATCATCAACAACCCTTCGATTTCCGACCAACGCGCAGAATTTATCGTATCGGTTGCCGACGCCGTCCGGTTACGTGTTGCTGACCCGCACGCTGCTCGTGAAGCGCGATTCAAAATCCGTGCGGCGGGTAAGAGATTTGGCAAAGACATTCGCGTATTTGCGGAAATGGGTATCGCGATATCTGCTTCGGTACAAGCGGCCGAGGAGCGCTTCTACCTCATCGAGCGGATGAACGGATGCGAGCCTTTTGCAGGCATTGCATCCGTGCTCGGAACGGTCTATACGGTTGCCGACGCGATTGAATCTTGGGTTGGGCTCGGCGCGGCGGATGGAATCATTCTTCTGCCGGCCTCGCTACCAACGGATCTTGCTTCAGCTTTGAAAGGCGTTATTCCTTTGCTCCAAGCGCGGGCAAAGTTAGACCAGCCATAGCGAGGCTCTGAAAGGCGAACGGAGCACCAATCGGCACAGGGCGTAAGAACCCGACTGGTGCTCCGCTTGGGAAGAGTTTGCGCTTAGGCCTCGTCGTCTGCTTGGGCCTCTGCTTCGGCAATCTTGGCGCGGACCTCGTCCATGTCAATAGCCTTTGCCTGGTTGATGAGGTCTTCGAGCGCGGCTGGGGGCAAGGCGCCAGCACCTTCGTAGATTCGGATGCCGTCACGGAAGACCATAAGTGTAGGGATCGACATGATTTGGAAAGCCTGTGCTAGCTCGCCTTGAGCTTCCGTATCAACCTTTCCGAATGTGATGTCGGTGTGCTCTTCCGATGCTGCTTCGAAGGTTGGTCCAAAGGTTTTGCAGGGCCCGCACCATTCGGCCCAAAAATCAAGGAGCACAGTGCCTTCCTTGACGGTATCGTTAAAGTTTTCTGCGGTGACTTCGATGGTTGCCATAGAATTTTCCTTTCGCTGGGTATGAAGTTTTCACACCCGTGTAGTTACCTAGCGAAATCAACGCATGTTTCCGCATTGTATTCCCGTAGGCTAGGTGCCAGTTAGAATTCTATCCGTGACGGCGGGTAAAACGCTGAGAAGGAGTGGCCGTAGCTGTGAAAAATGAGGCTGTGCGCGACGTCGAAAAGTTGGCAGTTAAAGCTAAGAAATCTGCGCGTTCGCTACGTTTGGCGAGCACGGCGAAAAAGGACGCTCTGCTCCATTCGATTGCAAATGAGCTGGTGGCGAACACCGATGACATTCTGGCCGCAAATCAAGCTGATATGGCTCGCGAGCGTGACAGCGGTATGAGTGCGGCACTTTTGGACCGCCTTCAGCTAACTCACGCGCGTTTGGAAGATATTGCTGAAAGCGTGCGTGATGTAGCTTCTTTGCCAGATCCCGTCGGCGAGATTTTGGCAGGCCGGACGTTGCCCAATGGTTTGCGGCTGACCAAGAAGCGCGTACCTATGGGCGTGATCGGCATGATTTACGAAGCGCGGCCCAATGTGACCGTTGATGCGGCAGTTCTTGCACTTAAGTCTGGTAACGCGGTTATCTTACGCGGTGGTTCCTCGGCAATTGAATCGAACCGAGTACTCGTGAACACAATTCGAGCCGGCGTGGAAAAAGCAGGTTTTCCGGCGGGACTGGTCTCGACGGTCGACGAGCACGGGCGCGAGGGAGCGGTTGCACTCATGCGCGCTCGAGGTTACGTAGATCTAGTCATTCCGCGCGGTGGGGCCGGGCTCATCCAGACAGTCATCGAGCAGGCCACGGTGCCGACAATCGAAACGGGTATTGGTAACTGCCATGTCTATATCGATAGGGGTGCCGACCTCGACAAGGCCCACGACATCGCAGTAAACGCCAAAACTCATCGCCCAGGAGTATGCAACGCCGCTGAAACACTCCTCATTCACAGCGAAGTTGCTCCGAAGCTGCTCGCGCGTTTAGGTGCTTCGTTTGCTGAGGCAGGGGTTCGGCTACGCGGCGACGACGCGGTTCGAAAGGTCATTCCAGAGGCTAAAGTTGCCGCCGAACAAGATTGGCAAACCGAGTACCTTTCGCTTGACTTAGCGGTGAAAGTAGTGGACTCAATTGATGAAGCGATTTTTCACATTGCAAAGTATTCCTCGGGGCACACCGAAGCGATTGTTTCACAGGACATTTCGGCTGTGAATACGTTTACCGATGCCGTAGATTCCGCTGTGGTCATGGTTAATGCCTCAACTCGCTTTACCGACGGAGGGCAATTTGGCCTAGGTGCTGAGATTGGCATTTCCACGCAGAAACTACACGCGCGTGGCCCTATGGCTCTGGCAGAACTAACTACGACGATGTGGATTGTTGAAGGTGATGGACATGTCAGAAACTAGAGGCGAAGGAACCGCACGCCGCCGCATCGGGATAATGGGTGGAACATTTGATCCGATCCACCACGGGCATCTGGTAGCGGCATCTGAAGTGCAGTACTACTTTGACCTTGACGAGGTAATCTTCGTGCCCACGGGGGAGCAGCCCTTTAAGAAAGACCGGCGCGTGACGCTCGCTGAGCATAGATATCTCATGACGGTGATTGCTACGGCATCCAACACGAGATTTACCGTATCGCGAGTAGACATAGAACGGGGCGGAACCACTTATACGATTGACACTTTGAGGGATTTGCGAAAGATTTATCCGGATGCGGATCTATTTTTTATCACGGGGGCCGACGTGCTACCCCAGATCCTCACATGGAAGGACCAGGAAGATCTTTGGGAGCTTGCACATTTTGTGGGAGTAAACCGCCCGGGGCACGATCTTGATATTTCTGGACTACCCGAAGGCGCTGTGTCACTGGTGGAAATTCCGGCCATGGCGATTTCGTCAACGGGCATTCGCCAGCGAGCCGCCAATGGCGTACCTGTATGGTATTTGGTGCCCGATGGGGTAGTGCAGTATATAAACAAGTATCATCTATATGTATCTAAAGATGTCGATAGGACCTCGCTAGCGCCGGTAGGCCCCAGCGCCGACGGCGAGGGCAAGGAGGAAGAATGAGTGAAACTCCCCGGCTATCACGCCGAGAACTTCGGGAGTTGGGCAAGTTGGAAGCGTTACCCGCGGATGAGGTAACGCTTACGGAGACTGCTGAATTACGGTTGCGCCGGCCCTCGCGCAAAGAATTGCGTGAGGCAGCTGAGCGGGAAAAGCTTGAAAATAACGTAAGTGAAACCGCTCAAGAGTCTAGCGACGAAATAACGCCAGCAGCTGAGGTGCAAGATGCAGTTGAGCAAACCGATCAGCAAAGCGAGACCGATGTTACACAAGAAGAGCCTTCAGATCTGAGTACTTCAAAGGCTAACGAAAGCGCGGATGGTGATGAGAGTTCGCCCGAATCACAACAGCGCAAATCAGTATTTGAACGCTTTGAAGAATATACCGATGGAGCTCAGATTCAAAGCGGTGATCACGCCGTCGTAGCCTCGCGCGAACACGCTCAGATTGAATCAGCTGACGATCAGGAAATCGATGAGGATTCGCCGTTACGGGAACGTTTCCTTGCAATGACGCGCAAGGATGGTCAGGGCTCGGGCGGACAGTCCGGTGCTGCTGGAGCCACGAACGAAGTTGAGATCGCAGAACCAGTCAGCGCCGAACCAAGCGATGCAGAGCCAGGCGATGCCGAACCTTTTGCTGACACTGCGCCGTCTACGGCTGCCAGCGAAAATACCGAAGATGAAACTTTGGATGATTACGAGGACATCGAGGTTGAATCGCCGAAGCGGCAATGGCTTGTACCGGTACTGGTGATTGTGCTGGGCCTGCTGGTGGGATACCTTGCCGGCTCGTGGATTACCAAGAACTATCTCTCGGATTCCGAGCCGCCTCAGGCCTCCGAGACCACCATGCTGTTGTGATTGAAAGGACGCCATGACAGCTTCACCGGAATCGATAGAACTCGCTCTCATTGCGGCGCGTGCCGCATCTGACGGTAAGGCAACCTCCATCACTGCGATCGACGTCTCGGAAAGGCTTGTCCTCACAGACGTCTTCCTAGTTATCTCCGGTTCGTCTGAAAGGCAGGTGCGCTCGCTTGTTGACGACGTCGAACAAGCACTTTTCAAAGCGGGCCGGACTCGATTACGTCGTGAGGGGCTCGAAGGTGAAGCGCGCTGGGTCATAGTCGACTATGGCGACTTAATGGTGCATGTCCAGCAAGATGAGGATCGAGAATTCTACGCATTAGAAAAGCTGTGGGCAGATCAGCCGCTCATCGAACTACCGGAGGATGTGACAGTTGAAGAACCGGAGAGGTCTGCGTTGACTGACTATTTTGAGCCGGTTTTTGATGATGAGGAGGAGCCGTGAGCATTCTTCGGCTAGTTTTTTGGCGGCATGGCCAAACCGAACAGAATCGGCTGAGAAGAATTCAGGGATCAGCAGATATCCCTTTGAATGATACCGGGCTTGGGGAAGCGCGGGCAGCTGCGAAAGAGCTTGCGCGCATGAAACCAACACGTATTTACTCTTCGCATTTGGGGCGCGCCGTGCAAACCGCACAGTTTTTATCGGATGAGACCGGCCTGGAGATCAAAATAGATGAACGGCTGCGAGAACGAGCTTATGGGCTGTGGGAGGGAATGACCTCTGACGAGATTAAGGCTTCCCATGCTGAGCAGTGGCAAGTTTGGCGCAGCGGTGGTGAACCCACAGGAGTAGAGGTGGAAACCCGCAAAGCTACCGGTGAGCGCGTCGTTGAAGCCGTGCTAGAAGCTGTTGGTGACGCGGAAAAAACAGAGGTGGATGAGACGATAGTCTTCGTGGCGCATGGCGGTTCAATTTCGAATGGCATCATTTCTCTACTTGGCCTAAATCCCTCCGAATGGGTCGGCTTGCAGGGAATGGATAATTGCAGGTGGGCGATTGTCGAGCCAAGGCCAGGGGCGAATCCGCCGTGGAGATTGAGATCTTATAATCGTCGTACGGTCGTGCCTCCAAGTATCGTGTACTAGGACTTGGAGTTTTCGTAGCTTCGCGTGAAATAGACCCGTCTGAGTGAGCGGCCTCACCCCCGGTAAACCTCGGCAAATTGGCGAGCCGCCAAAGTTGTGAGTAAGATGATTCAAGTCCAACGGGGCTATGGCGCAGTTGGTAGCGCGCTTCCATGGCATGGAAGAGGTCAGGGGTTCGAATCCCCTTAGCTCCACCAAGATAAATGGCCGGTATCTCAACGAAAACGAGATGCTGGCCATCACTGTTTTAGGGGTTACTCCCTACTTCACTCCCTAAGCTCATCGGCGCCGGAGGTTCTTTACGATCTCCGTATACGTCGGTACTGCGGCGAATCGGGCGCTCCTTCACTTCGCCGTTACCAACGAGGTAGCCGAGCCTATTCGCGTGTTGGGGAAGGTGGATAAGGCCAAGAGCGCCGGCGCGAAGCTCACGAACGTCAGTGAAAAACACGCCAGTTAAGCACTTAACAAGACAATGCCTGAATCATGAATAATGCTTAATACGAAGGCGCACTCTGAAGGACAAAATCGTGAAGAAAAAGGAATTTACCCGCCCCCGGCCCTATCGCTCGCGTGGTGCTAAAGCTTTACTGGCATGCTTGGCTCTCAGTGGAGCCGGATTGGCGGGTTGCTCTGATACCGCATCGGGCGGGTCCGAGAACGGCGATGGAGCCGACTCGATGACCTTGGTTTATGCTACGGGCGACGCCGAACCAACGTGCCTTGACCCACACGTGGGTGGAAACTTCCCACAGGCCCTGCTCGGCAACCAAGTCGTTGAGTCCCTCTTTTCTAAGGATTCCGATGGCGACATCGTGAACTGGCTTGCCACAGGCTATGAGGAAGCCGAAGACAAGCTGAGTTGGACTATTACTCTTAAAGAAGATGTGGTGTTTCACGATGGCACCCCGTTTGACGCCGCTGCCGTCAAAGCCAACATCGAACATTTGAAGAATCCGGACACGGCGTCGTCGACTGGAATTTTAGCGATGAGCAAGGTTGAAAACGTGGAAGTGTTAGATGACCACACAGTTCGTTTCAATCTTTCCGAACCTGACGGAGCGCTTATCGAGTCACTGGCGCAAACCTGGACTGGAATCATGTCTCCGGCCGGAATCGAGCGTGGAATGGATGAGAACTGTCAACAGCCGTTCGGTACGGGTCCGTACAAGGTGGAGACGTGGGAGCAAAACCAGAAAATAACTCTAGTGCGCAATGACGACTACAACTCTGCGCCAGCCGACGTCGTTGACGATTCCGGGCCGCACATCGAACGTATTCACTGGACGTTCATCCCCGAATCTGCAACGCGACTTGCCGCACTGGAATCCGGGCAAGCCCACGTCGTGGACTCGGTGCAACCCGAGGCGCTGGCGAACTACAGCAACTCGGCGGACTATTCAATCGCGATGTTTGAACGGCCGGGAACCACCGCGAGGATAGAGCTCAACACTCGCGGCCCCGTGTTTTCTGATAAGGCTGTGCGCGAAGCGTTTATTGCATCGATGAACCTTGACCCGGCGATCGAAACGCTCTTCCACGGAATGTATGAGCGCCACTATTCGATCCTCTCCGACTCGGTAAAATTCGGGGTGCAACGCCCGGATTTATTCACATACGATCCCGCCAGAGCTCATGCTCTCTTGGATGAAGCCGGTTGGACGGAGCGTGACGAGGACGGCGTACGAGTCAAGGACGGCCAGCGCTTGGAAGTCCGGTTCCCAATCTCAACAAACCAGTCGATCCCTGCTGAAGTCTCGCTCGTGGAGCAGATAGCGCAAACTGCAGCAGAAGTCGGTTTTGACGTCAAGATTGAACAGCTGGATCTGTCATCGTGGTATTCCCGTTCTGGCGACTGGGAATTTGACGCAATTATCGCGCCCTATTCAAAGACATCTCCGGACGTGCTTCGCACCGTCTACCACTCTTCCGCGAACGTTCCAGCGCCATCGGGATATCATGCAAATCAAACCGGGGTCGAAGATCCAGAACTTGATGCGATTCTTGACGAAGCTTCCCGGCTGTCCAGCGACGACGAACGCGGCCCCCTGTATGAGCAAGCGCAAAACATGATCTTGGAAAACGCTGTCGTTATCCCGCTGTACGGGCAGATGGTTCAAATGGCATACACCAATGAAATTGAAGGGTTCCGCTTGCAACCGCAGTTGGGAGTGCCAAGTTTCGTTGAAGCCCGATGGGCTGATTAGGTCCACGAGGGTCCATGCAGGAAATTCAACCGCGCAGGCAGAACACAATGGACGGCGGGCCCGCGGCTTGGAAATCGAGGCGAAAGTTAGAGCTACCCGCAAAACATAAGCCAAGCTTTGGTGCGCGCATCCTCGAAAAACTGGGAAGCGCGCTACTGGTGATCTGGGCTGTTATCACCGTGACGTTCATCGCGGTCAGAGCGATCCCCGGAGATCCGCTCGAAGCGGTGTTGGGCGGTCCTGGTTCAAATGCAAGTGAAGAAGCAGTGGCTCAGGCTATCCGCAACTACGGGTTTGATTTGCCCCTGTGGCAACAGTACGTGCGCTACCTCGGCCAGATACTCACCGGGGATCTGGGCACTTCTTATTCTTTGCGTCGGCCGGTTACCCACATCGTGGCCGAACAGTTCCCAGCCACGCTAGAGTTGGCCGTTTTCGCCTTGCTACTTGGATGGGTGTTAGCGCTGTTGAACGCATGGGTGAGTGTTGCAGGCGGGCGACGGGTTTGGAATCTCGCTTCGAGTGTTGAGGCGGTGACATCGATCCTTCCACAGTTTTGGTTGGCGATCGTGCTAATTGCAATATTGGCCGTCGGGTTTGGACTGCCAGTAGCCGTTTCCGTTCCCGGGTGGAAGGGGCTCATCGTCCCCGCGATCACATTGGCGATCCCGGCCGCTGGATACCTCGGGCAAACCATGCGCGAACGCATGTTAGACACGTTGGAACAGCCGTTCGTCACGGCTGCCCGAGCGCGCGGCATTTCCCGCACCCAACTGTTCTTCCGGCACGTTCTTCGCCACGCGGCTCTGCCCGCGGTGGCGATTTCGGCGTGGCAGTTTGGCAACTTGATCTCCGGAGCTGTTGTCGTAGAGACCATATTTGCTCGTCAAGGCCTCGGGCGCACGCTACTTAACGCGGTATTAGCCCGTGATGTGCCGCTCGTCTCCGGCGCGCTGATCACAGTGGCAGTGGTGTACGTGACGATGACACTCCTGACTAATCTGGGTGAAACCATGTTGGATCCACGCCCGCGGACCACCGCCCGTTCGAGCGCGGGTGATGCATCATGATCGCGCAGATGAAACACCGTCTGGATCCAGTGCTTTTCATTTCGTTGCTCGTTATCGCCTTCTTCGTCATTGCAGCGATAAGTCCCGCTTTACTCGCGCCGGGTGATCCGCTCGCCATCGATCCGCTGACCGGCATGTCTGCTCCTTCTGCGGAACATTGGCTGGGCACGGATGAATCCGGACGCGATGTTTACACGCGCATCGTTTGGGGCACTCGCGATTCTTTGCTTATCGGGGCAAGCGCTACCTTGATTGGCCTTGGCGTTGGCTTGCTGCTCGGCGGTCTGGCCGCATTAGGCGGCCGCCGACTCGACTGGATTGCTTCCCGTGTTATCGAAGTCGGTTTCTCGTTTCCCGGCATTCTTTTAGCACTTCTCATCATGTCGCTTGTGGGGCCGGGTGTTGGGCCAGCCATCGTGTCCGTGGGACTATCTACCGCGCCGGGATATGCGCGAGTGATTCGTGGTGTTATGCGCTCCGTGCTCGGCTCGATGTATGTGGAGGCTGATCTCGTGATGGGGCGGAACTCGTGGCACCGGTTTACGCGTACAATCCTACCGAATACGGCGGCTTCGCTGTTCGCGCTCGCCACGCTCGGTTTAGGCCAGGCAGTCGTGTGGGCGTCCGCGTTAGCGTTCCTAGGGCTGGGTGCGCCTCCGCCGTCGCCAGAATGGGGCGCAATGCTCGCCGCTGGGCGTACCCACTTGATCACTGGTGGTTGGTGGCTGACGGTTTTCCCGGGAACTGCAATCGTGTTAGTGGCGCTTAGCGCAACAGTTGTGGGGCGGCGCTTACGCAACCGCGCTCGAAACCGAGGTGCGCAATGACGCTGAAAGATCGCCTGCCGAAGCCCGCGCTCGCCGTACGTGAATTAGACGTATCTTTCGGAACTCATCACGTGCTGCGAAAAGTTTCGTTCAGCGCTTTTGCCGGTGAGGTGCTCGCAATCATTGGCCCGTCCGGATCAGGTAAGTCAGTTCTTTCCCGTTCACTACTCGGGTTGGCCGGGCGGGGAAGTCGTGTCAGGTGTGAACGGCTTGAATACCGCGGCGCCGATCGGTTCGTGGACCTCTGTGGCAAAGGCGAGCGGGAGTGGCGAAAAGTCCGTGGCGACGTGGCAGGCTTGGTGTTACAAGATGCGCTTGTGGGTTTGGACCCGTTGCGAACGATTGGAAAAGAACTCGATGAGGCCATTGGCCCGCTCCAGTCGCGTTCGAGGCGCTACGAACGTGCCTGCGAACTGCTTGAACGTGCCGGTTTAGCCGAACCCGATAAGTTTTTGGGACGCCGAGCGGGCGAGCTTTCGGGTGGGCAGCGCCAACGTGCCTTAATTGCGACGGCGATTGCTCGCGAGCCGCACGTGATCATCGCTGATGAGCCCACGGCGTCGTTGGACCCAAACACCCGGGATCAGATTCTGGATCTTTTGCGTGACCAGGCACGCGCGGGCGCGGCCGTTATCTTTATCTCTCATGACATGGAGGCTGTTGGTCAGATAGCGGATCGCGTTCAAGAGCTTCGTGCTGGTGAGCTCGGGCCGCCGCTTGCGGTGGAACAGTGGCGGCACGAGCACTCGCATGGCGAATTGACCGAACGCTCCGCTCGTTCGACGCCGCTGCCGTTGAGGCGAGAGCGTTTATTAGAAGCACGTGACCTGATGAAAGTGTTTTCGGTAGCAGATGGCGAGCACATCCACGCCGTCAATAAAGTGAGCTTCGAGTTACGTGCGGGGGAATGCTTAGGAATTGTTGGCACGTCAGGTTCGGGCAAGACGACGCTCGGCCGGCTAGTTTTGGGAGTCCTGGAGCCCGACGAGGGCACGATTCGCCTTGCCGGGCAGGAATGGGCTCCGCTGCAAGAACGCCATCGGCGCCATCTGCGCGGAAAAATCGTTGCCGTTCCGCAAGACGCACTTTCTAGCTTCGATCCACGGCGAACCGTGGGAGAGATCTTGGCTGATGCGCTTTCACAAGGGCGCACTTACCGGCCAGCTCCGTACCGCGAGGAGATAGGGTGGGCTTTGGCGGAAGTTGGTTTAGAAACGGTTGTGGCCGGGCGCAGGCCGATATTCCTTTCTGGTGGGCAGCGGCAACGCGTGGCGATTGCTCGGGCTCTGGCCGCTAAGCCGCAGGTTCTAGTGGCCGACGAAGCGGTATCGGCATTGGACCCGGCTACGCGTTCGCAAGTGCTGGACGTTCTGGCCGAGATCCAGCATCACCGCGAACTTGGAATGCTCTTCATTTCGCACAACACCGACGATACCGCCCGCCTTGCCCACCGCGTGTTGCGTTTAGAAGATGGCCGGGTGGTTTAGCAGGTGCTCTGGGCGATCGTAAACGGCCAATTTACCGATAGAATTCCGGTTTGAGTCAGATGGCCCGGCGGAGCGAAATTTTGAAGAAGTCCCTGAAAGGGGACCTCATCTTTCGTGATGTCGTTCTTATTGCGGTACTGCTCGCAATCGTTGGGGCATTTGGGCTGTTTGGGGTTTCGATGCCGCTGTAGTCAATTGTGAGAAGCCGTGAAGAAGCTTCTTCGGCCCAGGCGCCTCTAACAAACGCATAAGAGTCGGCTTTAAGGAAACCGTTGGAAGCATAAACCGATAGAACCGGAATGAGTAGGCCACCCAGCGTACGAAGCTGGGAACGCGGTGATTTGCGGAGAAAATTCGCAGATCCGAATCGCTAGCCAGATGATGACGTGGCGTGCGGCCAGGCCAGTCGCAATCAATGTCACCAGTGGCGCCCAGTTTCGGCCGAGTACTGATAGCGCACTTTTGGATAGGTACGTGGTGTGTACCCAGATTGACCGCAAATATTCCACGACCATAATGTAGTAATTTTCTGGTTGGCGTTTACGACTCCGCGTGTTAGTTCTTCTTGCCATCGTCCTCGTCGTGCGTGAGTGTTCAAAAACTTTGTGTATGATCGAAAATGGGTTAAAGTTAGGCGAGGCAAAAGAAAATCTTCGGCGAGCCATAATATCTCGAAGGTGGAAGAAGGATCAATGACTAATATTGATAAAATTTTGGATGAAGCGGGTTTGAACAACCCACACGTGCGTGAGTATGTGAAGGAGTGGGCTGAGGTTACCCAGCCCGATCGGGTCGAAGTAATTAACGCGGAAGACGATGATCGCCTTCTTCAGGAATCTCTCGATGAGGGCGAGATCCTGCCGGTTAAAGGTGGTTTGTACTACTCGCGCTCGTATCGGAAGGACACGGCTCGTTCCGAAGAACGTACTGTCGTTGCTACATCCAATCCGGCAGAAAAAGGCGTCTATAACAACTGGCGCGATGCGCAAGAAACGGTAGAAATCCAAACCGAGCGCATGACGGGCGCGTCAAAGGGTAGGACGATGTACGTGGTTCCTTACCTGATGGCACCGGTCGGCTCTCCACTCGAGAAGTATGCGGTCGGTGTTGAACTCACGGATTCGCGTACGGTTGTTCACCACATGATCAGGATGGCCCGTGTTGGCGTCAAGTACGTGGAGAACTTGGACGAACCGGATCACTTTGTTCGCGCAGTCCACGTGACTGGCGATCTTGAAAACCTCGGTCAGGGCACCGAAAACGATCAGAGGCTCTTTGCCACCGTCGCCGACCGCCGCACTATCCTCCACTTCGGATCCTCCTACGGCGGTAACGCCCTCTTGGGCAAGATCGCTCACGGCTTGCGCCAGGCATGCTATGACGGGTGGGCCTCGAAGGAGTTCCTAGCCGAGCAGTTCATGCTCATCGGCATCACCGACAAGGAAACGGGCAAGCGCTGGCACATCGCAGGTGGTTTCCCCTCGGCGTCCGGCAAGACCAACCTTGCCATGATGCTCCCACCGGAAGCGCTCGGCGATCGCTACCAAGTCGATTTCTACGGCGATGACATCGCGTGGATGTGGGTCAACCCCGAGGATGGCCGACTCTACGGCATGAATCCCGAATATGGCGCATTCGGCGTCGCGAAGGACACGAACGAAAAAACGAATCCGACCGCCGTCGAATCGATCGCCCCTGGAACCAAGACGCTCTTCACCAACGTTGCCTACAACCCAGATACCCAGGAAGTCTGGTGGGAAGGCCGCACGCCGGAACCACCCGCAGACGTCACGGGCTGGTACGACTGGAAAGGTGAACTCATTTCCGACCGGCCAGAAGAACGCCAGCGCTCGAAGGCCAAGGAAGACGCGTGGGCACACCCGAATTCACGTTTCACCACAACGCTCGCGAACGTCCCCAACGTTGCTGAGGATTTTGAAGACCCGGCTGGTGTACCGATCGATGGCATAATCTTCGGCGGCCGTACGAGCGATCGTGAGCCACTGATCCGCGCAATGAGCTCGCTGCCGGAGGGGGTCTACGACGGGCTCACGCTCGGTGTTGAAGCCACCTTCGCCGCAGAAGGCAAGGAAGGCGTGCTCCGCTACGACCCCATGTCCATGCGCCCATTCATGGCTTATCCGGAAGGTGCATACGCCGAGCATTGGCTGCGTATCGTTGGCACCGCAAAAGAGCAGCCAATCTTTGCGCACGTGAACTGGTTCCAGCGCGACGACGACGGCCGGTTCATCTGGCCTGGTTACCGCGAGAACCTCCGAGCCTTACTGTGGCTCATGGATCTCAAGGAGGGCCGCGTTGAAGGGCGCGAAACTCCCGTTGGCACTATTCCGCTACCCGAAGAACTCAATCTTGCCGGTCTGGACATCTCCAAAGATGACCTCGATCAGCTGCTATATATCGATGAGCCGAAGTGGCGTGCTGAGATGGAACGCCGCGCCGAACATCTAGAACAGTTCGATGGACTACCCGAAGAGATTTGGGCAGCCCACCGATCGGTTCTCGAAAGGTTTGACTCGCAGTAGTCAGCTCACCGATGCACACGCTGCTCGCCCGGAAGTCAGCCCCCGGGCGAGCAGCTTTTTTATCAGTGCGGATTTCGAGGTTTTCTATCCAGCCACTTACATGTGCCAAACTTGTGCAATAGCAGATAGGGGAGCACGTGATCGGTAAAAGCGTGGATGTTGACATCGTGGATGTCGCATTCGGCGGAGAGACCGTCGGCCAATTTGATGGCCAGCAACTTTTTGTGCGCGGTGCCATTATTGGTGAGCGCGTGCGCGCTGAGATTACGAACATTCGCGCTCGCGGCCTACTTGCCATCACGCGTGAGGTTCTCAAACCGGCACCAACCCGCATTGACCATCCGTGGCCCCTTGGCAGTGTGTATCAAACCGGTGCCGCAAACTACGGCCACATCACCCTGAGCGGCCAACGTGAAATGAAAACGCGCATGCTGAGACGTGAATTAAGAGAGGCAGGTGGCGAGGAGTTACTTGCGCAGTTTTCCCCGCCGATGCTTACCGTCCAAGCAGTTGACGGCAACGGTTGGCACTACCGCACGCGAATTGGCGTGAATAAACTTCCCACTGGAGTTGGGGTCAATTCTGGCGGCACGTTTGTGCGAGTATCAGAACTTCCGCTGGCAAGTAAACGGCTTGAATCACTCGATCTCTTTGGCAACGCGTGGGATGAGACCCTCACGACCGGCGAACACCTCCAGCTCGTCGCTCCGAATGCTGGTTCGCCGGTGATTATGTCGGCAGGTCAAGCCTTCTTTTCACCTTCCGAACGTGCACCTAACACGATCTGGGAAATCGTGAATTATAGGGGGAGAAGCTACGAGTACACACTTGGCACGAAAGGATTTTGGCAGGTCCATGAAAATGCTCCCGATGCGCTTGTAGCCGCGGTTTTCGACAACCTCGAGCTCGACGAACGCACCCACTTCGTTGACCTATATTCTGGTGCGGGTCTATTTTCGCTCGTCGCGGCTGACCTTATTGGTCCACGCGGTAGCGTCCGAGCATATGAAGGTAACAGCGAGGCAGCCGAGGCAGCTTCGGCTAATTTCACGGCCGCGCCTTGGGCGAGTTCCCACGCGCTCACCATCGATGCACACACACTTGGCTCACTTGTCGGTTCCGCCCAGGTTGTCGTTGCTGATCCGCCTCGAGCGGGACTTGGAAGCGAAGCCGCAAAGATTCTAGCTCTCAGCCCCGCTCGGCAAATTGCTTTAGTGTCCTGCGATGCCAGGTCGATGGCACGGGATGTGGCGGCTCTAGTACGCGCGGGTAGGAGAGTAACACAATTCGTGGCCCTCGATATTTTCCCGCAAACGCATTTTGTAGAGACTGTTTGCGTTGTGCAGTAGGTAAAAATAGGTATAAAAATGGGCGGCCCCGGGAATTACCGGAGCCGCCCATTCAGTTAAAAGGCGGGAACAACCTCGCCGTTGGGGTAGGTGTCCTCAATGAATTGTGCGACCTCGGGGGATCGCAGGAGTTCATCCAGCTTTTCGATTGCTTCGGCATTCTCAGCGCCAATGTTCCACGCCAGAACGTTCGAGTACGGGTTATCCACGCCCGATTCGAGCGCGATCGCGTCTTCGGACGGAACGAGGCCTGCTTCAAGTGCGAAGTTTCCATTGATCACCGCTAGGTCGACGTCGGGAAGCTGAACCGGAATCGCCGGTGCCTCCGACTCGCGAATATCAAGATTCTTTGGGTTGTCCAAAACGTCATAAATCGTTGGATTTTCAACGTCTGCCAGTGTGATCAGCCCTTCCTGCTCGAGGAGTTTCAGACCGCGCGCCTGATTGGACGGATCGTTCGTCACGACGACGACAGCGCCCTCTTCGAGCTGATCAACCGTGTCCACTACTTCGGAATACAGGCCGAAGGGTTCGATGTGGATACCTGGTCCGTGTGTGAATTCGTAGCCTTTCTCTGCAACTTCAGCATTAACATATGGGACGTGCTGGAAGAAATTTGCGTCAAGATCACCGGCATCCAAGGCTACGTTCGGCTGAACGTAATCCGTGTACTCGGTGATCTCGAGATCCAAGCCGGCGTCGGCTGCCAGGTTGTCATCAACGAATTGGAGGATATCGGCATGCGGAACCGGGGAGGCTCCCACTTTTAGGGTGACGACGCCGTCCGAGCTGGATTCGTTGTTCGTCGTTTCGTTTCCTTCATCGGACGAGCAGGCTGAAAGAGCCAAGGTCGTGGCTGCTGCGAGTGCAAAAATTTTACGCATGATTGTTTTCCTGTTCTTAAAGGACTGATTTCTAGATGGGGAGCCGAGGCTGTTTAGCCCGGATGGTTGCGCCTCAGCGGTGGTCAACCATCCGGCTCAGCATGTCGCCCATCCACTGGATAAGCTGAACCATAACCAAAATGACGGCGACGACGATGATAATCACGTCAAAGTTATAACGCTGGTAGCCCTGATTGATCGCAAGTGCGCCCAAACCGCCGCCGCCGACCGCTCCGGCCATCGCCGAATATCCCACGATTGTAATCACGAGGATCGTCATGGAGTTGATAATTGACGGCAGAGCTTCGCGCACGAGCACATCCCACATGATGCGCGTTCGGGTAGCTCCAGTCATGAGAGCCGCTTCAACCTTGCCCGATTCGACGGCAAGCACATTCGACTCGACGAGTCTGGCGAAGTATGGGATGGCGCTGACCGTCAAAGCAATGGTGAAGGCGGGCCAGCCTATTGCCTTAAGAAACGGCAAGTCGATCGCGCGGATCACGAAAAGCACGATTATTGCCAATATAATGAATGGTATCGCGCGGCCCAGGTTAACAACGACGCCGGTCACCCGGTTTGCGATCGGTGCCTCGATGAGACCATCCTTACGAGTTTCTGCTAAAAACACGCCGAGCGGTAGACCGAGCAACACGGTAAAGAGCGAGGCGAAGCCAACCATGTAGAGCGTTTCTATGAGCGCTGGCCACAAACCTCGCTCAATCGCAGGATTGGAAAACCACGAGCCAGAAGACAATAGGGGAGTGGCTACGATAGCCGTGGATAACGGCGTCGTCATAATCTCACCCTCGCATGAATTCCGGCGGCTTCGAACGCATCCATAGCGCTGGCGACTTTCTCGGGTGGAAATGCGAGAGCCAGGCGTCCTACCTGCGTGTCGTCGATAGATTCGAAGGTTCCCGCGGAAATGTCGGCACCTAGCTCGGCCACTTTATTCATCACCTTCGAACCGGTGGGGATCCCTGGGCTGGAGGTGAAATAGATGTCGACTAGGCGCTGACCCGTCACGGTTGAGGGATCGACTGCGGGAAGGGGCACAAGCTTCCTAGCAAGCTTTGACGTGGGATCGCTCAACATTTGGAGAATCGATCCCGTTTCGGCGATCTTGCCGGTTTCCAGCAATGTAGCCGAAGTACAAATCTTGCGTACCACGGACATTTCGTGCGTGATGATGAGGATGGTGACACTAAGCTGGTCTCGAATATCTTTCAAGAGATCAAGAATCTGGTCAGTGGTGTCCATATCCAGGGCAGAAGTGGGCTCATCGGCAAGGATCACCGACGGCTGTGCCGCGAGCGCGCGAGCAATCCCGATGCGTTGGCGCTGGCCGCCAGAAAGTTGCGCCGGGTAGGACGCACCTCGATCAGCCAGACCGACCAGCTCAAGTAAGGTTGCCACGCGTTTATCACGGTGCGCTTTCTTTACTCCCGTCACCTTGAGCGGGTAGTCGATATTATCCCAGGCGGTTCGTGCCTCGAAAAGATTTGCCCCTTGGAAGACCATGCCAATCCGGCGCCGTTCCGCACGTAGATCTGCCTCGGAAAGTTTCGTCAGATCTTTGCCGTCAACCTTGATCGAGCCGCGCGTGGGTTGTTCGAGTGCGGTCAGGCAGCGAATGAGGGTTGATTTGCCCGCACCTGATTCGCCCACGATCCCGTGAATTTCACCATTTGGGATCGTGAGCGTCAGATTGTCAAGAGCGACGACGTCCTCGCCGTTCTTGCGCGGGTAAATTTTCGTTACCCCATCGAGCTCGATCATGGTCCTCCGCTGTTAGCCATGCAGGCTGTGCTTACGAGGGAATAGTAAACACAGGGAAGTACATGGTTGCAAATTCATCTCACCAGATGTTCATCGATTCGCCGTTATTCGAGCCCGAGCCGTTTACCGATGGTGACGCTGACCTTCGTGGATCCCTCGAAGAAGTCGTTCCCTTTATCGTCAACGACGATAAAGGCCGGGAAATCGTCAACTTCGATCCGCCACACGGCCTCCATTCCGAGTTCGGGGTATTCAAGGACCTCGACCTTCTTGATGCAGTCTTCAGCCAGCTGCGCCGCGGGCCCTCCGATTGATCCGAGGTAGAAACCGCCGTACTTTTGGCACGCATCGGTGACCTGTTGTGAGCGGTTTCCCTTCGCAAGCATAATGAGAGAACCGCCGGCCGCTTGGAAGGGTTCCACGTAGGCGTCCATGCGCCCGGCCGTCGTCGGGCCAAAGGAACCCGAAGGCTTACCATCCGGAGTTTTTGCGGGGCCTGCGTAGTAGACCGGGTGGTCCATCATGTATTGCGGCATACCCTCGCCGGCATCGAGGCGTTCCTTGATTTTCGCGTGTGCGATATCGCGTGCGACGACGATCGTGCCGCTGAGCGATAGGCGGGTCTTTACCGGATACTTCGAAAGTTCAGCACACACTTCGGACATCGGCCGATTGAGGTCGATGTGGATGACCTCATCGCCTTCTTGGTGGCCGATTTCGGCGTCTGTTGTTTCAGGTAAAAACCTTCCCGGATTGAAGTCCAACTGTTCGAGAAAAATGCCCTCGGGAGTAATCTTTGCCTTTGCCTGGCGATCGGCCGAACATGAGACGGCAATTGCCACCGGCAGTGAGGCGCCGTGGCGGGGAAGGCGAACAACTCGTACGTCGTGACAAAAATACTTTCCACCGAACTGGGCGCCGATATCGATCTTCCGGGTGAGATCGAGTACCTGTGCTTCCATGTCGAGATCGCGGAAACCGTAGCCCTCTTCGCCACCCTGGGTGGGAAGCTCGTCCAGATACTTTGCTGAAGCGTATTTCGCCGTCTTCAAAGCATATTCTGCTGAAGTGCCACCGATCACGATTGCAAGGTGGTAGGGCGGGCAAGCGGCCGTGCCCAGCGAGCGGATCTTTTCCTCGAGGAAGGGCATCATCGCTTCGGGGTTAAGGATCGCTTTGGTTTCCTGATACAGGAACGATTTGTTAGCCGAGCCGCCACCTTTGGACATGAAGAGGAAGCTGTACTCATTTTCTTTGCCAGGCGCAGTATCTGCGTAGAGTTCAATTTGTGCCGGCAGGTTCGTTCCCGTGTTCACTTCTTCGTACATGGTCAAAGGAGCATTTTGGGAATAGCGCAGATTGTACTTGTCGTACGTACTTTGGATGCCGCGAGACAGAGCGCGTTCGTCAACTCCCGGGGTTAATACGTGCTGCCCGCGATCACCTTTGACTATTGCCGTGCCCGTGTCTTGGCACAGCGGAAGCACACCCTGCGAGGAAATATAGGCATTTCGGAGTAGTGTCTTAGCGACGAAGCGATCGTTGGGGGAAGCTTCTGGATCTTCGGTGATCTTCACCAGCTGCTCGAGATGTTCAGTTCGCATGAAGAAATTGATGTCATGCATTGCGGTTTCGGCAAGGAGCTCAAGTGCACTTTCGTCCACCTGCAGGAAGGTTATTCCTTCCGGGCCTTCAACAGTGCGCACACCTTCAGTGGTCAGAAGGCGGTATTCGGTTGTATCCGGGCCAAGGGGGAGCATATCCCTGTATTTTATGTCAGCCATCGTTCATCTTTCTGGTCAAAGAACTCGTCGATAAGAGGCTAACGTGCACTTTTTTTAAATCCCGGGATCAATGACCCGCACCGTGGCAACGTCCGGCAACTCACCTATTTCCCATTCGATGTGACTAAACTTGAAGTGTTCAGCATTGACGAAGAGGTGTATTGTGGAACAACCCAAGCTTGAGACCCGATCAAAGAAGATCATCGAAGTAGACGGCTACCAGTTCAAAGATCTCAATGGTAATGGGAAGCTCGATCCATACGAGGATTGGCGCCTACCATACGAGGAGCGTGCAAAAGATCTTGTTTCGCGCATGACCCTCGACGAAAAGGTGGGCAATATGCTCATCAATACTCGACGCACGGGGTACAACACCCCCGAAGGCGGAAAGACGTCTTATGACGGCATTATCGACGAGGAGATCATCGAACAAGGCGAAACAATTTTTGCCATGCGCAAGGTGTGGGGAACAAGCCACACGATCGAAAACCTTCACATTCGCCATTTCATTTTGCGCGATAACTTTTCACCGACGAAGCTCGCCCGCTGGAATAACGCGATGAATGAAATTGCAGAGGGCACCCGCCTTGGTATCCCAACCCTCGTGACGTCGAATCCTCGTAACGATAACGGTGAGTTCGTTTTCGGCATGAATGACGCAATGGGTGTCTTTTCCACGTTCCCAGCCACGATGGGTATTGCAGCCGCGGTGCTCGGCGAAAAGGCGCTGGGCAAAGATGGCAGGATTTTCTCAGAATACGCTCGAGCAGCGTGTGCGGAATGGCGTGCAAGTGGCCTGCGTAAGGGCTACATGTATATGGCCGACGTCGTCACGGACCCACGCTGGCAGCGCACCTACGGAACTTTCGGCGAAGATCCGGAACTAATTTCCGATGCGATGGAGCGCATCATTGAAGGTTTCCAGGGCGATGAACTTGGCCCGGAGTCCGTGTCACTAACAACGAAGCACTACCCGGGTGGCGGACCGCGTGAAAACGGTTTTGACCCGCACTACGTTGAGGGCAAATGGAACGTTTACCGTACCCCGGGTTCATTGGATAAGTACCACATGCCCGGGTTTAGGGCCGCGATTAAGTCTGCTTCGATGATGCCTTACTACTCGGCCCCGTCGATCGAGAAATCCGTGGTCCAGCACATTGACGGCATTGACGTGCCCTTCGAGGAGGTAGGATTCACCTTTAACTGGTATCTGATCGAAGAAGTTCTCCGGCGCCGCATGGGTTACAAGGGTTATATCAACTCTGATTCGGGCGTCACAGACAATATGAACTGGGGCGTCGAGGATCTCGAACGGCCTGGCCGCTTTGCGAAGGCGGTTAATGCCGGCACGGATTTGATAGCCGATACCAATAATGTCGAAGATCTTAAGGCCGCTGTCGAACAGGGCATGATTTCGATGGAGCGTATCGACGAGGCGAATTACCGACTGCTGATGGAGATGTTCCAACTCGGGCTGTTTGATGAACAGACCTACGTCGACGCCGAGGCGGCTGACGATATCGTGAAGAACTCTCCGGGCTGGAAGCTTGCGGATGAGGTGCACCGCAAGTCCATCGTGCTTATGAAGAACTCGAACAAGACCTTGCCCCTTGCGGAAGGTACAAAGGTTTACGTTCAGATGTGGCATAAGAAGCCCGAAACCTCCGAGCAGAAAACGGCTGAAGCTCGCGAGCAGATCGGTGCGGTTGATGGCTTGATACTCGTGGATAAACCGGAAGAGGCGGATGCTCTCTACCTCATGGTTGATCCGCAGTCCGGCGATTACTTTAACGCAACTCCCGGGTTGCTCGAGCTCACCATTTGCGAAAATAAACCGTTGAGAGCTGTTGACGGCACGGAGTATACGGAAACGACAGTCACCGGTGCCGAAGAGTTCAAGCAAATGGCGCGCGAAGGCCGCGAACGTGGCCAGAAGGTGATCATTTCGGTGAACTATTCTTTGGCGTGGATTATCGACGACGTCGAGCCGCTCGCGGATGCACTCATCGGTACCTTCCACAGCTTCTTTGACGCTCAGGGTGAGGTTATCGCTGGAAAGTTCAAGCCGCAGGGCAAGATGCCGATCACACCACCGGGAACCGAAGCGGCAATTCACGTGGATGAGAATGGTATTTGCGTCTCGCCCAATGACGTGCCCGGCTATGACAAGCAGCAATACATGCCAGAAGGTCTCGACTACGCGTGGACCGATACAGATGGCAACGTCTATAAGCTCGGCCATGGACTAACGTACGAGGACTAAGCGACGACGGCACGTCAGATGCTGATGTGCCTAAGATGAGGTGGGCGGAGCCTCGGTTCCGCCCACCTCTTTATGAACCTTCGATTGGCCCCACCAGCTGCAAGAAACACTGACCACAAAGTGCGACGTAATCGATGTTTTCTTGGTTATCGATGCTCACTTGCTCGCCGTGTAGCACGAACGCGCCGTCAACCTTTCGAGCATTGAAATTCGCTTTTCGGCGGCACCCGGCGCCGCACATCGTCTTCAGCTCTTCGAGGGTGTGAGCCGTTTCGAGTAACCGGGCCGAACCGGGGAAGACACGGGTGAGGAAATCTGTGCGAAGGCCATAGCACAAGACAGGCACGTCTAAGACGAGAGCGACTCGAAGCAACTGATCAACCTGGGTAGAAGTCAAAAATTGCGCCTCGTCGACCAGAACACCGCCAACAGTATTCCCTGTGATTTGCCCCAGCCACGCCTTCGTAATGTCGAACAGGTCATCTTCTGGTCGAACCAAATGGTCGGCCTTTCGCTCAATTCCGAGCCGGGTGCTTAGTGCACCGCCAGCTTTAGAGTCAAGAGCGGGCTTGATGATGAAAACCTGCTGAGCAGACTCTTCGAAGTTGTGTGCCGCCATCAGCAAACCGGCTGTTTTGCCTGAATTCATGGTTCCATAGCGGAAGTACAGTTTTGCCACAACAATTACCTTTCGGTCTATCCAATGTTACAGCTTTGACGGCCGTGCGTGATGTACCAGCCCAAGAATATCGGTGTCGGAGCCGCATGCGAGGGTAGTGGTATGAACATTGAGATCGTTTCACAACAAAAGTACGCGTGGCGAAAGCCGAAGCTCGGGTGGGTAATTTCGCTCGGTGCTGTAAAGCTGGGCCCGGTGCAGGTACTACCAACCTGCAGTCAGTTACCCCTCCTCGGCTGTCACCCTAATTCGGCGAGCAGCGGGCAAGGGAAGCGAAACCTCACGGCCTTCGACATCAATGGTCGTAAGTCCCAGTCCGGGGGTTTGAACGGCGACTCGCGCTGATATGCCGGGTCTCACCCCGAGATCCCCCAAGTAGACCAACACATCTGAATCGTCGTCGTCGACTTGTGCGACAACGACCTCTGATCCTTCCTCCACCTCTGAAAGCAGAAAAACGTCAAACTGAGGCATCGTACCGTCAGCGCGAGGAATGGGATCACCGTGCGGATCACGTAAAGGGTGGCCCAGGAGCTCGTCAACGGCTGTGATGAAGCGTTCAGAAACAGCGTGTTCAAGCGCCTCAGCCTCCGCGTGCAGCTCTTCCCACGCGTATCCCAAATGATTGTGCAGGAATGATTCGATAAGTCGGTGCTTGCGCACCACACGCAGGGCCTCACGGTGGCCATCTTCCGTAAGGCGAATCGGCCCGTAGCGCTTGTGAACCACAAGTCCTTGGGCTGCGAGTTTTTTGACAGCCTCGGTCACGGTGGACGGACTAACCTCCATCCGCCGGGCAAGTTCGGTCGGCAAAACCTCGGGGCCAGACCATTCGGTAATTGCCCAAATGGTCTTTAAATAGTCTTCGGTAGACGGCGTGAGGGCAACCATTACGACAAAGCCGCGGCCACCGCGAGTTTTAGAGCCGATTGGAAGTTCGTCTCGCGCTCTTCCGCGGTCATATCGACTGTTTTCACCGTTATGTGATCCGAGACGGTCAAAACGGCCAATGCTTCTTTGCCGTGTAGTGCGGCAAGCCCGTAGAGTGCTCCAGCTTCCATTTCCGCGCCCGCCGTGCCAACGCGGGCAGCGGCCGCATTCACCTCATCCGGCACGTCGTAGAAGCGATCCCGGGAAATAACAGGTGCGACGACGACGTTCATATCGTCCGTTGCAGCTTCGAGCGCCGCCTGGACGAGATTGTGCGAGGCGACAGCAGAGAAATGGGTTTGGGGAATGAGGTGAGTGTTAATGATACCTTCATAGTGTGCGCCGTTAGCAACGATGACATCGCCGATTTTCACCCCGTTGGAAAGACCGCCACAGGTTCCAACGCGAATCACGCGTTCGACGTCGAACTGCGTAAACAATTCGGAGACGTAGATGGCAAGCGACGGCTGGCCCATACCAGATGCCATAACGGACAGTGGTTTGCCGTCCACAGTTCCCGTGAAAGCCTTGATACCGCGCACATCGGAGACGACTTTAGCGTCAGGCATGAGCAGTTCGGCCATTCTTTCGGCTCGCTTGGGATCGCCAGGCATTAAAACAGCTGGTGCGAAATCGCCTTTTTCGGCGGCGATATGTGGGGTGGCCATCATGGATCTCCTCGGTTGTTACGATTTCTATATATTATCGCCAATAAACTCATCGCGCGCGAGGCTGACGTTAGTTTGCCGAATCATCGGTAGCGTCAGCAGCGCTCGAATCTCCATCCTGAGAGTCAACTCGCGCTTTAGCCTCTTCGAGCCCGATATCCTCCTTAGCATGGAGTTGGGCGGCCTTACGGGCCCGTTTACCTTCGGCTTTTCGCTCTTTGGGGGATAAATGTTGGGCGACCTTTTCGTCGAACTTCCTCCAATACTCGGTGCGATAATGCTCGAAGTTACGCGGGGGACCACCGGGGCGATCCTCCATGTGGTCCAAATACGGGTAGGTATCGTGGCCTTGGAAGTAGAGCAAAGCGGTATTTATTGCAGCGGCCACCGGAACGGCAAACAGCGCGCCAAAAATTCCTGCGACGGCCGAGCCGCCGGTCACGAAGATAACGATTGCCAGTGCGTGCATGTTGAGAGCGTTACCCTGCAGTACGGGCTGAAGGACATTGCCTTCCAACTGTTGGACGACGATCACGCCGAGCAACATCAGCAGGGCCATTGCTATCGACTGCGTGTTGACCAAAACGATCACAACAGCGAGGAAGCCCGAGAGGAACGCGCCAACGATCGGGATAAACGAGAATAAAAACACGACGACGGCGATGGGGAAAGCCAGACTGAATGGAGTCTTTAAGAGCATGGCAACAGCGGCAATACCAACTGCATCGACAGCCGCAACGATTGCCTGTGTTCGGGTGTAGTTCCCGATAGTCACCCATGCCCGGATACCGGCCTCGTTGATCTGAGTTTGCTGGGATGTTGGCGCGAGCCGAACTAGCCAGTGCCATAGCCGGCGCCCGTCCTTAAGGAAGAAAAATAGAGAAAAGAAGGTCAAAATCAGGCCGGTGAAAAAAGAGGTGACGGTTGAACCAACAGAGGCAACGCCGCCCAGAATAGACGAGGAATTTTGGCGGATCGTTTCCTGCGCACTTCCCCAAGCGTCATCGAGCGATGATCGCAAGTTCGGGAACTGCTCGCTTATCACGGCGATGAGCGTAGAAATACCTTCAACAACCTGCTCGGTAAGGTCTGAAACTCCCGCGACTATTCCCGTGCCTGCCCCAGCAAGAAGCCCGGTGATGACGAGCACCAGACCAATGAGAGCCGCGGCTGCTGCTGCGGCTGGAGGCCATCCCCAGCGATTTTGGAGGCGAGACGATACCGGCTCCAAAATAACTGCAAGCAGCAAAGCGATCATCAGCGCGATGACGATCGTAGAAAATTGGAGCAAAAACCAGCCCAGAGCAATGGCAATGATGGCGATGACGATAATGCGCCAGGACCACGCAGCGGCTGTGCGTAAACCTGTGGGAACACGGGTTGTGCTGAGACGCTGGCTGGTGTCTGCGCCGTCATAAGTCGAGGCTGAAATGCCCTCGGGCTCTACTTTTTCCATGCAGCCAACCTTACTCGAATGCCGCCATGTTAAGAACATTAAGCGCCGATTGAACAAACCGTAAGAAATTGGAATTGCCCATCAAGGGTGAGACAATAATTTCGCAAGTTGAAACCGAGGTTAGGAACCATTGATGTCTGAACAGAATACCAACTCTTCTGAAGGGCAGTTCAAACCGGAAGTCCATGAGGGCGGGCAGGGAGGATCTTCTCCGGCCGCGCAGAACTATCAGGGCTACGGCGCGCAGGGGGCACCGACCTTTGCTCAGTACGGGGGGCAGCCGCAGCAGCCTCACGGCCAGCAGCCGTATAGCCAACAGCAGTACGGTCAGCCACATCCGGCGCAGTACGGCCAGCCATACGGTCAGCAGCCGATGGCGCAACAGAACTCTGGCGGAGGCTTCGGCGCACTGTTTTCTAGTGACTTCTCGCGCACGTTTACGCCGGGTCTGGCGCGCATCGTGCACATCTTCGCGATTGTAGCCGGAATCGTCATGGCTGTTGGCGGGCTTATCGTTTTCATCACGATGCTGTCTGAAGATTACGTAAGTGGGGCAGCAAAGTTTAATTCTTTCGTGGGCTTCTTGACCAATACGGCGATCGGGCTGCTCATCATCGGAGCGTCGCGGGTGATGTTGGAGTACTTCGTCAAGAATTCGGATTCGGACACGAAGTAACGGTATGGTTCGTGCCCTCCTCGCCTTCGATCTCGATGACACCTTAGCGCCATCGAAGTCACCACTTCCTGCGCGAATGGCTGCTACTCTACGCGATCTGCTTGAGCTTCATGACGTCTGTGTCATTTCAGGTGGGAATTTTGAGCAATTTAATAGGCAGCTGCTTGGTGGATTGAAAGCAACCGCCGAGCAGCTGGCTCGCCTGCATCTTATGCCAACGTGTGGAACGCGATATTTGCGTTTCAACGACGGCGATTGGGTTCCGGTTTACGTTCGCGATCTGAGTGAGAAGGAGCGCATGGAGGCCCAGCGAATTTTGGAGGAAGAGGCAAAACGATTAGGCTTGTGGGAATCTAAGCCGTGGGGCGAAATCATTGAGGATCGCGGCTCGCAAATAACGTTCTCGGCACTTGGCCAGCAGGCACCTTTGGAAGAGAAAAAGGCCTGGGATCCTACCGGATCAAAAAAAGAGGCATTGCGTGCCGCCGCCGCCGAACGTCTACCGGCGCTAGAAGTACGCTCCGGAGGTTCTACATCCGTTGACATCACACGTAAAGGTGTTGATAAATCATACGGAATTGCCGAACTTGCAAAACATACGGGAATCGACATTGCTGACATGCTGTTTATCGGTGATCGCCTCGATCCTTCAGGAAACGACTACCCGGTCAAGAAGCTAGGAATTGACACCCACCCCGTAACCGGCTGGGAAGACACCGCCGCATTCGTTGAAACGTACGTCAAAAAGGCTCAATCACGATGACCTTTGACGGCGCGGACGACACCGATGATATCGAGCTAGCTGAACTCGAGCGGCGCATAGCAAAATTCGAAGCAAAGCCAACCGAACATGAGAGCGCCGGGGGAGCATCGCTAGAAACCGGGCTCTTATGGACGATTGCAAGCCTTCTCGGAATGTTTGCTTCTGCCATGCTCTTGCTTTCAGAAATTAACTACCTGAGAAATCCCGCCGGCAACCTTCTTTGCGATGTCAATCCACTCGTCGGATGCTCCACGTGGTTTACCGCCTGGCAGGGAACACTCATTTTCGACGTGCCCAACGCCCTGTGGGGGGCGCTGTTCTTTGCAGGCATGTCAGGACTCGGGCTGGTGCTACTCACCGGTGGCCGACTCCACCGAAGCCTTTGGTCGCTCGCCCTTGTGGGAATATCACTGGGCATGATCTGGGTGCTCTGGTTTGGATACCAATCGTATGTCGTGGCGGGCTCAATCTGCCCCTATTGCGTGATCGTTTGGATCGCGGTGATTCCACTATTTGTGCACATTCTCGCACGCACGCTTCAAGCGGGCCATCTTGGCCAAAGCGCGAGCTCTGCAGGATCGGCGCTCGTGCGTAACCGCTGGATAGTTGTTGCGGTACTTTACGTGACGTTGGTTGCGGTGACAATCATCGCCTTCTGGAACTCTTGGGCGCTGGTATTTTGATCCGCTAGCAGGTCCTAGTTCGGCGGGATCTTCTCACCGTGTCCTAGCTCGCCCAAGGCCTTGCGTAGCTTGTCCATCGCACTGGCGATCTCGTCTGCTTCAGCCTTGTGCGCATTTTGAACGTATGCGGCAGCTTCCGATTCTGCGGGAATCACGTGGATATGGGTGTGCGGCACCTCAAAGCCGAGAATTGCTGTGACTGCACGCGGAACGTTGAAGGCTCTTTCTTGCGCATGGGCGATAATCTGCGCCACTTTCGCCATATGCGCGAAAACGGCGGGATCGACGTCGTTAAACTTATCGACTTCCTCCAAGGGGATGACCATCACGTGCCCGGGGCGCATTGGCTCAATGGTTGCCATGACCACGCAGTGCTCGTCCTTCCACACGATCTGGCCGGGGAGTTCACCCGCAATAATTTTCGAAAAAACGCTAGCCATACTCCAAGTCTACCCGGGAAGTCACATCTCTCACATTGGCTATCGCCGGGCTGTGATTTGGGCTGGGCTAAGATTGATTGCGGATGATTAATTTCTAGGAGAATCATGAGCATTACGCCGTCGCATCGTTACACGGCAGAACTTGCCGGGCAGATCGAACTGAAATGGCAAGAGCGCTGGGAAGAAAAAGAAATATTTAAAGCGCCTAATCCCGCGGGTGATCTCGCACCGGCGCCGGGTGATCAACTACCAGAAGATACTTTCTATTTGCTCGACATGTTTCCATACCCGTCCGGTAAAGGCCTCCATGTCGGCCATCCGCTCGGCTATATCGCTACCGACACTCTCGCAAGATTCGCTCGCATGCAGGGCAAGAACGTTCTGTACACGATGGGATACGACTCGTTTGGCCTTCCCGCCGAGCAGTATGCCGTCCAGACGGGCCAGCATCCTCGAGTAACCACCGAGGAAAATATTGCCAATATGCGCCGTCAGCTGCGCCGGCTTGGAATGTCCCATGAGCAACGTCGTTCGGTTGCGACGACGGACGTGGAGTTCATGCGCTGGACCCAGTGGATTTTCCTCCAGATTTACAACTCGTGGTACGACGAGAAGGCGCCCGGGCGCGCGCCTGGAACTGTCGGTCGCGCCCGGCCGATCAGTGAACTGGTCGGAGAGTATGCGGCCGGTAGGATCCCGACTCCAGATGGCCGCCCCTGGAAGGAACTTTCAGCTGAGGAGCGCAACCAGGCCATCAACTCTAAGAGGCTGGCCTATATCGATTACGCGCCGGTCAACTGGGCACCCGGCTTGGGTACCGTGCTTGCCAATGAGGAAGTGACGGCTGAGGGCCGTTCCGAACGGGGTAATTTCCCGGTTTTCAAACGTGAGCTACGGCAGTGGATGATGCGAATCACCGCCTACGCCGATCGGTTGGCCGACGATCTCGACCTAGTTGATTGGCCGGAAAAAGTGCGCCTCATGCAGCGCAACTGGATCGGAAAATCGCATGGCGCCGACGTTGATTTCGTGGCACACAGTGCAGATGGTGACTACACGTTGCGCGTCTTTACCACTCGGCCCGATACCTTGTTCGGGGCCACCTTCATGGTGGTCTCGCCCGAACATCCGATGCTTGCCGGTTCTGGGCTACCCGGTGAATGGCCGGAAGGCACGAAACAAATCTGGACCGGAGGTGCAGGTACCCCGGCGGTAGCCGTCAGGGCATACCAGGAGGACGCTGCACGCAAATCCGAGGTCGACCGGGTAGATGACACCAAAGACAAAACCGGCGTTTTCACGGGTATTTTTGCGACCAATCCCGTCAACGGGAAGAAGATTCCCGTGTTTACAGCCGACTACGTGATGATGGGCTACGGAACCGGCGCGATTATGGCTGTTCCTGCCCACGATCAACGCGATTTTGACTTCGCGAAAGCATTCGATCTGGAAATTGTGCCAACGATGAAACCCGAAGAAGGATTCGATTGGCAAAGCGCGTGGGTGCAAGATGGCGAAATCATCGACTCGGCCAACGAAGAAATTTCGCTCAACGGGATGCATCTGGCCGAGGCTGTGCCGGCGATTTCTGAATGGCTGGAGAGCAAAGGGCTCGGTAAAGCGACCGTCACCTACCGCTTGCGTGACTGGCTGTTCTCTCGGCAACGGTATTGGGGTGAGCCATTCCCGATCGTCTACGACGAGGAGGGCCGCGCACACGATCTACCCGAATCTATGCTTCCGGTTGAGCTACCAGATACTCCCGACTACACGCCGAGGTCTTTTGATCCCGACGACGCGCAGTCCAATCCCGAACCACCGCTGGGCAGGCTCGATGATTGGGTGAATGTCGAACTCGATCTGGGCGATGGGCCGAAGATGTACAAGCGTGATACCAATACGATGCCTAACTGGGCTGGCTCATGTTGGTATGAGCTGCGCTATCTTGATCCTAATAACGACGAAAGCTTCGTTGACCCGCGGGTTGAAGAGTACTGGATGGGCCCCACAGATAAGAAAAAGGCGGGCGGCACAGATCTGTACGTAGGCGGCGTCGAGCACGCCGTGCTACACCTGTTGTACGCGCGATTTTGGCACAAGGTGCTTTACGATCTTGGGCACTTGAGCTCCTCGGAGCCATTCCACAAGCTTTTCAATCAGGGCTATGTACAGGCATATGCCTACACTGATCAGCGCGGTCAGTATGTTCCCGCTGATGAGGTCGAAGAGGTTGCCGCAACCGATGGTTCAGGTGAGGTCACCTACGTGTGGAACGGTCAAGAGGTAAACCGCGAATACGGCAAGATGGGCAAGTCATTGAAAAATATAGTGACCCCAGACGAGATGGCTGAACAGTATGGGGCCGACACCTTCCGGCTCTACGAAATGTCGATGGGGCCACTCGATGTTGACCGGCCCTGGGAGACCCGCGCGGTAGTTGGATCGCAGCGTTTCTTGCAACGGCTGTGGCGCAATATTCTCAACGAAGAGACGGGCGAGCTCGTCGTCGTTGATTCGCAACCGGATGCGGAAACAGAAAAGCTGTTGGCCCGTACGATTGTTGGCGTCACCGAAGACTACGAAAACATGCATATCAACACGGCGATCGCGAAGATGATCGTGCTTAACAACCACCTCACCACGCGTGAGGTTCCGCGTTCCGTGGCCGAAGCGCTCGTTCTCATGGTTGCGCCCGTTGCACCGCATGTGGCCGAGGAACTATGGGAGCGGCTTGGCCATACCGAAAGCTTGGCTTATGAGCCTTTCCCTGTGGTAACTGACCAATCACTATTGGAAGACGATACGGTCATTGCGATCATTCAGGTTAAAGGTAAGCTCCGTGATCGCTTGCAGGTTCCCGCCGATATATCAGCTGAAGACCTTGAAAAGCTCGCACTAGCCTCCGAAAAGGTGCAAAAATTCTTGACCGGCGAACCGCGAAAAGTCATTGTGCGTGAACCGAATCTCGTGAACATCGTTCCGTAAAATACTCGGATGTCAAGGCAGGTCTCATCCCAACTTTTGGGATGAGACCTGCTCCATGTTTGAGCCGCGTTACAGTGGTTCGAACATGGAGAGAAAGGGCGTTCGATGGTGGCAACCGATATCGTTAAAACTCAGGTTTTCGATGAACCAGCGTGGGAGCTTATCTCTCCAACCGGAGCGCGTGCCATTGTTGCCGAACGTGGCGCAACACTGGTCTCGTGGAAACCTCGCCCCGAAATCGAACTCATCTCTTCTTACGAAAATGCAGAAGAACTGGATGCCGGAGTCGGTGGACGCGGACTTATCATGGCCCCTTGGGTAGGGCCGATCGAGTCGGGCACCTACAGTTTCGCAGGAAATGACTACCGCGTAGACGATGCCGGGCGAGTGGCTGGTCTTGCGTTTCGGCAAAACTTTAAGCGCTCATCGTCCGGCTCGACGCTCTCATTGCGGACGGCGATTCCAGCCTCACGAGGCTATCCGTGGCCCATTGACGTGGCAGTCCATTTCTCCCTCGATTCGGGCGCCGAAGCAGAAGAGCATTTGTCGTTGACACTCGAGGTGAGGAACGTTTCCAAAGAAGACGCTCCGTTGACGATCGGATGGAGCCCGCACGTCATGCTGCCCGGCCTGGGCGCCGTATCGAACTTGGCGATATCCGTGCCCTCACGGACGAAGATTTTGACCAACCGGCACGGTATTCCGCTTCCGGGTGAGTCGGCGTACGCGGGTGTGAACATGCCGATGGACATCGAATATCTCGGTTCTGCAAAGTTGGACGATTACTATCGCGGTCTCGTGCCGGATAATTACGGAGTGGTTGCTACACGGGTTGTAGACCCGGCATCGAATTCGTCAATCGTGCTCACACAGGAACCCGGGGAAGCGCCGGTCGTACACGTGAATACCGGTGACAACCTTGAGCGTGCCCCACGTACGGCCGTGGCGCTGGCACCGATGTCACACGTACCGGACGCCTTCAACCGGCCGGATGCCTCCGGATCAATACGCGTAAGCCCTGGCCAATCTCGGCAAATGACTGCCACTTTGACCTACCGGGCCTAGGCGAGGCTAGGTTTGCCACGTTAGCGGCGCCTGGACCGAACAGGGATCTGGTAATCTCGTGCCCTAGAGTGCGGCCTGCCGAGCGAACGATCTGGTCAACGGTGGTTTGCCGGAGTTGACGTTGCCGCTATCTTCGTAGGTGCCACGGGCGTGAGGTGTCCTTTCCGGTCAAGGACGGTGACAATCGCTTCACCCGTGCCCAGGTTGGGCAAGATTTGCTCAAGGACCAGCGGCGAAGTGGGAAACGTTGCGAGTGTTTGGCGCAGCTTCTTGGCCTCATTGGGAGTGTGAGCGCGAAGCGCATGCTGGACTTTTGAGCCAAGTTGGGCCAAGACGTCGTCGGGAATATCTTTCGGGCTTTGGGTGATGAAAATAATGCCGATTCCTTTTGAACGCACGAGGCGAACGGTTTGCAACACCTGATTGAGGAACTCCTTGGCGGCGCCATTGAACAGCAGGTGGGCTTCATCGAAGAATTCATCCGCACCCTGTGCTGCCAGTTATGCCACGTTTCGTAAAATGACTCCCGCTGTTGAGCTTGCAACACCTCCGATATTCATAAGTTCTTCTTTTCCGGTATCGGAGGTGAGATATGAAGCGACGGCGCGCAGGTCACTTAAGTCGATGAGCGCAAGCGCGGATTCCTGCGTTTCATTGAGGCCGAGCACCTTGGCAAGTAAAATTGGCCCGAAATCGGTGACGGTTGTACGGATCGGGCTTCCGTGACCAACACTGCCAAGTGCAAAGAGCTCGGTTGGGAACCCTTGCGGTTGCCAATCTTGACCTTGGGCACGCGTACGATCAGTGAGTTTTTCGGACTCGGAGCCAGGCTCGAGCAAACCCGTGAGATCTCCTTTGATATCGGTGAGAAGGCAGGGAACGTCCGCATTGGACAAACCCTCGGCAATGAGTTGGAGCGTGCGGGTTTTTCCCGTTCCGGATGCGCCGGCGAATAGCTCGATTCTACGGTTCGGGTTACCTTCGCGCGCTGAAAGTTACCCACAGATCGGCAAAGGTTTGGCTGCCGTGGAAAACTGTGGGAATTTATGCGTGAGCGCGCGTGCAGTTTAAACAATAGTTCTATGACTTTGCCACCACCTCGCCGCCACGCCAAGCGCCGATCACCACGAGTGCGTCACGGTGACCAGCACGAAAACTGGGCCAAAGTGGCGTCGTTTTCTCGAACGGCCTTGCGTGCCGGAGCCGGGGATGATGTTGCGTCTCTAACGTCAACTGCCAAGAAAAGGCGCTTTGTCCTCGAAGGGCGGTCTTTGCGATTAGTGGCAATCTTCCTCATTGCCCTTGCGCTATCAGCCGCAATCGCGGCCTTCTCGTCGCGTTCGGTAGAGGTTGCTGCCATAGAGCCAGCTCCACCTTGTTCAATGGCGCCTGAGCCTGCAGAAGTGTCGCCTATGGAACAGGCGACCCCCGCGGCTCCCGCGCCAACAGAACCGATTCTCGCGCATGTTTCAGGGCACGTGAACGAACCGGGAGTCGTGCGCCTTCAGCCTCCAGCGCGCGTTGTTGACGCGGTGGAAAAAGCTGGCGGGCCCACTGAGGAGGCTGATCTTGCTCTCATCAATCTCGCCCAACCAATCGAAGATGGTGCGCATATTCACGTACCCGCTCAGGGGGAAAGGAGCCCGGTAGCCGGAATCGTTGATGGGGCAGGAGTTGCCAACGGTTCACAGCAGATGGAGACTACCGTGAATATAAATTTGGCTACTCAATCTGAGCTGGAGACTATTCCCGGCGTTGGCCCAGTGACCGCACAAGCGATTGTCAGTTGGCGGGAGAGCAACGGAGCTTTCACTTCGGTCGATCAACTCATCGAGGTTAACGGCATCGGGCCGAAGACGCTTGAACAGCTACGCGAACATGTGCGAGTAGAGTGATGCAGGATTATCGGCTTCTTCTTCCCGCCGTAGCAGTTTGGATCGTTGCAATAATTGGGTCCGTCGATTACACGGCGCTTGGCCTCTTTGGTTTAGTGCTCACCCTAGGCGGCCTGCTCGCGGACCGTTGGTACATCCTCGTCGTGGGAATAGCGCTCACCGCGTCAGCAATTTCCGGGATGGCGCACGCCATGCTCAAAGAAAGTGACGTCCTAGCCCGTTTAGTAGCTACTGAGCAGGAGGTAATAGTTACCGGGGTGGTGGATTCGAACCCGAGGCAGACAGCGGAAAGTTACCGAGCAAACGCCCGGATTTATGCGGTACAAGCAAATGACACAACCGCAACCTCATCACAATCAGTGCAGCTGATATGGTCGGACGTCGAACTCAGCCGCGGAAGCGAGTTCACAGGATCCGGTAGGTTACGGGCTTTACCGGAGGAGTATTCGGCTCTGGCAGTACTTGACCTTACCGAGGTGAGCGTGCTGGAAATCGACTCACCTGTGGCCGTAATACGAGAGGAGTTGAGGAAAGCCGTTGAGAACCGACCATGGCATGCCCAGCTCATTCCCGGTGTCGTCGTTGGCGATGACACGGGCCTTCCCGAACATATCGTCCAGGACATGCGGATTCTCGGGCTATCCCATCTGACCGCGGTTTCCGGGGCACATGTTTCCCTCGTCATTGCCGTCATCCTCGGCGTATTGGGCAGGCGCCGACCAGGAGTTGCTGGAATAATCAGTGCCTTTGCGTTGATAGGTCTTGTGCAACTAGTTGGCGCAGAAGCATCCGTGCTCAGAGCGGGTTATATGGGCCTGTTCGTGTGTGTAGCACTCGCGATTCGCAGGGCAACCACTGCTTTTCCACTCCTATGTCTAACCATTATTATAGTCGCTCTGCTAGACGTCGAACTGGCACGTAGCCTCGGATTCCAACTATCAGCAGTTGCCACCGGGGCGATCATCGTTTTTTCCTATCCGTTGCAAAAGCGCTTAGCCGAGCAGATTCCCTCAGCCATCGCAGACGTGTTATCAATTTCCCTCATAGCAGCAGTTGCCACCGGACCACTGCTGCTGAACATCCAAGATCGAGCATCAATTTGGAGTGCTGTAGCCAACGCCCTCGTCTCACCCGTCGTCGCTCCACTGACGATTCTGGGAATGCTAGGTGCACTACTCCTGCCGGTGGCCGTGTGGGCAGCTATTCCACTGCTGCGCATGTGCGAAATATTCACGCTCTGGATGGCTACCGTCACCGCCAAGCTCATCAACCTTCCCGGATCAAATCTTCCAACCCATATCGCACTCATCGGGCACGCCATCATAGTCGTGGTCCTCGTAGCTGGTGTCTACGTGGGAATGGTCCACTACGTGCTCACAGCTTTCGCACTAATGGCCGGCGCAGCTGCATTGGCGCCGACGCTGCCCACTCAAGCACACCCCGCTAACTGGGAAACCATTCAATGCGACGTCGGCCAAGGCTCGGCTTATCTAGCACGTAAAGGAACTTCTCATATTCTTATCGATGTCGGTCCAGAAGACGGCAGAATTTCAACGTGCCTCAGCGACGCTGGAATTGAACGAATAGATCTACTGATTATCAGCCACTTCGACGCGGATCATGTGCGCGGACTGGCCGAACTGATCGACGCCGTCGAAATTGGGCAGGTGTGGTATTCCGAAAACCTTCACCCTCACTACAACTCTTCGTGGGCACGAGATCTTCTCGACCACCACGAAATACCGCACCGTACTGCGAGAAAGGGTGACACCTACAGCTCTTTTGAACAGGGCGAAAATAGTGGGGAGCCCATGATCGAGATCGTAGGACCAGTTGTGACCACAAACAACGATCAGAGCACGAATGCCGATTCGCTCGTCGCCGTCGTCAACACGCAAACGCACCGTACTCTGGCGCTCGCGGATGCCCCCTACGAGCGCCAATTGACTTTACGGAGCGAGGTTGACGAAATCGATATCGTCATAGTTGGCCACCACGGTGCGGCTGACCAAAGCCAGGAGCTTGCCGAGCATCTCAGGCCAACCATCACGCTCGTATCAGTGGGTGAAAACGATTATGGGCACCCCACAGATAATGCTCTCCGGATTTGGGACGCGCCAATCATGGCACGAACAGATGAGTGCGGGCCGATCACAATCACCGCCACCGATGTGGTCTCCCAGTGCCGTGCAGACATGGAATAATGACGCCATGGTAGATCTTGAATTAGCCCCCATTATGCTGATCCAAAGTGCGGAAGAGGTCTTGGGGGACCGGGCAGTAGGTTCTGTTCGTACCGAGTTGCGCCGCCAAGAACCGAGCACGGAGATTGTCGAACTCGATGCTTCTGCATACCGCCCCGGGGAACTCGATTCGCTTTTGACTCCCTCGCTTTTTGGTGAACCCAAAGCGGTGATCGTGCCAAATCTGGAAAAGATTAACACGCTATTCCAAGAAGATCTGCTTGCATACGTGAACTCTCCGGATCCCGACTCGGTACTTCTTCTACGGCACAACGGGGGAGTGCGCGGTAAGAAGGTACTTGATGCCCTCAAGCGCGCAAAAATACCGACCACGAAGATCGACAAGATCAAATATGCCAGCGATAAAGGCCGGCTCGTCACTCAGGACGTCCGCAAAGCCGGGCGGCGCATCACAAAAGACGCCGTTGAGGCGCTAGTTGCAGCCATGGGATCAGACTTGCGTGAACTCCTTTCCTCAGTAAACCAACTCCTTTCCGACGTGGAAGGCACAATCAACGAATCCCATGTTGGTACCTATTTCGCAGGTCGTGTTGAGGCGAGCGGATTCAACGTCGCGGACGCCGTCGTCGCCGGAAACTCTGGGCGAGCAGTCGAGCTGGCGCGGTACGCAATCGCTACGGGCAACTCACCGGTTGCGATCGTTGGCGCGATTGCAACCAAGTTTCGTGCCATGGCCCAGGTGCTTGGACAGCGTTCATCAGCGGCAAAAATCAGTGTGAAAATAACTGACTGGCAAATTAAACGCGCCAAGGCCGACCTGCGGGGTTGGACCAATGACACCCTGGCACTGGCCATCCAATCAATAGCTCGGGCAGATGCCGAAGTGAAAGGGCAATCGCGCGATCCTGAATTCGCATTGGAACGGGCGATTGTTGAGATAGCTAAGCTTCGGCGCTGACGGGGTGGTTCGTGCGTTGAGGGAAACGGACCGATATGCTTGAACCAGTGGCCTCTCGAGCGAGGCTGACCACTAACTATTGAAGGAGCTAAGTTGCGAATAGGTGTACCACGCGAGCCTGACGGTCAGGCACTGGTAGCCGCGACTCCCGACACGGTAGGAAAACTCATCGAGCTCGGATACGACGTCGTTGTGGAAACGGGCGCCGGTTCGACAGCAAGTTTCCCCGATTCCCAATACGCCGACGTCGGAGCGCGGGTAGCAAGCAAGGAAGAAACATGGTCAGCTGACATCGTGACGGCGATAGACGCACCGGCCACGGGTGAACTCGACCTGATGAAACGTGGATCCAGTCTGATCGCCCGTATGGCACCTGGCCGCAACGAGGAATTCCTCAACGAGCTTTCCCAACGTGGTATTACCGGCCTTGCCATGGATATGGTGCCGCGCATTTCACGAGCCCAATCGATGGACGTGCTTTCATCGCTCGCAAATGTGGCAGGTTACCGGGCAGTGATAGAGGCGGCCAACAGCTTCGGGCGCCTATTTTCTGGACAGGTGACGGCAGCAGGAAAAGTGCCGCCGGCAACCGTCTACGTGATCGGTGCGGGTGTCGCAGGCCTAGCAGCCATCGGAACTGCGAACTCGCTGGGAGCGATAGTCAAAGCGACTGACGTGCGTGCTGAAACCGCAGAGCAGGTCGAGTCAATGGGTGCCGACTTCGTTGCGATCCCCGTAGCGGCGCAAGAATCCACAGATGGTTACGCCAAAGAAATGGGAGAAGAGCAAGCGCGCGCTGCCGAACAGCTCTACAAGGAACAGGCGGCGCAGGCAGATATCGTCATCACTACTGCAGCCATCCCGGGCCGCAGATCGCCGATCCTGCTCACCGAAGACGCCGTGGCGGGTATGAAGCCAGGCTCCGTCGTCGTTGATATGGGAGCTGCCAACGGCGGTAACGTCATCGGGTCGAAGCCGGATGACATTGTGGTCACCGATAACGGAGTAACCATTATCGGCTACACTGAGCTGGCTTCCCGGCTTCCGAGTCAAGCCTCTCAACTTTTCGGCCAGAACGTGGTCAACTTCTTCAAGCTGACCACGCCCGAAAAAGATGGCAACCTGCACCTCAACCTCGATGATGAAATCGTTCGCCAAATGCTCGTCACGCTTGAAGATCGCGTGATGTACCCACCGCCTCCGGTTCAGGTATCAGCCGCACCTACTCCCGGGCCCCAAGAGGCTACGGTGGCGCCAGAGCCTGAACCTGTTAAAGAAAAATTGTGGCTTGCCAAACACTGGTGGAAGCTCGTAGCGGTTGCGATCTTTGCCTGGCTGATTCTCACGGCACCGCCGGGAATGAATACGCACTTTATCGTGTTCGTGCTAGCGATCGTGGTCGGCTTTTACGTCATCACTTCCGTGACGCACTCCTTGCATACGCCGCTGATGTCCGTGACGAATGCGATATCCGGAATTATCGTGGTCGGGGCACTTTTACAGATTTCCTCCGATAACGCCGCCGTAAAAATTCTTGCTTTTATCGCGGTTGCCGTCGCATCCATCAATATTTTTGGTGGCTTCCTCGTAACTGAGCGAATGCTCAAGATGTTCCATAGGAGTTGATAATGGATCTCATGACACTGGAACTTCCCTTTGAGATTCGCTTCCAATCGCTGGCTTACATCGCTGCGGCGATACTTTTCATCCTTGCTCTTGCAGGGCTTTCGAAGCAGACGACGGCGCAGCGCGGCAACCGCCTTGGCATGCTCGGTATGGCACTTGCCCTTCTTGCCACCGTGTGGGTGGTGATCGCCGGTGCGGGGGACAATGCGACTCTTGCGGCGATTTTGATCCTCGTGGCACTAGGTATCGGCGCTGCTGTCGGAATCCCCGTGGCACAACGCGTGGAAATGACCGGCATGCCCGAACTGATTGCGCTCTTGCATTCATTCGTTGGTCTGGCTGCGGTTTTCGTTGGCTATAACTCGTTCATTGAGACTCCTGGCGAGGATTCGATCTATAACGCCTTCCATATGGGCGAAGTTGGGCTCGCAGTATTTATCGGTGCGGTAACGTTCACCGGATCGATCGTTGCCTTCTTGAAGCTGTCTGGGAGGCTGAGTGGAGCTCCGCTCATGCTTCCGCACAGGCATTGGCTCAACGGTGGCGCAATCGTCGCTTCCCTCGCACTGATAGTCTGGTTTGCGCACACGCGTTCACTTGGCGCAGGCATGATCCCGCTGATCCTGTTGACCATCATCGCGTTAGCGCTCGGTGTGCATCTGGTGGCGGCAATCGGTGGCGGTGACATGCCCGTCGTCGTATCAATGCTCAATTCATATTCCGGCTGGGCTGCCGCGATGGCAGGGTTTACCCTGGGTAATGACCTGCTGATCATTACCGGTGCTCTTGTCGGCTCATCGGGTGCCTACCTGTCCTACATCATGTCGAAAGCGATGAACCGATCCTTCATTTCCGTGATTCTTGGCGGCTTTGGCTCGGACGGGGCAGTGACCGGAGAAGGCAAGGACTACGGTTCGCATCAGGAGACGGCAGCCGATGAGGTCGCCCAGATGCTCAAGGACGCGAACAAGGTAGTCATTACCCCCGGCTATGGGATGGCAGTTGCACAGGCACAATATCCGGTTGCGGCCATGACCCAGAAGCTGAGCGAGCAGGGAATAGACGTCTCGTTCGCGATCCATCCGGTAGCCGGCCGTTTGCCCGGGCATATGAATGTTCTTCTGGCAGAGGCGAATGTTCCTTACGACATTGTGTTCGAGATGGATGAGATCAACGACGAGCTGGCAGACGCCGACGTCGTGCTCGTGATCGGCGCAAATGACACGGTTAATCCTGCCGCCGAAGAGCCAGGCTCACCCATTGCCGGCATGCCGGTGATCAAGGTGTGGGAGGCCAAGAACGTGATCGTATTCAAACGTTCGATGGGCAACGCCGGCTACGCCGGTGTGCAAAACCCGTTGTTTTTCAACGAGAACACGAAAATGTTACTAGGTGATGCCAAGGATTCTGTGGACCAGATTAACGCTTCGCTGTAACGGTTAGGTTCAGTAAATTCGCTGAACCCACACGCTTTGTGTTTGCTCGGGTTCAGTCTGCCTATACCGTCCCAGGGCCGAAGTAATACGGCACTCCGACCTCCGGAACAGCGTTGAGTTCCGGCTCAGTTTGGTGGTGCGCCGCCACTTTCGCCGGTGGAGCAGGCGGCAATGAAAAGAGAGGTGAACGCCAAAATAGCTGACGAAAAAGAGGGCGGACCACATGGTCCGCCCTCCCGTACAATGACGACGAGTTTAGCCTTCGATCGTTGCGACCAGCTTGGCAAGCTTAGACTTGCGGTTAGCCGCGTTGTTCCTGTGCAGAACTCCCTTGGAAACAGCCTTGTCGAGCTTGCGGCTCGCAACGCGAAGCGCTTCCTGAGCTTCTTCAACGTTACCCGCTTCGACTGCTTCGCGAGTCTTGCGGATGAGCGTGCGAACCTCGGTCTTGTAAGCCTGGTTGCGGACGCGACGCTTTTCGTTGGTCTTGTTTCGCTTGATCTGGGACTTAATGTTTGCCACTGGATAACTCTTTCGTTTTGTTTGGTGGCCGCATGGGCCTCGGTCGGTGAGGGCTTGTCATCTCCGGACTGAGGCGTGGGGCGCCCGTGGTAAAGGAAGATGACCGGACCTTTCACCCGACCAGGTTCAAAGTCCAATAGGCTACTTTAGCAAACACGGCGACGCCGTAAAAGCGCATCTACGCGCACTTTTGCGTGTATCTGCTCACTTTTACGGCGTCGCGTATTTTAGGTCTGATCCGATTTAGTTCTCGTCGTCAGTTAGCTTTTCTTCGACTTCGACAGCCTTCTCCTTGGCGCTGTCCTTGACGTCGCTCGCCGTGTCCTTGACGTCGGCCGACGCCTGGTCCTTCTTACCGTCGAACTCGGTCGACTTGTCGTCGGTGAGCTTGCCAAAGGCTTCCTTAGCCTTGCCTGCTACGCTCTCAGCGCCATGCTTGATGTCATCCGTGAAGCCCATATTGTCTCCTTATTAGTGCGTTTTAGATTCTTGATCTTCTTACTCGTCATAATTTAGTGTCTCGAGCTTGGAAGAACCTGAAAATTGGCTAGAAACGAACCGGTTTGCGCTCTGCGCACAATGTTGGCTGTGAACGCGATCCGCAGGAGTGAACGGAAATCTCGGCCAACTGCACTACCCGTGCAGATTTTTTAGCGCTCGCACAACATCCGCGAAAATGTCTTCGCGAAGAAACGAGCCTTCCCGGCGTATCTGATCCATGTGTGCGATCAGAAGTCTGTCAAGCCGCACTTCTGAGGGACGCCCTTTCCGATCCCATTTCCCAGATCCGACGTCCATCCAGTGGCGGCCCCATTTGGCCTCCCACTGTGCATCACGCGTGTTGTCTTTAGAGGTCATTTGCCCAAAAATCACGTGTTCGTCAGTATCCGCCAACACCAAAACTGGGCGATCTTTTCCGCGGCCGTCATTTTCATCGAACGGCACCCAGGTCCAAACAACTTCACCGGGATCGGGTGCGCCATTTCGTTCTGGCCGGTAGTCAAAATCAGGTAGGCCGTAGCGCTCGATGTCATATTCGATCGCCCGTTCACGTGGGCCGGGTAATTCTGGCGTCTGGCGGTGAACTGAGGATTGAGCTTCGCGCCTGAAACGCAGGCCAGCTCGCGTGCGCTGTCCGCGCTTTTGGCGCGCCCCGCGGGTTAAATCTCGTCCAACCTGGGTGCCTAAGCGGGTGGCCACCCGCTTGAGAGAATTAACGAATGACATCTAGCTCTCCTGTTCGGGCTCGGCCATTAACAGTGCGCGGAAGTCATCAACTGCGGGCACGTGGCGGAAGGTAACTTTTCGGCCGTCGTCGAGCTCTACGATGAGCGCGCCAGAATCGAAGAGCTGATCTACGACGTCGCTTTCCACCTCCGCCTCCCGGATGGCTGAGCGAGATATTTCAGTGATCGATTTTTTCACGACCCCCGAGCGCGCAATAAGCCGCTTGTCTGTAATTGTGTAGGTGGAAGTCGACCACTGAATAACCGGGTGTACGAAAACTAAAATGATCAGAATTGCACCTGTAATCGCAATCGCCCAGTGAGCCCATGGATACAGCGAAGCGGGTAGAAAAACTATTGCTAAAATGACGGTGAGTATCGTCAGAAAACACCCCAGAATATTTCCAAGGAGTGCTTTGGGGTGCTCGCGCACGTGACTGCGCGCCACGTCACCCTTTTCGAGGATATCTTCAGGAATGTCCATAATTTCAATCCTACGCCGTCACGGCTGAGTTACGCTGCCGGGTTTAAAACCAGAGAAGTACAGCGACGATGATGAGGAAACCGATGAAGGGAAGTGAGAGGAGAGTAAGGCCCGCGCTGAGGAGTGTCCAGCGTAAATCATCTTTCAAATGCGGAACCTTTTCGACACCACCGGCTGCGGCGATTGCCGCACGCTGTGCGGCCTCAAGTCTGGCCAAAGGAGTATTTTTCACATGAGCGGCTTCCACTTCTGCTGCACGCTGGCGCTCTCGACTTTCACGTAGCTCGGCTTCTGCCAGTAGCCCTTCCCGATTCGGACCTGGAATAACCCTTCCTTCTTCGTCGATGACTACGATGTTATCCGAAGTTTCCCCTTCATCCGGCGTACGGCCTGTGCCGGTGTACTTGGAAGCGGCGGCTAGCATGTACCCATCGATACGAACTTCGAGCCGGTGGCGGCGGATTGCAAAGAAAATGAGAACGGCAGAAAATATTACGGCCGCGCCAAACGGGAACCAGCCACCAAATCCACCGTGGCGCTGGCCGGCAAACCACCCGATGACGAGCAAGATTAAGTTGCCCACCGACGCGAGCGCGACGAGCGCTTTCCCCGGTAGCCGAGATACCCGCTCAATAACGGGTAAGAATAAGTTCATCGATCCGGCGCCGATACTCACCTGCCAGCCTTCCTCACGTCTTTCCAGTTCATGGTTTAAGTGTGTCACGGGACGCCAAAATTCACATGTTTGAATGACCGTGGGTTCACATAGCGCTGGTAGTGTTGTGCACGACTATCGTAAGGAGTTTCGTGCCAGTTTCAAACGCCGCGGAGTTAAAAGAGATCCAACCGTCGACGACGGACCAGGAGCGGATCCGTAATTTCTGCATCATTGCCCATATTGATCACGGCAAGTCCACCCTTGCCGATCGCATGCTGCAGTTAACCGATATCGTTACGGCACGGGAGATGCGCGCGCAATATCTCGATCGGATGGATATCGAACGCGAACGCGGTATCACTATTAAGTCGCAAGCCGTTCGAATGCCGTGGTCGGTAGATGGTGAAGCGTATGTTCTGAACATGATCGATACGCCCGGGCACGTGGATTTCGCTTATGAGGTGTCTCGTTCCTTGGCCGCGTGTGAGGGAGCGATTCTGCTCGTTGATGCCGCCCAGGGTATCGAGGCACAAACATTGGCCAATTTGTACATGGCAATAGAAAACGATCTGACGATCATTCCGGTTCTCAACAAGATTGACTTGCCAGCCGCGAATCCAGACAAATTTGCGGCTGAAATAGGGGGCCTTCTTGGCGTTGACCCCGGTGACGTTCTACGAGTTTCGGGTAAGACAGGCGAGGGCGTTGAGGAGCTTTTGGATCGAATCATCCATGAAATTCCCGCGCCCGGCGGTGAGCCCGACGGCGAAGCCCGGGCGATGATTTTCGATTCGGTTTACGACTCCTACCGCGGCGTCGTTACTTACGTGCGCGTGGTGGATGGAAACCTTCAGCCGCGCCAAAAGGTGCAAATGATGTCGACACACACCGATCATGAGCTCCTTGAAATTGGCGTCATCTCACCCGAGCCAAAACCGGCAGCGGGGCTTGGCGCCGGTGAGGTCGGCTACCTCATTACGGGGGTGAAGGAGGTACGCCAGTCTCGAGTTGGCGATACCGTGACCGATGCTCGCAAACCGGCCGCCGAGCCATTGCCGGGATATCGCGACCCGAAGCCCATGGTGTTCTCCGGGATTTACCCGATTGATGGTTCAGACTACCCGGCACTCAGAGACGCCCTTGACAAGCTGAAGCTGAACGATGCTGCTCTTACTTACGAACCAGAAAATTCGGTTGCGCTTGGCTTTGGCTACCGGTGTGGCTTCCTTGGCCTGCTCCATCTGGAGATTATCACCGAGCGCTTGGAGCGTGAATTCGATCTTGATCTCATCGCAACAGCTCCGTCTGTTGTCTACCGAGTGATTGCCGAAGGTGGTGAGGAATATATCGTCTCCAATCCATCGGAGTTCCCCGAAGGTAAGATCCAAACCATTTACGAACCGATGGTCAACGCAACGATTTTGACGCCGTCGGACTACGTGGGCGCAACGATGGATCTGAGCCAGCAGCGCCGAGGTAGTTTGCAGGGGATGGATTACCTTTCTGAAGATCGCGTGGAGCTCCGCTACCGGTTGCCGCTCGCCGAGATTGTGACCGACTTCTTTGACCAGCTCAAATCGCGTACGCGCGGCTATGCTTCACTCGACTATAAGGAAGAAGGCGAGCAAGAAGCGGACTTGGTTAAGGTTGACATTCTTCTCAACGGTGAGAAGGTCGATGCGTTTTCCGCAATCGTTCACCGTGATGATGCTTACCGATACGGCGTGGAAATGACTGGGAAGCTCAAAGAGCTGATCCCTCGGCAGCAGTTCGAGATCCCGGTTCAGGCGGCGATCGGTTCCCGAATTATCGCCCGCGAAACCATTCGCGCGCTGCGTAAAGACATGCTCGCCAAGTGCTATGGCGGCGATATTTCACGAAAGCGCAAACTGCTGGAGAAGCAGAAGGAAGGCAAGAAGCGCATGAAGTCTATCGGCCGCGTGGATGTGCCCCAGGAAGCCTTCGTCGCCGCGCTTTCCTCCGATATGCCGGAGTCGAAGAAAAAATGAGCGAGCAACACCCGAATTACGGACGGATTCGGTCCTTTACCCGGCGCGGTTCGCGACTTGGGGATAAGTACGATGCCGTCATGGAAAAGCACGGCTCGCGATACGTTATCGACTACCCGGAAGGGCCAGCGCAAACAACGATCGCCGAAGATGCATCCATAGATCTTGAGGCCGCATTCGGTAGGCGGGGGCCGCTGGTCGTCGAAATTGGGCCCGGCTCTGGCGAACAAACGATTGCCGCCGCGCTCGATCGCCCCGAATGGAACTTTCTTGCGTTAGAAGCCTGGGCGCCCGGCGTGGCGAGGTGCGTTAATGCTGCCGTCCGTGCGGGAGTACACAACGTACGCCTGATGGAGGTAGATGCTGCGCAGGCACTTCCGATTTTGTTCCGCGAGGGCGAAAATCAAAATCAACGTGCACGTGAGCTGTGGACGTTTTTCCCCGATCCGTGGCGCAAGAAGCGTCATCACAAGCGGCGCCTAGTCAGTGATGAATTCGGGACGACGGCGGCGCTCGTCCTTGAGGTGGGCGGCACGTGGCGGATGGCGACGGATTGGGCGGACTACGCCTGGCAGATGCGCGACGTCGTTCACAATAGCCCCCAGTTTCGCAATCCGTTCTCGTTAAAAAACCCCGATCCAGCTGATCAAGGCCAGTATCAAGGCGGCTTTGCCGATCGCTGGCAGGGGCGCGTGATGACCCGATTTGAGCGCCGGGGTATTGAGGCCGGGCGAAAGATTTACGATATCGAAGCGATTCGGGTCAGTGGCTAAGCCGTTTGATCTGCAGCACATCGGGGGTGAAGTCGAGGATTTTTCGGCCTACGTGCACATCCCATTTTGTTCGGTGCGGTGCGGGTATTGCGATTTCAACACCTATACCAATCTTGACTTCGGTGGGGGAGCAAGCGCTAATCAATTCGCGAAAACGATCGTGCGAGAAATCGAGAAGGCGGGGCAGATCCTACGGCCTGCCACGCCGTTAAAAACCGTGTTTTTCGGTGGTGGAACCCCAACCATGCTACCTGCTGCGGACCTAGCCCTTATTCTCGGTGCTCTTGGCGCCACGTTTGGTGAACCGATCGGGGAAGTCACCACTGAGGCGAATCCCGATACCGTGACCAAGGCCGATCTGGCCGCGCTCCAAGAGGCAGGTTTCACGCGGTTTTCTTTCGGAATGCAATCGGCTCGTGCGCATGTTCTGGAGGTTCTTGATCGTTCCCATACACCCGGACAGGTGGAAAACGTGACGCGTTGGGCGCGTGAACTTGGGCTCGATTTTTCAGTCGACATTATCTACGGAGCACCCGGTGAATCTCTGGACGATTGGCGGGCCTCCGTCGAAACGGCGATCTCGCTGGATCCCGAACACATTTCCGCATACGGCTTAACGATAGAACAGGGCACAAAGATGGGCGCCCAGGTCAGCCGCGGAGAGCTACCGGAGCCTGACCCTGATGACCTGGCGGAGAAATATGAACTAGCCGACGATCTGTTCAGCGCTGCTGGCTACGAATGGTATGAGGTATCAAACTGGGCCAAGCCGGGCCGCCAGTCTCAGCACAACCGCGCCTACTGGCGCAACGCCAACTGGTGGGGATTCGGGCCGGGTGCGCATTCGCACGTCGACGGCTCCAGATTTTGGAACGTCAAACACCCCGTCGCATACACCGGAAAACTGGAAAACGGCGAGTTCGCCATAGGCGGGGGAGAGACCTTATCCGCGCAGGAGCGGTTAGAGGAAGACATCATGCTTGGAATTCGCCTCCGAGAGGGTATCCTCGTTCCTGACCACACGCCCGGTCAGGTCGTAGCATCGTTGATTGCCGATGAGCTGATTGACGGACGCGCTGCACTTGCCGGGCGTATTCGACTCACGAGGCGCGGGCGGCTTCTTGCCGATACCGTGATTCGCGCTTTGTGGAACTCCTGATTGGAGAGAGCTATTTTCGTTCGAGATTATATAGTTATGGGAATGCTCGTCCTTCTCGTTACACTCCCGCTGGTGTACACGGGCCACACACTTATCTCGAAGAATTCGACCGGCACGTGGGATGAAGCATCACGGCTGAAGGGGCGGATGCGTTCGCAGGGCTGGCGGGTTAAGGAAACGGTGGACAATTTGGCGCAGTTCCAACTGCGTTCGACCGACTTGCCGAGTTTTTGGCCGATTACTGAAAAGGCTGCGGGAGTTGAATGCGTAACCTCCTCCCGTTCCACGCCCGTGTGGCGCGCGGGATCCTTCGTCGCCCCGTCTATTGGTACCCACCTGCTGTTTACGATCGACCTTCCGCAGCGTTCCGATGGTACTGAAGCTGAATTTCAAGAGGCACTCGTGCGGATCGACGACGACGGGCTGACCTACGAGGGCGCCGGCGATGTGCCAGCTTATTTGAACGACGACGTGCGGCGCTTTCTTGTGGGCTGGCCTGGCTTGCAGGCGGCCCACTTCCGCGATGACATGGTGACCTATATGTTTGACGGCAAGCGCCAAGACCAGGTTGAACGCCTCAAGACCATTGCTGAAAAGGCTCCGCAAATTATCCGGCTCATCCCGAATGCCGCATGGAAGTAGTCGCAAGTGGCGCGCACGCGAAGGGTGGCGCTGCTTGGGACTCTTCGTTTACGTCCTTGCGCAGCGCCACCCTTCGCTTAGCAGTGTCCTTCCTTAGCAAAGCGGGCACTTTTCACTTATAACGGGCATGTTTAACCTGTCCGGGATAGCTGATTCCTGCCCGGTTTGCGAAAGGTTGGGCTGGTAATTCGGGTACTAGGTGGAAGCCCGTACGCAGGAACGTAAACGAAGAGTTCCAAGGACGGGCTTCCACCCGGTTAGGCTCCACGTATCGACGGTCCTGACCCCGCTGGCTATGGCACGGCGGTGACGAAATCGATCAACTCTTCCATGCGGCCCAAGAATGCCGGTTCGAGATCGCGGTAGTCGCGGACAGAATCCAAAATCCGCTTCCAACCGAGCCCGATATCTTCCGCAGTGTCGTGTGGCCAGCCGATGCGCGCCAACGTGCCTTTCTTGATGTCCTCGCCGCGAGGAACTTCCGGCCAGGCGCGCAGCCCAATCACCGATGGCTTGACTGCTTGCCAGATGTCGACGTACGGGTGGCCAAGCACAAGAACGCCCGGCAAGGCCGAAACCTTGTCGGCAATCCGCGATTCTTTCGAACCTTCCACAAGATGATCGAGCATAACTCCCGCACGCCGGTCATTCGTCGGGCCGAACACTGCGAGTATCTCTTCGAGCTTGTCCGCACCGAAGAGTTCCTCGATCATGATCCCCTCATAAGCAAGGTCAGAGCCCCAGATTTTTGAGATGAGTTCGGCGTCGTGTTTTCCTTCCACCCAGATGCGGGAAGCTTTGGCAACGCGCGCCTCGTGTTCCACATGGAAAGATCCAGAAGCCGTAATTTTCCTCCCGGGCTTTTGCGACGAGGGCGCCGGCGGCAAAACGTCTACCGGTTGGCCCTCAAACCAATAGCCCGGACCAAGCGGGAAAGAGCGCCGCTTATATTTCCGGTCTTCTAGTTCCATTTGCCACTGGCCAGCAACTGTGCGCACGGCCATCACCTCGCCAACAAAGCCGGACGAGGGCTCTTCGAGAACCATTCCTTTCTTAACGTGGATCTTGCGGCTGCGAGGTGCACTTGGTGTGGAAAGCACGTCGCGGCCGTACATGTCGCGTGAAAAAATACTGTCTTGAGATGAAGGCATAGCCATGAGCGTAGTCAACTTATCCAACTGGATATTTAATAGACACGGCGTAGAATTGGCACTCGATACTCCAGAGTGCCATTGTGGAAGGGGGTGGAGCATGGCGCACGAGCGCAAAGCGTTAGTTCTTAACGCAATTGTTCAAGACTATGTGAAGACTGGCGAACCAGTAGGCTCACGTGCCGTCGTCGAACGCCATCACCTAGCTGTGTCTCCAGCTACCGTCCGCAACGATATGGCAGCTCTTGAAGAAGAGGGCCTCATCGCACAGCCCCACACGTCAGCCGGGCGGGTTCCCACAGATGCTGGCTATCGCAAATTCGTTGACCAGATTGCTGAACTCAAACCGCTGTCGCGCGCTGAACGCATCGCAATCGAAAAAATGCTTTCCGGCGCCGTTGATCTCGACGACGTCATCACCAGATCCGTCCGCTTACTCGCCTCTATCACCAATAAAGTGGCAATGGTGCAATACCCGTCACTTCGCCGTACCGCCCTGCGGCACGTGGAACTGGTCGATCTGGGGCAAAGTCGAGCGCTCGTCGTCATCATCACAGACGCCGGCAGAGTCGAACAGCGGATCGTTGCCACCGAATCTAGTCTGACCGACGAAGAGTTTACGATCTTGCGCGCAGTTTTGAACGAGGAGCTTTCGGACCACCAACTGGCCGATCTGCCCGAAGCGCTCACCCGAGTGGAGGCACGCCTTGAAAAGTCGATTCGCCCCGCGGCCGCGATCATTGGCCAAGCCCTCGAAGAAACTTTACAAAACGAGGCTGAGGAGCGCGTCGTCGTCGCAGGAACAGCGAATCTGACCCGCTATGACATTGACTTTGAACACTCAGTTTACCCGGTGCTGGATGCGATTGAAGAGCAGGTAGTGCTATTGCGCATGCTCGCCCATAAGGAAGACGGCATGCACGTTGGGATTGGTTCGGAAAATGTGAGCGACGCCTTCAGCGAAACTTCTGTGGTGTCCACCAACTATGTTGGCGCCGACCAGAAAACTGTGGCTCGTCTTGGCATAATTGGACCGACTCGAATGGACTATCCTGCGACGATGTCATCCGTGTATGCGGTCGCGAAATATTTATCCGACATTCTGTCAGCAAATTAAGGAACTACGTGGCTGATTACTACAAAATATTAGGCGTGGAACGCAACGCGACTCAGGCGGAAATTAAAAGGGCCTATCGCAAGAAAGCGCGCGAGCTTCACCCGGATGAAGCGGGCGGTGGTTCACCCGAAGAGTTCAAAGAGGTCAATAAAGCGTACGAAGTGCTCTCCAACGAAGAAAAGCGTCAACTTTATGACATCGGTGGGGAAGACGCCCTGTCAGGTAACGGTTTTGGCGGGGGAGGCTTTGGTGGCTTCCAAGATATCTTCGACAACTTCTTCGGTGGCGGAAACACCCGGCGTGGCCCGGTATCACGCATGCGGCGCGGCCAAAACGCCGTCGTTAGCCTGAGCCTAACTCTTGAAGAAGTTGTTTTCGGCGTTGAAAAGGAACTCAAACACGACGCCGTCATTGAATGCACACGCTGCCACGGCCACATGGCTGAACCGGGAACAGATCCCGTACCGTGCACAAACTGCGATGGCACGGGCGCCACTCAACGCCTCACCCAGTCCATATTTGGCCAAGTTATGGCGCAGACGACGTGCGGGCACTGCATGGGCTACGGAACCGTGATCGTCACCCCGTGTGGCGAATGTGCAGGAGAAGGGCGGGTGCGAGCATCCCAAACAATTGCGATCAACGTACCGGCCGGCGTGGCGAGCGGAATGCAAATTAAGCTAGCCGGCAAGGGCGATGCTGGCATTGCCGGAGGGCCACCGGGTGACTTTATTGCTGAAGTGAAAGTGGCGCCAGATCCGGTATTTACCCGCGAGGGAGATGATCTGCTGTGCACGCTAGAAATTCCGATGACTTCCGCCGCGCTGGGCACGAAAGTGACCATCGAGACCTTTGACGGCGAGCAGGAAATTGAACTCGAACCTGGCACTCAGGCCGGGCACGTCCAACGGCTGGAAGGTCTGGGCGTTGGCCGGTTACGGCGGCCTGGACGCGGCGATCTTAAAGTTCACTTGCAGGTGACGACGCCGACCAAGCTCGACTCGCGCCAGCGAGAATTACTCGAGGAATTCGCAAACATTCGCGGCGAGGGAACTGGTTCGCTAGTCCAAACATCTTCCTCCGTCTTTTCCCGAATCAAGGAACGTTTCACGGGCCGATGAGCAGACCTGTCTACGTGGATCCGGAATTGAGCGAGGCCGCGGAAGTGGTATTAACCGGAGGCGAAGCCCATCATGCGGCCACCGTGCGGCGCACGCAGATAGGCGATGAAATTGACATCGTGAACGGCAGCGGACTCCGCATAACAATCGAGGTGGAACAGGTATCGAAGACTGAGGTTGTTGGCCGTGCGCTTAAGGCCGTCCACGATGACCCAAGCTCTCCGCACCTGGTGATCGTTCAAGCGCTGGCAAAAGGGGGCCGCGATGAGCAGGCAGTGGAAACCTGCACGGAGTTTGGTGCTGACGCCTTTATCCCGTGGATGTCGCAGCGGACCATTGTGCGGTGGAACGATCGCAAGCGCGCGGAAAAAGGCCGCGCCAAACTGGCCGATACCGCGTGGGCAGCCGCCAAGCAGGCACGGCGATCATGGCTACCCACCGTCGAATCCGTAGTGACGACCCGCCAGCTCGTGGAGCACGTGCGAAATTTTCCCGGGCCTGTATACGTTTGCCACGAAGAGTCTAACGTACCTCTTGTAGATAGGCTGCCCGCAGCGGCTAAGCAGATCATGGTGATTATCGGCCCCGAAGGTGGAATTACCGCGGCTGAAGTGGAAAAACTTACGGATGCGGGTGCCGAACAGGTCCTGTTAGGCAAACACGTTTTACGCTCGGCCACGGCAGGAGCGTGGGCAAGCGCCGTTATTCGAGCAAAGCTCAGTTAGTATGGCAGTGATGGAATCTCAACAGACTGTGACCGTCCCGGATCGAATCCCGATGATTAATATTCTCGGTCACCGTGACGAAGTGTTGCGCGCTCTCGAAAAGGGCCTCGAACCGGTTAACATTCACGTTCTTGGCCAAGAGGTGACGTTGTCGGGCCCCGAGACCGACGTCGAACTCGCCGTCGATCTGATGAACGAACTTATTTCCGTGGCCGGTACCGGAGAACATTTAACGGTGGACGCCGTCGAACGAGCGATTACGATTTTACGCTCAGGCCTCGCTAAGCCGACAGACTTGCTCAACACGGACATTTTAACCAACAGGGGCAAGACGATTCGGCCCAAAACCCTCGGTCAGAAAGCCTATGTCGATGCGATAGATGCCAACACGATCGTCTTTGGAATCGGCCCTGCTGGAACGGGCAAAACCTATCTGGCAATGGCAAAAGCGGTGGTTGCGCTTCAGAAAAAAGAAGTCTCGCGCATCGTGCTCACCCGCCCCGTCGTCGAAGCCGGAGAGTCGCTTGGCTACCTTCCCGGTTCGCTCAATGACAAGGTCGATCCGTACATGCGGCCACTTTATGATGCTCTTTACGACATGATCGATTCAGAAGCGATTCTCAAGCTACTGGCAGCGGGCACGATAGAAGTGGCCCCGCTTGCGTACATGCGCGGTCGCACGCTCAACGATGCTTTTGTGATCCTAGATGAAGCACAAAATACGACGCCTGAGCAGATGAAAATGTTCCTCACCCGGCTTGGATTTAAATCCAAGATGATCATCACGGGGGATCTCACTCAGGTTGACCTCCCGAAAAACCAATCCTCTGGACTTGGGCTCGTGCGCCGGATTTTACGCGATGTGGACGGGATCAAATTCATTGAACTCGGCTCTGCCGACGTCGTCCGGCATCGGCTTGTTGCCGATATCATCGATGCTTACGCGCGATTTGATGCGGAATAGGGAACTCATGATTGAAGTTAATGACGAATCTGGTTTTGAGCCGGCGGTGGGAATTAATGAGCTTTCAGCACTCGCCACGTACGTCTTAGATGAAATGCGGGTCCATCCGCAGGCAGACTTGTCGATCCTGCTTGTTGACGAGAATCAGATGGAAGTGTTGCACGAGCAGTGGATGGATCTTCCAGGTCCAACAGACGTGCTTTCCTTCCCCATGGATGAATTACGGCCTGCGCCGCCGGGCGCAGAGCCGCAACCTGGGATGCTGGGCGATATTGTCATCTGCCCGGCCGTTGCTGCCCGCCAGGCCCTTGAATCAGGGCACGCGACTATGGAAGAGATCTTGCTCTTGCTCACCCACGGAATATTGCACCTCCTTGGCTACGATCACGCGGAAGAAGCCGAAAAGAAAGAAATGTTTGATCTGCAACGCCGTCTCCTTCTCACTTTCTTAGCCCGCAAGCCGCACGATGCGGGCTCGGGCGATATCGACGACGTCGCACCGGAGGTTAGCAGTGATTGAAGCTGAAGTTTCTCCCGTATTCGTCGCGGTTGTCACGATAATTGCACTCGTGCTCGCCGTGTTGGCCGGGATTATCGTGCAAGCATTGAATTCCGTTTCGCGGATGCGGATCAAACAGCTACCCGACCAAGACGCGCGAGCGGCACGGATCAACCAGATCTACGACCGGCGGCCGGCCGCGCTCGCTTCCGTGTCAGCTTTCCGAAATTTCTTCGTCATGGCTGTCGCCCTTGGGGTGAGTAGTTTCGTTGCCGATTACGTGCACGCACTGTGGAGCGTATGGCTGATCACGCTCGTCGTGGCCACGGTCCTGTTTATGCTCACCGCGCTGGTCCTGCCTGCGCAGTTGGGGCGTAAGCATTCTTTGAAAGTGTTGGATAAGACGGGCTGGTTCGTTTGGCCGCTTACGCGAGTCGGCTCAATTTTTGTGACCCGCAGGGAACCGGACGACGACGAACGCGAATCTCGTGACGAACGAGAACTTCAGGTCATGGTGGAGCGAGTATCCGAATCTGAAGTGCTTGAAGAAGATGAGCGTTCAATGCTGCAAAACATTTTTGAACTGTCAGACACGATTATTCGCGAAGTGATGATTCCGCGAACTGACATGGTCACCATCGACGCTGACGAAACCTTGGATCGTGCACTTTCGCTCTTTACTCGTTCCGGATTTTCGCGAATCCCCGTCACGGGGGAGAGCGTAGATGACCTGCGAGGTGTTCTTTACCTGAAGGACGTTATCCGGCGCACGCACCGCAGAACCGACACGGATGGGCTCGTGGCATCTAACGTCATGCGTGAGGCGCAGTTCGTGCCCGAATTTATGCTTGCTGACGAACTGTTGGAATTCATGCAAAAGAGCCAAAACCACATCGCGTTCGCTGTCGATGAGTACGGCGGTATCGCCGGTATGGTCACGATCGAAGACATCGTGGAAGAAATCGTCGGCGAAATGGTCGATGAACACGATCGCGCCCAACCCGAGGTTGAAGAATTATCCCCGGGGGTTTATCGCGTTCCGGCCAGGTTGCCTATCGACGACCTCGTTGAACTTTTCGGGATCGATTTCGAAGACGACGACGTCGATACGGTCGGCGGCCTCCTAACGAAAAGCTTGGGACGCATACCAATCCGTGGATCCGAAACGGAAACTGGCGGCCTGTCGCTCACGGCCGATCGATTTGGTGGCCGTAAGAAGAGGCTATCCACCGTGATCGTTCAAAAGGCAGAGCCCGAAGAAGAAGGTAGCGACGATGAGTGAATACCCAGAAGATTACCGCGCGGGCTTCGTGTCTGTCGTCGGCAGACCAAACGCCGGAAAATCGACCCTCATGAATGCCATGGTCGGCACGAAGATCGCAATCACCGCCGACCAGCCGGAAACAACTCGCCGCGTGATCCGAGGAATTGTGCATCGGGACGATGGCCAACTTATCCTCGTTGATACCCCCGGCGTGCATCGCCCGCGAACCCTGTTGGGCGAACGCCTCAACGACATGGTCGGCGAGGCTCTATCCGGCGTCGACGCGGTCGTGCTGTGCATGCCAGCCGACGAACCGGCAGGTCCAGGTGACCGGTTCATTCTCGACTCGGTCAAAAAAACAAATGCCCCCATCTTTGCCGTGCTCACTAAAACAGACAAAGTGAATCGGGACGTGCTGGCCGAGCGGATTATCGAAGTTTCTGACATGTACGAATTTGCTGAGATAGTTCCGGTCTCAGCCGTCGCTGGCGATCAGGTGACGCTACTTGCAGATCTGCTCATCGAGCGCATGCCACAAAGTCCGCCGCTGTATCCCAAGGACATGATCACCGATGAAAGCGAAGAAGAACGCATCGCCGAACTGATCCGCGAAGCAGCTCTCGTGGGAGTGCGCGAAGAACTGCCGCACTCGATCGCCGTCCTCGTTGAAGAAATGGTTGAACGGCCACGTAAAGAGGGCGATGATCGCCCGCCTGTGATGGCAATTAGCGCGCACATGTTCGTTGAACGACCATCGCAAAAAGGTATCGTGATAGGTAAGGGCGGGCAGCGATTGAAACGAGTCGGTAAGCAGGCGCGCGAAAATATTGAGCGTCTGCTTGGCCAGCCCGTGTATCTTGACCTGCATGTGAAGGTAGCCAAAGAATGGCAACGTGATCCGAAAATGTTGGGGCGACTTGGATTTTGAACGCGGCAAAGGAGACGGGGCGGCGGCGAATGCCACTGGTCGTCATCTGGCTTGTCACCGTACTCATTTTGGGCACGTGGGGAGTGTGGGCAGGGCCGGGTTGGTCTCCGCAACCAATGACTAACCTGATTGTTCCAACGACGACGTCCACCCACATCAGTACAGCAATTCCCACGCCCGACGTGGGAACGTATACGGTGACCGAATCCGTCCATGAAATTACGGGCCCGCAGGGTCAACCCCTCAAAGTCACTCTTCGCAAGCCGGAGGGGGTTGACGGACAGCGCCCCGGCGTCGTGCTACTTCACGGAACCGGTACGTCTACCCACCAGGCATTCAAGCAGCATGCGACTTGGCTTGCCTCTGCCGGGATTGTGACCGCGGTTCCAGACAAGATGACGGAAAGCTACACCGCGCTTTCCCGCGACTATCAAGCACTTGCTGAGGGTTATCACGCCGTCGCCGATTGGTTGCGGGAACAGCCCTCCGTTTACCGGCGTGACGTTGGCTATTACGCCGAGTCTGAGGGAGCGCTAATCGCACCCATTTCAGTGGTGCGAGATCAGCGTGCCTCATTCCTCATTCTGGTATCAGATCCCGTTATGCCGATCCGCGAGCAGGGGGCGCTCGCGGCCGTTACGTACTTGCGCCAATTGGGAGTTCCCGATCAGATTTACAGTGCGATACCGCGCCTAATATCCGGCGCGATCGCTGACGGCAATTTTCTTTATGCCAACTTCGATCCAAGCCCCTACCACAGGCAAATCACGCAGCCGGTATTCATGGCCTACGGGACGAATGATCTTTCCATGCCTATCGTTCAAGGCCCAATCATGCTGGCAGAAGACCTCGCAAAGGCTGAAAATACCGATCTGGTATTGCGCTATTACGAAAATGCCGATCACGGGCTACGGATCAATGGTGAACTGCAGCAAGATCCATATCAAGATATCGCCGATTTTATTAATGATTTGCCCAGTTCGGTGCAGATGAGCAATCAGGTAGCGGGCGCCCAACCTCGCCAAGACTATATTGCACAAACGATTGATACCCCGCGATGGTTCGGGTCGGGCGACGCGATGATTACCCTGTTAGCGGCGGGCGTACTGCTCGTAGTTATCGGTGCCGCAATGACGACGGTTGGGCGGTTGCCGATTCTCGGACATCAGCAAACTTACCGCGGCGTGGGCAGGCCGATGGTGGCAAGCGCTGCCATGGTTATTCTCTCGTGGCTCGCGTTCCTGGGATACGTGATAGCGATTGCGAATCTTGCCCTGTCTTACGAAACAAACCGCTGGGTTGTGCAAGGTGGCTGGCTAGGTATTCAACTGCTGTCTTTGGGGGCGGTTTTCTTATTGGTGCGCGCAGGTCGCACATGGGCGGACACGCCGATGTTGACGCGCGAAGCAGGTGCAAACCTACGCGTGCTGCTTTGCGGGCAGGTGCTCTTGTTATTTGCACTGGCATATTGGGGCGTGTACCCGAGTCCGCTGACCCCATAGGAAGCACCGTCGGCACTTCCAATCTCCCGAAACCTCCGTTACGAGCGTAGGATGGTGCTCGATTAAAAAGAGAGTGGGCCTATGGTAGACAAACTCGCTATACAAACGGTCACGGTCACCGATGCCGGGCTAGTTCGAGAGCGCAACGAAGATCGACTGCACGTGTCGGATCAACTTTTTGTGATTGCCGACGGAATGGGCGGGCATTCTCTTGGTGATGCCGCCGCTGAGTTCGTTGTAGAGGCGCTGGCAAGCACTGCCGATGAGCTGGAAACTGCCGACTTTGAGACCAGAAAGTCCACGATTACGGAAGCGCTCACCGAAGCGGCGCGAGCCATTGAAAGACATGTTGACAGCGTTTATAACTCGGAGGGCTCGAAGCAGATTCTCGACTTTGGCCACGCTGCGGGGAGCACCGTAGTGGGTCTGCACCTGGGTGAAAATCCGCTAGTTTTTCACGTGGGCGACTCGCGCCTGTACAGGTATCGTAACGAGATTTTGACGCGGTTAACTCGTGACCACTCGCTCGTTCAGGAGATGGTTGACATGTGTGAAATATTGGAACGGGACGCTCATCATCATCCCCATCGCAATATCATCACTCGTGCTATTGGTACCTATGGTCCGCCGGACGTCGAATTTTCCGAAGTTGAGCTTCGCGCCGGAGATTTGGTGATGCTGTGTTCTGACGGGCTCAGTGATGAACTATTAGATGAACGTATGGAGGGCATCTTCCGCACGACGCACGGCGTTGAGCAGATTGCGAAAGAGCTCTTATCGGCCGCTTTGGACGAGGGTGGAAAGGACAATATTTCCATCGTGCTTATTGAGATTGAGAACTAACGCGAGCACATGCGGATACTTAGCCGTGCGGATTTGTCAGTGTTATCCGCCCACTAGGTGGGCATCTGGTGTGACAAATCGAAAATCGCGAGTAGTCTAGCCTTATGCACATGGCGCTTCTCCTTAGTTGCCGCGGCGAGGTCAGCTGCTGACACCTCCCCGCGGGTATCTGTGTTAGCTATCTGTAAAATCCGCCTTATGACTGGGAGAATTTAAATGAAAACTGAAGGCTTTGGTCATCGTCAACTGCCCTCACATATGCCAATTTCGAAGTACCGGCACTTTCTTGACACGAACCCTGTAAGTCTGCCCGATCGCACGTGGCCAAATAACCGGATCACGAAGGCGCCGCGCTGGCTGTCAACCGATTTACGCGATGGTAATCAGGCACTTATCGATCCGATGGATCCCGATCGGAAACGAAAACTATTTGATCTGTTGGTGGAAATCGGGATCAAGGAGATTGAGGTCGGTTTCCCAGCGGCTTCGAAGGCGGACTTTGATTTTGTGCGTTCACTAGTTGACGACGACGCCGTTCCCGCGGACGTAACAATCTCGGTGCTTACGCAGTCTCGGCCGGACATCATTCACCGAACTGTCGATGCCCTGCAGGGCTTGCCACGTGCAACCGTGCACTTGTACAACGCAACTGCGCCAGTTTTCCGTGACGTCGTTTTCCGCATGGATAAGGAGCAGATTAAGCAGCTGGCCATTTCGGGAACGCAAGAGCTTGTTGCGTACATGGAAAAGTCCTTCGGAGATGAGACTGTGGCGGGCTTTGAGTATTCGCCCGAAATTTTCGTTGATACCGAGCTCGATTTCGCACTCGAGGTGTGCGAGGCCGTCATGGACGTGTGGGAGCCCGGACCGGATCGGGAGATTATCTTGAATCTTCCAACCACTGTAGAACGTTCGACTCCCAATGTTTACGCCGATCAGATCGAGTGGATGAGCCGCAATCTTTCCCGGCGCGAGTTCATTGCCCTTTCCGCTCACAATCACAACGATCGGGGTACGGGAGTGGCGACCACGGAACTCGCGATGCTGGCCGGCGTCGATCGTGTTGAAGGATGCCTGTTTGGGCAGGGCGAGCGAACAGGCAATGTTGATCTGATAACTGTGGCTTTGAACTTGTTCTCGGATGGCATCGATCCGCAACTGGACTTTTCAAACTTGCCCAAGATTCGTAGCGTTGTCGAGTATTGCACGGGCATGGAAGTGCCCGCACGTGCACCGTACGGTGGCGATCTCGTGTATACCTCCTTCTCAGGTTCGCATCAGGATGCGATTAAGAAGGGCTTTGCCGATCGGGCGAAGAAGGTGGCCGAGGCGGGTGGCGACGAAAACGCCGTCGTGTGGGAACTGCCCTATCTGCCGATTGATCCAATGGACGTTGGCGGAACCTACGAGGCTGTTGTTCGCGTGAACTCGCAGTCGGGCAAGGGCGGTGTTGCGTATCTACTATCGTCGACGCGCCACCTTGACCTGCCGAGGCGCCTGCAAGTCGAGGTTTCCAATCTCGTCCAGCACCGGACGGATTTGGTGGGCGGTGAGGTAACCGCGGACGAGTTGTGGAAGATTTTTACTGACGAATATCTCCCATATACCCATGCTGAGGGCTTGAAACCCTGGGGGCGTTTCACCCTTCGCGGTATTACTGCAACCACCGAAGATCAAGGCAAGGAAACTGTGTTGACCGTGACTCTGTCGGAGCGCCGCGACGATGGTTCCGACGTCGACCACACGGTGGCCTCTCGGGGCAATGGACCGATTGACGCTTTTACGAAGGCGCTTCAAGAATTCGACCTGGACGTGGACGTTCTCGACTACGCCGAGCACGCTCTTTCTGAGGGCGGGGACGCGACGGCGGCCTCGTACGTCGAATGTGACGTTAACGGCCAGGTACTGTGGGGCGTGGGGATCGATCCGTCCACAATGACCTCCGGGTTCAAGGCGATTATCTCAGCGGTAAACCGGGCGCTTCGCTAACGCTGTGCGGATTCGCCTCACCGGTTTTGCCTGCGAAAGTGAAATAATAGCCCGGTGAAGACCTACCGTGATGATGCCATCGTGCTCCGCCAACACGATTTGGGTGAAGCCGACCGCATTATCACTATGCTCTCGCGCGGGCACGGTAAGATCCGCGCGGTTGCCAAGGGTGTGCGACGTACGAAGTCACGCTTTGGAGCGAGAGTGGAGCCGTTTGCTCTGGTCGATATTCAGCTGTACAAGGGGCGGAATTTGGATACCATCACCCAGGTCGAATCGCGCAACCAATACGGCCGAACACTATCAACGAATTACGATGCTTACACTGCGGCCTCGGCCATGTTAGAGCTCGCCGATCGACTCACTGGTGATGACCCGGATCTCGAGCAGTTCCAGTTACTTCACGGCGCACTCCACGCGGCAGCAACTGGTAAGCACACGCCGGATCTCGTTCTGGGTTCCTACATGCTCCGTGCGATGGCGCTGTCTGGTTGGGAGCTAGCCATCTTTGAATGTGCGATCTGCGGTGTGCCCGGCCCGCACGAGGCATTGCACGTTCCATCCGGAGGCGCGGTGTGTGACGATTGTCGCCCGCCCGGCTCGACCATCCCAACTGTAGATACGTGGCAGCTTATCGGCGCGCTCAACGAGGGTGACTGGAAAATCGTTGATCGTGCCGATGTTGCGGCTAGGAAATCCGCCGGCCCCGTCATCTCCGCGTTTGTCCAATGGCAACTGGAAACCAAAGTGAAGTCGTTACGCCTAGTGAGCGTAGATGAGGGGGCGTGATGGACTCGGTTCGAAGCGGCCACGGGCTACACGTGGCAATTGTGATGGACGGCAATGGCAGGTGGGCAAATGCCCGCGGGCTTCCACGAACCGAAGGGCATAAAGCAGGCGAAGATGCCCTTATGGACGTCATTGCGGGAGCGATCGAATCCGGCGTCTCAGTTTTGTCCGTCTACGCCTTTTCCACAGAAAATTGGAAGCGATCACCGCGTGAGGTTTCCTTTCTCATGGGCTATTCTCGCGAGGTCATTCGGCGGCGTCGCGATGAACTGAATTCATGGGGAGTGCGGATCTTATGGTCAGGGCGCCAAGCACGCCTGTGGGGTTCAGTTCTCAAAGAACTTAAGGAAGCAGAGCGTCTTACTCGCCACAACTCGACCATCACGTTGAATTTCTGCGTCAATTACGGCGGGCGGGCAGAAATTGCCGATGCCGCTGCCCGTCTTGCGGAAGATGTCAAACGCGGACTGGTGCACCCTTCCCAAATTAATCCGGATCTGCTGGGCCAGTACATGTACCAGCCGGATCTGCCGGATGTCGATTTGTTTATCCGAACCGGAGGTGAGCAGCGCACCTCGAATTTTTTGCTGTGGGAATCGCCCTACGCGGAACTCATCTTCGTTGACGAGGCATGGCCGGAATTCGATCGGCATTCGCTTTGGAGATGCCTCGAGCAGTATTCCGGCCGGAACCGTAGGTTCGGGGGAGCACGTGACGCCGTCGCTGACCCGCAGATATAAACGCTGAAGATAAGGGTCTACTCGAGGGGGTGCGTATTTCCACTCGAAAAAACGTCTTTTTCGGCTCGAGCATCGATGTGAACGCTCAGACTCATCACTTTTACGCATCTCCTGACCTATACGACGTTTTCGAGCGTCCACGTGCCCCCGCTTCGGTGCCCGGCACCTGGGCGCCTACGCGGGAATCTTTGGCAGCGCGTAGAATATAAGGCATGTTCCAACGTCTTGATCTTCGCGGAAGCAACTTAACGCGCGCAGAACTCACCGATCGCCTGCCGCGCGCACAAGTTGATATCGATGCCGCTCTCGAGTCCGTGCGCCCGATTATTGATCGCGTCCGAGCCGAAGGGGCCAGTGCGCTACGTTCGTTAGCTGAGACCTTCGACGGGGTACGCCCAGAGCATCTGCGTGTGCCGCAAGAAGAGCTTGACCGTGCCGAAGCAGATTTAAGCGACGAGCTTCGCGAAGCTCTTTTGCTGTCGATTGAACATAATCGCGCCGGCCACAAGGCACAGCTACCGGTCGAAACCCAAACGGAAATTGTTCCAGGGGGAGTGGTACGCCAACGGTGGATACCCGTCCAGCGTGTCGGGCTCTACGTTCCCGGCGGCTTGGCCGTCTATCCCTCTTCCGTCATCCATAATGCGGTTGCGGCGCAATGCGCGGGAGTCGAGGACGTCGCGCTTGCTTCACCTCCGCAAAAAGAGTTCGGTGGCCTTCCCCATCCGACCATCTTGGCCGCCTGTAAGCTCCTCGGCATTAGCGAGGTTTATGCGGTTGGGGGAGCTCAAGCGATCGCGATGTTTGCCTACGGCGCCGAGGGCGAACCTGGAACCTCAGACCCGTACGTGTTGTGTGAACCGGTAGATGTGGTGACCGGCCCAGGCAACATTTACGTTGCGGCAGCAAAGCGGGCCGTGCACGGCGTCGTCGGTATCGATGCCGAAGCTGGGACCACCGAGATCGCCATCATTGCTGACCAACAGGCGAACCCTGACTACGTGGCCGCAGATCTTCTTTCGCAGGCTGAACACGATCCGGCAGCGGCCTCGGTACTGATCACACACTCTGAAGAATTTGCAGATACTTGTGAGGCTGCAATCGTGGCACAGGCGAAAATGACCAAGCACTCCGAGCGCGTCAGAACCGCACTTAGCGGACCGCAGTCGGGCATCGTGCTCGTAGATAACCTAGACGCGGCAATCGACGTCGCCAACGCCTACGCCGCAGAACACTTGGAAATCCACACCGAAAATGCCGCCTATGATGCCAAGCGCATCCGCAACGCCGGGGCTATTTTTGTTGGTCCTTACACACCGGTTCCGCTCGGTGATTACATGGCTGGCTCAAATCACGTCTTGCCTACAGGTGGAACCGCACGGTTTGCAGCCGGGCTCAACGTGATGGCCTATATCAAGTCAGTGCAGGAAATCGAATACACCAGCGAGGCAATGGCAGGGATGGAAGGCCCGCTCACGGCCCTTGCCAACGATGAGGACCTTCCCGCCCACGGCGATGCCCTCGCCATACGCACTGGTAACTATCGACACGGTGGGCAGCGTGAGAAGAACGTGGAGGAACAATGACCCTCCCGTTACGCGAAGAATTTATCGGCCAAGAACCTTACGGCGCGCCGCAACTTCAGGTGTCTGTAGTGCTCAACACGAACGAAAATCCCTACCCGCCCGAATCGAAAGTTATTGACGAGATTGCGAGGCGAGTGGCTAGCGCCAGCGCTAATCTCAACAGGTATCCCGATCGCGAATTCACGGAACTGAAGGAAGGCCTCGCAAAATATTTGGCGGCCGAATCAGGAGTTGCGGTTCCGGCAAGCCAGGTCTGGGCGGCCAACGGATCAAACGAGATCATGCTCCAGATCCTCCAAGCCTTTGCCGGCCCGGCTCGTACCGTATTGACCTTTTCTCCCTCGTATTCGATGTATCAGGAGTACGCGCGCAATGTGTACTCGGACTTTGTAGAGATTCCTCGCGGAGATGATTTCAGCATTAACATCGCCGAAGCGCCGAGTATATTTGCGGACCACAAGCCATCGGTGGTTCTTATCGCTTCGCCGAACAATCCCACTGGAACCGCGATAGAACAAGCCGAATTGCGAAAGATCTTAGATGCGAGCATCGGCTGCGGCCCCGAGGTGGGTGGACGGGTAACCGATGCGATCGTCGTTGTGGACGAGGCGTACGGAGAATTCAGGCGCGACGGCGTGCCAAGTGCACTCGAGCTTTTGGCAGAGTATCCGAACCTTATCGTTACACGCACAATGTCCAAGGCATTCGGCGCTGCCGGCCTGCGCCTTGGCTACATGGCGGCAAGTCAAGAGATCGTCGACTCGGTGCGGATCGTACGGCTGCCCTATCACCTGTCCGCAGTCAGCCAAGCAGCTGCCCTTGGCGCGCTTTCCCACCGCGATTCATTGATGAAACAAGTCAACCAGATTCGGACTGATCGCGATCACCTATCCCAATCACTCGAAAAAATGGGGCTCGAGGTGGCTACTTCGGACGCAAACTTCATCATGTTCGGCACTTTTACAGATCGCCACAAAATATGGCAAAGACTGCTTGATCAAGGGATTTTAATTCGCGAAGTTGGGCCAGATGGCTGGCTTCGTGTGAGTATTGGTACGCCGCATGAAAATGAGGCGTTTGTTACCGGGCTGAAGGAGGCCATGAAATGAGCCGAGTCGGAAAAGTCGAGCGAACAACTGCGGAATCGACAGTCAAGGTAGAAATAGATCTTGACGGTACTGGTAAATCCGTAATCAGCACGGGAGTGCCATTCTACGATCACATGCTCACGGCGCTGTCGAAGCATTCGCTTATCGATATGACGATCGAGGCCGAGGGCGACGTCGAAGTCGATGTACACCACACGGTTGAAGACACCGCCATTTGCCTTGGCCAAGCGCTGAAGATCGCACTGGGGGATAAGCGCGGGATCGCGCGTTTTGGTGACGCGCTTGTGCCGCTCGATGAATCTTTGGCCCGTGCTGTCGTCGATGTTTCCGGCCGCGCCTACGTGGTTCACCGCGGAGAGCCCGAAGGGCAGGAGTACCACCTGATCGGTGGGCACTTCACCGGGTCTATGACTAGGCACGTGTTCGAATCCTTTGCGCTAAACGCAGATATCTGCCTGCACATTGAACTGGTATACGGCCGCGACCCGCACCACATCGTCGAGGCCCAATTTAAGGCGCTGGCCCGTGCGCTTCGCACCGCAGTTGAAAAAGACCCACGGGTTGATGGCGTACCATCCACGAAAGGTGCCCTGTGAGCAAGACGCGTTACGTGGTTCTCACGCCGTTCGCCCGGCCTGAAATTGTGGCTGGAACGCTGCGGTTGCGCGGCATCGAAGCCCATGTCATCGGTACCAAATCAGGTGTGTGCGTCGTGCGCGATGTTAAAAAGCCAGAATTTAGCGATTGGGATATCGCCGAATTACTTGGTGGAGAACCTGAAGGGCAAACCGAAACAGAAGATCCGTCGGACAATCCGGATAATATCGCGGGCCCACTTTCCGAATTATCCAATTACGGCGTCGTGCTACTTAGCGCCGAACTAGGCGACGACGTCGGCGGCGAATCCGGCGTTTCCGGTGTTGTGACAGCCGTGAGATATCTGAGTGGAAAGCGTTCAGAAGAAGTACAGGCTGGACTGTTGTTGAACGCGGTAGATCTGAAAGTTGAGCAGTTAATCGTTGGCGATATTGATCTTGCCACGCATGCGATTGCAACCGCAGATCTGACCATCGACGACGTAGCAAAGTACCTTGGAGTAAAGAAAGACGAGGAATGATCGCAGTCGTAGACCTCGGTCAAGATAGCGCAACGCTTACCCAGGCCCTGCGGAGTTTGGGTGCGGACGTTTTGGTAACAAGCGATCCCGAGTTCCTACGTGAAGCAAACGGACTCATCCTAGATACTGGTGCGCCGATGGATACTACGATGGAAAAGCTTAAAGCAATGCGTGCAGACCGAATGATCGAACGCCGCATCGCCGGCGGGCGGCCAGTTCTAGGTATCGGCACCGGAATGCACGCGATGTTCGAGCGGAGCACCGAACCCGCGGCCGAAGGACTCGCGCAAATACCGGGGATCGTTGAGACGTTGCCTGCACCTCGCACCCAGTGGGCGCGCGTAAAAGCGCCCTGCGAATCCGTGCTATTTGAAGGCATAGAAGATCAGCAGTTTTATTTTGAGCACGCGCACGCAGTCCACAGCGATCCGGCTGCCGAGCTCACGGAGGAGCTTTTCGACCCGCCACTGGTAGCCTTTTGCGAGTGTGAATCGCCTATCGTCGCCGCACTAGAATACGGGCCACTGATGGCAACTCAATTTCATCCAGAAAGATCAGCAGATGCAGGGCTGGAACTCCTGCGCAATTGGCTAGCAACGTGTTAGCCCGAGAAAGGACACCATGAGTAAGCGTCTAGAGTTACTTCCCGCAGTCGACGTCGTCGACGGGAAAGCTGTTCGCCTCAACCAGGGCGAGGCAGGAACCGAGCAGGTATATGGAGACCCGGAGCGGGCCGTGGCGGAATTCGTCGAACAGGGCGCCGAATGGATTCACCTCGTCGACCTTGACGCAGCTTTTGGGCGTGGATCTAACTACGATCTGCTGGCCGCAATCATTAAAAATCAGGGCGGAGTGAAGATCGAACTTTCGGGCGGTATCCGCGACAGTGAATCCTTGGAGCGCGCTATTAGCGCCGGTGCCACGCGCGTCAACCTGGGCACGGCCGCCTTAGAAGATCCGGAATGGACCCGCTTTGCAATCAGAGAATACGGCGAGAAAGTGGCCGTTGGTTTGGACGTGCGCGGCGAAACCCTTTCGGCTCGCGGTTGGACCAAGGACGGCGGCAATCTGTGGGAAACACTCGATCGGCTTAACGACGACGGGTGCAGACGATACGTGGTCACCGATGTGAAAACCGATGGCATGCTAACCGGCCCCAACCTCGAGCTGATGCGTAAGGTGTGCGAGCGTACCGATCGCCCGATCGTTGCTTCCGGTGGCGTGTCCAAGCTGGAGGATATCGCTGCTCTTCGAACGTTAACGGACATCGGTGTGGAGGGCGCGATCGTTGGTAAGGCGCTTTACGCCGGTAAATTTACGCTACCGCAGGCCTTGGAGATTGCCGACGGCGATGCGCGATAGGCGTTTCGCGCCCAATCCTTATGCACACGACGACGGCGCGATCAGCATCGAGCTCGCCCGGGCCTTTGAGCAGCCAGAAAGCTTACGGACAGGCGCGATAGTTAAAGCCCTCGGGCGCGTTCTCGTGCCAGTCCTTCCGCACGCCCACCCAGGGCGAGAAGCTGATGGCTCAGTGGCGGTCCATGTTGCGCCTGAGCGTGATCCCTTGGCGTGTGGCGGAGAGGATCTTGTCACTGTGGAATTTCCGGGTGGGCGCAAAGCACTACCGATCTTCTCCAGCGTCGATTCGTTGCGGGCCTGGAACGCGAGCGCCAGACCGGTTCCCGTTGACGTGAAGCGGGTAGCAGTTGCTGCGCTTCGTCACGGTGATGGTGTTCTTACCTTGGACGAAGGTTCGCCCGCCATGACGTGGCTGGGAAGGTCTGCGACGGTGGCACTTGCCTCGGGCGCAGGATGGACTCCGCCGTGGCGAGACCGAGAAATCATCGATCGAATGGCGAATGCGATTGACGGAGGTTTTCCCGAACTGGAGAGAGTGAAAATCGAGCCCGGGCCGCACGGAAGAGCTGTTGTTGAGCTGCACTTGGACGCCCATGCAACCAGACAGGCCGTCATGGATATCGTCCACACCGTGTCCGCTATGATGGCTACCGACGCCTATATCAAGGCGCGTCTCGACGTCGTCGAAATCAGACCCGTACACCGTTCGCTGGATACCAAAACGTAAAACGTGTGCCGATACACGTGATTCCACATAGAATCAAGCGCGGTGTAGTGGTAAAGTCTTCTTTCGACCACAACCGGCAGATGCCGGGATGCAAGCGGAGAAATCCCACCTTGTGTTTCCTTATAGGGGACCGGGTTAAAGAGTGAAGACGGCTAGAGTCCGTGTATCCTCTGGACCTCCGTGCGCATTGCACGTCGAAGGATGAAGAGGAGCCGATATCAACGAGCCAAGAGTCAACGATCGAATTACCGTTTCCGAGGTACGTCTAGTCGGGCCTAGCGGTGAGCAGGTCGGTGTTGTGCGTGTTAAAGACGCCCTGCGTCTTGCCGAGGAAGCTAATCTCGATCTTGTCGAGGTGGCGCCCAACGCGAATCCACCGGTTGCAAAGCTGATGGATTACGGCAAATACAAGTACGAAGCCGCTCAAAAGGCGCGTGAAGCGCGCCGCAACCAGGCCAATGCGCAACTCAAGGAAATTCGCATCAGCCTGAAAATTGAGAAGCACGACTACGAGACCAAGGTGAACAACGCCAAGAAGTTCCTTGACCACGGAGACAAGGTTAAGATCCAGCTCCGCTTCAAAGGCCGAGAACAGCTCCGGCCCGAGATGGGTGTTCGGCTTATGGAACGGATCGCGAACGACACGGCAGAAAATTCCACAGTGGAATCAGCGCCGCGCGTCGATGGAAGAAACATGGTGATGGTCCTCGCGCCAATTCGGCGAAAGGCACAGACGAAGTCGGATCAGCGGCGTCGCCGCGAAGCTGAGCACGAACGCCGCAAGGCCGAAGAAGCCGAAACAGCATCTGAGACGAAGTAAATTTTGCTCCTTCGGAGCGTAAAAGCCGCGTTTGCGGCTAGGAACAGAGGGAAAATCAATGGCAAAGATGAAAACCCATTCGGGTGCCAAGAAACGCTTCCGTGTGACCGGAAGCGGCAAGCTCATGCGCCAGCAGGCAGGCAAGCGCCACCTGCTCGAACACAAGTCTTCACGTCGGACCCGCCGCCTGTCGTCAGATCAGCCTGTCGCCAAGGCCGATGTCAAGCCCGTCAAGCGCATGCTTGGCCTGTAGTAGGAGGTTCATAAGATGGCTCGCGTAAAGAATGCCGTTAACTCGCGCAAGAAGCGCAATACCACTCTCGATCGTGCCAAGGGTTACCGCGGCCAGCGCTCACGTTTGTACCGTAAGGCCAAAGAGCAGGTTACACACTCTTTCGTCTACAACTACCGTGATCGCAAGGTCCGCAAGAACGAGTTCCGGAAGTTGTGGATCCAGCGTATTAACGCGGCAGCTCGCCAGAACGGCATGGTCTACTCGCGTTTTATGCAGGGTCTCAAGCTAGCCGGCGTCGAAGTCGATCGTCGCATGCTCGCTGAGCTCGCCGTCAACGATCCGGCCGCATTCGCGGCCCTCGTTGAGACCGCGAAGAATGCCCTTCCCGAGGACATCAACGCGCCCGCCGCTTAGCGCGCAAGGTTAAACCGCAAGTGGGCGGAGGACTCCAAAGCTAGTCCTCCGCCCACTTTGCTACATCTGCAAGCTGGTAGAGTGGGGCCGTTCTAGCATCCCAACAAGCTGGCTCCAAGCCTGGATAGGAAATCGTATGGTTGACATCATCGAACCCGCTATAACAACCACGGATATCGCCGGGCTCGTCGTGATTACGCCAAAACAGGTTACCGATGAACGGGGAACCATCCGTGAACTCGTACGCCGATCGTGGCTGAAAGAGCACGGTATTGTCTTCGAGTTCGAGCAGGCGAATAACACGCTCACACACAGAGGCGGGCTCCGCGGGCTACATGCCGAAGCAATGACGAAGCTCGTCACCGTGGTTACCGGTGGGGCTTTCGGTGCATATGTAGATATTCGCCAAGGGTCGACGACGTACGGGCAGGTTGTCACGGTCGATATCACGCCTGGCGTCATGGTTCTGGTGCCCCAGGGAGTGTGCAATGGGTTTCAGGCGCTGGAAAATAACACCGAATACCTGTATTTCTTCGACCGCGAATGGCGGCCGGGCATGCCGGGTTCGGCATTGGCGCCACTAGACCCCGAACTGGGAATCAACTGGCCGGTCCCAGTGGATACGAATAACCGTGCAATGATCTCAGAGAAAGATTTGAACGCGCCCCGGCTTTCAGAGCTCACCTTAGATCAAGAGCTGTAGGAACTAGACAGTGCCACGCAAATACGTAACAGAGCGCACGGGCCAAATTGCGAAAGTTGAAGGGCTGCACGAGCGGCGCAATCGAGAGCGCTACGGGCAGGCACTCATTGAGGGGCCGCAAACCGTTCGCGAACTTTTGCGATGTCGGCCCAGGGCCATTCGCGACATTTACGTCACCTGCGAAGGTTTAATACAACATCCTGATCTTGAGGCGCTTGTTCAACAGCTCGATCCATACACGCATGTTGTTGAACCGGAAATATTTTCGGGGTTGAGTACGGATGCTCAAGGCTGGCTAGCTGTTATTGACAAACCAGCTGAGCCGAGCATCACGGACTTCTTTTCTACCGGTCCGCGCCTTGTGGTGTGCCTTGTCGAATCGGCTGACCCCGGAAATCTTGGCACTGTTATTCGGACAGCGGATGCCGCCGGCGCGGATGGCGTATTGATCGGCGCGGGAAGCGTGGAGCTCTTTAATCCCAAGGTAATCCGGGCTTCCGTAGGCTCCGTGTTCCACCTGCCAATTTTGACTGGAATAGATCCTGCACAAACCGCTGATCTGGCACGTGATAGGGGCTGTCAAATTCTGCTGGCGGATGGCGGTGCAGACCTCGATCTTTTTGAATTGGCACACGGAGCGCCGTCGGGGCACGCGCCTGACCTATCCGCGCGAACAATGTGGCTCGTGGGCAATGAAGCGCGCGGCTTCACCGCTAGGCAACAAGCTCTTGCCGACCATGCGATCAGTATCCCGATGTGGGGGCAAGCTGAGTCTTTGAACGCCGCAGTGGCGACAAGCCTGTGCATTTACACGAGTGCGAACGCGCAACGCGCCAGCCGTTAAGCTAACGCCATGGGTATTCCACAAGCATTGGGAGCCGCTGCGGCAGGTGTTGCTAGCGCAACCCTTGTACACCAAACGGGAACTGCGCGAAGGCAAAATTCTCCGTTTCGAAGATATTGGGAACGGCATCTGATTGCCACGGTCAGGGAGCTTGATCTTCGCTCCCGCAACGGAGATCAGCTACCACTGATCTATGTAGCGTTGGGTGATTCGGCGGCGCAGGGCCTCGGCGCAAAAATGATCGTCGAAGGTTACGTTCCAATCGTTGCCAAAGCGCTAGCCGACGTGACGGGCAGGGACGTGGCTCTGCTCAATCTATCCCTTTCTGGCGGTACAGTGCAGTCTGTTCTTGGAACACAGATCTCCCAGCTTTCGGGCCTGCGAATTGCAGGAGAGCCGATCGTACCCGACGTCGTGACGCTCGATATCGGCAGTAACGACGTTGGCCAAACGTGGGTAAGTGCCGACTCCTTCGAACGCGACTATCGGTCAATCGCGCAGCTCTTACCATCTGGCAGCTTCGTGTTGAATATACCCTCCTTTGGAATTCTCCCAGCCGAAGCGCGGGCAGCGGCATTTTCGCAGATCATCGAATCACAGGTGCGAGCGCACGGACATCACCTCGTCGATATCCGCACAACCTCGAAGAACATGCCACTATCCACCTACATGTTCAAATATCACGCCGCAGATATGTTCCACCCCAATTCCCGCTGGTACGAGGTTTGGGCGCAAAAATTCGTAGACAAGATATCCGCGGTTCACAATTGTGAACCGATTGAGGTTGCACACCTTGATCCGTGGTCCGGGCCGATCAGCCACGAATACTTGAATGGTTGATCGACCGCACACTGGATGTAAATCGCCCCGCGCCTCACAGTTGATTAGACTATGACCGGGACTTGGCAGGCAAGAGCCTTGCCGGGCAATGGAAAGGTAAACATGACTCTCAATCCACTCGACGAGGCTGGGATTGCTCAAGCAGTTGAAAACGCAAAAGCGGCATTTTCAGCAGCGGCAAGCCTCGATGAACTGAAAAAGGTTCGCCTCGCACACAGTGGCGATAATGCACCGATCACGCATGCCAATATGCAAATCCGCAACCTCGACAAGGCGGACAAGCCGAGTGCAGGCAAACTTCTTGGGAGAGCACGCAAAGAAATCCAAGCGGCGCTTGCCCAAGCAACCCAGCGGCTGGAGGCCGAAGATCAGGCTCGCGTGCTTCGGGAAGAACGCGTTGACGTCACTGTTCCCACGCGCCGTAATCCGCGAGGTGCACGCCATCCGCTTCCGGTGCTGATGGAAGATATTTCGGATGTTTTCATGGCGATGGGCTGGACGGTTGCAGAGGGTCCCGAGCTTGAACATGAGTGGTTTAATTTCGATTCGTTAAATTTCGGGCCTGACCATCCGGCACGCCAAATGCAAGATACCTTCTATGTCGACGGCGTGGAGCGGGTCGGCGCGGAAAAGATCGAACGCATTGCCGATACCACCGGCCTGGTACTTCGTACCCACACGTCTCCCGTACAATCGCGCGTTATGCTCGACAACGAGCCGCCGATCTACATTGTGTGCCCAGGTAAAGTCTTCCGTACCGACGCGCTCGATGCTACGCACACGCCGGTCTTTCACCAGATCGAAGGACTGGCAGTCGATAAGGGCCTCACGATGGAACACTTGAAGGGCTCGCTGGATCACTTCGCGAAATCTATGTTTGGCCCCGAAGCTAAGACGCGCCTACGCCCGTCGTTCTTCCCCTTCACCGAACCCTCCGCCGAAATGGACCTGTGGTTCCCGCAAAAGAAGGGCGGCGCCGGGTGGATCGAATGGGGTGGCTGCGGCATGGTTAATCCGGCAGTGCTCGAAAACAACGGCATTGACCCTGATGAGTACACCGGGTTTGCCTTCGGAATGGGAATCGAACGCACGCTCATGCTACGTAACTCAATCGATGACATGCGCGATATGGTCGAAGGCGATGTTCGATTCTCCACTCAGTTCGGTAGCACGGGAAGGGGCGCATAATGCCAAGGATTCCAATTGATTGGCTCGCTGACCACGTCGCGGTGCCCGCAGACTTAACTGCAGAACAACTCGCAGCGGACTTGGTCAAGGTTGGCCTCGAAGAGGAAGAAATTCACCGATCTGGAGTGTCAGGCCCAATCGTCGTGGGCAAGATTTTGTCCACTGTCAAGGAAGAGCAGTCGAACGGCAAGACGATCAACTATTCCCGCGTCGACGTCGGCGCTCACAACGATGCGCCCGGCGAGGGTAAAGAAAGCGCTGATATCGCCTCGCGGGGGATCGTTTGTGGCGCGCACAATTACGAGGTTGGCGATTACGTCGTCGTGTCGCTACCTGGCGCGATTCTTCCCGGTGATTTTCAGATTTCGGCACGCAAAACGTACGGCCACGTGTCCGATGGCATGATTTGTTCCGAGCGCGAGCTTGGGCTTGGCGATGACCACTCGGGAATTATCGTGCTAGCTCGTTCCGGCGAAGAGGCGGCAAAGAAGGGTCTGCCCGAGGTCGGTGAAGACATTTTGGACTACCTCGGACTTGCCGGGGAAATCCTCGAAATTAACGTCACGCCCGATCGCGGTTACTGTTTCGCGATGCGTGGTGTCGCGCGTGAATATTCGCACTCAACCGGTGCCGAGTTCATTGACCGCGGCCTTGAAGAAAACCTGCCAGCCGGCGTGCCCGAAGTGAACGGTAAGGGTGTCCCCGTGAAGGTTGCTGATTCGGCACCGATCCACGGTGTGCCCGGTTGCGACCGCTTCGTCACTCGAATCGTTCGTGACGTTGACCCGCATGCGCCAAGTCCGAAGTGGATGCAAGAACGCCTGACTGCAGCTGGCATGCGGCCAATCTCGCTTGCCGTTGATGCGACTAATTACGTCATGTTGGATTTGGGCCAGCCTTTGCACGCTTACGATCTCGATAAGCTTGTTGCACCGATCGTGGTGCGCCGGGCCCGCGACGGCGAAACGTTGATCACGCTCGATGAACAGGAACGTCAACTCAGCGGGGATGATCTTGTGATCTCCGATTCTGAAGGTGGCGAGGGAGCTCGTGTGATCGGGCTTGCAGGTACCATGGGTGGATTTGATACGGAAATCACCGATGAGACGACGAACGTCATGATCGAGGCCGCGCATTTCGATCAGGTTTCCGTTGCCAGAATGGCACGCAAGCATCGGTTGCCATCGGAGGCTTCTAAACGCTTTGAACGCGGAGTCGATCCGAATGTGGCGCCCGTAGCCGCGCAACGGGTTGTCGACCTCCTCGTCGAATACGGCGGCGGAACTGCTGACGAGGCGAACTTCGACTACAACGAAACCCGGGCGCCGTCGTCGATTATTTTCGACGTCAGCGAGGTGGAAAGGCTCACCGGCCTCGCTCTCAGCCCCGGGGAAATCACCGAGATACTCGAGAAAATTGGCTGCCAAGTGGGGGACGGTAACCAAGCGCACCTTCTGGCCCTAACGCCCCCTACGTGGCGCCCTGACCTTACTGGTCCGGCACATTACGTAGAGGAAATCGCTCGGCTGGTCGGTTATGACGAGATCGATTCGAGCTTGCCTAGCGCTCCTGCTGGGGAGGGATTGACGGCGGCTCAGCGCAATCGCCGAGATATCGGCCGTGCACTATCGGAACAGGGGTGGACCGAAGTGCTTTCCTATCCGTTTATTTCTGCCGAAACATTCAACAAGCAGGGAATTTCTGACGACGATGACCGCCGGATCACGATTCGCTTGGCCAATCCGTTACAGGACGATGCGCCCTATATGCGAACCTCGCTCCTTGATTCACTATTAGAAACCGCGCGCATGAATGTTGCTCGTGGGAACCCGAGCGTGGCGATTTTTGAGGCGGGCCTTGTAACTCGCCCGAGCGGCGCTCAAGCCGGTCAAACTCCAGGAGTTGGGCGGCGTCCAAACGATGAAGAGCTCTCGTCCATGTTGCGTTCGATTCCGGCTCAGCCACACCATGTTGCTGGGGTCGCAATTCCTACGGCTACCCAAAGCGTTGCAGGATTTGCCGCGCAAATGTGGGACTGGCGTGACGCGATTGAAGCGGTGAAGACGGCTGGGCGCACGATCGATCTCGACTTAGCCGTCAAGAATGCGGAGCGTGCCCCATTCCATCCGGGCCGGTGCGCAGCGGTGACCCTGGGGAAGAAAATCATCGGCTATGCCGGAGAGCTCGATCCGCGGGTATGCAAAGCGTTCGAGCTTCCTGCTCGGTCAATCGCGTTCGAATTCGACGTCGATCGTTTAGTCGAGGCCCGCGGAGCGGATCCAATTTCGATCCATCCGGTGTTGACCACGCCTGCCGCCAAGGAAGACATTGCGCTTGTCGTCGATGAGACGACGACAGCCGCCGCGGTTGCCAACGTTATCAAGGATTCAGCCGGCGCCCTGCTAGAAGACGTGCATCTTTTCGACGTTTACGAAGGTGACCAGATACCCCAGGGTAAGAAATCGCTCGCGTTTGCACTGCGTTTCCGCTCCGATCATACGCTGAACGCCGAGGAGATGACGTCCGTTCGAAATAGGGTGATCAAAGCTGCAGCTAAGGCATTCGGTGCGGAGCTTCGGGCGTAATCTCTGTGTTGGCGCGCAAATGCCAGATATGGTGGACGCATGTACAACATGGATCAAGGTAAAAATTTCGAACAGCAAACGCAGACTCCGCAAGGAACCGCTTCATGGAAGGGTCAGCTCGATAAATATGCCAATGGCAACCCCTCTGATTGGGTAACCGGAGCGGTTTTCGGCGGAACATATCAGCGCGAGGGGATTGAGCTTCGCGATCGGCAAATCCTGAATATGGCGGCATTGGCTGCGATGGGCGGGGTTGAGCCACAGCTGACCGGGCATATTCGTACGGCCTACGATCACGCCGGCATGTCCGCAGAAGAGATCGCCGAATGCTTCGTGCACCTGATGCCTTATATCGGGGTACCAAAAACGCTCGCAGCAATGCGGTGTTTGGACGCCGCCCTTGGTGACGAAAAATAGCAAAAAGTGTGCCGGCACGAAGTGATCTTCGTGCCGGCCTCTTTTTATGGCCTGATACCGTTATTTCATAGTGCCAAAAAAGGACTCGAACGGCATGTCAAGTGGAGCGTCATGCTCGATGATCTGGTAAAGGTAACGGCACAGTGGGAAGTCCTCGGGTTCGATAACTCCGCGCTTCGTTAAGGGCTCCAGCGCCCCGCCGATAACGCGAATGGCGTTCACACCCTCGAGAGTGACTCCTTTCATGAGTGAATCGCGAACCTCGGAAAACGGGATTCCTTCACCCACATAGGTGCCGGCGCGAACATTTCTGCCCCCAGCGGAGGTGACGTACATGTCGCCAACGCCGGCTAGGCCGTCTGCCGTCTCGGGCTTGCCGCCAAGCAAACTCATGAACTGGCGGAGTTCGGTTTGGCCTTGACCAAACACTGCCGCATTGTAGTTGTGGCGTACATAGCGGTCATCTTGCTTGTCTTCCTTGCGCAAGAGCCCTTGACCTAGGCCCGCTGCGAACGCGTAGATGTTTTTGGTCGCGGCTCCGATCTCGCAGCCGCGAAAGTCTGTGGATGTCCACACGTGATAGTAGTCGGTGCGGAAAAGATCGGCGAGGTAGTCGAGGGATTGCTGATCCTCACCCGCGAAGATAACGCAGGTGTCGTGGTGAACTGCAACCTCGCCCGCGATGGACGGGCCAACAATCGCCGACCACGTCACTGAGTTTTTAAGATCTTCATCGAAGTAGCGTTGCATAACTTCGGGTAGTAGGTAGAGGTTACCTTCGTCGTCGGCTTCCATGCCCTTGGTGATGATAAGAACCTTCATGCCGGGTTTGACGAGTTTGGCTAATTGTTCACCTGCCCAGTGAACACCAAACGAATTGACACCTGACATCGCTACGTCTGCACCTTCGAAAGCCACTTCGGCGTCTTCAAGTTGGTAAGCAACCACTTTGTCGTTGACCTTGAGGTCGAGGTCGGGATGGATACCGGTCGTCTGAATCGATTCGATGATGTCGCGGTCGAGGTGTGTTCCTACGAGGTTGACCTTGTGGCCGTTTTCGGTGAGTGGGAATGTGAGCGCGGTGGCCATGATGCCTGCGCCGAGAATTGCGATGGTTGCCATTACTTCTCCTTTGATGTGATCTCGATAATTTCTTTGGCTGTTGGGGTGTCAACGATCAGAATGTCAGCAAGGCGGGCGCGGGCTGCTGCGATGAGAGCCGCCGCCTTTGAAGGCTCTCCAGCCACCGCCACTTTATGCTTGGCTTTGACTAACTCGTCGAGGGGGAGTGCGATGGTGCGGCGTTCAAGATCCGCAGAGATCGGCTTTCCGTTTGAATCAACGAAGTGCGAGAGGATTTCACCAACCGCCCCGCTGTCACGGATTTTATCAATGCTTCGCGGTGAGAGGAACCCCGATTTAACGAGGACGGACTCTTTTGACACCGAGCCGGGCGAATAGAAGATCACATTCGCGCGTTTGACCCCGTCAAGCACGTGCGCGACCGACGGATCTGCCATCAGGTGTGGGCCGATGTCCGGATTTCCGACGAGTGCTGGCGCGGGGAGGGTGTGCGCGGTTCCGTTTCCTTTGTGCGCGATTGCGGAAACTGAGGAAGATACTTCGTTATCTCCGGCGTGTGTGGGGCCTCCATTAGCTTGATAAACGACGACGCCGTCTGCCCAGCCTTCGTCGAGCGCGCCGGCCATTGCGGTCATCGTGCGGCCCCAGGACACGCCGAGCGTTCTAGGGGCGAGGTTGACGAGGTGTTTGGCGGCCGCTCGGGCTGCTACGGCTACACCGTCAGTGTTGTTTCCGGGCAGAACTATAGCTTGGACGTCGAGTTCTTTGGCAATTTGGCGCTCAAGGTGGTGAGTCTTTGTGCGCGGGTGGTTGATTGTGATCGTGACGAGTCCGGTCTGGCGAGCCTCGTCAATGAGGCGGCCGACTGTCCAACGCGTGTAGCCAAGTTTCGTTCCGATTGCCTGCTGTGTGAGACCTTCCATGTAGTACAGGTAGGCGGCCTCAAACATGAGTTCTTCTCGGGAGGAGCCTATCGATCCTGTCGTCATGACATCATTATCATCCCTGCACTCACTTCTGTGTGCCAAAGGCTCTAAATCTGCTCATAAGTGCACGGCTGTCGTGGCTACATTCACTATGAGCAAGTCTTCAGAATCATGCATAACCATGTATAGTTATGCGCATGTCCATTACTGTAGGAATCGCAGGTGCCACTGGTTATGCAGGTGGAGAAGCGATTCGAGTTCTTCTAGCCCATCCAGAAGCGAAAATTAAGACGCTGGCTGCGCATTCTTCGCGCGGGGCTTTCGGCGATCACCAACCACATTTGCGGCCGCTAGCTGATGTTCAGTTGCAACCGCTGTGCGCAGAAGTTCTCGCTGATCACGATGTCGTCATCCTAGGGTTGCCGCACGGTGCCTCGGCCGCGATGACTGCCGAAATCGAAAAGCTTAACCCTCAGGCACTCATTGTGGATCTTGGTGCTGACCACCGGCTTGAAGACGCCCGAGCCTGGGAGGAATTCTACGGTTCGCAGGCCTGCGAACCTTGGACTTATGGAATGCCTGAACTCATCCGTCAACACGGCCCCTCGCAACGCGAACGTTTGGCCGAAACCAAGCGGATCGCAGCGCCGGGATGCAACGCCTCAGCTGTGACCTTCGCAGCCCAGCCCGCCGTCGCAGCCGGCCTTGCAACAGGCGAAGACATCGTCGCGATACTCGCTGTAGGCTATTCGGGGGCGGGAAAGAGCCCCAAAACGCATCTGTTGGCATCAGAAGCGATCGAGTCATCCGCTCCCTACGCGGTGGGTGGCACCCATCGGCACATACCCGAAATCGGGCAAAACCTGAGAGCGGCAGGCGCCAGCAATGTCTCACTGTCATTTACGCCTACACTTGTGCCGATGTCCCGTGGAATTTTGGCTACCGTTTCGATCCCGGTAAACGAAGGTACATCAGCCGATGATGTCCTCGATGCCTACCAAAAAGCGCTGGAAAATGAGCCATTCGTGGCGTGGTCTGAATCGTGGCCAACCACGGGAATAACCGTAGGATCAAATCTTGCTCTGGTACACGCCGAACTCGATCGAGATAAGCGCCGAATCACTGCAATTTGTGCTTTAGATAACCTAGTCAAAGGCACTGCAGGCGCAGCGACCCAATCAATCAACCTTGCACTCGGACTCGAGGAAACGCTTGGTTTGTCGCAGGTAGGAGTGGCACCCTAATGCTATTTTCGCGCACTACGATCCCCGTCGACCTCGGCCTTGGAGTAACCGCCCCACGCGGTTTTCGAGCCTCCGGCATCGCGGCCGGCATAAAGCCCGACAGGAAGGACCTCGCCGTCGTCATCAACGACGGGCCCGACGTCGTCTCCGCTGAAGTCCTCACCCAAAACCGCGTGTTTGCTGCGCCCATCCGATGGATGAAAGAAACTGCCGGAACCGCGCGTAAAGCTGTGATCCTCAATTCTGGGGGAGCCAATGCTTCCACCGGTGAGAAAGGCTACCAAGACACCGTTAAGACTGCGCAGGTGGTGGCGGCGAAATTGGGCACCGAACTCGAATCCGTGGCGGTGTGTTCCACCGGCATGATCGGTGAGAGGCTTCCGATGGAGCGGCTAATTCCCGGCGCCGAACTTGCGATCACGAAATTGAGCGACGACGGGGGAGCAGATGCGGCTCATGCCATCATGACCACCGATACTCGAGCAAAACAAGCGGGAATCGCCGGCGAATACACCATCGGGTCGATGGCTAAAGGCGCCGGAATGCTGGCGCCCGGCATGGCGACCATGCTTTGCGTCGTCACCACGGACGCGGTTTTAACCGAGGCAGAGGCCCGGCACGCACTCGAGCTTGCAACCACATATTCCTTCAACCGAATCGATTCCGACGGGGCCATGTCGACAAACGACACGGTCATTTTGATGGCATCTGGCGCCTCAGGCGTGACGCCAAAAGATTTCCCACGAGACCTCACGGCTGTCATGCAGTCACTTGCTCGCCAACTTATTGGCGACGCCGAAGGGGCATCTCACGATGTGCTCATCCGGGTGCTAGGTGCCAGCTCAGAAAATGCGGGACTCGCTGTTGCGCGCGCCGTATCACGGTCGAATCTTTTGAAGGCAGCCATCTTTGGCAACGACCCGAATTGGGGGCGCGTCATCGCTCAGGCAGGCACCGTTCCCGCTGAGGTTGCTCCGTTTGACCCAGACAAGATCGACGTATGGTTCAACGGCATTCACGTGTGCCGAGCGGGCGGAGTTGGCGAAGATCGTTCCCGCGTCGACCTCGCCGCAAATCGTGATGTAACCATCGAAATTGACCTGCACGCGGGTACGGAGATCGTTGAACTATGGACCAATGACCTCACCCATGACTACGTCCACGAGAATTCGGCCTATTCATCATGAAAACTATTCTTCAGCGGCTCCAAGGAGCGCAGACCAAAGCAGAAACTCTAATCGAGGCGTTGCCGTGGATCCGAGAATTCACAGGTAAGCGCGTGGTCATCAAGTACGGAGGCAATGCGATGATCAACGATGAATTAAAGCGTGCTTTCGCGAAAGATATCATCTTTATGCGCTCCGTTGGTTTGCACCCGATCGTCGTCCACGGTGGCGGCCCACAGATCAACACGATGTTAAATCGAGTGGGAATCAACTCAGAATTCCGTGGCGGCCTGCGAGTAACAGACAAAGAAACCATGAACGTCGTACGTATGGTTCTTACCGGTCAGGTTCAACGCGAGCTCGTTGCGCTACTCAATCTCGATGGCCCCTACGCCATGGGAATCTCAGGGGAAGACGCCGGCCTGCTCACCGCACGGCGGCGCAAAGCAACAATCGAAGGCAAAAAGGTTGACATCGGCCATGTTGGTGACATCCTGAACGTCAACACCGATTCGTTGAACCAAATGCTTTCCGCCGGAATGATCCCAGTGGTCTCAACCGTCGCGGTTGACTGCGATGCTCCAGAAGAAGTGCTCAACGTGAACGCGGACACCGCAGCCGGGGCGATCGCTGTCGCCGCAGGTGCGCACAAGCTCATCATGCTCACCGACGTTGAAGGCCTCTATCTGGACTGGCCAGATAAATCTTCGCTCGTCTCAGAAATCCATCCCGAAGATCTTGGCGCTATATTGACGACACTCGATGCCGGTATGAAACCGAAAATGGAAGCCGCACTCTACGCGGTTAACAACGGGGTACCCAAAGCACACGTCATCGACGGGCGAATGGCCCACTCCATGCTGCTCGAAATCTTCACCAATGCTGGAATCGGCACACAGGTGACCCGCACAGCCGATCGGCAACCACACCGCTCGGATAGCGATAAGGTCTCGGGAACAGAAAAAGGGGAAACGAAATGAACTATTCAGACCTCTACCGCCAAACAATGATGAATGCCTTTGGCGAACCCCAACTCGTTATCGAACGTGGTGAAGGCGTATACCTGTGGGATACCGACGGCAAGAAATACCTAGACCTACTGGCTGGGATCGCCGTCAATTCACTAGGATACGGGCACCCCGCGATAGTGAAAACACTGACGGAGCAGGCAAAGAAGGTAACTCACACGTCGAACTTTTTTGCCACAGTGCCACAACTCAAACTTGCCGGAAAGCTACAAGACGCCCTATCAACCGAAGGGTATGTTGGCGCTTCAGCGCGCGTATTTTTCTGCAACTCCGGAACTGAAGCAAACGAGGCGGCTCTGAAAATTGCCAGGATGCACAAACCGGGCGGAAAAATTATTGCGCTCAAAGAAGGCTTTCATGGGCGCACCCTCGGCGCGCTCTCAATAACCCATAAGCCGGCGATCCGCGAACCATTTGAACCCCTGCCATCGAACGTACTTTTCATCGAGCCCACCATCGAGGCTCTCGATGCGGCAACCGAGGCCGACGTCGCCGCAATCTTCGTAGAACCAATCCAAGGCGAAGCCGGCGTACGGCCCGTTTCCGAAGACTTCCTGCGACGCGCACGCGGCTTGGCTGATCGGTACAACGCATTGCTCGTTATCGACGAGGTGCAAACAGGAATGGGCCGAACCGGCCGCTGGTTCGCGCACTCCGACGTCGTTAAAGCGGATCTGATCTGCCTGGCAAAAGGGCTAGGCGGTGGAGTGCCGATCGGCGCAGTGATCGGCATTGAAAAAGGCGGGCGCGTCATGAGCCCAGGAACCCACGGAACAACCTTTGGCGGCAACCCACTCGCAACCGCCGCCGCGGGCGCCGTAATTGAAGAAGTTAGTGAACTTCTCGAACACGTGAGCGCAACCGGTCAGTGGTTGCGCAGCGAACTCGAACTCATCGGTTACGAAACTAGGGGATCCGGCTTGCTCATCGGCGTCGCCGTCAAAGATGCTGGCAATCTTCAGAGCGAGTTACTGCGCCGCGGCTTCATCGTCAACGCACCCAATCCACAAACGTTAAGATTGACACCGCCACTGATCATCACGCGCGAAGAGTTACAACCCTTTATTGATGTGATGGGGCAGTTAACATGAGTACGATATCAACCCGTGCCGCGCGCCTTTCGCGCATCGCAACAATCGTTGAATCGCGCGTAGTAACGTCTCAAGATGAGCTTAGGCAAATCCTTGCGGACGAAGGCATTGCCGTCACGCAAGCGACTCTGTCGAGGGATCTTGACGAATTACAGGCACGAAAAGTACCGAGCGCCGATGGCAAACGCGCCTATTGGATTCCTGCTCCAGGGATCGGCGGAGAACGCGAAACTGGAGCGGACGCGAATTTGAATAGGTGGGCGCGCGAGGTTATGGTCTCAGCTCAAGCCGCACAAAACCAGCTTGTGTTACGAACACCGCCAGGAGCTGCGCAATTATTAGCATCCGCACTCGACCGGGCGCTACTTCGCGGAGTGCTCGGATGCATTGCGGGAGATGACACCGTACTAGTTATTACCGAGAACAATGAGCGGGCCAAAGATTTGTTGAACGACCTGATCAACATCGCTCAAGCCCAACCCTCAAACAACTAAAATAAAGGAAGAATCATGGCAAAAGATCGCGTAGTACTCGCATATTCGGGAGGCCTAGATACCTCCGTGGCAATCGGCTGGATTGGGGAGCAAACCGGTGCGGAAGTTGTCACTGTTGCCGTCGATGTTGGCCAGGGCGGCGAAGATTTGGAAGTCATCCGGCAGCGCGCACTGGACTGCGGTGCGGTTGAATCATACGTTGCCGATGCACGTGATGAATTCGCCGAGGAATACTGCATGCTCGATCTGCAAGCCAACGGCCTGTACATGGATGCATACCCGCTGGTTTCCGCGTTATCACGCCCCGTGATCGTTAAGCATCTTGTGACGGCAGCCCGCCAATTTGGCGGATCGGTAGTGGCACACGGGTGTACCGGTAAGGGCAACGATCAGGTGCGTTTTGAAAACGGTATTACCGCACTGGGCCCGGATTTGAAGTGTCTATCACCCGTTCGTGATCTGGCACTGACGCGAGAATTTGCGATCTCGTACGCGGAAAAGCACGATTTGCCGATTGAAACCACCAAATCCAATCCATTTTCGATCGACCAAAACGTGTGGGGCCGCGCCATCGAAACCGGTTATTTGGAAGATCTGTGGAATGCTCCGACGAAGGACGTCTATTCATACACTGATGACCCCGCCTATCCTCCGCTACCGGATGAGGTCCACATCGTGTTCGACAAGGGTATTCCTGTAAAAATCGACGGCAAGGATGTCACCCCGCTCCAGGCCATCGAAGAAATGAATCGCCGCGCTGGTGCGCAAGGAATTGGCCGGATCGACATCGTTGAAGACCGTATGGTGGGCATCAAATCGCGCGAAATTTATGAGGCTCCGGGGGCGATGGCTTTGATGGCCGCGCACAAGGAACTCGAGCGCGTCACCATGGATCGTGAGCAGGCGCGCTTCAAGCAACGCGTATCGCTTCGGTGGTCCGAGCTGGTTTATGAAGGGCAGTGGTTCTCGCCGCTCAAGCGTTCACTTGATGCTTTCATCCTCGACACCCAGGAATACGTGTCGGGAGAAATCCGGATGACCTTACATGGTGGCCGTGCAGAGGTGACCGGTCGGCGTTCCGATACCTCGCTCTACGATTTCAACCTTGCCACCTACGATGCAGGCGACACCTTCGACCAGTCGCATGCTCGCGGCTTTATTGAGCTAACGGGCCTGACCTCGAAGCTTGCCGCCGCGCGTGACATGAAGTTCGGCAAGGGAGAGGCTATGCCAAAGCTGAATCTTTCACAGGGTGACTAGGCGCTTGGCTACTTGCATGACTGTGTGAGGGCCATTTGTTGGGAAAAATCGGGAACTCGGCCGTTTTGGTGGCGCTGAGCTCGAAACTCCCAACAAATGGCTGCCCGCCTGCAAAAGCCTATAAAAGATTGCCGCGCAGATCCCTTCCGAGCCTCCGGTAAGCGACCGGCATTAATACAGCGGACCAAGCGAGGCCAAAGATTCCGATTGCTACCGTGGCCCACAGGCCCGCTCGCAGATCGATGAGCGTGGTCATGCCAGAAATTACGAACGGGCCGGCTGCCGTTCCAATGGCAACAATCGACTGCCAAAGTCCTAAGAACCGTGCGCGATTTTTCGAGGGTGAAAGGTCAGCTCCGGCAGTCATCACAATTCCTGCGCCAAAACCATTACCGAAACCAAGTATGGCAGCCCCGATCACGAAGCCTGCCGAAGTAGTAAAAACAATCATGATCGCTATTCCAAGCGGCATAAAAATGAGAGATGGCAGGAGCGCCCAGTGGCGACCACGCCGATCCATCACCGATCCAGAAACAACGAACATTACCGTGTCAAAAAGCGCCGTCACCGCGAAAGTAGCGGTGACGAATGTTAGATCGTAGCCCTGAAATGTGCCCCACAGCGGCACGATCACGTTCCGGTTCGCGCGCAGCACATTCAAGCAGTTCAGTCCGATCCCCAAAATAAATGTTGATAGTTTCGAACGCTGTTCAACCTCGCTAGAGCGTCCAGACACTTGTGCTGGAGAACTTTTTCCGCGCTGATCTTGGCGGAGCTTCTGTGGTGTAAAAGCGTATGCATCCTGCTTTTGCCCCGTGTTTTGTGGGTCTGGTAAAACGTAAGCAACGATGAGGCCCAGCGCTAGCGCGATCAGTACCAGGTTAAAAATGAACACCGAACACAGCGCCCACACCGCAAGAAGCGCAGTGGCGAAGAGCGGCCCCACCAGCTGGCCAATCCGGAGCATTCCGCCGAGTGTGGCTAACCCACGTGCTCGCCACGTAGCTGGCACCGCCTCAGCCACGTAGGCCTGCCGGGCAAGAGACCACGTATTCGCGCCGACGGACAGGGCGATGATCGATAGCACGAAGACAACTTGAGCCGCAGATGTGCCCGGGAATTTTAGCGTCCACAAAAAACCGGCCATCGATCCACCAGCGATGAATGAGCCAGTAATTAGGGCGGCGCGATCACCAATTTTGGAGATGATCCAGCCGAGTATCGGGGATACAAGGATGGCAATAAATCCGAAGGTGCCAACTGCTGCGGATGATCCTGCCTCATCGAATCCGATGCTGAGAGCCGCGATCGCGAGTACGGGCACTACGGCCCCTGCACCGGATGCGAAAATTAGCGAAGGTAAGTAAATGGGCAGAATTAACCGCGTGACCGGATTGCGGTCAAGAAGTTTAGTTATCAAATTAATCTTCGCTCAACGTTGCAACCATTACTGCCTTGATTGTGTGCATGCGGTTCTCGGCTTGGTCAAACACAACCGATTGGGCGGAGCTGAAAACTTCGTCAGTCACTTCAAGGGCGTCCATGCCAGTTGCGTCATAAACTTCTCGGCCCACCGATGTGTTCAGATCGTGGAAGGCTGGCAGGCAGTGCATAAAGATCGCCTCGGTATTTCCCGTGGCAGCCATGAGTTCGGCATTGACTTGATAGGGTCGCAGAGCATCAACCCGTTCGTTCCACACGTCTTTTGATTCACCCATAGATACCCAGACATCCGTTGAGATCACATCGGCCCCCGCTACCGCAGAAAGCTCGTCGGTGATCGTGATGCGCGCACCAGTTTCTTGTGCGAACTTTTCTGCAATCGCCCGCGCTTGATTGTCAGGCTGATAAGCCTGTGGTGCGACGATCCGTACATCCATGCCGAGCATTGCCGATGAAACCAGGAGGGAACGGCCCGTATTGAACCGAGCATCACCCACGTAAACGTGTACGACGTCGGCAAACGGCTTGTTCACATGCTCCTTAATTGTCAGGGCGTCCGCAAGCATTTGGGTAGGATGCCAGTCATCCGTGAGCCCGTTATACACCGGAACTCCTGCCCACCTGGCCAGCGTTTCCACGCCCGCCTGTGAAGTGCCGCGGAACTGGATCGCATCGTAGAAGCGCCCGAGTACGGCCGCAGTGTCGGCATAGGACTCCTTGTGGCCGATTTGCGACGTCGTTCCGTCAAGCATCGTCACATTGGCTCCCTGATGATACGCGGCAACCTCGAAAGCCGTTCGGGTGCGGGTAGATGTCTTTTCGAAGATCAGAGCAATAGTTTTGCCGTCGAGGTACTTCACTTCGTTGCCAGCTTGACGTTCACGCTTTAAACGCGCAGCCAGTTCAATGAGGAATTCCCACTCACCGGGGGTAAAGTCAGCCTCTTTTAGCAAAGAGCGTCCGTACAGTTTACGCATAAGAAGATTTCTCCAAGCGGTCGTTAGTTAAATCGTGGCAGGCGTTGAATCAGCATTGCCATCTGGGTAACCGTCGGGATTTGCCGATTGCCAGCGCCAGGTGTCGGCGCACATATCTTCGATTGTGAGTTTGGTGCTCCAGCCAAGCTCTTCACGCGCAAGAGTCGGTTCGGCATACACCTCTGCGCGATCTCCGGCCCGCCGGGGTGCCACTTCCTTTGGCAGCTCGAATCCGCAAGCTTTCTCAAAAGCGCTAACGAGCTCGAAAACGGAGGTTCCCGTGCCGGTTCCCAAATTCCAGATCTTGACATTCCAGTTTTTATCCGCCAGCTTTTCAAGCGCAGTTACGTGTGCTTTCGCTAGATCAGTCACGTGTAGATAGTCACGAACTGCAGATCCGTCTGGAGTGGGGTAATCGTCACCGAAAATCAGCAACTTTTCCTGCCTGCCAGCCGCGACCTTGGCAACCGCAGGCATGAGATTATTCGGCCTGCCCAATGGGTTTTCGCCGATGCGGCCCGATTCGTGAGCACCAACTGGGTTGAAGTATCGAAGAAGGCCAACTTTGAGCCCGTGCGCGTGTGCGATGTCGGTGAGAATGCGTTCGCCTGCCACCTTCGTATATCCGTAGGGGGATAGAGAATCGAGATACGGTTCGTTTTCTGTTAGCGGCAGGTCGGCGTCGCCATAAACCGTTGCAGACGATGAGAAAACGATGGTTTGACAGCCGGTTGCGACCATGGCTTTCGCAATTGAGAAGGTCGTGTTCAGATTGTTTTCGTAGTAATCGATCGGCTTTTCAACGGATTCGCCCACGGCCTTGTACCCGGCGAAATGAATGACCGCTGACGGCTCCTCCTTCTCGAAAATAGCTCGTGTGGTGTCCTGGTCTGTTAGATCCGCCTTGTACCACGTGAGTTGAGTTTCGGTAATTTCCTCGAGCCGGTCGATTACCTTTTCTTTCGCATTAGAAAAATTATCAACGATTATCGGTTCGTGCCCGGCTGCCACGAGTTCTACGACGGTATGGGATCCGATGTACCCGGCGCCGCCGGCAACAATTACCTTCATAAATTCTCCTTTGCGTTCTTGTGCAAAGTCTACATGCGCGGACGCATTTTCCGTGCGGGCCAATAGTTTGGCACAATCGAGGTTATGGACCATGTTGCACTGTGGGGTGGGCGCTTTAGTGGCCAGCCTGCCGACGCCCTGACGGAACTTTCTCGTTCTACCCATTTCGATTGGCGTTTGGCGCGCTATGACATCGCCGGCTCACGTGCGCACGCGCGCGCTTTGAAAGCTGCGGGCTTGCTGAGTGACGACGAGCTGACGGATATGCTCGCAGCTCTCGAGAAGCTGGACGACGACGTCGTGAGCGGCACGTTTGCCCCAAGCCCAGACGACGAAGATGTACACACCGCTTTAGAGCGCGGAATACTTGAGCACGCGGGCGTAACTCTAGGTGGAAAACTCCGAGCCGGGCGCTCACGCAACGACCAGATTGCCACCCTCATTCGTATGTACTTGCGTGATCAGTCACGGATCATCGGCGGTAAGCTGCTCGACGTCGTCGACGCCCTCCTTTCTCAAGCTGATCGAGCCGGAAATGCAATCATGCCCGGGCGTACGCACCTGCAACACGCTCAGCCGGTTCTTGTGGCGCATCATTTCCTCGCGCACGCGTGGCCGATGATTCGCGACGTCGAACGCTTGGTTGACCTAGACAGGCGGCTCGCTGAAAGTCCTTATGGATCCGGCGCGCTGGCAGGCAATACGTTGGGCATGGATCCGCAGCTGGTAGCGGAAGACCTAGGCTTTACGACGTCGGTGTGGAACTCAATTGATGGAACCTCCTCGCGTGACCTAGTTGCTGAATTTGCGTGGATCATGGCCCAAATCGGGGTTGACCTTTCTAGGATTTCCGAGGAAATTATTATGTGGAACACGAAGGAGTTTTCTTTCGTCACTCTTGACGATGCGTTTTCTACTGGCTCGTCCATCATGCCGCAGAAGAAAAACCCTGATGTTGCTGAGCTCGCTCGTGGTAAGGCCGGCCGGTTGATCGGGAATCTTACGGGCCTGCTCACGATGCTTAAGGGCTTGCCGTTGGCATATGACCGGGACTTACAGGAAGACAAGGAGCCGGTATTTGATCAAATTGACACGTTAGACGTGTTGCTTCCGGCGGTTTCCGGCATGATTGACACGATGGTAATGAATTACGAACGGATGGCTGAGCTAGCTCCGCAGGGATTCTCACTTGCAACTGATATTGCCGAATGGCTCGTGCGCCAAGGTGTGCCATTCCGTGAAGCCCACGAGATTTCAGGGGCGTGCGTTGCCGAGTGCGAGAAACAGGGCAAGGAGCTGTGGGACCTCACAGACGTAGAGCTGCAGGAAATTGACGAACGGTTACTACCAGAAGTACGCAATGTGCTGACTGTTGAGGGATCTGTCGCGGCGCGTTCGGGACGAGGGGGAACCGCTCCGGATCGAGTCCGTGAGCAGTCGGTGGCTGCGAGTGCAGCGGTAACTGAGCTGCGAGATTTCACTGGCTCACGTGTTGAGGCGAAATAAATTCTGATTTGTTCGCGGGATAGGGCAGAATGTGAGCGTGCTCGAGGCGAGCACGAGGTAGTAGAAGGGATGAGACGTGAGTGACGTCCTCAAAGAACTTGAATGGCGCGGCCTGGTCGCCCAGCACTCGGATATCGATAAGCTGCGCGCAGCTCTTGCCGAGGGGCCGATCACGTTCTATTGCGGTTTTGATCCGACTGCTCCCTCTCTCCATCACGGACATTTGGTTGCGGTGAAGGTCATGCGCCATCTCCAGCTTGCTGGCCATAATCCGCTTGTGCTTGTTGGGGGTGCAACCGGCTTGATCGGTGATCCTCGCGACAAGGGGGAGCGGACCTTGAACACGAAGGAAACGGTGGCGCAGTGGTCGGTCTCGTTGAAGAACCAGCTGGAGTCACTGCTTGATTTCGAGGGGCCGAACGCCGCGCGTACCGTCAATAATTTAGACTGGACCTCCGAACTTTCCGCGATTGATCTGCTGCGTGACCTTGGTAAACACTTCAGGATGGGCACGATGTTGAATAAGGACATCGTGAAGCGGCGCCTCGAATCCGAGGAGGGAATTTCCTACACGGAATTTTCCTATCAGATTTTGCAAGCCAACGATTACCTCGAGTTGTTCCGTCGGTATGAGTGCATCCTTGAGGTGGGTGGCAATGATCAGTGGGGAAATCTCGTTGGTGGCATGGACCTTATTCACAAGGTTGAGGGTGAATCCGTCCACGTCCTGACTAATCCTTTGATTACGAAGTCGGACGGATCTAAGTTCGGTAAGACGGAGGGCGGGGCAATCTGGCTCAACCCCGATATGCTCAGCCCATACAAGTTTTATCAGTTCTGGTTGAACACCGCCGACGAGGACGTCGTTCGCATGCTGAAGGTTTTTACTTTCCTACCCCAAGAAGAAATTATGTTGCTCGAGGAGCAGGTGAAGGAAAGGCCACATCTGCGCGAGGCACAGCGTAGGCTCGCTGAAGAAGTAACGACGTGGGTTCATGGGGCAGAAGCAACCGAGCGTGTGAAACAGGCCTCTGCGGTTCTGTTTGGTGGGGCTGAGCCCTTTGGGCTTGACGAGCTGACTCTTGGGGATGCAATCGCGGAACTTCCGAGTGCACAAGCCTCGCTCGGCGACGACGTGCAAGACGTTTTGGTGAAGCTTGGCTTAGAGAAGGGGCGCGGGGCCGCACGGCGTACGATTTCCTCGGGCGGAATTTATATCAACAATGTGAAGGTCGAGGACGAGGATAGGCAGTTGCTACGTGAGGACGTTCTGGCTGGCGAAGTCGTCTTGGTTCGTAAAGGCCGGAAAAACATGTCCGTGGTGCATGTGCGCTAGTTTGCGATCGTTGATATCGCATCGAAAGGTTGCTGTGACCAGCAACACCGTCGCGTAAGTTGACGCGCGTGGCTGAAGTGCGTAAAGTAAATATCCGTTGCCAAGGAGTGCTAACGAAACCCTAGAGATTTAATTTGGGGTGCGGTGCGCTCTAAAAAGGATCGATCCGCGGTCTTTGACAATTGGCGGCAAGGACTTTATAATAGAAAGTCCCTCCCTTCGGAACTGCTCGGAAAATTCGAGTTTTTTCGAATGTGGGTGTGTTGTTTGATGTCTCAATAGTGTGTCAGCTTTTTATGTTGTATTTTTTTCTGGTTGGCTGGGTTTTTCTGGTTGGCCAGTGTTGTGTCATGGCTGGTGTCTTGCTTTTTTTGGTGGGGTGTTGGTTGTGATGTTTTTTGCCAGTTTGTTTTGGTATTTTTTGTGAGTCTGTTTTCGGGCTTTCTGTATGGAATTGGTTGCCCTTTTTTGGGTTTCTGGTTTTTTTGTGGAGAGTTTGATCCTGGCTCAGGACGAACGCTGGCGGCGTGCTTAACACATGCAAGTCGAACGATGAAGCTCTTACTTTTGTTTGGGTGGATTAGTGGCGAACGGGTGAGTAATACGTGAGTAACCTGCCCTCTTCTTTGGGATAAGCTTGGGAAACTGGGTCTAATACTGAATATTCTGCTCTTGCCGCATGGTGGGGGTTGGAAAGGGTTTTTCTGGTGGGGGATGGGCTCACGGCCTATCAGCTTGTTGGTGGGGTGATGGCCTACCAAGGCTTTGACGGGTAGCCGGCCTGAGAGGGTGACCGGCCACATTGGGACTGAGATACGGCCCAGACTCCTACGGGAGGCAGCAGTGGGGAATATTGCACAATGGACGGAAGTCTGATGCAGCGACGCCGCGTGGGGGATGAAGGCTTTCGGGTTGTAAACTCCTTTCAGTACAGAAGAAGCATTTTTGTGACGGTATGTGCAGAAGAAGCACCGGCTAACTACGTGCCAGCAGCCGCGGTAATACGTAGGGTGCGAGCGTTGTCCGGAATTATTGGGCGTAAAGGGCTCGTAGGCGGTTTGTTGCGCCTGCTGTGAAAACCTGGGGCTTAACTTTGGGATTGCAGTGGGTACGGGCAGACTTGAGTGTGGTAGGGGTAATTGGAATTCCTGGTGTAGCGGTGGAATGCGCAGATATCAGGGGGAACACCGATGGCGAAGGCAGGTTACTGGGCCACCACTGACGCTGAGGAGCGAAAGCGTGGGTAGCGAACAGGATTAGATACCCTGGTAGTCCATGCTGTAAACGTTGGGCACTAGGTGTGGGGCCTTTCCATGGGTTCTGCGCCGTAGCTAACGCATTAAGTGCCCCGCCTGGGGAGTACGGCCGCAAGGCTAAAACTCAAAGGAATTGACGGGGGCCCGCACAAGCGGCGGAGCATGCGGATTAATTCGATGCAACGCGAAGAACCTTACCAAGGCTTGACATACACTGCGATGTGTCAGAGATGGCGCAGCCTTCGGGGTGGTGTACAGGTGGTGCATGGTTGTCGTCAGCTCGTGTCGTGAGATGTTGGGTTAAGTCCCGCAACGAGCGCAACCCTTGTCTTGTGTTGCCAGCATTTGGTTGGGGACTCACAAGAGACTGCCGGGGTTAACTCGGAGGAAGGTGGGGATGACGTCAAATCATCATGCCCCTTATGTCTTGGGCTTCACGCATGCTACAATGGCAGGTACAGAGTGTTGCGAGCCTGTGAGGGTGAGCTAATCACTTAAAGTCTGTCTCAGTTCGGATTGGGGTCTGCAACTCGACCTCATGAAGTCGGAGTCGCTAGTAATCGCAGATCAGCAACGCTGCGGTGAATACGTTCTCGGGCCTTGTACACACCGCCCGTCACGTCACGAAAGTTGGTAACACCCGAAGCCCGTGGCCTAACCTTTTGGGGGGAGCGGTCGAAGGTGGGATTGGCGATTGGGACGAAGTCGTAACAAGGTAGCCGTACCGGAAGGTGCGGCTGGATCACCTCCTTTCTAGGGAGCCACTGTTTCTTGCGCATGATGCGTTTGTGTGTTGTGTGTGGGGTGTCATCAGGCGTGTTGTCTGGTGGTGAGTGTGGTTTTTAGTGGATGCAATGTGATTGGCTGGCATGCTGTTGGGGTGTGGGGTAACACCTGGTGCTTCTCATGTGCAATGACATGGTTTGTGTTGTTGTGTGTGGGTGGTGTGGTGGTTGAGAATTGTATAGTGGATGCGAGCATCTTTTGGTTTTTGTAAGTGTTTTAGGGCGTTCGGTGGATGCCTTGGTACGCGGAGCCGATGAAGGACGTTGTAGCCTGCGATATTCCTCGGGGAGTTGGCATACGAGCTGTGATCCGAGGGTTTCCGAATGGGGGAACCTGGCCAAAGTTGTTTTTGGTTACCATCATCTGAATGTATAGGGTGGTGGGGGTAACGGGGGGAAGTGAAACATCTTAGTACCTCCAGGAAGAGATATTCTGTGAGTAGTGGCGAGCGAAAGCGGATGAGGTTAAACCGGGTGTGTGTGATAGTCGTCGGACGTTGCGCATTCGGGGTTGTGGGAGCTGCTGTCTGCCTCCGGCGGGGTGGAAGAAAGTGATAAAACAGTGGGATAGGTGAACTAGTTGGGAAGCTAGACCGTAGACCGTGATAGTCGGGTAGCTGAAATCTTGTTGTCTTTTGGTGGTGTTCCCGAGTAGCACGGGGCTCGTGAAATCTCGTGTGAATCTGCACAGACCACTGTGTAAGCCTAAATACTCCGTGTGACCGATAGTGGATAGTACCGTGAGGGAATGGTGAAAAGTACCCCGGGAGGGGAGTGAAATAGTACCTGAAACCGGGCGCTTACAATCCGTCAGAGCCTCTTTGGTGGGGGTGATGGCGTGCCTTTTGAAGAATGAGCCTGAGAGTTAGGATGTGTGGCGAGGTTAACCCGTGTGGGGTAGTCGTAGCGAAAGCGAGTCTTAAATGGGCGTTGTAGTTGCATGTTCTAGACCCGAAGCGAGGTGATCTACCCATGGGCAGGGTGAAGCACGTGTAAGAGCGTGTGGAGGTCCGAACCCACTTCAGTTGAAAATGGAGGGGATGACTTGTGGGTAGGGGTGAAAGGCCAATCAAACTTCGTGATAGCTGGTTCTCCCCGAAATGCATTTAGGTGCAGCGTTGCGTGTGCTTGCTGGTGGTAGAGCGACTGGATGGTTGATGGCCCTTATTCGGGTACTGAGATCAGCCAAACTCCGAATGCTGGTTTAAGTTGTGCGTGGCAGTGAGACTGCGAGGGATAAGCTTCGTTGTCGAGAGGGAAACAGCCCAGATCATCGGTTAAGGCCCCTAAGGGTGTGCTAAGTGGGAAAGGATGTGGAGTTGCTGTGACAACCAGGAGGTTGGCTTAGAAGCAGCCATCCTTGAAAGAGTGCGTAATAGCTCACTGGTCAAGTGATTTCGCGCCGATAATGTAGCGGGGCTAAGTACACCGCCGAAACCGTGGCAACAGTTTTTGTTGGGTAGGGGAGCGTCGTGCATGAGGTGAAGCAGTCAAGTGATTGGTTGTGGATTGTGTGCGAGTGAGAATTCAGGCATGAGTAGCGATTGACGGGTGAGAATCCCGTCCTCCGTATGACTAAGGGTTCCAGGGCCAGGTTGTTCCGCCCTGGGTTAGTCGGGTCCTAAGGCGAGGCCGACAGGCGTAGTCGATGGGTAACCAGTTGTTATTCTGGTACCGGCGAAGAACCGTCCGTGCTGAAGCAGGGGATACTAACCATCCAAACCATTGCAGTGGCCTTCGGGTTGTTGTGGTGGGGAGCGTGGGACCTGATCTTGTTGTAGGCAAGCGTGTTAACAGGGGTGACGCAGAGTGGTAGCTTCCGCGTGGCTAATGGCTTGCCACGTTTAACAGCGCAGCTCGTTTCCTAGGTAAATCCGGGAAGCATGATGGGTGAGGCTGGATGATGACCACAGTTTTGTGGGAAGTAGGGTGATCCTGTGCTGCCAAGAAAAGCCTCGACGTGAGGTTCTAGCCGCCCGTACCCGAAACCGACACAGGTAGTTGGGTAGAGTATACTAAGGAGTTCGAGAGAATCGTGGTTAAGGAACTCGGCAAAATGCCCCCGTAACTTCGGAAGAAGGGGGGCCTGATCCTTGAAACACTGTGCGTGTTAGGGGTGATGGCCGCAGAAACCAGGGAGAAGCGACTGTTTATCAAAAACATAGGTCTGTGCGAACACGTAAGTGGAGGTATACAGACTGACGCCTGCCCGGTGCTGGAAGGTTAAGAGGATTGGTTAACAAACTGTGTTTGTGAAGCTAAGAATTTAAGCCCCAGTAAACGGCGGTGGTAACTATAACCATCCTAAGGTAGCGAAATTCCTTGTCGGGTAAGTTCCGACCTGCACGAATGGCGTAACGACTTCTCCGCTGTCTCAACCGCGAACTCGGTGAAATTGCATTACGAGTAAAGATGCTCGTTACGCGCAGCAGGACGGAAAGACCCCGGGACCTTTACTATAGCTTGGTATTGGTGTTCGGTACGGCTTGTGTAGGATAGGTGGGAGACTGTGAAGCCATGACGCTAGTTGTGGTGGAGTCATTGGTGAAATACCACTCTGGTCGTGCTGAATGTCTAACCTTGGACCATGATCTGGTTCAGGGACAGTGCCTGGTGGGTAGTTTAACTGGGGCGGTTGCCTCCTAAATGGTAACGGAGGCGCTCAAAGGTTCCCTCAGCCTGGTTGGTCATCAGGTGTTGAGTGTAAGTGCACAAGGGAGCTTGACTGTGAGACTGACAGGTCGAGCAGGAACGAAAGTTGGAACTAGTGATCCGGCGGTGGCTTGTGGAAGCGCCGTCGCTCAACGGATAAAAGGTACCCCGGGGATAACAGGCTGATCCTGCCCAAGAGTTCATATCGACGGCATGGTTTGGCACCTCGATGTCGGCTCGTCGCATCCTGGGGCTGGAGTAGGTCCCAAGGGTTGGGCTGTTCGCCCATTAAAGCGGTACGCGAGCTGGGTTCAGAACGTCGTGAGACAGTTCGGTCCCTATCCGCTGCGCGCGTTGGAAACGTGAGGAGGGCTGTCCCTAGTACGAGAGGACCGGGACGGACGAACCACTGGTGTGCCAGTTGTACCGCCAGGTGCATGGCTGGTTAGCTACGTTCGGGAAGGATAACCGCTGAAAGCATCTAAGTGGGAAGCCTGCTCCAAGATAACGTTTCCGTCAACATTTTGTTGTGTAGGCCCCCTATAGACCATGGGGTTGATAGGCCAGGCGTGTAAGCCTAGTAATGGGTTAAGCTGACTGGTACTAATCGGCCAACCACTAACAAAAACAGATACAAGAAAATACGCATCCACTATACAATTCTGGACCACCACACACATGCCAGAGCGTGACCGGTAATGAAAAGTTTATATAGTTTTAGCGGTGGCTACAGCGGTGGGGACACGCCCGGTCCCATTCCGAACCCGGAAGCTAAGCCCACCAGCGCCGATGGTACTGCACTCGAGAGGGTGTGGGAGAGTAGGACACCGCCGCTATTATTTTTTACAGGCTAGTCTCCCCGCCAGCGACTGCGGTCATGGCAGGGAGACTAGCTTTTTATTTACCTTCGTTAACTGTTTGAGCTATTTTAATTCGGGCTTCCCGCAGAAATCCCCGGTTGTGTACCGCTTTGATAAAAATCCATTTGGTTAGTTCGGAAGCTGTGAAAATAGTATGACAGAAAGATGGCGTAGCCTTCCTGTTTCATAGGTTGGTAGCGTATCGGCTAAGCTATCCATGAATAGAAGGTTTCTAAATGTATAGCGGCGACACAGAGGAAATTATGTCAGATAACGAAAGTTTCGATAATTCGCGTAAAAACGAGGATAGCTCCTCTGGTTGGAAGCCCGCATCAAAAAGTTCTCGCCCCACAGGTCGCGGTGATCGCCGTGATGATCGTCGTGGATCGTGGGATCGTGACGATAGGCGTGGTGGCCGTCGCGAGGATCGGGGCGGAAGTTGGAGCCGAGGTCAAGGTCGTGATGATCGTCGCGGATCGTGGGATCGAAGCGATCGGCGGGGTGATCATCGTGGTGCCTGGAATCGTGACGATAAGCGCGGGGAGCGCCGGGATAGTCGTGGCGGTAGCCGGGGAGACCGTCGTGGATCTTGGGATCGTGACGATAGGCGTGGTGGCCGTCGCGAGGATCGGGGCGGAAGCTGGAGCCGAGGTCAAGGACGTGATGATCGTCGCGGATCGTGGGATCGAAACGATCGGCGTGACAGACGCTCCGGAGACTGGAATCGTGACGATAAGCGCTGGGAGCGCCGGGATAGTCGTGGCGGTACCCGGGGAGACCGCCGTGGATCTTGGGATCGTGACGATAGGCGTGGTGGCCGTCGCGAGGATCGGGGCGGAAGCTGGAGCCGAGGTCAAGGTCGTGATGATCGGGGCGGAAGCTGGAGCCGAGGTCAAGGTCGTGATGATCGTCGCGGATCGTGGGATCGAAGCGATCGGCGTGACAGACGCTCCGGAGACTGGAACCGCGATGAGCATAGGGACGATCAGCGGCACAAGAGAGCGGAAGGTTTCGTAACAGAGCGGAGTGAAACGGCGTCGTATGCACATCTGGAAATTCCCGAATCGATCACGCCGGACGCACTGGACAAGGCTGCACGCAAGCAACTGAGGTCACTTAACAAAGACAACGCCGATCGAGTAGCACGTCACCTTGCTTACGCAGGTGAGATGCTTGAAATTGATCCGGAGGTCGCTTACCAACACGCCAAAGCTGCGTTCCAAAGTGCGGCGCGCATCGACGTCGTACGCGAGGCGCTTGGGCTAACCGCATACGCAACAGAAAGATACTCGGAGGCATTGCGCGAGCTGCGGACCTATCGTCGGATGAGCGATGACTACACGCACGTGCCTCTTGAAGCCGATTCTGAACGCGGACTTGGCCGCCCCGAGAAAGCCCTCCGATTTATTGAAGGTATCCCACTCCAGAGGCTCAATGCTATTTCGCAAGTCGAACTCGCTCTTGTAACCTCTGGTGCGCGCGCAGAAACAGGTGATTCAGAAGGTGGGCTGGCGGCACTGCGAAAAATTCTGATCGAAAACTTGCCCGAAGAGCTTGCCGCGCGAGTTCAACTCATCAAAGCTGAACGCCTAGAAGAACTTGGCCGAGGCGACGAAGCGAATGAGCTGCGAGAAGTCTGGCAACCGCTCTATCAAGATCAAGGTGGAGACATCATGGTGGATCTTGATGACGTGCTTGATGACATTCCAGATGAACCTGCCGAAGTCCAAAACCCTAACGAAGAAGAGTCCGATGAGATCGAGTATGAGTCCGCCGAGATCGAATCAGAAATCGTTGAAGAAGGTAATGTGGATCCTGAGGATGAAACTCTTGACCGCAAAGAAGGCGAAGCTGTTGAAGACCTCGACGATTTGAACGACGAATTAGCCGAAGAATTTGACGACGAAGATGAACTAGACAGCGAATAGGTTGGAATATCAATGCGGATTACGATTGACGGATCATTGAGTGAAGCTAGTGATTACCTTTTCTTGGACCTAGACGGTGTGTGCTATAGGGGTTCGCTGCCCATTGAAAATGCGCCGGAAGGGATCGCGGCAGCCAAAGTAAACGGAAATAGGGCAGCGTACATCACGAATAATTCAATGGCATCGCCACCCAATGTGGCTAAAAAGCTCGAGTCTGTCGGTATTGCCGCGGTATCGGATGAAATTTACACATCTTCGCGAACTGCCGTCGCTCAAGCGTTAGAACATGTTCCGGCCGGATCAAAGGTCTTGGCGCTTGGTACAGAAGGGCTTTTCTATGAGCTGGAGAAGGCGGATCTCGAAGTCGTTTCGTCCGCTGACGATAAGGCGGACGTCGTGCTCCAAGGTTTGTCAAGGGACCTTTCTTGGCGTGAGCTGTCCGAGGCAGCTCTAGCTATTAACGCCGGTGCGCTCTACGTGGCAACCAACCTTGACGCAACCCTTCCATTAGAGCGAGGGCAACATCTGGGTTGCGGTTCGATGGTGGCAGCAGTGATACATGCGACGGGTGTTCAGCCGCTTGCATCAGGAAAGCCGGCGCCCGACATGTATCAACTCGCAATGAAGGAAACCGGCGCGCAACGCCCGATTTGCGTAGGTGACCGTCTTGACACCGATATTGCCGGTGCTAACGCGGCCGATTTGCCTTCCTTACACGTTCTTACCGGTGTGAACACTGCGCGCGATATCATGCTGGCACAGGATCATGAACGGCCTACCTATCTTGGTTTGGACATGCTTGATCTCAACATTCCGATTCCGGAGGTCCGCCAGCAAGACAACACTTGGGAGTGCGGTGCAAATCGAGTCACGGTGGAGCCAAACAAGATTACGGTGGATGGCGAAGAACTAGTCAGCCCGGAGCTTAGCCTGAACTCCTATCGGGCGCTGGTCGGCGCGGTTTGGCAGCAGATCGACGACGGCGCAGCCCGCGATCAGTTTGAATGGTTGCCCGAGTTCACGGTGGTTAGAGATGTCTGAAGTGCCCACGCCCGGCGAGGAACATGCGCGCATCGACGTGGCGCAAACTCTCGCGAAAATAACAGCAAAACAACGCGCAGATCAAATCGCCGATCTAGAAAAAGTACACCAGGAACTTTCCACACGTCTCAACCGGGCGCGGGTGTAAATGGCGAAGCTCATCCGCGTCGACTCCGAGCTTGTTCGCCGCAATTTGGCACGCTCGCGAGCTGAGGCAGCCGAACTGATCAACGCTGGAAACGTTTTGCTTGACGGCATGGTTGTTACCAAGCCAGCAAGGCAAATGAACCCGGCGCAGGCGCTCGTCGTTAGAGAAGGAGCGTGTGAGGACTATGTTTCACGCGGCGCCTACAAGCTGGTAGGGGCTATTGAATACCTCGGCGAAGCGGCGCCTACGATTGAGGGCGTGTGTGCTCTTGACGCAGGAGCGTCCACCGGTGGCTTCACCGATGTGTTACTACGCCGTGGGGCCTCGCAAGTATTGGCTGTGGACGTCGGGTACGGGCAGCTCGCGTGGAGATTGCGCGAAGATCCACGGGTGATCGTTATGGAAAGAACTAATGTTCGAAACTTGACCCCGGATACGGTGCAACCCTCACCCGACCTAGTCGTTGGCGACCTATCGTTCATATCGCTCACGCTCGTGCTTCCAACGTTAGCTAAGGTTGCCTCGAAAGCAGCGGATTTTTTGCTGATGGTTAAGCCTCAGTTTGAAATTGGTAAAGCTGAGCTAGGCGCGGGCGGAGTGGTGCGCGATCCAAGGGATCATGTAAAAACTGTTTTAAAAGTATGCGAACGTGCACGCGATGTTGGCTTAGCTGTGCGGGCTGTTGCTCCCTCGCCTCTTCCTGGGCCGGCGGGAAACGTTGAGTACTTCGTGCACCTAAAAGAGAGCGGAACTGATATTGGCGAGAGTTTAGTTGGTGCAATCGAACAAGCTGTAGCAACAGGGCCAGCTGGGTCACTTGATCGCGAAGTTAAGGGGCGATATTGACAGTGCGAGTCGGGATTCTTACCCACGAGAGCCGAGAAGAGGCTAATACATCAGCTCAGATTGCGTTCGATCGCCTTCTAGCCGCCGGCGCGCAAGTCTTTTACGTCGACGAAGATTCTAACCTCGATGGCACCGATCTGATCCTCGTGATTGGCGGGGATGGCACTATTCTCAAAGCCGCGCAGATAGCGATGCCTTATGAGACTCCCATCTTAGGAATAAATTTCGGGCATGTCGGATTCCTAGCCGAAGCTGAGCCGTCGTCGTTATTGGACGTCGTTCATGCCATTATCGAAGGCGATTGGACGGTTGATTCGAGGTTGACGATCGATGTTACAGTCACTCATCCGGACGGGCATAAAGAAACCGGTTGGGCGTTGAACGAAGCTTCGATTGAAAAAGGTCCCAACGCCCGAATGATTGAAACAGACATCGGCGTCGATGGTAGGGGGCTTTCGTCTTTTAAAGCAGACGCTGTTTTACTGTCCACCCCCACGGGGTCAACTGCCTATAATTTTTCTGCTGGCGGCCCGATCGTGTGGCCCGATGTTGAAGCGCTTATTTTGACTCCTATTGCGGCCCACGCGCTCTTTTCTCGCCCACTGGTTGTGAGTAAATCTTCGACTCTCGAGGTGGGTATTCGCTCTGACGACGCCGTGGTCTGGCTTGATGGTCGGCGCCGCGTCTTGGCCCCCGCGGGTTCTCGGATCGTTGCCGTCAAGGGGGAGCATCCAGCTCGTTTGGCACGGCTCAACGATTCGCCATTCTCGGGCAGGCTGGTAAAGAAATTCCATCTGCCCGTTGAAGGGTGGCGACGCGGTGCGAAAGGTACGCCGTGATCGAAGAACTAAGAATTTCCAACCTTGGAGTGATTGAATCGGCAGAGCTTAACCTCTGTGCCGGTATGACTGCAATCACGGGCGAAACTGGTGCCGGAAAAACGATGGCACTGACCTCGCTGTCGTTGCTCATGGGCCAGAAGGCCGATCCTGCACGTGTTCGTAGCGGGGCCGAACGTGCAATCGTTGAAGGCACTTTCGTTGTGCAAGCTGATTCACCCGTCGTCGATATCGTAGAAAATGCGGGTGGAACGGTAGATAACGACGGCGACATGGCGGCGATAATCATTGCTCGGCATGTACCGGCTAAAGGTAGGTCACGGGCCTTCGTAGGCGGCCAAAGCGTGCCCATATCGGTACTCTCGGATATCGCGGAGCACGTGGTAACCGTTCATGGGCAATCAGATCAGATCAAGCTTCGGTCCGAGCGAATGCAGCGCGCGGCACTCGATTCGTTTGGCGGTGTCTCAATTGCTGAGGCCAGTCAAAACTATCGGAAGGCATGGGAGGGCTTACGGAGCGCAACCAACGAGCTGGAGAAGTTTCAAGCAGATATGAAACAGGCTGCCAGCGAACGCTTAGCGCTTGAAGCTCTCGTTAAGCGCGTCGACGCAGTTGAGCCTGAACGTGGCGAGGAAGATGAACTCAAAGCACGCGCAATGCAGTTAGAAAATGTTGAAGATTTGCGTGCCGCGATGGCTGGGGCCATTTCCAGCCTTGAGGGCTTTGAAAATGAATCAGGTGCTCTTGCCTCACTCGATTCTGCGAGCCAGCTACTCCTGCAGGTATCGGATGCTGACTTTGATCTTGCCGACCTTGGCCGGCAACTCAAAGATGCGGCCGTTATTGCTTCGGATGTCTCGAATGTGTTGGGGATTAAGCTCGGGGAGCTGAATGCTGATCCTGAGGAACTGAATCGAATTCACGAGCGACGTGCTGAGCTGAGGCAGATTCAACGGGACTTGGGAATGACGATAGAAGAAATTCTGGAGACTCGTCAGTTGGCAGATTCTCGTCTGGCCTCGTTGGCTTCTCCCGACGAGCATCTTGAGGACCTCGAAAATGCTGTAGCGCGTGCACGCGAAGAGCTTGAGGAGTCAGCTCTAATATTGACGGAGCGTCGACGCGCGGCCGCGGATGAGTTGTCTGAGCAAGTGACGCGCGAGCTGCACTCTTTAGCCATGAAAGATGCCACATTCTCGGTGAGCCTTACTCGTGCGAATGAGGCACTCGCACACGGAATGGACGAGGTCGCTTTTCTTCTTTCGCCGCATCGTGGCGCCAGCAAATTACCGTTGGCGACATCGGCCTCGGGTGGTGAGATGTCGCGAATTATGCTTGCGATCGAAACGGCGCTCAACGCCAAACCGCGCCCAGACCACACGTTTATCTTCGATGAAGTTGACGCTGGAATCGGTGGGAAAACAGCGCTTTCAGTGGGCGAACGCCTAGCAAGAGTGGCGAAGTCAGCACAGGTACTGACTGTGACGCATTTGGCTCAGGTAGCAGCCTATGCTGGCGAACACGTGGTCGTTGCGAAGAAGAGCGATGGCGATACGACGTCGACTGACGTGCGGGTTGTTGCGGGGGACGCCAGAGTTTCTGAATTAGCGCGTATGCTATCCGGGCACGAGGAATCACAAGCGGCACGCACCCATGCGGCTGAACTAATTCGCACTGCGATTGTGCCATGATGAAGAAATGGTATTTCGTCGTCGACGCCGTGAAGTAGAGCCTGACGCGGACGCACGTGGAGGAGTCGCCCGCGTCGATTCGCGTACGAAAAATCTTGTTAAGAGGCTGAAGCCTGGTGAGATCGCCGTTATCGATCATGAAGATATTGATCGGGTTGCGGCCGAGAGTCTCGTAGAAATTCGCCCGGCAGCGGTTTTGAATGCGGCTAAGTCAACCTCTGGTCGTTACCCAAATCTTGGTCCTCAAATCCTGCTCGAAGAGGGAATTCCCGTCATAGATAACCTGGGTTCGGGGATCATGGACGTGCGTGAGGGGCAAAAGTTGAATATCACGCAGGAGGGTGAGGTGTTTCGTGGAGAAACCCTCATCAGCCAGGGGGTTTTTCAAACAGCCCAGACGATCGAAGAGGATCTTCATGCCGCTCGCGATGGGATGGCAGTTCAACTTAAGGCCTTCGCAAATAACACGATGGAGTACCTGGAAAAGGAACAGGAGCTGATTCTCGATGGGGCTGGACTGCCCAACGTCGACACCAAGTTTGAGGGCAGGCATGCGCTGATCGTGGTGCGCGGATATCAGTATAAGGAGGACCTGCGCACACTCGGACCGTACATCCGGGAGTACAGGCCGATAATGGTTGGGGTCGACGGGGGCGCTGATGCGATCCTCGAGGCCGGATATGACCTTGACATGGTGATTGGTGACATGGACTCGGTCACGGATGCGGCGTTGCGCTCGGGCGCGGAAGTCGTGGTCCATGCCTATCGCGATCGTACTGCCCCCGGGCAAAAGCGCGTGGAGGATCTCGGTGTTGAGCATAAGATTTTTCCAGCAACGGGCACCTCGGAGGATATTGCGATGCTTTTGGCCGATGGGCGGGGAGCTGAAATGATCGTCGCTGTCGGAACTCACTCAAATTTGGTTGATTTTCTCGACAAGGGCCGCAAGGGTATGGCTTCCACATTCCTTACAAGACTTCAGGTGGGATCGAAGCTGGTGGATGCGCGCGGTGTTTCGCGTCTGTATCGCTCCCGTATCTCGAACTGGCAAATAGCATTCTTGCTCATAGCCGGGCTGTTGGGCGTTCTTGCTGCCATTTCAGCAACGGAAGTTGGGCAGATAACGTTCGATCTTGTACGTGTGTGGTGGTCAGATTTCGTACTGTGGATGAAGAACTTATTTTAAGGTGGCATTGTGGTTGATTTCAGGTATCACTTAGTTTCACTCATTTCGGTGTTTTTTGCGCTGGCTATTGGAATTATTTTGGGCGCCGGACCACTTCAAGAGTCCCTTGGAAATGTGCTGCAAAGCCAAGTTTCTGACCTGCGCACGACGAATATGGAACTCAAGGCGCAAAATGAGGAGCTGGAACGCGCAATAGGTCACCAAGAGCAGGCATTTGAAGATGTTGCACCCGTTTTGATCGGTGACACGCTATCGGGCCAGACGATTTCCCTTGTGGTTCTTCCGGGAGTGACCGATAGGGAGGTTAGCGCGGTACAGGCTCGAATTGAGGATGCCGGAGCAAGCGTGAGCGGTGTTGCAACGTTGAAGGACACGTGGACGCTAGCTTCCCAGAATTCCTTCAGGTCAACCTTCGCAGACCAGATAACGGAATACGTGCCGGGCGCGGAGGATGGTGCCGAGACAAATCAGGTCTTGGCACTAGCGGTGAATGCGATCACCCGAGACGGTGTAGCCAAACATGACACGCTAGCGGGTTTGATGACCGGAACTGACACCCCGATGATGTCGATAGATGCAATGGTCGAGCCGGCTTCAGCTGTGCTCGTGCTTACACCGGATATTCCATCGGCGGCTTCCGAAACGGTAGATCCCGATCTTGAGGCGCAGCAACAATATACGACCAGCACACACGTTTCTCTGATCATCGAGCTCGGCTCACGGGGCCCAACTGTTGCAGCCGGTGCTGGAGGATCAGAAGGGGATGTGATTTATGAGATGCGTGGTATGGCTGCGGAAGTGTCAACGGTTGACTCCATAGATCTCATCGTGGGGCAGATTAACGCCCCGATTGCGTTGGCAACCGAATTGCGCGATGGTTTGATCCACCTTGGCATTGAATCTGGCGCACAGCGCGTTCTTGGTGAACGAGTTGAGGCGCGTGCAGTTGAACCTGCGGCACCGCCAGCTGAGCCGGCGGACGAATCGGCCGACGGTGAAGAAGCGGGCACCGTTGAGCCGGTTGACGGAGAAGGCGAACCAGTTGAAAGCGAGGATACAAGCGAAGAGGCAGTGACCGAAGAGTCTGAAGGATGATATCCGGGCTTGCCGCAGTCGCCGGTTCGATCTTGGCGCAAAAAGCGGCCGCGAAAATCGAGCCCACAAATTGGAAGCGCACGAATTTTGCCGGAAATCGAACGTCACTGGTAGGTGGGCTTGATGCATTCGCCGGATTGCTTGCAGGCAGCATGTTTGCCGGAGAAGAAAGGAATGCGGCCATCGTAGCCACGGTATCGGGCGCAATCGCCGGATATGTGGACGACCATTTAGAAGACAGTTTCCCTACAGCTGCGAAAGGCTTCAAGGGCCATCTCGGTGAGTTTCGCCAAGGCCGAGTTTCGAGCGGACTAGCGAAAATTGCGACGATCGGCGCAGGATCCTTGATCGCCGCAGGTATTCAAGCCAGTTATAAAGATCGTGAAGTTTACGAAACGATCATGGATGCCGTGACGATTTCGCTGAGTGCCAATCTGATTAATCTCTTGGACCTGCGGCCCGGGCGCGCGCGAAAGGCAATTATGATTGTCGCTGGTGTGCCGGCCGCATGGGGATCACAACTTGCTCGTGCGAGCGCCGGTGCGGCATTTGCTGGTATTGGCCCAGATCTGCATGGGCGAACGATGCTTGGTGATCTCGGTGCAAATGCCCTAGGCGCGCACCTTGGAGTCGTACTTACCGAATACCCGAAGAAAGCGAAAATCCCGATCTTAGCCGTGCTCATTGCGTTAAATGTGGTTTCGGAGAAAGTTTCCTTTTCGCGCATTATCGAACAGACCCCATGGTTGCGGAGCATTGATTCGTTAGGGCGGCCCGCATGAGGCCTGTAAAGGTTTTGGCGGGCACCGCAGGCATGGTCGCCGTTTTAACGCTTGCGTCGCGCCTGATGGGCTTGGTGCGCAAGCTGGCGCAGTCGTGGGCGCTATCCGATGGCCAGGTTGCTACGGCCTACGACACTGCGAATACCGTTCCTAACGTCCTGTTCGAGGTGGCCGCGGGTGGAGCTCTTGCCGGCGCAATAATTCCGTTGATTTCGCGTTATCTTTCTAAAGGACGGCACGCACAAGCCGATCAGACGGCGTCGGCACTTTTGACGTGGATCGCTCTTATTGGAATCCCTGTTGCCGTGTTGCTGGTTATTTTTTCTGCTCCGCTGGCAAAGGTTCTGTTGCCCCAGGCCACTCCAGAGCTCCTTTGGTTGACGACTATTTTCCTAAGAATTTTTGCCGTGCAGGTCCCGCTTTACGGAGTATCGGTGGTGGCGACTGGGATTTTGCAAAGCCACGGAAAATTTGTTCTTCCCGCGCTGTCTCCGCTACTTTCGTCCGTTGCTGTTACGGCGGCTTTCCTTGGCTATTCGAATCTAGCCGACCCGTTTGTTGATCCTGGTTCGCTTTCTTGGGGCGCGATTGCTCTGCTGGGTTGGGGTACGACGGCGGGCGTGGCCGTGTTTTCTTTACCTCAGCTTTTTATTGCCGGGCGCCATGCGAAGCTGCGCCCGACGCTGACCTTTCCCGAGGGTGCGGGGCGTGAAGTTGTGCGTCTGGGGTTTGCCGGCTTAGCTGCGCTTTTGGCTCAACAAATTGCGATTGTCGTGATTATGGTGACAGCTAACGGACTGGGTGGGACAGGTACGTATGCCGCTTTTAATTACGCCTACGCGATGTTCATGGTTCCTTATGCAGTACTTGCTGTACCGATTGCGACGGTGGTGTTTCCACAGTTGTCGGCGGCAAGCGGCGAGCGTTTGATGGTTCTCACCTCTCGGTCGACTCGCCTTGTTTTCGCTATGGGGGCGTTGTCAGCGGTGTTACTTTTTGTCTTGGCTGAGCCGGCGAAAGTCGTCTTGGAACTTGGGCGCGATATTTCAGGTTTGGACACTGCGATGCGCGCGATGGCTCCAGGTTTGATTGGTTTTTCGTTGCTTTATCACGGTGCGCGTGTCCTATATGCGCAAAACGCGCCCGGGCTGGTTATTCTGTGCAATTCGCTGAGCTGGGCGAGCGTCGTCATCGTATTGGGGTGTGCTTACGTCATTGGTGTTTCGGGGAGGCAGGAAACTCTCGTGGCGATTGGCCTGAGTTTATCTATCGGTTTGAGTATCGGTGGGGTGTTGGTTCTCGCGGCGATTCGTCGGCAACTTGGAAGTTCTGCGCTCCAAGGAATTGCTCGGCTCGCTACGGCCTTGCTGCCTACGCTATTTATCGTGGGCTTGGCGGTTGAATGGATTGTCGAGCGCATTTTAGCTGGAGGAGGGGCGAGTATCGCCAGCGCATTCGGTGCGGCAATGATAGGCGCACTGCTGCTTTTGAGCGCAACGGCACTGTGTGTGTTGATGACAGACCGGCAATTAATCCGGCGGCCGTTTTCAGATAGTGTGGAAAGGTGATGTATGAACTTTGTGATACCCCAGTCCCAGATCACGTTCGTTTAGCCGAACGTGTCGAGCGCTTTGCAGGGCCGATTTTTACGATCTATGACGATGAAATCGAATTCGCCTCGGGTGACGTCGTGCGGCGGCAGTGGATGGATCACGACGACGCCGTGGCGGTAGTAGCGCTCAAACCTTCGGACCACGATGAGGAGGAATGGGATGTTCTGCTCATTCGGCAATATCGCCACGCTCCGCGCCGGCTCATGTGGGAGATTCCGGCGGGTCTACGAGATCAAGACGGTGAAGCGGAGGTCCTGACTGCCGCCCGTGAGCTACGGGAAGAAACTGACTTCGGTGCATCGACATGGTTTAGGCTCGTTAACTTTGTGACCTCGCCTGGGGTGTCGAATGAGGATCTCGGCATTTTCCTCGCGGTGGATGTCGAGCACGCTCCGTTAGGCGACTTTAAGCGCGAAGCGGAAGAGGCCGAGATCGCTGTCGAATGGTTTGGCTTGGACCGAGTGACTGACGCAGTGATGGCGGGAAAGCTGACTAGCCCAACGCTTGTCACCGGAATTTTGGCGGTAAATGTGGCCCTCAATCGTGGACTTGATTGTTGTGAAAAGATTGCCCTGCCAATCGCGGACCAGTAGAGGTTTTCGGCTCGTATCGAGATGCAGCTCAGGGTTAGGGAACCCTCAGATAGTCGACTTGATAAAATGGATTAAAGCAAGAAAGATGTTTCTTAATGCGGGAGGTGATGTGAGTGAGTAATGATCAAGGAACCTACGAGCAGATCCTTCGCTTGATCGTCGAACGTGGCCCGATCACGGCCGGTGAGCTTGCGAAAATCCTCGTATTGACACCCGCGGCCGTACGTAGGCACCTTGGTGTTCTCGTCAAAGACGAATTCATCGAAGAGTACGATGGTCCGGCCAAGGGCCCTGCTCGGCGCGGACGGCCGTCGCGGCTCTATGTCGCAACCGCCGAAGGGCAAAGCCAGCTAGGGGAAGGGTATTCGGAACTTGCATCACACGCTCTCGGATTCGTTCGAGATTCGATGGGGGAGGAAGGGCTTGAACAGTTCATCCATGCGCGTGCACACGCTTTGGAACAGCGTTACGGAGCGGTGCTTGACGCCGCCGGAAATACGCCTGCCGAGCGTGCTGCTGCTCTAACGGACGCACTTAGTAGAGACGGTTACGTAGCTACGCTACGGCGTGGTGGGCCTTCGGCGCTGTCAGTTCAAATCTGTCAGGGTCACTGCCCCATACACGAGACCGCCGAGGAATATCCCTTACTGTGCGAAGCCGAAACTGAGGCATTCGCGCGGCTCTTAGGCGTTCCCATTCAGCGTCTATCGACGATTGCGAGCGGTGGGCACGTATGTACCACGAACATTCCGCTAGGAATTCCCCGAAATTTGCGACATCGTTCGCGTAAAACTGCACGCTAACCAAAGCGTGCTTCACCGCCCTTGGGCGGAGTCTTGGAAGGAAAAGGATGACCCAAATTGCACCGGGTACAAACGAGGGTTTGACCCAGGAAGAAACGATTGCCTCAATCGGCAATTACCAGTATGGGTGGCACGATAAAGATCCCGAAGCTGAGGCCGCTGAACGGGGGCTGAGCGAGGACGTCGTGCGCAGAATTTCTGCGCTCAAAGACGAACCTGAGTGGATGCTGGAAAAGCGTCTCAAAGCACTCAAGCTCTTTGAACGTCGCCCTCTTCCCACGTGGGGCGCTGACTTATCGGACATTGATTTTGACAACATCAAGTATTTCGTCCGTTCAACCGAACGGGTTGCTACTTCGTGGGACGACCTGCCGGAAGACATTAAGACGACTTATGACCGTCTTGGTATCCCTGAAGCTGAGCAGCAGCGGCTAGTTGCGGGCGTGGCTGCTCAGTACGAGTCGGAGGTTGTCTATCACCAGATCCGTGAAGATCTGGAAAAGCAGGGCGTGATCTTCCTCGATATGGATACCGGGCTCAAAGAGCACCCGGAGATCGTCAAAGAATATTTCGGTACCGCTATTCCGCTGGGTGACAACAAGTTTGCTTCACTGAACTCAGCTGTATGGTCAGGCGGTTCGTTTGTGTACGTGCCACCCGGGGTACATGTGGAAATCCCCCTCCAGGCATACTTCCGCATTAACACGGAAAACATGGGCCAGTTCGAACGCACGCTGATCATCGCGGACGAGGGATCGTCTGTCCACTATGTTGAGGGTTGCACTGCGCCGATTTATTCTTCGGACTCTTTGCACGCAGCAAACGTTGAGATTTTCGTGAAGAAGGATGCCAAGGTCCGTTACACGACCATTCAAAATTGGTCGAACAACGTCTACAACCTCGTCACGAAGCGTGCCATGGTTGAAGAAGGCGGACTCATGGAATGGATCGATGGAAATATCGGTTCGAAGGTTACCATGAAATATCCGGCCGTTTATCTTCAGGGTGAGCATGCTCGTGGCGAAACGCTTTCGATTGCATTCGCGAGCGTGGGCCAGCACCAGGAGACCGGGGCGAAAATGATTCACAATGCGCCGAACACGCACTCGAATATTGTGGCAAAATCCGTTGCGCGTGGCGGTGGGCACTCTTCTTACCGCGGGCTCGTCCAAGTCAACGAGAACGCAAAGCAGGCCAAGTCTTCCGTTCTTTGTGATGCCCTGCTGGTCGACACTATTTCGCGTTCAGACACCTACCCGTATGTGGATGTACGTGTCGGGGACGCCGAGATGGGTCACGAGGCCACGGTCTCGAAGGTCTCGGCAGATCAGCTCTTCTACTTGATGAGCCGGGGAATCGATGAAACGGAAGCGTATGCAATGATCGTTCGCGGTTTCGTGGAGCCGATCGCCCGTGAACTCCCCATGGAGTACGCTCTCGAGCTCAACCGCCTCATTGGACTTCAGATGGAAGGATCCGTCGGTTAAAGATGACAAACACTAAGACAACTGGTTCATCCCTTGCGGACCGTAACCGTTCTTTTGATATGGCAGACCATCCGGTTCCTCAAGGAACCGAAGAAATCTGGCGTTTCACCCCGGTGGAGCGTATGGAGGAGTTCTTCGTGGACAAGGTTGCCGGCCAAGCCCCAGCAATCGAAGTGACGGGTGGGGCCGAGTTCGAGACTGTTTCGCGAGACGACGATCGCGTCGGCCAAACTGTTGCGCCAGAAGATCGCGTGGCTGCCCTTGCGTGGAATTCGGTGAAAAAGGCTCATGTTCTCACGATTCCGAAGGACACTGAGCTAGATGAGGAAGTAACCGTATCGATCACGGGAGATGGTTCGACCGACGTCGCCGCAATGCACCTAGTGATTCGCGCGGAATTGCACTCGAAAGCAACCGTCGTTCTCAACCACACCGGCTCAGCGAGGTTAGCGCAGGGAGTCGAAGTACAAGTCGCCGACGGCGCAAACCTCACTGTCGTCTCGATTCAGGACTGGGATCAGGATGCCGTACACGTTGCCTCGCACCGCATGCGGGTTGGTCGTGACGGATCGCTGAAGCACATCGTCGTTACCCTCGGCGGTGATCTCGTACGCGTGACGTCATCGTCGGATTTCGCCGGCGAAGGAGCTGACCTCAACATGCTCGGCGCCTACTACTGCGATGAGGGCCAGCACATCGAAAATCGACTACTGATGGAACATAATGTTCCAAACTGTACGTCGAATTCGACATACAAGGGTGCCCTCCAAGGCGAGGACGCACACGTTGTGTGGATTGGCGACGTCGTTATCCGCAAGGAAGCCGAGGGGACGGAAACTTACGAAGAAAATCGTAACCTCATTCTTACGGATGGATCGCGTGCTGATTCGGTACCAAATCTCGAGATTGAGACCGGTGAAATTGAAGGGGCAGGCCACGCGTCAGCAACGGCCTACTTCGACGACAATCAGCTGTTCTACCTGCGCTCTCGTGGAATTCCGGAGGATCAGGCACGCCGTTTGGTCGTGCGTGGCTTCTTCGCGGAGCTCATCAACCAGATCGGGGTTAGCTCGGTACAGAACAAGTTGATGGAATCCATCGAAGCCGAACTCGACATCGCATTGGAATTGCAGAATGCCTGAGTACCTCGCGTGCCAGACGAGCGATGTGGAACCGGGAACGGTACAGGCCACGGCCATTGAGATACCCGGCAAACCACTACCGCTTGCACTCGCCGTTATCCACTCTGATAGCGGTAACTGGTTCGCCGTCGACGATCGCTGTTCGCACGGGCGTTTCAAGCTCTCGCAAGGCGATGTTGATGGCGATACCATCGAATGCACACGGCACGGCTCAAGCTTCGATCTCCATAGCGGCGAATCGATGAATCCACCGGCCTCCGCGCCGATCAAGACCTACCCGGTGCGTGTGGATGGCGAGCACGTCTACATCACCGTCGAATAGAAAAGAATTTGCGCACCGCGCACGAACCGAAAGAAAAGATTAACGTGTCAACTTTAGAAATTAAGAATCTCCACGTAGCAGTGGACACACAGGACGGACCGCTGCAGATCCTCAAGGGCGTGAACCTGACGGTTCATCATGGTGAGATCCACGCGATCATGGGACCAAACGGCTCGGGCAAGTCGACTCTCGCGTATGCGATCGCCGGCCATCCAGATTACGAGATCACTGACGGCGAGATTCTCCTCGACGGTGACAACATTGAGGAAATGGAACCGGACGAGCGCGCCCACGCAGGCCTGTTCCTCGCGATGCAGTACCCGGTGGAAGTCCCCGGCGTTACGGTGACGAACTTCCTGCGCTCGGCCAAAACAGCCATCGACGGCGAAGCTCCTAAGCTTCGCGAGTGGGTCAAGGACATGAACACGGCGATGGAAAACTTCAAGGCGGATAAGGATTGGGCAAGCCGCGATCTGAACGTTGGATTCTCGGGTGGTGAGAAGAAGCGCTTGGAGATTCTGCAGATGGAGCTCCTCAAGCCAAAGTTCGCTGTTCTTGATGAAACCGACTCGGGCCTTGACGTCGACGCGTTGCGTCTGGTGTCCGAGGGCGTGAACCGGGTGCACCAGGAAAATGGTAACGGCATCATGCTGATCACCCACTACACGCGTATCTTGCGCTACATCAAGCCTGATCACGTCCACGTCTTCGTTGATGGCCGGGTTGCCGAATCGGGCGGTCCAGAACTTGCTGATGAGCTCGAAGCTAACGGTTACGAGCGATTCGAGAACGCTCTCGCATGAGCACACCAGCACCGATAGAGGATTTCCCCGCCCTGCAGCGTACGTTGCCGGGCGGGGAGCCCCTCATTTATTTTGATTCCGGCGCCACTTCCCAAAAGCCACGGGCCGTCATGGACGCCGTTACTCATCAAGAAATGCATGCCAACGGTGCCGTTAAACGTGGCTCCCATACGTTAGCAGCTGAATCGACGATGGCTTTCGAGCAAGCACGCGAATCAGTTGCTCGGCTTGTTGGTGTTCAGCCCGAGGAAATCGTGTGGACGAAAAACTCCACCGAGGCATTGAATCTGATCACGTATGTCATCGACGATATTTCCCGCGGACGCGGCGTATCAGTCTTGCGCGGGGGCAGAAAAAAGAAAGAACGTATCGAAGCGGTGCAAGAGCGTCTGACGCTTCGCGAAGGTGACAACGTCGTTATTACCGTTGCCGAGCATCACGCCAACCTCATTCCCTGGCAGGAGCTATGTATCCGTACCGGCGCAGAACTACGGTGGTTTGACCTGACGGACGAGGGCCGGATCGACGTCGTTGACGGTGTGATCGACGAAAATACGAAAGTCGTAGCGTTCACGCACGTATCCAATGTGACTGGGGCGATTTCACCGGTCGAGCAGATTGTTGCACGGGCGAAGGCGGCTGGTGCGCTCACGGTGCTTGATGCTTGCCAATCCGTTCCGCATATTCCGGTGGATCTTCATGAGCTGGGCGTAGATTTTGCGGCTTTTTCCGGGCACAAGATGCTCGGTCCCACCGGAATTGGGGCGCTGTACGGGCGTGCCGAGCTGTTCGGAGCAATGCCGCCGTTCCTCTTTGGCGGATCGATGGTTGAGATCGTGAGGATGGATAAAACAACCTTTGCGAACCCGCCGGCGCGTTTTGAGGCTGGAACCCAGCCTGTAGCTCAGGTTGTTGGCATGGGGGCAGCCGCCGAATATCTGATGGAGATCGGCATGGATGCGGTAGCGCGTCATGAGGACGAGCTCACGGCGCGTGCTCTCGAGGGGATCCAGCAGATTCCGGGCGTGCGTGTGCTTGGCCCGGCCGATACCGAAGACAGGCTTGGGGTGATCTCATTCGATGTTGAGGGTGTGCATCCGCACGACGTAGGTCAGGTTCTCGACGCTGCCGGTATCGCAATTCGGGTTGGCCATCACTGCGCTCAGCCAATTCACCAGCACTTTGGTGTTCACGCCTCAAGCCGCGCCTCCTTCGGTCCATACAATACGCTGGAAGAGGTAGACCGTTTCCTTGACGCGCTCGCTGGTGTACGCTCATATTTTGGCCTCGAAAAGGAGTGAGTGTGAACGAGCTCGAACAGATGTATCAGGAGATCATCCTAGATGCCGCTCGTGAACGTTACGGGGAAGGTGAACTGGAAGATCCGGACGGCGAGTCTTTTCAGGTGAATCCGACCTGTGGTGACCAAGTGAATTATCAGGTTAATGTTCGCGATGGCAAAATAGCCGATCTTGCTTGGCAAGGGCACGGCTGCTCGATTTCGCAGGCCTCGATATCTATGATGAGCGAACTAGTCGAGAACAAAACTCTCGAGGATTTTGACAAACTTTACGGCGTGTTCCGCGAGATGATGGATGCTCGCGGGCACGAAATTTCTGATGAGGACGCGGATCTTTTACAGGATGCCTCTGCACTGCAAGGCGTGTCGAAGTTTCCGATGCGCATCAAGTGCGCACTCCTTGGCTGGATGGCCCTGAAAGATGCGACCAATCAGACGATTGAATAGGAGATTTTAGTGTCGGAGAATGAAACAACCCCACCCACCGACGAAGATTTGGTAGAGGCCCTCAAGGACGTTATTGACCCGGAACTGGGCATCAACATTGTTGACCTTGGCCTCCTTTACGGGATTACCCTCGAAGGAAACTCTGCTATCGCAGATATGACCTTGACCTCTGCTGCTTGCCCGTTGACCGACGTGATTGAGGAACAGGCTCACCAGGCTGTGGCCGGGCTCGTTGACGATTTCCGAATCAATTGGGTGTGGCTCCCACCGTGGGGGCCTGAGCGCATTACCGACGATGGCCGTGATCAACTGAGGGCGCTGGGCTTTAACGTTTAGGGCTTTTGTTGATCCGCCAGTACACTGGCTGGCGTGATTCACGCTCAAGATCTCCACATGCGCATCGGCCAGCGCGTCCTGTTGAATAAGATCAACCTAGCGGTCGATAAAGGTAAGCACATTGGGCTCGTTGGGCGCAATGGTGCGGGAAAAACCACGCTTCTTCGTCTTCTTGCTGGGGAGAGTGCCAATTCCGACGTGGTTGAGCGGCAGGGCACAATTCACCGCCGAGGCGAGATCGGCTACCTCCCGCAAGACACGCGTGTGGGGGACACCTCGCAAATCGCCCGCGAACGGATTCTCTCAGCGCGCGGTATCGAATCCATGTTGAAACGTATCAGACGAGCCGAATACGAGATGTCAAATTTTGATGGGCCGCGCCAACAAAAGGCAATCGAACGCTACGCCCGGCTAGATGCGGAATTTACGGCCGCAGGGGGATGGGCAGCCAACTCTGAAGCGGCAAGGATTACTGCGGCACTCGGCCTACCTGATCGCGTACTCGATCAGCCGCTAGAAACTTTGTCCGGTGGCCAACGTCGGCGTGTTGAGCTTGCGAGAGTTTTATTCTCTGGTGCGCAGACGTTGCTCCTCGATGAGCCGACAAATCACTTGGATCACGATTCGATTGTATGGCTGCGCGATTGGCTCACCACGTATTCGGGCGGCTATGTAATTGTGTCGCACGCGGTTGAGCTACTCCGAGAAACGGTCAATACCGTGTGGTACTTGGACGCGAACCGATCCACTCTAGACGTGTATGCCATGGGCTGGGATAACTATGTGACCCAACGGGAGGCAGATGAGCGGCGGCGCCGCCGCGAACGCCAAAATGCTGAGAAAAAGGCCGCGGCTCTGCGGGCTCAGGCCGATAAGATGCGTTACAAAGCAACGAAAGCCGTGGCTGCGCAGAATATGGATAAGCGCGCTGAGCGAATGCTCGCGGAGCTCGACGCCGAACGCGCCGAGGAAAAGGTGGCCAATCTTCGATTCCCTTACCCAGCGCCCTGCGGCAAGACACCACTCATGGCCGAAGGGCTGACCAAATCTTACGGTTCGCTTGAGGTTTTTGCGGGAGTGGATTTGGCTATTGACCGCGGCTCACGAGTCGTTATTCTCGGATTGAACGGCGCGGGCAAGACGACCTTACTGCGGCTGCTTTCGGGTGTGGAAACCCCAGATGCCGGAAAGATCAAACCCGGCCACGGCCTCAAGTTGGGCTATTACGCGCAGGAACACGAGTTCATCGACCAATCTGCTACGGTCTACGAAAATATGCGCAGGGCCGCGCCGGAGGAATTCGATGACACTGACGTCCGTAACGTGCTCGGGTCTTTCCTATTTTCTGGCGACGATGCGGATAAACCAGCATCTGTACTTTCGGGTGGCGAAAAAACGCGCCTTGCGCTTGCAACTATTGTGGCCTCCGCCGCAAACGTCCTGTTGTTAGATGAGCCGACAAATAATCTTGACCCAGCTTCTCGCGAAAAGATCCTCGAAGCTTTGCACACGTATGAAGGTGCTGTCGTGCTGGTGACGCACGATGAGGGCGCAGTGAAGGCGCTTAACCCAGATCGCGTGCTGCTGCTACCCGATGGCGATGAAGATCTGTGGTCTGACGATTACGCCGACCTGATCACACTCGCCTAGGTACACTTGTGGCATGAAAACACTTGTTATTATGCGACACGCCCAAGCCGCTGAAGGTTCTCCCGACCACCAACGCCTCTTAAGCGATCATGGAAAATCTCAGGCAACTCACGTAGGCCAACGAGTAACCAAAATCGTTGGAACGATTGATCAGCTTTTCGTTTCCGACGCTAAGCGGACTCAGGAAACGCTTGCGTCCCTTCAAGAAGGTGGCTTGCACGCAGATGATGTGCTGATCGAGCCGGGGTTGTACCTGTGCGCCGGTGATGATGTGCTGGATATTCTGCGAGCCAAAGGGTCGGGCGATATCGTGATGGTTGTTGCACACGAGCCAACCATGTCCGCCGTTGCTCTTGAGCTATGGGACGGCAAAGGCGAGGCCCGCTTTGAAAGCGGTTTCCCGACTGCTGCCGCAGCCGTATTCAAGTTTGAGGGCGACTGGGAAAACTTGCCGCTTGGCGCAATGGAACTCCACCACTTCGTGACCGCGCCCTGAACAAAGCTTGTTGGCCCGGCACCGCTCTAGTTTTCGATATCCCAGCCAACTAGCGCGGCAATCGCGTCTAAACGCGGGAAGTTGATAGCACAGTCTGCGTTTTCCAGGACGATCGGCTTTGCCATAAAGGCGACGCCGAGGCCGCAGTGGGCCATCATCGGTAGGTCGTTGGCGCCGTCACCCGCGCAGAGCACCTGCTGGGAATCCATTTCCCATTCCTGTTCCCAGCGGCGGATCGCGGCGACTTTTTCTCCGCCGTCGATTACCGTACCGTACGTGCGCCCAGTCAGCGCGCCGTCGCTGACTTCAAGGCCGTTCGCGGTGAAGCGATCTATACCGCTTCGCTGCGCGATCTTCTCCACGATCTCGGTGAACCCACCCGATACCAGGCAGAATCTTCCGCCACGCTCGTGGACCGCGTCCACGAGCCGCTGTGCGCCATCGGTCAGCTGGATCTCAGCGAAGACGTCATCAAAAACCGTGGTCGGTATGCCCGCAAGAGTCCCAACACGTTGGCCCAAAGATTGTGCGAACTCGAGTTCGCCACGCATCGCGGCTTCGGTGATTTCCCGCACCTGCTCTTCGACACCCGCGCGTGCTGCGAGCATCTCGATCACTTCGGAGGTGATGAATGTTGAGTCGACGTCGGTGACTATCGCTGCCGGGCCGCCTTCGGCCATTTTGCCGGTGATCAAAGCAGAGTCGACCGCGAGCGCGGTTGCCGGCCCGCGTAGTTCTTCGGTAAACAGCTCGCGCGAGCCTTTCCACATACTTAAGCGGCTTTCATGTACGTCGAAGAGCCAAGTGAGCGCATCAAGGTCAACGGTCTTGACACCCCGCTCAACGGCGTGCGGATCGACGGCGGCGATTGTTTGCCGCACGTGGGCAATGAGAGGTCCGGGAATGGGACGTGGAGAAACTACGGAAAAGCGGGCTTTCATAGCTTCAGTCTAGTTGGCGTTATCTTGTGTTGTTGACACTTGCTTATGCTGGAACATCCGACCGGAAGGACTGAGTCATGAATCTGCCTACTTCCAGCGTTTCGGCGATCAAGCGTGCACGTTTGATCGTAGCGGCCTTAGTAAATCCGAAATTACGCACGCAAATTGTAGAACAGCTGGGAAGTCCACGGACCGTTGAGAGCTAAAGATAGTGCGAACCGTTTACGAGCGGATCGCACCGAAGAAAACGCTGACTGAGACGGAAATCAACTGTCGCTGTCAATGCTCGTCGCGGATGCAGCGACGGTCCGGCGAGCTTGCGTGGATGCGGATATTCTCGAGCGGAGCAGTGACGGGCGTGTGTACAGGCTTACTTTGGCACCCTGCTAGAGAGTTTAGCGGCCAAGCGTGAGTGTGGGGGCTGACTTTTAAGTCGGCCCCCACACTTGCGGAATATTTCAGCTTCGAAATATCTCAGTGCTGACGAACCGTTACACCCTTGGGAACAACCACGATGCCGCCGTCCGAGACGTGGAAGCCTCGTGCCCGGTCGTGTTCGTGGTCAATACCGATCTGAGCTCCTTCTTCTACCTGTACGTTCTTGTCGAGGATTGCGCCCACGACGGTGGCATTACGCCCGACGTTCACGCCGTCGAACAAGACGGAATCGCGCACGGACGACCACGAATTGACGCGGACGTGTGGCGAGAGCACCGAGCCGATCACTTCACCACCGGAGACGATGACGCCGGGGGAGATAATCGAATCGAGCGCGTGACCGAGGCGTTCGCGATGGCCGTAGACGAACTTTGCGGGCGGCAAGCCGGTGTATCCGGTGTAGAGCGGCCACTTGTCGTTGTAGAGATTGAAGATCGGGTTCACCGAGATCAAGTCCATGTTGGCCTCGTGGAACATGTCGATCGTACCGACGTCGCGCCAGTAGTTACGATCGCGCTCGGTAGCACCCGGAACCTCGTTGAACGTGAAGTCGTACACGCCCAAGTCGTTGTTCTCAACGAACATGGGGACGAGGTCTCCACCCATGTCGTGATTAGAATCCGGGTTGTCAGCATCCTGATGCAAAGCCTCAATTAGCACATCGGTGGAAACGACGTAATTGCCCATTGACGCGAGGATCTCACTCGGGGAGTCAGGCAAGCCGTCAACTTCAGCTGGCTTTTCGAGGAACTGACGAACTTTCTTCGGGTTTTCGGGATCGGTGTCGATCACGCCAAACGAGGTAGAAAGCTCAATCGGCTGGCGGATACCCGAGACCGTCATGCCCACACCCTCTTCGATGTGCTGCTCGACCATCTGGGAGAAATCCATCCGGTAGATGTTATCCGCGCCGGTAATCAACACGATGTCTGGGCGCTCATCTTCAATGGTATTCAGTGACTGGAACACCGCATCAGCCGAACCGGAGAACCATTCCTTGCCCATGCGCTGCTGGGCCGGAACTGGCGCGACGTAGTTGCCGAGCAACGAGGACATACGCCACGTCTTGGAGATGTGGCGATCAAGTGAATGGGACTTGTACTGGGTGAGTACCACAGTCTTCAAATATCCCGAGTTCACAATGTTGGACAAGACGAAATCGATGAGCCGGTAAGTGCCTCCAAAAGGAACAGCCGGCTTGGCGCGATCCTTAGTGAGGGGCATGAGGCGCTTTCCTTCGCCTCCGGCAAGGACAATGGCAAGTACACGTGGTTTAGATCTCATACCCGCCACTCTAGTACGACCGGAAGTAAATTTGGCGCAATTCACAAAATAGATCATCTTCCAAGATAGGCTTAGAGAGAAAACAATCGTGACAGTTCGATTTCCCGTTTGGATTAGAAAGGAAGACAGATGAGAGTTGATCTACTCACCCGCGAATTTCCGCCACATATTTACGGTGGTGCTGGTGTTCACGTCACCGAATTAGCTAAGGTCCTCAAGGCTCACGCAGAAGTTCACGTGCATGCATTTGACGGCCCGCGCGAGGGTGACGGCGATGGCATTACGGTTCATGGCTACGATGAGGTTGCCGAGCTGGCCGACGCAAACGCTACGTTGAAAACCCTGGGCGTCGACCTCCAGATGGCCGATAAAACCGGCGACGCAGACATCGTTCATTCCCATACTTGGTATGCGAACATGGCGGGTCATATCTCGAAGATGTTGTACGGTATCCCGCATGTGATTTCGGCACATTCGCTTGAGCCACTGCGCCCGTGGAAGCGTGAACAGCTGGGTGGCGGATACGAAGTGTCTTCGTGGATCGAAAAGACAGCCTACGAAGCAGCGGACGGAATCGTTGCCGTATCGAACGGCATGCGCGACGATATCCTGCGTTCCTATCCGAACGTGGACCCAGACAAGGTGCGAGTTATTCACAATGGCATCGATCTCGATGACTGGAAAGCACCGCAAACTGAAGAGGAATGGGAAACGGCACGCGAATATTTCCGCTCCTACGGTCTGGATCCTGACAAGCCTACGATTATTTTCGTCGGGCGCATTACGCGGCAAAAGGGTGTGCCTGGCCTGCTGCGCGCACTGCAGTACGTGCCTGAAGAAGTGCAGGTGATCCTGTGTGCTGGCGCTCCTGACACACCGGAGATTCTCGAGGAAACCCGCGAGCTTGTCGCCGATCTGCAAAAAGATCGCGACGGCGTAGTGTGGATTGACGAGCATCTTCCGCATGACAAGATCGTCGCACTTGAGTCGTGCTCGACGACGTTCGTCACCCCGTCGGTGTACGAGCCGCTCGGCATCGTCAACCTTGAAGCGATGGCTGTTGGCCTACCCGTCGTCGGAACGGCAACGGGCGGAATTCCTGATTGCATTGACCACGGTGTGACGGGAACACTTGTTCCGATCGAGCAGAAGCAGGACGGCACTGGTACGCCGCTGGATCCGGATAAGTTCGAAAAGGATCTAGGCGAGGCTCTCGCTGAGATGGTTGCCGATCCCGAGCGTGCAAAGAAGATGGGCAAAGCGGGGCGCAAGCGAGCCGAGGAGCACTTCTCGTGGGAGTCCATTGCCGTGAAGACAATGGAGTTCTATAACGACATTTTAGGTAATTAGATCTCTGGTAACAGTGGGCCGGCGCGCTTGTCTAGCCGCCGGCCCACTTTCGAATTAGGCTTGGGTTATGGGTGACGTTTTAGAGGTTAGAAACGCAGTTGTGCGTCGAGGTGAAAAAAATATTCTCGACGGTGTTGACTGGTCCGTTGATGAGGGGCAACGCTGGGTGATCTTAGGCCCGAACGGTGCTGGAAAGACGACGCTGATTCGGCTCGTGTCTGGAAGGCTCCATCCGACCGAGGGCGCGGTGTCAATTATTGGCGAGACACTCGGCGAAGTTGATGTTTCAGAGTTGCACCCGCTTGTCGGCTTGGCATCATCGGCTCTCGACGAGCGTATTCATGACCGCGAACGTGTGCTGGACGTCGTGCGAACGGGAGCTTACGGCGTCGTTGGCAAATGGCGGGAAGAATACGATGCTCTCGACGACGAACGCGCGCTAGAGCTCCTTGCGGTACTGGATGTTGGTGATCTTAAGGATCGGCGCTGGGGGACCCTTTCATCCGGAGAGCGCAAGCGTGTTGGGATCGCACGTGCGCTGATGCCGGATCCGGAAATACTCATCCTTGACGAACCTGCCTCCGGCTTGGATATGGGTGGGCGCGAAAACCTGCTCGCGTCGCTGTCAGACCTCGCCCACGCTAAGTACGCACCGGTGATGGTCCTTGTTACCCACCACGTTGAAGACATACCTGAGGGATTTACGCATGGACTCTTGCTGAAGAACGGTAAGGTAGCCGCCGAAGGCGAACTTGACAAGGTGATGACTTGCGAGATTCTTTCCGAAGTTTTCGGCGTCGAGGTTAAGGTGTCCTTGGACGATGGCCGGTACTCAGCGCGAGCAGCCAGGTAGCCGGTTGCGCGTCGCTTATTTGGAACAGTTCAACCTGCGGTCTGATGAACGGGTTGCCGTGAGCAGGTACACTGGTATTACACAATAACCGACTCTAGGGGTATAGATGGCATGGGGAATATGGGCGATTATCACGCTCGTCCTGTTGATTGCTGAAACACTAACCGTGGATTTCCTCTTTATGATGTTTGCCGGTGGAACCATTGGCGCTGCAATCACATCAGCGATTGCTCCGGACAACCTGTTCCTGCAAATTATCGTGTTTTCGGTGATATCCCTGCTTGGCGTGGCGTTTATTCGGCCGTGGGCACGCAGACACGTCAATGACTCTTCGAAGGGAGAGTCCAATGTCTATGCTATGGCGGGCCAGGTGGGGCACGCGCTGACTGATATCGATACCAAAGCCGGCAGAGTCAAGATCGGCGGCGATGTGTGGAGTGCCAAAACGTATGGGCCCGCCATCGCGGAGGGCACCACAGTTGTTGTACAACACGTCGAAGGCGCTAGGGCCGTCGTTCAGCCATTCCATGCTCAACAAGCTCAATACCACCCGCACTATTAAATCCCAACAAAGAAAGTAGGATCCAATGGAAGGTGCCAGCACGGTCTTTCTCGTGTTCCTCGCGATTCTAGCGATATTAGTAATCGTTGCTATCGCGAAGTCCGTTATTCAGGTACACCAAGGTTTCACCGTCATCATTGAACGGCTCGGTAAGTACAACAAGACGCTTCGTCCTGGCTTGCACTTCCTTATCCCATTCTTTGATTCGGTACGTCAGCGTATTGATATGCGTGAACAGGTTGTTCCTTTCCCGCCGCAACCCGTGATTACCTCGGACAATATCGTGGTCAATATCGATACCGTTATTTACTACCAGGTGACTCAGCCCGAGGCGGCAACATACGAAATCGCCGATCCGATGTCAGCTATCGAACAGCTAGCAGTGACTACCTTGCGTAACATCATCGGATCGATGGACATGGAGCAGGCGCTCACCGGCCGCGATCAGATTAACGGCCAACTTCGCGGTGTGCTCGATGAAGCAACCGGACGTTGGGGCATTCGTGTCTCTCGCGTCGAACTTAAGGCGATTGATCCGCCGGCAACAGTGCAGTCCGCCATGGAACAGCAGATGCGTGCAGAGCGTGATCGCCGCGCAGCTATTCTCACGGCTGAGGGTGTCAAGCAGTCAGCTATTTTGACGGCAGAGGGTGAGAAACAGTCCTCAATTTTGCGTGCTGAAGGCTCTGCCCAGGCAAAAATCCTCGAGGCTCAGGGTGAGTCACGCGCAATTTTGCAGGTCTTCGACGCTATTCACCGTGGCAATGCCGATCCGAAGCTGCTGAGCTACGAGTACCTGAAGGTTCTGCCACAGATTGCAGATTCACAATCGTCCAAGCTCTGGATTGTTCCGACCGAGCTGACCGCCGCGCTCGACGCTGTCACGGCTGGATTCACAGGAAAGAGCAGAGACGGCGCCGATCTGACCTCTAACGAACGGATCGAAGTTGATCTCGAAGGTTTAGATGAAAGTCTTGCCGACTCCTTGGCGGGCACAAGTTTGCCAGACGTCGATGAAGCCCTTGCCAGTGCGCGCGGCGAAGCTAACCGAGCATCGTCCGAGGCTGAAGAGTCGGGCACGCACTCCGGTAAGCCTTTTGATCCGCGACAGTCGGCAGGTCAGGATCCGAATAAGGCCGATCCACTCGGTCCGTCGGAACCCTTCGATCCTCTCGATCCGAATAAGCCAAGTAACTAAACCGTTGACGAAATGGTGGCCCAAGGATTTGTCCTTGGGCCACCATCTTTTCGAACACGCAGCGTGCGCTCAGATAGAGCATCTGGCAGAGTATAGCCGTGATTGTTGATATAGATGCGCTCGAGGATCCTAGGCTCGACGACTTTTTTCGGTTGACCGATGTTGCTCTACGAAAGAAGTTAGACACCGAGCGCGGCTTGTATCTGGCGGAAGGGGAAAAGGTTATCCGCCGCGCGCTTGAGGCAGGCCATCGTCCGAGGGCCGTGGTCTTAACACCGCGCTGGGTTCCAACATTTGCACCGCTCTTTACCGATGATGTGCCGTTATTTGTGCTTGACGAAGATCGTTTGGAGAAGCTCACCGGATTTCGTGTCCATCGCGGGGCAATTGCTTCTATGCAGCGGCCACAACTTGTGGAGGGCCGCGAATTTCTCGAAAGGATTGATGAAGCGCGGCGAATTTTCATCCTAGAGAATTTAGTTGACCACACAAACGTTGGAGCGATTTTCCGTTCTGCGGCCGCCCTTGGCGTGGACGCGATTCTCGTTACTGATGGGTGCGCTGATCCGCTTTATCGGCGCTCGATAAAGGTCTCGATGGGGACGGTATTTCAAATACCGTGGACACGCATAGATGATTGGCCGCGTTCAATTTCCTTGCTCCGCAACTCAGGATGGATCACAGCGGCCCTCGCGTTAGAAGAAAATGCAGTATCTCTGGAGGAGTTTGCGAATCTGCGCGCTGTCAGGGAAGGTAAAGTTGCGCTGGTTCTCGGGGCGGAAGGAGATGGTTTGGCACAGCAAACTATATCCACTGCTGATCAGGTGGTTACCATTCCCATGGCTGACGGCGTTGATTCGCTGAACGTCGCCGCCGCGAGTGCAGTAGCGGCATGGGCACTCAAAGGTCCCGAGACGTGATGTCCGTGGCAGTGTGCGCTTCAACTGTCTTGTATTCCTCGAGGGCTGCTTCGAGTAAGTCCTGAACCGAACAGTCGAAAACCTTGGCGAGTTTGATGAGTGTTGACAGACGCGGGTTGGTTGGACTGTTAGTTTTACGGTCTGAACGCGCGTGTTCCATGAGCTGATAGTGGTTTCGGTCCATGTCTGCGCTCAAAGCTACCTGCTCTTGAGTCAGCCCCAGCTCTTTTCGTTTGGCGATAAGTGTTTTCGCGAAAGTTGAGGCTAGGGCACGTTCGGCTGGAGAGTATCGATTCACGATATTGAGCTTCCGTGTATACCCCTCCGAAGTCGGCAGGGTATACACGGTGTGCAGAACCAATGTGAAAACTTTTCCACAAATTTTGAAACGTTATTGGCGGATTCGTGATCGGGGATAACGAAAGCAGTGGAGGAAACACGGGAGTCAAGATTGATGCGATGAAAGGAGCGCACATGCGTTTGACAGTTCGCCATTATGTTCTATTCACTTTGGCTTTAACTATAATTTTCGTACAGTTTTTACCAGGCGCTTTCGCCGAAGATTCTCGTTGGCAACGAGTCGCAACCGCGGAAAGCCGCTTCGGCGCACTTCGATCGGAAACTGAACCGATAGCCCTATGTACCGGTGACACTCAGCTTAATTTCAGTTACCAGACCGGCTTGGAAACGTCGTCGTTTGAAACGATCACGACGACGGTCGCAGGCGAATCTTATCGTGTCAAGCCCTCCGAACACGGTTGGGATACGACGGTATCGCAGGAAAATACCGGAGTTCTCGCTGCGGTCTTGGATCTGTGGGGCTCGCAGTCCATGGCCGGTATCGACCCCGAAGCCTTCAGTTTGGCGATCTATGAACTCACTGAAGATTCTCGAGGGTGGGACCAAACCTCCAACGCTCACTGGCGAGACCAGGCACGCCTAGTGCTTGAAGAAGCCCAGGCTATTGCGGGCCCGCATACGGCTGATGCGATCTCCATAAACGATAACCTCCTTTCGGGTTTTGTTATTCGCGGCCAGAAAGGCGATGCAATTGAGGGGGTGCCATTTCAAGCTTCGCTTGACGGCGCAGTTTTTGCTGATTCTGGCACCGGTATCATGACCGGCCACACCCTGTTAGAGGCCCAAGATTTCGCAATTGAAGCAGAAAATCTCGGGAGCGTTAGTCTTCAGGTGGAGTATAAGGAAATACCGGGGCACTCATTTAGAACGGGCCACCATGCGGTTGCCCAAGACATGCATTTGCGAGGTGTCCGTGGCGTCATCAAGCAGGTGGTTCAGGCGCCGGAGTCGACGCCTGAACCGGAGCCGGAGCCGGAGCCTGCGCCAGAGCCGGAACCCGCGCCTGAACCGGAACCGGAAGCTACGCCAGAGCCTGAACCCGCGCCAGAGCCGGAACCCGCGCCTGAACCGGAACCGGAAGCTACGCCAGAGCCTGAACCCGCGCCAGAGCCGGAACCCGCGCCCGTCATCAGGAATGCCGAGTCAGTGCGGGAGCTGCCGAATACGGGGCATAGATCGGTTGCAGGAGTGCTCATTGCAGTTGGCCTTATCGGCTTGGGCGGTTCCTTGCGATGGAGAGTGAGGATGAGCTGATTGAGCCGCTATATCAGGAGATTTCGGCTGAATGCGAGAAATTAAATTGACGCCAAGCTTCGTACACCGCGATTGAAGCTGCATTTGCCAGATTCAAGGATCGCCTACCGGGCAGCATTGGAATGCGTAGCTTTTTCGTGATTCGAGGATCGCTAAGTACCGAATCCGGCAATCCGGTAGGTTCGGTGCCAAACAGTAAGACGTCATCGACGAAATAACATTCGTCAGCATAGGAATGTGTGCTGTGCCCGGTGAACGCGAAAATCCGACGATCGGGCCCAAAGTACTCCTTGGCCGCATCCCACGAGCTATGAATTATTAGATCGGCAAGGTCGTGGTAATCCAAGCCGGCACGCTTGAGATGAGCGTCGTCAAAATTGAACGCCAGTGGTTCAATCAGGTGCAGACGCGCACCCGTACACGCCGCGAGGCGGATCGCGTTCCCGGTGTTCCCAGGAATTTTCGGTTCATGAAAAACAAAATCGAGCACCCGCACAGTGTAGCGCGCGGGTGCTCGACTGATACCAATTGTGCTCGTGCTAGCGCTGGTACGTCACAGTCAGCGTTGCTCGAGCCAGAGTGTGGAACACGGTGTTAAAGGCCGCGGCTGTCGGCGTCGTGTTTTCCACATCCAAGTCCAAGGATGGAACATCGAGCGCGTGAACAACGAAAATGTAGCGATGCGGGTGATCGCCCTCCGGCGGAGCGGCGCCATAGTACGAAACCTCGTTAGCATCGTTTCGCACGTGAGCAGCGGCCCCGGGCAGAAATAGATCGGATTTACCAGCGCCTTCCTCGAGCGAAGTTGTGCCGGCGTCAAGATCAACGACAGTCCAGTGCCAATATCCCGAAGGGGTTGGTGCATCAGGATCGAAACAGGTAACGACGAAGCTCTGAGTTTCTTCCGGAAATCCACTCCACTCGAGGGCTGGAGAGACGTTGTCTTTAAAGCCAAGATGCTTATCTGGCATCGTCCCTCCCTCTGTGAGTGAAGAGCTTACGAGTTTGAAGGAGGGAACCTCTGGAAGTAGCGAGTAAGGATCTGGTGCGATAGGTCTATTTAGATTCATAGCTCCATCCTATGTGACGCACATCGCAAACTCTTGTGAGTGCCTGAAGACGCGTCGTAAATGAGCCGTTGGTGAAATGCGAGGTAGTTTTTGTCGGAGCCCACTTCTAAGATGTAAATCGAACACGCGTTCGAAAGGAGGTGGGTGTGGACAGGTTAGCAATTGCGCGAAAAACACTTGAGGAGGCCGAACAAAAAGCGGGCCTGAACATTGTGCGAACGATGCCTCACACCGGTGCAAGAGCAAACCCCCATACTGGTGTGAGTGGGGAGCTAAGTTCCGACCATTACAATGTTCCCGCCTATCTTCAAGGCACACTACCGGCGGGGATCCCTCGACGCGGGGTACTAAGCATTCGAGGATCGCACTTCTTCATCACGGTTCTTGCAAGCATCGCCTCAGAACACAATGCATGGATCGCTTTTCTTGGAGTACCAGATGTGGGATGGGCATGCGCGGAAAGCCTAGGAGTGGTGGGAGCCCGCGTGGTACATGTACCACGAATCGAAGTTCAGGCTTCGCAAGTTATAAGCGCTGCAATCGATGGTTTCGACATTGTGATCGTTGGCAACGTTCGCCTTGATGCGCGCGAACGGCGTGTGCTGCACCGGCGTGCCATCAGTAAAGGTGCACTTATCCTCGCAATGAACTGGCCGAACGCCACATTTACTGTGGATTGTGAACTTCTGGCGCTGAGTGGGCTCAACGGTGGAGCTGGCCACATTAAATCGGTGGATTACCTCGTCTCAAGCCAACATGGTCAGTCATATATCCGCTATCACGGCAGCCGAACGGCGCGGGCTCTCGAGCCACTGCATGACGCGCATGGGAACGTTGGCAGGTCGGTAACCCCGTATCTCAATGCCGTGCCCGATCGGATTCCGTCATGAGGGGAACTGTCTGGATTCCCGATTGGCCGGTGGTCGCGGCTCTGCTCAGTGGACAGGTTGAGGCCCATGTTCCCATTGCCGTGCACGAACAGCGAATCATTGCCGTCAATGGGCTTGCTTACCGTGAAGGTGTCCGAACAGGAATGAGGAGGCGGCAGGCTCAGGCACTAGTTCCGCACCTTGTTCTTGTTCGCCATGATGGTACACGTGACGTGCAATATTTTGAACGAGTCGTGCGCGCGTGTGAAGAACACATAGCCTACCTCAGTGTGCTTGAACCGGGCCTCATCACTTTTCTCGCACGTGGCCCGCTAAGAACTGCAGGCAGCGTGAGCGCCCTTGCCGATAATCTCATCGGAGATATCACGCAACGTACTGGGCTCGAAGCTCGTGTCGGCTTTGGCGAAGGGCTCTTGACGAGCGTACTCGCCGCACGTCAAGGAACACACGTGCGCAATGCGCGCCCGTTTTTGGACGCACACCCCGTTGCCGCACTTGAATATATTGCATTTTCATCGCAAGCACGGGCACGTGTGCGGGCTTTCATTAATGCCATGGAAGACTTGGGGATACGCCGTATTGGGGACTTGCGATCTTTGGATGCTCAAGCACTGGTCACCCGGTTTGGCGACATTGGCAAACACGTAATCACCTTGATAAACGGCGGAGATCTTGATCAGGCCGGTGAAAGCTACCCCCTTCAGGAACTTACCGTTGAACGGGCCTTGGACCCGCCGCTTACCAACCTTGACCAAGCTACTTTTCTTGCACGTGAAATGGCAGAAGAGCTTTCGAGCTATCTAACCCAGCGCGGAGTCATTGCCCGCGAAATTTCCATTCAAACTCGTAGCGAATCTGGCAAGCAACGCGAACGCAAATGGGCACTCGACGTCGCAAGCGCCAAAGATATTACCGATCGTGTGCGATGGCAGCTAAGTGCGTGGATATCCGACGGCGAGGGGCCAGAATCGGGAATCGAACGCATCGTCGTCGTTGCGAAAGCGATTGCACAGGCTGGGCTGGCCCAAGGAACCCTGTGGGGAAGTGAGCGCGCGAACCGGGAAGCCGCCGTGCGGGCGGTAAGCCGAATTCAGAGCCTGCTGGGGGATAAGTCGGTGCTCGTACCTGAGCGAGTGGGTGGGCGCCATCCACTTGAAGCCCACTCCACTCGGCTATGGGACGCGGCCTCAACGTTGCCGGAACATCGCGATGCTCCCTGGCCCGGAACGATACCCAGCCCGTGGCCGAACCTCGTCAAAGCAAAACCGGAAAAAATTACTTTGTGCGATGCTCACGGGCACGAGTGCCTTGTGAGCGCTCTGGGTACGTTCTACTGCCAAGAACAGTGCGATAACCCCACTCCTTTCGAGCTCAAAATTGAAGGACGAGCAGAGCGCATAGACTCCCTCGCGGGTCCGTGGTTGCAGGCGGTGGGCTGGTGGAACCCGCAAACACAGGAACGCAAGGCATGGCTAGAACTCGTATGCGATAAGCGCGGCTATCTTATCTACCGGGAAGATCGCCAATGGTGGATGGCAGGGATCTACGAATGATTCCCTACGCCGAACTTCACGTGCATTCCGCATACAGCTTCCTCGACGGGGCCTCGATGCCCGCTGAGCTGGTCAAACGTGCTGTAGAACTGGAACTCACCGCGATTGGGTTAACCGACCACGACGGCCTGCCCGGCGTCGTACAGCTTGCCAGCGCGGCACGAAGATACGGGATGCCCACCGTGATCGGTTCAGAAGTGAGTATCGGTGGTAGCCCGCGTGCCGGGCAGAAAGATCCCGACGGCGAGCACCTGATCATTTTGGCGCGCGACGCCGATGGATACCGGGCGCTCTCGCATACAATTGGCGAAGCCATGCTTGCTTCCGGAGAAAAGGGAGGGGCGCACCATTCGTTAGAATCACTTGCTGGCGCGGCTAAGAACTGGCAGGTCCTCACCGGCTGCCGCAAGGGCGGGCTGCGGCGCGCGTTAGAAACAAGCCCCGGGCTGTGGACACTCGATGAGGCCCGGGCGTACCTGGATCGGCTGATCGCGCTTTTTGGCAGGGATAGTGTGGCAGTTGAGGTGACTAACAACCGCCAACCCTATGACCGCGAACGCAACATGCATCTGGCCGAGCTCGCTTCGTGGGCGAAGGTCGACCTCGTTGCCACGGGTAACGTGCACAGCGCCCGGCCGCAGGATTCGATCGTCGCCGACGTGCTGGCCGCAACACGGGCAAACCAAACTCTGGACGAACATAGGGGCTGGATGCCTGCATGGCCTTCCTATGTGAAGTCCGGGGCTCAGATGATGCAACTGCACGCCGACCACCCGCATGCGGTGGAAAACGCCGCACGAATTGGGGCGGAGTGTTCATTCGATCTTGCGTTGGTCGCTCCGCGGCTTCCGCTGTTTCCAACTCCCGCGGAGCACACAGAGGCGAGCTGGTTGCGTCACGTAACGTATGGGGAGGCAAAGCGCCGCTACGGAAGCCGTTCGCAACATCCACAGGCGTGGGCTCAAATTGATCATGAGCTTCAGGTAATCGAACAGTTGGGCTTTCCGGGATACTTTCTTATCGTTCATGAAATTGTCGAATTTTGCCGCGATCGAGGGATCTGGTGCCAGGGCAGAGGATCGGCTGCTAATTCAGCGGTCTGTTTTGCACTGGGGATTACGGCTGTAGACGCCGTGCGGCACAAGATGCTTTTTGAACGTTTCCTGTCACCTGGGCGTACCGGTCCGCCGGATATTGACATAGATATCGAAGCTGGCAGACGCGAAGAGGTGATCCAGCACGTATACGAACGGTACGGGCGCCACCACGCGGCACAGGTGGCGAATGTGATTACCTATCGGCCAAGATCGGCAATTCGGGATGCGGCCCGTGCACTCGGATACGACGCCGGGCAGTCCGATTCGTGGGCAAAGTCGATTGAGCGCAGACTGCCCCGAAAAGACCAACCGGACGGCAGCCGCGAACAACACCAGCGTCTAAGGAACTCAGCCAGCACAGCGCAGTCAGCCAGCACAGCGCAGTCGGTGAGTGCGGAGCCGGCTGTTCAAGCTCAGGCCACTAGTTTCGCGCAGCGGTGGGGTGTGGATCAGGAGGTGCCGGAACGAGTTGTGGAGATCGCCTCGCGTTTGCAACGTCTGCCTCGGCATTTGGGGATCCACTCCGGAGGAATGGTGATCTGCGATCGGCCAGTCATTGACGTGTGCCCGGCCGGCTGGGGGCGCATGGAAGGGCGCACAGTCCTGCAGTGGGATAAGGACGACTGCGCTGAGGCCGGGTTCGTAAAATTTGATCTACTTGGGCTCGGCATGCTCAGCGCGTTGCGGATTGCGTTTAGTGAGCTTACCGAACGCGGAATTACAGCTGAAAACGGTCAACCTCTTGACTTGCACAATATCGATCAGGAAGATCCGCGAGTGTATGACCTGCTGTGTGCCGCGGACACGATCGGCGTGTTCCAGGTTGAATCGCGCGCTCAGATGGCTACTCTTCCGCGAATCCGCCCACGTACGTTTTACGATATCGTCGTTGAAGTTGCGCTCATCCGCCCCGGCCCGATTCAGGGTGGCTCGGTTAATCCGTACATTCATCGGCGCAGAGGCAGGGAAAAGGTTACCTATCCGCATCCGCTATTGGAAAATGCGCTGAAGAAAACCTTGGGAGTTCCGCTTTTCCAAGAACAGCTGATGCAGATCGCGATTGATGCTGCCGGATTTACGCCCTCGCAGGCAGATCAGCTTCGCAAAGCGATGGGCGCGAAACGAAGCCATGAACGAATGCGTGAATTGCGCGGGCAGCTCATGGAGGGAATGGCCGCGAAAGGAATTGATGAGCCCACCCGAGAAGAGATCTACTCAAAGCTTGAAGCGTTCGCAGAGTTTGGGTTTCCCGAATCGCACTCGTTTTCTTTTGCGTATCTCGTCTACGCAAGCGCCTGGCTGAAGGTGCACTATCCGGAAAATTTCTATGCGGGAATTCTCGCCGCGCAACCGATGGGATTTTATTCGCCCCAAACGCTCGTGGCCGACGCTCGCAGGCACGGGGTGGAGATTTTGCCCGTCGACGTGTGCCATTCCTACAAGCATTCCAGCGTGGAAGTAACGCCTAGGCGGCAGGTGAATAGCCACCCGTTGGTCAGTGCTGATCCGTGCCGTGGGCTACGGCTTGGCCTATCCAATATTAAAGGGCTCAAAGGAGGGATCGACCGTATTTTGGCAGCCCGAGCTGATCGTCAATTCAACTCGGTAGCTGATCTAGCGCATCGGGCTCGTCTTGATACGGCCGAATTGGAGATTCTTGCAGCAGCCGGAGCGCTCAAATCTTTAGGGATGTCGCGGCGGGAAGGAATCTGGGCAGCTGAAGCGTTGGCATATGCGGGTAAGAGGGCTGGCGAATGTTTCCAGCCAAGCATTCCAGGTATTCATGTGGGTACACGGCCACCACAGTTACCGGCAATGAGTCCAGTTGAAGAAAATGTTACTGAACTACGAACCACCGGCATATCCATTGCAACCCACCCGATGGAATTCCTCCGAAAAACCCTCACTGATCAAGGGATACTGAGCATTGAAAATCTTGGTACAGTCACGCCTGGGGAGCGAGCCAAGGTAGCTGGAATTGTCACTCATAGGCAACGTCCCAACACGGCGTCGGGAATAACGTTTATTTCACTGGAGGACGAAACTGGCCTGCTTAACGTCGTCTGTTCCGTTGGCCTGTGGGAACGACACCGCAAAGTTCTACGAACCTCGCAAGGGCTAGTTATCCGGGGGACTGTAGAGCGTGCCGATGGAGTTATGAATTTTATTGCCGACGGCGCGCAAGCCCTCGATCTCGCTGTCAACATACCGTCGCGAGACTTTCGTTAGCTCGCGTTCGCTAATGTGATTCCACGGTCTACACACTCGTATCGCATGCGGAAAAACTTGCGTATGAGGCTAGGATGGAATGAGCGTTGGAAGGGGAAGAGTGAAAAGACTACGCCTACTGCTGCGGATAGCAACAACTGCAGGTCCGGCAATCTATAGTGTCGTGCGCCGTTACGGGCCGCAGATCAACCAGCTGATTCGCGAAAACCCAGAGTTGTTCGACACGATCAAGCAGCGAATCTCTTCACTGGCTAAGACCCGCGGGGCAAATCGTGGCGTAGAAGGTTTGAGAGCGCGTATCGGGGTTCTTCGCGAACAGACCACTTACCTGTACGGAACAGCAAACACCGTAGAGGTTGCACAGCAGGCAACCGCGTGGCGCCAGGAACTCGATACGCTAGAGTCAGCCCTGCCCGTCATTGAGGCAATGGGATCGAGGCAACGCCGCGAAAAGATTCGTAGCGTTGAACAGACGGTTGACCAGCTTTCTGCGCAAATTCTTGCACTCACTTTGGAAGATGACATTGAAGATGCGGAGATCGTTGATGAGTGAAACTTTGAATTCCAACTCGTCCGCCAATCACATGCCGTCAGATCACTATGGTGGGGCTAGCCACAATGGCGGCCCTGGGCATTACGCCATCAGTGCCCAGTACGGTACGCATAGCTACGGATCCGGTGTTTACCCGCCTATGCGGCCTCGCCAGTTCACCGGTGTTACTAAGGCTGCTATTAGCGGTGTGATCTCAGGCGTGCTCGTCTATATCGTCGGTGTCTTTTTGCCTTTTGTTTCTTCTGAAAATCATGTCATTGCTGATTCGGATGAAGAGATCAGCGGCTCGTTCGCGACAGCGAATATTTTAGAGTCGAACGCTCCAGCCTGGATTTCGATCGGACTGCTTGTGCTCGCAGTTATTGTGCTCGTCTATGCGGTTTTTGTGCGGAAGACCAAGGATTCGCGCGGGATTGGCACTGTAGTTGGGATAGCTTTAACCGCCGGGGTGGGCCTTCTTATTTTTCTTCTTTCGATCGCTTGTGATGGCGGTCTCATGAATTTTTACGACGCCGGTGGCTCCAGGGGCGTGGGCCAGATTGTCATGTTTGTTGGCGCAGGTCTAACGTTCGTAAGTGCAGTACTGGCTTCTATCAGTGCCGCTCGCAATTAGCTTTCTGGCGACTGTTCGAGTCCGAGAACCTTTGCGATATTTGGGTTATAAAAGTTTGGCCCCTTGAGCACTTTGCCGTCCTCGCGGTAAATCGGCTGGCCATCAGCACCGAGCTTGGACATGTTCGATCCTTGAATCTCGGCAAGCACGTCGGCCATGGGGATACCGAGTTCGAGGGCCATTCCATAAATGACGTAGGTGAGGTCCCCGAGCGCATCCGCGACTTCTACTGTGTCTCGCGAAAAGTCATCCGTGGTTCGTGCTTCTTCGAATGCTTGTTCAATCACGCTACGTGCGTGCGCCCCATAAACGGCTCCCGTGAGTTCCGCGAATTCTTCGGCGATCAGACTCATTCGCATGTGGATGCGGTCTCGATCGGCGTTCGGGCCGTCGTCGGCAATTGGCATGCCGTAGGTGTGGTGAAACTGGCGAACGAGGTCTTCTGGCCGATGAGGATCGGGATGCGTTGAGGTCATAACACCAATCTATCGCGTCTGAGGAAAAGTCCAAATGGGACCAGATGTTGGCTCAAATCACACGGTGCTAGGGTGGCGAAACTGGAAAGCCGCCTTGCGTGGTGATAGATTCTTATCTGTTGCTTTTAGGGCATACCTGCGCGGGTGGCGGAATAGGCAGACGCGCTAGCTTGAGGTGCTAGTCCACGTTTTAGTGGGTGGGGGTTCAAGTCCCCCTCCGCGCACAGGTAAAAGAGCTGGGATCGATGATCCCAGCTCTTTTGCTTCGTGGTGAAGAAGAGGTTTCTGCGTGTTATAGCGCCCTTCCGAAACATGTGACTGCGGTTGCATGAAAGTTGTTATTATCTATAACCGCGCTATGGCAAGTGCTGCTTCCAATGTTGGAAATGCCAGCGGTTGTGATCGAATTTGTGGCAAGAGGAGAAATGATGCGACGTAAACGTTTGGGTTTATTGGCGTTTGCAACGATCCTGCTGGGAGCTTGTAGCACCTCCGAAGGTAGCGATCAGGAAACTACAACTCCGAAACCATCCGAAACTGGGGCCTCGGGTACCTCCGTCGAGGAAGGGCCAACGTGTGAGCTTATCGATGCAGAAGCGGCCATTGTCGAGGGCCTAGAAAAGTTTCAATCAAGCGAACAAGGTTGGCAGGATCCCATCGCCTCGGATCCGAGTATGGTCGAAGGTTTCGATACGTGCGCGCCGCTTGAAGTCGTCGCGCTCCATTCCGATGACGGATCTGAAAATGTGCCGATGGCACTCATGCTTTTCCACGAGGGAGAGTTCATCGGACCAGCAACGAGTTCGCATTTTCCAAATGTCGAGGTTTCACGAATCGACGAGAATACTATTCGCGCTATCTATACAGCTGATCGGCCCAGCGGGCTAGCCGGATCGGAAGTTATCGCCCATGTTTCAACATTCACGTGGGATGAACAACAGAAGAAGGTGGTCTGGGCTGGGCAAATGCCCTCGTACGAGTTTTCACCTGTTGCTATCCCGGTGGAAGCCTTCAAGGTCCCTGAAGCGGTTAAAACCGCTTACGGCCCAAATCTTCCTGTAACTGCTCTGCCGATGGAGTTTCAGATTCCTTCGCAAATCCCTGAACTCAATATGAACTGGGACGACTCCTTAGACGACCCGCAGGCAGCGATTGCCGCGCCCAAAAAGTCAACAATCTGCAATATCGTGTGGGACAACATGTATTGCTTGACCCCGGGCGTCGAATGGCCGATAGAACCACTCGACCTTGGCGGGAAAACCATTGCTAACACCCATTACCATGTCCTCGGGCCGTCGACCAAGGCTGACCTCGATTACGGAATTGAAATTGGAGCCGTGGGTGGCCCCATCTCCGATCCGGTTATCGAATTGGCACCGGGTGAAGCGAGGTATTTCAATAACTTCATGTGCATGTCGAGCGGCACAGATCTGACCTGCTGGGAAGCGTTGACGGGAAGCGGGTTCATCGTCGACGACGGCGAATTCACGGCTTTCTAAAGCTTAGATGCCTCGGGCGATTCCTCGTTGCAGTGCAGATCTAACACCGGCCTAAGGGCTGACAGAAATAACAGTAAACAACTCTTGCCTCGAATAAGTTCGGTAAATGGTGGCAGTTTTGAAAGAGTGTCAAAAGTCGAAATAAAAGCGGATTGTCTTCGCTATTCGGGCTTTAAGGGTGAGTGCGAAGCTCGCTGAGAATTTGCTGTGAAATCTGTCCGCCCGCCAGTTCGCTTGTATGTGTCTGGTTCCACACGCGAGTCGATGAAGCATGCTCTTGTGACGAAAGCATGCACTTGTTTCCCATTACTGGTTAAGGCGGGGCGCGAGTAGGCTATTCAGAACTAATTCGGCAAGCTGGCCGTGTTTGTTCCGAAAGGCAAATTAGAGCGATCTCGTCCTCGGCCCATTGGTCGTTGGCGGAATGTAACCCGATAGCGAATGGGTGTATACGAACTGCAGCGATCCAGTCAGCTCTATCTTCGCATGCGTCCAATGTTGCAGAAAGCTTCTCATCTGAAAGACCTCCTGCTTGCATCTCATTTTCTGCTTCGATCATTGCGGATATACACGACGAACTAGGCTGCGTGCGTTTTGGAATATTCTGTGACTCGGTAGGAAGTATCGCAGTGGGGCGCACCTCCGCATATGAGCTGGATGAGCGATTGGAGGACTTCCCGCTTGAAGAATCAGCGTCCGATGTGAGCAAAGAAGGGTTAATTAAATAAATTAGAAACAAAATAACAGTCAGGGCAATTATCCACAATAAATTCCGTGGGATTGGCTCCCGTTCAGGATACGTTGCATGGTTATCTACATTCATAGCGGGATCCTATCGATTTTAATGATTTAAAGACATTTGCCAGCGCCTTAGCGACGGAGTCAGTGAGACCTGTTTCGAAGGCGGATCTATTGTGAACTGTGAATGGAAGACGTCGGAGTACGATTCTTTTCATTTATTGTTCTTCGAGAGCATTTTGAAGGTGGCAAGGCTTACGGAAACTTGGATTGTCTCTTCATTGATAAAAGGAAACAATAGCCATATGAGTGTTTTTCCAACTGCCAGCACGTCCGTTTATGCAATTCTTGGGCGCCCGGCCCGGTTCTCTAAGTCGCCCGTTCTGCACAACGCGGTTTTTCGTCATTTGGGAATCGACGCCGTGTACGTCGCCCACGAGCCCGAAGATCTTGGTAAAGCCATCGCGGGCATGAAAGAACTCGGATACTCGGGTGCGAATCTCACGATGCCGTTTAAGAGCGAAGCGATTCCGTACATAGACGAACTGTCCGACGTCGCGGCTGAGATGAACGCGGTTAACACGCTAACGTTCACGGATGGAAAGATCCGGGGCGACAACACCGACGGCGCCGGTCTGCTCAACGAAATTCGTGCCACCGGTACCGAGATCCAGGGAGCAAATGTCCTCCTCCTTGGAACGGGCGGAGCGGCGTCGGCAGTGTGGACGCAGGCTGCGCTGGATGGTGCGGAAGAAATTCGTGTGTTCAATCGAATGAAGCCGGAGTTTGCTCAGATTCGAAATACTTTGGACAAGCTTTCCGCGAAAACGGGCGCCTTGCTAACTTTGCACGACCTCGCAGACGAATCAGAACTCAAGGACGCCACACAGGAAGCGTCAATCATCATCAACGCTACGAACGTGGGCATGGGGGAGCTGGCAGGCCAATCACTGATCGCCCCACAATGGCTAGGCAAACACCATACGGTTGCTGACGCCGTCTACCATCCCCGCATTACCAAGCTGATTTCGGATGCGCAGGCAGCTGGCGCGAAAACTGTTGAGGGCCTTCGTATGTTGCTGGGCCAGGCGGCAATTTGCGAGAAGATCTGGCTCGGCATTGATATGCCCTTCGAGGTGGCTGAGGCGGCCGTCATGGCAGGCGTGGACGTAACCTGACAGCGCAAGCCCGCTTTGGGTATTCTGTGGCAATGAAACGTTTCGCCTTTCTTGCAGCCCGCCCGTCAACAGCGGCAGATATCCGCGCTAACGAATTCGCCGAAGTCAAACGAATTGGCCGCTTGAACGACGACGAAATTGTTTATTTTTCGCTCGAAGATCGGCCGGAAATCGATCCAACGCAGTACGCCGGAATCTTCGTCTCCGGCTCGCAGTACGGCTTCTTTGATGACCCCGAATCAAAAACCCCGGAACAAATCGCTACAGAAGAAAGTTTGTTTGCTGTTAACGACGTGGTTGTTGAGCACGATATTCCGTACCTGGGGCTGTGCTACGGTCACCAATCCCTTGCGGTGAGCCTCGATGAAGAACTCACCGGCCAATACTTTGAAAAATTGACGACAGTCAATATTGAGGTGACCGACGAAGGTAAAAAGGACCCTATTTTCGGGCAGCTCGCCAATCCATTCCCCGCAATCTTGGGGCATGCTGAATCCATCGGAAAGCTACCAAGGGACACGGTCGTTTTAGCCACCTCTCCAGACTGCCCGGTCCAGGCGATTCGGCATCGAAACAATGTGTATGGCGTACAATTTCATCCTGAAATTGACTCTGAATCCTTAGAAATCCGGCTCGATTATTACAACGGAAGCAAATATTTTGAACCGGGAGAGCTAGACGCAGTGCGAGCGCGCACATCAGGCTTCGATTATTCACATGCCGCGATGATCATTAGCGGATTTGTAGACAGATACCGAAACCAATCCGAAGGCTAACCATGAACTTTGCAAAATCACCACGTTCCACAGTCGGTATCGAGTGGGAGCTCCAGCTCATTGACAAGGATTCGAATGATCTTCGACAAGCGGCAGATCACATTCTTGAAGTTGCTCGCCAGCGCGAAAAGGAATCCACGATTATTCATGGCGAGATGATGCTCAACACCATTGAGCTCGTTACTCACCCGCACGAGAATATTGCTGGCTGCACAGATGATCTCAAATGGGGTATTGATGCTCTCCAGCCAATCGTCGAGCCCATGCGCATCGCGTTAGCATCCTCGGGTACGCACCCGTTTGCGAACCCGGTTTACCAACGGGTCACTGATTCGGAACGTTATGCCGAGCTGGTAAATCGTACCCGGTATTGGGGGCGTCAGATGCTCGTGTTTGGTACCCATGTGCATGTGGGTATTGACGACCGTGCGAAAGTTCTTCCGATTTTACGCGCAGTACTTACTCGATTTGCCCATCTCCAAGCCTTGACGGCGTCTTCTCCATTTTGGAACGGAAAAAATACGGGATATGCCGATAACCGGGCGATGGTTTTTCAACAGTTACCAACAGCGGGGGCACCTCGTCAGTTCGATAAATGGGAAGATTTGCAGTCCTATTACGAAGACATGGTGAAGACCGGAGTCATTTCCAATTTTGATGAAGTTCGTTGGGATGTGCGCCCCTCGCCAAAATTCGGCACGATCGAATTCCGAGTTTGTGATGCGGCCACGAACATCGCAGAGGTCGGGATGGTTGCAGCCCTCTCGCAGTGCCTGGTGGAATATTTCTCCCGTAAGCTCGACGACGGCGAGACGCTGCCAACTCTGCAGCCGTGGTTCGTGGATGAGAATAAGTGGCGTGCTGCACGATATGGCATGGATGCGATTTTGATTTTGGACGCCGAAGGTAACGAAGAGCCGGTGGCGGACACGCTCGTGCGCATGGTTGATGAGCTCACGCCGATTGCTGAAGATCTTGGATGCGTTGACGAATTGAACGTCGTCCACACGGTGCTCGAGATGGAGGCGCCCTATCGCAGACTTCTTCGTGCGGGTGCCTATTACAACAAGTCGCGTGAAGCAATCGTTGATTTTATGATCGCCGAGATGGAAGCCGGCCGGCCGCTCGATCCGGATAACAGCGGAAAACAGGGGATAGCGGCCGTTGACGAAAATACCGCCTCGGCCTACGATCCGGATGGCGTTGTTCCCGAGAAAGAACAACCATGAGCGAATACGCGGAAAGCGTTGACATCGCGCAACAGCTGATCCGGTTCGATACCAGTAACGACGGACGTGAGGTGATTGAACAACCCGCGGCCGAGTACGTCATGGAACTGCTCAAAGAGGTTGGATTACAACCTGAGATATACGGACCCACTGCGGGCCGGCCATCCGTCGTCGTGCGAATTCCTGGCAAAAACCGAGGGATCGACGTCGATGAAACGACGGGGGAGCGGCGCGGCGGCGTCGTTATTCACGGGCACCTCGACGTCGTACCCGCAGTTGCCGAGGACTGGTCAGTGGATCCCTTTGGCGGCGTCATTAAAGATGGAATGCTGTGGGGGCGCGGCGCCGTTGACATGAAAAACATGTGCGCCATGATTCTCACCGCCGTGCGGGACATCGCCCGCACCGGTTACGTTCCGCCACGCGATCTCATCATCGCCATGTTCGCCGACGAGGAAGCTGGTGGCAAACAAGGCTGCCAGTATCTGGTGAAGAATCATGCCCACCTGTTTGATGGTGCCACCCATGCTATTTCGGAGGTTGGGGGATATAACACCTATGTGAATGGCAAACGCGTCTATCTGATTCAAACCGGCGAAAAGGCCCTCACCTGGTACAGGTTCACTGCTGAAGGTAGGGCTGGTCACGGATCCCAGATCAATAACGACAACGCTGTGGTAAAAATGGCGCGAGTCATGAACGCGATCGGCTCCGAGCCGTGGCCACTGGTCTTGACCGAAACTGTGCGAACGCTTCTGGCGGGCACTGCAAAGATTGCCGGTTTGCCCTTCGATCCGAACGATGAAGACTCGCTCAATGCGCTAGTTGACGCACTCGGCCCGGCCAAGGCATACGTTGGTGCGACCTTGAGAACGGGTGCGAATTTGACGAGCATGAACGGTGGATACATGGCTAACGTCATTCCACAAACTGTCACGGGCACAGTGGATGTTCGTGCCATTCCCGGAACGGAGGCACAGGTAGCGGCTCGGATTGAAGAACTTGCCGAGGGAGTCGAGATCGAAAAGTTACACGATGATTCCGGGTTTGAATCGCCGACGACGGGTTCTTTCGTTTCGGCTATGAAGGATGCGCTCGAAGTGAACGATCCAGAGGCGATAGCCTTGCCGTATCTGTTATCGGCAGGGACTGACAATAAATCGCTTGGCAAACTCGGCATTCTCGGTTACGGATTCTCACCAGTTCAATTACCCGAAGGCTTTGATTTTCCGGCAATGTTCCATGGCATAGATGAGCGTGTGCCGGTTGCTTCGTTACCGTTTGGAACGCGCGTATTGCGCGACTTCATTGATCGTTTATAGCAGTTTAGAATTCGCCAAATGTGAGCTAGGCTTCATGTATGGCTAATGAAACACACGTAGCGTTTGAGCGGCTAATTTTCGCGCTCCAAGAATTCAATGCTGTAGCTATTTCGGCACACGATCCGGAAGATCCGTCCGTGATCTCGGCTGCCGATGCACTTGCCGATGCCTACACGCTCTACGATGATGCCATTTACACACAGTACGGGGTCGATACTCCTCTCGACACCTACGACGACTTTGACGACGATCACGACGATGATGACCTCGACGATGATTTCGATGACGACGATGACGATGAGGACGACTTCGCCGATGATGAATACGACGATGATTTCGATGACGACGATGACGATGAGGACGACTTCGACGACTAACCGTCGCTGAGTCTTGTGGGTGCCTTGCTAGGCGATCTCGGTAATCACGCGTCTAACAGGCTCGGGCAAATCCACAATATCTAGCGAAAGTACCTGCTCCAACTGGGCGTGCGTACGTGCTCCGATAAGAGCGCACGTCACTTGCGGTTGGGCTAGGAGCCAAGCCAAAGAGACATCGGCGGGTGTGCGAGCTAAACCGTCGGCAGCTTTGACAATTGCTTCCACGGTTCGACGTGGCTTATCGGTCAGGTATGGATTGACTGTCGCACTCAAATGTTCCGTCGCCGCACGGGACGTAGCGGGAATTGTATGCCGATACTTGCCAGTGAGTACGCCCCCGGCAAGAGGAGCTTGAGCTAAGATTCCCAAGCCAAACTCTTTTGCGACATCCGTGAGTTCACCTGCCGGTTCGCGCTGAAGAACCGAATATTCAACGCCGATCGAGCCAAGGGCGGGAAGGCGCATATCTCGCAAATATTGAGCGATTCGGGCGACCTTCCATGCGGGATGGTTTGCTAGTCCGATGTATCTGGTTGCGCCAGAGCTCACGGCAAGCGCAATGGTGTCCACCTGTTCTTCCATCTCGATACGAGGGTCGGCGGAGCCTACGTGGAGAACATCCACATAGGTGGTGCCAAGTGTTTCGAGTAGTCCGTGCAGCGAATCCATAATCGCACCGCGCCCGCCGTTAAACCGCACGGCGCCGTCGTCGTGATAAAACTCGCCGACGTGAGCAACGATGGTGAGTTCCGAGCGGTCAACCCCGCCGTCCAAAACGCTGCCTAAGACCTGCGCAGCCAAGCCCTCGCCATAAACTGGTGAAATATCGACGGTACTTCCGCCGTGATCGAGGAGAGTGCTGACCATCTGTGCGGCGTCGCTAGCCTCGGTGTCGCGCCCCCACGTGAGGGTGCCGAGCCCGAGGTTTCCCATGCGCAAGCCTGTGGAGCCGAGGAACGTGTGTTTCATATCCCAGAGCCTAGTCTACGTGGGCCGGTGAACGGGCGATAGGCTTGGCTCGTGGGTATTTTAGAAGCGATCGTGCTGGGTATTGTCCAGGGACTAACCGAGTTTCTTCCCATCTCATCCTCGGCACATTTACGAATCGTCGGCGAACTTTTCCCTTCGCTCGGTGATCCGGGAGTGACCTTCACGGCGGTCACGCAAATCGGTACTGAAACGGCTGTCATCATTTATTTTTGGAAGGACATTGTTCGTATAGTGTCCGCTTGGTTCAAATCTTTGCCGATAGGGCCGTGGAAGAATCAGGTGCCGCGGGATAACCCTGATGCCCGGATGGGATGGATTGTTATTTTCGGAACTCTCCCGATCGTTTTCCTCGGTCTTTTGTTGGAGGACTGGATAGATACGGTATTTCGCAACCTATATCTCACCGCGCTCACGCTCGCGGTGTTCGCGATTTTCCTTGGCCTGGCAGATCGGTTCGGTACGCGCAGGAAAGAGCTCGCCGACATGCCGATTCGCGACGGTGTAGTGCTCGGTTTCGCCCAGGCGATGGCACTCGTACCCGGCGTGTCACGCTCAGGCGGAACGATCACGGTCGGCCTCGCTTTAGGCTACACGCGCCCTGCCGCCGCCCGAATTTCGTTTTTCTTGGCTATTCCAGCCGTCATGGGTTCGGGATTCTATCGGTTGCTTTCCGATGATGGAACTGGACCGCAAGCAGGAGCGGCGCCTACGATCGTAGCCACAATCACAGCGTTTATTGTGGGATTCGCTGTTATCGTTGGTTTCTTGAGGCTGGTTGAGACGCGCTCCTACATTCCGTTCGTGGTTTACCGTCTTATTCTGGCTGCAGCCGTCGTATTCATGCTTGGCCAAGGCATTTTAAGCCCAGACTAGAGGAGATTGGCTATGAGGACATGGACCGCACCCGAACTACCGGAGCTTCCAGGTACGCCGCCGCCGCTTCGTTTGCATGATTCGTCTACGGGTGAGCTTGTGCAACACGATCGATCAGATCTACGGATGTGGATCTGCGGTATTACGCCCTATGATTCTACTCATTTCGGGCACGCTAACACCTACGTCGCTTTCGATACGTTATCTCGCGTGTGGCTCGATGGTGGGCGAGAGTTAGCGACGGCGTCAAACGTCACGGATATTGATGACCCGCTATTTGAACGTGCCGAGGAGACCGGGCAGAACTGGTACGAGCTTGCGCAGAGTCAAACCCAGCTTTTCCGCGAAGACATGGAAGCATTGCGAGTGCTACCACCGGATACGTGGACCTCGATTACGGAAATCTTGGATCCTCTCGAAGAGCTGATTCGGAAGATGGAAAAGGACGACACGGCCTACCGCGTTCCTGCCGAAGATGGAACTGAATTCATTTACGCAGACATTTCCAAGGATCCTAAGTTGGCGCAAGCTCCAATCTTCGAGCAGATGGATCTGGTGGCCACTTTTGACGAGCGCGGCGGTGACTCAACACGGCCTGGAAAGCGTAACAGGCTCGATCCGCAGCTGTGGAAAGGTGTTGTCGGCGGCAATTATCGGCCAAATGCCGGGGAACCGGGGGATTGGCGCCCGGGTTGGCACATTCAGTGCGCGCTGATGGCTCTACATAACCTTGGGGTGGTCGATGTGCACGCGGGAGGCAAGGATTTAATCTTTCCGCATCACGAAATGTCTGAACACCACATGCGCGAGATGACCAAAGGTGATGCAGAGGTACGTATCCACGCGCACGCCGCGATGGTGTCTTATCAGGGCGAGAAGATGAGCAAGTCGCTTGGAAACCTCGTATTTGTTTCTTCTTTGCGTCATGAGGGAATTGATCCGAATGTTATTCGGCTTGCTATCCTTGCCCATCACTATCGAGTGGATTGGGAATATCACGACGACGTCCTGCGCGTTGCCTCGGATCGTTTGGATGCTTGGCGTGACGGGTTGAATGCCCCTGTAAGCGAGAATTCGGATGATCATGCGGAAGAATTTTTGGCGCGCTTGCGCGAGGTGCTCGCCAATGATCTCAACACGCCAGATGCGCTCGAACTCGTTGATGCTTATTTGAACGGGCGAGAAGCGTGGGCGTCTGAAAATGAAAAGACGCAAGCGCGAAACGCGCTCGACGCCCTTCTTGGAATCAAAGTTTAGGAGCTGTTGATGCTTCCGCTTGGCGTCCTTTTTGACATGGACGGCACGCTTACCGATACGGAAAAGCTCTGGTTTCAGGCCGAAACAGAGTTGATTGCTGAGCTTGGTGGTGACTGGCAACCGGGCGATGAACGTGAGCTGATTGGTCTGAATCTCCACGATGCTTCGGCGCTTTTGGTGAACCGACTCAAACTAGATATTTCGCCGGAGGATTTCGGCCGTATCTTAACGGACCGGGTAACGGAGCTAGGAAGACGCCATGGAATGCCATGGCGCCCGGGCGCATACGAACTTTTGGATCTTTTACGGAACCTCGATATTCCATCGGTTCTGGTCACGGCTTCGATGCGCCGATTTGCCCAACTCACGCTGGGTCAGGCACCTGTCGGCTCGTTGGAATTTGCGGTGACGGGGGAGGACGTGGTGCGAGGCAAACCCGATCCGGAGGCCTACCAACGAGCGGCAAGCTTGATTGGCGTAGAGCCGCGTGATTGCGTGGCATTCGAGGATTCGGTGCACGGGCTAAATTCGGCCCGCAGAGCCGGCGCAATCGCCGTCGGCGTGCCACTCAATGTGGACATCAGTGACGTTCCAGGCGTTATCTTGATCGATTCTCTCGAGCAGGTTGATGAAGACTTTTTGCGCGCGCTGATGCGCTAATTCCGATGTCCTACTTCGGCAGTGAGAAGCTGACGTACACCTATGTCATTCATCTGAGGTGCCCTATTGCCAAAAGCCGGGCACCGATCTTGAAAGTGGCACCAATTACACAGAGGCCCTTTCTTTGGCTCAAAATCTTGGGAATCGATGCGCCCACGAATTCCTGACCACAGTGATTCTACTTCGCGGGAGAGCGCATCGACGTCGTCCGGATGAGGATCGTAGGTGAGAACCCGGCCGTCCTTGAGGTAGATCAGCTGAGTACGCGCTGGAAGAGTGCCCTCGGAGTAATAGAGGGCGGTGGCATAAAACCGCATTTGGAAAATCGCTTCACTTTGAAAACGGGGCGATGGCGACTTGCCAGTTTTGTAGTCAACGAGCCGAATTTGACCGTTTGGCGCGCGGTCAATGCGGTCGATAATTCCGCGAATGGCTAATCCGGAGGGCAAAACCGCGTTAACAAAACTCTCGCGAGCATCCGGCTCCAAAAAGCTGGGATTTTCCAGTGTGAAGTAATTAGCTATGAGTGGCCGGGCAGATCCGAGCCACTCGTCGATCTCCCGCTGGGACTCAAACAACTCTTGGGCTTCTGGATCTTTCTCGAGGTGTGCCGCCCACGCCGGATCGAGCAATTCTTGCGCATGTTCGGGTGTGCGCTCCAACGCGGGAACATCATAAAGGTGTTCAAGAACTGAGTGCACGAGAGTTCCGCGAAGTGCCTCAATAGACGGTGGCTCGGGAAGCTTATCGATTACTCGAAAACGAAATTTGAGCGGACAGTTCTTGAAATCACTGGCCCGAGATGGCGAAAGAGCGGCATGTCGTTTCATAGATTCCACCGTAGCGACTTGCGCCGACAATTTTCCGTAAGATGTCACAGATGAATGCTTATCCACATCCTTTGGGCCCTGATCGACGCCGAGGTCCGTTTCGTGCCGGTGAACGCGTACAACTCACCGACACCAAGGGCCGCAAGTACACCACCATGCTCACCACCGATGGCTATTTTCAATCGGCCCGCGGCAACTTCCGCCACAGTGCTTTAATTGGCGCCGATGAGGGAACAGTGTTTGAAGCCGAAACCGGGCACACACTTCAGGCGTTTCGCCCGCTCGTGGCTGACTACGTGCTGTCAATGCCCCGCGGTGCAACTCCCATTTATCCAAAAGATTCTGCCCAGATTATTCAGCAGGCGGACGTCTTTCCGGGCGCGCGCGTGTTCGAGGCGGGCGTAGGTTCTGGAGGTTTAACGATTTCATTGCTTGCCGCCATCGGACCTGAAGGCCATCTGACATCGGTGGAGCGGCGCGAGGAATTTGCCGAGATTGCGCAAGCGAACGTCGAATCGTGGTACGGCCCGCAAGTACCGCCGTGGGAACTGTTCGTTGGCGAGGCTGCTCAGGCTTTGGACGAGATAGACCGCGAAAGCTTAGACCACGTTTTGCTCGATATGCTCGCACCTTGGGAGCTGATTCTCCCTGCCTCGCGGGCGCTACGGTCCGGAGGCGTTATTGTCGGCTACGTGACGACGACGACCCAGCTGTCCCGGTTTGTGGAACAGTTGCGAGAATCCGAGAGCTATTCAGAACCAGTAGCATTCGAATCCGTCGTACGAACCTGGCACCTCGATGGCCTGGCTGTTCGCCCGAATCATTCGATGGTTGGACACACCGGATTCCTCGTTCTCGCCCGGAGGATTGCACGTAATTCAAGCCCGCTGATTCCTAAACGACGCCCGGCGCCAGCCGCGCATTCGGAGGAACCTGATTGGGATTGGACTGAAGACGATCTGCCACAGCATGAGATTTCGGAGAAGAAACTGCGGAAGGTGCGCCGCGATGTGGCCCACCGTGCCGACGTCGAACTTTCGGGGCGCTCACTTCCTGGGGATAATAGTGAGCGGATACGGAAAAAGCTGGATAACGAAACGCGGCAACAAAACGAGCGCCGCTACGCACAGCGGCGAATAGAGCGCGACGAGGGAGAATTGTGAACGAACAGGGCGAAATCTTTGGCCTTCAAGAGGCGCTGGCCTCGCTTGAGGAGAAAAACGATCGGCTAGCCGAAGCGTTACAAAAGTCACGGCGCCGCATCCAAGACCTTTCCCAACAGGTGGAAAAACTCTCCGAACCGCCCGGATCCACGGCCACTTTTGTGAGTGCCGACCACGAACGGCACGAGGTTTATGCCGTGGTCAACGGACGAAAGATGGTTCTATCGGCCTCCACCCTCGTAGAACTCGGAAAGATTCGCCCCGGTCAGGAGTTGCTGCTAAACGAGGCGCTCGTCGTCGTCGGCGTTGAATCTTACGAGCGTACGGGCGAAATCGTGACGGTCAAACTCGTGATCGATTCCGAGCGAGCACTGGTTCAAGTGCATGCCGACGATGAACGGGTGATGCGAATTTCTGGCCGACTCCAAGACCAGCAGGTGAGGGTGGGCGATACGGTGCTTGCCGACACGAAGGCTGGCTTCATTCTGGAACATGTTGAGCGACCCGACGTCGAACACCTTTTGCTTGAGGAGATCCCGGACGTTTCTTACGAAGATATCGGTGGACTAGATGAACAGATCGAGCAGATCAAGGACACCGTCGAGCTACCATTCGAACAGCCCGAACTGTATCGCGAACACGGCTTGAAGCCGCCCAAGGGGGTGTTACTTTACGGGCCTCCGGGAACGGGTAAAACCCTGATTGCCCGCGCGGTGGCTACCTCACTTGCCGAAAAGATCTCCAAGCGTGACGGCCAAGATCGATCACGTTCGTATTTCTTGAATATCAAGGGCCCGCAGCTGCTCGACAAGTACGTCGGTGAAACAGAACGGCAGATCCGAGAAATCTTTTCCCGCGCTCGCGACCGGGCGGCCTCGGGCATTCCGGTTGTGATTTTCTTTGACGAAATGGAGGCACTGTTCCGCACCAGGGGCTCCGGTGTGTCTTCGGATGTGGAAACAACAGTTGTACCCCAGTTGCTCGCTGAGATTGACGGCGTGGAACAGTTAGACAATGTCATTGTGATCGGCGCATCAAACCGCGAAGACATGATCGATCCGGCGATTTTGCGCCCCGGCCGCCTAGACGTCAAGATCCGGATCGAACGGCCAAACCGCGCGGGAGCGGCCGATATTCTGCTCAAATATCTCACGCCGAACCTGCCGATACACTCCGACGAGATTGCGAGGCACGGTAGCGCGCAGGCGGCAGTCAGAGCGATGGCACAAGCGTGCGTCGACGAGCTATTCGAACGAAGCGCACGCAACGAATTCATCGAAGTGACCTATGCGGACGGCTCAAAGGACATCCTTTACATGTGTGATTTTGTTTCCGGCGCCATGCTCGCAGCGATTGTGGACCGGGCAAAGAAACGTGCCATTAAAGACCTGCTTTCCAGCGGCGAGCGGGGCATCAGGCAGCAGCACCTGTTGGATGCGCTCGCTGAAGAGGCGCGTGAAAACGAGGATTTGACGCAGATGACTAACCCCGATGAGTGGTCGCGCGTGCACGGACGCGGCTCGGGTAAGCGAGTCACGTATGTCAAGCCGCTGGTTGAACGCAAGATGGACGACGACGTCGTTGAACCGGCAAGCGAGCAAGTTCCGGATGAGCCGGTGCATGCGACGTCGGCACCCGATCTGAGCGAACCGACGGATACAACAGGCGTGCCGGACTGGCGGAACATGGTGGTGCCAACCGAAACGAAAGAACGTCCGGTTGAACAATGGGACAACGTCGTACGAAAGGGATTGATATGAGTGCACGGCGCGTCATCGGCTTAGAGACCGAATTTGGAATTATTGACGCCGATGATCCGGCGGCAAACCCAATCGTGCTGTCGACGGAAGTGGTCGATACCTATGGAGGGCGGGGGAGTGCTGCCGGTGGCGCCGGGGCAATTCGCTGGGACTATCACGGCGAGGATCCGCTCAACGATGCCCGCGGGTACCGCATCGATCGGGCATCGGCCCACCCCTCGCAACTAACCGATGATCCAGATCAGCTTGCCCCGCCGGGCGATGCAACCGAACTTCAATCAATCCAGCGCCCATCGGATGCCGAACTCGCGCTACCGAGAGCTGCCAACGCGGTGCTCACGAACGGAGCGCGGCTGTATGTGGATCATGCGCATCCCGAATATTCTTCTCCGGAGGTTGCCAACCCGCGCGAGGCCATCTTGTGGGATCGAGCTGGGGACATGATTGCTGTCGAAGCGATGGACTTGCTAAAAGAATCGGGCAGGAACGTCGTCATCTATAAGAACAATGTTGACGGCAAGGGCGCGGCTTACGGTTCGCATGAGAATTACTTGGTGGATCGCAGCGTCGAATTCTCCGATATTATCCGCTACCTAACTCCGTTCCTTGTGACGCGGCAGATTCTGTGTGGCACTGGCCGGCTTGGGCTTGGCCAGCAGTCGCAGCAACCCGGTTTTCAGATTTCGCAGCGCGCCGACTACGTGGAAAACGACGTCGGGCTCGAGACGACCTTCAACCGGCCGATTATCAATACGCGTGACGAGCCGCATTCGAATGCTGAGCTTTACCGCCGCCTTCACGTGATCGGGGGAGACGCGAACCAATTTGACGTGTCGAATTTATTGAAGGTTGGCACGACATCTTTGGTCCTGTGGCTGCTGGAGTTCGGGCGGCTGCCGCTCAGTCTCGATTCGGTGATGCTGTTCGAACCGGTGCGTGCCACGTGGGAGATTTCGCACGACCCTACGTTGACCCGCAAGATCGACATGCAAGATGGCTCGCAGCGTACGGCCATTGATATCCAGCAGATGTACCTTGATTCTGTGCTTGAGGCGCTAGGTGATGACGAGCTGGACTTCGATACGCGCGAAGTTGTGGAAACTTGGCAAGAAACTTTGAACCTGTTGCGCAGCGATCTTTTCTCGGCCTCCAGAAAAGTGGAGTGGATAGCAAAATATCAGATGCTTGATTCGCTTCGGCAGCGAACGGGCGGTTCGTGGGATAACGATAAATTGCGGGCATTCGATCTGCAGTGGCATGACCTGCGCCCCGAGCGTTCGATCGTGAACCGGCTCGACCAGGCCGGCAGGGTGGAACGCCTATTCCACCCTGAACAGGTGATGTGGGCGACGCGCCACGCACCCGAATCCACTCGTGCCTATTTGCGAGGCGGACTGATTCGACGGTTCGCCGGGGAAGTGACGTCCGCAGGATGGGATGGGATTACGCTCGATGTGCCCGGTTATGAGAGCCTCGTGCGTATTCCGCTGATGCATCCAGAGCGTGCAACCCGAGAACTTGTTGGCGACATGCTAGAGCAGGCGGATTCGGTGGAGGACTTCCTCATCCGCCTGACGAGTGCTTGAGGTGAATTTCACCGGCAAACGTGCCCTGCCTAATATCGCGCATTTGAACGCGGGACTACTATGGGCACAGACGAAAGGAAATCATGTCCGAACAGGAATTTCTCCAGCCACGCAGGCGTACCGAAGAGCAGAGTCAGGAACTGCCTCAAGCGGCGACGAATGATCAGGATTTTAACGTTGATGACCTGCTTGATGACATCGATTCGATCCTCGAAGAAAATGCCACATCCTTTGTTCAGGGCTTTGTGCAAAAGGGCGGCCAGTGATTCCACGCCGGATCATGGGGCTTGAGACGGAATATGGCCTTCTCTGTGCTTCTAAAACTGCTGGCTATCCGGTCGTTGATGCCGAGGAGGCCGCTCATGAGCTCTTCGCCCCACTGCTGAAAAGAACGCGCTCGACGAACGCATTCCTTCCCAACGGTGCGCGGCTCTATCTCGATGTGGGTGCTCACCCGGAGTACGCGAGCGCCGAATGTGATGATCTTGGGGACCTACTGGCTAATGATCGCGCCGGTGACGAGCTTTATGTTCGGATGGCGCGTAAGGCTGAAGAAAAGTATGCGGAGTTGGGCGGGCAGCTCCACCTGTTCAAGAACAATATAGATTCTTATGGCAATTCTTATGGTTGCCACGAAAACTATTTGGTGCGTAGGCGCCGGGACTTTCGGGCGCGTATTGATTCTTTGATTCCCTTTTTTGTAACCCGGCAGATCCTGGTGGGTGCCGGTTATTTGCAGGTCAGTGACGACGGCGCGAGGTATAAGATTTCCCAGCGTGCAGACATTATGAACGACGCCGTTTCCGCCGCAACAACGCGCTCTAGGCCCATGATTAACACACGGGACGAGCCGCATGGAGATGCGGAACTGTACCGGCGTATGCATGTGATTGTTGGCGATTCAAACATGTCGGATACGACGACGGCGCTCAAGTTTGGTGCAACCGAGGCACTTTTACACGTGATTGAAGCGGGTAAGAGGCTGCCGACTCGGGAGCTAGCAGATCCGGTCTTGGCCATTAGGCAGGTTTCTGCCGACGCGACCGGGCGCGCCTTGCTAGAGCTGAAAGATGGTTCCACGATGACGGCCGTGGAAATTCAGCGTGAGGTGTTTGAGCTCGTCCGCGATCATTTTGCGGCCCATGGTTGGCTCGATAAGTTGGACCCTATCCGGGCATATGTGTTCGACCTTTGGGGAAGAACACTACTGGCATTAGAACGTGATGAGCCTGAAAAGGTCTCGACGGAAATTGAGTGGATTGCCAAACTCTTGCTCTTAGAACGCTACGCTGAGCGTCTTGGCGCCGATCTCGGTGATCCGCGAATTCAACGCCTCGACTTGGCTTGGCACGACATCACGTCGGCGGGTCTGCGAGGCCCACTAGAAAAAAGCGGTGGGTTGACAACGTTGCTCAGTGCGGAGCGCATTGAGGAAGCGATGTCGATTCCACCGCAAACTACGCGCGCCAAGCTACGTGGTGACTTCGTCGCTCTTGCCATGGATAGCCGCCGTGATTACATGGTTGATTGGATGAATGTGCGCTTGGTCGATGAGTCCGGCGCGCACCAGATACTTCTGAAAGATCCATTCTCTGCGGTTGATGAGCGGGTTGAGGGTTTGATGGAGATCATGGACAGTGCGTAAGGCAAAACGTGCCCTGCTGATCATCGCCGGTTTCATTCTTGGCTGCTTGATGGGCTTTGCGATCTCAGCTATTCAATACCGTATCGACGTGGTGGAAGCCCCGCTCGTGGCCGGCATAGAAGGTGATTTTGGTTCAACCGTAACTGCGAATGTGGAGGGCCATGTTAATTTTCGCGACGGCGAGGACCTTGTTGCTGCGACGATGACGGTTGAAGAGGAGGGTAACGGGCGGGTCATTGAGCCGGGGCAGCAAATTTTCGCCCGTGTCACTACTTTTCATGTCGATGCGGAAGGTAGGGCGACCTCGATTGATGAAACAGAGATTCTCGGCTCTGCAACAAGCGAAACTTTGGGTGAGAACGAGCCCTATATTATCGGCGAGGCCGAAGGCAGCAGAATCGTGGTTGTCCTGCCTGAAACGGCACGCACCGGCCTCATTCGCGTCATTGATGTATTGCCGACTGTTCTCCAGGGTGAGCACGGGATAGTTGACGCCCGCGATGGCTTGCCTTCACTATCATCTGGCGAGGATGGTATTCCGGTTGTTGAATCTGGTGGTGGGCAAATAGCTACGTTCGCAGATAACGTCATTATTTCTGGCTACGGACAACAAATTGAGCCCAGTGATTCCGTGATCATCAACTATATGATCGTTAGGCCTAACGGCTCTGTCATTGAAAGTACGTGGAATCATCCTCAACCGACGGTGCTTAACGTGGACGAGGTTTTCCCTGGTTTGCACACGGCCCTCGTCGATTCCCGCGTCGGTACACGCATGGTTGTAGCAGTACCAGCGGCACTTGCTCAAGGCCAGGACGATGTTGCCCTCGTTATTGACGTGCTGGGCAAACTTCGCGCAGAGAGCTAGTTTCCGGGCGCTGTTGGACAATAATGTCAGCCTCACGGTCGGAAGGAAATTCTGCCAATAACTCCTCTTCTTGCCGAGCCCACACCTGCCAATAATCGCTCCAGTCGTAAGGGTCGCGCTCTTCAACCCGCTTCCGGCGTATGTTCTCATCAACCTCGATCCAAACGGTTGCATCCAGATGCGGGCGTACAAGCTTGGATGTCGATCCGCACCCTACAATCAGGGCAGCATCAATCTGCGTGGAATGTGGCAGCTGAATTGGCTCAGCCCACTCACCGGCGTACCAATCCCACGGTGTGGCTATCGCCTCCCCGTTCGCTCGAAGCCCGCTTGCGATGTGAGCAATCCCTCCGATATCCCTGCTCAGCCCATGCCAGCCACCAATAAAGTCCTCCACTTCAACGCAGTCAACTGCGAGCGGTGCAAGCTCGGTAGCAAGCTGTTGCGCAAACGTGGTCTTCCCAGATCCCGAACGACCATCAATCCCGATGAGTACTGGCATGCTTGCATCGGTCATAAGTTCTGAGACTCGGGCGAATGCGTCTTGATATGTGCGCGCTACGTACGCACCGTGAGCGTTTGTCATAGGGAACACGATAATTGGCGGTACGATTATCCGGTAATCAGTGAAGGAGCAGGAGTGGCTATTCGAGTTATCCCGTGTTTGGACGTTTCGCACGGCCGCGTGGTCAAAGGCGTGAACTTTGAAAATCTTAAGGACGCGGGCGATCCCGTTGAGCTTGCGGAAAAATATGGCCAGATGGGCGCCGATGAGATGACTTTCCTTGACGTGTCGGCATCGGTGGAGAACCGTGGCGCGCTGCTCGATGTTGTCCGTAAAACTGCCGAATATGTGAGGGTTCCGCTGACCGTTGGTGGTGGGGTTCGCAGTGTCGACGACGTGCGATCACTTCTCGAAGCAGGTGCTGACAGGGTGGGGATCAACACGGCTGCCCTCTCGCGTCCCGAACTTCTTGCGGAAGTCGCGGAGGAATTTGGACAAGTTACTACCCTGTCCGTGGATGCTCGTCGAGAAGAAGGCATGCCGTCCGGTTTCGGCGTGACTACTCATGGCGGAACGAAGTCCGCCGGGATGGATGCGATCGAATGGGCCGTTCGAGCAACAGAACTGGGCGCTGCGCAAATTCTCCTCAATTCTATGGACGCTGACGGCACTACGAACGGTTTCGATATTGAGGTGATCGAAAAAGCTCGCTCAGTACTTACGGTTCCTATCATCGCTTCCGGTGGGGCTGGAACCGCTGAGCACTTCGTTGAAGCAGCGAAGGCGGGAGCCGACGCCGTACTGGCCGCTTCCGTCTTCCATTTCGGCATGCTGACCGTGCGGGAAGTCAAGCAGACGCTTGCCGATGCCGGCTTTGAGGTCCGCCTGTGACCGAGCTCCCTGCAGAAATTGCCGAACGCGTGAGATTCGATACGCAAGGCCTGGTTCCCGCGATTATTCAGGATCGTGACAGCCGTGATGTTCTCATGCTCGGCTATATGAACGACGTTGCCTTGCACCGTACGCTCACGACGGGGCGGGTCTGGTTCTGGTCGCGCTCACGGCACTCCTATTGGCGTAAGGGCGATACGTCCGGCGCTATCCAACTCATACACTCCGTGGAGGTGGACTGCGATGGCGATGCCATCCTCGTGCAGGTGACCCAAAGGATAGCCGCCTGCCACACGGGCAAGTGGCGCTGCTTTGATGAAGGTGGTGCCTTGCCAGCCGTCGATGCCGATGAGCTTGACTCCGAACATCGTGAATAAAAAGCGCGTTGACAACGAGGAGTTATAAGAGAGGATCGAATGAGGAATTTTACCTGGGGGCAGATCCGGCCACGGCTCGACGAATTTGAGCAGCTTGGCAAAAGTAGGCGTGTCATCCCGGTCGTGACCAAAGTTTTCCTCGACGACGCGGCGCCAGTTGCGCTATATCGCGCGCTTGCCGATTCCAAGGTTGGGACGTTCTTGCTTGAAAGCGCCGAATCGGATGGCTCCTGGTCGCGGTGGTCCTTGATCGGCGTGTCCTCACGCGCATGGATGACCACGTTTGAGGGAAAGGCCGCCTGGCACGGTGATGTTCCAGAAGGTATCCGCAAGGATGGCACCACCCTCGACGTGCTCAATAGTGCCCTTGCCGAGCTCACCAGTGAGCCGATCGACGGCCTTCCACCACTCACCGGCGGCCTCGTTGGTACGCTCGGGTGGGACACGCTCTACGACTGGTGGCCAAGCCTGCGCCGCGAAACGCCCTCCGACCACGTGACTCCGGATGCGGCGCTTTGCCTAGCCGACGACGTCGTTGCGGTTGATCATCGCGAAAACTGCGTGTGGATCATCGCCAACGCAATCAACCGGAACAATACGCCGGAGGGTATTGAACGGGCTTGGCATGACGCCGTCGAACGGGTCAATGCCATCAAAGAACGCCTGAACCGTCCACGATCGGCTCATCCGGCAACCGTCACCCAGTCTGACGTGCCCGAGCCGCAGTGGAATATGAGTCAGGAAGAATTTGAACAGAAGATCCGCGCCACCCAAGATTACATTGCCGAAGGGCAGGCCAGCCAGATTGTCATCTCTCAGCGTGCAGATATCGAATCGCCAGCCGATCCGCTTGAAGTGTACAAGGAGCTCAGATCGATCAACCCGAGCCCGTACATGCTCTACCTGCGACTACCCGACGGCACGCAAACAGGATTTACGCTCGTGGGATCGTCGCCAGAAACACTCGTACGGGTGGCAGAGGGGCAGGTCATGACGTTCCCAATCGGTGGCACTTGCCCGCGGCCCGCCGACCCGCTCGATGATGCCCGCGTCATCGAGGAGCTCAAGGCCGATCCGAAAGAGGTCCACGAACACATGATGCTCGTGGACCTGTCAAAAGAAGACCTGGCAAAGGTGTGCGAGCTAGGCACCATTGAGGTTGTAGACAAGATGAACATCAAGAAGTTCTCACACGTCATCCACATCACCTCCACTGTGATCGGTGAGCTCCGCAATGGAGTAACGAGCGCGGACTGCCTAGCGGCCACGTTTCCTGCCGGTACGCTCTCGGGAAGCCCTAAGCAACGAGCAGTTGAGATTATCGACGAACTTGAGCCCACGCGTCGCGGAGTATTCGGTGGCGTGACCGGCTACTTTGATTTTTCAGGCAACTCGGATTTGGCGATCACGATTCGAACTGCGGTTATCAAGGACGGCCGGGCGTCAGTGCAAGCCGGCGCGGGCGTCGTCGCGGAATCGGACCCGGAATACGAATACCACGAAACGCGCAACAAGGCGGGTGCCTCAATTAAAGCAATTCAAATCGCATCCCAACTAGCGAAATAACGGAGTCGAATACGTGAGCGCCGGTAAAGTTGGGCGCGGGAAGGAAATTTATGACGGTTTTAGATGACATTATTGCGGGCGTACGGGAAGATCTGGCCAAGCGTGAAGCGGCAGTCAGCCTCGACCAACTCAAGGAGCAGGTCACGAACGTGAGTAGCCCGCTCGATGTGGTGGCACGCCTCAAACCTGCCGATGGTGCAGTGCAGGTCATTGCCGAAGTTAAGCGTAAGAGCCCATCGAAGGGAGCTCTTGCCGACATCCCGGATCCGGCCGATCTTGCCGGAATTTATGAACAGGGCGGGGCTGCAGCTATTTCCGTATTGACCGAGGAACGCCGCTTTGGCGGTAGCCTTGCCGACCTCGACGCCGTGCGTGAGCGTGTAGATATCCCGGTGCTGCGCAAGGATTTCGTGGTCACGCCCTACCAGATTTGGGAAGCCCGCGCGCACGGGGCAGACATCGTGTTGATTATCGTGGCTGCACTTAACGACGACGATCTGAACTCTTTTATCGCGCAGGTGCACGAGCTCGGAATGACGGCACTCGTCGAAGCACACAATCGCGAGGAAGCGATCCGAGGCCTGGACGCTGGGGCGCGCGTCCTAGGAATCAATGCGCGAAACTTAAAGACGCTTGATGTGGACATGGCAACCTTCGACCACGTGGTTGACGTGGTTCCCGACACCGTGGTGTGCGTGGCCGAATCGGGCGTTGCCTCACCAACGGATATGCTGAACTACGCGCGTTCGGGCGCAGATGCCGTGTTGATGGGTGAAGTGCTCGTGACGGATGGAAATCCACTTCAGGCTGTGCGTGACATGGTTGCAGCTGGGAAGCAGCCGAACTGAAAGAGTAGGAACTATGCGAATTTCGGAAGAAACTGGGCCGTATTTCGGCGAATTTGGCGGGCGTTTCATCCCAGAGGCCCTTATGAAGGCACTGAACGACCTCGAAGAGGGGTGGCTCAAGCTCAAGGATGACCCCGAGTTCGCCTCCGAGCTCGACCATCTTCACCGCACGTATTCGGGCCGACCATCGATTATCACCGAAGCGCCGCATTTTGGTGAGCGCTATTGCGGTGGATCGCGCATTATCCTCAAGCGGGAAGATCTCAATCACACCGGATCACACAAGATCAACAACGTGCTCGGCCAGGCTCTCCTCACGCGCTCGATCGGAAAGAACCGCGTGATCGCCGAGACGGGCGCGGGTCAGCACGGAGTGGCAACAGCGACGGCGGCCGCGCTGCTTGGACTTGAGTGCGTGGTCTACATGGGCGCCAAAGACGTCAAGCGCCAGGCGTTGAACGTGGCGCGGATGGAGCTGCTAGGCGCCAAGGTTATTTCTGTGGAAACGGGATCGCAAACACTCAAGGATGCGATTAACGAAGCCTTCCGTGACTGGGTAACCAACGTTGAAAGCACGAATTATATTTTTGGCACGGCTGCGGGCCCGCATCCGTTCCCGAGTCTGGTTCGCGATTTGCAGCGGATCATCGGCGATGAAGCGCGTGCACAGATCCTCGATCTAACGGGGGAACTTCCAGACGTCGTCACGGCATGTGTGGGTGGTGGTTCTAACGCGATTGGAATGTTCACCGCGTTCCTAGATGATCCCACAGTACGCATCGTGGGCGCGGAAGCCGCAGGCGATGGTTTTGACACTGGACGGCATGCTGCTTCAATCACCCAAGGTGATGTGGGTGTCTTGCACGGCGCGAAAACTTATGTTCTTCAAGACGACGATGGCCAGACTGTCGAATCGGTGTCAATTTCAGCCGGCTTGGACTATCCGGGCGTTGGCCCGCAGCATGCCTCGCTTGCCAAATCTGGCCGGGCAGAATACTGGCCAATTTCGGACGCCGAGGCGATGGATGCCTTCGCGAAGCTCTCACGCTCCGAGGGAATTATTCCCGCGATCGAGTCCGCTCACGCGCTCGCAGTGGCGATCAAGATTGGCGAGGAAGCGGCGAAGAACGGTGAGAAACTGACGATCGCCGTTTCGCTGTCCGGCCGCGGTGATAAAGACATGGAAACGGCCATGGAGTACTTTGACCTGGGCAAGGGTACGCAGGAGGATAACAAGTGACCGTATACGTGGTAGACCAAATCGAGCGCGCGCGGGCGAATAACCACGCGGCTTTCATCGCTTACCTCTCCGGTGGATTCCCGGATGTTCAAGGTTCGATAGACGCGGCAAAGACGGTGATCGACGCCGGCGCGGATATTGTGGAAATTGGCTTCCCTTATTCTGATCCGACTATGGATGGCGTGATCATTCAGGAATCGGGCCAAAAGGCGCTCGAGCGTGGTCTTAAGCGCGGTGACATGTTCCACATCGTCGAAGAGGTTGCACAAACTGGCGCCGCCGTCGTCATCATGACGTACTACAATCCAATCTTTGTGTACGGCGTTGACAACTTTGCCCGCGATTTGGCCAATGCTGGGGGAGCTGGGCTCATTACGCCCGACCTGATTCCCGAGGAAGCCGGCGATTGGATCGAAGCTTCCGACAAGTATGATCTTGAACGTATCTTTTTGGTAGCACCCACGTCGACCGACGAGCGGATCAAGAAAACAGTCGACGCGACGCGCGGTTTCGTCTACGCGGCATCGCGAATGGGCGTGACCGGAGTGCAGACTTCGGTCGAATCCTCTGCTGAGGCTCTTGTAAGGCGCACGCGTAAAGCTGGGGCGAAGAACGTGTGCGTCGGGATCGGTGTGTCGAACCGGGAACAGGCACTCGAAGTTAGCCGCTATGCCGACGGGGTGATCGTCGGATCGGCGCTGGTGAAGACTCTCGTTGACAACGACGGCGATAAGGAAGCTGGTTTGCGTGAGCTTCGCAAGGCAGCCGAAGATATCGCGGCTGGTGCTCACGCAATCCGAGAGAGTTAACTGATGCAGACAGCCATACCGTCACCATCGATTTCTGCTATTTCTATCGGTCCGCTCGATATCAGGTTCTACGCACTGGCGATCGTGGTGGGAATCGTCGTCGCCTGGTGGGTCGGTGATCGGCGCTACACCAGGTGGGGCGGGCCGGAAGAGGTCTCTGTTGATGTCTCAGTTTGGATGGTGCTCTTCGGCATTATCGGCGCGCGAATTTATCACGTAATTACCACTCCCGATCCGTACTTTGGGCCCGGCGGAGATTTCACGAAAGCTTTCCGGATTTGGGAGGGCGGACTCGGAATCTGGGGAGGTATCGCACTTGGCGCAGTAGGTGGGTATATTGCATTGCACCGCAGGGGGCTGAGGTTTGCGCCATTTGCTGACGCTCTAGCTCCCGGTGTATTAATCGCGCAGGCAATCGGCCGACTAGGTAACTATTTCAATCAGGAATTGTTCGGAAAACCAACGGACCTGCCATGGGCTTTGAAGATTGACGAGTCGAATATTCCTGCCGGATATCCACCTGGAACTACCTTTCATCCGACATTCCTTTACGAGGCGCTGTGGGTGCTTGCCATGGCGGCGCTGCTCGTATGGTTGGAAAAACGATTCAGGCTCCGAGGCGGCCAAACAGCCATTATGTACGTCATCTTGTACACCGTGGGAAGAGTGTGGATCGAGAATCTACGTATTGATGAGGCACAGATTTTTGCCGGTCTTCGACTCAATGTGTGGACATCGATCGTCGTGTTTGTTCTTGCTGTGTTGTGCTTTGTTCTTCTGACGATGTACCTCAAGAAACATCCGGAACTCGGAGATATTTACCTCGATGGGCGTGACCTGACACAGGCAGCAGAGGAAACCGAGACGCAAGACGAGACCGGGGCGGCCGACGTCGAGCCGGAGACTAGCCAAAAGGAAACAGAAGGTAAACAGGACAAATAACCGTGCTCGAGCTCTCTCGTGTACGTGTTTGATCAGGTAAGGTGGAATCATGCGTAGAGCCAAGATTGTTTGTACCCTCGGTCCAGCCACAGACACCAAAGAGCGAATTGTGGAGCTTGTGAAAGCGGGAATGAACGTAGCCCGCATTAATGCTTCTCACGGAACTCATGACGAGCACGAAAAGCGCATTGATTGGGTGCGCGAAGCGGCGGAAGAAACAGGTAAAGCCGTTGCCGTGCTCGTTGATTTGCAAGGGCCGAAGATCCGGTTGGGCACCTTCGAATCCGGCCCCGTGCTGCTGGAAAAGGGTGACATTTTTACCATTACCACGGAAGATGTGCCAGGGGATAAGGAGCTAGTGTCGACCACCTTTAAGGGCCTTCCCGGCGACTGCAATCCCGGCGATCTTATTTTGATCGACGACGGCAAGGTGCAGGTGCGCGTTAAAGCAGTTAACGGTCCGGAAGTGGTCACAGAGGTTCTTATTGGCGGAACCGTTTCGAACAACAAGGGTGTGAATCTTCCGGGTGTGGCGGTCTCAGTTCCCGCGCTTTCGGAGAAAGACAAGATCGATCTGGAGTGGGCACTCAATTATGGCGCGGATATTTGCGCGCTGTCATTCGTTCGCTCGGCGGAGGACGTCAAGGACGTTCACGAGATCATGGACATGGTCGGACGGCGAATCCCCGTTATTGCGAAAATTGAAAAGCCGCAGGCCGTGACTGTTCTCGATGAAATCGTGCGAGTCTTTGACGGCATTATGGTGGCCCGCGGAGACTTGGGTGTGGAGCTTCCGCTGCAGCAGGTGCCGATCGTGCAAAAGCGTGCGATTAATATTGCGCGCCGAAATGCTAAGCCGGTTATTGTCGCTACTCAGGTGCTCGAGTCGATGATTACCTCTCCAACACCGACCCGCGCGGAAACTTCCGATTGTGCGAATGCGATCCTTGACGGCGCTGACGCGGTGATGCTTTCAGGTGAAACTTCGATCGGTAAATACCCGATCATTTGTGTTCAGACCATGGCCTCTATTATTGAGTTCACCGAAGAACACGGTTTGGAATCCATTCCGAAGATTGGCAACCTACATCGTACGCGCAACGGTGTGATCACTCGTTCCGCGGTGGATATCGGTGAAGCGCTGGGCGTCAAATTCCTTGCGGTGTTCACCTCCTCCGGGCAAACGGCACGCCGAATGGCTAGGCTACGCGCTCGGATTCCGCTGCTTGTGTTCACGCCGTCGGACGATGTACGCCAACGCCTTGAGCTGACGTGGGGCGTGCAGACTATCATCACGCCAGAGGTGGCTAATACGGATGAGATGGTTGAACAGGTGGACGTCAGCTTGCGCGAACGCGGACTGGCAGAAGACGGCGATCGCGTCGTGATCGTCTCGGGAATGCCGCCCGGGAAGGTCGGATCAACGAATACGATTCGTATCCACAAGATGGGTGAGACCTTCCGGAGCGACCTTTAGATTGGACGTGTGAGGAATCTCCACATATAGGAGAGCTGTTTCTTGCTCGGATAGCAGTAGGATCATTAGCGTCCATTGCTCCGGTGGTGGAATTGGCAGACACACTGCACTCAAAATGCAGCGCTGAAAGGCATGCGGGTTCGAGTCCCGCCCGGAGCACTCAGATGTGCACGTCTTAATTAACGAGCTTTCTTCAGAGCGCGGATTTATACTATTGATTGGAAAGGTACCTGTTTTCGCAGGTCGTTAGCTTCATTGAGATTGGAGGAAGGCGTGAAAGATTCAGTAGCGGGCGCCAAGGTGGAAAGAATCAAAGATGATACTGACCCCGCAACCGTGCGCGCCCTGGTCGTCGAAGATGAGACCCTGATTCGGCTTGATATCGTAGAAACCTTACAAGATGCCGGCTACACAGTTGTAGGCGAAGCTGCTTCCGGTGATCAGGCCATCACGCTCGTTGAAGAGCACGATCCGGACCTCATCGTGATGGACGTGAAGATGCCCGGAATGGACGGGATCACCGCTGCCAAGAAGATTTTGTCCGAACAGCAAACTGCAATCGTGATGCTCACGGCGTTCTCACAAAAGGAGCTTGTTGAACGTGCCCGCGATGCTGGCGCTATGGCCTATGTCGTCAAGCCGTTCACGCCGGAAGATCTTATTCCGGCAGTTGAAATTGCTCTTTCCCGTTCGCGAGAAATCGCGTCGCTTGAAAATGAAGTGGCCTCGCTTTCGGAGAAATTCGAAACGCGCAAGCGGGTCGATCAGGCGAAGGGGCTTTTGCAGGAACAGATGGGGCTGACTGAACCCGAAGCGTTCCGCTGGATTCAAAAAACTTCGATGGACCGCCGGTTAACCATGCGCGAAGTAGCGGACGCCGTCATCGAGCAGGTCGGGGATAAGTAGAAGGAGCCTCAGGGTGTCATGTAAACGCAGGTGAGCCGGCCGGATGCGGTGAGTTTACCTTCCGCGTCAGTTACGTCAACGTTTGAGACGAAGATGGTCTGTCCGCACTTAACTACGCTCGCCCGAGCGCGCATGATTCCAGACGCATTGGCTTTCAGGTGAGAGACGGACAGTTCGAGGCCGACGGCGACCTTGCCGATTGGTGCGTTTGCCTGAGCAAGAAGTGAGCCAGCGTGTTCGACGACGACGCCGTTCATTCCGCCGTGGAGTAAACCGTGGGGTTGGCGCAGACCGGCGGTGGATAACTCAATTTCGCACTCGTCTGGATTGTTAGTAATGACCTCGATGCCGAGAGTTTTGGAAAGTTCTGTCCAGTTTTGGCTCATGGTGCAAGTGTAGTTGTCGGAAACGCGCGATAGGGTAGTGAACGTGAATAACAAAACTCTTCTTGTACTCGATGGGCATTCGCTGGCATTCCGATCATTTTTCGCATTGCCCGCAGACAGTTTCGTGACCGACCAGGGGCAGTACACGAACGCCGTGCATGGTTTCCTCTCCACGCTTTTGAAGCTGGTTGCAGATTTATCGCCCACTCACATCGCGGTAGCTTTTGACTTGCCAGGGGGCACTTTCAGAACTCGCGAATATGCCGAATACAAGGGCGGCCGAGCTGCGACGCCCGAAGAGTTTAAAGGGCAAATATCTGTCATCCAAGAAGCACTCGACGTGATCGGTGTGTCGTGGCTGACCTATGAGGACTACGAGGCGGACGACATCGTGGCCACGCTGGCCACTCGGGGCGAAGCTGCAGGTATGGAGGTTTACATTGCGTCGGGTGATAAAGATACCTATCAGCTTGTTGATGATTCGATCACGCTGATGTATCCCATGCCACGGTCGCAAATGGCGGTATACACACCGGAAGTAGTTGAGCAAAAAACGGGTGTCACTCCTCAAATGTATTCCGACCTTGCCGCACTCGTGGGTGAAGATGCCGATAATATCCCTGGTGTTCCACTTTGGGGACCAAAAACTGCCGCTAAGTGGCTCAATCATTACGGTTCGCTCGAAGCGCTGCTCGAGAATGCCGATGAAATTGGCGGAAAAACCGGCCAGAACTTACGCGATAACATCGATGCAGTGCGGCGTAATCGCAAGCTCAACGATTTGGTGCGCGAACTACCGATTGTTGAGGATCTTGACGAGCTTGAACCGCGTGGCGTTGACAGAGAGGCAATGCACCAGCTGTTCGACACGCTAAATTTCACCACCATGCGCGAGCGGGTGTTGAAAGAACTTCCGATGCGCGACGGCGAATCTCACGGAGAAGGAGATAGCCCGGAGCTGCTAGAAGTTACTTCGATTGCTGCGGGATCTATACCGCTTCAACAATTCCTAACCGAACACGAAGGGCCGTGGGCCCTTGACGTCGTGGGAAACAGGGATCCGCTTCGGGGCGACGTAGAGCATTTTGCGATTGCAGCCCCCGACCGTTCAGTGTTCTACGGCGATAGATTGAGCCTCGACGACGGCGATGAGAAAGCTCTCGTCGCTTTTTTGGAAGATGCGAATCAGGCGAAGATTGGCCACGGAATGAAAGGGATAGCACACGCCTGGGCGGGTGTTGGAATCACCTTGCGCGGAATTGTTGCCGACACCGAAATTGATGCTTATCTGTTACACCCCGATCAACGCAAATACGACGTCGAAGATCTGGCCCAACGCTACCTGAATTACGATTTGGCTACGCTGACTGGCTCCGGTGACACCCTTGGAATCGGTGAGGATGGCACGATAATCGATAGCCCGATCGCGCCACGAGCTGGAATTTTGCACGACTTGCGCGCCGCCTTCGACGCGGAACTTGACAACGTGGATCCTGACGGGATGCTGATCGAACTCGAACTGGCAGTATCTCAGCTTCTGTACGAGATGGAAACCGCAGGAATAGCGGTCGATCAGGACAGGCTCTCCTCGCTCTACCACGATTTCAACACGAGGGTGGAGGACGCCCAAGACCGCGCATACGCGGCCATCGGAGATGACTCGGTCAATCTCTCAAGCCCGAAGCAACTCCAAGAGGTTCTCTTTGACAAATTGGATCTGCCGAAGACGAAGAAAACGAAGTCGGGATATACCACTAACGCGGATGCCCTTGCAGATCTATTTGCGAAGATTGCACCACGCGAAGATGACGCCGCGCGAGCCGGCCAAGAATTTCTGGCCGGGCTTATGGAACACCGTGAAGCGATCAAGCTTCGCCAGTCTGTCGAAGGATTGCAACGTTCAATCCTTGACGACCAGCGGATCCACACCACCTTCCAGCAGACGGTTGCCGCAACGGGCCGCCTGTCGTCGACCGATCCGAATCTGCAAAATATTCATACCCGCACCGAAGAAGGCCGCCAAATTCGCGAAATCTTCGTGCCTGGCGAGGGCTTCGACTACCTGATGACAGCCGACTATTCGCAAATCGAGATGCGCTTGATGGCTCATCTGTCTCATGACACCTCGCTGATTAACGCTTTCAACGAGGGGGCGGATTTGCACAATTACGTGGCCGGGCGAGTCTTCGGCGTTGACGAAGATGCTGTGACAGGGGAGCAGCGTTCAAAGATCAAGGCGATGAGCTACGGGCTTGCCTACGGTTTGTCTGCATATGGCCTGTCCCAACAGTTACGGATCTCCGTGGGTGAGGCTGACCGGCTGATGAATGATTACTTCGAACGCTTTGGTGCCGTACGTGACTATCTGGACGAGGTGGTAGTTCAGGCTCGAAAGGATGGCTACACCTCGACGATTATGGGCCGCCGGCGTTATCTTCCCGGCCTCACCAGCCAGAATCGGCAGGTGCGAGAATCCGCCGAACGCATGGCTCTTAACGCACCTATTCAAGGATCAGCGGCCGACATTATCAAGTACGCCATGGTGCTCGTCGATGATGCAATTACCAAAGCAGGTCTCGAATCACGCATGCTCTTGCAAATTCACGACGAACTGGTGTTTGAGATTAAAGCGGAGGAGGCCGAAGCGCTTGAAGAAATCGTGCGCGAACACATGGGGCAAGCAGCTCAGTTGAGCGTGCCGCTATCGGTAGGTATAGGCATCGGCCGTAACTGGCGCGACGCAGCACACTGATTTAGCTTCTACAGCCGAAAATAATCGTGCCGGGAACTTTTGCGGAGCGGATTGGCCCCCAGGCGCCCCACACGACTTTGCGATCTGCGGGCCATTCGGGTTCGATGCACTCCTCGATATGAAAGCCTGCATCGGTCAAGGCGTTCACGTGGTCAGCCAGAGTGTGGTGGAAGTGCGCGTATTCAAGTTCCCCATCCGAGCGGCGCTCAAGATATGGCGTGCGATCAAAATACGAATGGAAGACCTCGAAAGAGTTTGGATTGTCCGCAAAAATCCACTTCACCGGGTGTGAGCAGGAAAAAATCCATCGGCCCAATGGTTTAAGGACCCTGCGTATTTCGCAGTGGAGTTCCCTCAGCTCAGAAATAAAATCGATCGCACCGAAACTTGTAAAAACAACATCGAACCGCCCGTCGTCATAGGGCAGGTTACGTGCGTCCGCCATATCCACGGGAAAACTGACTTCATGTTTGGCGTTCAGACTCAGTGCTGCGTCAACCATGCCCGGCGCAATATCACTGGCAGTTACGTCTAAACCCTTGAGCGCAAGATAGCGCGAACACTGCGCCGCACCAGCTCCGATTTCCAGTATCGAGGAGTTTGTTAAAGATTCCGGTGTTCCGAGCAATTCGACATTCTGTTCGCGTAGACCTTCCGGGCCCCAAATGAAGTCTGTCTCACCGAGAATTGAGCCGAATTCGCCGAGATAGTCATCGGCATTATCGGACCACCATCTACTGTTTGCTTGCCCGAAATGATCGTATGGGTAAACGGGAGTGAAACCTGCGCTCAATGAAACCTCCAAGTGTGGGCAAATCGGCAGTTAGGGGCAGTATCGCGCTTGAACAATGGTTCCATCTACCCGTAAACTTGTCGATTGGTGCCACTGGCCTGCACTGGCTGGGGCACCGTGTCCAATTGTCCATACTAGTAAATTATCCGGAGTCACCAACTCTATGACCACGAACAATCAGGCCCAAGAGGTCGCCATCAACGACATCGGCACAGAAGAAGAACTCATCGCCGCTGTCGATGAAACAATCAAATACTTTAACGATGGCGACATCGTCGAAGGCACAGTAGTCAAGGTCGACCGGGACGAAGTCCTTCTCGATATCGGCTACAAGACTGAGGGTGTTATCCCTTCCAAAGAACTTTCCATCAAGCACGACATCGACCCAGATGATGTTGTTGAAGTTGGTGACCAGATCGAAGCCCTCGTTCTCCAGAAGGAGGACAAGGAGGGCCGTCTTCTCCTGTCGAAGAAGCGTGCGCAGTACGAACGCGCATGGGACAAGATCGAAGAGGTCAAGGAAGCCGACGGCGTCGTCACCGGAACGGTGATTGAGGTCGTTAAGGGCGGCTTGATTCTCGACATCGGTCTGCGCGGCTTCTTGCCGGCTTCGCTCGTTGAGATGCGCCGCGTTCGTGATCTGCAACCCTATATCGGCCGCGAACTTCAGGCGAAGATCATCGAGCTGGATAAGAACCGTAACAACGTTGTTCTTTCCCGCCGTGCCTGGCTCGAGCAGTCGCAATCGGAGATTCGCGCACACTTCCTGGATTCCCTGCAAAAGGGTCAGGTCCGCGAAGGTGTTATCTCCTCGATCGTCAACTTCGGTGCATTCGTTGATCTCGGTGGAGTTGACGGTCTCGTTCACGTTTCCGAGCTGTCCTGGAAGCACATTGACCACCCCTCCGAGGTTGTCGAAGTCGGCCAGCCTGTCACTGTCGAGGTTCTCGACGTCGATATGGATCGCGAGCGCGTGTCGCTGTCGCTTAAGGCCACGCAGGAAGATCCGTGGCAGACATTCGCTCGTACCCACCGCATTGGTCAGATTGTGCCGGGCAAGGTCACAAAGCTGGTTCCGTTCGGCGCATTCGTGCGAGTCGAAGATGGTATCGAAGGCCTCGTTCACATTTCCGAGCTGGCACAGCGGCATATCGATCTGCCTGAGCAGGTTGCCAAGGTTAATGACACCGTTTTCGTCAAGGTGATCGATATCGATCTCGAACGCCGGCGTATCTCGCTTTCGCTGAAGCAGGCCAACGAGGGCGTGGATCCGAATTCGGACGACTTCGATCCGTCGCTGTACGGCATGACCGCCGAGTACGACGAGGACGGCAACTACAAGTATCCAGAAGGCTTCGACCCCGAAGCCAACGAGTGGCTTGAAGGCTACGAGGAGAACCAGGCTGCGTGGGAGGCCGAGTACGCCGAGGCGGAAGCTCGCTGGATTGCCCACAAGGAGCAGGTAGCGCAGCATCAGGAAGCTGACGCTGAGGCAGCCGACTCCGACCATCACGTCGGAACAGCTGAGGATGTTCAGGCCTCTTACACGGCAGATGCCGAGGCACCTGGCACACTCGCATCCGATGAGGCACTAGCGGCACTTCGCGAGAAGCTAACCGGCAACTAGAGCTCATACTTCAAATGGGGGCACCGTGCGGTGCCCCCATTTCTGTGACGTGAATCCTTCACTTTTCAATTACGCAAGGATAGGCTTTCGTTTATGCATGATGTGAAGATTTTTGAACGAGAGCGGGTCATGCACGGACTGACCCCGAGGTCTGGCCGTGTTACTGAGGTGGATGCCGTTGCCGGCTTCCACCGGTTCGTCGTCGAAGGGGATGACTTCGAAACAATGGCCTCGCTTTCTCCAACTGACCATTTCAAGATTGTTATGGATGAAAGCTGTGGTGCTGCAGATGTGCGGCAAAAACCGGATGGTGGCTTGGATGTGCCCGCCGGGTGCGTCAAACGTGATCTGACACCACGGTGGCTGGATGGCTCACGGCTCGTTTTCGATATCGTCGAACACCCGGAAGGCCCGTTGATGGACTGGGTTCGCGCAGCTCGCTGCGGAACTAAAATTACGACGATCGGCCCGCGCGGTTCCAAGTTGATTCCCAATTCGCCTAGGTTGCTTCTCGGTTCAGACTCGAGTGCGTTGCCGGCGTTGGCACGATGGCTCGAGACAGCGTCGGCCGAACATATTGACATTGTCATTAACTGCCCGGATGTTGATGCGCTAGAGTACCTAGCAGATCTTATCCACGGTGAGAATGTGCAGGTTCATGACGTGTCAACCGATCCGGGCAGGACAGTTGAGCTACTTAAGACGATTAATCCAACCTGCGATACTTACGCATGGTTTGGAGGCGAAGCCACCTGGCTCATTGAACCGCGCCGCTGGTTGCGTAACGAGTCACGAATCGACAAGAAAAATATTGACATGACGGGTTACTGGAAGCGTGGAGTACAGGGCCATGACCATCATGCGCCGATCGACCCACGCGAAGAAGTAGCTACAGCGTAGACAAGCTCTATCCGGATCGCCTTCGGTAAACTTGGCGTATGCGCATTTTATTGACGGCGTTCGGGCCTTTCGGCTCTCATACATACAACCCGACAGAACACGTCGCCCGACTCGTGGGGCAACGGTGGAATAGGCCAGAGCAATTCGTGGTTGAGATTCTGCCAGTCGAATACGAGGCGGCTCGCCAACGGGTTATTGGCCTCGGACCATTCGATGTGCATCTTGGGCTTGGACTTGCCGCTGACCGGGACGTGCCGACGCTGGAGCGCTTCGCGATGAATCGGCAGGATGCGCCGACACCTGATAATGCCGGTCACGTGGCGTTAGGAAACAGTATTGATGAATCGGCGCCGCTTGCATTCGAGACTACCTTGCCGTTCCGGCGCCTCATCGAGAGTGCAAACGCAACTGGATATCAACTGAAAGAATCGCGTACAGCAGGGCTGTATGTATGCAACACTGTGTTGTTCTGCGGGATACAGACGTCAAAGCGCGCCGGCTTTCTTCACCTCCCACCAGCAGAAGCTTTTTCCGTGGAGGAAGGTGCGAAACTTGTTGAGCTACTCCTTGTTGCGACGTTGGAGGAACCATGCTGACACTGGCCTTGACGGGCGGAATAGGCTCGGGAAAATCGTTCGTTGCTTCGATATGGCAGGAGCTCGGCGCTCATGTTGTCGACGCCGACCAGGTGGCACGCGAAATAGTCGAACCAGGTACCCCTGCCCTAGAGAAGATTACGGAACGTTGGGGGAGCGCCGTCATCGGCGACGACGGTCGCCTTGATCGAGCTACCATGGCACAGATTGTTTTTTCGAATGAGGCCGAGCGAAAAGCGTTGAATGCGATGACACACCAAGCTGTTGCACGCAAAGTACGTGACCGCCTTGGCGCGCTGAGAAAAAGCGAGCCGAGCGGCGTCGTCGTTTATGACGTGCCACTCCTTGTAGGGCAGCCCAATCAGTTTGCGATGACCGCAAACGTAGCGGTGAGTGCGTGCGAAAAGATCCGAATCGAACGGCTTATGAACACCCGGGGAATGTCAGAAGAAGAAGCCCAAGCGCGGATCAACTCCCAGGCAACTGACGAGGACCGTGCAAGCATCGCGGATGTCGTCATCGTGAACGAGGCAAGTGCCGAAGAGTTGAGAAAGACCGCCATCCAGATCTGGCAGACGTGGATTGTACCCTTCCGCGATCAGCTGGCCACCGGTACCTTTGTGGATCACGCGCTCCAAGAAAATGCCCGCGTGTTTTATCAGACAGAGAGCGAGCTTCAGGTCCGGCGGCTCAGTGCTTTGGGGGTGGATACATTGAGGATCAATACGGCCGACGAAGCTGGAACGCTTGTGCTATCTGGACGCACCGAAAACCTTGACCGAGCCGGCTGGATTCAGCAGGGCAATATCTGGCGCCACGCGAATCCCGCATTGGATCTGCAGGCAAGGGTTTCCCTTCCGGCAAACTGAATGCGCGATTGTCGGAGTCAGGTACTAGCCTTAAGCCATGCGACCAGTCAGCGATATTGTCCGCGCCGAAGCGCCCTTTGAGGTTATTTCCGAATACACGCCTTCCGGTGATCAGCCTCAAGCGATTAAGGAGCTCGCCGAGCGAATTAACAACGGTGAAAGCGACGTCGTTTTGCTCGGAGCTACCGGTACGGGCAAATCGGCGACGACGGCGTGGCTCATCGAGCAGATTCAGCGGCCAACCTTGGTGATGGCTCCGAATAAGACGCTCGCCGCGCAGCTGGCCGCCGAATTTCGGGAACTGTTGCCGAATAATGCGGTTGAGTACTTCGTTTCCTATTACGACTACTACCAGCCCGAAGCTTATGTTCCGCAATCGGATACGTATATCGAAAAGGATTCCTCAATTAACGACGAGGTTGAACGCCTTCGCCATTCCGCCACGAACTCTTTGTTAACCAGGCGCGACGTCGTCGTGGTCGCCTCAGTTTCGTGCATTTACGGCCTTGGAACTCCGCAAGAATACGTCGACCGAATGGTACAGCTAGAGGTTGGGCAAGAACTCGATCGAGACGCGCTTTTGAAGCAATTTGTTTCAATGCAGTACACGCGTAATGACATGGCCTTCACTCGGGGGACATTCCGCGTGCGTGGCGATACCGTCGAAATTATTCCGGTATACGAAGAATTGGCGGTAAGGATCGAGTTTTTTGGTGACGAGATTGACGCGATATCTCTACTGCATCCGCTCACGGGAAACGTGATTCGTGAATCGGATCACGCCCATATTTTTCCAGCATCGCATTACGTAGCAGGCCCGGAGCGCATGGAGCGCGCGATGGGATCCATCAAGCAGGAACTCGAGATTCGCCTTGAGGAATTTCGAGAGCAAGGCAAGCTGCTTGAAGCCCAGCGCCTAGAAATGCGGACTACTTTCGATGTAGAAATGATGCGTAATCTTGGCACATGTTCGGGGATCGAGAACTACTCGCGCCACATTGATGGTCGAGGGCCGGGAACGCCACCCCATACGCTTCTTGATTATTTTCCGGAAGATTTCGTGCTGGTCATCGACGAATCGCATGTGACGGTCCCGCAGATCGGTGCTATGTATGAGGGCGATATGTCTCGAAAACGCACGTTGGTCGAATACGGTTTTCGCTTGCCGTCGGCTATGGATAATCGGCCTTTGAAATGGGAAGAATTCCTCGAACGAATTGGGCAAACGGTTTATCTTTCGGCAACACCGGGCAAATATGAGCTCGAGAAATCTGATGGGGTTGTCGAGCAGATCATTCGCCCCACGGGGTTGGTTGATCCGGAGATCATCGTCAAGCCAACGAAAGGGCAGATTGATGACCTGCTGGAGGAAATTCGGATTCGAGCTGACCGTGACGAGCGTGTACTCGTCACCACATTGACGAAGAAAATGGCGGAAGATCTGACCGATTACATGATCGAACGAGGGGTCAGAGTGGAATATCTACATTCTGACGTCGACACCCTGCGCCGCGTGGAACTTCTACGCGAATTACGCCTCGGCAAGTTTGACGTCCTCGTTGGAATTAACCTTTTGCGCGAGGGTCTCGACCTTCCCGAAGTGTCGTTAGTTTCCATTCTCGACGCGGATAAGCAAGGTTTCCTTCGATCAACAACATCCCTCATTCAGACGATTGGCCGTGCGGCGCGTAACGTTTCGGGCCAGGTACACATGTATGCCGATGAAATCACGGCCAACATGAAGGAAGCGATCGACGAAACCAACCGCCGTCGTGATAAACAGCTTGCCTATAATCGCAAGCACGGAATTGACCCGACGCCGCTGCGCAAGAAAATCTCCGACGTCACTGACATGCTCGCGCGCGAGGATGTTGACACCCAACAGTTGCTCGATGGCGGCTATCGAAAAGAAACGTCGATGAGCGAGCGTCTGCCGCAAGACGGCCGAGAAATCCGCCAACTTCTCGAAGACCTTACCGAACAGATGCACGCGGCTGCCGAACAGCTTCAGTTTGAGCTCGCCGCGCGCCTTCGAGACGAAATTGAGGATGTCAAGAAAGAACTGCGCCAGATCGATAGCGTGTGATGTTCTGAATCACACGGCCCTACCGGTTACGAACGCGGCGCCGTGGGCTATCATCGAATCAGACGGAGGGGAGTATTCCCACCCAACATCGACTCGTCAATACGGCGTTTGCCCGGGTCGAGGCCTTGAGTAAAACAAGGCGGGAAGAGACCTCCGGTACTACAACTTGACGTACCGGAAGGATACTCCATGTCCACGTTTCAAACCGCGTTGCTCACCGCTCGCAACTCTGCGGAAGCGATGGAAGTGCACACCTGGGAATGGTTCGCGCTATTCGCCATCATCATCGTATTAATTGCTTGGGATCTCCTTGGGCACGTGCGCAAGCCACACGAGCCGACCCTTAAAGAAGCTGCCATTTGGTCCACTTTCTACATCGTGATTGCCCTACTATTTGGCGTCCTGATGTATTTCCGGCATAGCCCGGAGTTTGCAACGGAATATTTTGCTGGCTATCTGACTGAAAAGTCACTGTCTCTTGACAATATATTCGTTTTCATCATTATTATCGCCGCCTTCAGGGTTCCCAGAATCTATCAGCAGAAGGTTGTCATGTGGGGTATCGTCATCGCCCTCGTGCTACGTTTTGCATTCATCATGCTAGCCGCAGCGATTATCGAACAGTTCGCTTGGGTATTCTTTATCTTCGGCGCTTGGATGCTGTATACCGCAATCGACCAGATCAAGGATGGTATCGAGCAAGAAAAGGACCGGCGCAACCCTCATGCTCTAGATCCCTCAAGCGAATATGAACCGAATGCGCTTACTCGCTTCGTCTCGCGTATCTTCAGGGTGACCGACGGTTATGTCGGGCAACGCCTCGTGGTTCGGCGTGGTGGCAAGACCTGGATCACGCCGCTCATGCTCTGCGTCATCTCGATCGGCTCAATCGACATCATGTTCGCGCTCGATTCGATTCCCGCGATTTACGGCCTGACCCAAGAACCGTTTATCGTCTTTGCCGCCAACGCGTTCTCACTCCTTGGTTTGCGTCAGCTCTATTTCCTCGTTGATGGACTGTTGGACCGCCTGATTTATCTGCACTTTGGCTTGGCGTTCATTCTCGGCTTCATCGCTTTGAAACTCATTATTCACGCCTTCCACGGTTACGACATGCTTCTGTTTATTCCCGAACCATCGCCGCTGCAATCGACCGCGGTGATTCTCAGTGCGATCGGCATGACCGTGATTGTTTCTATTTGGGGCTCCAAGAAATGGCCAACCCTGAATTCGCCAGCGGATGCTGCCGCCGAAATTGGCCCGCACGAAAAACCCAAACCGTCCTTGGATCCGGAGGCGAATAGCTCGGATCCCTTGAAAGACGGGCCGGGTAACGCGTGGAAATAAGCTACTGTTCTTGAGCGCCAAGCCGGCGCGCGATCACTGCCGCAACGATGAGCTGCAGCTGATGGAAGATAATCACAGGTACGGCCACAGCGCCGACGATCGCGGGATCGAAAAGCGCCTTGGCCATGGGGAGACCGGTTGCAAGGGACTTCTTCGAACCGCACATCAGTAGCACGATTTTCTCCCCGCGTGGGAAGCCAAGAAGTTTGCCGCCATACCACGTGACTAGTAAAACGATTCCAAGTAAAACAGACAGAACTAATAAAAGAACAAAGAAGCCACCTGCAGTGACCGATGACCAGGCGCCGTCGTTAGTCGCTTTAACAACCGCCGAAAACACGACGAGGATAATCGCAGAATTGTCCGTGAACTTCGTAATGTTGCGGTGCGCCCGCACCCAGTTCCCGACGAAAGGCTGCAGCATCTGGCCAATGATAAATGGCAGAAGCAGCTTTACAAGAACGGACTGGATGCCACCCGTGGACGCATGATCCATGTCCATGAACACCAACACGAGTACCGGTGTGAGAAACATTCCGAGGATGTTCGAAATGGTTGCTGAACATACAGCACTTGCAACATCGCCCCGAGCGATCGATACAAACGTCACCGAGGATTGCACCGTTGAGGGGAGCAGGCTGAGGTAAAGCAAGCCCGTGGCAAACGCCGCCCCAATAATGGAGCCGGTAAGCCAGTAGAACGCGAAGCCAAGCAGTGGGAAGAACACGTATGTGGTGGCTAAAACTGCGGTTTGGAGTTTGATGTTTCGAAGGCCTGCAATGACTTCGCTGGTCCGAAGCCGCATGCCGTAGACGAGGAAAACAAGGCCCACGCCAACATCTGCCGCGGTGGAAAAACCCTCGGCGACGTTTTCGGGGACGGGTACGAACAGCCCTAGAATGAGTGCGGTGATGATACCTGTGAGTAGGAAATCAGGTCTGATCCGCTTGAGCAGTTCCTTTGCATTGAGCGCCATGCGCCCATCCTAGATCACGCAAGCACTGACGGCGCATCGGGCTCATCATCGCCTGTGGCAAAATCATCAAACATGCGTTCGATAGTGCCGGGTGAAAAGCCTAGACTTGAACTCGTGCACGAACATATTCATATTCAAGGCGCCCGCGAACACAATCTACAAAACGTCACGCTTGATATCCCCCGCGACAAGATGGTCGTGTTCACCGGTCTATCCGGTTCCGGAAAATCTTCACTTGCTTTTGACACGATTTTCGCTGAGGGCCAGCGCCGCTACGTTGAATCGCTATCTGCTTACGCGCGCCAGTTTCTTGGCCAGATGGATAAGCCAGACGTGGATTTTATCGAGGGCTTATCACCCGCTGTTTCGATTGATCAAAAGTCCACCAATCGTAATCCGCGTTCGACGGTCGGAACGATCACCGAGGTTTATGATTATCTACGTTTGCTCTATGCACGCGCGGGAACGCAGTTCTGCCCGCTTTGTGATGAGAAGATTCAGGCACAGAGTGCCGAACAGATTGTTAACGTACTCCTCGAGTACGACGACGGCACACGGTTTCAGGTTCTCGCGCCCGTTATTCGCGGGCGTAAGGGCCAACATGAAGAAATTTTCCGGACCCTCGGAGCCGATGGCTATTCGCGCGCTCGAGTCGATGGTGAATTAGTCCGCTTGGATAGCCCGCCAAAGCTAGCAAAAACGAAGAAGCACGACATCGACGTCGTCGTTGACCGGCTTGCGATCCGTGAGGGCGTACGATCACGGCTCAACGATTCAGTAGAGACTGCACTGCGGTTGGCCGATGGCCGATTGATCGTAGAATTTGTGGATATCGACGCCGGCGATCCCGCTCGCGAGCGTAAATTTTCAGAGTTCAGATCTTGCCCAAATGGCCACATGCTGGACATCGAGGAGATTGAACCACGCACTTTTTCATTTAATGCACCCTATGGATCGTGCCCGGACTGTGACGGCATCGGATACAAAGTTCAAGTTGCGCCTGAACTGGTCGTCCCTGATGAAGATCTAACGATTGATGAGGGGGCCATCGTACCGTGGTCGGTCACCGCTTCGGGGCCGGCCAGAGATTACCACATGCGCCAACTTCAGGGATTGGGGGACGAGCTCGGCTTCAGCACAAAAACGAAGTGGAAAAATCTTTCCGATGACGTGAAAGACGCGATCTTGAACGGCAAGGACTTCAAGATCAAAATGCGCTACCGGAACCGATGGGGGCGCGAAAAAGTTTATTCAACAGGTTTTGAGGGTGTTCTCCACTTTGTGAAGAGGAAGCATGATGAAACTTCCTCAGAGTGGTCTCGCGAACGCTATCAGGGCTTCATGTGCGATGTCGCCTGCCAAACCTGTGGGGGAGCGCGGCTCAAGCCGGAAGTGCTTGCGGTGCGAATCGGAGAGCTGAACATCCATGAACTTACAGAACTTTCGATCGGGGACGCTCTCGAATACTTGCAAGGTCTGGAGCTCGGCATTCGCGAAAAGCAGATCGCGGATGCTGTATTAAAGGAAATTCTTGAGCGGCTTAACTTCTTGGTGACTGTCGGACTGAACTACCTCACTCTTTCGCGGTCGGCCGGCTCGCTATCGGGTGGTGAAGCTCAGCGGATACGCCTGGCAACACAGATTGGTGCGGGACTCGTCGGCGTTCTTTACGTTCTCGACGAACCCTCGATCGGGCTACACCAGCGTGACAACGATCGTCTCCTTAGCGCCTTGCTTCACCTGCGCGATCTTGGCAACACCCTGATTGTGGTCGAGCATGACGAAGAAACTATCCGCAAGGCAGATTGGGTCGTCGATATCGGCCCCCGGGCCGGAGAGTTTGGTGGACACATTGTTTATTCGGGACCGCCGCAAGGTTTGCTCGAGTCCGAAGAATCGTTAACCGGCGCATACCTTTCCGGCCGCAGGGAAATTGAGGTGCCGGCTAAACGGCGTCGTGTTTACAAAACGAAACAGATAGAGGTAACAGGAGCGCGCGAAAATAACCTGCGAGATATCGACGTTAAATTCCCGGTCGGCGTTTTTACAGCAGTTACTGGCGTGTCAGGTTCGGGTAAATCTTCGCTCGTCAACGAAATCCTTTACAAGGTGCTGTCCAATAAGTTGAACCGATCACAGGCACTCGCCGGGAAACACAACAAAGTTAAGGGCCTGGACCAACTCGACAAGGTGGTGCACGTGGACCAATCGCCAATCGGGCGAACACCGCGATCTAACCCCGCCACCTACACCGGCATGTGGGATCCAATTCGAAAACTCTTTGCCGAGACAGAAGAGGCAAAGATCCGAGGCTATGGCCCAGGAAGGTTCTCCTTTAACGTCAAGGGAGGCCGCTGTGAATCCTGCTCGGGCGACGGCACGATCAAGATCGAAATGAATTTTCTGCCAGACGTGTACGTGCCATGCGAAGTCTGTAACGGCACTCGGTACAACCGCGAAACACTTCAGGTTCGTTACAAAGGTAAGAACGTGGCTGAGGTTCTCGACATGACGATCTCCCAGGCCAAGGAATTCTTCGCCTCGGTAAACCGGATTACCAAGTATCTTGAAGTTCTTGAATCGGTAGGTTTGGGTTATATCCGCCTCGGCCAACCCGCAACTACCCTTTCGGGAGGAGAGGCTCAGCGCGTCAAACTTGCCTCAGAATTGCACAAACGGTCCACCGGAAAAACCGTTTACATGCTCGACGAACCGACGACAGGACTCCACTTCGAGGATGTTCGTAAACTCTTGGGAGTGCTGCAGGAACTGACGGATAAGGGAAATACTGTGATCGTGATCGAACACAACCTCGACGTCATTAAATGTGCCGATTGGGTGATCGATCTTGGGCCCGAAGGCGGAAAATCCGGCGGTAGGGTAGTTGCCGAAGGCACTCCGGAAGACATCGTGGGCGTGGAGGAATCGTACACGGGGCAGTATTTGAAACCAATTTTGGCAAAGGCGGGTACCCTCACATAGATGGCCGATCCGGAAAGCTATCGCCCACACACGGGCGATATTCCAACCGATCCCGGCGTCTATCGATTCATCGATGAAGACGACCGGGTCATCTACGTGGGTAAGGCCAAATCCCTGCGTAACCGACTGCTGAACTATTTCCAAGATCCTCTCCTCTTGCACGCTCGCACTCGGCAAATGGTTTTTACCGCCGTGCGTGTTGAATGGGTCGTCGTTGGCTCTGAAATTGAGGCGCTCACCCTCGAATACTCGTGGATTAAAGAGTTCACGCCCCGATTCAACGTCATGTACCGGGATGATAAATCGTATCCATACCTGGCGATTATGATGAGCGAAAAATACCCGCGGGTGATGGTCACCCGCAATGCGCACCGCCGCGGTAATCGCTATTACGGGCCGTACACCAAAGTGTGGGCAGTGCGTGAATCACTGGATCAGCTGTTGCGAGTTTTTCCGATGCGTTCGTGCACTGCCGGCGTGTTTAAAAATGCTGAACGATCGGGGCGGCCATGCTTATTTGGGTATATTGATAAGTGCTCTGCGCCGTGCGTCGGGAGAGTGTCAGAAGAAGAACATCGTGAGATCGCCAAACGAATGGTTCGCTTCCTTGACGGCACCGGTGAGGAGCTAATTCGCCAAAAGAAGCGAGAGATGGCTCAAGCCGCCGCGGAACAAGATTACGAGCGGGCTGCCAAGCTGCGCGATGATGCGATCGCTTTAGAAACGGTGGCCGAGCGCAATACGGTCGTGTTTGACTCGGATGTAGATGCCGACGTCTTCGGTTTAGAATTCGATGAACTGGAAGCGTCGGTCCAGGTGTTCTACATTCGCGCCGGGCGAATACGTGGCCAGCGAGGGTGGGTAACCACGATTGAGGATGAAGACGCGCCCGGGCTTATCAACCAGCTTTTGCTTCAGGTTTACGGCCATTATTCACAAGCACCCGCCGGGCGGAAAAGGCAACGAGCGAAATCTGTGGACGACGTCGACCACACGGCTGCCACCGCACTGCCCAAGGAGATATGGGTTCCGCAAATGCCTGCAGACGTCGATACTCTTAGCCGATGGCTTTCCCAATTGCGCGGAGGGAAGGTAACGATTCGCCAACCTCGGCGCGGCCCAAAAGCCTCGCTCATGGACACCGTCCACGTGAATGCCCAACAAGCCCTGCAACGTCACAAACTTGCTCGCGCGGGTGACATTACGGAACGATCTCAGGCCCTTGAGGAGCTGCGAGTGGGGCTTGGACTCAAGCGCGCCCCATTGCGCATCGAAGGCTACGATATTTCGCACACTCAGGGAACCAATCAGGTCGGTTCGATGGTGGTCTTCGAAGACGGGCTCGCCAAGAAAGCTGACTATCGGCATTTTATTGTGCGAGGGCCGGACGGTGAGGGTGCCCGTGATGACACGGCGGCGATGAACGAGGTGCTACGCCGCAGACTGATGAGACTGCGCGAAACTGAAGACGCTGCAGATGCCTCCGATGATCAGCAGTCTGGCTCGGTTGAACCAGGCGCACGGCGGCGCTTCGCATATCGACCGGATCTGATCGTCGTCGACGGCGGCCTGCCGCAAGTTAACGCCGCCAAACGTGCGATCGACGAACTTGAAGCGGACGTTATGGTAATCGGGCTTGCCAAACGACTTGAAGAGATATGGCTACCGGGTGAAAGCTTTCCAATTATTCTTTCGCGCTCGTCACCCGCTCTACGTTTGTTGCAACATTTGCGCGATGAATCGCACCGGTTCGCGATTAGCTTCCATCGTAAGAAGCGCTCGAAGGCGATGACGCGATCGGCTCTCGATGAGATTGCCGGACTCGGCCCGGCAAAACAAACCGCTTTACTCAAGCATTTTAAATCGGTTGCACGGATCCAACGAGCCGATATCGCACAGTTACAGGAAGTGCCCGGCATAGGTCCGGCACTAGCACAGACCATCCATGACCACTTTGCAGGAAAATCTCAATAAAAACTGGCACGATGGTTGCATGGAGAAGATTCCGCATAGCGAGATAAATGACACGGGCAAGATTCCGCCGATCGTTCCAGAATTGGACCGCCAAACGGCGTTGCCAGCGGCTGACATCCCTGAAATTCTTATTATTACAGGCATGTCTGGAGCAGGCAGGTCACGTGCGGGTGCAACGTTGGAAGATCTCGGCTGGTACGTCGTCGATAATTTGCCACCTCGTTTGCTCAGTGCGTTGGCCGGTTTGATGACGCCGGGGGCAGATCACGCGACGCGGCGGCTTGCGGCCGTCGTCGACGTGCGTTCACGAGGATACTTCAAAGAACTACTTGCCGTTTTAGATGAGCTCGACGAACGCAAATTCGATTATCGGATCATGTTCCTTGACGCGCGCACTGACGTCTTGGTGCGCCGTTTCGAATCGGTGAGGCGGCCACACCCACTGCAAGAAGATGGGCGCTTGCTCGATGGGATCGAGCACGAACGCCAAGTCTTAACCGAATTGCGCACTCGGGCCGATATTTATATCGATACTTCTGATCTTACTGTTCATGACCTATCACGAAAGGTGCGCTCAGGGCTTCAGGAAGCAGGAACGGACAATACTCACGTGACCGTGATGTCCTTTGGCTTCAAATACGGGCTCCCGCTTGATGCGGATCACGTTGCAGACGTTCGCTTCCTTCCCAATCCCTATTGGGTCTCCGAACTACGGCACTTGACCGGTCGTGACAAGCCCGTGTCGGACTTCGTGTTAAACGTCGACGGTGCCGAGGAGTTTATACAGGGGTATGCGGATTTACTCGAACCGATATTTGCCGGCTACCAGCATGAACTTAAACCATATGTGACGATTGCGATTGGTTGCACGGGTGGAAAGCACCGTTCGGTTGCCATGAGCGAGAAACTTGGCGCGATCATGCGTTCACGTGGGCACAACGTGAGAAATATTCATCGTGACCTTGGGCGTGAATGATGACAGCGGGATCAACGGTCAGGCATACTAAGGTTGTTGCCCTCGGTGGCGGGCACGGCCTATCTGCGACACTGGCTGCGCTGAGGCTTTTGACACCAAATATCACAGCGATCGTCACAGTTGCCGACGACGGGGGCAGTTCAGGCCGCCTACGCGAGGAGTTCAATATTTTGCCTCCGGGCGATCTACGGATGGCATTGTCGGCATTGTGTGACGATGGCGAATGGAGCCTAACCTGGCGAGACGTTTTGCAATACCGGTTTAACTCCAATGGCCCGCTCAATGGACACTCGCTAGGCAATCTTCTTATCACCGGTGTGTGGGATCTTTTCGATGATCCAGTTCAAGGCTTGGAGTTTGTGGGCAGGCTATTGGACATCACGGGTACTGTTCTGCCGATGGCGGCGAAGCCCTTGCAGATCGAAGCCGATATTGTTGACGACCAGGGCGAACGTACGATTCGTGGTCAGGTTGCCGTGGCGAGCTGCCGGGCCGAAATAAAACATGTTCGCATCGTTCCGGAAAATCCTCCCGCGGTCAAAGAAGCTATCGAGGCCATCCAGGATGCGGACTGGATAATTTTTGGCCCCGGATCATGGTTCACGTCAGTGATCCCACATCTCCTTGTTCCCGAACTGTCCACGGCTCTTACTTCTACGCGTGCTCGCCGTGCGCTCATCATTAATCTGGTGCCCGACGACGAAACCCGGACTCTATCGGCTTCCGATCACATTAGGTCGTTTCAAGAGCACGCGCCCGAGTTGATCCTGGACACCGTGCTCATTGATAAGGACGCTCAAATTATCTGGGCAAACTTTCATGCGGCCTGCGCGGCTATCGGTGCGGACGTATATGCGTGCCCACTTGCCGACAGGTCGGATCAAGCTAAGCATGATCCTTTGTTCTTAGCATCGGCTCTCCGTGAGCTTTTTGAAAAAGATTAGAGAAGCAGTTTCGGTTTCTTCCGCATGGCGTAGAATAATTCGCGTGCCTAGAGATTTGGAGCAAATATGACTGCCTTGACGACATCGGCGAAGGATGAACTATCGGCGGTGTACCCAAGCGTTGTCTCCTCGATGACTGCCGAAATCTCTGTCATGTTCAGGTTTGCCGGGGGCTTGCACATCAATGGCGGCATCGTCACGCTCCAAGCTGAATTTGAACACCCCGGAGCGGCTCGGCACCTATGTGAACTCATTAAAATGCTCTTCAGCATGGATGCCGATTTGCTTGTCGTGAAGAACCCAGGGCGTTCTGGTAACACCTACGTCGTTCGTATCACCCGCAACGGTGAAAGGATCGCGCGTCGGCTCGGGCTTCTCGACCCGCACGGCCGCCCGGTTCGTGGCTTACCACCACAAATTGTGGGAGGCTCGAAGTCAGCTGCCGCCGCTGCGTGGCGGGGTGCTTTTTTGGCTCGTGGATCGCTGAGTGAGCCAGGCCGAAACACCGCACTTGAAGTTACCTGCCCCTCTCTCGAGGCCGCCTACGGCATCGGCGGGCTTGCTCGACGCATGGACATCCCGTATCGAGCGCGCGAAGCACGCGGTGCTTTCCGAGTCGACATCCGTGAAGGCGACGCAATATCTGACATGCTGACTCGGATGGGCTGTCATGACACGGTTATAAGGTGGGAAGAGCTGCGCACCGAACGTGAGGTTCACGGGCAGGCTAACCGGCTAGCAAATTTCGACGACGCTAATATGCGCAGGTCTGCCGACGCTGCCGTCGTCGCCGTTATTCGAGTAAAACGCGCGTTCGAGATTCTTGGTGAGGATATACCTGCCAACCTGCGCGAAGTAGGGGAGTACCGGATTAAGTTTCCCGAGGATTCTTTGAATATGCTAGGAGACCGCCTCGACCCTCCAGCCACGAAAGATGCGGTAGCAGGGCGATTACGCAGGCTTAACACGATGGCGGATAAGCGCGCCCAAGAACAGGCTATTCCCGACACAATGGACGCAGTTGCGAAGGCGCAGCGCAATTCGCTGTGACTCGCCGATAGATCTTGTCAGCCATGCGTGAAAGGTCGCTTGGTCTCCACTTTGGTCCCTATTGGTTAGGAGCTAATCGGGGTAGAATCAAACCGAAACGAGAGCGGCTGTGAAAAATCCAAGGCCGGGATCGTTGCGGGAATTTCCCGTTCATCCATAATCAACGTGTGGATTTCCCACACAAGGAGGATAAGAGTGACCATTAAGGTTGGAATCAATGGATTTGGCCGAATCGGCCGCAACTTCGCGCGTGCTGTTATGGCACAGGGTGCGGATATTGACATCGTTGCAGTGAACGATCTCACAGATAATCAGACCCTGGCACATTTGCTGAAGTACGATTCGATTCTCGGCAAGCTTGAAGAAGAAGTGACGTCCAGTGAAGACTCGATCAAGATCGGCGACAGGACTTTGAAGTCCTTCGAAGAGCGCGATCCCGCGAACATTCCCTGGGGCGATCTTGGCGTTGATATCGTCATCGAATCGACCGGACGTTTCACGAAGGCCGAAGATGCTCAGAAGCATATCGATGCCGGCGCGAAGAAGGTCCTCATCTCGGCACCTGGTAAGAACGAAGACATCACGATCGTCATGGGTGTGAACGAGGGCGATTACGACCCCGAAAATCACCACATCATCTCCAACGCTTCGTGCACCACGAACTGTCTTGCACCAATGGCTAAGGTGCTGAACGATGAGTTTGGAATCGTCAAGGGACTCATGACCACGATCCACGCATACACCGCTGATCAGAACCTCATGGATGGCCCCCACGGCGATCTGCGCCGCGCACGTGCCGCAGCCCTGTCGATTATCCCAACCAACACGGGTGCTGCTAAGGCCGTTGCTCTGGTATTGCCTGAACTCAAGGGTAAGTTCGACGGTTTCGCCATGCGCGTTCCCGTTCCGACAGGTTCGGCAACCGACTTGACCTTCGAAGCTGGTCGTGAAGTGACGGTTGAAGAAGTCAACGCGGTGGTCAAGAAGGCCGCAGAGGGTGAGCTGAAGGGAATTCTGGAGTACACAGAAGATCCGATCGTATCGAAGGATATTGAGGGGCATCCCGCATCGTCGATCTTTGATGCAAAGCTGACGCGTGTCATTGGTAACCAGGTCAAGGTTGTGTCCTGGTACGACAACGAGTGGGGCTACTCGAACCGCCTCGTTGATCTCGCCAAGATCGTCGGCGAGAAACTGTAAGCAACAATGTGAGCTCAGTGCCCGCACATGAATCATGTGCGGGCACTTTGACAGAGAGTCTGTTGCCAAAGAACTAGGAGAAGATTTTATGAGGACGATTGATTCGCTCGGCGACATCGCCGGCAAGAAGGTCTTTGTCCGTTCGGACTTCAATGTGCCGCTCGACGATGAAAAGAATATTACTGACGACGGGCGGATCCGGGCTGCCCTTCCCACACTGACACGCCTCATGGACTCAGGCGCCAAGGTGATCGTGTCCGCCCATCTTGGCCGCCCCAAGGGCGAAGTTAAACCGGAATTCTCACTGGCGCCCGTTGCGAAACGGCTCGGCGAGCTTCTTAACAAAGAAGTCAAGCTCGCAGAAGATACCGTGGGTGATTCAGCCAAAGAGCTCACGAGCAACATGGAAAACGGGGACGTCGTACTTCTTGAAAATGTTCGCTTCGATCCGCGTGAGGATTCCAAGGATGATTCCGAACGCGAAGCACTAGCCAAGGAGTATGCCGCTCTCGCAGATGCATTCGTCTCCGATGGTTTCGGCGTTGTGCATCGTAAGCAAGCCTCGGTTTACGACATCGCTAAGGAGCTACCATCGGCAGCTGGCGAGCTAGTTTTCAAGGAAATTGATTCGCTGTCAAGGGCTACAGACGATCCGGCTCGTCCGTACACGGTCATTCTCGGCGGTTCGAAGGTTTCAGATAAACTCGGCGTTATTGAAAATCTGCTCGACAAGGCAGATCGTCTTCTCATCGGTGGTGGCATGGCCTACACCTTTATGAAGGCTCGAGGAAATGAAGTCGGAACATCACTCCTTGAAGAAGATTTTATTGAAAAGGCCGGGGAATACCTGAAGAAGGCGAAGGAATCGGGCGTAGAAATTTTGCTGCCTTCGGACAACGTCACAGCGCCGCGCTTTGAGGAATCTGCACCTGCTTCGATCTACGACACGGGTACCATGCCCGAAGAGGAGATGGGACTGGACATCGGACCAGACACGCGTGAGCGTTACGCTCAGGCAATCGCAGAGTCTAAGACCGTCGTGTGGAACGGCCCGATGGGCGTCTTTGAATTCCCAGCCTTCGCTAAGGGAACGGCAGCGATTGCGGAAGCGATGCAGAACGCTGAAGGCTACACCATCGTGGGTGGTGGCGATTCGGCGGCAGCGGTGCGAACGCTCGGTTTTGATGAAGATAAATTTGACCATATTTCCACCGGTGGCGGTGCTTCCCTTGAGTTCCTCGAGGGTAAGAAACTCCCCGGTATTGAAGTTTTGGAGGACTAATGTCGCGCACACCACTCATGGCCGGCAATTGGAAGATGAACCTCGATCACCTCGAGGCGATCTCCCTCGTGCAGAAGCTGGCAGTAACTCTCAACGATCTCAAACACGATTTCACTAATACCGAGACGGCGGTGATCGTACCGTTTACGGATATCCGCTCCGTCCAAACCCTCGTCGATTCCGAAGAGTACGAAATCGGATACGGCGCGCAGGACGTCTCAGTCCACGATTCCGGCGCGTACACGGGTGAAATTTCGACGGATATGCTTTCCAAGCTTGGCTGCTCCTACGTCGTCGTTGGACACTCCGAGCGCCGTGAATACCATGGCGAATCGAATGAGCTTGTCGGTAAAAAGGCCAAGAAGGTCCTTGATGCCGGAATGACGCCGATCATGTGCTGCGGCGAGGCACTCGAAGTCCGTAAGGACGGTAAGCAGGTCGAATTCGTTCTTGGCCAGATCGACGAAATGCTCAGCGGATTGACGGCTGAAGAAGTTGCCAAGTCCGTGATCGCATACGAACCGATTTGGGCAATTGGTACCGGCGAAGTCGCCACCCCTGAGGATGCGCAAGAAGTGTGCGGCGCTATCCGCGCCAAGATTGCGGAGCTTTACACTGAAGCGACTGCCGAGTCCGTACGGATTCAGTATGGCGGGTCAGTGAAGTCCTCGAACGTCAAAGACATCATGGCGCAGCCTGATGTTGACGGCGCACTCGTCGGCGGTGCTTCGCTGGACGCGGAAGAATTCGCGAAGATTGTGACCTATCGTTCGTAATTGGTCTCACATTGGTGAGGGGAACGCATGGCGTTCCCCTCACTTGCTATACACTTGACAGGTAAAGTTTTCGACCGAATGGATAGTGATTTCACGTGACTGCACTCATGATCATCAGCGTCGTTTTGCTGGTGCTCTCGAGCCTTTTGCTCATTGGATCGATCCTTTTGCACAAGGGCCGGGGCGGCGGTATTTCAGACGTGTTCGGCGGCGGAATTTCGACGTCGATGCGCTCCTCCGGTGTTGCTGAGCGCAACTTGAACCGAATCACTATAGGAGTGGCGTTAGTGTGGGCTCTGTCCGTCGTGTTCATCGGTCTCATGACGAAGGTCGCATCCTAGTTCACGAGCGGTAGTCCTTCTTGGATAACCTCCGAGAATTCGAGATCATCATTCACGGTTCGTAGCTCCTCGATCAGCTGTGCTTGCAGCGACCGCATCGGCATAGCTATTTGAAGATCAGCGCGGCCCGGCCGAGAAAGCGTTGCAATATCGCCGTCGTGCGGCCGAGAAATTGAGAGCGCACCCGATTCGCGGTGCATATATACCGATTCGATTCCTGCACTATCGCAGTGCTCGAGGTGCACTGACACACCGAGTCTCAGTGCCAGCCAGCCCGCAAGGAGGTTAGCTCCTGCGCGATTTGTGTTTCCGTAGACCTCGGCTGATGTAACGGCCTCATGCGGAGCCTCGTTTAGCAAGGCTGCCAGTTGTGACCGCCAAATCGTAATTCCAGCCCACGTCAGATCGGTATCGCCCGGCTGACGGTTTTGTGCCAGTGCCGTTAAGCTCGCAACTGGATTGCGGGTCGCATTGGCATTGGTAATCCGGCGTGTGGAAACCTTACCCAAACCTGTTGCCGACGGATTTTTGGGAGCCTCTTGAACCCACCAAGTAAAGACCGGTGCGTCCGGGATTAACAGCGGAAGTACCAGGGAGACTTGATTTTCACCGGCACCGTTGTAGGGACGCAAAATGACCACTTCTGCGACCCCGACGCTATCTCCCCGTTTGATTTCGGCATCGAGCCGAGGTGTGGCATCGTCAGAATCAGCGTCGGGTAACAGGATGATGATGCGCAACGGGTGTGCTTGCGCGACATCGAGCGCAGATTCGGACACTGCGCGTACGCCCTCTTCATCCTTAACGACGGCGATAAGGTTCAACACCTTACCAAGTGCACCAGAACCAGCATCAGCACGCATCCGTTCGAGTTCGCGTGCCGTATGAGCGGAAGTTGTATCGGTCAAGAAAGTCATGAGTTCTCCTAAGGCCGGCGCCAGGCGCGGCCGTCCTGGGCAAGCATCTGATCAGAAGCGTGGGGGCCCCACGACCCCGGATCATAGGTTTCGATCGGGCGTGATGTGTTCTCCCAATAGTCTGTTACCTGGTCGATAATTTCCCAAGATAGTTCAAGTTCTTTTTGTTGCGGGAACAGCGGGGGATCGCCCAAGAGAACGTCAAGGATGAGACGTTCGTAGGCTTCTGGTGCATATTCGGTAAAGGCATGCCCGTAGCCAAAATCCATCGTGACATCGCGCAGGAGCATCTGCGCTCCGGGCACCTTTGACCCAAAGCGGAAGGTTATTCCCTCGTCCGGTTGGATCCTTATCACGAGCGTATTCGCGCCCATTGCGGCTGTTTGTTCGGCCGTGAATGGCAGGAATGGTGGTCGGCGAAATTCGAGCGCAACCTCCGTGACCCGCCGGCCAAGGCGTTTACCGGCCCTCAAGTAAAACGGCACACCTGCCCATCGGCGCGTATCTATGCCAAGGCGGAGTGCAGCATAGGTATCGGTACGAGAATCGGGGGCAACCCCATCTTCGTCCATATAACCCTTAACGAACTGCCCGCCTTGCCAGCCTTCGGTGTACTGAGCGAATACCGATGAATCAGCCGGATCTCCATACAGGTGAGTAGCCTTCAAGACTTTCTCTTTTTCGCGCCGCAGGGCATCTGAATCGAAGGATGTTGGTTCTTCCATCGCCGTTAACGCCAAGAGTTGCAGAAGGTGATTTTGGATGACGTCCCGCGCGGCACCAACTCCATCATAATAACCGGCACGCGATCCGATTCCGATATCTTCAGCCATCGTAATTTGCACGTGGTCAACGTGAGCATTGTTCCAAATGGGTTCGAATAATTCGTTGGCAAACCGAAGGGCCAAAATATTTTGGACCGTTTCCTTGCCAAGATAGTGATCAATTCTGAAAATCGACTCGGGTTCGAAAACATTGGCTACGACGTCATCTAGTTCGCGTGCAGATTGAAGGTCGTGGCCAAATGGTTTTTCAATAACAACCCGGCGCCAGCCCGAATCCTGGCGATCTAGACCAGCATTTTTGAGTTCCGTTAAAACCTGTGGGAACAGCGCAGGGGGAATCGCCAAATAGAACGCATAGTTGCCACCCGTTCCGCGCTCCGATTCGGCTCGGGCGAGCTCCTGATTGAGCTTTTCAAAAGTTTCGTGTGAGCCGTAATCCCCTTCGACCTTTCGGAAGCCCGCCATCAGCTGGCGCAAGGTCGTCTCATCAATTCCCGTCTTCGCACCTTCCCGAATGGCGTCTTCAACCCATGCGCCCAGATCCTCGATACCTTTCTTTGGCCGAGCCACGCCGATGAGGGTGAACGAAGCCGGTAAAAGCCCACGATGTGCCAAATCATAGAGCGCCGGAAGGATTTTAGTTCTCGATAAATCACCCGTGATACCAAACAGCACGAGTCCATTCGGCCCGGCGACCCGTTGCATCCGGGTATCATGATCCGAAATCAGCGGATTTTCGGTGGTTTCCATAATATTCCTCAGTGGTCGGAGCAAAAAGCAGGGTGGCCTTCGGGCCACCCTGCCGTATGCGCAGTGTACACCGTTTTAGGAGTTCATTGCGTCCTGAACCGTGTGAATGAGATCTTCCCACGAGACCTCAAATTTCTCGACGCCTTCGTCTTCGAGCTGGCGCGTCACGTCGTCGAAATCGATCCCTAGCAACACGATGTGTTCCAGTGTGTTCTTCGCGGAGTCAAGGTTCGGTCGGATCGTATCTCCACCGCTGAGATCAGAATGATCCTTGGTCGCCCACAAAGTGTTTTCCGGCATCGTGTTGACCACGTGAGAAGAAACCAATTGGTCAACGTACATGGTGGGGGAGTAGTCGGGATTCTTCACTCCCGTCGACGCCCAGAGCGGCCGCTGAACATTCGCCCCTTCATCAGCTAGATCGCGGAAGCGCACGGACTGTTCGAAATGCTTGATGTATGCCGCGTAAGCGTTTCGAGCATTTGCCACGCCGGCCTTACCCCGCATGTTGAGTGCACTTTGCCCGCCGATCTTATCGAGTCGAGCGTCCACTTCCGTGTCAACGCGGGACACGAAAAATGAGGCCACGGAATGAATTTGGCTCAGATCGAGCCCTTTCTTCTGCGCTTGTTCGAGGCCGCTCAGATAGGCGTCAACAACCTCTTCGTAGCGTTCAACCGAAAAGATCAGCGTGACATTGACCGAAATACCATCAGCAATTGCATCGCGAATGGCTGGTAACCCCGCCTTTGTGGCAGGAATTTTAATCATCGCATTCGGTCGGTCCACTTTGGCCCAGAGCTGCTTAGCCTGTTCGTAGGTGGGAACGGTATTGTGCGCGAGCCTGGGATCGACCTCAATTGACACGCGGCCGTCGAAACCGTTTGTCGCTGAATAGATATCCGTAAAGAGATCGCACGCCCGTCGCACGTCATCGGTTGTTAGCTCGGTAATGATTTCCTCTGCGCTCTTGCCCTCATCCGCCAAGCGTTTGACGTCTTCGCGGTAGTCATCCGAGCCAGAAATAGCGGCCTGGAAGATCGAGGGATTAGTCGTCACGCCAACAACGGCATGATTGTGGACGAGATCTTCAAGATTGCCAGAATTTAGGCGGCCTCGCGAGAGATCGTCCAACCAGATTGACACTCCAAGATCGGAAAGTTCGTGAAGTTTACTCATTGCGTATCCTTAATTCTTTGCCGCTTCGATGGACTCTTTCGCATTCTCGACGACGTTGGCGCTATGAATGCCGTACTTGTCGAGAAGCAGGGGGCCGGCTGCCGATTCACCGTAGTGATCAATACCAACGGTGCGCCCGGCATCACCAACGATGCCCTTCCACCCAAATGTTGCGCCCGCCTCGATTGAGACGCGAGCCTTCACGTCGGAAGGAATCACGGATTCGCGGTAGGCATCGTCTTGCTCTTTGAACCATTCCAAGCACGGCATCGACACCACGCGTGCGCCGAGACCTTCCTTGGCCAGCTGCTCGCGAGCTTCCAGTGCGACGGCAACTTCGGATCCGGTTGCAATCAAAACGACGTCGATCTGCTCGGCATCTGCGAGAACGTAGCCACCCTTGAGGACACCTTCCGCACTGGCAAGGGTATCGCCATTGGCCTCCCCATCTCCGCGTTCAACAATCGGCAGGTTCTGCCGCGATAGCACGATACCGGCAGCACGGTCGGTTCGCTCGAGAATACCGCGCCAAGCCTGTGCGGTCTCGTTAGCGTCTGCCGGGCGGACGATGTCGACACCCGGGATAGCGCGGTAAGCCCACAGATGTTCGACCGGCTGATGGGTGGGCCCATCCTCGCCAACACCAACAGAATCGTGCGTCCACACGAAGATTGAAGGTGCCTTCATGAGGCCGGCAAGACGAACGGCAGGGCGCATGTAGTCTGCGAAAACGAAGAACGTTGCACCATAGGCGCGCGTAAGCCCGTGCAGGGTAATGCCGTTAACGATCGATCCCATGCCATGTTCACGCACACCGAAGTGGAGATTGCGGCCGAACTTATTACCCGGGAACATTTCCGAAGAGCGCTTTTTAGGGAAGAACGACGGGTGGTCATTCATGTATGTGTTGTTCGAACCTGCAAGATCTGCCGATCCGCCCCACAATTCGGGTAAAACTTCTGCGATTGCGTTGAGAACTTTGCCAGAGGCTGCACGGGTCGCAAGTGATGAACCGGCCTCGAACACGGGCAGTGAATCTTCCCAGCCTTCGGGAAGTTTGTGGTCAACCACGCGGTCCAAAAGCTTCTTCTGTTCGGGGTTGGCCTGCGCCCAATCCTCGAATTTCTTCTCCCATTCCTCGCGATAGCGCGCGGCGTTGTCAGCCGCCTGCTTGCGTGTGTGTTCCAGGACTTCCTCGTCAATGTGGAAGGTCTTGTCCGGATCGAGCCCGAGAATTTCCTTGGTGGCCCGGATTTCGTCGTCGCCAAGCGCAGCTCCGTGTGCGGCTCCGGTGTCCTGAGCGTTTGGTGCAGGCCAGGCAATGATCGTCGAAAGGCGAATGAAAGAGGGTTTGTCGGTAACTTTCTTGGCTTCGTCAATCGCGTTGTACAGCGCTTCGATATCTTCCTTGTAGTCGCCGCCATTGACCCAATCCACGTGCTGTGTGTGCCAGCCGTAGGCTTCGTAGCGTTTGGTCACGTCCTCGGAGAAGGCGATTGACGTGTCGTCCTCGATTGAGATCTGGTTGTCGTCCCAAATGACAATCAGGTTGCCCAGTTCCTGAGTACCGGCGAGAGAAGAGGCCTCGGAGGTAACACCTTCCTGCATGCAACCATCACCGGCGATGACGTAAACGAAGTGATCGAATGGGCTTTCGCCGTCGTTGGCATTTGGGTCGAATAAGCCGTGGGAGCGACGTGAAGCCATCGCCATCCCGACGGCGGAGGCCAGGCCTTGGCCAAGAGGTCCAGTAGTAATTTCGACGCCCTTAGTGTGGCGGTATTCCGGGTGGCCGGGAGTTGCTGAACCTTCCGTGCGAAGGGCGGCCAGGTCGTCCATGTCCAGCCCGTAACCTGCGAGGAAGAGCTGGACGTATTGGGTGAGTGATGAGTGGCCTGCGGACAACACGAAACGATCGCGACCCAGCCACATGTCGTCTGCAGGGTCATGACGCACGACCTTCTGATAAAGCAGGTATGCGGCGGGTGCCAGCGACATTGCCGTTCCCGGGTGACCGTTACCAACTTTCTGGACTGCGTCTGCGGCGAGTACGCGCGCCGTATCGACGGCCCTTTGATCCAACTCGCTCCATTCGAAAGTCGTCATGTACTTCTCCTTATAGTTACAAGGGCAGCTATTCCTGATGAGCGTGCCGATATGATCTAGCTTACTTGGTAATTTCTTCACAGGGATGGACCACCATGACCAACACACCGCATTCCCATTCTACCGCGGGCACATTTTCGCGAGATATTCAGCAATACCTTGCTCATGTGAGCATTGAGCGTTCGCTATCTGCCAATACGGTGGCTGCCTACCGCCGCGATATCACCCACTATGTCAAGCATTTGGAAAGGCGCGGCGTGAAAAACTTCGGTGAGGTAACACCCGAAGATGCCGCTTCTTTTGTTGACTACTTACATGGCGGAGAAAGTGGCACAAAGATGGCGTCTTCTTCGATAGCCAGAATGATGACGTCAATTCGCCGTCTGCACGAGTTTTTGTTTCTTGAGGGGCGTACCGCCTTCGATCCGACGACGAATGTGCGCCCGCCCAAACAGGCCGAGCGCTTGCCAAAGGCAATAACGATCGAGGAAATGGATCGTCTAATTGAAGCATCGTCGATTGGCGAGGGCCCGGTGCCGCTACGCGATCGTGCCCTGGTAGAGGTGCTGTACGGCACGGGAGCCAGAATCTCTGAGGCAGTTCGATTAACGCCGGATGACGTCGACATCAGCTCTGCGAACATACGGCTTTTTGGAAAGGGGAGAAAAGAGCGAATTTTGCCGCTTGGCAGATACGCAATCCAGGCTCTGGAACAATATGTGGTGCGCGGCCGGCCAGAATTGGCCGCCAAAGGCAAGGGCAATCCGTACCTGTTTCTCAATAAGCGTGGCAACCCGATGTCTCGTCAATCTGCGTGGACTGCCATTCAGGAGGTGGCGCGCCGTGCGAAAATGGAAGGCATATCTCCGCATACTTTTCGTCATTCATTTGCAACACACCTTCTTCAAGGTGGAGCTGATGTGCGCATCGTTCAAGAAATGCTTGGGCATTCCTCTGTCACCACCACGCAAATTTACACAAAAGTCACGTCCGAGACGCTGAAAGAGATTTATGCAACTTCACACCCGCGGGCGGTTCATCGGTGAAACCTAGGCGGGATCGGGTAGATTAGGAGGGTGACTCCCGTACAAACTGATCTTCTCGACGAACTAGATCCGGAGGGCGACTTCCCACTGCCCCCCGATCTTGAATCACATGGCCCCGCGCGAATTATTGCTATGTGTAACCAAAAGGGTGGGGTTGGAAAGACGACGACCTCGATCAACTTAGCGGCGGCGTTAGCTGAATACGGGCGGAAGGTACTCATCGTTGATTTCGATCCGCAAGGTGCAGCTTCGGCCGGGCTGGGCATCAACGCCATGTCACTGGAACGTACACTTTACGACGAAATGTTGGCGACTAAGCCCGATGTCACGAGAATAATTCAGTCGACATCTACGCCGAATTTAGACGTGGTTCCCGCAAATATTGAATTGTCAGCTGCTGAGATCCAGCTGATTAATGAAGTGGCGCGTGAACAGTCATTGATGCGCGTGCTGCGCCCGGTTGTCGAAACGTACGACGTGATCATCATTGACTGCCAGCCCTCCCTGGGATTGTTAACAGTCAATGCTCTAACAGCTGCCCACGGTGTCATGATCCCACTTGAAGCCGAGTTTTTTGCAATGCGTGGAGTGGCATTGCTCGTTGATCAGATCGAGCGGGTACAAGACCGGCTGAATCCGCAACTTCGTATCGACGGCGTTCTGCTAACGATGGTCGACAAGCGCACGTTGCACGCGCGCGAAGTAATTACCACGATTCGCGAGCAGTTCGGGGAACGGGTGTTCGACACCGAAATTCCGCGAACCGTGCGCTTCCCAGATGCCACAATCGCTGCCGAACCAATCACTAGCTACGATCCGAAGTCTAAGGGTGCCGAATCTTATCGCCGCTTGGCTCGCGAACTAATCGCGCGCGGTGGTTCACCGTAGTGAGCACCGCGCCCTTCGAAGATCTCTTTAGCTCGGATGCGTTCGCGGTCGAGCTCGACGTCTTCTCCGGACCATTTGACGTGCTCCTCAATTTGATTTCTCGAAAGAAACTCGATGTGACGGAGGTTGCACTAGCCGATGTTACTGACGATTTTTTGGAGTTCGTACGATGCCAGGATGAAGTTAACCTGTCCCAGATGTCTGAATTTCTCGTCGTCGCAGCTACCTTGTTGGACATGAAGGCAGCACGGTTACTTCCACGTGAGGAGATCGAAGAAGAAGATCTCGAAATTCTTGGGGCACGGGATGTCCTGTTTGCAAAGCTTCTTCAGTACAAGGCATATAAGGACGTCGCAGTGGACTTCGCGGCTAGAGCCGGGGTGCAATCACTATCTATTCCGCGCGATGTTCCCATGGAAGAGCACTTGCGTGAGCTTCTACCGGACGTAGATCTGCGCATTAACGTGGACGATCTTGCCATGCTGGCTGCGGGGGTTTTCACTCGAACTCCGCAGGAGATCACCTTCGATCACTTGCACGATCCGCTCGTACCGGTTGAGAGCCAGGTGGCCTATTTGCGCGAAAAACTCGTTATAGGTGATCGCGTCTCATTCACGAACCTGTGCGCGGATGCGCATTCGGTGACCATGGTCGTATCTCGTTTCCTCGCGGTGCTCGACATGCTTCGAACTGGGGAGCTTGCAGTGGAACAAGACGCTCCGCTGGCAACGTTATATGTTGTGCGTGTAAACGAGCAAAAATCCGTGGCGATCCTAGTGGAGAGGAGCGATGATGAGTGACCAGTTCCAGCGTGGTGCCATCGAAGCAATACTGATGGTCGCGCCCGATCCGGTACCTCTCGCCATTCTTGCCGAAACGCTCCAAATGAGCGAAGCGGACGCCGATAGCCTCCTGCGAGAACTTTCACGTGAATACGAACAGGCCCACCGCGGATTCCAACTGCGTGAGGTTGGTGGTGGATGGCGGGTCTACTCCCATCCACGCTACAGCGAAGTGGTCGGAGAGTTCGTCACACACGGGCAATCATCCAGACTGTCGGTTCAGGCTCTGGAAACGCTCGCAGTTGTCGCGTATCGGCAACCTGTTACACGCGCACAGATCGCCGCAATACGAGGCGTTGAGGTAGACTCCGTAGTTCGAACTTTGGTGACAAGGGGCCTCATTGAGCAGGTGGGGCAAACCGCAGCGACCGGCGCCAGCCTGTACGCGACAACCCAGCTGTTTTTAGAGAAAATGGGAATGAACTCAATCGATGAGCTCGCACCTCTTGCCCCCTATCTCCCAGATGATACCGATCTCGACGATCTCGAAAAGGAACTGATATGAGCCGCGCGCAAGACCTCCACGATCCGAACGGCGAACGTTTGCAAAAGGTACTGGCCCATGCCGGCGTCGGCTCGCGACGCACCTGCGAAGAGCTGATCGCGCAGGGGCGAGTGAGCGTCGACGGCGTCGTAGTTCGCCAACTCGGTATCCGTGTGAATCCGGATACGGCAGTTCTACACGTGGACGGCGAACGCATCCAACTCGATCAGAGTAAGCTGACAGTAGCTCTTTATAAACAGCGCGGCGTGGTGTCAACAATGAGCGACGATCAAGGCAGACCAACGCTTGCTGACTACGTTCAAGATCTTCCCGAACGCCTCTATCACGTTGGCCGCCTCGACGTTGACACCGAGGGGATCATTCTTTTGACCAACGACGGCGAACTCGCCCACCGTCTCGCCCATCCCTCTTATGAGGTGCCTAAGACCTACGTTGCTCGAGTCGAAGGAACCGTGACCCGAGGCCTGACGAAGGTCTTAGAAAAGGGAATCACACTCGAAGATGGGCCAATCAAGGCGGATCGGTTCACTCTTCGGGAAGCTGGCCGAAAACACTCGATAGTTGAAATCGATCTGCACTCGGGGCGCAACAGGATCGTGCGTCGAATGATGGAGGAAGTTGGCTTTCCCGTGATCGACCTCGTTCGCACCAGGTTTGCCAATATCCAAATCGGACGGCTGCGCCCAGGCGAGGTTCGCACGGTGGGTGGCTCTGAGCTCGGCGCTCTCATGAGTATGGTGGACCTGTGAATGACTCCGTTTTAACCCCATCTCCGGTGCTCATCATCGGGGCCGGGCTATTGGGAACGTCCATTGCCCTGCGCCTTAGGCGTGCCGGGGTGGACGTCCACATTGAAGATTCCTCGCCGGTAGCAGCATCCCTTGCCCGTGATCTCGGTGCTGGCACGATCGAGCCCGTCGATGAGCCGAAGGTCGTCGTCGTCGCTATATCACCGGATGTCACAGCCCCGGTTGTACGCGATGCGCTGGATAGGTTCCCGTGCGCCGTCGTCACAGACGTCGCATCCGTTAAGGACCGCATTCGGCAAGACCTACTTGACCATCCCGGCGTTGATCGCTGGGTTGGTTCACATCCGATGGCTGGCAAGGAACGTTCGGGCGCAATCGCCGCAGATGCCGATCTGTTCGTTGGACGCCCGTGGGTCATTTGCGCCGACGATGAAACGCAAACGGCGGCCATGCAAACAATACGGACCTTGGCTGTTGACATGGGCGCAACGCCCGTCATGCTGGATGCGGCAGAGCACGACCATGCCGTTGCGCTCATATCTCACATGCCGCAGCTTATGAGCTCGCTTGTGGCCGCAGCTCTCAAAGACGCACCCGCGGAAGCTCTGGATTTAGCGGGTCAGGGGCTGCGGGATGTGACCCGTATTGCCGAATCTGACCCTCTTTTATGGACGTCCATTATCCACGGAAACCGCAGGCAAATTGCCGGAGTCCTACGAGGTATTTCCGCGCGCCTAGGCACCGTGATCTCCGCCTTAGACCGCGAGGATGTTGGGCTCGACCGGATTTCTTCAGTTATCGCGGACGGCAATTCCGGTGTGGCGCGCATACCCGGAAAGCACGGCGGTGCGCGGGCAAATTATGCCGAAGTCATCGTGCTCATCCCGGATGAACCGGGCATGCTTGGTCGGCTTTTTGCCGAGATTGGCGACCTGGGGATAAACATTGAGGATCTCGAAATTGAGCATTCTGCCAAGCAGGAAGTCGGGCGCGTGATCGTATCAGTGATGCCGCAACAGGCAATGCCGCTTGAGCGCGGACTTGACCAGATGGGATGGAGAGTCGTGACATCTGAAACAAAACAGCCGATCGTGATCGCAATCGATGGGCCTTCTGGCTCAGGTAAATCTACGGTTGCCAAAGCGGTGGCCAACAAGCTCGGTCTTGCCTACCTCGACACCGGTGCGATGTATCGAGCGGCTACGTGGTGGGCGCAGCACAACGATATCGACTTGGACGATCAGGCCGCAGTAAGCCAAACGACTCAAACAATGCCGCTGTCAATTGACCGTGACCCGAATCATCCGCAGTTCACGGTAGGTGAGCACGACGTCACTGACGAGATTCGCACATCTGCCCTGTCAAAGATCGTGTCAAAGGTGGCTGTGAACTTGGATGTGCGGGCGGAGCTGGTGCGCTTGCAACAGGCGATCATCTTAGAGGAATGCACACCGTCAGGGCATTCGGAAGGCCGGGGGATCGTGGCCGAGGGCCGCGACATCACCACCGTCGTTGCTCCCGACGCGACTGTGCGCGTTCTGCTGACGGCTTCGGAAGAAGCGCGCCTTGCACGCCGCGCGTTAGAAACCCGGGGTAGTGCCGATGAGGCGGCAATTGCCGATACGCGCGATGAAGTTCTTAGACGAGATCAGGAAGACTCGACAGTTTCAAACTTTATGACCGCCGAAGACGGCGTGACCCATATCGACTCATCTACCATGACGATCGATCAGGTTGTTGACGCCGTGATCTCGTTAATTCCGGAGGGCTACCGTGACAACTGACGAACGCGCCGACAATTTTCCCGAGTTTGAGGGCGATCAGAGCCCAGATCTCGATGAGCAACGATACGAGCTCATGCGGTCCTCACTCGATGATTATGAGCTTGACGAGGAAGACTTAGCCCTCATCGAGGCCAAGGTTGACCTTGCGCAGCCAGCCCGCTCTTCAACAGCGCCAGTTCTCGCCATTGTTGGCCGGCCGAACGTCGGAAAATCAACTCTCGTGAACCGGATTGTTGGAAGGCGCGTGGCGGTGGTTCAAGATACGCCCGGCGTTACGCGCGATCGCGTCTATTACGATGCCGAATGGAACGGCCGTAAGTTCACGGTTGTTGATACCGGCGGCTGGGAAATCGACGTGCAGGGCATCGATCTTTCCGTAGCCAACCAATCCGAGATCGCAATTCGCGAGGCTGATGCCGTCATGCTGGTGGTCGACGCGACCGTTGGGGTGACCGATGCCGATGAGCGGATCGTTGAACTGATCAGACGTTCGGGTAAGCCGACAGTCTTGGCGGCTAACAAAGTTGATTCAGAACAATTGGAAGCAGATGTTGCGTACCTGTGGGCGCTAGGTGTGGGCGAGCCGTTTCCAGTTTCAGCGCTGCACGGTCGAGGCTCAGGTGATCTGCTCGATGAGGCAATGCGTGTGCTCCCCAAGGAATCCGCCGTGCAGCGGGAGCGGCCAGGTGAAGGCCCACGCCGAATTGCGCTCGTCGGTAAGCCAAATGTTGGAAAGTCATCGCTACTTAACAAGTTGGCGGGGGAGAACCGGGTGGTCGTGGACGATGCCGCGGGTACAACACGTGATCCCGTGGATGAGATCATCGAGTTGGACGATGAGTTGTGGACGTTCGTCGATACCGCGGGTATTCGGCGTCGTGTGCACCTACAATCTGGAGCCGACTATTACGCGTCATTGCGCACCCAGCGTGCGCTTGCCGGCGCCGAATTAGCACTCGTGTTAATCGATGGTTCGCAGGATTTGACCGAACAAGATATTCGGATCATGCAACAGGTTATCGAGTCGGGAAGAGCCATGGTGTTAGTCGTTAATAAGTGGGATCTTGTTGATGATGAGCGGCGAAAGATGCTCGACAGTGAGCTGGAGCGTGAAATGGTCCAGATGCCATGGGTTGAACGCGTCAATATATCTGCACAAACGGGTTGGCACACCAATCGCCTGACACGTGCGATGCGCCGTGCCCTGGAATCGTGGGATAAGCGCATCCCTACCGGTAAGCTCAACGCAACTCTGGGCGAACTCGTCGCGGCAAATCCGCATCCGGTTCGTGGCGGTAAACAGTCCCGTATCCTGTTCGCAACACAGGTAGCTGTTCAACCGCCACGATTCGTGCTGTTCACGACAGGATTTTTAGATCACGGTTATCGCCGCTTCATCGAACGTCGATTCCGAGAAACATTTAATTTCACGGGATCGCCGATAGAGATTGGAGTGCGCGAGCGCGAGCGGCGAAGAAGTAGGGGTTAGCCTACTTATCGGCTATCAGCGCGACGAAGCGATTAATGTAATCTTGCACGAAATCACGCGTAGATTCGCTCGCAAATTCGGTGCCGTCGTCGTTGAGAAGCGTGGGGGATTGGCCGAGGAAAACCTCGGGCTGGCCGGGAATTGGCATGTCAAAATAGGAAAGCGCGAGTTTCAGGTTCTTCTGGCTCGAATATCCGCCCATCTTACCCACTGAGTGGCTGATGATTCCGGCGGGGAGATTCTTCCAGGCGACGTCCTCGTTTGGCTTGGAACCAATATCGACAGCATTTTTCAGACATGCTGGGACCGAGCGATTGTTCTCCGGTGTTACGAACAGAACGCCGTCTGAGGATTTGATCGTCTCTCGGAAGTCACGGTATTCGCGAGGCGTAGGTTTGTCTTCTACGGCTGGGTCATCGTAATCAAAGTCGTATAGTGGCAGATCGCGAATCTCGTAGATTTTTGCCTCGTAGCCCTCGGGGAACATTCCCAGAGCGATGTTTGCAATTTTTCGAGCGTAGGATGCCCGGCGTAGGCTTCCAACGAGCACGGTTACTTTCTTCGTCATGGTTTCCTTTCACATAGATAGTGACGATTCTTCGCTAGCACGAATAAATAAGTTCGACGTGTCTAACTTATCAAATGTGCAGAGAAAGGCCCATGGTTTGCTTCTTTTAGCTGCGCCGGCATGCGAAAATAACGTCGTGGACCACACACGATCCGATATGGATATCTCCGGCGTGCTCTTTGTCAATGATGGGCGCGGCTAAGGTCTGCTTCATCTGGCTGAATTGGCTTCGATTTGGTGATGAGCTTGTGCCCAGCCCATAGAGCGAGGAACATTGGGAGCCCTATATAGCTGGAAAGCAGGGACGTAAAGGTGCCATCACCGAGGAATGCTTCGTAATTTTGCCCTGCGATGACGACGAGGCACATGAGCATAGCCAGTAACGGCCCGAATGGGAAAAGCGGTGCTCGAAACGGCAGATCCTTCGCATCCCCACCCTGAGCAACGTATGCGCGGCGGAACTTCACATGGCACCATGCGATACAGACCCACGTAATGAAACCGGCAAGGCCGGATGCGTTGACCAGCCATGTGTAGGCCTGGCCTGAACCGAGAAGTGAAAGGAAGAATCCGACGGCGCCGACCGCCGTCGTCGCCAACAGGGCGGCCATGGGAACGCCCCACTTATTAACGCGCGCAAAAATCTGTGGCGCCTTCTTTCCTTCCGCGAGCGCATAAAGCATTCTTGTGGACACGTAGAGGCCCGAATTGCCGGCGGAAAGGACTGCGGTGAGAATGACCGCGTTCATCACCGAGGCAGCGGCAGCGATGCCTGCGCGTTCGAAGACGAGCGTGAAGGGGGAGAGGGCGATATCGCCGTTAGGGTTCAAAAGAGAGGGATCCGTGTACGGAATCAGAAAACCAATGACGGTGATCGCGCCGATGTAGAACAGGAGAATACGCCAAAAGACCGAACGTGTAGCCTTCGGAATATTCTTTTCCGGATCTTCCGTTTCGCCGGCGGCAATACCGAGCATTTCGGTGCCTTGGAAAGAAAAGCCGGCGATCATAAACACGGAGAGGATGCCTAGGCCACCGTTGACGAAAGGCGCCTCGCCCGTCGTCCAATTGTGGAAGCCAACCGAATCCCCGCCCATGATTCCGAGGATCATTGCGAGCCCGAGAACAAGGAAAACGAGAACCGTGATGACCTTGATCGATGCGAACCAGAACTCGCTTTCACCAAAACCACGCACCGAAATGGCATTGAATGTAAACAGAAGCGCAAGGAAACTAAGTGACCATACCCAGCTTGGCACGTCTGGTAGCCAATACTGCATGACGATCGCGGCGGCAACAAGCTCAGCTGCCACGGTGATTGCCCAGTTGTACCAGTAGTTCCAGCCGGTGGCGAAGCCAAATGAAGGTGAAACGAAACGCGTGCCGTACTCTTCAAATGATCCAGAAACCGGGAGAAACGTAGCCATTTCGCCGAGGGACTGCATGAGGAAGAAAACCATGAGACCGATCAGCGAATAGGCGACCAGAGCACCGCCTGGACCCGCCTGATTGATCGTCGCGCCGGAGGCAACAAAGAGACCCGTGCCAATCGCGCCACCGATGGCAATCATGTTCAGGTGGCGCGCGTGCAGGCCCCGCTTTAGCTTGGCGCTGTTAGCTGAAGTAGCCAATTGATTTTCAGACATATGTACAACTTTCCTCGTGCAACTTGGCCATCGTACCCCCTTGCCCGCGCGAAAACGTGGATGTTATGAAGCATGGGCAGGCGAACGAGGACGTTTCGGTAGTGATCTACGCCAAAGATTGGGTGGGTTGTGGTATTTAGGAAGTGCGGTAGTCCGGTGTTGTAGGTCTCCGTGCTGATCTAGCAAAGGATCAACTGGAAAGTTCCGGATTTTCTGACATCTCGTTGAAGGATGAGAGTGGTGAAAAATCAGTCTGGAAAGCTTCGAATTGGACCGTCACATCGCAAGTTCCAGAAGCTGGTGGCTCTGTTGCTCCAAACACTAAGATCTTTTTATATTTGCATCACGATACTGCAGACTCCGACGATGACATGGAATCCCGGAAAGAACAGGGTGCAGGCTCTTCCCAAAACGATAATGATGACGAGGAATCAGGCCCCGATGTCATTCCTGGTAATTATGAGATGCCGGACTTTATCGGCCAACTGGGAACCGATGCTGTGGGGAAGCTCGTTGACGATGGATTTACGGGGTGGATCAACTACGTCGATGTCGAAACTGGTGAGTCGCCGAGCGTTTTTACTGGTTGGACAGTTGAGCGTCAACATCCTGAACCTGGTGTGATGATTGATATTGATCAAAATGATGTCACGCTCTATATGCGTGAAGGTGAAGCACCGGTGACATAAACTAGAGACAACGTAAATTCGCTTGGACTGGATGAAGGTGATGCCGTTAGTGCTTGCGGTAATGCTTGGGAAACGATTTTGAAAAATGAGTTTCCTAACTCGAAGGTGAAAGTTCATACTTGGATCGGCGTTCTCACAAGTGATCTCCAAGACGATGACACTTTCTTCGTAAAGATAGAAACCTCAATCGACGACAATAAGATCAATGTGGAATGTAATGTCGGGGGATCGCCTAGGTCTCCTCAAGTGGAGACACTATACGCATATTAGAACTCGAATGCATGTGACCTCTCGATTAGGAGAAATCGACGAAATGTGGGTCTAATGATCGGGTTTGGTCGCTAGAGCTCTGATAAGCCGGAGTCATCAATACATGAGGGCTTGCAGTTGAGCCATACGTGACTTGGCACGCCTACGTTCATCCTATTTTCCCGAGTTCGGCTATTTCTCTTAGCCGAACTATTTTTCCGCACCCGACTTCTTGTCCAAGCCGAACTATTTTCACACCTCCCTTTTTCCTGGCATGTAGAAATAAGGGACATTGTCCACAGGACAGGGGCCTACCTCAGGGGGTGTACAAAACTGCTGACTTTGAGCGTTCAGATAGAGGCTCGCGCCGAAAAACGGCTTTTTTCGAGTAGAAATGCGCACCCCCCCCTCAAGTAGCCCACTATTTCGGAACCCATGTGGCGCCGCCATTAACCCGCATTTTGTCTATAACCCCCATGCGTGATCTTGGGGTGTTGCTATCTTTGAGAGCGCGGCCGGTATCCCGTTTTGGTTGAGATACCGGCCGCATTTAATGGTCGGGCTAGCGGGATTTGAACCCACGACCCCTTGACCCCCAGTCAAGTGCGCTACCAAACTGCGCCATAGCCCGTGACTCATAGATACTAGCCGAAAAGTCACTTGTTTTACCAAATGGTTAACAGCGAGCCATATCACCAACGAGTCTTCTCACTGATGCGATGGGGTATCCGCGAGCTAAGCCGTGAAGAGGTATCACAGCAAATAAGCACCGTGGAATTTGAAACTCGGTTTCTTCGGCGCGACAATTGCACCGTGACTGAAAACCTGAAACGTTCCGAAGCCCGTGCCCGCACTGAACTCCTCACGATCGAGTCTTATTCGATCGAGCTCGATATCAGCGAAGCTACCTTAGAAACTGAGTTTTTCGACGTCATTAGCGCGATTACTCTGACCGCGCGAAAATCGGCCAGAACTTTTATCGATTTCATCGGACATGAGGTGGCTGAGGTCCGAATCGACGACGCCGAGGTGCCATTTTCCTTCGATGGTGCGCGCATACACCTTGCGATGCCGGAAGGTGCGCACACAATCGAGGTGCGAGCGCGCGGTCGGTATTCAACGACTGGGGAGGGGCTACACAGATTCCGTGATCCCGTAGATAGTGAGACTTATCTTTACAGCCAGTTTGAACCAGCCGATGCGAGGCGCGTGTTTCCCAACTTTGAACAACCGGACTTGAAAGCTACTTTTTCGATTTCGATCACCGGACCGGCGCGGTGGACGACGCTCTCGAATGGGCGCCAAATTGCCTGCGAAGCAGTGGGCAGTAAATCCGATGAAATTGCGTTGGCTCGCCGCACATTCGCCACAACTAAACCCATGTCCACGTATCTGGTTGCCTTTGTTGCGGGCCCGTATTGCGCTTTCCACGACGCCGTGGAGATAGACGGCCAGACCATAGATCTCGGATTCTACTGCCGAGAATCTCTCAAGGCGCATTTCGATCTGGACGATATATCGACGGTTACGAAACAGGGCTTGCAACTTCTGCCGAAAGTTTTCGACTACCCGTACGTGTGGGGAAAGTATGATTCGGTATTCGTACCGGAATATAATCTCGGCGCAATGGAGAATCCGGGGTGCGTCACCTTCTCCGAGGACGCCTATATTTACCGCGGCAAGTCGACCCGAGCCCAACGCGCGAATCGTGCGAACACGATTCTTCATGAAATGAGCCACATGTGGTTTGGCGACCTCGTCACGCCCGTGTGGTGGGATGACCTGTGGCTTAAGGAGTCCTTCGCCGAGTTTCTCGGTGCGTGGACCATGGCAGCCACGACGAAATACACAGAGGCGTGGGAGAATTTTGCGGGCGCTCGGGTCGCCTGGGCGCTTCGCAACGATCAATACCCGACCACGCATCCAATCATCGCTCACATTCCCGATCTTGAAGCGGCGGAGCAGGCATTCGACGGAATCACCTATGCCAAGGGCGCTGCGGTGCTGCGGCAACTCGTTGCCTACGTCGGAGAAGACGCGTTCTTTTCCGGGGCAGCCCAGTTGTTCAAGAAGAATGCTTTTGGAAACACGACCCTTACTGACCTATTGGCTGCTCTTGAAGCGACGTCAGGCAAAGACTTGGGGGAGTGGGCAGACCAATGGCTGGCGAGCGCCGGCGTTTCCACCGTCGTCGTTGAACGGCAGCCGGGCGGCGTGAAGCTTACTCAGGTGGGGACCGATCCACAGACTGGCAAGGCAATCACGCGGCCACATTTGCTACGCGTCTCGGGTTGGAGCAGTGACGGGAAGACCTTGGCAAAAGCGGGGCAGACCGACGTCGAACTCCGGGATTCGATATACGTACCTTGGGAGGAAATTGGTGGGGAAGGAGTGGACCTTGTCCTTCCGAACGATGAGTCATTGTCATATATCAAGATCGACTTTGACGAACGTAGTGCCGACGCTGCGCTCGCCTTTGAACTCGATGACTCTTTTGGGCAGTCCATTGTGACATCGGCCCTGTGGGAGATGGTTCGCGACGCGAAACTTCCAGCCGCGGCATTCGCTGATAAAGCGTTACGATCAGGGGACCACGTGGCTCCACACGTTCTGGCTACTCGCGTCAACAACGCAATGTTTGGCCTGCAACGATATGTGCCAGTGGATGAGCGCGACGCCGAGCTCACCGCTTTCTTCGAAGCTGCAACTCAAGCGCGCTCAGATAGCGAATCCGACGTCCACTTGATTTGGAGCCGTGCACTGGCTCGAGCGGGCGCCTCGTTGCCGCACAAGGACGATGTGCTTGCCAGCACCTTGGCATCGACGCAAGATCAAGATCTGCGCTGGATGCTGCTCACGGCTCGCGCCGGGATTGGTTCGATCGGACAGGCCGAACTCGATGAGGAGTTAGCGAAAAGTGGAACGGCCTCCGACGTCGTAGCCCATCTACAAGCATGGGCGAGCCTGCCAGGTTCGACAAACGAGGCGCTCGAAAAACTCAAGGGCGGGGGATTGTCCAACGATCATGTGTCGGCACTCATCGCGGGGCTGACGCAGCCGCTGCGAGTTGAGTCAACTCGCGAAGCTTTTCCCGATTATTTCGAACAGTTGGAAGCTATCTGGCGTCTGAATTCACAAGAGATCGCTGAACGGATCATTTATGGCCTGTACCCAATGTCGGATTTTAGATCCACTGAAACCCCTGAGGAAAACGCAGATTTTCGTGAAGCAGAGGCGTGGCTAACCGAGCACAACAGTGCTCCGGCCGCGCTTCGCAAGATCGTTCGCGATTGTCAAGATGAGCATCTGCGAGCGTTGCGTGCTCAGGCAGCCGCGCAATAAAAGTGAGTGTCTCACAATAGGATATCTCCCGGTGACAGTGATGCCTCGGTGGGCTAAAGTTATGTGCACAGCACGCGCATAGGGGGAGTAATGGCAGACTTTGAAGTTCAGCCGGAGGGTGATCCGACGTCGACATCGCGGTTTTCGGCGATCACTTCGACGCAACCGGAAACTCAGCCAACGCCGAAGGGCTTGGACGCTGAGGATATCGCCACCATTAATGCGCTTCCTGCAACATCCGCGCTTTTAATCGCCCGTAGTGGCGCAAATGCCGGTGCGCGTTTTTTGCTGAATGGCGATTCGACCACCGTAGGGCGTCACCCGAAGTCTGATATTTTTCTTGATGATGTGACGGTATCTCGTAAACACGCTTTCTTTATCCGCTCTGGCAAAGACTTTTTCGTTCAAGACACCGGCTCGCTAAACGGGACCTACGTCAACATGCAGCAGGTTGAAGAGGCGAAATTAGCCGATGGGGATGAGGTTCGCATTGGCAAGTTCCAGCTGACCTTCTACTCTTCGCCGCAGGCGGCTCAATGAGCCCCAGGCCCAAAATTGCGTGGGACGTCGGATATCCGAGCACTTGGCCTCATGAGGTTTCTCATGAGCCAACGCTGAAGATTGGTGAGGTCGCCTCTTTGCTACGGCACGAGTTTCCGTTTCTAGCAACCTCAAAAATCAGATATTTCGAGTCGCAGGGTTTGATCGAACCGCACCGAACCACATCGAATCAGCGGCTATTTTCATTGGCCGATGTTGAACGGCTTCGCTTCATTCTTGTTGAGCAGCGTGACAGGTATGTTCCTTTGCCTCAGATTAAGGAGATGCTGAGTCAGCTAGACAGCGGACAGGCGCAGGCAGAACATCCTGGCAGAATACGCGCTCTTCCTGCGGGAACAGAGGTGCGGCCGAGCCCTGGGACAAGAATTAGCAAGGAAGAACTGGCCGCATTGACCGGTGCATCCAATCGAGAAATTGAACAGTTGATTCAGACGGGAATGATCATTCCGGACGCTCGGGGGAGGCTGACTGCTCAGGCTGTAGATATTGTTCGGTTCTCTCAGATGCTTGCAGAATCTGGGATGGATCTGCGCAGTTTGCGGCAGGTACGAAATTCGGCCCACTCCCATGCTGCGAATGTTGTGGCGCGTTTAGCTACGGAACGAGCAAAGAACACGCCCGTCGCCAAAGAACGTGTGGTCAACGAATCTGCGGAGCTGGCAACGATGCTGACGAATTTGTACCGTGCATTGCTGACGGAGCAGATCGACGTACAGCTGCGTTAGGAACAAAAAACTTAAAGCAGTACTTTAGACACAGGTTAAAGACACGCCGAACTCGCTTGAAGCAACCTCATTGAGAATCACATCATTGAGGTTTAGGCTAGGCGGTAAACCAATTCGAAGGAGGCTGACGTGAGTGACGCATTCGCACAGGGCGCACAACCGCAGCTCGCACAAGGGGTGCTTTTCGGCGGTCAGATCCCTGATCTGGACACCGAGACGGGCTACCGCGGCCCCGCAGTTTGCCGCGCCGTTGGAATTACCTATCGTCAGCTCGACTACTGGGATCGTACCGGGCTTATAGAGCCTTCAATTCGCTCTGCAAAGGGCTCGGGATCACAGCGTCTTTACTCTTTCCGTGACATCCTCGTGATCAAAGTCGTCAAAAGACTTTTAGATACAGGTGTTTCGCTTCCACAAATCCGAATTGCGATCGCTCAGCTCCAAGAATACGGAGTGGAGGACCTCGCATCAATCACGCTCATGAGCGATGGAGCCTCCGTTTACCTGTGCACCTCTAACGATGAAGTGATCGATTTAATTCAAGGAGGCCAGGGCGTGTTTGGAATTGCCGTTGGCAAGGTGTGGCGTGAAGTCGAAGGAGAGCTTGCCGAACTACCAACGGAGCGCGTGGAAGACGGCGTCGTCGATGAGCTTGCCGCTCGCAGAGCCGCCAAACGCGATGCCATGTAACTCGAAGCCCCGCAGACTCACTGAAGTTCCCTGTCGATCAGATGTGGAACTAACCGCGGGGAAGTGCCGAGCTGGTGGAATCGGATTTCCGATTCATCGCTTCTTAGGTCCACGCTAATTTGACATAATATATATTATCGGATCGATGGGCCGGGCTCGGAACCATCCGTGCTCAGCACCTTTCCGCTTTATCCCGGGCAAAATGATGCTTTGCGGAGCCGGTCAATTCCGCCTTCGATAAAATAGCAATAACTTTACTTAAGGAGAATGTGGTGGCAGAACGTTCGTTACGCGGAATGAAAATCGGTGCTTATTCGCTGGAATCTGATGTTGGTGTAGCCTTTGTGGCGCGCCGTGAAGAAACTTATGAGTGCGCCATCGAAGGCCACACCTTCAACGTTACTTTTGCCCAGGATGCCGAAGCTCCGCAGTTTTGGGAATGTAAATGTGGAAATGAAGCCGAACTCGTCCGCGGTGGCGGCGTCGATGATTCCAAACCCGTAAAGCCGCAACGTACCCACTGGGATATGCTGCTCGAACGTCGAACCACAGATGAGCTTCAAGTGCTTCTAGATGAACGACTCGAACTGTTGCGTGCTGGAAAGTTGCACCAACGTCGTCGGTAAAATCTTACCTGTGGAAGAATGTGCGGGCCTGTCCTGCCCGCCTTTGAACTCCAAGCTTAGTTGCGCGAAAGAACGCCTCTTGAATGATATTTCCAGACATCTTTGAGTCACCTAATTCGCGCTCGACGAATGAAATTGGCACCTCAACGATCTTGGCCCCCATATCTCGAAACTTGAGCGTCATATCCACCTGGAAAAAGTATCCCTTTGACTCAACAGTTGAAAAATCAAGTCTTTTGAGCGCGTCCGTGCGAAATACTCTAAAGCCGGCAGTCGCGTCTTTCGCAGGTAGGTCCAGCCACAGTTTGATGTAAAGATTACCGGCGCGCGAAAGGAGTTCGCGATGCATCGGCCAGTTCACCACTTCCCCACCATCAACCCACCTCGATCCAATAACCAGATCGGGTTTGTCCGGTTCATCCGCGCGTTCAAGCAATTCAGGTAGGTGTTCTGGCCGGTGAGATCCGTCGGCGTCCATTTCGCACACATGAGTGTATTTTTCATCTATCGCCCATTTAAATCCTGCTAAATAGGCCCGCCCAAGCCCGTCCTTCGTCTTTCGGTGCAGCACGTGAATGTGGGAATCTGCTTGTGCGCGCTCATCGGCGTACGCGCCCGTACCATCTGGCGAATTATCATCAATGACCAAGATGTTTGCGTCGGGAGCGGCCTGACGAGTCCGATCTAAAATCCCTGGCAGTGCCTCACGTTCATTAAAGGTCGGAATGCAAATGAGAGCTTTCATGATCCTCCACGATCGCGAGTTAAAAAAGCAGTTACTCCTGCAACCATAGCGCTTACAGCACCGAGAATGTAGATAGAAAACTCGCGCCCACCCGCACTTCGACTCGCAATCGTCAATGAATCGTGCAAGCCGACTTTCACAACGCGAGCGTCTTGTGTGAACAGTTCGGTTTCGTACAAGACTTTACCGTGGGAGTTGACGACGCCCGAGATGCCAGAGGATGAAACTTGAATGACAGTCCGCCCGTGCTCAATTGCTCGAAAGCGAGACATAGCAAACTGCTGTTCACTGAGCGCGGTATCCCCAAAACTCGCATTGTTTGTTGGAACGACGACGAACTGAGCACCCACCTTCACTGACTCAGCGACGATGCTGGTATAGGCAACTTCGAAGCAGATTGGAACTGCGAGATTTAATGTTTCTTCACCGATGGTCACCGAAACGTTCGCTGGGCCATCCCCTGCGAGCATATCCACACCTATTCGGTCTATTTCAGCTGAGAACTGCCTAAAGAAATCCCGATAGGGTACGTACTCTCCAAATGGTACCGGGTGCTGCTTCGAATACCTGTCAACCACGCCGGCATGGGGTTGGATCACCAACACATCGTTATACCGGCCAGCCTCCACATATTTTTGCGTGCCCATCACCAAAGGGATGCGAGTTTCTTGAACAAGATCAAAAACCATCTCCCCCGCCTGTGGGTCCTCGCGAACATCGCGATCTGAAGACGATTCGGGCCACAAGATCAGATCAGGCGTTACATGTGACGCCGCAAGCATCGTGCGGGTTGCCTCCACGTGATTCTTAGTTACCTGTAGCGCGCGATTTTCCGCATCGTGGGCAGGAATATTACCTTGCACGACACCAATGTTCACAGTGGCACTCGGGCTGGCACCGATTGGCACGAATACGGGTAAAAATACCAGGCAGAGAATAACGATTACACTGGCCATCGCGCCGAGGAATCTCATGCGGGGCGCCATCGCAGCCAGTAGGGCGGCGACGACGGCAACGCCACCAACCAAAGCGGTAGAACCGTACGGTGCCAGTCTGATCAGAGGAGAATCTACGAGAGAAAAGCCCAGTGTTCCCCACGGCATGCCACCAAATGGCCACGAGGACCTGAGCTGTTCCATGGCAAGCCAAGTAAACACTCCAAGGAAGATCTGCACAACCACTCGTCCACCCAGAGGTACGTTTTTCAGGTGGCCAATCCTCGACACAACAGCCCAAATAGCTCCCAGCACGCCGATATATAGCGCCTCCACAGCGGCAAGGGCAACGTGCGCGAGAAGCGTACCTGAGGCAACTGTGGCCCAATAGAAAAGAGGCAGGAAAAATGTAGCGCCCCACACCCACCCGTGAAGAAAGCCTGCGAAGACTCCCCCGTCGCGAACAGCGATCCACAAAAGTGCGATAGCGGCAAATGCGAGAATCCACCATCCGATGGGCGGGTTTGCCGCCCACATGGCGAGCCCGCCGGCAACAGCCGCAATGAAACGAAACACTATTCGATCATACGCCTTGAGTAAAAAAGTAACGCGGGCCGCCAAGCTCCTCGGACCGATCCGTCGGATCGTTTTCTATCGAACTACGCGTAACCCGCGTTCACACTTTGTATCGTGCGTCTATCAAGAATAAGAAACCCGGCATCAGCCTGCAACTTGCAGATTAACTTCTCAGCGTTTAGCACTGCGTTTGCCGCGCGCTAGCGTCAAACTGATTACAGCTATCTCGGCGTGTTGGAGAGCTCGGCGTGTTGGTAGATTTATAACCATTCCCATCGACGCACGAACTCGCGGGCCTGAAATGCGGTCTCAACCAAATTCTCCGCGGCCGCCGTATCAATCATCTGCCCGAGCAAGTCGATGAGCCTGCGATTAGCCGATATGAAATCCCCTACGACGAGCTCACCGTCGGCCAGCACGATCTCCAGATTCGCTCCCGCTGCCCACTGCGTGAAAGCGTCTATTCCTCCCGGGTAGGGTTGTGCTGTCCGAACGATTCCATGATCGGCTTCGATTCGTAATAGGAAGTCAAGGTTTCGGTTGATAGCAGACCATGCGGCTCTTAATTTCGGTTGGGAGGGTAAGTTTGTGCCTAGCCGGCGATCACACAGGAACGCCGAGCAGATCCCTGCAAACTCGGCAGGTGTTAGCTCATTGAGCTGCCTTTCAGTCAGTGATTGAACAATGAGAAGGTCTGCTTCGTTGTGTATTCGCCGTAGTATGTGCGCGCCGGCCGCCAGTTTCACTTCGCCGGAATGTGTGCGTCCACTAGGCCCAGGCTGCAAATAGCCGAGTCTGGATAGTACCGCGGCGGTGGCATCAAACTCCTTTGCCACCGAGTCATCGAAACTCTCGGCAAGGTCTTCTAGCTCATGCCGGCTCGCCTGGAGAGCAATGTATTGAGCCGCGCTGTCAATGTGCTCGGCCAGTTCCGGGCAATGGTGTACGGGATGTGCTTCCAGCTCGGGATTTGACCTCAGCGCGAATCTATCCCACGATCCCGTAAGGTCACGATCTTGGCCGAGTTCTTCGCGTTCGGATATTTCGGCGTAGATGGATTGCGCGATCTGTTCCCGTACCTCAGCCTTCTTTGGTGAAAGCCCAAACGGCAATTGTATTGCCCCAAGATCACGCAATTCGGAGGAAAGTTCGTCTTCGGTTAACCAGATCATATCCCCGTAGACGTCCACAAGGCGTAGCTTACGACCAACTGAAAGAGCCACGCCATACTCGAGTTCGCCTTCGCGCGCATAAGCGTATAAATGTCCAGTCTGAGCGCTTTCCCACGAGTCTTGTATTCGTTGACGGTATTCAGCCTTGGCTCTACGGCGTTCACTTTTAGTGGCCCGATCCGCTCCCCTGCGAATGTGCAGGTACTCGACAAGATCGCCGAGAAGGCATTCGTTTCGAAGTTCGCTCTCCATAGCGCCCATCCGGCTTTGAATTCGTGTGATACGCCCGCTAACTTCGCCCAGGTCAGCATTTCTTTGATACTGGGCAAAGGAAGTACCCATGATTGCGCGGGCATCTTCATACGTGTGGATTGCGAGCAGGTTAACTACCGTGTTGTAGGAGGGAAAGAACGCCGATTCAAGCGGCTCTACTCGGCCCGATCCTAAATCGGCAAGGCGATTGACATCAAGATCGTCGGTGTGTAGTACGACGGCGTGGCCAACCGTGTCTTTCCCACGCCGGCCAGCCCTCCCAATCAGTTGGGTGTATTCGGTAGCGGTCAGCTCAACGAAATCCGCTCCATTCCACTTTTTAAGATCTTCTAGAATCACAGTACGCACCGGCATGTCGATTCCGAGTGCGAGAGTGCCCGTGGCATAGACGAGCTTGAGTAGCCCATCTTCCATCAAGTCTTCAGCGAGTTCTTTAAGAGCGGGAAACATTCCGGCATGGTGCGCGCTAAAGCCTCGAGTCATGGCTTTTGCCCAGAAGTTAAACCGGACTGCCCGCTGGTCTTCCACGGTCAGGTCATCGCGCAAGGCGTTCAAACGGTGGCGGATGATTTTCGCTTCCTCTTTCGTCGTGAGGAAGAGCCCGCCGTCGAGAAGATCTCCTACTGCCCGATCACATCCTTTCCGCGAGAAAATGAAATGTATTGCGGGTAGTAAATCACGCTCTTGGAGCTGTTGGAGCACTCGTTTCCGGCGAGCAACAGCGGTGCCCCGCCTGCGCCTAAACCCTCCAAGATCTTTACGTTCGGCAAGTTTTTCATCCGCGCGCAACAATCTTCGAGAGATTTCACCCTGATCGTCAAAAAGCGGTACGAGCTTTCGTGAGACTGCCACATGTTGCTTGAGCGGAACGGGACGTACCGACGTGGCCACCACCGTGGTGGGGCCGCGAACTGATCGCAGCCATCCAGAAAATTCCTCAGCGTTTGAAATCGTGGCGGAAAGGCTCACCAAGCGGGTATGGGCAGGAAGCTGAAGAATAACCTCTTCCCACACTGGCCCGCGAAATTCGTCCGCGAGATAGTGAACTTCATCGAGCACAACGTAGCCAACGTCAGCTAGCATCTGGTCGTGTTGGAACAGCATATTCCTCAGTACCTCTGTGGTGACCACGAGAATTGGCGCATCGCGATTAATCGTCTGATCCCCCGTCAGCAGGCCAACGTTATCAGCCCCGAGTCGGTCCGCTAGATCTCGGTACTTCTGATTTGTCAGCGCCTTAATCGGGGCGGTATAAATGCAGCGCGAAAGGCGTGCAAGCGCCAATTCAACCGCATATTCAGCCACAACCGTCTTACCGGCACCAGTTGGTGCCAATACGAGAACATCTTTGTCTCCACCCAGCGCGTCGATCGCTTCGAGCTGGAAATCATCAAGATAGATTCCCCGCGCCGAATACGAATCGATGAAGTTCTTGGCAACGAGATCCATCACATCACCAATTTCAACGTTTGTGGCACAATCCGAATGGTTGCAGGTGCCCGGCAGATCTCCTCCCCGTCAGCCATCATTACCGGTAGTTCAGCTCCGTATTCTGGGGCGGGTTCAACGAGGATTTCATTGGTTCGCAAGACATGGACGTTCGGATCTTTCGTGTGTTTGAGCAGTAGGAGTTTCGGTATCAGTTCCACGAGATCCAGTGCGCGAAAACTTGGAGTGACGACGACGTCGAGCAGGCCGTCGTCGGGGAGAGCCTGCGGTGAGATACAAAATCCTCCGCCGAAAAACCTCGTGTTCGCTATCGATAAAAGCATCATCGGACCCGCGTGGCTATGGCCGTCCATCGTGAGTCGAACACCGTAGGGTTTATAGGAACGTAGCGCGCCAATCACTCCGCGAACGTAGCGCAGATTGCCCTTGGGCCATGCGTGCCGGTTAGCGAGATTGTTTGCCTCGGCGTCAATTCCTACCGAAACAATCGCCAAGGCTCGTTCGACGCCGCCGGCCCACTCGATTTCCATCACATCAACGTGCCGGTACCTGCCGCTGAGCAGGGAGGATACGATTTGATGCATGGAATCGTGGACTGAATGAATCGGCAAATCGAATTCACGGGCGATATCGTTGCCGGATCCGGCCGCGATAATGCCGACGGGTATATGGGAATCGCCCACGGCGTTGACCGTGGTGTGAATAAAGCCGTCGCCGCCAACCACGACGAGCGCGTCGATCAGACCATCGCGAATATGGTTTCGCATGGTTCGCATAGATTCGTCAGGGCTGCCGACGGGTAACCACTTCGTATTGACCGGATACATCGCTAGGACGTTACGAAGCACTTGCTGATATTTTTCACTGCGGCCCTTACCGGCAGCAGGATTAAGAGCAACACCAATCTTCATGATCACGCCTCCTTCATGCGCTGCCGAGCTCGGTCGCGCTCGGCTCGTGAGATAGCCGAAAAGCTTCCATCTGTGGTCGATTCCCACCTTTGGGTTGCGTGGTTAAATCGCCTGCGCCGTGCACGGGCACGAACTTCTGAAATCCTGCGACGATCGGCACGGGCATCCTTAATGCGCGCCGGATCATCGTATACGCTCTCAACAGAGCGGTGGGGTTCACTGGCCGGGATAGTCACCTCGCGTATCGCAGCGCTGAACCTGCCGGCCTCAACCCCTAAACCCTTCAGCGAATTCCATATTTCGCGAAGCGTAACGCCAAGATATATTCCTAGGCCAACTAGCCCAAAAAGCAGCACCCACAACCACACGTCAGCGTTCCTGTTCCTCGAGGTATGCGCGCGCATCATTCGCCACGGCTTGTTGGATTCTATCCGGCTTCACCGCGATAACGGCGTCGCCAATCCGAATTAGCAAAGTACGTAGCCACGATAGCGAAGAGACCGTGAGCTCAATAATCAATAGCCCGTTAATTTCCGTGAGCTTGTCCACAGGTAGGGTTTCGGCTACCCAGCGAGCGCGTGGTTCGAGGATGATCTGTACGGTTTCGCCGGCAAAATTTCCCTGACTTTTGTACTGGTTAAGAATGTCTTTTTCGAGGTCGCGGGTATATTTCTGCTCGAGCATTTGTGCGCTTACAAACCGGTCAAGTCGATAGGTGCGTAACACGGTGCCTTTCGCAGCTATGAGTAGCGGATTGGCGCCCGTCGTTACGGATATCGGAGCGACGACGGCGACGTGGGACTTCAGCCTGAGATTACTTCCCATTTTCAAGTAGACAATCGAAACTAGTCGCCTATCCTTGATTGCTCGGGCGAGCTCGTCAGCAATCCCCCTGTCGAGATTCACTGTGGGAGCCGGCCAGAGAGCATGCGCAAAGCCAGCCTCTTCGGTTGCCTTCGCGATCCGTTGGCGAAGATCCATCAGTTGGCGGCGAGTCTGGGCGTCCACCGACCTGGACATCTCATCTATGAGAGCGAGTAAGGAAATTATTTCGGCAAGTGTTAAAGCGGAAGTGACATCAGTTTGATTGTCGATCAAGGTAACCGGATCGTCGAGATCTTCGGGAATAACGACGTCGACGGGAGTCTCATAGTAACCGCCCACGCTAATTTCCGTCGTAAATAAGCCCATCAACTCATCGCGCATTTTCGATGGCTGAGTTGTGAAGTGCTCGGCCAGATCTCGAAGTCTCACAGGGTTGTTTTTTAGATAGGCCAAGATTGAAATTTTTCGAGTCAGCGATAGATCAGCCACGGCGCTCCTCCCCCAGCTGCGCCAGGTGCCTGAGGCGGTTTTCAAATTCACGACACACGTTTTTTGGGCCGATAAGCTTCGCATCCAAGCCGTAGAACATGAGGTCAGAGTAAAGTTGGCCGCGATCGATATCACGAAGCTCGATGACGTATCCGTCCTCGCAGCGTTGAACATCTGACGCTTGCCATATCAACGGTAGTTCACGGCTGAGCCAAACTCGCGCAGTGACCGGTGAGAGCAGAGTTTCCTCGGTTTCATCAAAGGCGTGCGAGAGGGCGCTGTCCAAGATTTTCACTTTGCCGTGCAAACGGTCAAGTTTGTACATTCGGTTACCTCGTGATGATCTGCCTTCCACGTGAATCTGGTAACCGCGAAGATAAAACGCGCCCAGGTGTACCTCTAACCTGAATGGCTCGACGGTATAGAGCTCGGGGGCAGCTGCACGTGTACCTCGATAGGAAAATTGGATACGCCGCCCTAACTGGATTGCTGCCGCGATTGACACAACTTCTTCACCGCGTGGGGTGTGAACGGTCAGGTTAGTCGCCGAAGTGGTTACCATACCACTCGATAGGAGCTTGGTCACTCCCTGCTGTGCGTAGGCAAGGGCAGACGACTTCGCTTTCGAACCAAGAAGCGATCGGAGAATGCCGAGCTCAACCCCGGTGCAATCAACATGAATATTGCCCGAATCGTCGAGTAGGTATCGGCCGTTATCGTCCACGTTAATGTGATAGCCAGATTCGCGTAAGCCTTGAAGGTCGCGCTCCGCGTACCGGCGCACATGATCGGGGTTAATTCCTTGATATGCCGGCATCGCAATAATTTGGTCCATGGTCGGTTTGGACCTGCGAATGTAGACGAGCAGCGCGAAGCGCCGCTGATCAACGGGCCTACTATCTTCGGTCATGGAACCCACCTTAATGCACTAGGCTCGTAGTCGTGATGAGGTGGACAAGCGCACAGATAGAGCGAGAACGTTCGGCTTGGGGGCAAGCGATCGAATACGACGCGCGGCTTGACGACGGCTCAACGGTGCGCGCATTAGCCTATGCCCCGCAGGTTGGGCGCCCGCGGGTTGGAGAGCGCGTACTTCTAACATCGGCAGCGCTTGAGCGCAGGCTCGGAACTGGCGGATACGCCATGATCGTTGCCATACCCGAACGACTACCGACCGAGCGGCTCGAAGCCTCCGGGCACGTCATGAAAGCGCGCTATACACCTATGCAATACATGGTGCAGGGAGTCGACGAGGAAGAATCGGGGCACCACCACGTTCTTCGGCAGGCGAATTCGATCGCGCGAATGCCAGTCATTGCAGCAGATCTACATTCTGCGCTGCCCGCAATCGTTGCGGGAGTTCAGTACGCAGCCAAGGAAGCCAGAATCGCCTACGTCATGACCGACGGCGGAGCGCTACCGGCCTGGTTTTCTAAAACGGCTCATCAGCTCACGGAAACTGGCGATATTCTAGGCACGATCACCGCCGGTCAAGCCTATGGTGGCCAGCTGGAGGCAGTGAATGTTTACACGGCGCTCCTTGCTGCAAAGCTCGTGTGGCACGCCGACGTGACCATCGTGACTCAAGGCCCCGGAAATCTGGGAACGGATACCCGGTGGGGTTTTTCCGGAACCTCTACTGGAGAGGTTCTCAATGCTGCCCATACGCTTGACGGCCAGCCAATCGCAGCTATACGAGCATCGGAAGGTGATCCTCGTGAACGTCACCGAGGTATTTCTCACCATACGATCCGCGTGCTGAGCGATATCGTGCGAGTGCCGTGCGACGTCGTCGTTCCTGAACTTCCCGAGGACTCGCCGGTTGCGCCCAAGATTAGCCGGCAACTTTCCGAGCTTTCCACACGCGATCATCTGCGTTTTACCACCATTCCTATACAGGGCTTAGATGAGGTATTGCGCGATCCGCCCGCTCCGCTTCAAACGATGGGGCGCTCCTACCAAGAAGACCGACTTGCCTTTCTTGCGGCAGCTGCTGCTGGCGTGTTTGCCGCACAGTCATTGTCTTGAGGTGACAATAGTGCCCCAGACGATCCGCTAAATTCGCGAAGTAATAATCGGGGTGACGATAATGCCACGCGCACCGACGTCGTGAAGCTCATCCATGACCCGATTCATGGTCGAGCGTTCGACCATCGCCCTCACAGCCACCCAGTTCTCATCGTGCAGCGGGGAAACTGTAGGAGATTGATATCCGGGCGTCAGCTTGACTGCTCCATCCAAGTGTTCACGCTGGATGTCGTAGTCCATCAACACGTAATTCCGTGCCATGATGACACCTTCGAGGCGCCCATCCAAAATGGCAATATCCCGGGTGACATCCGTATCAGCATGACGAATCAAAATCGCCTCGGATTTCAAAAGTGGTTCGCCAAACACATCCATGCCGGCAGCGCGCAGAGTCGAACCAGTTTCGACGACGTCGGCTACCGCATCGGCCACCCCGAGCCGGACTGAGCTTTCAACCGCGCCGTCCAAGTGCACGACCTCGGCTTCAATACCGTGTTCCGTCAAGTAATTCTTGACGAGGGCATCATAGGACGTTGCGATCCGCTTGCCACGTAGATCGTCAATCGTCAGACCTTTGCCGTCGGGAGCTGCGAATCTGAAGGTTGCTTGAGCGAACCCAAGGCCTCGGTGTTCAACTGCGTGAGCGCCAGAATCAAGGAGTAGATCACGGCCGGTAATTCCAACGTCAACAGTGCCTGCGCCCACATAAACCGCAACATCGCGGGGGCGGATATAGAAAAATTCGACCTTGTTTTCGGTGTCGACAAGTACGAGCTCACGGCTTTCGCGGCGCTGGCGATAGCCTGCCTCAGCAAGCATACGGGAGGCGGGTTCGGACAGGGAGCCCTTGTTAGGCACAGCGATACGAAGCATTTTTCTCCTAAAGGTAACGATAGACGTCTTCGAGGGTAAGACCACGCTTGATGAGCATGAGTTGGAGGTGGTACAAAAGTTGCGAAGCTTCCTCAGCGAGTTCTTCATCTGATTCGTATTCGGCGGCGATCCACACTTCGCCCGCTTCTTCTAAGATCTTTTTCCCGATGACGTGGACGCCAGCGTCAAGTTCCTTTACAGACCCCGATCCTTCTGGCCGGGTCCGAGCTTTATCAGACAATTCTTCAAACAATTCCTCAAAGGTTTTCACGAGGCTCATTGTATCCGAGTTCGGTTAGAGGGAATTATTCGTCCGATAGTCAAGAACTGCCAACGTATAGGCGTCTTCTGCTGCAACGGGGGTTTCTAAAAGTTCAGCATCCTCCATGAATTCGGACATCTGCGCCCACAGCTGCACATCTTGGTGTCCGAAGCTTTGGCCACCGGAATACAACTCAAGAGTCGCATCCAGTACCTGTGCTGCAAGCTCGCGCTGTTCAGGATCGGCAAGGGAAGGTACGTAAGAACGCGTGATATCTAATGCGGCCTCGGGATCAGCGGTGGCATTTCGAGTTCCTTGTTCAAGCGCCTCAACTACCTTCGCCAACGTTTCGGGATCTAGATGATCGGCCATGCTGCCCAGTCCGACGCCGATCAACGGCAATCGTCCTTCAACCAATGGCAGTTCGACGACGTCGATCCCGGCGTGTCGCATCGCCACGACGTCGTTATTGGAAAACCCTATAATTGCGTCTACAGAATCTGTTGCTAAAGCCGTGGTTTGTGTATACCCGATGTAATTAATATCTACGTCTTCAAGGCCGTATTCGTCGATCATTGCAAGAAGCGCGAAGTAGTTTTCGCCGTACGGACCGGGAAGACCGACAGATTTGCCTTCCAAATCGGCTGCGGAGTTGATGTCGGAGTCGGCTTTGACGATGAGCGCTACGGGATATGTTTGATACATCGTCGCCCAATTCACGATGTCGACACCGGTTGAGCGGGCTTGCATCATTTCGTCGCCGCCGGCAAATACGATGTCTTCTTCGCCGGCTTGGATTGCACCAAAAAGAGATTCTTGGGCGCCATGGTGCCTAATCGTGATATCCAATCCGGCATCCGCGAAATAGCCGTTAGCTTCAGCTACGTAGACCGGAGCGAATTGGACATCGGGAATATAGGTGAGACCAATGGTGAGCGTCTCTTGCTCTTGAGGCGTGCTCGGGCCACCAGACGAGCAACTCGTCAGAAGTAAAAGGGCAAGCAGGGCAAGTATCTTTTTCATCGTCTATCTTTCCGAAACAGCGGCATAAACGCGGTTTTCTAACGAGAGAATCGTGGCATATATCGCTATCGCTGCGAGTGCCAGAATGATGATCGCGGCGAACATTCCAGGCAGGTCATTCAGTGCTTGGGCGCCGGTGAGGATAATGCCCAGTCCAGTTTGACCGCCAATGACCATCTCACCCACGACCGCTCCGGTAATTGAGAGGGTAAAACCGTTGCGTAATCCTGCCAAGATATTTGGTGCGGCAAGAGGTAACTTCACGTGAACGAGCATGGAGAGCCCGTTCGCCCCGTCAATTTGCGCGGCTCCGATGATCTCTGGATCTATCGCTCGCACGCCGACTGTCGTGTTGATGACGATTGGGAATATCACCATGATCGTACACAGTGCCACAATGGCAGACGTGCCGTACCCCACCCAGATGACGAGCAGCGGTGCGATGGCAACTGCCGGTATCGCTTGCGAAGCTGCCAAATAGGGCTGGATCGTCGCGGCCAAAGTTTTCAAGTGCGCGATAGCAAACCCGAGTGGAATTCCCATTGCTGCGGCGAAGAGACAGCCTGCGAGTGCCTCATACAATGTTTGGACTGTTGCGCGCAGAAGATAGCCATCACTGATTCCTGATGCAATCCTGTCATAGACGTGCGCGGGTGTTGGTAGCGCCCAACTTCCAACAATGCCCGTTTCGGTGGCAACGATCCATGCGAGGAAGATGACTGCCCCAAACAAGACCGGGGCAATCCATGTCATCTTCGGTTTCATTCATCCTCTCCCCAAGCTTCGGGGCTAGGACGGGACGGCCAAGATACCACTTTTCATGGCAATGAGCCTGCCCTGCTTCTTCCATCCGGACTTTTACCGTCGGTTGAGGAATTCCACCTCATCAGCCGGCCTGTAGCCGGGTCGCGGACTTTTACCGCCGGTTCAGATTTCCACTGACCCCGAAGCATCTACAGTATAGGCGCAAATCTTTTTCAGTGTGTATGACCAAGGACTAAAGAACGTAGGTGGTCAACTTCCGCGTAAGCATCTTCAGCCTTATATACCGCAGATCCGGCGACGAAAGTGTCAGCACCCGCATCGGCGGCAATCTCGATGGTATCGCGCGAGACTCCCCCATCAACCTGCACCCACACATCTAATCCGTGCTTGTCGATCGCTTCGCGTGTGCGGCTGACTTTGGGCATCATCGAGTGGATAAAGGACTGCCCACCAAAGCCCGGTTCTACCGTCATAATCAAAATCATGTCGAACTCGTCAAGAATATCTAGATAGGGTTCGATCGGTGTTGCCGGCTTGAGCCCTAGGCCAGCTCGGACGCCCATGCTCCGAAGTTCCCTAGCTAATCGAAGCGGAGCAGCGGCAGCCTCGGCATGGAAAGTAACGGATTTGGCGCCAGCTTCCGCATACTGCGGCGCCCACCGGTCCGGGTCCTCAATCATGAGGTGAGTATCAATCGGAATTTCACTCACCTCAATAATCGCTTCAACAATTGGTAGTCCCATCGTCAGATTGGGAACGAAATGGTTATCCATGACATCCACATGCGCCCAGTCGGCGTTGCGGATTTTGTGGAGCTCACCTTTGAGGTCAGAAAAATCGCAATTTAATATTGATGGATTAATACGCATACCTTGAGCCTATCGCTTCTTTATCAGGGCCAAGTACATTGCATCCGACTTGTGCTCGTCTGGCCATAGTTGTAGGTAATTGCCGTCGTTAGTAAACTCTCGTGTCGATTCGCCGGATGCGATCGCATTTGCATTTAGGACCTCGGCATCGGGCCTTCCCATGAGGAATGTGTCCACCACCTGTGTTGTTTCGGCTAGGTATGGCGAACATGTGGCATATCCGAGCACACCGCCGCTCCTTAGCGCTTGCCAACCTGATTCAAGCAGGGAAAGTTGAAGTTTGACCAAATCTAGAGCATCGGAGGCTTCTTTGTTCCACCGGGCCTCAGGCCGGCGCCGAAGCGCTCCAATTCCGGTACATGGCGCATCAATGAGCACTCGATCATAACGTTCCGGCTCTTCAAGGCCAATGTCGCGCCCGTCTCCCAAGCGCAGATTAACTCGATCGGCCCAAGGTTCAACCGAGTCCGCAACGAGGTCAAGCCGGTGTTCGTGAACCTCGTTGGCAAATATCGTCACATTGGGATTGAACGCTGCGAGTGTCGCCGTCTTTCCGCCCGGGCCGGCACACATGTCCAACCAAGCCCGATCCGGGCCGGCTATCGGCGCAGCGGCAAAGGTACGCGCAACTAATTGAGAGCCTTCATCCTGGACGCCTGCGAGACGATCTTTGACAGCGAAGACCCGCCCGGGATCACCTCCTTGAAGAAGCACCGCACTGTCAACTAGGTAGCCGGGCTGGCTGGTCATCCGCCCGCGTTCAATATCGGCGCGCAACTTGCTGACCGAAATCTTTCTAGCCACGAGGGCAACAGCCGCGGGCTCATTATGTGCCCGCAAAACGGAGATGAGATCTTTGTGTGAACGTCCGTGTGCACGAAGGGACTCTGATAGCGCACGAACGATCCACCGGGGGTGAGAAAACCAATCCGATAGGAAACCCACGGAGTTCACCTTGCCGTGATCGTCTTTCAATTGGTCCTGCCACTGCTTCAAGGATCGTTCAGACACGCGGCGCAAGACCGCATTCGTAAAGCCCGATGCTCCCGAACCAATCTTATTACGTGCGAGCATAACCGTTTCATGAATTGCCGCATGTGGCGGGGTGTTCATATCGAGTAGCTGATGGGCACCCATGCGGAGCAAAACACGAACCTCTGGATCAATGTCTTGCCTATCCATACAGTGGGCAAGAAGTGCGTCCCACCTGCCTTGCATTCGAAGCGTACCGTACGTGAGGTTGGTCGCGTAGGCAGCGTCCTGGCGATTCAGCCGTGCCGCACGTATTGCCCGCGGCAGAGCGATATTCGCGTAGGCACCATCGACTTCGACATCCATGAGCACGTCAAAACAAACAGATCGAGCCGGATCAGATGTATGTCTTCCAGGGCGCCAGTTTTTGGGGCGGTTATTCATCGCCACCTCCTATCTCAAAAGCCTTGTCAACGAGCCCGCGTGCCCAGTCGCTCGCGCACATCCACGGCTTACCTGCCTGCGCTACGCTGCTGAGTTCTACGGCCGTCGTTGACGTTCCAACGAGAACTGATTCACCGGCGCGAATCTCACCGGGTGCAAGTCCGTCGATGCTCGTAGCGGCAACCGGGCCAAGTTTGACACGCGTTGTGCCCAGTTCAGTCCACGCCCCAGGTGCCGGCCACCATCCGCGACTTTGGGCGGAAATCTGTTCGGCTGGTTGGGACCAGATCATTCGTGCATCTTTTGACGTGAGACGGGGAGCAAAAGTTGGCTCACCCTCCTGTGGCATTGATTTCGCCTCGCCAACTTCGATAGCGCTCAGCACGCGCGAAAGCTGCTTTGCGCCGCTTTTGGCTAGCTCCTCAAGTAGATCGCCGGCTGTATCCGCCGCGGTCAGTTCTCGCTTCGCAATGTCGAAGACGGGCCCAGTATCGAGCCCCTCCTGAATCTGAAAGACAGCCGTACCGGTTTGGGTATCCCCCGCCGCAATCGCATATTGAACGGGTGCTGCCCCGCGCCAACGCGGTAGACACGAAAAGTGCAAATTGATCCAACCGAATCTCGGTACGGTGAGGAGTTCTTTCGGTACCAGCATTCCGTATGCCACGACGGCGACAGCATCGGGCTCATAAGAAGCGATTTCTTCTTGAATTACGGCGTCTTTTAACGACGACGGCGTCATCACCGGTATTTCTAGTGCGAGTGCGCGCTCGTGGATAGCGCTCTTGGTGATCACCCGCTTGCGCCCCACCGGCGCGGGCGCCCTCGTCAAAACACCGACCACTTTGTGGTCACGGACAAGGGCCTCTAGCGCGGGCACAGCGACATTTGGAGTTCCAGCAAATAAAATACGCACTGACCCATCATATAAGGTTGGCCGGGTCCTCAGAACTACAGTGGTGGATCAACCACGATTCGCAGGCCCACAGCTATGCGGTGGGCCGAGGCGGCGCGATAGGCGCTATAGATAAGCGCAGTTTTTTCCTGCCGGTCTTTTTCAGCAAAACGCACGTAGGCAACCACTTGTTCACCAGCCGGATTTGGCCCCAGTACAGCCATGCCTGGAATCACATCATGGGCCCCACCAAGGAATAGTGCATCGACGGAATCTTCAGTAGCTTCGAAGCCATGTTCGTGCGCGGAAGTGCGCAGGACTCCGAGAAACTCGCGAAGGGAAGATTCGGGACCTTTGATTTCCACCCACACAGCAGTTGGTGGCAAGCCGATATTGCAACGGTCTTCGAGTAAGTTATCTACCCAATCTGCAAAATTCCAAGACTGGATGGGAGCGATAAGCTCACCTGGAACGTCACCGACGACAAGCAACTTTCCACCATTTGCTCTGGCTCTAATGTGCCCAGCGGTATGGGCGATGGTGCGAAGGAAATACACTTCGGCTTCAAGCCGAGACGATCGCAGCAGGTAACCGGCATCGAGAATGATGCCGGACGCGTAGCCACCTTCAACAGTGGGAATGACGCCGGGAGTGGAAACTACTATCCGGCGTGAATCATCGAGCGTCGACCGGGCCTGCCCCACGCCGGCGATGTGAAGAGTTTCGCCTCTGAATGCGCGGCCAATCTCCTGTGCGGTGCGCTGCGAGCCTATGCGAATGGCACGTAGACGAGTGCCGCGACATTGACTGCAGCTAAAATTTCTATGGACGAGGGAACAGCGTGTGCAAACCGGGGGCGAATCAGGTTGTGTTATGGCCAGAGTGGCCGTGCACTGCACGCACCTTGCGATCTCCCTGCAATTTTGGCAGGCAAGCAATGGAACATATCCTGCCTGCGGAACCACGAACAGCACGGGGCCGCGCTCGAGACCCGATCGCGTGACCTTGAAAACAGGTGATGGCATCCGCGCCAAATCGACGCCTTCCGCACGAAAATCATTGACAGACAGAGTCTGCGCAACCCCGTTGCGAAGCTCGCTCGCTGCGGGCGTGATCCATCTGGTAAAACCGGCTCTCGTCAACTGCCCCACATGGGCGGAGGGGCCGTAGTTAAAGGCAAGGAATCCGGCACCCGTTTGGTGCGCGCGAATGGTGAGAACTTCGCGCGCATGTATATAGGGAGCACGCGGCTCGGCAAAAGCTGAATGCTGATCATCAATAATCACCAAGAGGCCGGGATTTTTCACGGGCGCCCAAACCGCCGAACGGGTTCCAACCACAATCCGAATTCGGCCCGCGAGTACCTCAAGAAATGTTAGATACCGTGTCGCGTGATCATCTTCGGAGACCATCAGGGCCACGGGCTCGCCGACGCTGGCTTCCAGCAAACTCTGAAGCTTCCGGGCCCGCGCAGACGTTGGTAAGACCACGATAATACTCTGCTCGGCATGCCGAACCGTAGTGACCAAAAATGGCAGCAGATCTTGCAACCTATCGCCGGCTAGGAGCTGAACAGCAGCACTTGGCCGCTTTCCGGAGGCATACTGAGAGACGAATTCCGCTCCCCCAATGTACCTATTCCACGCACTATCTGGCTGATTGACGATCGGATGTGCCGTACTTTTCGGCAATTTAAGAAATTCTTTTTCGGCCCGTGCGTGGCGCTGCGGAACCGCCAGGCGCACGGCCGTTGAAACGGGACTGGCCTGCCGGCTGGCTACAGATCTGCACAACTGAAGCACCTCGGGTGTTAGCACACCTATCGAAGAGACGAGTCTGTGAATGGGCCGAAGCCTGTGATAGTTAGTGGACGTGGAGCGCTCAACTATGAAGCCGTCGACTCTACGCGAACCGATGTCCACCACCACGCGCGCACCAACCTCAGCGTTAGCCATTTTTTGTGGAATTTCGTAGTCGAAGAACCTGTCCATATGAGGTTGCGGGATATCTGGCAGAACTCGAGCTACTGGAAGCTCAACGCCGGATTCTATATCGCGCGCTACAGGATCCAAGGAGAGTAGTTCCTCCTGGAATCCGTAATCCGGCAGATTAAACAGCCCATCGCTTTCACTCATGCACGTATTCAATCACGAGTGAGGGTCACGCCTAGACCATTGCTCGCAGGTCCTCGACCTTGTTAGTGCGTTCCCAGGTGAAATCCTCGTCTGTACGGCCAAAGTGACCGTAGGCGGACGTGGCCGAATAGATAGGACGAAGCAGGTCAAGCTCGGAAATTATCGCTGCCGGCCGCAAGTCAAAAACTTTATCCACAGCTGACTCAAGAGCCGCGAGTTCGTGTTTTTCGGTTCCAAAGGTGTCAAGCCGAATGGAGACCGGTTGAGCCTTACCGATCGCATACGCCAGTTGAACTTCGCACCGATCAGCCAAACCGGCGGCGACGACGTTCTTTGCAACCCAACGGGCAGCATAGGCGGCTGACCTATCCACCTTTGAAGGGTCTTTACCCGAAAACGCGCCACCGCCGTGGCGAGCCATACCTCCATAGGTATCTACAATGATCTTTCGTCCGGTCAAGCCAGCATCGGCACGCGGGCCACCGAGAATAAAACGTCCTGATGGATTAACTAAAACAGACAGATCGGCGCAATTCAGGTCGGTTTCCTTAGCTAGCACGGGATCAATCACGTGCTCGCGAATTGCACGCTCCAACCAAGCCGCACTCACGTCGTCGTCATGCTGGGTCGAAACGATAACCGTGTTAACGCCAACTGGACCGCTCTCACCGTAGTCGATCGTCACCTGAGTTTTTCCATCGGGTCGAAGCCCCGGAACAATTCCGGATTTACGCACGTGCGTAAGACGCTCGGCAAGGCGATGCGATAGATGGATTGGTAGCGGCATCAGGTCGGTAGTCTCGTTGGTTGCATACCCAAACATGATGCCTTGATCGCCCGCGCCTTGCAGATCGTAAGCGTCTACTTCGGAGGCGGTGCGAGCCTCATAAGATTCGTTGACTCCCCCGGCGATATCGGGAGACTGCTGGTCGATGGCCACCATGATCCCGCAAGAATCAGCATCAAAACCAATCTGTGAAGAGGTATAACCGATATCCTTGACGGCTTCCCGAATAACTTCTGGAATTTCGACGTACGCGCTTGTCGTAACCTCGCCGGTCACGAAAACGAGCCCGGTGGTCACAAGAGATTCGATCGCTACGCGAGCTTTCGGATCCTGTTCCAGCATTGCATCGAGAATTGAGTCAGAAATACGGTCGGCAACCTTATCGGGATGTCCCTCAGTTACAGACTCGGAGGTGAAAGGCTGAAGTGTCACTTAACTAGTCCTAAATTCCTTGATCGCGTCGATGATTGCAACGGCCACGTCGGCCTTGCTTCCTGTAGTTTCAGCTAGCGTCGAGCCAGCGCCGTCGACAATCGTTACAGCCGTGTCAACATTACCAAAGCCGGATTGTGCGCCCACCTGGTTAATCACCAAGAGATCGGCTCCTTTGCGGCGGGCCTTTTGTCGGCCGTGTTCGAGATAGTCAGCCGTCTCATCACCTGTCTCGGCAGCAAATCCGACGATAGTTTGCTTGCTGCGTCTAGCGCGTGCCAACCCGGCCAAGATGTCCGGATTTTCAATGAGTTTCAGTGTGAGATCTGCGCCACGTTTAATTTTATTCTGCGCGCTCGCGTCTACTCGAAAATCGGATACCGCTGCACTCATCACAAGGACGTCCGCTTTGCCAGACATCTCTTCCATAACGTCTTGGAGCTCGAGCACGGTAATAACCGGGATTATATGAACATCTTGCGCTAAAAGGGACATAACGGAATCGTCAATGTTAGCCGCGACAAGATGGACCTCCGCGCCCCGCCGGGCGGCTTCATTGGCCAGTGCGATGCCCATTCGCCCGGTTGATCGATTGGCAATATAACGTACTGGATCAATCGGTTCACGGGTGCCACCGGCACTGATCACCATCCGAGTTCCGGCCAGATCCGAAGCACCCACACGATCGTTAGCCAGCCGGCGCAGGACGGCCTCAACAATAGCTTCAGGCTCGCTCATCCGGCCCAATCCGCTATCGGTGCCCGTCAATTGACCCGATTCAGGGCCAATAAATTCGACACCGCGCTCACCCAACGTATCGACATTTGCTTGCGTCGCCGCGTTATTCCACATTTCGGTGTGCATCGCCGGGGCCATGAGGACTGGCCCAGTTGCCATCAACACCGAGGCCGTCAACAGGTTGTCAGCAATGCCTGCTGCCACTTTAGCTATCGTGTTCGCCGTAGCAGGAGCAATCAGCACCAGATCAACATCTTGGCCGGTACGTACGTGAACGACCTCCTCGGCCCCCTCGGTGGTATGCACATGAACCGGGTGTCCCGAGATCGCTTCCCACGTCGTTTTTCCAACGAACTTTAGTGCTTCGGGTGTAGGAACGACGACGACGTCGATCCCACGTGCACGCAAACCGCGGATAACCGCAGGTACCTTGTAGGCGGCGATGCCGCCCGTGACTCCCAAAAGTACGCGCGGCATCGGATTTTCAGAAACTCGGTCGTCTCCCGCTTGGGAGATCACCGAGGAGTTAGTCTTCAAGGGACATCGAGAGCTTGTCTTCAGCAATCTCTTCGAGTGCTACCGACAGCGGCTTATCCTCGGGAGTTGCAGGTACCAGTGGGCCAATATTGGTGATATTTTGGTCGCCCGACTTCATCTCTTGACGATACGAATTAATCTGGCGAGCACGCGCTGCACTGAATACGGCCAGCGTGTACTTGGAATCAACCTTTTCCAGCAATTCATCGATCGCTGGTGATGTAATCCCCTCTGGATTTGGAGTTGTTCCGAACATTTTTCCCTCTCCACGATGTCGCCTCGGATAGCCCAGGCATCAGCCTTTAATCCTACTGTGTTTGGTCAATGATCTTAAGTAGATCCGCGGTGGCTTGTGCCACTGTCACGTTGACGACGACGTGATCGAACTCAGATTCGGCGGCCATCTCGACCTTTGCCGTTTCTAGACGGCGCTTTTGCTCCCCTTCAGTTTCAGTGCCACGCCCGTGTAGTCGTCTTTCAAGATCAGCCCATGAAGGCGGGGCTAGAAAGATCTGTTGCGCGTGTGGGAGGGACTCACGAATCTGCCGAGCTCCGGCCAGATCCACTTCCAACAGAACGGTGTGCCCCTGCGAAAGGGCCTGTTCAACAGGTTCCCTGGGCGTGCCATATTTTGCTAAACCGTGGACAAGGGCCCATTCAAGCATCTGGCCACCACGTACTAATTCATCGAATTTCTCCTCGGAAAGAAAAAAGTAGTTTACTCCATCTACCTCGCCAGGCCTCGGCTTGCGAGTTGTGGCAGAAACAGAGAACCAGATATCTGGCCGTGAACGAACAATTTCAGCTATGACCGTGCCCTTGCCTACGGCAGTGGGACCTGTTAACACAAAAGCTTTTGCCATGGCCCTATCGTGCCAGAATCATTGACAGCTAGCCAAACGGCACCGTAGCGAACATATTGCAGCGAGATTAGCCGAAAATATCAATCAGGCGCTGCGCTTGATGTTTGCCAAGCCCACCGATCCTGCGGGATGGCGAAATTTTCGCTTTTTCCATGATAGATGCGCTCTTAGCTGGACCAACCCCGGGCATTGACTGCAAAAGTGCCGTAACTTTGAGCTTGGCAATGACAGGATCGTTCTTGGCAAGTTCAAGAACTTCGGATAACTTTTTTCGCCCTTCTTTGAGATCTTCTTTGATCGCAGCGCGCTGCTTGCGCGCAGCAGCTGCTTTTTCTAGCGCGGCTTTGCGCTCTTGTGGAGTTAATGTTGGTAAAGCCATAATGCTCTCCTCAGGCTCGACTCTGTTAGACGCTAATATAGCGTGCGAACATGCGAAATTCCGCAGTTAGATGCCGATTCTTCGCGAAGAAATTATGGAGCGATATTTACACTGGTCACAGCGACGCAAGTGCACGAACGTGCGACACGCGGGATGTTAGATGCAACGGATTTCATATTTGGAGATTGTGTTCCTGAAGAGTTTTTACGCTGAAATCTTGGTCACGTTGATCCTTAATTGCTTGGACAGCAGCGGCGAACTCCGCGATCGTCGTCATTATCGGTAGATCCGCTGCGGTGGTCGCCGCACGAATCGCATATCCATCTGCTCTACTACCTTTACTGTTGGGCGTATTAACGACGATGTCGATGTTTCCCGAAGTTATCAGGGAAACAACATTATGCTCGTGATTTTCTGAAATTTTATCCACGGGCGTGGAGTCAATTCCATATCGTCCAAGTACGCGCGCCGTGCCCGCTGTAGCATAAATCTTAAAGCCCATGTCCACTAGCTGAGAGACGGGAAAGATCATTCCAGCCTTATCGGCATCCGAGACTGAAATGAAGACACTGCCTTGAGTAGGCAACCCTCCGTAGGCACCAGACTGCGACTTTGCAAAAGCCAAGGGGAAAGTGGAATCAATCCCCATCACCTCTCCGGTAGACCGCATTTCTGGGCCAAGAACAGTGTCCACAACCTGGCCGCTGCGCGTTACGAAGCGTTTGAAAGGTAAGACCGCCTCCTTCACCGAGACAGGCCCGTCTTGATCCAAAAATCGTGCGTCTTGCTCGGGCAGGGCACCTACATCTTTGAGCTCAGCGATGGTTTGCCCCATCATGATGCGCGTTGCGGCCGGAGCTAACGCCACCCCGGCTGCTTTTGAAACGAACGGCACGGTGCGTGACGCACGTGGATTAGCCTCGATTACGTACAGAATTCCCGATCTGATCGCATACTGGATGTTGAGCAAGCCAACCACGCCAATACCGCGAGCAATCGCCTCGGTCGCCGCATATATCTTTGCGATCATCGATTGTGAGATAGTCAGCGGCGGAAGCACGCAGGCGGAGTCTCCCGAATGGATGCCGGCCTCCTCAATGTGCTGCATAACTCCCCCGAGAAATAGCTCGTGGCCGTCGTATAGCGCGTCCACGTCTATTTCGACAGCGTCGTCAAGGAAGCGATCAATTAGTAGCGGGGATGCTATTCGTGTAGCATCTGTCTTTTCCGACTCGCGGCGATCAAGATAATCCTGCATTTCTTCTCGCGAATACACGATTTGCATGCCTCGTCCGCCGAGCACATAAGACGGGCGAACCAGAACTGGATACCCAATACCCTCAGCGACGTCGAGCGCCTGTGAATCATTCATTGCCGTGCCAAATTCGGGGGCAATTAAGCCAGAGTTTTCGAGTAGCGCACCAAAAAGAGCACGGTCTTCCGCAAGGTCGATTGCTCGTGGCGATGTTCCGACGATTGGCAGCCCGGCGTCTTCTAAATCACGCGCTAGAGATAGCGGGGTTTGCCCACCGAGTTGAACGATAACGCCTGCGATCGGGCCAGCTTGGCACTCCGCCCGATATATCTCAAGCACATCCTCAAGCGTGAGCGGTTCAAAGTAAAGCCGGTCAGAGATATCGAAATCGGTAGATACGGTCTCCGGATTACAATTCACCATGATTGTTTCGTATTCGTTACGCAATGCAAACGTTGCTTGGACGCACGAATAGTCAAACTCAAGCCCCTGCCCAATCCGATTGGGGCCAGACCCCAAGATCATCACGGCAGGTTTATCACGCGGGATTACCTCCGTTTCGTGATCGTAACTCGAGTACATGTACGGAATTTTGGATTCATACTCGCCCGCGCACGTATCCACCTTTTTATATACCGGGTGTAGGCTATAAGCCCACCTCACCTCACGCACTGCGGCTTCACCAATACCCCGCAATTGGCCGATTTGCTGATCTGAAAAGCCATGACGCTTGGCTTGAGCTAAAACTTCTTTGCTAAGCGCTTTGGCGGACGCAATTTCGTGTGCAACATCGTTAATGAGTGCGATCTGGTCCAAGAACAGCCGATCAATCGCGGTGATCTTATGGATCTGTTCAACGCTCGCGCCGCCGCAAAGCGCCTGTTGGACCTCGATAATCCTATCTTGAGTCGGCCGCGCTATCGACGAAAGTAGCGCTTCGACGTCGGGCGTGCCGTCCCAATGAAACGTCGATCCCTTTTTGTCGATCGATCGCATGGCCTTCTGCAACGCCTCGGTGAAATTCCTGCCAAGACCCATGGCTTCGCCAACCGACTTCATCGTCGTCGTCAAAGTATCGTCTGCGGCAGGAAACTTTTCGAAGGTAAACCGCGGAACCTTGACGGCCACATAATCAATGACGGGATCGGATACGGACAGCGGCTGCCCAGTCATGTCATTGGTGATCTCGTCAAGGGTGTAGCCCACTGCGAGCTTGGTTGTCACCTTTGCGATCGGCACTCCCGTAGCCTTAGAAGCTAGAGCAGAAGAACGCGACACGCGCGGATTCATTTCAATAACGACGACGCGGCTTGTTCCAGGTTCGATTGCCATCTGAATATTGCATCCACCAGCGGCAAGTCCGACCTCCCGGACAATCTCAATTCCCAGTTCGCGAATTGCTCGGAATTCTTCGTCTGTCAACGTGAGTGCTGGGGCCATCGTGATCGAGTCACCGGTATGTACTCCTACCGGATCAAAATTTTCGATCGCGCATACACAAATGGCTGTATCGTTGGCATCGCGAATAACTTCAAGCTCGATTTCTTTCCAGCCAAGTATTGACTCTTCGAGAAGTACCTCGGCGGTATGAGAATGGTGCAACCCTCCCCCAACTATACGCGTCAGCTCTTCGGCGTTGTGCGCGAGTCCCGAGCCAAGCCCACCCATCGTGAACGAAGGCCTGACGACGAGCGGGTATCCAAGATCGTCGGCAGCCTGCAAGCATTCCTTGAGGCTATGTGCGATATGCGACCTTGCTGACTCTCCCCCGCACGCCTCCACGACTTCCTTGAAGGCTTGGCGGTCCTCTCCCCTGCGGATAGCATCCGCATCCGCTCCAAGCAATTCGACCTCGTACTTATCGAATGTGCCATTCTCGGCAAGAACCATGGCGGTGTTTAACGCGGTTTGCCCGCCTAGGGTGGCGAGCACAGCATTAGGTCGCTCACGTTCAATTATGCTGGTCACCACCTCCGGCGTGATGGGCTCGACGTATGTTGCATCAGCCAGATCGGGATCGGTCATGATGGTCGCAGGGTTCGAATTAACGAGAATGACGCGGAAGCCTTCTTCTTTGAGCACACGGCACGCCTGGGTACCCGAATAGTCAAATTCGCAGGCCTGGCCAATAACTATCGGGCCCGAACCAATAACGAGTACGGATTCAATGTCAGTTCTACGCGGCATTACAACTCGCTTTCGATCGTGACAGTCAGCTTCTGGCCGCGTGCGTGCCGAATCAACGCCCGAGTATCGACGTCCCGAATGCCTACGACGCCGTCCTTAACCATCTGCGCCTCAAGCTCGGTGTGTGCGTGAATTGAGGACGAACGCGGAACCGGGTCGCGCGCAATGATGCCCGCAACGCGCAATCCCGTTCGTTCTAAGTTCATGCCGGTATTTCCCACATGGGGCGTCGCCAACAGTGCAATTGCGCCGTCGTTTGTCCGGTCAACCAGAGACTGCTCGTAAGCTGTGGCACTCGTTTCGACGATAAGGTGGCCCGTGATCGTACCGCGCGCGCCGAAAGATTCGCCGGTGAAAATTCTTCCATCTTCACAAACGATCCTTGCCCGAGTGCTCATAGCCCGCTCCTTCCATGTGCCGGAACCAAAACTACCCGTTCTAGGCTAGCGCCCCTGCAGTGTTTTACTCTTCGCTCACTGGCTTAGTCGGAATGGACGTGATTTCTGCACTCAAGCCAGCAGTTTCTGCCTGACGGATTTCACCGACGCGATTAAGCACGCCCATGGTGAAGCCGACCGACGCATCAGATGACAGCTCGCGAGCCAAAGACTTAATTTCGGAAACGACGACGGGTACGTCCACATCAAGGAACATGATTTCTGTTGCGCCCATCCGCAAAAGATTACGATCCACCGTACTCATGCGCTCGAGCGACCAATCTGGCGATGCCGCCTCAATCATGGAATCAACATCAGCTGCCGAATCGGCGTACGTGGACACGATCGTGCTTCCGTATTCGCCGATAGGAACCTTATTTGTTGAAACTACCTTGCGCTCTTCGAGCAGGGTACTCAGATCGGTATCGCGCGCATCCGCCTCGAACAGTACATCCAAGGCCTTTTGCCGCTGGAGTGAACGCCCTTTTCGCTTCGGATTCTTACGCTGGTTGGCTGCCTGTGTCATTAGGCCCGGCCAAGGTACTCGCCGGAGCGGGTATCAACTTTAATCTTGGTGCCCTGATCTATAAACAGTGGCACCTGGATTTCGTAACCCGTTTCGAGGGTGGCAGGTTTCGTACCCGCGTTTGACCGATCGCCTTGCAGGCCAGGTTCAGTAAACGTAATTTCTAAAACAACGGAAGCTGGAAGTTCAACGAATAAGACTTGGCCGTCGTGCATAGCAACAACAGCATTCTCGTTTTCAAGGAGGAAATTCTTCGCATCTCCCATAGTCTCAGCTGTTACGTATAGCTGTTCGTAGGTTTCCAAGTCCATGAACACGAAGTCTTGGCCGTCGTTGTATAAAAATTGCATGTCTCTACGGTCCACCGTGGCAGTTTCCACTTTGACGCCGGCGTTCATCGTCTTGTCAACATTTTTTCCAGACAGAACGTTACGTAGCTTCGTTCGCACGAAAGCCGGGCCTTTTCCAGGCTTAACGTGTTGAAATTCGACAACTTGCCACAGCTGGTTGTCGAGCTTTAAAACCATGCCATTCTTGAGATCGTTCGTCGTTGCCACATTCATCCAATCTTTGCTAAGCCGCTAACTACGGCGATTCAACATAAGGATAGCGCGAAGTTGGCACAAACTCCCATCGCCTCACTATGAGGAGCTACACGCTGGTAAGTTCGCGTACTTGAGGTTGATGGATACGCGCACCGAGCTCCAGCTCCTGTTTCGAGGGCCGCGCCGCGCGCAAAGCCCAAAGAATACAAGCAAGATCAACAAGTTCTTGCATCCACGCCCCAACGAAAGCGGGCATGATGCCACTCGCCCCGATCAACATGAGGATAACCGAAAACCCAACCCCGATAGCGATTGCTTGCCAGGCGATGCGCATGGTTCGTTGGCCGACTAAAACAAGGCGTGGAATGCGAGTGAGATCGTCCAGCATGATCACCACATCCGCCGATTCCACTGCCGCTGCGGCGCCACGAGCTCCCATTGCCACACCCACATCGGATGCGGCAAGTACGGGGGCGTCATTAACACCGTCGCCCACCATCATGACAGGGCCGGGCTGAACCCGCCCGATTGCGTCGACCTTATCTTCGGGCAACAGACCTGCGTGCACCGAGTCTATTCCAAGCACATTTGCCACGGTTTTTGCCGTGCCTTTCGCATCGCCGGTGAGCATCACGGTGTTTCTAATGTCAATTTCGTGAAGCGCCTGAAGCGAGGCGGGTGTTTCCTCCCGGATGGGATCGGACATCTCCAAGCGCCCCATAAGTTCGCCGTCAATACTGATGTAGATCGAAGATCGGCCCGGCTCAGTAACGTGCGGATCTGACTCGTTGGAACCGGTGACGAATCCGTATTTGCCTACCTTGACTTGCTGACCGTCCACGACCGCTTCAACTCCTTGTGCCGGGATATCGCGTGCACGCTCCGGTTCGGGAATATCATTGCTGGCGGCAGAAACGATTGCCTGGCCAAGAGGATGGGACGAATACAGTTCGGCGCTGGCGGCTAGCCGGAGTATGTCAGATTCCGGCATTCGCGAGTCGACCACGTGAATTTCAGGTTCTCCCCTGGTGAGTGTTCCGGTTTTATCGAATGCCACAGATTTCACCTTCGAAATTTGCTCGATAGTTCCCGCGTTCTTGACGATTAAACCCGAACGAGCGGCGCGAGACATTCCGGCCATAAATGCGACAGGCGCGGCGATAATGAGCGGGCAGGGTGTGGCGACGACGAGGACCTGCGCGAAACGCATCGCATCACCCGAAAGAGCCCAGGCTGAACCCGCAATAAGGAATGCGACCAAAGTGAACGGAATAGCTACCCGGTCGGCAAGGCGCACAAACGGCGCCTTCGATTCACGGGCCTCGGTTACTAAAGAAACGATCCTCTGGTATTGGGAATCTTCAGCCGTTGCTTGTGCTCGGATCGAGATTGTTGTGTTGCCGTTGAGAGCCCCCGACATGAGTGACTCACCCTCGTGGTGCTCAACCGGTAATGATTCGCCCGTCAGTTGGCTTTCATCGATGAGCGCTGAAGAGGATAGGAGCGTACCGTCAACTGGAATGGTTTCATGGGGACGCACAACCAGACGATCGCCGACCTCGACGTCGTCGATATCAATTTCCTTCAGGCCCGCCTCGGTTTGTAGATACGCAACCGTCGGAGCACCTTCTAAAAGTGCCGTCAGTTCGGCGCCGGCCCGGTTTTCCGCATATTCTTCTAAAGCTTCGCCGCCGGTAAGCATGAGACACACGACGAGTGCAGCCCAGTATTCGCCGACTGCAATAGTTGAAGCAATCGCAGTCACTGCGAGGATATCGATGCCGAAGCTGCCATCTCGGAGCGTGTTCACCATGTCCTTAAACTGCAGGAGAGCAATGAATCCGGCAACACCAGACACGAGCAACTGCGCCCAGCGCCCATCTGTGCACAACTCCAGAAGGACTCCGAAGACAGCGCTTAGAGCAACCAGCGCTACTAGCGGGTATTTCGAAAGAAAGTCCTGAATGCGTTTCATGCGTTCACCATATTCGGCGGTAAACGTTATGACAACGAAGGATAGGCTCCCCTACGAGCTGAAATCACCTTGAAATATCAGGCAGAACAAGAGAAATAATTGCCTCAGCACTCTCGCTTACACTCTTGTTCGTTGTATCATATTCATGCGTCGCCACTTCGTCATATACAGGCTTGCGATCCGCGAGCATGAGCCGGAACTCCTTACGCGGCATCACCATGGTTGCAGAACGAGGTCCAATCAGCCCGTTGCGGGTAACTAACGTTGATAGATCGGCACTAAGGTTGACGATGGCCGCGTCGGGTAGGCGTTTTAGCCTCTCACGAATGTCAGCAAAGTCGTCGTCGAGCGCAACTCCCAGCCCGTCTGATGGAATTGCGAGTGCCCACAGGTGCTCGGGTTCGGACTCAATGTCATCGAAAAATGCGTGTAGTTCCGCACGAATCGAATCGTTGCGTACGTTTTGATCGATGAGTACGTAAAAATCGTTGAGGCTCATTCCGTGGCGGGCGGCAATAACCGAATCGACATCTGCCGCATTCCATCCACGCTGTGCGAGTTCGGCAACAATAGCGCTTTTCCCCGTACCTGGAGCACCGATAAGGATAATTGCAGTCACAGGCCAACACCTGCAAAGGCCGAATCAAGCTGAGCGGGTGTGGGTGCCAAGAAAATCTCAGGTTCGCACAGATCTCGCAGGACAACGAAGCGTAACTTGCCATCGCGTACTTTCTTGTCAGATCTCATAATGTCAATCAAATCCTCACGTTCAACACCTGAGTATTGCCTTGGTAGGCCTAACCGCCCAAGTACTTCACGATGCTGATCAGCGAGCCCCGCAGGCGCAATATTAGCGATCTCAGCTAGTTCGGCAGCGAATACGCAGCCTATCGCTACCGCCTCACCATGGCGAATGGAGTAGTTCGAACTCAGTTCGATAGCGTGGGCTAAAGTGTGCCCGTAGTTGAGGAATTCTCGCTGCCCTGATTCGCGCAAATCCGAGGAGACGATCGCCGATTTCACCCGCACGGAACGCTCAATTAGTTCAAAAAGTTTATCCGCCTGTAACGGATCTTCAGATTCTAAAATTATGCGAGTGATTTCGGGATCAGCAATAAAACCACATTTTGCGACCTCACCCATACCTGCCCGGATCTCCTCAGGATCGAGGGTTGTAAGAGTGGTCAGATCAGCGAATACGCCCAACGGCGGATGGAAAGAGCCGACCATGTTCTTACCGTGAGCGGAATTAATTCCAGTCTTTCCGCCCACGGCGGCATCAACCATAGCCAGCAACGTTGTCGGTACGTGGATGACAGACACTCCGCGCAACCAGGTAGCGGCAAGAAAGCCGGCCATATCCGTCGTCGCACCGCCGCCGACCGCTATAACGACGCCGTCGCGCCCGATACCAGCATTGCCCGCCGCACGCCAACCATCAACGATCACGGCGGACGTCTTAGACTCTTCACCGGAAGGAACCACGAATGTAGAGACAGGCAAATCGGCTATTTTCAGCTCGGTAATGATCGGCTCAGCGTACTGGCGCACATCCTCGCTAAAGACCACGAGGCTTGCCGCTTTCGTACAGGCCAGCCTGACCACTTCACTAGCTAGGTCATAGCCGATAACGACGTCATAGGGCACGTTTCCGCCTACCTCAACGCGGCTATAGGGATTATTCAAATGGTCCACCACTTCATTAACTACGCGCGCTACGGGGCGCGCATCCGAAAGTACAACGTAGCTTGCTACCCTGTGATAAATCGTCGAACGTTCCCGCCGTAGGCGCTGGATACCAGCATGCGGGTGGTTTTTCAACAACGGACGTATGGTGCGTGAACGAGTGACCCTCTCAATGAGTTCTTCATCGGTGGCTTCGATCAAAATAACGTGCTGGTCCGCGAGCAGTTCACGAGTGCGCTGATGAAGAACAGCCCCACCACCGAGCGCGAGAACGCCGTCAAATTTCGCAATCGCCCATTCGATAGCATCCGCTTCGAACTCGCGAAAACCAGACTCCCCAGCAGCTTGAAAAATTTCCTCGACGCTCTTGCCTTCGCGCTCTACGATGAGATCATCCGAGTCTCGAAAATCAAGGCCCAGATGGCGTGCCACTCGGCGCCCCACAGTCGATTTGCCAGCCCCCGGCATCCCAATAAATATCGCGCGTGGCGCCATTATTTGCGCACCTCGGGTAGGGATTCCCACCAGCTTCGAAGATTGCGACGAATTTCTGTGAGGGAATCGCCCCCAAACTTTTCGACCAGCGCCTCGGCTAGAACTAGTGCCATCATCGCTTCGGCAATGACAGCTCCTGGGACAACAGCTGTTGTGTCTGACCGCTGGTGAAGCGCCGTCGTCTCTTCGCCTGTCTCGGTATCGATCGTGCGAAGAGCACGCGGCACTGTGGAAATCGGCTTATAGGCCACCCGCGCAACAACGGGTTCGCCGTTGGACATTCCGCCCTCGATTCCCCCAGCTCGGTTGGTCTGGCGCTTGATGCCGGCCCCATCGCGCAAGATTTCGTCGTGCGCCACACTCCCCCTTCGGCGGGCAGTTTCGAAGCCATCGCCAATCTCAACACCCTTGACAGCTTGGATCGACATAAGTGCGCAGGCAAGACGAGCATCGAGTCTGTCAGAGCCACGCACGTACGTGCCAAGCCCCTGCGGTACGTTCCAAGCTACAACTTCCACAACGCCACCCAGCGTGTCAGCATCCGCTTTAGCGGCGTCCACCTCGGCGCGGAACTGGTTAGCAAGGGCCGAATCAAGCTGACGAACATCGCACTGGTCAAGAGCTTCGGCTTGATCGGGCTTTGCCAGAGGTATGTCGGGCGGTGCCGAAACTGAGCCGACTTCAACCACCTGGGAAACGATCTCGATTCCGGCGGCTTGACGTAACAGCTGCTTTGCGAGCTCGCCCACGGCCACCCGCGCAGCAGTTTCACGCGCCGAAGCGCGTTCAAGAACCTGACGCGCAGAATCGAAACCATACTTGTTCATCCCAACCAAGTCTGCATGGCCCGGACGTGGGCGCGTAAGTGGCTTATTCCTGGAAACTTCACGTTCATCGCCGGTTCCCGCATCGATCAAGAGCGCTTCATCGGGAACTGGATCTGTGCTCATAACCACTTCCCATTTGGACCACTCAGAGTTACCGATTTCGATAGCAATCGGAGAACCAAGCGTAAGACCGTGACGAATTCCGGACAGTACCGCCAACTTATCCTGTTCGAATTTTTGCCTGGCACCTCTGCCGTAACCGAGACGGCGGCGCCATAGCGCGTGCCGCAGATCATCGGTTGTGATCTCCACACCTGCGGGCATTCCCTCAAAGAGCGCAATCAGCGCTCGCCCGTGCGATTCTCCTGCTGTACTCCACCGAATCATGCCCCCATTGTGCCAGTTTCACGCACTGGTTGCGCAATCTGGTCAGGCGGTGAGCGCCCACGCTAGCCACGAGCCACCAACCAGCCACGGTCCAAGAGGATGCCGATCTCGCAAGGTCGCACGCCGTCTAAGGAGCTTTACTATGATGTACAGGCCATGTAGCCCGAATGAAAGCGCGAGCATCATGAGCGCTCCCGGCAACGCCCACAATCCATTCCATCCTGCGAGCACAACGAGCAGCCGCGCGTCTCCCATCCCAAGAAGCCTGCCGGCCGAAAGTTTCGAGGCGCCGACGAACAGGAAAGCTGCCGCAAGCGCCGATACAATTGATACGCGTGGATGGGGACCGAAGAAGATTGCGATGATCCAGACGGTGCCAGATAGATGTGTCCAATTTTTCAGGAGGACTTGTTTGTGGGCATCGATCCAGGCGTTAATGACAATCGGAATATAAAAAGCTACTCCACAAGCAAGACCTAACAGCGGGTTCGGCTCTAGCCAGTATCGGATCGCGCCCACACCGAGTGTAAGTACGGCAACCGCAAGTGATAGCGCATTAGCTTGCCTATTGGTTAAGGTTCCATAGAAGAGTGGATGGGATGGCATGCCCTCAGGCTACGTGCGGAAGATAGCCGTGAAATATTTTTTCCACAGGCCCTAGGAAACGGCCAAAATATCGGCAATAGAAGGACTCTTGCCAGTAAGGACACGCACCTGATCCTGGCGTTGGTGGGCGGTGATCTTCTTTGGCGGCACGTAGCCGCCGGCGAAATCTTCCCAAGCGCCGGTCAGATCGCAAACCGCTTTGGGCTGGGCATTAATCCGATTCTCCTCCGTGTTGATCAATAGATCGATATTGGCTGATTCGACTGCGGAGTAGGGCACATGAGAAATTTCTATTTCCATCCGATGTGCTGCCCCAATAGCAGGGCCGGGCGAATCGGAAGCGATGACGATCTCATCAAAACCATGCGGAACAACGGCCGCAATTGCGCATGCGGCCGCCGCCCCCGCACCTACGATGACCGCGGTGCTGCGAGAGGCACCACGTCCACAATAGCTCCCAAAACCCAGGGAAATTGACCGCTCTAATGCGCCTGGTAGCGCCGCGAAACCAACGACGAGCTCCGAAGATCCAGCCGGTTGGAAAACAACCGTGTCCAAGGCTCCCGCAAGTTTTGCAATCCCATCGATAAAATCGCACCGTGCACGTAGTTCAGGTGCAGAGCTGAGCTCGAAAGCAAATCCGGATGTCCCACGGAAGACGTCGAACAAAGCCGGAGTCGGATCCGAATCACTTACGATCACGTCGGCGCCGCTCAATTCGAATGGACCCGGATTAAGTTGACTAACTCCGAGCGTCAATTTCCCTCGCTAGCTTCCTCTTCCGCCGATTCAGTTTCGCGGGGATTTGCCGCAACCCATTCACGCAATTCCTGAACGTAAGAATTATGCTCGTCAAGGTTATTGGAGAACTTCGTTTCGCCCGTATCAAGATTCGTGGTAACAAAGTAAAGCCAATCGCCCTCAGGAGGGTCGTATGAGGCGGCGATGACGTCGGCGCTTGGATTGGAAATTGGTCCGGGAGGTAATCCGGCATGGATATAGGTGTTGGATGGGTTATCTGCAGCGAGATCTTCTTGAGTTGGCACCCCGCCAGATTTTCCTACTCCGTAAAGTACGGTTGAATCCATCTGTAGACGGCCAGCTACCTGAGAGGTGTCGGTCAATCTGTTTTCAATCACTCTTGCCACGTGCCCGTAGTAATCAGGCCAGTTCACTTCGCGTTCCACAATTGAGGCAATAATGATGGTTCGTTGCCACTGCTCCGATGGAATCCCAAGGTTGTTCATTTCGGAAATCCGATGATCAACCATAGTCGAAAGCGCCTGTTCCGCGCTCGTTCCTGGCGCGAAGGAATACGTGACGGGTGAAAGCCACCCTTCCGGATTACCTCCCGCCTCATCTGGAAGTCCCAGCGCTTCTGGGTCAGCAAGCACGGCCTCAACCTCGGCCGCGTCGTAGCCCATCACTTTGACAAGCCGAGCTGCCACCTGTTCGACTGTGAAGCCCTCAGGAATAGTCACGTTGACTTCAGCGCGGTTGGCGATATTCAATAGGTGTGCGACGGCAGCGGAAGCAGACATTTGCTGTTTCATCACGTAACTGCCAGCCTGTATTGAAGGTGCTCTACGATCGGCGTTGAAGGCATCTATAAATGCGGCCTCGGAGGCGACCACATCATTGGCTACAAGGATGGAGGCAATGTCCGCGCCGGTTGAACCTTCGGGGATGGTAATGACAACTTCGCCGGTGCCCTGTCCGGTGTAGTCTTCCGCGCTGGGGCCATCGAGGTCTAGTAAAGCTTTCACATGCGGCCAAGCCAGTACGACGGAAAACACCAAGAGAAAGGCTGCGAGGAAAAGAACGATGGCACTACGACGGCGGCGTTTGCGTTGTATGGCTGCCCGGCTAGCGCTTTTCCGCTGTGTTGCTTTCCTACGATCAGGAAGCTCATCAAAAATTTCTGTCACGCTATCCCTCCGGTCCAGTGTTAACTGCTATGCCAGGCGCCTGCCCGTTGGTTCGCTCGTGTTCGAGCGCAGTTTCCAAGATGATCACGGCTGCAACCTGGTCTACCACCGCGCGATGGTCAATCTCTTTTCGCCCCGAATCGTGCAGTTGACGGTGGGCTTGAACGCTCGAAAGTCTTTCGTCGAGCATTCTAACCGGAACAGGCGCGATTTTGCGCTGTAGGCGCCGGGCCCACTTGAGTGCTGATTTTGCGGCTGTGCCCCTCGTGCCGTCCATGTTGAGAGGTAATCCCACCACAACTTCTAGCGCGTCGGTTCGTCGGGCTAGTTTGGCCACGGTGTCGAGGTCTCCTCGGCCCGCTCTAAGTGTGGCGACGGGAGTGGCGAGGATACCTGCGGGATCGCTGCGAGCGACGCCGATGCGCGCTTGACCGACGTCCACTCCAATTCGAATACCTGTCCTCATCTTTAGCCTATCTGGCCCACAATCGCGGCAAGCGCTTCACTTACCTTGCTCGGATCGGTTCCGCCTCCCTGTGCCATGTCGTCTTTGCCGCCGCCACCGCCACCGAGGATTTTGGCGGCGATTGATACCAAGGCTCCTGCCTTGATACCGCGTTCGCGTGCTGCCTCATTGGTAGCGACGACGATCGACGGACGGTCTTTTGCCACGGCCGTCACCGCCACTACCGCCGGCTTCTCGCCTAGCCGCTCTCGCAATTGAGTAGCCATTTGCCGCGCCTCGTTTGCATCCGCATCCGTACCAAAATCATGGGCGATCACAGCGATACCATTAATTTCTGAACGGTTTTCTATCAACGCACCGAGATTCGATCTGAGCTTTTCGTTGCGCAGTGCAGCTAATTCTTTTTCAGCGTTCTTAATTTTGGTAAGCAGAGTGTCAAGTTGCTCGGGTAGTTCCTCCGGGCGGACGCGAAGCATGCCGGTCAGCTGATTCAGTAAGGCGCGTTCTTTCGCGCCGGCGGCGTAGGCACCCTTACCTACAATTGCCTCAACTCTACGAATACCCGAACCAATCGATGACTCGCCGAGCATGGTTACCAGCCCGATTTCTCCGGTATTTTTCACGTGGGTTCCGGCGCAAAGTTCACGGCTCCACGGGCCACCAATCGATACTACTCGCACTTCATGACCGTATTTTTCGCCGAAGAGTGCCTGAGCACCGGACCTCTTTGCCTCTTCCAGACTCATAGTTTCATCGGTAACTTCGAGATTGCTTTGGAGTCTGGAATTTACTTCCGCTTCCATATCAGCCATCTGTTCTGCAGGAATCTGGGCCCCGTGCCGGAAGTCGAAACGCAGAGCGGACGGGGAATTTTCCGAACCCGCCTGAGTTGCTTGGTCTCCGAGTGTTTCACGCAATACCTGGTGCACCATGTGTGTGGAGGTATGTGCACGTGCTATCTGCTCACGCCTGTCAACATCAATCTGGCTATGGACCACGTCATCGAGTGCGACACTTCCCTCAGTAAGCCGGGCGCGGTGCACAAAGAGGCCCTTAATCGGCATTTGCACGTCGTCAACTTCGAGCATGCCGCCACCGGCCACTGAGATGTTGCCACGGTCGGCTTGCTGGCCACCCTGTTCTGCCCAGAACGGGGTCTGATCCAAAATGATGTCGAGATCGGCGGGCGCTTCAGCTGCTAGAACGGGCTGACCGTCCTTTAAAATTGCGACTACTTTGCCATCGGCCGAGTAGTCGGTGTAGCCCAAAAATTGTGTAGCCCCTCCGGCCTTAGCTTCAATCTCATGGTAAACGGAGGCGTCGACATGCCCTGTTTTCTTCGCAAGTGCGTCGGCTCGAGCACGATCCTTTTGCTCCTGCATCAAGCGCCGGAAACCATCTTTATCAACCTCTACGCCGGCTTCGCTGGCCATCTCGAGAGTCAAGTCAATTGGGAAGCCGTAGGTATCATGCAAAGTAAACGCAGTATCACCCGGGAGCACTTCACCATCGCTCTTCGACTTCTTTACCGCGATATCGAAAATTGCAGTTCCCGATTCGAGCGTTCGCCGGAAGGCATCCTCTTCCGCGTAAGCGACGGCCGAAATCGTGTCGAAATTCGTTTCGAGCTCCGGATAGGACTCCTTCATCACCGCCATCGATTCTGGAAGCAAGTGCGGCAGCGCGACGTCGTTATAGCCAAGAAGACGAACTGAACGCACAGCCCGGCGAATCAATCGGCGCAACACGTATCCGCGCCCGTCGTTACCGGGCCGAACGCCGTCGCCAATGAGCATCAATGCGGAACGAACGTGGTCCGCGATGATACGCATTCGCACGTCGTCTTCTTCATCTTCGCCGTAGACTTTACCCGTGAGCTTCTGGGTGGCTTCAATGACGGGGAAAACCTCGTCAATCTCGTACATATTATTTTTGCCCTGAAGCAGGTAGGCAATACGCTCCAGACCCGCTCCAGTATCAATTGCGGTCTGATCCAGTTTGCCCAGCAAGGGATAGTCTTGACCCTGGCCTTCACCGCGCAGAAATTCATCAAAGACGAGATTCCAAACCTCAAGGTAGCGGTCGCCGCCCGGATCGACGTTTCCGCCGACGGCGTCCGGACCGTACTCCGGGCCACGGTCGTAGTGTATCTCTGCACATGGCCCGGCAGGCCCGGGAGTGCCCGTCGACCAGAAATTTTCCTCTCGCGTAAGCTTGACGATCTGATGGGGGTCAACGCCAATCACATCAACGAGATGGTTGTATGCAACCTCGTCCTCTTCCCAGATCGTGACCCACAGCCGGTCTTTTTCAAGCCCGTACCCGCCGTCGTCGATCGGGGTGGTCAGCAGGCCAAACGCGAGATCGATCGCTCCTTCCTTGAAATAATCACCGAAGGAGAAATTGCCGCACATTTGGAAAAAAGTGCCGTGGCGAGTCGTGCGCCCGACGTTATCGATATCGTTAGTACGGATGCACTTTTGTACCGACGCAGCGCGCGGAAATGGGGCCTCTTCCGTACCCACAATGTACGGAATAAACGGAACCATACCCGCAATGGTGAACAGAATTGAAGGGTCTGGCGAGACAAGCGGAACGGAATCAACGATTTCGTGTTCGTGCTTGCGAAAATAGTCCAGCCAACGCTTGCGAATCTCTGAGGTACGCATAGTACTCCTGTTGTTAAAAGCCTGATGCCCCAGTCTAAGACTCTTGGGCCGAATCCCGAAAATTCTACTGGTCGTTTGCGCCGTCGCTCTCGGTGGATCTGCTATGCCCAAAGGCATCACGCAATCGAGATGCGCCCTTGCGTGCGGCCAAGAAGGGGGCACCGACCGTTGAGGTGACAAGCGTGGTCATTGCTGAAATATCTTCGGAGGTCCGAGCAGCAGTCGAGCTTTTTAACCTGCGCGTTTGCCTCCGCGACCGTTTGCGCGGCCTCATCAATGGCCGGAAGCGTGTGTTCGGTGAGCTCACGTAAAGATTCAGTGAGGCGGTCTAGAACGCCAGAGAGCTTTCGCAACGGTTTGATCGAAAAATATACGAGAACTAGGAAACCAAGTGCCGCCAGAAGCGCGGCGATTTGGCTCAGCGTTATTTCTGCCATGGTTTTAGCCTACCGGGATATGACAACGCGCCACGGCTTGGCCGCGGCGCGTTGCAAATAATAGAGATATTTAGCGTGAGTAATGCTCGACGACGAGCTGCACGTCACACGTCACGGGAACTTCCGCACGCTTGGGCGTGCGAACAATCTCGACACGCAACTTGGTCAAATCAACATTGAGGTACTCGGGAACAGCAGGCAACACGTCTGCATGCTGGCCCTGAGCTGCCACCATGAACTGCGGTGAAGTCTGCGAGCGTGGCTTGATTTGGACGATCTGGCCCGGCTTGACGCGATAAGACGGACGATCCACAATTTTTCCATCTACCAGGACGTGGCGATGCACAACAACCTGGCGGGCCTGTGAGATTGTGCGGGCGAAACCGGCACGAAGCACGACGGCGTCAAGACGCCTCTCCAGCAGCTCAATCAGGTTCTCGCCGGCGAGGCCTTCCATCTTGCGAGCCTCATTCCACGTCTTACGTAGCTGAGCTTCGCGAATACCGTACTGGGCGCGCAGGCGCTGCTTCTCCTTCAAACGGATCGAGTAATCGGAATCCTTGACACGGCCGCGGCCATGTTCACCGGGACGGTATGGGCGACGCTGCATGAGGCGCTCGGCCTTGGGCGTCAGTGGAATACCAAGGGCACGCGATTCACGTACCGACTTACGAGAACGGTTTTTGGCCATGTTATAACTCTCCTGTCGACTCATGGCACGCACGTGGAGTGCGCGGGATCAACACAAGCGGCTAAGATCCCAGGTGTTAGCTCCGGATGGAGCCCGTTGCTTGGGCAACCGCTCTAGATTAGCACTACTCACCCTTTAGAATCGCCTTGATCCTACTCATTCTCGACGTGATATTGGCCTCGTAGCCTCGGTCTAAGGGCTCGTAGTACACGGTTCCGACGAGCTCGTCGGGCAAATATTGCTGAGAGACTACTCCAGCCTCGTAATCGAATGGATACTTGTAATCAGCGTTTTTTCCGCTTTGTTTTGCGGCGATCTTCGAGGCCTTAACTGAAGTGTCGCGCAAATGGACTGGAACACTTCCGATCCTGCCTTTCCGAACGTCCGATATGGCCTTGTTAATGGCCATATAGGCACGATTGGACTTGGGCGCGGTACTCAAATGTACGACGGCCTGTGCCAGAATAATCCGAGCTTCTGGCATGCCTACGAGCGCGACGGCCTGCGCAGCTGCGGTCGCCGTCTGGAGAGCCGATGGATCGGCCATACCAATGTCTTCAGAGGCGGAAATCATGAGGCGGCGCGCGATGAAGCGGGGATCTTCTCCCGCTTCGAGCATTCGAGCAAGATAGTGCATCGCGCCGTCCACATCGGATCCACGAATCGACTTAATAAAGGCCGAAATGACATCGTAGTGTTGATCGCCATCGCGGTCGTACCGCACCGCGTACACGTCCACTGCTGATTCGACGTCCTCGATCGTGAGGGTATCTGAGGTGATCGCAGCTTCAAGAATGGTCAGGGATCGGCGACCGTCATTTCCGGCCAATCTCACGATTTCAGCAATAGCTTCCTTATCGGCATGAACACTTCCGCCATAGCCGCGCTCGTCGGTCAGCGCCCTGTTGAGAAGAGTCTCGATATGCTCGTCCGAAAGCGGGTTCAATGTCAAAAGTAGTGAACGCGATAGTAGCGGCGAGATCACGGAGAAAGAGGGATTTTCCGTGGTGGCCGCGATGAGAACGACCCAGCCGTTTTCTACCGCAGGCAAAAGGGCATCCTGTTGCGTCTTCGAGAATCGATGGACCTCGTCAATAAACAACACAGTTTCGCTACCGTCGTTTACGAGATGCATTTTGGCTTCGTCAATCACCGCGCGCAATTCCTTAACACCGGCTGAAACTGCCGATAGCTCAACAAAGCGCCGGTCTGCCTGCTGCGCGACCAGGTACGCCAATGTCGTTTTGCCGATACCTGGTGGTCCCCAGAGGAAAACGGATGAAGGTGCCCCTTTCGAGTCGGGGTCAATCAGCCTGCGCAGGGGTTGGCCTGGCCCTAGAAGATGTTCCTGACCAACTACCTCATCGATCCTACGTGGCCGCATTCGCACAGCCAGCGGGGCGCGGGTATCTACTGGAGTGCCGTGCTCAGTTAAAGACGCTTGATCAAATAGATCCATGCGCTCAGTCTAACCCTGAAGGTACTTGGCGCTCTCAGTGAAATGTTTCGGGAACGTGATGGGCACTGGTACACAATTGTCATGATAGAAAGGTTGGCGAATGTTTGATCGTTTGGGACACGCCATTGCGCGTCGACCGAAGCTTTTTGTTCTCGGCTGGGTAGTGCTAGTTCTCGTGGGCGGCTTGGTGGCGGTTTGGGGAGCCGGGCATGGGAATCTGTTCCACCGAATGGAATCCTCTGAATCTATGGTCCCGGGTTCAGAATCAGACATCGTCGTAGAAAAAGTTTCCGAGGATTCATCTGCGGCGCTCGTCGTCGTCACCGGCGTGCGGGCCGCCGACGTCGAGGCCGAATTAGTGCAATTTCGTAGTGAGCTAGGCGAAATTGATGGAGTACGTGACGTTAATGATCCGGTCGCGATTGACGACGAGTTTACTTCCGCTATCGAACAAGCTGTTGACGATGCGGTTACACAGGCCTTGAACGACAATCAAGAAGCGATTCAACAGGCCGAAGAGGCTGCGGTGGCGCAGGCCGCACCTCAAATTACGCTCGGCGGGCAAGCGGTCGAGGAGCAGGTTCGCCAACAGGCGCGCGAAATAGCGACCGAGGAGATCGAATCTCAGGCACGTCTTATCGCTGAAACAGAACTGGCCGAAACCGTTAACCCCGCTGAGGAATTCACTTCAGAAAACGGATTCATCATTGCCGTGCTTCTGGACGATGAGGATGCCACACAAGACCTTTTACAAGCGGCTGAAGCGTTCGAAGCAGCCATCCAACAGGTCGAATCAGGCGCCGAAGCAAACGTGAATTCCGCGGACATCATGGAATCCCTGATATTGGAGATGGTCAAGAACGATCTCATCCGTGGCGAGGCAATCGGTTTGCCCATCGCCCTGTTCTTACTGGTAGTCGTTTTCGGAGGGCTCCTAGCTGCAGGGCTGCCCCTGATTGGCGCGATTACCTCTATCGCAATTGGGATGGGATTGCTGTGGGCGCTAACGTTCTTCACGAATGTCGATACCTTCATCTTGAACATCATCACAATTATCGGCTTGGCCCTGTCCATTGACTACGGGTTGCTCATAGTCTCCCGCTACCGTGAGGAAATCGCAGAAATTCTTGAATCTCGTGGGATCGGCCGGAATGGTCAAGAGGTTCCGAAGAACGTTGACGATATCGTCGACGACGCCGTCACAACGACCGTTTCTACCGCGGGCCGCACCGTCTCGTTTTCCGCGCTTACGATCGCATTTTCAATTGCCGGACTATACGTCATGGACGCGCCGATGCTGAAAATGATCGCTATCGGCGGTGTGATCGTCACGATCTTGGCTGTTGCAACGGCGGTCACTCTAGTTCCGGCGCTGATGAAGCTCCTAGGCCGCCACCTTATTGTTCCTTCTTGGCTCTCGCAGCGAAAAGGTTTTGGCACTCTCGTTGAAAAGGTTGGCGATTCGGCCTCGGACGAAGGTTTCTTCTCGCGGCTCGCAAAGTGGGTACACGATCGTCCAATCCCGATCCTGATCGCGGTTACAGCCATTTTGCTTGTCATGGCAGCTCCGGTTCGCGATTTGCAGATGCGTTCAAACTTCATCGAATACGTGCCTGCTTCTTCGGATGCTGCCCAAGCTTATGAACAGATGCAGGAATATCCCGCTTTTGCCTCGCCATCTGGCACGATAGTCGCCGAAGCTCCACCGGCCCAAACCACTGACCTTGCCAACTTTGTGGAAAATCTTGACGGCGTGGAACGGGTGTCAGATCCAAAGCCTCTTGGCGATGGCGGAACCCGAATAGATTTCTATGTTCCAGCGCAAGATCAGGTTGGTAGCGAAGTGACCGACGTCGTCGAAGAAATCCGCAACTACGAACCGGGATACGAAACCTATGTTGGTGGTTCAGCAGCATTGCAGATGGACTTCAATCAATCGGTCATTGACGGAGCGCCATTAGCGGCCGTAATCGTCGTGCTCGCCGTCTTGATCCTGCTGTTCTTGATGACAGGTTCGATCATGGCCCCACTCAAGGCGCTTTTAATCAATACACTCTCGCTCGTTGCGGGAATGGGCGCAACCGTATTCGTTTTCGACAACGGCCTGTTTGGAATGCCACAGACGAACGGCTTGGAAACCTTCGTCGTTGCCGCGGCGATCGCTTTCGGATTCGGATTAGCCATGGATTACGAGGTCTTCCTACTTGCCCGGATCAAGGAATACTGGGATAGCGGCGAAGACAACGATACAGCCGTCGAAAAAGGTTTACAGCGCTCCGGCCGGATCATTACCTCCGCTGCGGCGATCATCGTAGCCGTGTTCATCGGTTTCCTCTTCGGTGAGATGCTCGCGATCAAACAGATTGGAGTTGCGCTAGCGCTGATCGTGATCATCGATGCGACCCTGGTTCGCATGTTGCTCGTGCCTGCAACCATGACCTTGCTCGGCAAATGGAATTGGTGGGCGCCCAAGCCGCTGAAACGAATCTATGAAAAATTCAAGATCGTCCACTAGAAGGATTCGATCTTAAACAGCTCGTCAGCGGTGAAACAGTAAGTTGTGTCTTCCGTCCATTGGCACTTAGCATCATCAATGAGCTTCTCCCCCGTCGTCACGTCGAATGTTGCGGCCACCTGCTCGCCAAAGACTGAAACATATGGGTATTCAACGACCCAAAGGCCAAGTGATTCGGGGGCGATCGGATCGAAACTCAGCCGGTTGCCCGTATCAACTTCGAGTGCTTCAACGTTTGCGTATGCCGGAGCAATAGACCCGCTAAATACGCGGTCGAACCCTACGACCTCTCCAGCTGAAAATACGAACGCATGATCTGTCTCAAGCTTTTCAACCCGATCGATGATCCGTGAGAAATCTTCCCTTGACCAGCTGGAGTTTACTGACATGTGAAGCGACGGATCAATGACGCGCCTATCTATTTCCGTACCATCAAGATCAAAAATCGTCACCGTCGTTGGTTCCACCGCAGCTGGCCGGATTGCTCCACTTTCGATGATCACATGCCCATCTATGAGTGGCTGCCCTAAATGCGCGACTGCAGGAGGATTGAGCCATAGCGAATCTTGCGAGAGCACCCCACTTTCAACTAAACCTTGAAAGGGTTCGGGGTAGGTGCCTTCAGCGGATCTTTCAATCGGCGTGCCATCATTGAGCTTGGCTGTTACACCGTCGTGCACAGCTATGACATCTCCAGTGTCCAAATCATTAACCGGTATTTCGGGATCGACATTAAGCAATTGAAATTCAGGTTCTGCAGTCCGAACAACGTAGAGCCCTGCCGGTCCACTATATTCCACGCCCAACTTGGTATATTCGGCGCTATTGCCACTGGCGTCAAAGGCATAGACATGTGGACTGGCGGTATGGCACAGAACGTTCACACCGGCTGGCTCGCAATGCGAAATATCAGCCTCCAGCGATACCGTCCATGCCAACTTGCCCGCGCCCGTGTCGAATCCGTAAACCTGATTCGACACGGGAACGACGGCGAAATTTTCAACTTCAGCGATCGATAAGACATCAATATGGGGATAGTCCTCCCCGAGTTCCAATGGCACAGACCAGTCAGCTTGAGGTTGGGAAGCGCAACCACCAAGAGCAAAGATAGCGGCTAGTAAACCTATTTTCCTCACGTCTTACTCCGAAGGTCATCAAATGGGAGTGTACGTCCGGTGATCAGCGCGCCGTCGTGGTTAAGGCCGAGCCTGCGATAAAGCCGCATTGCGTCCATGTTCCAGGCCCATACGCCGAACTGCACGTGGTTAACTAGCTGGAGCGCCAAATTAACAGCCCCAACCATCGTGGCACCACCGTAGCCGAGTCCGCGATATTTTGGAACCGTGCCAAGACCTTCAAAGCTCATGCCTTCACCTTGGGTTGCGCCCATGACGGTGACGATTTCCCCGTTGTCAGCACGCAAAATAAACCAGTCAAGATCCGCGAACCGATCGATCGCCCCAGTGATTGGGTTAGTGGCTATTAGAGCATTGCGAACATCGTTTTCAACGGCCTTCAGCTGCGCAGACCCAGCACGCAAAAACTCTACGCGCTCGCAGTGATCCACGGGTTTCAAAGGGGTTTGCGTCCAGAAAAAATCCCATGCATAGCCCCAATGCGGCCCGTAGTATTCGCGCAAGCTCGAGTCTAAAGCCTCGTAGGTTTCGCGGTTGATCATCGTTTCCACAAAATCGTGTTCACTGCCGCGCAGGCGGCGCATGTCGCCGACGGCGCGTTCCGGTTCACCGTAAACTACCAGCGTGTTGCCATCCGGGCCGGCGATCAGCGCCATGGCCAGATCTGGCTCTTCTATCAGCTGGGTTTCATTTCCGGTGCGCCGGAAAGCGCCAAATCTCCAGAAAGCGGAATGCGCGCCAAGCACTACTCGTCTTTCTTCTTCGGCTTTGCGTCTACGCCCGCTTCCTTGCGCTGTTCCGGTGTGATCGGAGCGGGCGCATCGGTTAGCGGATCCCAGCCATTGCCAATCTTCGGGAAGGCAATGACGTCGCGAATCGACTTGGCCTTCACAAGTAAGGAGACGATGCGGTCCCAGCCAAACGCAATACCACCATGCGGCGGTGCGCCATACTTGAATGCCTCAAGGAGGAAGCCGAATTGGGTCTGCGCTGTTTCCTCGTCAATTCCCATGATGTCGAAAACGCGCTTTTGCACATCGCCGCGGTGGATACGAATCGAGCCTCCGCCGATCTCGTTACCGTTGCATACGATGTCATACGCTGATGCGAGAGCCTCGCCAGGATTTTCATCGAAGGTGTCGATCCATTCAGGTTTAGGAGACGTGAAAGCATGATGTACGGCCGTCCACTTCCCACCGCCGACTGCGACATCGCCTTCCTCTTCGGCTTCGGAGGTCGGTTTGAACAAAGGTGCGTCCACAATCCATACGAACGACCAAGCATCTTCGTCAATCAGACCACAACGCTTACCGATCTCAAGACGCGCAGCACCGAGCAAGTCACGTGAAGAAGCCGCTTTACCCGCAGCGAAGAAGATGGCGTCACCCGGCTTTGCCCCGGTTGCCTCGGCCAGACCTTCGCGTTCCGCGTCGGAAATATTCTTTGATACGGGGCCGCCCATCGTGCCGTCGTCGGCAATCGTGACGTATGCGAGCCCCTTTGCACCGCGGGCTTTCGCCCACTCCTGCCACTTGTCGAAAGCTCGGCGAGGCTGTGCCGCCCCACCCGGCATGACGACGGCGCCCACGTACTCGTTTTGGAATACCCTGAACGGAGTGTCTTTGAAGTATTCGGTAAGGTCCACGAGTTCTTGACCAAAGCGCAAGTCCGGCTTATCGGAACCGAAGCGTTCCATCGCCTCGCGGTAGGGCATATGCGCAATGGGCGTCTCGATCTTGTAGCCGATAAGTTGCCAGATCTCTTTGAGCACGTCTTCGGCAACCGCCATCACATCAGCCTGCTCGACGAAGGACATCTCCACATCAAGCTGGGTAAATTCTGGCTGACGGTCGGCTCGGAAGTCTTCGTCTCGGTAGCAACGTGCAATCTGGTAGTAGCGCTCCATGCCGCCCACCATGAGCAATTGTTTAAACAGTTGCGGCGACTGCGGAAGGGCGTACCAAGAGCCGGGTGAAAGGCGCGCAGGCACGATAAAGTCGCGAGCACCTTCAGGGGTCGAACGCGTGAGGGTTGGCGTTTCAATTTCGACGAAGTCGTGATCGTCAAGAACGCGGCGTGCCGCCTGGTTCACATTGGCGCGCAGGCGCAAGGCGTGCTGTTGAGCAGATCGGCGAAGATCAAGATACCGATACTTCAGGCGCACTTCTTCGTTAACCGAGCCAGAATCCTCGGCGTGATCCGAGACTTGAAATGGAAGAGCGGCAGCCGAATTGAGAACCTCGACGTCCGTCGCCTCCACTTCGACATCACCGGTTGGGATCGAGGCATTCGCATTTCCATCCGGGCGTTCGTTGACGGTGCCGGTAACCTTGACAACGTATTCGGAGCGCAATTCGTGCGCCACTTCTTCACGTATCGTCACCTGAGCGATTCCAGATGCGTCACGTAAATCGATGAAAGCGATGCCTCCGTGATCTCGACGGCGGTCTACCCAGCCGGTCAGCGTGACGGTGGAACCAATATCTTCTTTGCGCAGGGAACCTGCCATACGAGTGCGGAGCACACTTACCTCTTTCCTAAAAATCACCCGCGAGACGAGCGGACGCTGCCAGCCGCGAGACGGGCGGCCAGCACTTCCACTTTACGCTTCACTAGCTCGAAGATCACACCTGCGGGCAGTTGCGTTTCCAACATCGTGTGGCATGATTCTTGCGTGAGAAATAAAACAAGGCGAAAGATCCCTCGAAGTCTCGAGCAATGGCTCACGATCCTCGCAGTCACCCTCATCAGCCTCGTTGCTTTTGAAACGCTTGCGGTGGCTACGGCGATGCCCTTCGTGGTCGACATTCTCAATGGTCAGCATTTATATGCTTTAGCTTCGGGTATCGCGTTGGCCACGCAGATGATGACAACTGCCCTTGCTGGCCCATGGACTGATGCAAAGGGCCCAAAACCCTCGCTGTACACCGGAATAGGTCTCTTTGTTGCCGGTTTAACTATTGCAACTTGCGCACCGAATATCGAAGTGATCGTACTTGGTCGAGGGATCCAAGGACTTGGCGGCGGCCTGATGATAGTTCCGCTTTACGTGTTCGTTGGCAACTATGTAGCTCCTTCGCGACAACCGCGAATTTTTGCGTGGTTCTCTGCCGCTTGGGTTGTTCCCTCTCTCATTGGGCCATTTATTGCGGGGCTTTTCGTTGAGCATCTCAATTGGCGCCTGGTTTTCGGCATTGTGCCGTTTTTGATTTTATTGATTTTGCCTTTGCTCGTGATCCAATTTCGTAAGTTCCATGACCTTCATCCGCCAAAGCCGTTTGGCCGCCAGCGCAGGGTGATATTTTTTGGGGCGACGACGGGTATCACGGTTGCCGGCATCCAAATCTTATCGGGTGTGCGCGAGAACGCGTTTGGCTGGCACGTTGTAGCAGCCGTCGTCGTCCTCACCGCCTTGGCATTTGGTTTAGTGAGGCCGCTCTTGCCAAAGGGTAGCCTCATTGCAGCGCCGGGCTTACCGGCCACGGTTCTCCTGCGAGGCATCGTTAATGGCGCATATATTGCCACCGAAATTTTCCTACCCCTCATGCTCAAAGAAGTTCACGGCTGGGGCCCCACGCAAGCCGGCCTGATTATGACGAGCGGGTCAATAACCTGGGCAATCGGATCCTGGGTACAGGGGCGCGTAAAATCACCCGCCGCACGTGCACGTTTACCTTTTCTTGGAACCTCGATTCAACTGTTGGGTACTCTGGCTACGATTGTCGCCGTATTCCCATCCGTACACGGCTTGTTCGCCCTTTTTGGCTGGCTCGTTGCCGGATTTGGTATCGGAGCGGTTTACCCCGCGCTCACAGTTCACGGATTGAGCATCACTCCACCCGAAAAGCACGGGATGGCTTCCTCGGCTCTCTCGCTAGCTGACACAATGGGCGGCGCATTACTGGTGGCCTGGGGCGGAGTCGTCTTTGCAGCTACCGTTAGTTTCCAACACCTCGCCTTCGCCGCGGTCATCGCACTCATGTGCGGAATTTTGGCTATTGGACTCGGTGTTACTAGGCGGGTGCTCGAAGTCACGCCCGAGTCAGTGCCAATGAACACTGCTTCCCAGTAGAATTCTAGCGGCGCGAAAAGTGCCAGGCCCATGCCGCTCTTCCTAAGCTGTACGTGTTGTGATGTGTTAAGCGGCTCACGGGCACCGATGACTACCGCGGCACACATCCATTCCGGATCGCTGCCTCCACACCACTTAGGGATTATGACTACTTTTGCTGGGCTGAATCTGCCCGAAAATATTTTATCCGCCATCACCAAGATGGGATACACAACTCCAACTCCGATCCAAACCGAGGCGATACCGCCACTACTCGACGGGCGTGACGTCGTCGGCGTAGCCCAAACCGGAACTGGTAAGACTGCCGCCTTCGCACTTCCTATGATCACGCACGTTGATCCGGATCTTCATCAAGTCCAGGCTCTCGTCTTGGCACCCACGCGAGAACTGGCTGTCCAAGGCGCAGACGCAATTGACGATTTTGCCTCCCAAACTACCGGCTTGCGCGTGGTTGCCGTCTACGGAGGATCGCCCTATGGGCCGCAGATCGGGAAGATTCGCGATGGCGCGCAGGTCGTCGTTGGTACCCCGGGGCGAATCATGGATCTTATCGATCGTGAAGCGCTTAAATTGGATGGGGTTCGTTATTTCGTTCTCGATGAGGCCGACGAGATGCTCCGGATGGGTTTCGCCGAAGATGTTGAAAAGATCGCTTCAGATCTGCCTGAAGAACGTATCACCGCTCTGTTTTCCGCTACTATGCCCAAGCAGATTCGCCACGTTGCCCGCAACCATATGTCAGATCCGGTAGAAATTACGGTTACTCCCCCGGCCTCAACTATTGAAACGATTACGCAAACATTCGCCGTCGTGCCTTCTCGGCACAAAATTGGAGCTCTTGCGCGAGTTTTAGCGACGACGGATGCCGAGGCCGCTCTGGTATTCGTGCGCACACGAGCTACCGCAGAAGAGCTAGCTATCGAGCTGTCAACTCGAGGAGTACAAGCCGCGACTCTTTCTGGCGACGTCCAGCAAAAGGATCGTGAAAAGCTCGTCGAGCGGCTAAGATCGGGAACCTTGGATGTTTTGGTCGCTACCGATGTGGCAGCGCGCGGGCTCGACGTCGAACGTATTGGCCTCGTTGTCAACTACGACGTACCGCGGGAAGTAGACACCTATGTTCACCGGATCGGACGCACGGGGCGCGCCGGCCGGGCAGGTATTTCTTTGACGTTTGTTACTCCACGTGAACGCTCGCGCCTGCGCCGCATCGAACAGATCACCGGTGCGCAGATGACTCAGGTCGAACTTCCTACTCCAGCGGAAGTATCCCGCCTGCGAGCTCGTCGCCTCGTTAATCAAGCCAAAGACCGCTATCAAATCGGACGCCTATCAGTTTACCGCGAAGTCATCGATGAATTTAGAACCGAACAAATACAATCAGAAGAAGGGTTGTCGCCCGAAGATCTGATTGCTGCACTCCTAGCACTTGGTGTGCGTGATCCAGGCCCACAATCCGATGATGAACCAGACACGTTGACGGCATCATTTGATAGCCGCGACGAACGCGATAAGCGCCGATCCAAAAATAAGCCGCGGACGTTCGACGGCGATGGCACAATGTATCGCGTTGAAGTCGGCCGGCGTGATGGAGTATCTCCTGGCGCAATTGTTGGGGCGATCACCGGTGAGGGTGGCCTAGATGGTTCCCAGCTTGGCCGAATCGATATTTTCCCGACATTTTCGCTCGTTGAGATCGAAAAAGAAATTGATTCGAGAACCCAAAAGCGGATTGCGAACGCGAAGGTGTCGGGTCGAAATCTTAACATCTCGCGGGATACTGGCCCTCGCAGAACGAGCGGCCGGCCAATTCGCAAACATCGTGCCGATCGGAGGTTTGGCGAGGAGCGCCGTGGAGCTGGCCGGAAGCGGAGAAATTTGCGCTAGCGGCTGGCCCGCGTGAGCGATCCGAGAAGCGTGTATAAATGCTCGTAGGTTTGGCGTTCAGTTTCGAGCGTGACGAGCAATTCAGCGCGTGCATCTTCCTCGATTGCGCCGCGCAGACGCCGGCGCACTCGCTCGCGGGTATGTCGCTCACCCGAGCTTGCCAGGGTATGGCCAAGAAGTGCCAGGAGCCAGCCGGATAGAAGACCCGATATCAGCATGATGATGGGCGTGGGAAATATCCCCCATGCCGGTGGTTCGCCGAGTTGCAATTGGAGGGTGTCGGCAAAGATTAAAAGGAAGAGCCAAGCCCCGCCTACGATTGCCACGATCAGTGCTAGCCACTGCAAAAGATTGACAACTATCCACCACAGCGGGCGTCGTGTTGCTTCGAGATTAGTTTCGGAAATCACTTCGTCGATGCGCGCTAAGTAATTGTCGACTCCCTCGCCCATCTCGTCCTTGACGTCTTTAGCCCAAAGTCGCGGCAAGTGGGAGGTGGCCGCGTCAACAAAGCGCCGGGCTTGGGTGTCCGCGGCCGTGGCGAGTGCTGGAGAGACGAATCCACGCGCACCGGTTACCGCTTCGGTATTCCCAACTAGCCGTAAGCGCTTCAGTGGGTCAATCTTGCGTTCGGCAAGCCAGCGTGTGACTGGCCATCCGGTCGCCTCGCGAGCTCGTTTGCGATAGGAAGCGGCCGATGCCTTTGCGACGACGTCGGCGCCCCCTGCCGCGGCTAACGCCTGTGCCACGGGTTCGAAATTCAGTTTTTGGGCAGTGCGCGGGTGCTGGCCACCGTCAGCGTGTATTGCGCCAATCATGTTCCGCCCGCAGGTTCTCATATCAGCGGCAAGGCGTTCATCCGCGGCCGTTTTGGCTTTGACGATAAGTTCGATGTGGTCCCAAAGTTTTACCAATCCCCGGCCCGTAAGCGCCGATGTCGGGATGACATCAACTTGTAGCCCGTCGTCAGCTAAAAGTCTGCCGGCATCGTCGATGACCGCGGTCAATGTGGGATCGTCCAGGCGGTCGGCTTGGTTTAGTACGACGATTGTCGTGGACGCGTGCTCGGCCAAGTTTGATAAATAATCTTCGTGGAGGACGGCGTCAGCGTACTTTTGGGGGTCAAGAACCCACACGACGACGTCGACCAGCGCCGTCAGCCGCTTCGCCGTATCGCGATGAACGAATTGGGTCGAGTCGATATCTGGAAGGTCGATGAGAACGAGACCTCCGTTATTCGTCAGTTCGGCTTCATGCCGGTCGTTGATATCAAGCCAATCAAGCAGATCGTTTGCGTTGGTATTCGAAACCGCGATCGGCTCTAAGGTCGTGGGGCGAATGGCGCTCGAAGGTGAAATCTCCTGGCCTACCAGAGCATTCAGCAACGAAGATTTTCCAGATCCCGTGGCGCCAGCTAGGGCCACCACCGTTAAGTCAGCGCCGATCGACCGTCGCTTGATCGATTTGTCTAGTACATCTTCTGACTGGCCGATGATGCCGGGCATTTTCTTTTTTGCGATATCGAGTGCGGCATGCAGATCACCAATCTGTTCTGTGAGGCTCATAAACTTCTCCCATCGGCATCTACCGCATCGGCTAAGTGCGTAAACGCCTGTGCATATTCGTCTCGGAGCTCGTGGCTAATTCGCAATTGGTCAATCATTTCGAGCCATACGTTTTTATCGACAGCAAAATATTCGGACAATCTCTGTTCCAGATTTTGGCGCGCTTGCTTGGCCATCCGGCGCACGGCGTCATCGCCAAAGATAGCTTCGAGCACCCGCTGCGCGATGACGGCCGTGCCACCGGCCACCGCTATTTCGCCGCCCACGAGCCCGCCAGTTGAAGCAAAAATAACGATCATGAGCACTGTGCCAATGGCGTTAACGCTGAGCGCTAAAGCGCGGGCGGTCATTCGTTTTTCGCCACCCTCGGCACGGATCATCGCAATAAGATCGTTGTGCCAATGTCTTAATAGGGTGGCTGCAGACTCGTTGCGCTCTTGATCCGAGCGCTGTTGTTCTAAAGCTCCGGAGACTAATTCGCGTGCAATTCCATGGTTCCATGCGTCTTGCACAGTCACATTCGCTAGCTGTGCCTCGCTGACGATTAACGTGTGCAGACTATCTTCAATTGCTTCTTCAACGGGCGCAGTATCGACCGGTGTTCGGAAAAATGCTGAAACCCGATCGCGAAGGGCCGAAACTCCCTTTTCAAGCTTGCGCGCCCACTCTCCGGTACCTACAACGTCCTGCCAACGTTGCACAACCTCGCCACGTAGCATGGTCCCATCGGAAAGGTGATGTGAAACATTGTTAAGAGCGCACTCAAAAGCTGAATTAACGTCCCAGCGCAACGATTCAGTTCCCGCGATCTGATGATCGTATTCGTTAAGTAGAAACTCGCCATGAGCGGCGATGGTACGAACCGTGCCCCACAATGTCTGCCTGGCAACCGAACTGCGCAAGAGCGCATCGGCTGCCAGCCCCTCCAACCAACCACGAATTGGTGCCACGTCCGCTTGTGAAACCCGGCCGTACTCGTCAAGGCTTTGCTCGGAGAGCATGAATAGGGGCGCCTGTTCAAGACCTCGTTCACGAAGCATTCGATCTAGATCTTGCCGTACTTCGGCGCCCGTTCCGGCGGGTACGCGGTTGAGAATTATTGCTGTGACGACGTTGCGTTCGGCAGCATCATCGAGCATCGCCCACGGGATTGCATCACTATAGCGGGCCGCCGTCGTCACAAAAACCCAAAGATCAGCCGCAGCCAGGAACTGAGCGGCGAGCTGACGGTTTTCCACCACAACCGAATCGATATCGGGCGAATCAAGGAAAGCTATACCGGGTGGAACGAGCTGCGTTGCGCGAACTTCCAATTCGTTGCCAGCCTGCCCCGTAGATTCGAGATCATTTGGGCCATGCGAGGTAACCCGTGCCAGCGTCGGAAATATACGCCTATCGGTAAACCAGTGTTCGTCGTCGGGATTGAACAATAGAAGCGGCCGCCGCGTCGTGGGTCGGATCGCTGAAGCCAGCGCAACCACTTCACCAAGGATCGAATTAATCAGAGTCGATTTACCCGAACCGGTAGAGCCGCCGAACACTGCAAGCAGCGGGGCTTCCAAAGATTCATGTCGCGGAATCACATAGTCATCGAGCTGGTTTAGGACGTCCTGACGAACGAGTGCAGCCTCTGCCGCATCCCCAACGGGCATCGGGAACTCCAGTTTGACAGCCGAATCTCGAAAGGGTCTGAGCACTTGGCTCACCCTTGATTGAGGGATGTGGAAATCCTCAGTCATTCGCGCCCTTGCCGGAAAGGAGTTCAGGTTTCAGATCGGCTGCGGGTGGCATCCACGTATCAGGATCGGCGATTACCTGTTCGCCTGAGCGAATATCTTTTACTTGTTCGCCCGCGTCCATTGAAAACCAGACGTATGGAATTCCGCGCCGATCTGCATACCGAATCTGTTTTCCAAACTTAGCCGAATTCGCGGACACCTCAGCGCTGATGCCACGAGCGCGCAATGCTCGCGCGGTCTTTTGTGCGCGCATCCGATCTGATTCATCAGAAACGGAAACGAGAACAGTGGTGGGAACCTTCCGCGATGGCACGACTAGATCGCCGCCGATCACTCGTGCAAGGATGCGCGAGACACCGATCGATAAACCAACTCCGGGATAGGTCTTTTTACCATCGGAGACGAGCGAATCGTACCGCCCACCCGAGCACACAGATCCAAGATCTTCGTGGCCTTCCAAAGTGGACTCGTAAACCGAGCCCGTGTAGTAATCAAGACCGCGAGCAATGCTGAGATCTGCAATCAAGGATCCTGGAATCAACTCGTTTGCGCCTTCAACAAGGTCGACAAGCTCTTGAAGCCCTTCATCAAGAAGTTCACTGTGATAGCCAAGTGCGCGAACGCGATCAGCCACTTGCGCATCGGCGCCGGTAATTTCTGCAAGTTTGAGAGCCAACTCAGCCTGGTCAGCCGTTGCGCCCACGCCCTCAGCAAGCATCTGCACAACAACTCTCGGCCCGACCTTATCGAGCTTATCCATGATGCGAAGTGTTTCGTCAACAGCCTCGATGCCGATGGCCTCGTAAAAGCCCTGCGCCACTTTCCGGTTCGATGCCTGAATACGCACGCGTGGGATCGGTAACTTCGCTAGCGCTTCGATCATCACAAGCGGCAGTTCGATTTCGTGGTGAAAAGCGAGGGAATCTTGTCCGACGACGTCCACATCCGCCTGTAAAAATTCTCGGAATCTACCGTCCTGTGGACGTTCACCACGCCAGACTTTTTGAATCTGATAACGGCGGAATGGGAAATCGAGGTGCCCGGCGTTTTCTAAAACATAACGAGAAAGTGGCACCGTTAAATCGAAGTGGAGCCCGAGCTGGGAATCTGTGCCGGCCTCGTCTTGAAGCCTGCGAAGCAGATAGATTTCCTGAGATGTCTCTCCCTTTGACAGCAGGCGCTCTACGGGCTCAACCGCACGAGTTTCAATTCCTGAAAAGCCATGAAGCTCAAAGGTCTGCCGTAAGAGGTCAATCACCTGTTGTTCGATGATTCGACCGGCGGGTAGCCATTCTGGAAATCCGGAGATAGGTGCGATTTTTGCCATGCGCCTATTGTTCCATCTTTGGCGCCAAATCGCCGAATCAGCGAGTGTCTTACCTCATGGCATGGTGCAAGTATGCGTTGTGACGCACCTCCCGGCCCATGGTGGTAAAGGGGCCATGACCGGGAAATACGTACGTTTCCGGTTTAATGATCTGTACAAGAAGTCGCAGTGTTGCCGCCATTTCCTCCGGGTCACCGCCGGCAAGATCTGTTCGGCCAACCCCGTTATTGAACAACACGTCACCTGACAACATAATCTGCTCGGTTTGCCCGGTGCTCATCATTGCACCTTCCCTATCAGGAGTAGGATCGGCCTCCAAAAGAAAGACCGTTGAGCCCTCTGTGTGGCCCGGCGCCGGCACGGCTCGAATGTGAATGCCCTCAACTATTTCATAGCTTTCTTCCAACATTTTGCTCGGTAGTTCACGCAAATCCTTCG